>NZ_JBOHXW010000001.1:0-725737 GCF_050737575.1 Stenotrophomonas sp.
GAGCATGGCTCGGCACTACAGGACTGCTTGAAACAGATAAGCCCCGGGAAACCGGGGCTTATCTGTTTCTGTGGCCTTGAAATCACTTTCCGGGAATGCGCTAAAGCTCCCCGAAAACCTGCCGTTATTGGTATCAGCAGCGGTGCTACGGCTCCTACACCCGCCCCACTGCACCCAGTACCGGCCAGGTGATGTGCCGGACCAAACGCAAAACAGGAAGCCCGAATCATGGCACAAGTCATCAACACCAACATCATGTCGCTCAACGCCCAGCGTAACCTGGGTACCAGCGGCTCCAGCCTGGCCACCTCGATCCAGCGCCTGTCCTCGGGCCTGCGCATCAACAGCGCCAAGGACGACGCCGCCGGTCTGGCAATCTCCGAGCGCTTCAGCACCCAGGTCCGCGGCATGGACCAGGCTGCCCGCAACGCCAACGACGGCATCTCGATGGCACAGACCGCCGAAGGCGCGCTGACCGAAATCGGCAGCAACCTGCAGCGTATCCGCGACCTGTCGGTGCAGTCGCGCAACGCCACCAACTCTGATTCCGACCGTCAGGCACTGAACGCCGAAGTTCAGCTGCTGAAGGCTGAAATCCAGCGCGTCTCCGAGCAGACCAACTTCAACGGCACCAAGCTGCTGGATGGTTCGTTCCAGGCACAGTCGTTCCAGATTGGCGCCGACCAGGGCCAGACCATCGATATCGCCCAGATCGCCAACGCCAGCATCAAGGACTTGGGCAACTGGAATAAGGTTGATACCGCAGCAACAATGAGCGCCTCGACGGTTCTGGGCACTGGCGGCGTGGCGGGCAGTGCAGATTACAAGCCAGCCGTAGCTACCACTTCAGGTGCTTCCGGCGCCTTCACCACGGTAACCGCAGACGCAGCTGCCCAAACGTTCACGTTGACAGTCGATGGCACCGCGGTCGTCAGCAAGACCCTTGCTGCTATCGGCGATACAGTTTCCGCTGCTGACATCGACACCGCCCTTGCAGCATCCACGATGCCAACCGGCGTCACCTACACGGGTAGCGCTGCCAAGGGCGACCTCACCTTCACGAAGGCCGACGGCAGTGCCATGACGGTCGCAGTGGCCGGCACTGCCCCCAACGCAGCGGACGCATTCGCGAATACTGCGTTCAAGACTCCCGTTACCGGCTCAGCCGTGGTAGGTACCGCACCCGTGGCTGGTACTTTCAGCGCGGGTAACTTCACCCTGACTGGCGAGAAGGGCACGACGACCATCGAGTTCGGCGCCGCCGGCAGCTCCGCACAGCGTGCCAGCGACCTGGTTAAGGCCATCAACAACCAGAGCTACAACACCGGCGTCACCGCCTCGCTGGATAAAAATGGCTCCCTCGCCCTGTCTTCGTCGCTCGGTGACATCACCGTTGGCGCAGGCACCGGCGTCCTGGCAGACCAGGTCGGTCTGACCGCAGGCACTACCAAAGCCGACGCTGCAGGCACCGCATGGAAGGCCGGCGAAGCCGCAACCGGCTTCAAGGATCTGGACATCTCCACCACCGCCGGTGCCGACAACGCACTGAACGCAATGGACGCTGCCCTGAACACCATCAACTCGGCCCGTGCCGATCTGGGTGCGGTGCAGAATCGCTTCACCTCGGTGGTTGCCAACCTGAACACCTCCTCGGAGAACATGTCGGCCGCACGTAGCCGTATCCGTGACACCGACTACGCCAAGGAAACGGCAGAACTGACCCGCACGCAGATCCTGCAGCAGGCCGGTACCGCCATGCTGGCCCAGGCCAACCAGACCAGCCAGAACGTGCTGAGCCTGCTGCGCTAATCCCGCAGGCAACATCCGGCGGCGCTGCGAAAGCATCGCCGCCAACACAAACCCCGCCCTCAACAGGCGGGGTTTGTTGTTATGAAGGACCAGAAACGCACCTGTAGGAGCAGCTTCAGCCGCGAAGCAGAACAACGCCCAGATCGCCGCGCCAAAGGCACTGCAGATCACGCGGCATCATTCGTACCACGCGTTTCGCGACCAAGGTCGCTCCTACCGACACTCCCCCTACTCTGCTGGCACGCCACTTGCAGCTCCCCGCGCGACCACCCGGCTAAAGCTGTCCTGCCGCGTGCCGATATCTGGGATGACTGCGGTGCAGCCGTCCCCTTGCCGCAAGAGGAATTCACATGTCTTTATCCGCCGTCGGCTCTGGCCTCGACATCCCGACCATCGTTGCGCAGCTGGTGGCCGCCGAACGTGCGCCTTCGGCCAACCGCATCAATACCCAGGGAACTGCTGCCACCGCCAAACTTTCGGCGCTGGGCAGCATCAAAAGCTCACTCAGCGGCCTGCAGACCGCGATGGAAGCCATGGGCAAGGCGGCAGACACCCGTGCGTTCAAAACGTCGGTGCCGGAAAAAAGTGGATTCAGCGCCACCATCGTTACCGATCCGGCAACCGGCAAAACACTGGCCGCTGCGGGCAGCTACAACATTGAAGTGGTCAGCCTGGCCCAGCCACAGAAACTCAGCTCGGGCGCCTATAAAGCGGACGACGTGGTCGGCGATGGCAAGCTGTCCATCGGCTGGGGCGAAGAATCCATCTCGGTCGATATCGCATCCGGCAGCACCCTGACCAGCATCGCGGCAGCCATCAACAGCGCTGCCGGCGGCAAGGGCGTGAACGCCACGGTCATTACGGCCAATGATGGTCAGCATCTGGTGCTCAACGCCGTCAACTCCGGCACCGATGGCGCCCTCACGGTGAGCGCCAGCGGCGGCGATGGCGGCCTTTCCGCGCTCAGCTGGGACGGCACCAGTGGCGGCCTGTCCCAGACCAGCGTTCCCACCAATGCTCACGTACGCGTGGACGGCTTTGACCGCGAATCCAGCAGCAACAGCATCAGCGACATCATTGCCGGGGTAACCCTGGACCTGACCAAGGCTGAGGCGGGCACCACAACAGCGCTGACCATTACGCAGAACAACGAGCCGCTGAAAACCGCGATGCAGGCGTTTGTCACCGCGTACAACGCCTCGATCAGCCTGTTGAAGACATCCAGCGCTTACGACGCGGAGAAAGACAAGGCCTCTGTCCTCACCGGTGACTCAATGGTGCGCGGCATGCAGCAGCAGCTGCGCGGCCAGCTAAGTGCCAATGTCATTGACCTCAAGGAACTGGGCCTGACCGTCACCAAGGACGGCACGTTATCCCTGGATGCCAGCACCTTCGACAAGGCAATTGCCAAGAACCCGGCAGCCGCAGAGAGGCTGGTCGGCAAGAGCGGCAACCTCTACGAAGGCATGAACAGCATTCTCAAGAGCAACCTGGACAGTGGCACCGGCACGCTGGTGCAACGCACCGACGCGCTCAACAAAGAGATAAAGACGCTGGAAAAGCAGCTGGATGATCTGGATGCACGCATGGAAAAGATCTCAGTGCGTTACACCGCACAGTTCACCGCAATGGACGCCATGGTCGCGCGGATGCAGAGCACCAGTGATTACTTGACCCAACAACTTGCCGGGATGGCCAAGTAATCACCACTGATCGCTCAAGCCAGCGACGTTGATGGCCGATAGAGAATCAAGCGACATACACGATGTATCGGCAGTCATCTTCACTGCGCGAACACCAGGAGATTGAGTACATGTACGGCACCAACCGCAATTTCGCCGAGCAATATCGCCAGATTGGCGTCTCCACGCGGGTGGTGGATGCCGATCCGCACAAGCTGGTTTCCCTGCTGCTGGAAGGTGCCAACGAGCGCATGCGTCGCGCCGAAGCCTTTCTGGCACAAGGGGATCAGGCCCTGAAAGGCAAAGCCATCGGTGAAGCCTGCGCCATCGTCGGCCACCTCAACGGCTCACTTGACCATGCCGCCGGCGGTGAAGTTGCTGGAAATCTGTCCGCGCTCTACGACTACATCGTGCAACGTTTGACCGAAGCCAATCTCAATAACGACGTCAACGCGCTGCAGGAATCGCTTTCTTTGCTGGGCGAGATTGAATCGGCATGGAACGCAATTCCGATTGAGCAGCGCAGCCATCCGGTCGCCAACGGAGCCTGAAATGCCCATTGACCACAACGCCATGCTGCAGGCCCTGCAGGCTGATCTGGAATCGCTCAAGAACGCCATCAGCAGTGAAGATCACCCGCTGGCCGAGCGCATCGTCAATGATCATGACGCACGCCTGCGTGCCTACATCCAGGCACATGATGTGGCAGAGCAACTGCCCGCCTTGCAGCAGCTGCAGGAACAGCAGCAGACCCTGATCGCTCGCATGCGGGAACTGCGCGATGAAGCCGCCACTCATCTGCGCCACGAGCGACAGTCGGCTCGCGCCGTCAACGCCTACCAACAAGCCGGCACCCTGCCATGACTCCGGCCAGCCTCTCGCATCCTGCCGAAGCGGAGTTGTTTGACGACACGCTGAGTTGTGACGTCACGCTGCCGGTGGTGTTTGAGGCCGGCGCCAGCGTGGTGCGCCCGGGCGCGTCGGAGATGCTCCTGCGCAGTGTTGCGTTGGTGGAGGATTCGCGTGGCGGTGACGATAGCGAGGAGCGCGCCGAGAGCAGCGCGCAGCTGCAGCGTCTGGAAGCACGCATGGATCTGACCCTGGTGCTGCTTGGTCGCCTGATGCAGCAATCCAACGCCGCATTGCCGATGCGGCCGTTGCGCTGGTCGCGACACGGTCTGCGTATTGATCTGGAACAGGCCAGCGACGTGTCACCGGGCACCGCCGGTGTGGTGAAGCTGCAGCCGGCCGAATGGCTGCCCGACAACATCGAACTGCCGGTCGTGGTACTCGCACAGACAGGTACAGCCGGCGGTTTTCATCTGTGGTTGCGGCTGCACAACCCCAGCGAAGCACTCGGTTCAGCACTGGAAAAGCACCTGTTCCGCCTGCATCGCCGTCAAATTGCCGACAGCCGACGTAATCGCTGAAACAACCGGTACTTTTGGCCTGCTGGCGCCTGCCCGCCCGCTCCGTTAAGGTGCTGCATTCCATCGAGTTAACTCATTCCGTGCGCGTTCTGATCGTTGACGACCACACATTGGTGCGGGCCGGTTTAACCCGGTTGCTGCAGTCGTTCGACGGTATCGAAGTCGTCGCCGAAGCCAGCAATGCCGAGCAGGCGCTGGAGATGGCGTTGTTCCATGTGCCGGACCTGATCTTGATGGATCTGTCGCTGCCGGGACGCAGCGGACTGGAAGCACTGAGCGACATCCGTGAGCGCATCCCGCACGCACGCGCGGTAATCATGTCCATGCACGACGACGCCGCACATGTGCGCGATGCACTGGATCGCGGTGCGGTTGGCTTTCTGGTCAAGGATGCGGCGCCAGCCGAGCTGGAACTGGCGCTGCGCGCGGCCCATGCCGGCCAATTGTTCCTGAGCCCGCAGATCTCGGCCAAGATGCTGGCCCCGCTGCTGACACGCGCCCGGCCGACCGGGATCGCCGCCCTGTCGCCGCGTCAACGGGAGATCCTGCGGTATCTGGGCAATGGCCGGACCACCAAGGAAATTGCCGCCGATCTGGGCATCAGCATCAAAACCGTGGAAACCCACCGCGCCCGAATGATGGAAGCACTGGGCTGCCGTCGCGCAAATGACCTGCTGTTGCTCGCGGTACGCCACGAAAAAGACCTGGCCTGAGCCGCAAGACGCCTCCAAAGCTGCCGGGCGTCACAAAAACGGATTTCCGTCGCTGCACCTGCAGCAATTGTTATAAATCAGTGACTTGCAATAAATATCGCTGACAATAGCGTCATATAACCGTCACCATGTAGGGAAAACCCCTACACGCCGTGGGCGCGCCAACTACATCCCTCAGGGCGCCACCTATTCCGACACTGACGGCGGCCACGCAAGATGCGTTCCACAACGCACCGGCACAGCGGTGCAATCGGGAATAACGCATGAAAACCACACTGTCCGCACAGCTGGGTCAGCAGCTCCACCTGACCCCTGCACTCCTCCAATCAATCCGCCTGTTGCAGCTCAACGGCATGCAGCTGGAGCTGGAGGTGCGACAGGCGCTGGAAAACAACCCACTGCTGGAACTGAGCGAGGAGCGCGAGGATGCCGCACCGACCACAGCCGCCGACGAAGCACAGGTTGAAACTGCCGCGTTCGACGAACTGCCCGAAAGCACCATGTGGGACATGCCCGCCGCCAGCTGGAATGGCGTAGACGACGACCACATGGCCCGCATCGCCGCCGGCGAATCCAGCGATCCGCAGCTGCGCATTCTCAACACGCTGGCACTGGAACTCGACGAAGCCGATCTCACCGTTGCCCGCTATTGGCTGGAGCAATGTGACGACGCCGGCTATCTGCAGGGCGCGCTGCCCGCCCTTACCCAGTTGGCCTGCGCGCGACTGGACCGCACCAGCGCCGATGTTGAAGCAGTCCGCCAGCGCCTGCTGCATGGCGAGCCAGCCGGCATGGCGGCGGTTGATCTGCGCGAATGCCTGCTCGCACAGTTGGTCGCGTTGCCGGGCCGCGTGCCCGCCCGTCATCTGGCGGTGCGCTTGCTGGATGCCGACGTCCAGCTGCTGGCCAACCACGACCTGCCGGCGTTGGCGCAGGCGCTGGATGCCGAAGTAGACGACGTCCGTGAAGCCTTCCGCCTGGTGTTGTCGCTGCAGCCGCGTCCGGGTGAAACCCTGTTGCCGCAGCAGGAAGTGGCGGTCATTCCTGACGTGGTTGCCTGGCACGCCGATGGCCTGTGGCGGGTGGCACTCAACCCGGCGACCACGCCGCGTATCGGCATCAACGCCAGCTACGAGCGCGTGGTCGCCGACAGCGCGGGTGAAGCCGCTCAGCCGCTGCGCGAACTGCTGCAGGAAGCGCGCTGGCTGACCCGGGGTTTGTCGATGCGCTACGACACCTTGCTGCGCACCGCGCGGGTCATCATCGAACGCCAGGCCGCATTTCTGGTCAACGGCGAAGAGGCAATGGCGCCGCTGACCCTGAAAGAAGTGGCCGACATCATCGGCATGCACGAATCCACCGTCTCGCGCATCACCTCGGGCAAATACCTGCAGACCCCGCGCGGCACCTTTGAGCTGAAGCACTTCTTCGCAGTAAGGCTGGAAGGCGCCAGCGTCTCCGGGCAGGCAGTCAAGGCGATGGTCAAGCGTTTGATCGATTCCGAACCGGCGGCGCGTCCGTTGGCCGACGAAGCCATCGCCGGCTTGCTCGCACGCCAAGGGGTGAACATTGCACGTCGCACCGTCGCAAAATACCGCGAACAGCTTGATATCGCCCCGGCCCGCGAACGCCGCCGTTGCAACGCCAAGCCCCAGCTGGCCCGTGTGGGCTGAAACCAAGGATTCCCATGAGCAAGCTCACTGTTTTGCTGGTCGACGACCATGAAGGCTTCATCAACGCGGCCATGCGCCATTTCCGCAAGATCGACTGGCTGCAGGTAGTTGGTAGCGCCGCCAACGGGCTGGAAGCGATCGAGCGTTCGGAATCGCTGCGCCCACAGGTGGTGTTGATGGACCTGGCCATGCCGGAAATGGGCGGGCTGCAGGCCACGCGCCTGATCAAGAGTCAGGACGATGCGCCCTATATCGTCATCGCCAGCCACTTCGACGATTCCGAACACCGCGAGCACGCATTGCGTGCCGGTGCCGACAACTTCGTCAGCAAACTGTCGTACATCCAGGAGGTCATGCCGATCCTGGAAACACTGAAGGACCCGAGTCATGAGTGAATCGCGCATTCTGGTCATCGATGCCGATGCCATACGTGCAGAGCGCACCATCGCGCTGCTGGAGTTCATGGATTTCAATCCGCGCTGGGTCAGCGAAGCACAGGACATCGACACCCGTCGCCATCGCGCCAACGATTGGATGGCGATCGTGGTCGGCGGACTGGAAGATGCCGACCGTGCCGCCGGCTTCTTCAACTGGCTGGCTGCCGCTTCGCTGCCGCCGCCGATTCTGCTGGCCGACAGCGATCCGCTGGCGTTCTCGCGCCACTACGGCCTGCACGAAGCCAATGTCTGGCCGCTGGAACAGCCCATGCGCCACACGCAGGTGGAAGCACTGCTGCGTCGCGCCAGCCTCAAGCGTCTGGATGCCGAGCACCAGGCCGGCAACAACGACGACACCGGCCCGACCGGCCACAGCCCGGCCGTCACCGAGCTGCGCCAGTTGATCGAGCAGGTCGCCAATTTCGACACCACCGTGCTGGTGCTGGGCGAATCGGGCACCGGCAAGGAAGTGGTGTCACGCGCCATCCACCAGCGTTCGCCGCGCCGCGATGGCGCGTTTGTGGCGATCAACTGCGGTGCGATTCCGCCTGATCTCCTCGAAAGCGAACTGTTTGGCCATGAGAAAGGCGCGTTCACCGGCGCACTGAGTGCACGCAAGGGCCGCTTTGAAATGGCTGAAGGCGGCACCCTGCTGCTGGACGAAATCGGCGACATGAGCCTGCCGATGCAGGTGAAGCTGCTGCGCGTGCTGCAGGAGCGCAGCTTTGAGCGCGTGGGCGGCAACCAGACCATCCGCTGCAATGTGCGCGTCATCGCCGCGACCCACCGCGATCTGGAAAGCCGCATCGCCGAGGGCAAATTCCGCGAGGATTTGTTCTACCGCCTCAATGTGTTTCCCATCGACGTGCCCGCCCTGCGCGAGCGCACCACCGACATCCCGGCGCTGGTGGAAACCATTGCCACGCAGCTGGCGCGCACCGGTCGTGGTGAAGTGCGCTTCACCCACGAAGCCCTGCAGGCGTTGGCCGGCTACGCATGGCCGGGCAACGTGCGCGAGCTGACCAATCTGGTCGAGCGTTTGGCCGTGCTGCATCCCAATGGTCTGGTGCGGGTGCAGGATCTACCCAGCCGCTATCGCGGAGATCAACAAGCCACGCAGGCCAGCAATGGCGACGATGAACGTCCGCTGCGGGCCATCTCGGCAAGTTCCATTTCCGCCAATTCGGTGCAGGCCAGCAACGATGCACAGGCTGCATCCACACCGGATCAAACCCACCTGCCCAGCGAAGGCCTGGACCTGCGCGATCACATGGCCAGCATCGAGCTGACCTTGATCAACGAAGCATTGGAACGTACCCAGGGCGTAGTCGCACATGCCGCTCAGCTGCTCGGTCTGCGCCGCACCACCCTGGTTGAAAAGCTGCGCAAGTACGGCATTGAACGCGAACAGCTCGACGCCACCGGTTGAGGTAGTTGTCGGCTTCTACAGGAACAGTGCAAACCGCAAGGTCGGCGCTGGTTGAGCAAACGCAGTACCCAACACGTAATGAAGCGGACGCGTGAACTTCCCCGTCCGCAGCACCGGCCCGCGCTTCAAGCGCGGCAGGTATCGCAAATCCCGATCACTGAATCCCACGGCCGGGGCGTTCGATTGAACCTCCGGCCGTCGATCCAGACCGGCATGCAGCGGCCAACACACCGCAACCGACGAACCTTCACCGCGTGGCGCCCTGCACCGGGGTCATGGCAGATACCCGCCACACGCACACACCGCCTTCCGGCCCAGAGACAGAATTCCGTCGGCACGCCGCTCTGCGGACGCCGAAACCACCGCAGTGCCGGATAAATGGCCCCGGATTCGTGGCACGCCACTTGCAAGTACGGGGATTGAAAGCTCTCTCTCTGGAATCCGTTTCGATGTCTCATTCCATTACCTCCGTTCTCTCCCAGATCCGAACCCTGCAGAGCCAGGCGTCCCAGGTTGGGCCGCTTGCCGATATGCCGCGCAGCAACGCGATCCAGGGACTGAGCGAAGGGCAGAACGTCAATGCGCCGTCGTTCAGCCAAACCCTGCAGGGCGCCATCAAGGGCGTGAACGAGGCCCAGCAGAAATCCGGGCAACTGGCCGCCGCTTTCGAGCGCGGCGAACCCGGTGCTGATCTGGCCAAGGTGATGGTCGCATCACAACAGTCCCAGCTGGCGTTCCGCGCCACCGTGGAAGTCCGCAACCGTCTCGTCCAGGCTTACCAGGACGTGATGAACATGCCGCTGTAAGGATAGAAACGCATGGCTCTCGCGCTTCCCAAAGATTCGTTGAACACCCAACAGGCCGGTGCCTGGTTCGACCGCCTGCAAAGTCTGCAGATCACCCGTCGCCTGGGCTTGATGGCGATGATTGCCGTTGCCGTTGCGGCGGGCCTGCTCGTGTTCTTCTGGGCGCAGAAGCCACCGATGATGCCGCTCTATACCGGGCTGGATCAGAAGGCGACCGCCGAGGCCACCGATCTGCTGCGCGCAGCGCAGATTCCGTTTGAACTCAATGCCAGCACCGGCGCCATCAGCGTGCCGGAAAAGAACGTGCACGACGCCCGCCTGAAGCTGGCCGGCTCCGGCCTGACCGAGAGCGGCCGCCTGGGCTTTGAAATGATGGAGCGCGACCCGGGCTTCGGCGTCAGCCAGTTCGTTGAAAGTGCGCGCTATCAGCACGCACTGGAAACCGAATTGGTGCGCACCATTTCCACCCTCCGCCCGGTGCGTGACGCCCGCGTGCATCTGGCCATTCCCAAGCCCAGTGCCTTCACTCGCCAGCGCGATGTTGCCAGCGCCTCGGTGGTGCTGGAACTGCGCGGCGGCCAGCAGTTGGAACGCAATCAGGTGGACGCCATCGTGCACATGGTCGCCTCCAGCATTCCCGACCTCGCCCCCGAGCGCGTGACGGTGGTCGACCAAAGCGGCCGCATGCTCACCATTGCCGACCCCAACAGCGACGCCGCACTCAACGCTGCGCAGTTCGATCAGGTGCGTCGTCTGGAAGGCTCGTACAACCAACGCATCCGCGAACTGCTGGAGCCGATGGCCGGCGCCGGCCGGGTCAATCCCGAAGTCAGCGTGGACATGGACTTCTCCGTCGTCGAGGAAGCACGCGAGCTGTACGGCGCCGAGCCGCAGAAAGTGCGCAGCGAGCAGATCAGCGAAAACTCCAGTAGCACCGCCGGCCCGCAGGGCATCCCCGGTGCGGCCAGCAACACCCCGCCCGGCCCGGCCGCAACGCCTGCGCCGGCCACCGCAGCAACGCCGACTGAGACGTCAAAGAACGCTACCCGCAACTACGAGCTGGACCGCACCCTGCAGCACACGCGTCAGCCGGCCGGCCGGGTCAAGCGTGTATCGGTTGCCGTGCTGGTCGATCACGTGCCGCGCGCCGGTGCCAACGGCAAGGTCAGCGATCAACCGTTGAGCGCGGCCGAACTGACCCGCGTCGAAGCCCTGGTCAAGCAGGCCGTGGGCTTCAGCGCCGAGCGTGGCGACACCGTGTCGGTGATGAACGCGCCGTTCGTGCGCGAATCCATTCCGGTGGAAGCCCCCAATTGGTGGGAAAACCCGCAGCTGCGCGATGCACTGCGTCTGGTGCTCGGCGCCATCGTGGTGTTGGCCTTGCTGTTTGGCGTGCTGCGCCCGGCGCTGCGCCAGATTTCCGGCCCGCCCAAGGCATTGCCGGGCACGAGCGACGACCCACTGAGCGCCGATGTTCAGGTGATGGACGACGGCACGCAGATGCCAGAGTTGGCCGCTGACCGCTTGCGTCTGGACAACGACGCCAAGCTCGCCCTGCCGGTCGATGCCTATGAAGAACGTCTGCGCATGGCGCGTGAAGCCGTGCGCACCGATTCCAAGCGCGTGGCACAGGTAGTGAAGGGTTGGGTGGCAAATGACTGATGCAGTTCCCATGACCGGCGTGCAGCGCGCCGCCGTGTTGTTGTTGTCGCTCGGCGAAACCGATGCGGCCGAAGTGCTGCGCCATATGGAACCCAAAGAGGTGCAGAAAATCGGCATCGCCATGGCCACGCTCAGCGATGTCACCCGCGAGCAGGTGCAGCAGGTGATGGACGAATTTGGCGCGCAGCTGGGCAACAAAACCTCGCTGAGTGTTGGCTCGGACGACTACATCCGCAACATGCTGGTGCAGGCGCTGGGCACGGAGAAAGCCGGCAATCTGATCGACCGCATCCTGCTCGGCCGCAACACCACCGGTCTGGATGCACTGAAGTGGATGGACCCGCGCGCCGTGGCCGATCTGGTCCGCAACGAACATCCGCAGATCATCGCCATCGTCATGGCGCATCTGGAAACCGATCAGGCAGCCGATGCGTTGAAGCTGCTGCCTGACCGCACCCGGGTTGATGTACTGCTGCGCATCGCCACGCTGGACGGCATTCCGCCCAATGCGTTGAACGAACTCAACGAGATCATGGAGCGCCAGTTCGCAGGCAACCAGAACCTCAAGTCGTCCAACATCGGTGGCGTGCAGTGCGCGGCCAACATCCTCAACTTCATGGACGGCGGCCAGGACCAGACCATCCTCAGTGAGATCGCGCGCATCGACGCGCCGCTGGGTAACCGCATCCAGGACCTGATGTTCGTGTTCGACGACTTGGTGGACCTGGACGACCGCGAAATGCAGCTGGTGCTGCGCGAAGTCAGCGGCGAGCGGCTCGGCCTTGCGTTGCGCGGGGCTGACATCAAGGTGCGCGACAAGATCACCCGTAACATGTCGCAGCGTGCGGCCGAAATTCTGCTCGAAGACATGGAAGCGCGCGGCCCGGTTCGCCTGTCCGACGTGGAAGGCGCACAGCGCGAAATCCTCGCCATCGTCAAACGCATGGCCGATGAAGGCACGGTCACCCTCAGCGGCAGCGCGGAGGCAATGCTGTGAACAATGCCGTCCGCTGGCATGCGCCGGATCTGAATGCAGTCGTGGCGCCGGTCGAACCGAGCGCATCCACGTTTGCATCGGACTTGATCGAAACCATCACGGCGGACGAGCCTGCCCCGCCGCCGGTGCAGTTGCCGACGCTGGAAGACGTACAGGCCATCCGCGACGCCGCGCAGGAAGAAGGCTTCCAGCAAGGTCACGCCGAAGGCTATGCGCAGGGACAAGCTGAAGTGCGCCGTCTTGTTGCGCAGATTGAGGGCATCCTCGACAACTTCAGCCGGCCGCTGGTGCGGCTGGAGAACGAAGTGGTCGGTGCACTGGGTGAGTTGTCGGTGCGCATCGCCGGCTCGCTGATTGGCCGCGCTTACGAGGCGGATCCTTCGTTGCTGTCCGAGCTGGTCAACGAAGCACTGGACACCGTCAGCGGCGCCAATCGCGACGTTGAAGTGCGCCTGCATCCGGACGACATTGCCGCACTCAGCGGCTTGCTCTCGTTGCCGGAGGGCCAGCGCCTTTCTCCCGACACCAGCTTGAGCCGGGGCGATCTGCGCGTGCACGCCGAAACCGTGCGCATCGACGGCACACTCGACGCACGCCTGCGCGCCGCCTTGAGCACGGTACTGCGTCGTGCCGGAGCCAACCCATGAGCACCGTTGAAACGCCCTCGCCCGCACCGGCCGAATGGGCCGATGCGCGCAACCTGCGCCTGGCTTCGCGGTTGGATGGAATATCGCTGGATGCCTCCGGCGGTCACGGGCTCGTCCGCGAAGGCATTCTGCGCCGCGCGGTCGGCCTGACCCTGGAAGCGGTCGGCTGCGAAGCGCCGATGGGGGCCACCTGCAAAGTCGAAATCATCGACGGTGGCTGGGTGGATGCGGAAGTCGTCGGCTTCTCCGGCGACCGCTCGTATCTGATGCCCAGCGCCGAGCTGCACGGCCTGCTGCCGAATGCGCGCGTGGTGCCGTCGTACCGGCGCAGCGGTGTGGAAGTGGGCGAAGGCCTCCTTGGCCGCGTCATCGACAGCGACGGCGTGCCGCTGGATGGCAAGGGGCCGATCCGCGCTGAGGGCAACGTCAGCATGGCTGGCGTGTCGATCAATCCGCTGGCCCGCGAGCCCATCATCCAGCCACTGGATGTCGGCGTGCGCGCGATCAACGCCTTGCTGCCGATTGGTCGCGGCCAGCGTGTCGGCTTGTTCGCTGGCTCCGGTGTCGGTAAATCAACGCTGCTCGGCATGATGACCCGCTACACCTCCGCTGACGTGATCGTGGTGGGCTTGATCGGTGAACGTGGCCGCGAAGTGCGCGACTTTGTCGAAACCACGCTGGGCGAGGAAGGCCTGCGCCGCGCGGTCGTCGTCGCCAGCCCGGCCGATCGGCCGCCGCTTGCGCGTTTGCATGGTGCGTACCGCGCCACCGCCATCGCCGAGTGGTTCCGCGACCAGGGCTTGAACGTATTGCTGCTGATGGACTCGCTGACCCGCTTCGCCCAGGCCCAGCGTGAGATCGGCCTGTCCGTTGGCGAGCCGCCAACCACGCGCGGCTACCCGCCGTCGGTATTTGCCAAGCTGCCGGCCTTGGTGGAGCGCGCTGGCAACGGCGCAAAAGGCCGCGGTTCGATCACTGCGTTCTATACGGTGCTGACCGAAGGTGACGATCCGCAGGATCCCATCGCCGATGCCGCCCGCGCCATTCTTGACGGCCACATCCTGTTGTCGCGTCGTGTCGCCGACAGCGGCTTGTATCCCGCTATCGACGTGGAATCGTCGGTCAGCCGTGTGGTGCAGGACATCGCCGATGACGTGTGGCGTGCGCGCATCCGGAAACTCAAGCGCCTGGTATCGGCCTACACCGCCAACCGCGACCTGATCGCCATCGGCGCGTATCAGCGCGGCAATGACCCGGTCACCGATGAAGCGCTGGACCGTTGGCCGGAGATCATGGAATTCCTCGGTCAAGACGTACACGCCGCCGCCGACCTGGGTCACAGCCTCAACGCATTGCAACAGCTGGTAGATAAAGAGAGCGCCGCATGAGCCCTTCACGCCGCATGGATCCGCTGCTGCGCCACGCGCAGGACCGGGAAGACGAAGTTGCCAAGGAGCTGGCCGAACGCCAGCGGGCACTGGACGTTCACCAATCGCGCCTGTCCGAATTGCGCCAGTACGCCGAGGAATATGCCAACGCGCAGATGTCCACCACCAGCGCCGCGCAACTGCTCAACCGCCGCGCGTTCCTGGACCGCCTGGACAACGCCGTGGAAGCGCAGAGCAAGACCGTGGACAGCAACCGCGAACGCGTGGACGCCGAGCGCGCCCGCCTGCTGCTGGCCAGCCGCGACAAGCAGGTGCTGGAGCAGCTCGCTGCCAGCTACCGCGCCCAGGAAAAGAAAGCCGAAGACCGCCGCGACCAGCGCGAGATGGACGAGATCGGCGCCCGTCGCGTGCGGCAGGCGCAGGTGGCTGCGGCGGCAGAAGGAGACGAGGCATGAATGTGCTGAGCTCCGGCCTGTCGGTTGCTGGCAATTCCGAGGCCGGCAACGCGCCGCGTAGAAGCGGCGCCGACAGCAAGGCAAACGCCGGCTTCGACGCGCTGCTGCAGGACAAACCAGCCACGCAAAAGACCGATTCGCAGACGCAGGCAACCAACAAGGATGCGCGGCCGCCCCGCTCTTCTTCTGGCCAAAAGGAAGCCAGTCGCAGCGAGAGCGACGAGACTGCGCCGGTCGCAACAGCGAGTACGGATGAAGCAAAGCGCGTCGTTGCGGAACCGTCCGACGAAGCACCGTGGCCGCCGCTGGGTTTGTCGGCAATGCTGACGCCCGCACCGGAAGCCGCACCCACGAAGCCCACCGTGACCGCACAAGCAGCACCACAGCAGGCCAACGCCAATCTGCCAGTAGTGGGCGCCGCACTGCCGGCTTCCGCCGCCATCGCTGCGGCCAGCGAGAACGCCGAAACGGCAGCGTTGGCGTTGCCGATAGCCATCGCCCAAGCCGCCGATGAGCAGATCGGCAGCAAGCTCGATGTCGCTGAAGCACTGTCACCCAGCAACTTCGGCGCGCTGCTGCAGAACCAGACCGTACAGGATCTGCGCGCCACCGCAGCGGGCGGCAGCGCACAGGCACCGACCGCCACACCGGATATCAACAGCGGTGATTTTGACGAAACGTTTGGCGCCCGCGTCGGCTGGCTGGCAGACCAGAAGATCGGTCACGCCCACATCCGCATCACCCCGCATGACCTCGGTCTGGTGGAAGTGAAGCTGCAGTTGGACGGTGACCGCGTGCATGCCAGCTTCAGCAGCGCCAACGCCGATGTGCGCCAAGCACTGGAAAGCAGCCTGCCGCGCCTGCGCGAAATGCTGGGCGAGCAAGGCCTGCAACTGGCGCAGGCCGACGTCGGCCAGCAGCCTTCGTCGCAACAACAGAGTGGCGATGGCCAATCCACCGCTGGCAGCGGGTTCGGCAACGGCCAGGAATCCGGCGTCGATATGCCGACACCCAGCAGCCAGACCCTGCGCATGCGCGGGCTGCTGGATGCGTACGCCTGAGCGGAAGACATCCCCCTCTTCCGCCCTTCGGGCACCTTCTCCCGCAAGGGGAGAAGGGAAAGGCTCGACTGCTGCGTTGATGTAAGGCGCTCAGCCTCTGCATCGCCACATAGCGTCTTCGGTCGATCAGATGCGTGCGTCGCAAGGAAATGCGCGCTCTACCACGAAGAACAAAGCACCTCCTCTTTAGCCTTTATGGCGCTTTCTCTCGCAAAGGAAGATGCGAAGATCCGGACGCTTCATGACAGCGCCGGTCCCGAGAGCGGCTTGCGATCCAATCGCTCCTCTGCCCGCTGCCCTCTGCCCTCACTGTCCTCCTTGGGTCCTGCGAAGGCCGGCGCAAAACGGAAGAAGGGAAGCGATGAGATGTCACCCCAACTCCACCGCCGCAGCCACCACATCCGCATCTCCCGGCAGCACCAGCAACGCCGCACCGGCCAGCGGTGTGTAGGTATCGGCACCGGTCACGCGGCGCAGCGGCAGGTTACCCAGCCCGGCTTCGACCAAGGCGGTGATCACGCCCTCGCCCACGCCTGCACTGTGCCGGCCTTCGTCCACCACGATGATCCGCTTGGCGCCCTTGGCCTGTTCTGCAATCCAGGCATCGTTGAGCGGCACCAGCCAACGCAGGTCGATCACGCGCACCTTCCAGCCCTGCGTCTGCTCGATGCTGCGTGCAGCACGCAGGCTCATCGGCACGCCGTTGCCGTAGCTGAAGATCACCAGATCATCATTGCCCTCGCCGTACACGCGACCTTCGCCCAGCGCGATGCTCTGCCCGGGCGCCGGATACGGGAACAGCCATTGGCCATCACCGGCTTCATGCAGATCCTTGGTCATGTACAGCGCGATGGGCTCCAGAAAAATGCACACGCGCCCGTCCACCTTGGCCAACGCCGCAAGGGTACGCAGCATCGCTGCTGCGTCATCACCGCGCGTTGGGCAGCCGACTACCAGCCCCGGAATATCGCGGATGGCGGTGATCGAGTTGTCGTTGTGGAAGTGCCCGCCAAAGCCCTTCTGGTAACCCAGCCCGGCAATGCGGATCAGCATCGGGTTGCGGTACTGATCGTTGGAGAAGAACTGCAGTGAGCAGGCCTCGCCGCGCACCTGATCCACCGCGTTGTGCAGGTAGGCCAGATACTGGATCTCCGGCAGCGGCAGCAGGCCCATGTTGGCGAAGCCCTGGGCCATGCCGAGGATCATCGTTTCATCCAACAAGGTGTTGAACACCCGGCGCGGGCCGAACGCTTTCTGCAGGCCCTTGGTCACCGTGTAGACGCCGCCCTTCTGCGCCACGTCCTCGCCAAACAGCAACGACTCCGGGTACTTGCAGAACAGTTCGTGCAGGCCTTGGTTGATCTGGACGGCCAGATGCTTGGGCGGTTGGTTCTCTGGCAAGGCCGCTTCGCTGCCGAACACCTGCAGACGACGCTCTCTGTAGTCCGCACGATTGGCTTCGGCCTGCACCTTCTCCGGTGTGTAGGGCGCCAGCGGCGTCATCACGTCCTGCAGGCTGGTCAGACGCGGACGCTGGTCAGCCGCTTCGGCCGCCTCGAAGCATCGCTTACGCGTGTGTTCGTACAGCGCCAGCACTTCTTCGCTGTCCATCAAGCCGGATTCCACCGCAATCTGCGCCGAGCGCAGCAACGGATCGCCCGCTTCCACCGCGCACAGTTCTTCCAGTGCGCGCCATTCAATTTCGAAATCGGTGCCGGCGTGGCCCATCAAACGCGTGGTGCGCAGATGCAGAAACGTTGGCCGGCGGGTGCGACGGCAATGCTCGACGGCGCGTTGCACGTCGGCATAGCCATTGGCCAGGTCCAGGCCGTCCGCATGGAAGTAGTCCAGACCGGGACGATGGCGGAAGCTCTCGGCGATCCAACCTTCCGGCGTTTTCACCGAAATGCCGATGCCGTTGTCCTCGCACACGAACAACACCGGCGCCGGCAGTTTCTGGAAGCTGCTCCACGCGGCGGCATTGAACGCGGTCTGCGCGGTGGCGTGATTGGCCGAGGCGTCGCCAAACGAGCAGATTGCGATGCTGTCATCGGGAATCGGCAAGCCATGACCCAGCCGCTTGCCCGCTTCCACCGCCATCGCCGTGCCCAGCGCCTTGGGCAGGTGCGAGGCGATGGTCGAAGTCTGCGGCAACACCCACAACGGCTTGCTGCCCCACACCTTGTGGCGGCCGCCGCTGGCCGGGTCGTCCTTGCTGGCGGCAAACGACAGCGCCGAATCCATCACCGGGTCCATGCCCGGCAGCTTGCGGAAACGCTCGGCCATGAAACCGCCGGAGCGGTAATGCAGGAATGCCGGATCGGTATGCCGGGTGGCGCGGGCCACCATCGCATTGCCTTCGTGACCGGACGAACCAATCGTGTAGAAAACCTTGTTCTGTACCCGCAGCACGCGCGCCATCAAATCCAGGTGGCGGCTGATCAACTGCGACTCGAACAACTCACGGAACCCCTTCGCATCCAGCGCGCTACCGGGCAATACCGGCGCGGAATCCTGCGGGCCTGCATCTGGCCCCCGCCCCAAACTTTTAACGTGATCAATGAAATTGGTATCGCAGATCTCAGCGCGGTTCAGGCCTTTCATGCGGGCCGGAATGGGATGGGGTACACGAGCAAACATGCAGACAGACTCCACAAGGCAAGCGGTGATTTCAGGGATGGGATTCAGCGTGAAGCAGCAAGGCGGGCCTGCACCTCCGCAGTGGGCGTGGGCATCGGCGTATAGCCGGCCTGCTCACGCACGCGCTGCAACCAGCGCTGCAACGCGGGATAGCCCGACAACGCCAAACCTGCGTCTTCGGCCACGGCGGTATAGGCATGGAGCGCGATATCGGCGATGCCGTAATGCGGCCCGGTAAACCAGTCGTGCGCGGTCAGATGCTGTTCCATGACCGCCAATGCTTGATGGCCGCGTTCGCGCAGCCGCGGCAGCTCATCGCGACGTGGCGAATCCATCGGCGTCCAACCGCAGATGAAGCGCGCCACCGCGATATACGGCTCATGGCTGTATTGCTCGAAGAACATCCACGACAGCGCTTGCGCACGCTGCCAGCCATCAGTCGGCAGGAACGGCGTGCCTTCGGCCAGCCAGAACAGGATTGCATTGGATTCGGTGAGCACGCGGCCGTCGTTCCGCCGCACCAACGGCACCTTGCCGTTGGGATTCATCGCAAGGAATTCCGGCGTGTGGGTCTGTCCGGCGGCGCTATCTACCTCACACCATTCGTAGCGCGTGCCCAGTTGTTCCAGCAGCAATCGCACCTTGTGGCAATTGCCCGACGTGGACATGCCATACACCGTCAACGCAGCCCCAGAGTTACTCACTGAACCGGTTCTCCCGTCTGCCGCGATGGCAGATGACGGCGCCCATTTGACCGGAATCCAAGCGACGGGGTAAAGCTGCAATCGCAGCAAAACTGCGCGCTGTTACGCCGGCCCGAGGCGGTGTTCGACGGTGGCTTTCCGAGTAAAGCCATTTGCCGAGCATGGCTCGGCACTACTTATGCAGCGCTTAGCGCCGACTGGCCTGCCATTGCGCACGCGATTGCCCCCAGACATCCACCAGCACTTCATTCGGTGGCGGCAGATGCGTGCTGCGCAGGATGCTCGAACCCAACTTGCGTGCGACCACCTGTGAGTTGCCGTTATCCGGCGCGATGGTGTGAATGACCTCGTTCCAGCCCAGCGTATCGAACGCCCAGTCGATGGTTGCGCGCGCCGCCTCCGGTGCATAACCCCGGCCCCAGAATTCCGAGGCGATGCTCCAACCCACCTCGGTGCCCGGCCAACCGTAGGGCTGCCACGGACCAACGCGCCCTATCCAGCGACCGCTGCTTTTTTCGATCACCGAAAACATCGAATAGCCCAGCAGCTGCCAGCTGCCCACCAACCCGGCCAGGCTTCGCCACGCCACCGGCTTGGCCTGCACACCGCCCAGATGCTGCATCGTGACGGGATCGGCACAAAACGCCGCGAAGGCATCGAAATCCTGCAGTGCAGGCGGACGCAGCAGCAGACGTTCGGTTTCCAGCCGCAGGTCGAAGATGCTCATACGTTGCGTGCTCCGTTGTTGGGGGAAGTAACGCTAGCACTTACCGTCCAAAGCTCTACCCCTCCCCAACCCTCTCCTCCGCTGCGCGCAAGGGAGGGGGTGATTCCTGCCACCTGATAATTGGCAGCGGATGCCGCTTTCGCCCCCTCCCTTTGGCAAAGCCAAGGGGAGGCGTGCTTCTAAACACACGCCCAAAACGCAGAAGACCGGCTTTCGCCGGCCTTCCACTTACCCACCAAACACCACCAGTTACTGGCGGTTGCTATTCCCTGCAGCCGAAGCCGTCTGGGTCACGATCTGGCCGTCCAACACCGGCAGGCGATCACTGGCCGGACGGTTGTCCATGCGTACGGTCTTTTCCTGGCCGTCATAACGGTAGGTCACGTCGTAACCAATGGTCTGGTCCGCATTGCCCAACGACACACGCTCGCCCGGCTTGCTGTCCATGCGCATGGTGCCGGTGCTGCCGTCGGGCTTGCGATAGGTGACGTTGTAGCCGGTGATGCGGCTGGATTCAGCGGTGCGCTGCTCGGTATGGCATTGGCGCTCGGTACGGTTGACCACACGGCCACCGACGTGACGCTTGTCGACCTGGTTACCGATCACACCACCCGCTGCGGCACCAATGGCGGTCGCCGCCTTCTTGCCGTTGCCGCCGCCCACCTGGTTGCCCAGCAGGCCACCGATCACCGCACCGGCCACCGTGCCGCCGACGTTGCCGTCGCGCTCGGGCAGACGCTCCTGCACCACCACGTCTTCGCAGACTTCATGCGGGGTGCTGGTGCTGGAGCTTTCGCGAATCGGATCGCTGCTGGTCACGGTGCCGTAAATGCGCTCCTTCTGGGTCACGGGAGCAACCTTGAGCACGTCGGCATATTCCAGCTTGTTGCCGGTGGCCACGACCGCATCGGTCGCCGCATCGTCGGCCTGCAGCGCGCCGTCCACGACCGGCATCGGCGTATCCGTCGCTGGCAGCGTGGTGGCCTTGTCACGGCCCTGCATGAAGGCGGCAGTGGCGATACCGCCGACCAGCAATGCGCCGGTGGCCACCAAAATGGTTGTTGTTGTGCTCTTCATAAGGGGCTCCCAGCGGCCTGACCGCGTTCTGATATGGGGCGATTCCAGCACGAACAAGCTGAACAGAGGCCAGTATCTCTGGCGTACATCTATCGAAAATGGCTCGGCCGTCGCAATATCAGCGCTGTTGCTCCTCCCTTCCACAGGATTTGCCATGTCCCTGATGCTGACTCCGCTCCTGGATTGGGCTCGCAAGCTGCGCTACCCCACCTTGTTCAAGATCACTGCAGCCTTGTTTGTTATCAGCATGGTTGTTTTCCCAGATCCCGTCCCGTTCATAGACGAACTCCTGTTCGGCCTTGGCACCGTACTGCTGGCCAACTGGAAGCGTCGCAAAGACCCCATCACCGCGCCGCCCGCCCTACCCCGCAAGCGCTGATCCGTGCAGCTGGTAGACAGCCATTGCCACCTCGATGCCGACGCGTTCGACATCGACCGTGACGCAGTAGTCGCCCGTGCCCATGCGGCCGGCGTACAGCAGCAGGTCGTCCCGGCTATCACCGCGGCCAGCTGGCCCAAGCTGCAGCAGGTGTGTGCCGCCAGCCCAGGCTTGTTCCCGGCCTATGGCCTGCACCCGATGTTTCTCTCCGAACACCGCGACGAACATCTGCCGTTGCTGCGGGAATGGATCGAACGCGAGTCACCGGCCGCCATCGGTGAATGCGGGCTGGATTTCTTTGTCGAAGACCTCGACCCCGAACGGCAACGTTTCTTCTTCCAGGGCCAGCTGGATCTGGCGCGCGAGTTCCAGTTGCCACTGGTCGTGCATGCGCGTCGCGCGGTGGACGAGGTGATTCTGCGCATCCGCCAGACCGGCCAATTGCGCGGCGTGGTGCACAGTTTTTCCGGCAGCCCGGAGCAGGCCCAGCAGCTATGGAAACTGGGTTTCATGATTGGCCTGGGCGGGCCACTGACCTACCCGCGCGCCAATCGCCTGCGCACCTTGGTCGCACAGATGCCACTGGAATATCTGCTGCTGGAAACCGATGCGCCGGATCAACCCGATGCCGGCATTCGCGGTCAACGCAACGAACCCGCACGACTGGCCGCCATTCTGGAAACCGTGGCCGAGCTGCGCGGGGAAACCCCTGTCGCCATCGCCGCACAGACCAGTGCCAATGCGCGGCGCCTGTTTGGTATGCCCGCAACGTAGGGAGCGACCTTGGTCGCGAAGCCCGCAGCGCCACGGGCACCGACGCTGCAAGCAATGACACAATGCAGGCCGGCGTTGTGCATGGCCCGCTTCGCGGCTGGAGCCGCTCCTGCAGAAGCACGCAGGCAGGAACGGCGGCGCTACGCCAACAACCTCAGCCAGCCGGCGTGGTCTCGCGCTTCTTGAGCAGCATTTCCAGCGCCTTGCCAACCGCCACGAATGCAAACGCGCCGGTGATGTGCGTGGCGGCGCCCAGACCTGCGCCGCAATCGAGTTTCATCGCTTCGTCCGGGCCCAGGTTCGGCCGCACGCCGCAGACGCTGCCATCGGCCTGCGGATACTTCACGTTCTCCAGCGAGTACACCGCCGGCACGCCGAAATAGCGCGATGCGTTCTTGGGGAAATTGAACTCGCTGCGCAGCTTGCGGCGGATCAACGCCATCATCGCGTCGTGCTCGGTGCGCGATACGTCGCGCACGCGCACCAAGGTCGGGTCGGTACGGCCGCCGGCCGCGCCCACGGTGATCAAGGGCAGCTTGCGGCGGCGGCACCAAGCGATGGTTTCCACCTTCACCCGGAAGCTGTCGCAGGCGTCGATCACCAGATCGAAACCGCGATCCAGCAATTGCTCCATGTTGGACATGGTGAGGAACGACTCCACCGCGTCCACCTCCACATCCGGATTGATGGCCAAGCAGCGCTCGGCCATCGCCAGCGCCTTGTTGCGGCCGTACTGGCCGGTCATCGCCGGCAACTGGCGGTTGCTGTTGGACACACAGATATCGTCGGCATCAATCAGGGTGAGGTGGCCCACGGCCGAACGCACCAGCGCCTCGACCACCCACGAGCCCACCCCGCCCATGCCGACCACGGCCACCTTGCAGTTGGACAGGTGCTCGATGGTGCCCGCCCCGTACAGCCGGTCCACGCCGGCAAATCGCTCACGCAGTTGTTCTTTCATCGGCACATTTTAGCCTTGGCGGCATAATGCGCGAACATCATCCCCTCACTGCCACGTAGCCGCTGGAGCCAACGCAATGACCGATCCCGTCCGTCCGCCGTCCAAAGCATCCCGTTACCTGTTCGTCCTCATCGCCGGGCTGTTGATCGGCGTGGTCACCACGGTAATGGGCATGCGCGCCCTGCAGGCCCGCCAGGACCACTTCCCGAGCAGCTTGATGACCGTGATGGCCAAGCAGGCACAGTTGCTCAGCGACAGCCAGAAGCAGAACCGCTGCACCATCAACGACACCACCCCGCGCCTGCAGACCCTGCGTTCCCTGTCCAACGATCTGGAAGCCGCCTTCCCCAGTCTGCGCGATGACCAGCGCTTCCAGCTGCATGCCAGCCGCTTCCGCGCGACCTTGAATGACGCGCTCGCCAATCCGCCGGCAGACTGCGCAGCGCTGGCCGTGGTGGCGCAGAAGATCGGCACCGACTGCAAGGCCTGCCACCAGGATTTCAAGTAAGTACAGTTTTTGAACATGTGGTTGGCCCTCCATTCACATGGGAAACGACACGATCTTCGCGACGGGTATGTCCTCATACCCGCATCCTCATCTGGCAAGGACAAACACCATGAAGATTCGACTGATCGCCGTAGGCGCAATTGCCAGCCTGGCCCTGGCCGGTTGTGCCACCTCCCCGGGTTACAGCAACGGCGGCAACTATGGCGGTAATTACGGCGGCAACAGCGGCGGCAATTACGACAACGGCTACAACCAGAACCGTTGCAACGATTGCGGCATCGTCACCCGCATCAACGCCGTGGCGTCCGGCCGCACCGCACCAACGGCGACCGGCGCCATCCTCGGCGGCCTGGTGGGCGCAGTTGCCGGCCATGAAATTTCCGACCACACCGGCGGCAGCAAGGGCAACCAGAACATCGCTGCCGTGGCAGGCGCTGTTGGTGGCGCGCTGGCCGGCAACAAGATCCAGCAGAACGTGACCGGCAATTCGTACGACATCCAGGTGCGCATGGACGACGGCCGCGTGATCATGGTCAACCAGAAGGATCTGGGCGGCATCCGCGAGAACACCTACGTTCGCGTGGTGAACGGCCGCGTTGTGCTGCGCTGAGTTGGCAACCCAGCCCTCCGGCAATAAGAAAGGCCCGCTTGCGCGGGCCTTTCTTTGTTCTGCGTGCGGCAGGTCTCAGACCGGCTGCACTGCGTCGGCCTGCAGGCCCTTCTGGCCCTGGACGACGGTGAAGGTGACCTGCTGGCCTTCCTTCAGGCTCTTGAAGCCATCGGACTGGATGGCGCGGAAGTGCACAAACACGTCCTCGCCGGTTTCACGACTGATGAAGCCGAAGCCCTTGGCATCATTGAACCACTTGACGGTACCGGTTTCGCGATCAGACATCTCACTAACTCCCTGGTGCTCTCTCTCGTTTGATGGAACGCCCCTTAAGGCGGCTGATTGCAAGGAGGAAGCGAGGTGCAACGATGCAGCAAATCATGCGATCTACCGATCAGGCCACGATTCACGGTGACCTTGCCAAGCTCAGCGGCTGCAACTTAACCCGGGGCTAACCAAATTGCAATCCTGACCCGGCAACAAAGTCAACCCCTATTCGACCCTCTTCAGAGTCAACATGGACTATTCATTCATCTTCTATCTGATCGCAGCGCTGCTGGTTCTTGTCGGTATCGCCGGCATCATCCTGCCCGCCCTGCCCGGCGTGCCGCTGGTGTTCCTTGGCCTGCTGGTCGCGGCGTGGACCGAGGGGTTTGAACGGGTCGGCTGGCTGCCGCTGGTGGTGCTGGGCGTATTGACCGTCATCTCCATCGTGGTCGATATCCTGTCCACGGTAATTGGCGCGCAAAAGGTGGGCGCCAGCAAGATGGCCCTGCTCGGCGCCGCCATCGGCACCGTGGCCGGGTTGTTTTTCATGCCGATCGGCTTGTTTGTGGGTCCGTTCGCCGGCGCACTGCTCGGCGAATACCTGCACGGGCGCAAGCTGGGCCAGGCCACCAAGGTCGGTCTGGGCACGTGGTTGGGCATCGTGCTGGGCGTGGCGCTCAAGCTGGGCCTGGCGATGGCGATGATCGGCCTGTTCGCGGCGGCCTGGTTCATGTAGCCGACACCGCCACGATTTCCCCCTCTGCAGGACAATCGCCGACAATCCCCCACAGCCACTCTCGCCGCCCCTTGGCTATTCCTGCCAAGGAACCGGCCCGGCCCCTTGTAGCGACCGGATGCACACCATGCGAAACACACCCCTGCACTACGCCCTGCTGATCGCCCTGAGCGGCACCAGCGGCTCCCTTCTGGCCCAGGAATTCGTTGCCGAGGCCGCATCGCCGCAGGCCTGCTTTGCGCTGGAAACCGACGCCGCCCGCCTGGCCTGTTACGACAGTGCGCTGGGCCGCAGCACCATCGACACCCGCGCAGCCGATGCGGCTGCCAACGCCGCGCTGATGGCGCGCAAGGAAGCCAAGGCCACCGCCAAGGCACTGGACGAACAGAACCCGCGCCGCAATGAGCTGTTCGCGCATGACGAGCTGGAATCGCTGGCCGCCAACGCCGGCCGCGGCTCGCTGCTGGACAGCCGCTGGGAACTGGCCAAGGACTCCAAACTGGGTTTGTTCCAACTACGCGCTTACAAGCCGGTGTACCTGCTGCCCGCGTTCTGGAGCAGCAAGCCCAATGAGATGCCGCATTCGCCCAACCCCAACAACACCGTCACCGAGTCGGAAGAACTGGAGAGTACCGAGCTGAAGTTCCAGCTCAGCTTCAAGACCAAGGTGGCCGAGAACCTGTTCGGCGACAACGGCGACATCTGGGTTGGTTACACCCAGAGCTCGCGCTGGCAGGCGTACAACAGCGAGCTGTCGCGGCCGTTCCGTGAAACCAACTACGAACCCGAAGTGATGCTGACCTTCCGCAACGGCTATTCGCTGTTCGGCTGGAACGGACGCATGATGGGCGTCAGCCTCAACCACCAGTCCAACGGCCGCAGCGATCCGCTGTCGCGTAGCTGGAACCGGGTGATCTTCAACGTGGGCTTGGACCGCGAGAACTGGGCGATCATGCTGCGCCCTTGGTACCGCATTCCCGAAAGCCGCGGCGAAGACAACAACCCGGACATCGAGGATTACATCGGCCGTGGCGACGCCACCCTGGTCTACAACCGCAACGGCCACGAGCTGGCACTGACCGGCCGCCATTCGCTGCGCAGCGGCGACCGTGCGCACGGCTCAGTACAACTGGACTACGGTTTCCCGATCAACAACCTGCTGCGCGGCCATGTGCAGGTGTTCGATGGCTATGGCGAAAGCATGATCGACTACAACCACCGCGCCACCTACATTGGTGTCGGCGTCTCCCTGTTGGAATGGTTCTGACGCAATGAAAGCAACGATCTGGCACAACAACCGCTGCTCCAATTCACGCGGCGCCCTGGCCCTGCTGCAGGAAGCCGGCGCCGACATCGAGGTCATCAACTACCTCGACACCCCGCCCTCTGCCGCACAGCTGCGCACGCTGCTGAGCGAAATGGGCATGCCGGCCCGCGATCTGCTGCGCAGCAAGGAAGCGGCTTATGCCGAGCTTGAGCTGGCCAATCAGCTCGACGACGACGCAGCCCTGATCGCCGCAATGGCCGCGCACCCGGCATTGATCAACCGCCCGATCGTGCGCACCGCCAAAGGCACGGCACTGTGCCGCCCGCCTGAAACCGTGCTCGCACTGCTGGATTGAGAACCAGCATAGGGCGCGTCATTGGCGCGCCCTGCGTTTTTCAGCCGGCCGGAATCACGGCGGCATTGATCAACTCGTACAGCTCCTCGAAGCTGCGTTGCGGCACGAAAATCTGATCGTTGACGAAGAACGTCGGCGTGCCTTTGACGCCACTGCGCATGCCGCCCTCGATATCGTCCTGGATACGCTGCATATACACCGGCGTTTCCATCGCGATCATCATCCCGTCCTCGGACAAACCCAGCTCGCGCATCAGCTCCCGGTAAACCACTTCGCCCAACTGCTGCTGGCTGCGGAACAGCGCATCGTGTGCAGGCCAGAACTGGCCATGCGCGGCGGCATACTCGGCCACGATGGCCGCCGGCAACGCCTGCGGATGGGACTGCACCAGCGGGAAATTCCGGAATACCACGCACAGCGCATCGCCAAACCGCTGCTGCAGCCGCTGCACCAGCGAGAACGCCTCGTCGCAATGCGGGCATTGGTAGTCGGCGTATTCGACCAGCACGACCGGGGCGTCCAAGCGCCCCTGGATGTGGTCATTCTTGCTTGCAGCGACACTCAACACGGCCATCTGAACACCTCGAACGACGCGTTTCACCAGCGGTTGCAGCCACAACACGGGCGCACTCCAGCCAGTGAAACGCTACGCCGATAACCGCACAGCCAGCGTGAAGTGCCGCAAACCCGAGGCTCCCAGGGCTTTCCGCTGGCCCGCCCAGCGGGCAGAATCCGCCAGTCACCGACAGGAAGTCCTTGCATGCCCCGACAACATCGTTCGTTTTTCGCCTATGGCTCGGCATTACTCGGCCTGTTGAGCCTGATGGCGGTGGCTTGCTTCCACTTCCCGGAACTACTGACCAGCCGCGAGTTCCGCGCGGTCTACAACGAACACTTCGCCCGCCACCTGCTGCTGATCGGCCTGGCCGCGGCGTTCATCATGGGCACGATGGCCATCCTGCGCGACCGCAACAAGCGCATCGCCACGCTCGGCGTCGGCAGTGCCACCGTGGCGGTGCTGCTGGGCGGCACCAATGTGCAGTTCGACGCCGTCGGACAGACGCCTTATTCGCTGGGCCTGGATTGGTTCGTGCTGTCGCTGTTCTTCTCGGCACTGGTATTCGTGCCGCTTGAGCGCTACCTGGGCAAGCGTGAGCTGTCGCCGCTGCGGCCCGGCTGGCGGACCGACGTGGGCTACTTCTTCATGAGCCACGTGCTGGTGCAGTTCATTCTGATTCTGGTGACGGCCTCCACCTCGACCGTCGCCAGCCTTGCGGCATTTCCGTCGCTCAAGGCTGCCATCCAATCGCTGCCGGTGTGGGCGCAATTTCTGATCGCCGTGTTTGTCGCCGACATGGCGCAAGCGCTGCTGCATCGCGCGTACCACAACATCCCGTGGCTCTGGCGTTTCCACGCCGTGCACCATTCCAGCCGTCATATGGATTGGCTCGCCGGCTCGCGCATCCATCTTGTCGAGATTGTGCTGACCCGCAGCGCGGTGTTGCTGCCGCTGCTGATCCTGGGTTTCTCAACGCCAGCAGTGAACGCTTACGTGATCCTGGTCGGCCTGCAGGCAGTGCTGGCACATGCCAACCTCGGCATTCGTTTTGGCTGGCTGGAATACCTGCTGGTGCTGCCGCGCTATCACCACTGGCACCACGCAAGGCAGCAGGAATTTGTGGACGTGAACTACGCCATCCACTTGCCATTGGTGGACATGCTGATGGGCACGTTCAAGTTGCCGCGCGATCAAGCGCAATGGCCACAGGAATACGGCGTGATGAAGCTGGAGACGGTGCCGAACGGCATCATCAAACAGCACCTGATGCCATTCCAGGGCGGGCGCAAGTTTGAGGATCATGTGGATTGAGGGGAGGCTGGGTGTTGGGGCTCGGCTCGGCTGCGGAACCCAAAATGCCTGACCTCCTCCCTTCTCCCGCCTGCGGGAGAAGGTGCCCCGGAGGGGCGGATGAGGGGGCGCCTTTGATGTTGCTTTGATATCCGACGCCTACTTCGGACTGGCCGACGATCTTTCATTAGAGCTGACTTCGATATCCCCTCACCCCAACCCCTCTCCCGCTTGCGGGAGAGGGGCTTAGCCATCCGCATCACACCCAATCCGTGATGCCTTCCCGCCGATAGACCTCGGCAAACGCCGGCCGCGCTTTCATCCTCGCTGCATGTGCAGCCAATGCCGGCCAGCTGTCGCTCCGGCGCGGCATATTGCGGCTCCAGCGCATCAACATGGTCAGCATGAAATCCACCACTGACAGCTGCTCGCCGAGTACATACGGACCGTGCATTTCGAGGTGGTCTGCCATCTGCTGCCAGGCTGTTTCCAGCTGCACGCGGGCGCGCTGTTTGACCTCGTTGGCATTGTCCTGCCCAGCAGGTTCGTCCGGATAGAACCAACTGCGATACGCCGGCATCAACGTGTACACGCAGAAGCAGATCCAACGGTAGTAATCGCCACGTGCAGGTGTTCCGGTTGCGGGTGCGAAACCGACATGTGGATGCAGGTCGGCCAGATGCATTGCGATGGCGGCGGACTCGGTCAACACCTGTCCATCCATCAACAGCGTTGGCACACGACCGGCCGGATTGATCGCCAGATACGCGGCGGACTTCTGCTCGTTGCGCTCGAAATCCAGTTGATGCAGTTCATGCTCGATGCCGAGTTCAAGCAGCAGCCAATGCACGACGAACGAGGCAGTGCTTTGTGATCCATACAGGACAACGGACATGAGCAACTTCCAGATTGGGCTGGCCGGCATTCTAGCTTCCGTAGGAGCGGCCTTGGCCGCGAGGCTGACCCGCCTGACGATTGCCAGCTTCGCGCCTGAAGGCGCTCCTGCCGAGCAGCGCTGCCGAGCATGGCTCGGCACTATCGGCGGCTTAGTTGCAGCTGGCCATGCAGTTGCTCAGGCGCTCGCCACAGACTGCCGCCGCCGAGCGGTTCTGGCAGAAGGCCTGCGAGGTTTGGCAGGCACCGCGCAGCTCTGGGTTGGTGATCTTGTCACACTGATTGTTGCGGCTCGCTTCGCCGCAATCACCGTAGCTGTTTGGGTTGGCGCTGCAGGATTGATATTGGCTCTGGCAGTAATTGACGCAGGCGGCCGGGTCATTTCGCGGTGCATCGCGCCAGCCGCCGTTGCTGCAACCGGCGAGCAGCAAGCCGAGTATCGAAGCCATCATCCACTGCAATGTGCGCATCATCGACCCCTGAAAACGGCAACGGCCCGAGCATAGCCCGGGCCGTCGCGCTGTCACCAGTGACGCGTGTGACTTACTCGACGACCACCGGAATCTTGCCGATGCGAGCCTGCCATTCGCGCGGGCCGGTGGTGTGGACCGACTCGCCGGTGGAATCCACCGCCACGGTCACCGGCATGTCCTGCACGGTGAACTCGTAGATCGCTTCCATGCCCAGGTCGGCAAAGCCGACCACCTTGGAGGCCTTGATCGCCTTGGACACCAGGTAGGCCGAACCGCCCACCGCCATCAGGTAGGCCGACTTGTTGTCACGAATGGCTTCAATTGCCGCCGGGCCGCGTTCCGCCTTGCCGACCATGCCCAGCAGGCCGGTCTGCTCCAGAATCTGGCGGGTGAACTTGTCCATGCGGGTCGCGGTGGTCGGGCCAGCCGGGCCCACCACTTCGTCGCGCACCGGATCAACCGGGCCGACGTAATAGATGAAGCGGCCCTTCAGGTCCACCGGCAGCTGCTCACCCTTGTTGAGCATCTCGACCATGCGCTTGTGCGCGGCGTCGCGGCCGGTCAGCAGCTTGCCGTTGAGCAGCAGGGTCTGTCCCGGCTTCCATGCAGCCACTTCTTCCGGGGTGATGTTGTCCAGATCGACGCGGGTGCCCTTGGACGAGTCGTAGGTCAGCTTCGGCCAATCTTCCAGCGACGGTGGATCCAGCATCACCGGGCCGCTGCCATCCAGGGTGAAGTGCGCGTGGCGGGTCGCGGCGCAGTTCGGAATCATCGCCACCGGCAGGTTGGCGGCGTGGGTCGGGAAATCCTTGACCTTGATGTCCAGCACCGTGGTCAGGCCGCCCAGGCCCTGTGCGCCAATACCCAGCGCGTTGACCTTCTCGTACAGCTCCAGGCGCAGCTCTTCGGCACGATTGGAGGCGCCACGCGCCTGCAGATCGGCGATGTCGATCGGCTCCATCAGCGATTCCTTGGCCAGCAGCATCGCCTTCTCGGCGGTGCCACCGATGCCGATGCCGAGCATGCCCGGCGGGCACCAGCCCGCGCCCATGGTCGGCACGGTCTTGAGCACCCAGTCAACGATGGAATCGGACGGATTGAGCATGGCGAACTTGCTCTTGGCTTCCGAACCACCGCCCTTGGCGGCGACGATCACGTCGACCGTGTTGCCCGGCACGACCTTTACGTTGACCACACCCGGCGTGTTGTCCTTGGTGTTGGTGCGCTTGCCGGCCGGGTCAGCCAGCACCGAGGCGCGCAGCTTGTTGTCCGGGTAAGCGTAGGCGCGGCGGATGCCTTCGTTGGCCATGTCTTCCACGCCCATCGTGGCGTCGTCCCAACGCACGTTCATGCCGATTTCGAGGAACACGGTGACGATGCCGGTGTCCTGGCAGATCGGCCGATGGCCCTCGGCGCACATGCGCGAATTGATCAGGATCTGCGCGATGGCCTCTTTGGCCGCCGGCGACTCTTCGCGCTCGTAGGCGGCGGAAAGATTCTTGATGTAGTCGACCGGGTGGTAGTACGAGATGTACTGCAGTGCGTCGGCGACGGACTGGATGAGGTCTTCCTGCTTGATCGATGTCACGGCTTGCTCGCTTGCTGAAGGCTGGCGGGGGTTCAGCCGGGCATTTTACGCCTTGGCGCCGATACATGCTCCCCGGCCCACCGCGACCTTGGTAGTAGCGGCCTCGGCCGCGAAACCCGGGCTTCCCTGCCCAGAACAGCCCTGCAACCCGAAACAACCCGTGCATCGCGCCTGACGGCACTCCTACACTGTCACGCTGATTCACTGTGCTGCATCCTTGCCACATGAACGCTGAAACCCTCTTCCAGACCCACCGCCCGCGCCTGCTGGCCCTCTCCTACCGCCTGCTCGGCAGCCGCGCCGATGCCGAAGACGTGGTCCAGGACGCCTGGCTGCGCTGGGCCAATGCCGACACGAGCACCATCCGCGACGCCGAAGCGTGGCTGGTCACCGCTACCACCCGACTGGGCCTGGACCGGCTGCGCGCGCTCAAACGGGAACGATTGCACTACGTCGGGCCCTGGCTGCCGGAGCCGCTGAACGTCAGCTTGGACCAGCCCGATACCAGCCCGGATCCGGCATACGCATTCGCCTTGGCCGATGAAGTCTCCGTCGCCTTCCTGTCATTGCTTGAGCAACTGGGCCCGGAAGAACGCGCCGCTTTTCTGCTCAAAGAGGCGTTCGATCACAGCTACCAGCAGATCGGGGAGCTGATCGGCCACAGCGAGGCCAATAGCCGGCAATTGGTACACCGGGCCAAGCAACGACTGCAGGCCGGACGCCCGCGCTTCCACGCCGCCCCTGATCAGCACAAAAAGTTGCTCGCGCGCTTCATGGACGCAGCCCAGCGCGGCGATAGCGCGGCCATCCAGGCCCTGCTGCACGCCAATGCCACCTTGGTCTCCGATGGCGGTGGCGTGGTCACCGCCGCGATCCGGCCACTGCTCGGTGCCGAGCGCATCGGTCGCCTGTACTGGGCCATCGCGCGCCGGGGTGCGGCATTGCCGGCGCAGCTGGGATACGTCAATAGCGAACCAGCGATCCTGCGCTTTGCCGAGGGCAGGCTGGCCTCGTTCACCACCATCGAAATCGCTGATGGCCGCATCATCGCGCTGTCCAGCGTGCTCAATCCACATAAATTGCCCTTGCTTGTCACGCCGGCCGACGCTGGCGCGTCCTTGTCTTGAAAGGCAGCCACTCCGGCCGCCACAGGAGATCCACGATGTCAGCCACTTCTCCCCGCGTCGCCTACACCCGCCTGGCGGCCGATGCCTTCAAGGGCCTGCTGGCCACCAGCAAGGCGGTCCATGACAGTTCAATCGACCACGACTTGATGGAACTGGTGTTCCTGCGCGTGTCGCAGATCAACGGCTGCGGTTACTGCATGGACATGCACGCCACCACGCTGCGCAAGGGCGGCATTGAACCGCGCAAGCTCGACACGCTGCCGGCATGGCATGAAAGCCGCTTCTTCGATGCGCGCGAGCGCGCGGCACTGGGCTGGGCCGAAGCGCTCACCCGGCTACCCGATGGCGCCCCGTCCGATGCCGCCTTCGACGCGCTGGCACCGCATTTCGACGAAAAAGGCATCAGCGACCTGAGCATGGGCGTGGCCGTCATCAATGCGTGGAACCGCCTCGGCGCAGGTTTGCTGCCGCCGCTGCCGTAAGCGGACCCGTCCGGCCCGGCCGCACCCAGGCCGGACCGGGCCGATGGCCGCAGCCCGCGCCACACCGCACAATACGGCGCATGGCAACCCTCGTACTGATCCTCGACCTTATCGGCACCTTCGTCTTCGCCCTGTCCGGGGCGACGATGGGGGTGCGCCGTCGGCTGGATATCTTCGGCGTGCTGGTGCTGTCGTTCGCGGCGGCACTGGCTGGCGGCATCACCCGCGACCTGCTGATCGGCGCCACCCCGGTGGCGGCAATCAGCGACTGGCGCTACCCGGCGATTACCTTGGCCGCAGGCACCGTCACCTTCTTCTGGGCGCCGCTGATCGAACGCATGCAGTACCCGGTGCGGATGTTCGATGCGATGGGGCTGGCGGTGTTCGCCGTGGCCGGTACCCAGAAAGCGCTGTCCTACGGCATCGATCCGCCAATGGCCGCCGCGCTGGGCATGCTGACCGGCGTCGGCGGCGGCATTGCCCGCGACGTGTTGCTGGCGCAGGTGCCACTGGTGTTGCAGGCCGAGTTGTACGCCGTCGCCGCACTGGCTGGCGCGGCAATCGTCGCCATCGGTTACTGGCTGGGCCTGCCGCCCGTGCCCTGCGCCTTGGCTGGTGCCGGGCTGTGCTTCGGCCTGCGGATGATGGCGATGCATTTTGGCTGGCACCTGCCGGTGGCATTGCAGTCCTCCGATCCATCACCGCCGGAAGGTCCGCGCTCGTAAGCCCGGCGAACTGTCTGCAACGCAGCGTCATGCCGCGGGTAACACCACGCTCACGGCGTTTGCGCCATCGTGCAGGCACCGCTTTCGCTGGAGATTGCAATGGCCGTAGAACGCCCCGACACCCTGATCGCCGACGAAGTCGTGCATACCCTGGGACAACACAGCCAGTCCTCTCAGGTGCTGGTGCAGGTGAAGGACGGCCAAGTGACGCTGTCCGGCGACGTGCCCGATGCCGCTGCCAAGCGCGACATCGAAAAACTCATCGCCGGTATTCAAGGCGTGCACAGCGTGCGCAGTTATCTGCATGTCGATTCGGGGAATAGTTCGTTCGGTTCACCCGGCGAAGCCGTGCGTGACAACCCCGATGGCCTTGACGATGCGCAGCTGGGCAACATCGATCTGGACAAGGACGGCTGAGCCCGTTTGGATGACGAAGCGCCACGCTTTGCAGGTACCCTGAACACGCATCCTGCCGTTTGAGCCACCCATGCCGCACGCCTCCGCCTCGCCCGCCAAACCGCAACCCAGCCTTCGCGAACGCATGAACGCCATGCGCAACCTGCCGCCATTCCTGCGGCAGGTCTGGCAAACCAGCCGCGTGCTGACGATGACCAGCCTGGGCCTGCGCCTGATCCGCGCGGTGATGCCGGTGGCGATGTTGTACGTGGGCAAATTGATCATCGACGAAGCGGTGCGCCTGGCCGGTGCCGGCGGCATGCCGCCACTGGGCGAAGCGCTGTCCAGCGGCCACCTCAACACCCTGCTCGAACTGTTGTTGTTGGAACTGAGCATCGCCATCGGCTCGGACCTGCTCGGGCGCATGGTCAATTACGCCGACGCACTGCTGTCGGAATTGTTCACCAACGCCACCAGCGTGCGCCTGATGGAACACGCCGCCGAGCTGGATCTGGAAGATTTCGAGGACCCGGAACTTCAGGACAAACTCGACCGCGCGCGTCGCCAGACGATGGGCCGCATGAGCTTGATGAGCCAGCTGTTCGGCCAAGCGCAGGACATCATCACCGTCATCAGTTTTGCCGCCGGCCTGGTGATGTACGCACCGTGGCTGATGCTGCTGCTGGCGGTGGCGTTGATCCCCGCATTCGTCGGCGAATCGCACTTCAACACCTTGGGCTACACGCTCAATTTCAGCTGGACGCCCGAGCGCCGCCAGCTCGATTACCTGCGCCAGGTGGGCGCCAGTGTGGAAACGGCCAAGGAGGTGAAGATCTTCAACCTCCACCGCTTCCTGATCGACCGGTACAAGCTGCTGTCCGAGCGCTTCTATCGCGCCAATCGCGCACTGGCGCGCAAGCGCGCGGTGTGGGGCACGATGCTGGCCGCACTCGGCACGCTGGGTTATTACGCGGCCTACGCCTACATCGCATGGCGCACCATTCGCGGCGATTTCAGCATCGGCGACCTGACGTTCTTGTCGGGCAGCTTCATGCGCCTGCGGCAATTGCTGGAAGGCCTGCTGACCGGCTTTTCGCAGGTAGCGAGCCAAGCCTTGTATCTGGACGACCTGTTCTCATTCTTTGCGATCAAGCCGGAAATTCATTCGCGCGAGAATGCAGTGGCGATCCCGCGCCCCATTCGCGAAGGCTTCGTGTTCGAGAACGTCGGCTTCCGCTATCCCGATGCCGAACGCTGGGCGGTACGGCATCTCGATTTCCATCTGCAAGCCGGCGAAGTGATTGCGCTGGTCGGCGAGAACGGCGCCGGCAAAACCACGTTGGTCAAGCTGCTGGCGCGGCTGTACGACCCCGACGAAGGCCGCATCCTGCTCGATGGCCGCGACCTGCGTGATTACGATCTTGATGATCTACGCGCCAACCTCGGCGTCATCTTCCAGGACTTCGTGCGCTACCACCTGACCGCTGGCGAGAACATCGGCGTTGGTCTGGTGGAGTCGATGCAGGACAAAACCCGCATCCAGCATGCGGCCCGCCGCGCGTTGGCCGACGAAGTCATCGACGGCCTGCCCGGCGGTTACGACCAGCTGATCGGCCGCCGTTTCAAAACCGGCGTGGATCTGTCCGGCGGTCAATGGCAGAAGATCGCCATCGCCCGTGCCTACATGCGCGATGCGCAGGTGATGATCCTGGACGAGCCCACCGCCGCCTTGGACGCCCGCGCCGAGTTCGAGGTGTTCCAGCGCTTCAAGGAGCTGTCCGACAACCGCACCGCCGTGCTCATTTCGCACCGCTTCTCCTCGGTGCGCATGGCCGACCGCATCCTGGTGCTGGCCGACGGTCGCATCGAAGCCAGCGGCACGCATGAGGAACTGATGATCGGAGGCGGTCGCTACGCCGAATTGTTCGAGCTGCAGGCAGCCGGTTACCGATAAGTCACCCGTAGTGCCGAGCCACGCTCGGCAGATACCCTCCCCTACAAAGCCCCTGCCGAGCACGGCTCGGCACTACGTCAGCCCGTCAAATGCGATTCATTCCCATTTAAATGGAATCGGCTAGAATGGCGCGGTCACCCCCAATCGAATCACGGCATGTCTTCCGCTTTTGGCGCCGAAACGGTGCTTGAAGTCCGTCACTGGACGGACGCCTACTTCAGCTTCTCGACCACCCGCGACAGCGGCTTCCGCTTCGACAATGGCCAGTTCGTGATGATCGGCCTGGAAAACGAAGGCAGCCGTCCGTTGCTGCGTGCCTATTCCATCGCCAGCGCCAACTGGGAAGAAGAACTGCACTTCTTCAGCATCAAGGTGCAGGACGGTGCGCTCACCTCGCGCCTGCAGCACCTCAAGCCCGGCGACAAGGTACTCATCGGCAAGAAGCCCACCGGCACGCTGCTGATCAGCGACCTGCACCCGGGCAAGCACCTCTACCTGCTGGGCACCGGCACCGGCCTGGCGCCGTGGCTGAGCATCGTCAAAGACCCGGAAACCTACGAGCGTTTCGAGAAGGTCATCGTCTGCCACGGTGTGCGTTTCCAGAAGGACCTCGCCTACCGCGATTACTTCGAGAAGGAATTGCCGGAAGACGAAATCCTCGGCGATATCGTCCGTGACAAGCTGCTGTACTACCCGGCCGTCACCCGCGAACCGTTCCCGAACCAGGGCCGCCTGACCACGCTGATGGAAACCGGCCTGATGCAGCAGAGCCTCGGCCTGCCGCCGTTGGACCCGGCCAACGACCGCTTCATGATCTGCGGCAGCCCGCAGATGCTGGCCGACCTGCGCAGCGTGCTGGACGCCCGCGGTTTCCAGGCCTCCACACGCATCGGCACCCCCGGCCACTATGTGTTCGAGCGGGCGTTCGTCGAGAAGTAAAGCGGTTGCCCCGTGTATCGGGGCATTCGAGCAGCGTCGCATCCAACAACGGCTGGACCTCAAGGTCCGGCCGTTGTCATTGATGGGCAGCGTGCATGCACTCGAAAACTGATATTGCACCGGCCGATTTGACTAAGTGTTGCGCAATGCGCAACATGCAACACTCAGTGCATGATCAAGTCTTTTCGACACAAAGGGCTGTGCAGGCTGTTTGAGACCGGACGAACGTCGGGCATCCAGTCCAACCATGCAAAACGGCTGCGACTACAACTGTCCGCACTCGATACTGCTCACGTCATTGAAGACATGAATATTCCCGGATTTCGCCTGCATGCACTGAAAGGTGCAATGAAGAACCGCTGGTCCATTGCCGTCAGCGGCAACTGGCGCATCACATTCGAGTTCAAGGACGGCAACGCTTACGTGTTGGACTATGAGGATTATCACTAATGAAAATGCACGCTCCCCCGCATCCGGGCGAGTTCATCACCGGCATCTACCTTGAGCCAAACAACATCAGTGGGCGCGAGCTGGCGCAGAAGCTTGGCGTCGCGGCATCCACGCTCAGCCGGGTACTCAACGGCAGCAGCCGGGTCACTCCCGAAATGGCATTGCGCTTGGCCAAGTCGCTGGGCCGGAGCCCCGAAAGCTGGTTGGCCATGCAGGACACCCACGACCTGTGGGTCGCGCGCCAGCATGTCGATCTGGACAACGTCCGCAAGCTCGATTTGAAAGCTGCCTGAGCCAAGTTGGGACGCGTACCCAAGTAGCCCGGGTAAGCAAAGCGCAACCGAGGGCGCTTCGAGGTCAAACCGTGCCGCGAAGCAATTCGATTGCGCCTGTTCTGTGCGCTTCGCGGCTGAAGCCGCTCCTACGGCGGCGGCTTGATCAGCGCGCCAGCGCCGCGCGGATATCGTCTTCAATCGATTCCGGCTTTGCCGTTGGTGCGTAGCGGTCGATTACCTGCCCATCGCGGCCGATCAGGAATTTGCTGAAATTCCATTTGATCGCGCCGATGCCCAAGGCGCCCCGCTTCTGCTGCTTCAGCCACTTCCAGAGCGGATGCGCGGCGTCGCCGTTGACCTCAACCTTGGCCGACATCGGGAAACTCACCCCGTAGTTGAGCGCGCAGAACGACTGGATGTCAGCCGCCTCGCCCGGTTCCTGATGGCCGAACTGGTCGCAGGGGAAGCCAATCACCACCAGCCCTTGCGGACCCAGCTCCCGCCAGAGCCGCTCCAGCCCTTCGTATTGCGGGGTGAAACCGCACTTGGAGGCGGTATTGACCACCAGCAGCACCTTGCCGGAATAGGCCGCCAGATCCAGCGGCTGGCCATCCAGCGCTGAGGTCTTGAAGTCGAATGCAGTGGTCATGGCTGGCTCCGGAAGCAAGGTCGCAAGCGTACGCCATCAACCCGGTCGGTACGGTGTTTTCCGTTGCAACCATGCCGTTCGACACACCCGGAAGCCGGCGCGCGCGGGTTAATCTTCGCGATCAGTATTTTTTACGGAGCTTCCGTCTTGAACACCCGCCTCGCCCTTGCCCTTGCCGCGACCCTGGGCCTCGCCCTGCCGGCTTACAGCGTGACCGCAAACGCCGCTGTCACCCAGTCGGCCGAACAGGCCAACCCGTTCTTCGCCGAAAGCACCCTGCCCCTGCATTACCCGCAGTTCGACAAGATCAAGGACGCTGACTTCGCGCCGGCCTTCGACGCAGGCATGGCGCAGCAGTTGCAGGAAGTGGAAGCCATTGCCAACAACCCCGCCGCGCCGACCTTTGAAAACACCCTGATCGCGCTGGAAAACAGCGGCGCCGTGCTGGATCGCGCCACCACGGTGTTCTTCGCGCTGATCGGCGCGGACACCAACGATACGCGCAAGAAGCTGCAGGCCGACTACTCGGCCAAGTTCGCCGCGCACAGCGATGCGATCAACCTCAACGGCAAGCTGTTCTCGCGCATCGAGACGCTCTACAACAACCGCGCCAAGCTGGGCCTGGATGCCGAAGGCCTGCGTCTGGTTGAGAAGTACCATGACAACTTCGTGCGCTCCGGCGCCAAGCTGTCCGACGCCGACAAGGCCAAGCTCAAGGCGATGAATGCCGAGCTGGCCAACCTGGGCACCAAGTTCAGCCAGAACGTGCTGGCCGAGGTCAACGCTTCTTACATCGTCGTCGACGACGTCAAGCAGCTGGACGGCCTGTCCGCCGAGCAGATCGCCGCCGCTTCGGAAGCCGCCAAGGCCCGCAAGCTGGACGGCAAGTACGTCATCGCCCTGCTCAACACCACCGGCCAGCCGCCGCTGACCAACCTGACCAACCGCGAGCTGCGCCAGAAGATCTACGAGACTTCGGTTGCCCGTGGCAGCCACGGCGGTGAGTACGACAACACCGCGCTGGTCTCGCGCATCATGACCCTGCGCGCCGAGAAGGCCGCACTGATGGGCTTCCCGAATTTTGCCGCGTACTCGCTGGGCAACCAGACCGCCAAGACCCCGGAAGCGGTCAACGCCATGCTGGGCCAGCTGGCGCCGGCAGCCGTCACCAATGCCAAGCGCGAAGCTGCCGACCTGCAGGCCATGATCGACGCCGAGCAGAAGGCCGCCGGCAAGCCGACCTTCGAGCTGCAGCCGTGGGATTGGGCGTTCTACAGCGAGAAGGTCCGCCAGGCCAAGTACAACTTCGACGAGTCGCAGCTCAAGCCGTACTTCGAGCTGAAGAACGTGCTGGAGAACGGCGTGTTCTTTGCCGCCGGCAAGGAATTCGGCCTGACCTTCAAGCAGCGCACCGACCTGCCGGTCTACCACGAAGACGTCACCGTCTATGACGTGTTCGACGCCGACGGCAGCCAGCTGGCGATCTTCCTGTTCGACCCGTATGCCCGCGAGTCCAAGCGCGGTGGCGCCTGGATGAACTCGTATGTGTCGCAGTCGGAACTGACCGGTGACAAGCCGGTGGTGGCCAACCACCTCAACATTCCCAAGCCGCCGGCCGGCAAGCCGACCCTGCTGACCTGGGACGAAGTGACCACCACGTTCCATGAGTTCGGTCACGCACTGCACGGCATGTTCTCCGACGTGAAGTACCCGTACTTCTCCGGTACCGCAGTGCCGCGTGACTTCGTCGAGTTCCCGTCACAGGTCAACGAGATGTGGTCCGACGAGCCGACCATCCTGGCCAACTACGCCAAGCACTACCAGAACGGCTCGGCAATGCCGCAGGCGCTGCTGGACAAGGTGATTGCCGCAGCCAAGTTCAACCAGGGTTTCGCCACCACCGAATACCTGGGTGCGGCGATGCTGGACCAGAACTGGCACCAGATCGGTGTCAAGGACGTGCCGGCTCCGGCCGACGTGCTCAAGTTTGAACGCGCTGCACTTGAGAAGGACGGCATCTACTACGCGCCGGTTCCGCCGCGTTACCGCACCACCTACTTCAGCCACATCATGGGCGGCTACTCGGCCGGCTACTACGCCTACATCTGGTCAGAAGTGCTGGACGCCAACACCCAGAAGTGGTTCCGCGAACACGGTGGCCTGTCGCGCGCCAACGGTGATCGCTTCCGCGAGACTCTGCTGTCCAAGGGCGGCAGCGTTGATGCGATGGAGCTGTTCCGCAACTTCGCCGGTCACGAGCCGCAGATCGAACCGCTGCTGGAAAAGCGTGGTTTGACCACCGGCGACGCTGCCAAGTAAGCGTTCGCGCTGACTTGGTTTGAACGAAAACGCCCGGCAATGCCGGGCGTTTTCTTTTGCTTGTGGTGGGGCGAAACAAAGGCCCCTCATCCGCCCTGCGGGCACCTTCTCCCGCAGGCGGGAGAAGGGAATTGCACACTGCACCGGGGAACTGAAACATTGCTTGCGCTCATGCATTGCGCAGCCAACCATCAGCCCAAGCAACACCCTGCAGTCCCTTCTCCCGCCTGCGGGAGAAGGTGCCCGGAGGGCGGATGAGGGGGCTTTGCGCTTCTGGCTTTGCGCTTCTGGCTTTGCGCTTTCAGCTCTGTGCTCCGGACTTCGTACAACCAGCACCAGTCGCCAGGCATACCCAGCGCAATCCTATCGTCCACGCTCCACGATCACCGTCGCGGTCATGCCGTTGGCCAACACCACACCTTTCGTCAGCGAAGCCGCATCGAGTTTGATCCGCACCGGAATCCGCTGCGCCAGGCGCACCCAGTTGTAGGTCGGGTTGACGTTGGCCAGCAGGTCGCTGCCGGTCGGGCTGTCGGCGTCGGTAATGCCGTGCGAAATGCTTTCGATGTGGCCATGCAATTCCTGGCCGCTCATCAACTGCACCTTCACGCCATCGCCGAGGTGCAGCTTCGAGAGCTTGGTTTCCTCGAAGTAGCCGTACACCCAGAACGAGGCCGTATCGATCAATGCCAAGCGTGCCGCGCCTGCACTGGCGTAGTCGCCGGTGCGCACTTCCAGGTTGGTCACGTAGCCGTCCACGGGTGCGCGTACCTGCGTGCGCTCCAGATTCAGTTCGGCGGTATCCAGCGCGGCTTGTGCCTGCTCCACCGACGCCAATGCCTGTTGTTGCGAGGCACTGGCCTGCTGCCGATTGGCCTGCGCTTGAGCAACCCCAGCGCGTGCAGCCTGCGCGGCACTCAGTGCATCGCTGCGCGCTTCTTCGGAGATCAAGGTGCCCGAAATCCGCTGACGTCGCTCGTACTGCAATTCGTAACGACTGGCATTGACGCCCTGCTGCGTGGCACCCGCTGCCGCCGCCTGAATGCTGGCACCGGCGGCGCGTGCGGCGGCACGGGCAGCGTCAAGATTCGCGCGCGCCTGCGCCACGGCATTGCGGTAGCGCAGCGGGTCGATGGCGAACAACAGCTCACCGCGCTTGACCAGCTGGTTGTCGTGCACGGCCACGTCGGTCACCGGCCCGGACACATCCGGCGCCACGCGCACCACTTCGGCGCGCAGGCGCCCTTCGCGCGTCCACGGCGAGTACATGTAATGCCGCCACATCGCCACGGCGATCAGTGCGGCAGCCACCACGACAACCGCGGTGAGCGTGAAACGGAGCAATGATTGGGTTTTGGGGGTCATGGGAATATCTCAGAACAGCAGCAGGCCGAGCCCGCCGAACAGGCAAACGAATACCGCGATGCGGAACAACGACGGGTGCCACACGTAGCGGTACCAACCGCGCCGCCCGGCCACCACGTCCAATGCCCACAACAGCGCGCAGACCACACAGAACAACACCAGCAAACCCGGGAACAGGCTGCCGCCAAACGCGATTTCAATGGGCATGGGCCATCCCCTCATTTGATGCATCGGGCGCGACGATGTACGCCGCCATTACCGAGTGGTCATCCACCATCGCCAAGCGCACCAGCCGCAGGTGATGCAGCACCTGCCGCGCGATATCCGGCGCTTCGGTATCGGCACGCGCGGCATCACTGGCGCGACGTAGCGCGGCATCGGCACGCTGCCAGGCCGGCCGGCTGGGCTGGCCAAAGAACGCGGCAAGTGCATCCACCGCCGCTTCCACTTCACCGTGCAAGGACGCAGGCAACGGTTGCCGTGCAATGTCATGGCGCAGATGTATCAATGCGCGCCCGGTTTCATTGACCGCCAGCGCCCACGCCAACTGCGTGCGCGAATCCTCACTGCCCGGCGCGGTATGCGCCACGATCTGATGCACCAGATCGCTATTGATGCTCTCGAAACGGTGACGAAGCCCCGGCAATGGCGCCTGTGCGGCCAAGCGCACCTGCGCACGCAACGCCGCCATCTGTCGCCGTCGCAACCAGGCGCTGCCCACTGCCGACGGCAGCAGTACAAAGCCCAGCGTCGCCGCGCCCAAGCCAATCACCTGCGACAACCCATCATTGAAAAAGTGTTGCGGGTCGAACGCCATCGGATTGGTGAGCCCAATGATGTTGACCAGCCCTATCGCGTAGCCGAGGCCGAAACTTGAAAGTTTGGGCCGCGTGGTCAGGTACGGCCCGATGATGAAGAACGGCAGCACGCCCGCCACCAACATCGCGTAGCCGTCCATTTTTGTCAGCACCACAAACTCGCAGACATAGCCGGCAAGCATGCCAACGATGTAACCGGTCAACACTTTGCTGGTCAGCCGCGCGGCGTTCGGTGCGGTTGCGAACAGACAGGAAAAAATCGTCGCCAACAACATCACATTGGCGCCCATCGGCCAGCCCGAGCCCACCCAGAACACGCCCAGCAACAGCATCGTCAGCGTTGTGCGGACAAAGGCCAACAGCGCGCCAGCATGGTCGTTGCCACGCACAAAGCGCACCCGCTCCACACCCTTGGAAGGCGCCACCCGATGCAGCAATTGGCCGCGCGCGTGGATATAGGATTCCAGCTCCCGGCTGAAGCGACGCAGCAATCCCGCACCGACTTCAAAGTCCTCTGCCTGCGTGCTGCTTCCAAGCGCAGCACGCAGCGCCTTGCCACGCGCCGGAAGTTCCAGCCGCACTTGGCGGATGCGCGCAGCCAGTTCCTCGGCCGGCATATCCTGCGGCGATGACTGCATGACTTCACCCAAGGGGCGATACAGCGTCAGCAGCGACTGCGCAGCGGCCGGTGATTCCTGTCGCATCAAGCGATTGATCAAATGGTGCAGCGACTGGAAGCTGGTCGAGGCGGCCATGAAATTCTGGTTGAACTGCAGCAGGTGCATGCTGCGCGCACGCGCTTCGGCGTCTTCAAAAATGACCGAGCTGCGCAGGTCTTCCAACGCAACCGCATCGCGCACCATGCGCAAGTGTTCCTGTTCCATGCGCTCACGCGGCAACTGGCCCAGCAACGCCTCCCTGACGAACCCCAGGAAGTTCGCATATTGATTACGCACCGCACTGCGCAGGTTGTCGCGCAGGCGAACCGGCAGCACCGTGTCGCTGATGACGGCGCTGACCACCAGCCCCAACATCACCTCGGAAATGCGCGCCACCGCCGAGTCAAAAACATTGCCCGGATGTGTGGTGATGATCGGCAAGGCGATGATCGCCGCCGTATAGCCAGCCAGTACGAACGCATACGATTTGAAATTGCGATGCAAGGTGGCACCGGCCGCACAACCACCAATCCACAACGCCATCACCAGCAGGAACGGCTCACGCTGTTGCGGGAACAAGGCAACTACCGCCAGCGCCGCCGCAGCACCAGCAAACGTGCCCAGCACGCGGTAAAAGCTCTTCGCCAGCACCATGCCGCTCTGCCGGTGCATGACGATGACCGTAGTCAGCATCGCAGTGCCAGGCAATGGCAATTGCATGCGCATAGCCAGCCAACCGGTGATGAAGAACGACAGCGTGACCCGCAGTACGAACAGCCAGGCACCGGCCTCGCCTTTCAGAAAACCACGGAAACCCGAAAACCAAGGGTCGGCCCCGGCGTTCGGCGTGGCGGATATGGACACAGTAGACATGGGGGTTTCAGATCGGGTGGAGGCCGTCGAGCATCTTCTTCAACAGCGCTTCCAGCTGATGCTGTTCATCGCCGTTCAAGCCCTTCATTTCCGTCACCAGCAGCGCCGACATGCTCGGCAACAAGCGCTCCACGCAGGCCACGCCTTCGGGCGTCAATCGCAGTTCCAGCTTGCGCCGGTCTTCGGCATGCGGGATGCGCTCGATCAGCCCCTTGCGGTGCAGCAGGTCGGTGAGTCGGGTGATGTTGGCGGATTTTTCAGTCGCCGCACCGGCAAGCTCGGATGGGCTCAGCAAACGATCCGGCGTGCTGTACAGCATCATCAGCGCGTTGTATTCGCCGTGGCACAAGTCGAAATCGCGCAGGACCGCGTTGGCGTGGTCATGCACGTTCTTGTAAAGCGCCTTGATCAGCCGCACCAGCACCGCCGGCTCGCGCGGGAACCCGGGCCACCGTTGGCAGGTGGCATCGATGCGGGCTTCGGTTGGATCGAAACGGCTCATGGCAGGCGTCATGGTCGGGGGACGCCGATATAGTACAGAACTGAAATATAAATAAGTGAGTAAAATTTTTGCCGAGGTACAAAGAAACCCGGCTGCGCTTAAGTCTCACTGTGGCTTGAGCCTGAGTGGTGAAGTGCGGCCCCCTCTCCCCAACCCCTCTCCCGCAAGGGGAGAGGGGCTTTACAGCTGCAGTTGCAGACAGCACCTCAGTTCGCGGCGCTCTAAGTCGCCCTCACCTCGCCGGACGACGACGATCGTTTGCGCCCCCCCCCGGTTCACGATCCGATGAGTAGCCGCGCATCAGCGCAAGGGTAGGGTTTGGAAAGGAGGTCAGCCCCCCGTCAACAATCCGCCACCACCCTCACCTACTCCTCCGGCACGGCGCTTGCATGTGAACGGGCAGTAATTTTGAGGAGCACACCGTGGCTGTTGCCGCCGACAAATCCCGTAAACCCGAACCGACCCAGGAGGCGACGGGCAAGTCGCGGCGTCCGCTGTTGGTAACTGCATTGATCGCGTTGATTGCTGCCGGCGGTGCCGGTGGCGCGGTCTGGTACTTCACCCAGGGCGAAGGCACTGCCAAGGCTGAAAAGCCTGCCGCGGCGACGCCTGCACCGGCGCAGTATTTCGCGCTGGATCCCTCCTTCGTGGTCAACCTCAGCGGCCCCATCGATGGCCCGCGCTATCTGCAGGTGGATGTGCAGTTGATGACCCGTGATCCGATGGCGCTGCAGGCCATGCAAACCCATGCACCGGCCATCCGCGCCAAGTTGTTGATGCTGTTCTCGCAGGTCGAGCCGGCGCAGATCGCCGACCGTGCCGGCAAGGAAGCCCTGCAGGCGTCGGCGCTGGCCGAAGTGCAGAAGCTGATGAAGGCCGAGACCGGCAAGAAGTCGGCCGATGACCTGCTGTTCACCAGCTTTGTCACCCAATAAGGGATCACGATGAGCATCAACGACCTGCTGTCACAGGACGAAATCGATGCCCTGCTGCATGGTGTCGATACCGGCAATGTCAGCACTGCCGAGCCGGGCCCGGCACCGGGCGAAGCGCGCTCCTACGACTTCGCCAGCCAGGACCGCATCATCCGTGGGCGTATGCCGACGCTGGAAATGGTCAACGAACGGTTTGCGCGCCTGTGGCGCATCGGCTTGTTCAACCTGATCCGTCGTTCGGCCGAGTTGTCGGTGCGCGGTATTGAACTGATCAAGTTCGGCGACTACCTGCATTCGCTGTACGTGCCGACCAACCTCAACCTGATCCGCTTCAAGCCGCTGCGCGGCACCGGGCTGATCGTGTTTGAGCCGACGCTGGTGTTCGCCATCGTTGACAACTTCTTCGGCGGCGACGGCCGTTATCCCACCCGCATCGAAGGCCGCGAATTCACCGCCACCGAGATGCGCGTGATCCAGCTGATGCTCAAGCAGACCTTCGCCGACATGCGCGAAGCGTGGGGCCCGGTGATGAACGTCGATTTCGACTACATCAACTCCGAGATCAACCCGCACTTCGCCAACATCGTCAGTCCGCGCGAGTACGTGGTGGTCAGCCGCTTCCATGTCGAACTCGACGGCGGTGGCGGCGACATCCACATCACCTTGCCGTACTCGATGCTGGAACCCATCCGCGAGCTGCTAGACGCCGGCATTCAAAGCGATCGCAACGACCGCGATGAGAGCTGGGCAATCATGTTGCGCGAACAGCTCAACACCGCCGAAGTCGAACTCTCCAGCGTGCTCGCGCACCGCCGCATGAGCCTGCGTGAACTCACCAAGCTGAAGATCGGCGACATCCTGCCCATCGACATGTCCAAGGAAGTGCCGCTGTGCGTGGAAGGCATTCCAGTGTTCACCGGCCAGTTCGGCGTCGCCAACGAGCGCAACGCCATCAAGATCACCGCAACCCATCCGCCGGGCAAGCGTCCCACCGTTCCCGTGATCCAGGAAACATCCAATGAATGACACCGAAGCCCCAGAATCCGTCGCCGCACCCGCGCCGGCCCAGTTCGCCAATCTGCAGGCCGATGCGGCCAGCGGCACCGACCTCGACCTGGACGTGATCCTCGACGTTCCGGTGACCCTGTCACTGGAAGTCGGCCGCGCGCGACTGCCCATCCGCAACCTGCTGCAGCTCAACCAGGGCTCGGTCGTGGAACTGGAACGCGGCGCCGGCGAATCGCTGGACGTGTTCGTCAACGGCACGCTGATCGCACACGGCGAAGTGGTGGTCATCAATGATCGCTTCGGCGTGCGCCTGACCGATGTGGTCAGCCCCAGCGAGCGGATCCGGAGACTGCGTTGATCGCATTGCTCGCTCTCGCCGCGCCTGCCGTCAAGGCGGCAACACCGGTCGGCCAACATGCGGCAAGCACGCCCAGCATGTTCGGCGCGGTGTTCATGCTGCTGGTGGTGCTGGGTTTGATCATCGGCCTCGGGTGGGTGCTCAAGCGCCTGCCCGGCGGCGCGTTCCGCCCGGCTGAAGGGTTGAAGGTGATTGCGAGCATCAACGTCGGCGCCAAAGAGCGCGTGGTGGTGGTGGACGTCAACGGCCAGCAGCTGCTGCTGGGCGTGACGGCCGGCGGCATCAGCGCCCTGCACACGCTGCCCGAGCCGCTGCCGCAAACGCCGCCTCCGGCGCTGCCCAACCTCAAACAACTACCGAATTTCGCGCAACTGCTGTCGCAGAAGCTGCGCAAGGATTCCTGATCATGTCCGGCCTTCGTTTCAACCACCGCCACTGCTGGCAGCTTCTCCTGCTGCTGACCATGCTGGCCCTGCCGCTGTTCGCGTTCGCCGCACCGGGTGCACCGCAGATGCCGGCGTTGCCGGATGTGAATGTCGGCAAGATCGGCAGCCAACCGGTGAGCCTGCCGCTGCAGACCTTGCTGCTGATGACAGCAATCACCCTGCTGCCATCGATGCTGCTGGTGCTCACCGCCTTCACCCGCATCATCATCGTGCTGGGCTTGTTGCGTCAGGCATTGGGCACCGGGCAGACCCCGTCAAACCAGATCCTGCTCGGGTTGGCACTGTTCCTGACTGCGATGGTGATGATGCCGGTGTGGGACAAGGCGTGGTCCACCGGCATGGCGCCGTATCTGGACGGGCAGATTGATTTCCAGACCGCCTGGAAGCTGACCACCGAGCCGCTGCGCGCCTTCATGCTGGCGCAGGTACGCGAAACCGATCTGATGACCTTCGCCGGTCTCGCCGGACATGGCGCTTACGCAAACCCGGACGCAGTGCCGTTCCCGGTGCTGGTTGCCTCGTTTGTCACCAGCGAATTGAAGACCGCATTTGAGATTGGATTTTTGATCTTCATCCCGTTCGTGATCATCGACCTGGTGGTCGCCAGCGTGTTGATGTCGATGGGCATGATGATGCTGTCACCGATGCTGGTGTCGGCCCCGTTCAAGATTCTGTTGTTCGTACTGGTCGATGGCTGGGTGCTGGTGGTCGGCACACTGGCAGCGAGTTTCAACGCAGTGTGAGCAACCGCGCATGGATGCTTTGTACGAAGCCGCGATCAACTCGCGGCTTCGTTGTTTCTGCGCCAACCGTCATCGGTCGATTCTTTGGCTTTGGCCACTGCAACAACCAACGCGCTGCACCCACGCTTCGCGCGAGGGAGGGACGGACCCACCGCCGTAATCCCGTCACCGCTCTGGCACCAAGCTTGCATCCAACACCCGCATGAGCCCCGAACTTGCCCTTACTGAACTGCGTGGCGGCCTTGTCGCTACCCTCTGGGTCGCTGGCCCCTTGCTGCTTACCGTTCTCGTCGTTGGCGTGGTGGTGGGCGTGATCCAAGCGGCGACCCAGCTCAACGAGCCCACCATCGCCTTTGTCGCCAAAGCCGCCGCCCTCACCGCTGCCCTGTTCGCGCTGGGCAGCCTGCTGATCGGCCATCTGGTCGAATTCACCACCCAGCTGTTCCAGCGCATACCGCATCTGATCGGGTAGCGCAGCGATGGATTCCGCCACCCAGATGGTCGTCGATGGCCAACAGGCCTTCGCCATCATCGGCAACACCTTGTGGATCATGTTGCGCATCGGCGCGATGTTGATGGCCATGCCGATGATCGGCAGCCGCGCGGTGCCCGGCCGCATCCGCGGATTGCTGGCGGTCACGCTGTCGGTCGCGCTTGCGCCGGTGTTGCCGCCGGTGCCGCTGTTCTATGGTTTCGATTCCATCACGGTGATCACCATCATCCGCGAGCTGGCCGTCGGCATCTGCATGGGCTTTCTCTTACGGTTGATCTTTGAAGCTGGCGCGATGGCCGGTGAAATGGTCGCGCAGAGCACCGGCCTGGCCTTTGCGCAGATGAGCGACCCGCTGCGCGGCGGCAGTTCCGGCGTCATCGGCCAATGGTTTTATCTGCTGTTCGGCCTGCTGTTTTTCACCAGCAACGGCCATCTGGCGGTGATCGCACTGCTGGTAGACAGCTACAAAGCGTTGCCAATCGGCACCGCCCTGCCCGATCCGCATGCCGTTGCCAGCATCGCGCCGACCTTGGCGCTGCAGATATTCCGTGGTGCCGTGTCACTGGCCTTGCCGCTGGTGGTGGCCATGCTGGCCATCAACCTGGCCTTCGGCGTGCTGGCCCGCGCCGCACCAGCGCTGAATCCCATCCAGCTGGGCCTGCCGGTCGCGTTGTTGGTGGGCTTGCTGTTGCTGGTGTTGCTGTCTGGCGAAATGGGGCCACCGGTGCAACGTTTGTTCGACACGACGTTTGATGCGGCACGCCAAGTGACAATGTGATGTACTCCACACCTCGCGCGTCTGGTTTTCCTATTGTGTTCTAGCGCTATTGCCGGCATCGCGGTTGCTGGCGATAGTCTGCAGCGGTAGGCCAGCGCGGATTGATTGGCCATTCGTCATGCGGGGGCATGGCGCCATGCGGTACGGACACTAAAGGGAGGGGTTTGATGCTCGTCGGCAGCTACAACCCGTTGTTCGTGGTGCTTTCCATTCTGGTTGCCATCCTGGCGTCGTTCACCGCGCTGGACATGGCTTCACGCGTGTCCGCAACCCAGCCCCGGCGCACGGCCGCCCGCTGGCTGCTTGCTGGCGGTGTGGCGATGGGCGCCGGCATCTGGTCCATGCACTTTGTCGGCATGCTGGCCTTCCGGCTGCCCATCCCGCTGGGTTACGACTTGTGGCTCACGCTGGAATCGCTGTTGGTCGCGGTGGCTGCATCGCTCTTCGCATTGTGGCTGGTGTCCCGGCCGACCTTGCCGCACCTCCGGCTCGCCCTCGGCGCGTTGTTGATGGGCCTGGGCATCGCCTGGATGCATTACGTCGGTATGTCGGCACTGCGCATGCAGCCGGCCATCGACTACGACCGTCTCTGGTTCGTGCTTTCCATCGTGATCGCGGTGGGCGCATCGTGGAGCGCGCTGTACATAGCGTTCCGGCTGCGCACTGTCGAGCACCCGTTGCTGCCGCGTCTGGTCGCTTCCGTGGTGATGGGCCTGGCCATCGTCGGCATGCACTACACCGGCATGGCGGCGGCCCAATTTCCGGCCGATGCGGTCTGTGGCGCGGCCGCCAATGGCGGCGTCCCGACTGAATGGCTGGCCGCCTGCGTGGTGCTGCTGACCGTCGGCGTGATGGCGATCGTATTGATCTTCTCGCTGCAGGAACAGCGCATGCAGGCGCGCTTGCTGCACCTACGCAATTCGATGCTGGCCGCGTCGCTGGACGATGCCCGGAAGGAGCTGTTCCACGCCAGCCAGCACGACGCACTGACCCGCCTGCCCAACCGGCAGTTGTCACACGAGCGCATCGAGCAACTGCTGCAGGAGGGCAACGCCTTTGCGGTGATGTCGATTGACATGGACGGCTTCCGTCACATCAACGGTGCCTTCGGTGCGCCGGTGGGTGATGCGGTGTTGATGGACATCGCCACGCGGCTGCGGCAGATGCTGCCGCCTGAAGACCTGGTCGGCCGACTGGGCGGCGACCAGTTCGTCATTGCCACCGCATCAAAAACCGCTACCGAAATCGACGCCTATGCCGAGCGCATCATTCTGGCGGTGAATTCCGCGCGAGCGGGTGGTCGCGACATGCGCATTACCGGCAGTTTGGGCATGGCGCTGCATCCGGACCACGGCAGCTCCGCCGCGCAGTTGATTGCCATGGCCGAAACCGCCATGCGCTACGCCAAACAGGCAAGTCACAACACGCACACGGTGTTTGCCGATTGGATGAATGACAACGTCGAGCAGGATCGCCACCTACTCGAAGACCTGCGCGCAGCGATCGGCACGCCGCAGCTGTCGCTGCACTACCAGCCGCGCGTGCATGCCGAGCACGGCCATGTCAGCGGTGCCGAAGCCCTCATTCGCTGGCGCCATCCCGAGCACGGTTATGTTCCCAGCGAGCGGATCATCCGCCTGGCCGAACAGAACGCGCTGATGAGCGTGCTGGGCACTTGGATATTGAACGAAGCCTGCCGGCAGATGCGTAGCTGGCAAGACGCCGGTCACAACGACTGGATCATTTCGGTAAACGTCTCCGACCGCCAGCTCGGTTCACAGCAGTTGCTGGACGATGTCCGCAGCGCGCTGGAACGCAACGAGCTGGAGCCGACGCGCTTGATTCTGGAGATCAGCGAAAGCGCGATGATGCGCGACACCGAAAGCACCATCGCGGTATTGCGCAACGTTGCCGCGCTAGGCGTCGGTATTTGCATCGACAACTTCGGCACCGGCGTGTCCAGCCTGCTGCATCTCAAACGGCTGCCTGCCAGCGAGATCAAGATCGACCGCGCCTTCGTGCTGACCCTGGAAGACAGCGACGAGGACGTGGTGATCGTCTCGGCCATCGTTGCGCTTGGCCACGCATTGAACTTGTCGGTGGTCGCCGCCGGCATCGAAAACCCGGCCCAGCGCGCCTACGTCGAGCGCCTGGGCTGCGACCAACTGCAAGGCGCCCTGCTCGGCCGCGCGGTCAGCGCCGAAAGCTTCATCCGCCTGCACGGTGGCGACGCCCGCCAAGCCGCGCTGGACGCACGACTGTCCTCGTTCCACAACACGCCGGAGTGAGTGCCTGCGGCATGCCCTCCCGGCTTGCAGGAGGGAATGTCACGCTGACATGCGATACACGAACACCTGTGGCGGCTGCACGTGGAAACTCGGCACCCCGGAAAAGTGACAACACTCCCCCGCCCGCTCACCACGCTGAAAGCGCAACAGCCCGGTGGCGACACTGGCCTATGCTTGGCCAGCTCAGCCGCCTTGGCAGCAGATCAGTTCACCGAATCTGCCGGCATGCACCTGCCAGACAACAAAAAGCCGCTGAGATCAGCGGCTTTTTGTTTGCAACATGGCGGACAGAGTGGGATTCGAACCCACGGAAGGTTTAACCCTTCGCCGGTTTTCAAGACCGGTGCCTTCAACCGCTCGGCCATCTGTCCTTGCTGTGCTTGAACCCGGCGACGACGTGCGTGGCCGGGCGCGCATTCTCGCATGCTTGCCGGGGTTTTGCTCAACCGGTCTCAATGGCCAGTGCACCGACAGTCGAGGCGCGGATCTTCTCCTTGGCCCGTTCGCAGGCGCCGCCGCAATCCAGGCGCGAGGCTTCCAGTTCCGGCGGCAGGTGCTCAGCCAGGAAATCGATGAACACGCGCACCGCTGGCAACAGGCCGCGACGGGAGGCAAATACCGCATGACAAATGCCCTGCGGCAGCGACCAGTCGGGCAACACCACTTCCAGTTCGCCGTTACGCACCGCCTCGGCACAGATGGTTTCCGGCAGCATGGTGATGCCGAAACCGTCCTTGACCATCGACTGCAGCAAGGGAAAATCCGAACCTGCCACACGCGGCTGCAGCTCGACGCGATGCACTTCACCGCCGGGACCGTGCAGCTCCCAGCGCTGGCGGGCTTCGTCTTCGCTGATGCTCAGCGTGACGTGATTGGAGATGTCCTGCGGCGATGCCGGGCGGCCGGCGCGGTCCAGATAGCCCGGGCTGGCGACCAGCAATTCCTGCACCTGGCCGAAGCTGCGCATCACCAGGCTGCCGTCATCATCCAGCCGCGAACGCACCCTCAGGGCAACGTCGTAGCCTTCATTGATGATGTCCACGCGGCGATTGGTGATGGCCAACTGCAGGCGCACCTTCGGGTACTGCGCCAGAAACTTCGGCAGCAGCTTGGACAACTGCATCTGCGCCAGCGACACCGGAACGCTGGCCCGGACCAGGCCGCGCGGCTCCGCGCTCAGCCGGTCAACCACTTCACGCGCCGCCTGCGCCTCGGACAACATCGTCTGCGCATGTCGGTGCACGCTCATGCCCACGTCGGTTACTGCGAAGCGGCGGGTGGAACGCTGCAGCAGGCGCACGCCCAGCTCGGTTTCCAGCTGGCTGATACGTCGGCTCAGGCGCGACTTTGGGATGCCCAGTGCGCGTTCAGCGGCGGCAAAACCGCCGTGGTCTACCACCATCGCAAAGTAGTAGAGGTCGTTGAGGTCCTGCATGGATTGATCCCAGAAATGGAACGAACTGGCGAATTCAACCACTTGCGTTCCGATTTTGCAAATCAGGCTGCAAACAGTCCTATTTAAGAACAATGCGCGCTCAGGCTCCCTGAACAAAAAAATCTTACGGTTCAATCGCTTCAACAAACGGCCACGAAAAAGCCCGCATCGCTGCGGGCTTTCTGTTTTCCATCCAACTGCGCGGATTGGCTCAGCCGATCCGTTCGAGGCCGCCCATGTACGGCCGCAGCACGTCCGGGATGGTGATCGAGCCGTCGGCGTTCTGGTAATTCTCCATCACCGCGATCATTGCCCGGCCCACCGCCACGCCCGAGCCGTTGAGCGTGTGCAGCAGCTCCGGCTTGCCGCCCGGATGACGCCAGCGGGCCTGCATGCGGCGCGCCTGGAAGTCGCCACAGTTCGAGCACGAGGAAATCTCGCGGTAGGTCTGCTGCGACGGCAACCACACTTCCAGGTCGTAGGTCTTGATCGCGGCAAAGCCCATGTCGCCGGTGCACAGCAGCACCTTGCGGTACGGCAGGCCCAGCTTCTGCAGCACGGCTTCGGCGCAGCCGGTCATGCGCTGGTGTTCGGCCTCGCTGTCTTCAGCCGCACACACGCTGACCAGTTCCACCTTCTCGAACTGATGCTGGCGGATCATGCCGCGCACATCGCGGCCGCCGCTGCCAGCTTCGGAACGGAAGCACATCGAATGGGCGGTCATGCGCAGCGGCAGGCGCTCGGCGTCGATGATCTCGTCGCGCACGATGTTGGTCAGCGGCACTTCGGAGGTCGGAATCAGGTAACGCGTGGATTCACCCAACGCGGTCTTGAACAGGTCTTCCTCGAACTTCGGCAGCTGGCCGGTGCCACGCAGCGAATCGGCGTTGACCAGCACCGGCACGTTGGTTTCTTCGTAGCCGTGCTCGCCGCTGTGGAGGTTGAGCATGAACTGGCCCAACGCACGGTGCAGACGCGCGACCTGGCCACGCAGCACGGTGAAACGTGCGCCGGACAATTTGGCTGCAGTTTCAGCATCCAGCCCGCCATTGCGCGCGCCCAGCTCAACGTGATCGAGCACCGCGAAGTCGAATTCGCGCGGCGTGCCCCAACGCAACTGCTCGACGTTCTCGCTTTCGTCCTTGCCGGCCGGCACATCGGCCGACGGCAGGTTCGGAATGCCCATCGACAGCGCGTCGATTTTTTCGCGCAGCACGTCCAACTGGATTTCCGAGGCCTTCAGCTCATCGGCAAACGCAGCCACTTCGGCCATGATCGCCGACACGTCCTCGCCCTTTGCCTTGGCAAAGCCAATCGCCTTGGAACGGCTGTTGCGCAGACTCTGCAATTCCTGGGTACGCACCTGGATGCGCTTGCGATCGGCCTCAAGGGATTCGAAGGCGGCCACGTCAAGCACATAACCGCGTGTTTCACGCAGGCGTTCGGCGAGTTCGGCGGGCTGCTGGCGAAGAAGGGCTGGATCAAGCATGGGCTGGCACTGTGTACGGAGTTGAACAGCGATTATCGCGCGAACCGCGACTTTCTGCCGCGTATGGGTATTGTTGTGCAAGAATCGCCTCGTTCAATCCGGTCCAGCCCATGTCCGCATCACGCTCCCGCTCTGACCAGAACATCACTTTCCATCTGCCCCGCAACACGCTGAAAATCGCCGGCATCGCCTTTGGCGTGGGCGTGTTGCTGTTTGGCCTGGTGTGGCTTAACGCACGCCGCAACAACGACTTCTACCGTGCAGGGCCGGCTCAGCCGCAAGCCGAAGTGGCCGAAATCACGCCCTTGCCTGCTCCGCTTCCGGCCAGCGCCGGTGCCAGCGACATGCCCGATGCGCGCCCGGAAGTGGTCGAGGAAGAGCCGGAGCTGGTGGAAACAACGCCTCCACCGCCGGCCCCCATCGCTGAACAGCCCGCACCGGTTCCGGCCCCGGCACCCGCGCCGGTCGCTGCCGCACCGACTGATCGCCCGGTTCCCCTGCCCGGCCAGAGCCCTGCCCCCGATTACCCGCCAGCCGCGCTGCGCCGTGGCGAAAGCGGCACGGTCGTGGTGCAGGTGGAAGTGGACGCCAAAGGCCAACCGTTGGATGCCAAGGTGATCCAGCGCAGCGGTTCGCGCGAGTTGGATCGCGCCGCACTGGATGCAGTGCGTGGCTGGCGTTTCCAGCCTGCACAGAGCAACGGTCAGCCGATGCAGGGCACGCTCGAAATTCCGTTCGATTTCAAGCCCGCTCAGTAAGCTGAACCTTCCACGTTGGGTGCCTGCCGGGTTTAGCCGCAGGTCACCCCGCGCTGGCCAAACTTGCCGCATTGCAGAACGTGCAAGGCAGCCAAGTCCATGTCCAGCATTCCCCACGATCAAGCCAGCGCCAGTACCACCACGTCACATTCGGGCGCGGTGGCCGGCTGGCTGTGGGTGCTGCTGGCCGCGTCGCTGGTGATCGGCATGTTGCTGTTTGCGCGCCATCGGGCGCAGCCGCTTGCTGAGGACACCGCTGCGCCGGTTTCTGCAGCCGCCGCGCCGGCTGCCACGGTGATCAAACCCGCGCCAGTTGCAGCTGCGCCGATCGCCGATGGTGATGCCGAGCCGCTGGCGGGCAATCCGCTGCCGGACTATCCCGCCGAGGTATTGCGGGCTGGCATCGAAGGTGACGTGTTCGCGCGGTTGCAGATCGACAGCAACGGGCACGTTGTGGAACTGAGTATCGTGGCGCGCCAAGGCGCTTCCGATCCGCGCCTGGATGATGCTGCCACGGACGCGCTGCGTCAGTGGCGCTTCCGCCCGGCCATGCGGGATGGCCAGGCGGTGTCGAGCGTGGTGCAGGTGCCGGTGGAGTTCAGGACCGGGCGCTGAGCCCGAAACCTGCACCGTTGGCCAGCGTATCGAAGCCGGGGAACGAGGTCGCCACGTTGGCCACGTCATTGATGCGCACTTCACCCGTGCTCAGCTGGCCGGCAATGGCGAACGCCATCGAGATGCGGTGATCGCCGTGGCTTTCAATCGTGCCGCTGCCCAGCGGACCGCCAAAGATGGTCGCGCCATCCTCGGTTTCGTCGACGCGCAGACCGAGCGTGCGCAGACCGGTGGCCATCGCTGCGAGACGGTCTGATTCCTTGACCCGCAACTCGGCTGCGCCGCGTACCACGGTCTGCCCTTGCGCTGCGGCCGCCGCGACGAACAACGCCGGGAACTCATCGATCATGTCCGGCACCACGTGCTCGGGGATCTCCGCGCCCTTGAGCGGCGCGTAACGCACGACCAGGTCGGCGACTGCTTCGCCACCGTGTTCGGCATGGTTCTCTTCGGTAATGTCCGCGCCCATCAGCCGCAGCGCCGTGAGCAAGCCGGTGCGGCGCGGGTTCAAGCCGACCGAGCGCAGGCGCACTTCCGAGCCCGGAATGACGCTGGCCGCAACGATGAAGAAGGCCGAAGACGAGAAATCCGCCGGCACCGAAATGTCCGTCGCGCGCAGGCGCTGGCCGCCACGCAGCCGTGCCTTGCCCGGCTCGAAATCAATCTCAACGCCGAACGCACGCAGCATGCGCTCGGTGTAATCGCGGGTGGGGTGCGGCTCGACCACGGTGGTTTCGCCCTGCGCGTACAAGCCAGCCAGCAACACCGCCGACTTCACCTGCGCGCTGGCCACCGGCAGTTCGTAATGAATGCCCTGCAGCGGCTGACCACCGTGGATATGCAGCGGCGGCGTGCCATCTTCCTGCGTGTCGATACGGGCGCCCATCTGTGCCAGCGGGCCGGTGACGCGGCGCATCGGGCGCTTGGTCAACGACTCGTCGCCGACCAGCGTGGTGTCGAACGGCTGCGCTGCCAGCAAGCCGGCCAGCAAGCGCATGCCGGTGCCGGCATTGCCGCAATCCAGTTCGCCCTGCGGCGGCTTCAAGCCGTCCACGCCGACGCCATGCACGATGCGCTGCGACGACGATGGCGTTTCAAAACGCACGCCCATCTTGGCGAAGATGTTTGCGGTGGCGCGGGTGTCTTCGCCTTCCAGGAAGCCATCGATATGCGACACGCCATCGGCCAAGGCGGCAAACATCACCGCGCGGTGCGAGACCGACTTGTCGCCGGGAATGGCCAACGTGCCCTGCAGGGCGGAACCTTTGTGTGCGATCCAGTAGGGCTGGGCGGTCATGCGAATTCTCTCTGGTATTCAGTGCGCGTGGCGCAGTCAGCAGTTCCTTCTCCCTGCGGGAGAAGGTGCCCGGAGGGCGGATGAGGGTGCGGTCAAAACGTGCCTGCAACGATTTGAATAGCGCGCGTCCCGCCTCTCACCCCAACCCCTCTCCCGTATACGAGAGAGGGGCTCAAGAAACTCAGGGCACGGCGACCGGGTAGGAACCCAGCACCTTGATTTCCGCCGAGTGCGCTTTGAGTTCAGCCAGTGCGGCCTGCATCGATTCGTCTTCAATGTGACCGGCGAGGTCGATGAAGAAACCGTATTCCCACTTGGCCTGGTGCGACGGACGCGACTCGATGCGGTTCATGCTGATGCCGTGGCGCGCGAACGGGCTGAGCACGTCGAACAATGCGCCTGGCTTGTCGTGGATGAACACCAGCACCGAGGTGCGGTCGTGGCCGGACGACGGGAAGAACTGGCGGCCGATCACCAGGAAGCGCGTGGTGTTGTCGGCGTCGTTCTGGATCGGCTTGGTGACGACCTTCTTCAACCCGTAAACATGGCCGGCACTCTCGCCACCAATCGCTGCAGCATCGTCAGCATTGCGCGCGCGGCGCGCACCTTCGGCGTTGCTGGAAACCGGGATCTTCTCGGCCTTCGGCAAGTTGGCGCGCAGCCAGGCCGAGGTCTGCATGAACGATTGCGGATGCGCATAAATGCGCTCGATATCGTCGATGCGGCCGCTGCGCGACATCAGGAACTGCTGCACGCGCAGCTCCACTTCGCCGCAGATCTTGAGGTTGGACGTGAGGAACATATCCAGCGTGATCTGGATGGTGCCCTGCCCCGAATTCTCCACCGGCACCACACCGAAATCAGCGTTGCCCGCTTCCACTTCCTGGAACACTTCTTCGATGCTGGCCATCGGCAGGCCCATCGCCGAGCGGCCAAAATGCTTGAGCACGGCCTGCTGGCTGAAGGTGCCTTCCGGGCCGAGGTAACCGATCTTCAGCGGCTCCTGCTGGGCCAGACATGCGGACATGATCTCGCGGTACACATGCACCAGCACTTCGTCGCTGAGCGGGCCTTCGTTGCGATCCACCACCATGCGCAGCACCTGCGCCTCGCGCTCGGGCCGGTAGTAATCCACTGCGGCGGCCAACTTGCCCTTGGCCTTGCCGACCTGATGGGCGAAGTTGGCCCGTTCGGCGATCAGCGCCTGGATGCTGCGATCAATGTGGTCGATCTTGGCGCGCACGTCGGCCAGCACCGGCTTGGCGACGGCGACGGCGACGTCCTTCTTCGCAGCCGTCTTCTTGACGGCCTTTTTTGCCGGCGCGGGCTTTGCCTTGGCGGCGGGTTTGGGTGGCTTGGATGCCATGGAATCATCTACCTGTTGCAGGCCGGCGCCAGGCGCGCGGCGTAAAGAATGGATCAGCCGTTGCGTTGCTGGAAATCACGCATGAACGCGGCCAGCGCCTGCGCGCCTTCCAGCGGCATGGCGTTGTACAGCGAGGCACGGATGCCGCCGACCGCCTTGTGGCCCTTCAGTGCCAGCAGGCCGGCATTTTTGGACTCACTGACAAAGCGCGCGTTGAGCGTGTCGTCGGGCAGGAAGAACGGGATGTTCATGCGCGAGCGCACGGCCGGCACTACCTCGTTGCGATAGAAACCGCCGGAGCCGTCGATGGCGTCATAGACCAGCGCCGACTTGGCCTGGCTCAGCTTGGCAAATGCTTCCACGCCGCCCTGCGCCAACATCCACTTGAACATCAACCCGGCCAGATACCAGTTCCAGGTCGGCGGCGTGTTGAGCATCGAATCACGCGCGACATGCGAGCGGTAATCGAAGATATCGGCACGCGGCTGGCCCGCACGTTCCAGCAGATCGCGGCGGATGATGACCACCGCGATGCCGACCGGGCCAAGGTTCTTCTGCGCGCCGGCATAAATCACACCGTAGCGGGAAACATCAATCGGCTCGGAGGCAATCGACGAGCTGAAGTCCGCGATCAGCGGCACATTCCCGACCTCCGGTACATCGCGGAATTCGATGCCGTGGATGGTTTCGTTGGCGGTGATGTGCACATAGGCCGCGTCCCTGGACAGCTGCCACTGCGCGACCGGCGGAATGTCATGGAAGCCACCGGCCTCGCCGCTGGCGGCGATGTGTGCATCCACATAGGGTTGCGCCTGCTTGACCGCGGTCTTGCCCCAGTGGCCGCTGACCACGTAATCGGCACGTTGGCCGGGGCTGGCAAAGTTCAGCGGCAGCAGCGCTTGCTGGGTGGTGGCACCACCGCCCAGGAACAGCACCGCGTAGTCGTCCGGAATGCCGATCAAGCGGCGCAGGTCAGCTTCGGCCTGGGCGGCAACGGCCATGAAATCGGCGCTGCGGTGGCTTATCTCGACAATGGACGCGCCAACGCCATTCCATTCCAACATTTCCTCCTGCGCCTGGCGGAGAACTTGCTCCGGCAGCGTTGCAGGGCCGGCACTGAAATTGAATGCGCGCGTCATGTCACACCTTTAAGGCAGAACGCCTAGTATGCCGCAGCGCAACAGCCTTTGGGGACACGGAAAAGGTTGCATCTGCACCCAATCAGCGGGGCAGTTTGCCCGCCAGCCGCGGCATTGCGTGCAGCGGTGCTCGCTACCGAATCAGCGGGCGCCGAACATCAACAGGGCGCTGATCGCTGCGCCCAGCAACAAGGCGCTGAGCAGCAGCCACGGCCAGCGCCGCGAACGGGGCGGCTTGGGCGGCAGGATCTCCGGCTCCGGGATCAAGGGGGCTTCGTCGGCGACAAAGGCCTGATTTGGCACGCCCTGCCCCAGCGGCATTTCCAGCACAAAACGGTGGCTGCCCTCGAATACGACCTGGTCGCCGGCCTGCAACCAACAATGCCGGACGAGGACGCCGTTGACCAACGTACCTTCGGCCGAGCCCAGGTCGCGCAGCAGCACCTTTTCGCCATGCCGCTCGAAGCGCGCATGGGCACCGGCAAACGCGGGATCGTCGATGATGATGTCGCTGCCCGGCTCGCTGCCGACCGTGCGCGGGCGCTCCAAGGTGAAGCTGCGCCCGTGATGACGGCCGCCGACACCGCGCAGCAACACGCGCAGGTCTTCGATCTGCTCAGTGGCCGCTTCAGGCGGATGCGGCAATTGCTCGCAGCTGCCGCGCAGCAGCATCTCGGCACCATCGGCATACACCGAATCGCCGGCCCGCAGCAGCGCCATGCGCCGCACCGGCCGGCCGTTCACATGGATGCCGCGCACGCCGCTGGCAACCTGCAACCAGACGCCGCGCTGATCCGAACAAAACTGGGCCAGCAGCATCGGGCCGACGCTGTCGTCGCCCAGCCGAACCTGACCCGATGCATGACGCACGATGCGCTGAACGCCCGGCGTTATCGGCTGGTCGGGCTGTTGTCGATTGCTGAAATGGACTTGCAAAGTTCGCACGGGAGGCAGACTAGCAGGTCACCGGGGCATTCAGAAGATGGCCGCAGGGCTTGGAGTGCACGGCGAACGTCCGCACAATGCCGCACCTCTTCATCAAGCAGCACGCAGGAACCGCCCCATGTCCAACATCGACATCCAGCACGCCCATTCCCTGTCCGACGACAAGGCCCGCAGCGCCATCGGCGAAGTCGCCGAAAAACTGCAGGAGCGCTTTGATGTCGCCACGCGCTGGGAAGGCCAGGTGCTGCATTTCACCCGCTCCGGGGTGGAGGGCGCCATCGAGCTGCTGCCGGGCGCGGTGCGGGTGAAGGCACAGCTGGGCTTTCTGCTGTCGGCGATGAAGGGCATGGTCGAGTCTGAAATTCAACGCGTGCTGACTGAAAAGCTGGGCTGAACCGGCCCCCGTCACGCGGCGCTGGCAAGCCGCCGGTTACGGTGTTCCTGGGTGGTGATTACCCAGACTCAGGAGCACCGAAATGAACTCACATGAACATCGCACCGGGGACGAAAATGGCGGCGGTCCCCGCTTGCAGGACCAGGCCGAGCGCTTGGGTCGCAAGGTGACTCATTCCGCTCAACAGGTCTGGCTTGCAGGATTGGGCGCGCTGGCCCGCGCGCAGAACGAAGGCAGCCGGCTGTTCGATTCACTGGTGAAAGAAGGCGAGACCGCCGAAGCGCGTACGCGTGAGGAATCCAGCGAAGGCGCCAGCCTGCGCGACACCGTGGAAAGCACGCTCAGTCAGGCCCGCGACCGCGCGGCCGGCACTTGGGACCGTGTCGAGAAAAGCATTGATGACAGCGTGCACCGCGTCCTGCGGCGGATGGACATCCCCAGCCGCTCGGATATCGAGGCCTTGAACGAGCGTTTGGACGCACTCAACCGGCGCTTGAGCCGGGCCGAAAGCCGCAGTTCGCATGCCCCGCCGAAGCCTGAAGAACACTGATGTTGCAAAGCAGCAAAAGCTGAGTGAGAATCCCTACACCCGCCAGCAGTACCGCGCCGTTTGTCTCCCTCCCCTCACGGCATCGGATGGCGGGTTTTTCATGTCTGGCGTTTAATAGTCCGCCGGATAGAGCACTGCCATGTCCCTCGCATCTTCTGAAACCGCCACCCGTCACGACCAGCACGGGCGCTATCCGCGTGCCGAAACGGTCGCTGATTTCGCCAACAACCTGGCGGTTGTGCAGCAGCGCATTGCGGCGGCGTGCACGCGCGCCGGGCGCGATCCGGCGCAGGTCCGGCTGCTGCCGGTCAGCAAAACCATGGACGAAGCCCACATTCGCCTGGCCTATCAGGCCGGCTGTCGATTGCTGGGCGAGAACAAGGTGCAGGAAGCCCATCACAAGTGGGAAGCAATGCAGGATCTGGGCGATCTGCAGTGGTCGGTGATCGGCCATCTACAGACCAACAAAGCCAAGCTGGTGGCGCGCTTTGCCAGTGAATTCCAAGCCTTGGACAGCCTGCGCCTGGCCGAAGCACTGGACCGCCGCCTGCAGCACGAAGGCCGCTCGCTGGACGTGTTTGTGCAGGTCAACAGTTCCGACGAAGACAGCAAGTTCGGCCTGCCGCCGAGCGAAGTCGCGGCGTTCCTGCAGGCGATGCCGCAGTTTTCGGCGCTGCGCGTGCGCGGGTTGATGACGCTGGCGCTGTTTTCAGCCGAAGCGGACCGGGTGCGCGCCTGTTTCGTGCGCATGCGCGAGCTGCGCGACCGGCTGCGCCAGGACGTTCCGGCAAACGTCAGCCTGGATGCGCTGTCGATGGGCATGTCCGGTGATTTCGAAATCGCCATCGAGGAAGGCGCCAGCGTGGTCCGCGTTGGCCAGGCCATCTTCGGCGCCCGCGCCCTGCCGGACAGCCATTACTGGCCCGGTCTGGCAGCGGCTGGCTGAACCGCCAACCCGGTCTCACTAATCGGCCGGGGCAGGACGACCTTTCGCACACACCAACAACGATAAACTTCCGCTCCGACTCTTCTTTGGGTGCTGTTGATGTTTTCCTGGATTTTGGCTTTGGCGCTCGCGCTGGTTCTGTGGGGCCTGGCCGCGGCCTATTTATGGCTGGTCAAACGCAGGAAAACCGAAACCCGCCATGGTTTGGCCGCATTGGCGGGACTGCGCTGGCGGGAGTTCTCGCAGATTGTGCGGCAGGCCATGGCCGACCAGCGCCAGCTGCTGCCGCTGACCGACAACGAGGACGCCGACCGCGGCACCAGCAGCGATTTCCTGCTGCAGCAGGGTGATCAGCGTTGGCTGGTGTCCTGCAAACACGGCCGCGCTTACCGGTTTGACGCCACCGCCGTCAACGAGCTGGCTTCGGCCATGCGCTTGACCGGCGCGGTGGGCGGACTGCTCATCACCGAAGGCCACGTCGACCGTGACGGCCTGAATGAAGCACAGAAGCAGTCCATCGAAGTATTTGACGAACGCAACCTGTGGCAGCTGCTCAAGCCTTATGTCTCCAGCGAGATGCAGCAGACCGTCACCGGCTTCGCCCAGCGCGAGGCCGCGCGCCAGACCGGCATTGCCGGATTGGCGGCGTTGACCATCGGCCTGCTGGCCGGCATGGGCTACCTCACGATGCAGAGCGAGGAAGCCGCCTCGTCCGCAGCAAGCGTTGCATCGACGCCGGCAAACGTGAGCGCCGCCGATGCCAGTGGTGAGGAAGTGACGGCCGCTGTCGGTGCTGAAACCCCGACTGCAGAAGCGCCGCTGGACGCCGACAAGCAGATCGCCGATCCAGATCCGGCCACCTTGCTGCGTTACCAGCAGGCGGTTTCCAAAACGCTGGCGCGCACGCCGGGCGTGGTCAGCGGCATCTGGCTGACGCGTTCGACGTTGTCGGTTGAGCGCAGCGGCAGCGACGCCGAAGTGTGGCCGCTGATCTGCAGGGAACTTGAGGGTTACGCGGCGCTGCGCACCGTGCGCGTGCAGCTCAATCCGCGCCCCGGTGTTGATGAGCCGGTGCGCTGGCGGCAGTGCCGGACGTATTGAGTTGGTTTTTGTAGGTGTTTGACGTCGAATTTCGGCTAAAAGCTAGAGCTTGAAAAGCTGCCCTCATCCGCCCCTTCGGGGCACCTTCTCCCGCGTGCGGGAGAAGGGATGAACCAAGAGCTTTGGCATCCCGCCTCACTCCACATCAGCACACCGCACGCTCCTCAGCGCGAGCCCGGTGCAAATCGGGCGATAAGGTCGTAGGCATCGCCAAGAAATTTCTGCCGCACCCAGGTGATCTGCTGATCGCCGCGCCAGGTCTGGCGGTCGATCACCAGGCACGCAGTGCCAGCGGGCACTTTCAGGATGGCTGCTTCGTCTGCGGTGACGGCCACGGCGCTGATGCGGTGTTCGCCGCGCGTCCATGACACGTTCTGCAGCAGCCAGCTGCCCGGCGCATGAACCGTGAAATCCACTTTCAAGGTTTCCGGCACGGCGTCGGGGTTGATCAAGCGCCGCTCCAGCGCCAGCGGCTTGCCGTCTGCCAGATGCAGGCAGCGCATCGCCAGCAGCTTGCCCTCGCCCACCAACAGCAGCTCTTCGGTGACATCGGCCTTGGCTTTGCGGTGCGCGTGATCGAGCAACTGATAGCCGTATTCGTGGCCGCGCTCGGTGACTGCGACTTCGATATCAGGGATTTCCAGCGCCACCTGTTCCAGATGCGGCGGCTGCCGGGCAACGAACGAACCGGCGCGACGCCGGCGCTCGATCATGCCGCTCTCGGCCAGCGTGGTCAGCACCTTGTTCACCGTCATCCGTGAACAGTCGTACTGCGCCATCAGTTCGTGCTCGAACGGGATGCGGTAACCCGGCGCCCATTCGCCACTGAGAATGCGGCTTTCGATTTCGTCGCGGATGCGTTGATTGAGGGTGGGAGCTTTCTTGCTCTTCACTCGGAGTCCCTGGAATGGATGGCGCGCGGCGGTTGCGTGCGTCAGGCCAGTATCCGGCTCAACGCGGCGCGGTAGCGCATGGTGATCGCTTCGCGATTCACGTGGCGACCAGCGCGCACCCATTCGCGGCCATTACGCCAAACGCTGCGGAGGGCGCCATTACGTGCGGCGAACAGCCAGCTGTCAAGCAACGCATCGCCCTGCCTGCCATGCAGCGAAGGATGATCGGTGTCCAGTTCAAGCAGATCGGCAGGCGCGCCGACTGCCAATCCCGCAGCAACACCAAGCACCTGCGCGGCGCCCTCGCCTGCCTGCTGATACAGCCAGCGGCCGCTGGAAAGCGGGCCCGGCGAGATCACGTTGCGGCCCTGCAGCGTCAGCCGCTGGCCGTATTCGAGCAGGCGCAGTTCTTCGGCGGCGTCGATCAACACATTGGAATCGGAGCCAACACCAAAGCGGCCACCGGCGGCGACAAATTCGCGCATCGGGAACACGCCGTCGCCCAGATTGGCTTCGGTGATCGGACACAGGCCGACCACCGCGCCGCTGTCGGCCATCGACTTCACTTCCTGCGCGGTGACATGCGTGGCATGCACCAGGCACCAGCGCGCATCGACATCGACATTCGCATACAGCCATTCCACCGGGCGTTGTCCGCTCCAGGCCAGGCAGGCATCAACTTCACGGGTCTGTTCCGCGATGTGGATGTGGATCGGGCCCGGCGCCATTGCCGCCAATGCCTGCAGTTCCTGCGGGGTGCAGGCGCGCAGGCTGTGCGGCGCGAGCCCCAGCACCGCGTCGGGCGTGTTCGACAGCGCGCTGCGACAGCCATCAAGTAGCGATGCAAAGCCGTCGATGTCGTGCAGGAAACGACGCTGACCGTGCGTGGGCGCGGCACCACCGAAATCCGAGTGGGCGTAGAACACCGGCAGCAGCGTCAAGCCTAGGCCCGACTCATTCGCCGCGGCGGCGACGCGACCAGCCATTTCGGCGTGATCGGCATAGCGGCTGCCATCGGCGGCGTGGTGCAGGTAGTGGAACTCGCCGACGCGGGTGAAGCCGCTTTCCAGCATTTCCATGTAGGCCTGCGCAGCGATGGCCTGGAAGTCGTCCGGAGTGATGCGGTCCAGGAAGCGGTACATCAGCTCGCGCCAGCTCCAGAAGCTGTCGCCCGAGCGCCCGCCCACTTCGGTCAAACCGGCCATGGCGCGCTGGAAGGCGTGGCTGTGCAGGTTGCCCAGCCCGGCAACGACAACGCCCAAGGCCTGATCGCCCGCTTCCCGGGTAACGCCCGTGGTCACCGCCGTGATCCGCCCGTCCGCACTTTCAATGCGCACATCCTGCGCCCAGCCGTCGGGCAACAGGGCGTGGGCGGCGTGGAAATGGACTGATTTGCTGGCGTTGTCAGGCATCACTGGACACTCTCCGTTTTCCGTCGTTATTGTATATACAAATTGACGGGATGAGTGCACATGCGCTGCGACACACTCTGGCACAACGCCAACCTGATGACACTGGACGATGCCAGCGGCGGCCTGGGCATTGTCCGCGATGGCGTGATCGCCGCGCGCGATGGCCACATCGTCCACGTCGGCCCCGCCGATGCGGCGCCCGCCTTCGATGCCGCGCTGCGCGTGGATTGCGAAGGCCGCTGGATCAGCCCGGGCCTGATCGACTGCCACACCCATCTGGTCTACGCCGGCAACCGTGCGGGCGAATTCGAGCAGCGCCTGCGCGGCGTGAGCTATGCCGATATCGCCCGCGCGGGCGGCGGTATTGTCTCCACTGTGCGTGCCACCCGCGCTGCCGACGACGACGCGCTGATCAAGGCCACCCTGCCCCGGCTCGACGCGATGCTGGCCGAAGGCGTCACCACCATCGAGATCAAATCCGGCTACGGCTTGAGCCTGATGGACGAACGCAAGCAGCTGCGCGTCGCCCGTGAGCTGGGCACGCTGCGCAAGGTCGAAGTGGTGCCGACCTTCCTCGGCGCACACGCGGTGTCGCCGGGCCACGAAGCCCAGGCCTACATCAACGAAGTGTGCGCGGTGATGATCCCCGCCATCGCCGCCGAAGGGCTGGCCGAGGCGGTTGATGTGTTCTGCGAAAACATCGCCTTCTCCCCGGCGCAGGCGCAGCAGGTATTTGAAGCAGCCAGGCAACATGGGCTGGCGATCAAGATCCACGCCGAACAGCTGTCCAACCAGCACGGCGCCGAGCTGGCTGCCCAGCACGGCGCGCTGTCGGCCGACCATATCGAACATCTGGATGACGCCGGCATTGCCGCCATGCGCGCGGCCGGCACTGTCGCGGTGCTGCTGCCCGGCGCGTACTACTTCACCCGCGAAACCGTGCTGCCGCCGATCCAGCAATTGCGCGACGCCGGTGTGCCCATTGCCTTGGCCACCGACAGCAATCCCGGCACCTCGCCGCTGACCAGCCCGCTGCTGACCATGAACATGGGCGCGACCTTGTTCCGCCTGACCGTGGACGAATGCATCGCCGGTTTCACCCGCGAAGCCGCGCGTGCACTGGGCCGCAGCGAGCGCCTCGGCCGACTTGCCGCCGGGCTGGAATGCGACCTCGCCATCTGGGACATCGACGCACCGGCCGACCTGGTTTACCGCATCGGCTTCAACCCTCTGCATGCCCGCATCTGGCGCGGGCAGCCCGCCTGAAACATCGCACTACTGGAGTCCACATGAGCACCACCCTCACCCTTCTCCCCGGCCATGTTCCGTTGTCGCAGTGGCGGCAGATCTACCGTGGCGCCGATGTGCGCCTGGATGCTTCCGCGCAGGCCGCCGTGCAGCGCAGCGCGCAGGTGGTGGCCGACATCGTCGCCAAGGGCGAGCCGGTGTATGGCATCAACACCGGCTTCGGCAAGCTGGCCAGCGTCCGTATCGAACGCGAGGACCTGGAAACCCTGCAGCGCAATATCGTGCTGTCGCATGCCGCTGGCGTTGGCGAGCCGATGCCGGCCAACGTGGTGCGGCTGATGATGGCGCTCAAGTTGACCAGCCTTGCGCAGGGCGCCTCGGGCATCCGCCCGCAGACGCTTGCGCTGCTGGAAGCGCTGCTGCAAAAGCAGGTGGTGCCGGTGATTCCGTGCCAAGGCTCGGTCGGTGCGTCGGGCGACCTCGCCCCGCTGTCGCACCTGGCGAGCGTGATGATCGGCGTCGGCGAAGCCTTCGTCGGCGGCGTGCGCATGCCCGCCGAGCAGGCGCTGCAGCAGACCGGTCTGGCACCGCTGGTGCTGGGCGCGAAGGAAGGCCTGGCGCTGCTCAACGGCACTCAGTATTCCACCGCTTATGCGCTGGCCGGTTTGTTTGAGATCGAAACCGTGTTCCAGGCCGCGCTGGTTACCGGCGCCTTGTCCGTGGAAGCGGCCAAGGGCTCGGATACACCGTTCGATCCGCGCATCCACAGCATCCGTGGCCAGCGCGGGCAGATCGCCACCGCCGCCGTACTGCGCGAGCTGATGCAGGGTTCGGCCATCCGCGAATCGCACCGCGACAACGACGTGCGCGTGCAGGACCCGTACTGCCTGCGCTGCCAGCCGCAGGTGATGGGCGCCGCATTGGACATCATGCGCCAGGCCGCGACCACGCTGGAGATCGAAGCCAACGGCGTCTCTGATAACCCGCTGGTGTTCACCGATACCGGCGAAGCCTTGAGCGGCGGCAACTTCCACGCCGAGCCGGTGGCCTTTGCCGCCGACATGCTGGCCATGGCGATCTGCGAGATCGGATCGATCAGCGAGCGCCGCACCGCAATGCTGGTGGACCCGGCGCTGAGCGGCCTGCCTGCATTCCTGACGCCGAAGCCGGGCCTGAACTCGGGCTTCATGATTCCGCAGGTCACCGCGGCGGCGCTGGTCTCGGAGAACAAGCAGCGTGCCTACCCGGCGAGCGTGGATTCGATTCCGACCTCGGCCAACCAGGAAGACCATGTCTCGATGGCCGCGCACGGCGCGCGTCGTTTGATGGCGATGGCCGAGAACGCGGCCAACGTGATCGGCATTGAATTGCTGGCGGCTGGTCAAGGCTGCGATTTCCACACGCCGCTGCGGTCGAGTGCTGCGCTGGAGAGTGTTCGCGCGACGCTGCGTGCGCAGGTGCCTACCTTGGTGGACGACCGTTACTTCCACCCGGACATGGTTGCCGCGACCGAGCTGGTGCGCAGTGGTGCGCTGGCTGCGGGCTTGGGTGTGGAATTGCCGGGTGTGGATGTGGTGGGTAGCTGATTCGACAACGCAGGCACGGCTGGATGCCCGCAGTTGCTCAATCCCTTCTCCCGCCTGCGGGACGACAACTCGGCAGGATTGCCGAGTTGTACGGCGAAGCCGCCCGAAGGGTGAGGTACATGGATGTACCGAATACAGGTGGCGCGCAGCGCCGGATGAGGGGGCTTTTGAAGCTTTACGCGAACAGCTCCCCTCATCTGCCCTTCGGGCATCTCGCTCCGCGCCCCGGCCCCGCGCAGAGCGCGGTGCGTTCGGACATGCACGAGCCCAGTGGCTCGTATGCCGCATGTCCTCACCCCGCTCGCGGGAGAAGAGACAGCAACGAGCTTCACCAACCTGCGCAGCGCCCTCACCCACCTACCTGCTTCTCCCCCGTCTAGCCCCAGGAATTCACCATGACCACCCACCCTGACTGGCTGCAGATCCACCAAGGGCAAGCGCCACTCATCGTCAGCTTCCCGCACACCGGCACCGAGCTGCCCGATGAACTCGTCGGCCATTTCGTTTCCCCCTGGTTGGCGCGTCGTGATGCCGATTGGTGGGTGCATGAACTTTATGCCTTCGCCGCCAAGGAGCTGGGCGCCACCACCGTGCGCACAGCGATCTCGCGCTCGGTGATCGACGTCAATCGTGACCCTTCCGGCGTATCGCTGTATCCGGGCCAGAACACCACCGGCCTGTGCCCGACCACCACGTTCGACAACCAGCCGCTGTACCGCGATGGCCACGCGCCCGATGACGCCGAAATCCTGCGCCGCCGGCAGACCTGGTTCGACCCGTACCATGCCGCGCTTGCCGAGCAGATTGCCCGTCTACGCGCGCAGCACGACACCGTCGTCGTCTATGACGCGCACTCGATCCGTTCGTTGATTCCGCATCTGTTCGAGGGCGAGCTGCCGCAGTTCAACATCGGCAGCGCAGGCCCCAGCGGCGCGCCCGATACGTCCTGTGACAACGCGCTGACCGACGTGGTGGAAAACCTGTGCGCGATGAGCGGCATGAGCCATGTGCGCAACGGCCGCTTCAAGGGCGGCTGGATTACCCGCCATTACAGCGACACCGCCGGTGGCGTGCACACCCTGCAGATGGAACTGGGCTGCCGTGGCTATATGCACGAGCCGGCCCCGGCCGATGTGGACGAACACCGCTGGCCCACACCTTACGACCCCGAACACGCCGCGCCCGTGCGCAACACCTTGCAGCAAGTGCTCGGCGCCTGTCTGGAATTTGCTACCCGGAGAAACGCATGACCCGTCACGACCCGTCCCGCAGCCCGCGTGCACCGCGTGGCAACACGCTCAACTGCAAATCCTGGCAGACCGAAGCGCCGTTCCGCATGTTGCAGAACAACCTCGATGCCGAAGTCGCCGAAGACCCGACGTCGCTGGTCGTGTACGGCGGCATCGGCCGCGCCGCGCGCGACTGGGAGAGCTACGACAAGATTCTTGAAACGCTCAAGCGACTGGACGACAACCAGACCCTGCTGGTGCAGTCGGGCAAGCCGGTTGGCGTGTTCCCCACGCATCCGGATGCACCGCGCGTGCTGATCGCCAACTCCAACCTGGTGCCGCACTGGGCCAACTGGGAGCACTTCAACGAGCTCGATAAGAAGGGCTTGATGATGTACGGGCAGATGACGGCCGGCAGCTGGATCTACATCGGCAGCCAGGGCATCGTCCAAGGCACCTACGAAACCTTCGTCGAAATGGGCCGCCAGCATTACGGCGGCAGTTTGAGCGGCAAGTGGATTCTCACTGCCGGCCTTGGTGGCATGGGCGGCGCACAGCCGCTGGCCGCGTCGCTGGCCGGCGCCAGCAGCCTGACCATCGAATGCCGCCAGACCAGCATCGATTTCCGCCTGCGTACCCGCTACGTGGACGAGCAGGCCACCGACATCGACGATGCACTCGCACGCATCGCCAAGTACACCGCCAGCGGCGAAGCCAAGTCGATCGCCCTGCTCGGCAACGCCGCTGAGATCCTGCCCGAGCTGGTGCGCCGTGGCGTGCGCCCGGACTGCGTCACCGACCAGACCAGCGCCCACGATCCGGTACACGGCTACCTGCCGCTGGGCTGGACCGTGGAGCAATGGCTGGCCGAACAGCAGGCCAATCCGGAGAAGGTGCGCGATGCATCCAAAGCCGCGATGCGCGTGCATGTGGAAGCGATGCTGGCCTTCCACGCGGCCGGCATTCCGACCGTGGATTACGGCAACAACATCCGCCAGATGGCCTTCGACGAAGGCCTGAAGAACGCGTTCGACTTCCCCGGTTTTGTGCCGGCGTATGTGCGACCGCTGTTCTGCCGCGGTATCGGCCCGTTCCGCTGGGTGGCACTGAGTGGCGACCCGGAAGATATCTACAAGACCGATGCCAAGGTAAAGGAGATCATCGCTGACGATCCCAACCTGCACCGCTGGCTGGACATGGCGCGCGAGCGCATTGCGTTCCAGGGCCTGCCGGCGCGCATCTGCTGGGTCGGCCTGGGCCTGCGCCACAAACTAGGCCTGGCGTTCAATGAAATGGTCCGCAACGGCGAACTGAGTGCGCCGGTGGTGATCGGCCGCGATCACCTGGACAGCGGCAGCGTGGCTTCGCCAAACCGCGAGACCGAGTCGATGAAGGACGGTTCGGATGCCGTGTCCGATTGGCCGCTGCTCAACGCCATGTTGAACGTTGCCGGCGGTGCCACCTGGGTGAGCCTGCACCACGGCGGTGGTGTCGGCATGGGGTATTCGCAGCATTCGGGCGTGGTCATCGTCTGCGATGGCAGCGAAGCCGCCGACCAGCGCATCGCCCGCGTGTTGTGGAACGACCCGGGCACCGGCGTGATGCGCCATGCCGATGCGGGTTATGACATCGCCATTGATTGCGCCAGGGAGAAGGGCTTGGATCTGCCGGGGATTCTTGGCTGATTCGTAATCTTTGGGCTTGATGACGACGGGCAGGTCTTTGACCTGCCCGTTTTTGTTCTTGGCGAGCCTTCTTCCCCCTCTCCCCAACCCCTCTCCCGCTAGGGGAGAGGGGCTCAGGGCGCCGCGAGCTGAGGAATTGCTGGCAACTGCAGCTTTAAAGCCCCTCTCCCCTCGCGGGAGAGGGGTTGGGGAGAGGGGGACGCACTTCGCAGCACCTCATTCCGGAACACTTCTTGCACCACCCCGGATGACCTCCTTATCCGCGCCGTGCCATGTCCGAGAACGAACAGGCCGGGGAAAAAACCGAACTCCCCACCGAAAAACGTCTGCGTGATGCGCAGGAACAAGGCAACATCCCGCGCTCCAAGGAGTTGGCCACGGCTGCTGTGTTCACCGCCGCGGTGGTGGCGCTGACCACGCTGTCCGGCTCCGTCGCCAATAGTTCGCGCGAATGGATGAAGACCGCGCTGCGCCCGGATCCTTCCCTGCTGGACACCCCGCAAGCGCTGTTCGGCCACGCCGGTTGGCTGCTGTTGAAGCTGATGCTGGCCGTCAGCCCGCTGATCCTGGTGTGCCTGCTCGCCGGCTTCATCGCGCCGGTGTTGATGGGTGGCCTGCGGTTCTCCAACAAGGCACTGATGCCCGACTTCAAGCGCATGAATCCGATGACCGGGCTCAAGCGCCTGTACGGTGGCGAGGCGGTAGCCGAGTTGATCAAGTCGATGCTGCGCGTGGCCTTCATTGGCGGCGCGGCGGGCCTGTGCATATGGCACAGCATGGATGCGCTGCGCGGGCTGCTGCACCAACCGCTGGAAATCGCCATCCGCAACGGGCTGGGCTTCACCTTGAAGCTGCTGTTGGCCACTGGCGGCGCGCTGGCGCTGCTGGCGGCCATCGACGCGCCGTACCAGAAGTGGAACTGGCTGCGAAAACTGAAGATGACCCGCGAAGAGCTCAAGCGGGAAATGAAAGAGAGCGAAGGCAGCCCCGAGGTCAAGGGCCGCATCCGCCAGATGCAGATGCAGATGTCGCAGCGCCGGATGATGGAAGCGGTGCCCACCGCCGATGTGGTGGTGGTCAACCCGACCCATTACGCCGTCGCGCTGAAGTACGAAAGCGGCCGCATGAGCGCCCCCACCGTGGTCGCCCGGGGCGTGGACGAAGTGGCCCTGAACATCCGCAAGGTGGCCGAAGGCAACAAGGTCGCGATTGTCTCTGCGCCGCCTTTGGCACGGGCCTTGTATCGGGAGAGTCAACTTGGCAAGGAAATCCCCGTGAGACTGTATTCGGCCGTCGCCCAGATCCTGTCCTACGTCTACCAGCTGCGCCAATGGCGCAGCGGCCCGATGCCGCCGCAACCGGCGCTCGACGTTGACGAATTCGGCACAGGAGCCAAGCCATGAGTGCGCAAGCCTCGGGCTTCAATGCCCGCCGCGCGCTGGACATGCTGCGCCAAGGACTTGGCGCGCCGCTGATCGTGCTGGCCCTGCTGGCGATGGTGGTGGTGCCGTTGGCCGCGCCGGTGCTGGATGCGCTGTTCACCCTGAACATCGCCATCTCGCTGATGGTGCTGCTGGCCGTGGTCTATGTGAAACGGCCGCTGGATTTCACCATTTTCCCGATCGTGCTGTTGATCACCACGATGCTGCGTTTGGCCCTGAACGTGGCCTCCACCCGCGTGATTCTGCTCAATGGCCAGAACGGCCACGAAGCCGCCGGCAAGGTGATTGCCTCCTTCGGCGAGTTCGTCATCGGCGGCAATTACGCGGTCGGTATCGTGGTCTTCGCGATCCTGACCATCATCAATTTCGTGGTCATCACCAAGGGTGCCGGGCGTGTGTCGGAAGTGACCGCACGCTTCATTCTTGACGCCATGCCCGGCAAGCAGATGGCCATCGATGCCGACCTCAACGCCGGTTTGCTGACGCGCGAAGAAGCCAAGGCCCGGCGCGAAGAAGTCCGCGAAGAAGCCGACTTCTACGGTGCAATGGACGGTGCCAGCAAGTTCATCCGTGGCGACGCCATCGCCGGCATCCTGATCCTGTTCATCAACCTGCTCGGTGGCCTGGCCGTGGGCGTGCTCCAGCACGGCATGCCGTTCGGCGACGCCGCGGCCACCTACACCCTGCTTTCCATCGGTGACGGCCTGGTGGCGCAGTTGCCGGCATTGCTGGTTTCCAGCGCCGTGGCGATGCTGGTCACCCGCGCCTCGCGCTCGCAGGACATGGCCCAGGCCATGATGGGCCAGGTGTTCGGCCAGTACCGTGCGCTGGCCATCGCGGCCGGCATCATCGGCCTGGTTGGCTTGGTGCCGGGCATGCCGAACCTGGCCTTCCTGACGCTGGCTGCCATCCTGGCGTTCCTGGCCTGGAAGTTCTGGAAGCGCGAAACCGCTGCCGCCGCCAATCCACAGGCAGCCGCCACAGCAAACGCCGACACCGGCGGCATCCCGGGCCTGTCGCCACCCGCCTCGCCCACCGCCGAGCTGAGCTGGGACGAACTGCGCCCGGTCGATCCGCTGGGCCTTGAAGTGGGTTACCGGCTGATTCCATTGGTGGACAAAACCCAAGGCGGCGAGCTGATGGCGCGCATCAAGGGCGTGCGCCGCAAGCTCACCCAGGACCTGGGTTTCCTGATTCCGCCTGTCCATATCCGCGACAACCTGGAACTGCCGGCCACCGCGTATCGGCTGCTGATTCACGGCGTGCCAGTGGCCACCGCCGACATCCACCCGGACCGCGAACTGGCATTGGACCCGGGCAGCGCCATGGGCAAGCTGGAAGGCATTGCCGGCAAGGATCCGGCGTTCGGTCTGGATGCCACCTGGATCCAGCCGCATCAGCGCGCTCATGCCGAATCGCTGGGCTACACCGTGGTCGATCCGGCCACCGTGGTCGCCACGCATCTGTCGCACCTCATCCGCGAACACGCCCCGGAACTGCTCGGCCACGAGGAAGTGCAGCAGCTGCTGGCGAACCTGGCCAAGAGCGCGCCCAAGCTGGCCGAGGACCTGTCGCCGAAGGCATTGCCGCTGTCCACCGTGGCGCGCGTGCTGCAGAACCTGTTGATCGAACGCATCCCGGTGCGGCAGCTGCGCAAGATCGCCGAAGCCCTGCTGGAAACCGCGCCGGTCACCCAGGACCCGGCCGCGCTCACCGCCGCCGTACGCAACGCGCTGGGCCGTTTCATCGTGCAGGAGATCGCCGGAATGGCGCCGGAGCTGCCGGTGTTCACCCTCAACCCGCAACTGGAACGGGTCTTGCAGGAGTCAACACAAGGCAATGGTGCCGCACTGGAACCCGGTCTCGCCGAACGCCTCCACCAAAGCCTTGCCGATTGTGTCGGCAAGCAGGAGGCCCGCAACGAGCCCGCGGTTGTGCTGGTACCGGCGCCGGTCCGCGCCGCGCTGGCGCGCCTGGTCCGCCACAGCGTTCCCTCGCTGTCGGTCCTGGCCTACAGCGAGGTGCCGGAAGACAAGCGGCTGAAGCTGGTCGGCACGATCAGCTGAAGCACCCCGGAAACCAACGCCGACCTTGGCGCTGGCGACGGAAAACAGACACCCGTTCCACCACCAGACATCCCGCCACGAAGGAGCACGCCACGCCATGCAGGACACCGCCATCGCCAACGCCGCTGCTTCGGGCCAGCCCCACTCCCGGTACCAGAACATGAAGATCAAACGTTTCGTCGCCGCCGACATGCGCACCGCCATGAACCTGGTACGCAAGGAACACGGGCCGGATGCCGTCATCCTTTCCAACCGCCGCATTGAAGAAGGCGTGGAGATCGTGGCGGCCGCCCATTACGACGAAACCGCCGTGCAGCATGCCTTGGAAGCGAACCGCCCGGCCGCGCCGGCAGCGTCCAAGCCGCGCAGCGCCGCCGAGGCCATCATGGCCGCCGTCACCCGCCGCCGGGCACCGGAGCCCGAGCCGGTCAGCGTCACTACCTCGGCCGTCGCCGCACTGGCGCGTTCGGCCGTCGGCGCCACCGGTCGTTCCATCGACAGCAGCATCGAACTGGCACCGGGCAGCCGCTTTGCCTCGTTGCTCAAGCGCCCCTCGGCCGACGATGTGCAGCTGCAGCCGCAGATGGAAGCGCAGCGCTACGCCACCCTGCCCGCCAGCGCCGACGAACCGCCGGTGGTGCCGGTTTTCCGTCCCGCTGCCAGCGCAGCGGTCAACATCGCCCCGCCGCAGTTGCCGGAAGTCGCCAACGAGCGCCCGGTGGAACGCGCACGCTTCTTCATTGATCCACCGCAGCAGGACGACGCACCGATCGCAGCGGTTGTTCCTCAGGCCGTGTTCGACGCAGCTCCGGTAGTTGCTGCACCGGCACAGGAACCCGCTCCGGTGGCTGCTGCCACCATCGCACCGGCCGCCGCCGCCGAAGCAGCCGCCGTCGCTGCTCCCAGCATCGCCCAGACCATCGCCGACGCCGGCAACGAGCGCGAGCTCAGCCAGCTGCGCCAAGAAGTGGTCGGCATGCGCCAGATGATCGAGCGCGAGATGAACCGCTTCACCGACGAACGCCTGCGTGGCAGCGCAGTGCGCGGCAATGCGCTGGACCTGATGGACGAATACGGCTTCGACGCCGGGCTGTCGCGCGATGTGGTGATGCAGATCCCCGCCGACACCGATCCACACCGCGCCCGTGGCCTGATGCTCGGCCTGATCTCGCGCAAGCTGCCGATCGCGCCCATCGATCCGATCGAAGCCGGCGGCGTGATCGCCCTGGTCGGCCCCACCGGCGCCGGCAAGACCACCACCATCGCCAAGCTGGCCTCGCGCTTTGCCGACACCCACGCCGCCCGCGACGTGGCATTGGTGACCACCGACACCCAGCGCATCGGCGCCCGCGAGCAGCTGTACGGCTTCGGCCGCCAGCTCGGCATTGCCGTGCACGAGGCCAACAGCAGCACCAACCTCAACCAGCTACTGGAGCGCCTGGCCGACTACAAGCTGGTGCTGATCGACACCGCCGGCCTGGGCCAGCGCGACCGCGCGCTCACCGCCCAGCTGCAGTGGCTGCGCGCCGCCGGCCAGATCCGCACCCTGCTGGTGTTGCCGGCCAACACCTCGTTCCAGGACATGGACGAAGTGGTGCGCCGCTTCAGCGCCGCCAATCCGCAAGGCTTGGTGCTGACCAAGCTGGACGAAACCGGCCGCTTCGGTTCGGCCCTGTCGGTGGCCGTCGATCACCGCCTGCCGATCACCTGGGTGACCGACGGACAGGACGTGCCGCAGGACCTGCACCGGGCCTCGGCCGCCAATCTTGTACTTCGCCTTGAAGATTTGCGCCGCGCGGCCGATATGCCCTGCAATCCGGAGTTGAACAATGCAGTCGCGTGAGTACGCCAAGCTGACCCACACCTTCCCGCTATCGGCCACCCGGCGCGATCCGGCGGGCCCGGTGCGTACCATCGCCGTCACCGGCGGCAAGGGTGGCGTGGGCAAAACGAATGTCTCGGCCAACCTGGCCGTGGCACTGGCGGGCATGGGCAAACGCACGCTGTTGCTGGACGCCGACCTGGGCCTGGCCAACATCGACGTGGTGCTCGGCCTGCATCCCAAGCACACCCTGGCCGACCTGGTCGCCGGGCGCTGCACGCTGGAAGAAGTGATCATCGAAGGCCCCAACGGCGTGCTGGTGGTTCCAGCCGCGTCGGGCCGCCGGCACATGGCCGAGCTGCAACCGGCCGAACACGTGGGCCTGGTCAATGTGTTCTCCGAGCTGGAACGCGACCTCGACGTGATGATCATCGACACCGCTGCCGGCATCACCGACAGCGTGTTGACGTTCTGCCAGGCCGCGCAGGACACCGTGGTCGTAGTCTGCGATGAACCGGCCTCCATCACCGACGCCTATGCACTGATCAAGGTGCTGTCGCGCGAACGCGGCGTGGACCGCGTCCAGGTCGTGGCCAACATGGCCCGCGATCCCAATGAAGGCCGCGCCCTGTACGAAAAGCTGGTGCGGGTCTGCGAGAAGTTCCTGATCGATGTCTCGCTCAACTACCTGGGCTGCGTCCCGCAGGACGACTGGCTGCGCCTGTCGGTGCAGCGCCAGCAGCCGGTGGTGAAGCTGTATCCGTCGGCACCGGCGTCGCTGGCGATCCAGGAGATCGCCCGTCGCACCGCCCGTTGGCAGGCGCCTACCGCACCGCGCGGCGGCGTTGAATTCTTCCTGGAACGCATCCTCCAGCAGAAGGTGAGCGCATGAACGCCGCAGCCCATGCCCAATACCGCGAAGTCCAACGCACTGCCGCCAATGAATGCATTGCCCGTCATTCCGACCTGGTGCGTCGCATTGCCCACCATCTGGCCGCGCGCTTGCCGGCAAGCGTGGAAGTCGATGACCTGATCCAGGCCGGCATGATGGGGTTGATCGAAGCCTCGCGCAGCTACGACGCCGAACAAGGCGCCTCGTTCGAGACCTATGCCTCCATCCGCATCCGTGGCTCGATGATCGACGAGATCCGTCGTGGCGACTGGGTGCCGCGCTCGGTACACCGCCGCGCCCGCGATGCCGCCGCCACCATCCGGCGCCTGGAACAAGCCAGCGGCCGTACCGCCAGCGCCAGCGAAGTGGCCGAGGCGATGGAAATCCCACTGCCCGAATACATGCGTTTGATCGAGGACGCGTCGCGCGGCCAGGTGTTGAGCCTGGAATCGCGCATTGAAGACCACGGTGAGCTGGACACGCCATCCACTGGCGGCCCGACCCCGCAACAAATGCTCGAACGCAGCCAATTCGGCGCCGAGCTGGGCAAGGCCATCGCGCTGCTGCCCGAACGCGAACAACTGGTGCTCTCGCTCTACTACGAGCAGGAATTGAACCTGAAAGAAATCGGCGCGGTACTCGGCGTAAGCGAGTCACGCGTCTGCCAGATCCACGGCCAGGCCACGCTGCGTCTGCGCGGCCGGCTGAAGAGTTTCGAGTCCGCTGACGCCGGCCTTGGGGACCCATGAAGAGGAACATCCTTTGAACAAGAACATGCGCATCCTGATCGTTGACGACTTCTCGACCATGCGTCGCATCGTCAAGAACCTGCTCGGCGATCTGGGCTTCACCAACACCGCCGAAGCCGAGGACGGGCATGCCGCGCTGTCACTGCTGCAAAGCCAGCCGTTTGATTTCGTGGTCACCGACTGGAACATGCCGGTGATGACCGGCATCGAGTTGCTCAAGGCCATCCGCGCCGACGCCAAGCTCAAGACCCTGCCGGTGTTGATGGTCACCGCCGAAGCCAAGCGCGAGCAGATCATCGAGGCCGCGCAGTGCGGCGTGAACGGTTACATCATCAAGCCGTTCACCGCGCAGACGCTGGAAGAAAAACTCGGCAAGATTTTTGAACGCCTGGCAGCGAGCGCCTGATGGACCTGCACGCCGAAGCACTGAGCGACAAATCGGCCCTGGTGCAGCGCCTGCAGGATGCGTTGGCGGCACTGGAAAACGGGGATGAAGCCAGCTGGCGCCGGGAAATCGACGCGCTGGCTGCACTGCGTACCCAGCCGATGATGGCCGGCCTGGGCCGTTTGGCCCGCGAGCTGGGCCAGGCGCTGGGCGAACTGCCGAGCGTACCGTCCGAAGCCGGCGAACTGGACGATGCCTGCGCGCGTCTGGATCACGTCGTGCAGATGACCGAACAGGCCACGCATCGCACGCTGGATCTGGCCGAGGAATGCCGCGAGCTGACCGAACGTCTGCGCGCCGGCGGCCTCAACCCAGATCAGGATCAGCTGCTCGACCGCATCCGCCACAACCTCACCGAAGTGGCGCTCACCCAGAGCTACCAGGACCTCACCGGGCAGATCATCCGCCGCGTGGTTGGCATCGTGCGCCGCGTGCATGAAGGTTTTGGCGCACTCGGCCTGCCGCCGACCGAAGAAGAAGCCAGCTCCCCGGGCTTGGCCGGCCCGGCACTCAAGGGCCTGGATCGCCATGCGGTATCCCAACATGACGCCGACGATCTGTTGTCGGACCTGGGGCTGTAAACCATGAGCGCCTTTGCCGACGACATCGCCGCCGATTTCATCCTCGAAGCGCAGGAGATCCTCGATCGGCTGGGCGAGCAACTGGTGGCGCTGGAACAGGCGCCGCAGGACAGCGACCAGCTCAACGCCGTGTTCCGTGGTTTCCACACGCTCAAGGGCGGTGCTGGCTTTCTGGCGATCCACCCGATGGTCGAGCTGTGCCACGCCGCTGAGGAAACCCTCGGCATGGCCCGCGCCGGCAAGGCCGAACTGCTGGCCCATCACTTTGATGCCGCCCAGCAATCGCTGGATTGGCTGCAATCGATGCTTGATGCCGTGTCCAACGGCACCGATCCGGAACATGCGCCGGCCACGCTGATCGCACAGTTCGATGTCAGCGCCGCACCGGTTGCGGTGGCTGCACAGGTCAACGCCGACAGTGACCTGATCAGCGAAGACGAGTTTGAAGCCCTGCTCGACCAGCTGCATGGCGGCACCGTGCCCGGCGCTGTGATTACCAAGGCCGATGACGCACTGATCAGCGAGGACGAATTCGAGGCCCTGCTTGATCAGCTGCACGGCGGCGCCGCACCGGGTGCGGTAGTTGCTGCGCCAGTCGCCGTAGCCGTTGCACCGGCCAAGCCGGTTGCGCCACGCCCTGCGGCTGCACCCAAGGCGGCAGCCGCAAAGACCGCCGAACCCGAACAAACCGTCCGCGTGGACACCAAGCGCCTGGATGCCATCGTCAACCTGATCGGCGAGCTGGTGCTGTCGCGCAATCGTCTCAAGACGCTGCGCACGCGCCTGAAGGACGAAGAACTCGACCGCGCCGTCTCCACGCTGGATATCGCCACCGCCCGCCTGCAATCGGCGGTGATGCGCACGCGCATGCAGCCGGTCGGCAAGGTGTTCTCGCGCTTCCCGAAAGTCGCCCGCGACGTCGCCCGCTCGCTGCAGAAAGAAGTGGACCTGGAGCTGATCGGCGCAGACACCGAGCTGGACCGCAACCTCGTTGAAGCACTGGCCGACCCGTTGGTGCACCTGGTGCGCAATGCCATCGACCACGGCGTGGAAAAACCCGACCTGCGCGAAGCCCAGGGCAAGCCACGCATGGGCCGCGTGCGGCTTTCGGCGCAGCAGGAGGGCGACTACGTCAGCATCGAGGTGCAGGACGACGGCGCCGGTATCGACCCCGAACGCCTGCGCGCCAAGGCCCGCGAAAAAGGCTTGATCGATCCCGAAGCGGCGGCCCGCCTGACCAGCGAAGAATGCCTGCATCTGGTGTTCCTGCCCGGCTTCTCGACCAAGCAGCAGGTCACCGACATTTCCGGCCGTGGCGTTGGCATGGATGTGGTGCAGTCGCGCATCCGCGAACTCAGCGGGCAGATTCAAATCCAGTCCGAACTGGGCCGAGGCAGCCGCTTCCTGATCCGCGTGCCACTGACGCTGGCGATCCTGCCGACGTTGTTGGTGCAAGCAGGCGAAGACGTTTACGCGTTGCCGCTGGCCCGCGTGATGGAAGTGCTGCATGCACCGGCCACCTCGCTGGGCTGGTTTGATGGCCGCGCCGTACTTGATCGCAAAACCCACACGCTGGCATTGCTGGACCTGCGCCAATGGCTGGGCGTCACGCCGATGCCGACCACGCTGCTGACCATCGTGGTGCTGCAGATGGGCGAAACCCGTTTCGGATTGGTGGTGGATCAAGTGCGCGGCCGCGAGGAAGTCGTCATCAAGCCACTGCCCCGCGCGTTGCGCGGCCTCAAGGGCTATGCCGGCGCCACCTTGATCGGCGACGGCCGCATGGCACTGATTCTCGACGTGGATGGCTTGCGTGGAGTGCAGGGGTAAGTGGCGTACGCGAGCACGCAATGTGGCGGACCGTACATGAAGGCTGCAATCCAACCTCCCCTCTCCCGCTTGCGGGAGAGGGTGCCCGAAGGGCGGGTGAGGGGCTTTTGAGCTAGAAGCCTCCCTCACCCCACCCCCTCTCCCGCACGCGGGAGAGGGGCTCAAGCACCAGCCAACACATCCGCTCCCGCCTCACCAACTCAAGACCGCATTCACCAGGCCGATATCCAACACCATGGACCGACTCAGCATCATTGGACTTTTCCTCGCCCTGCTCTCACTGGTGGGCGGCAGCATCCTCAAAGGTGCCGGCCTGTCCTCGTTGTGGTCGCCCGCAGCCTTTGTGATCGTCATCGTCGGCACGCTTGCCGCGATCCTGCTGCATACCTCGCCGGCCGTGTTCAAGCACGCTTTCAAGATCGTGCGCTGGGTGATCAAGCCGCCGGCAACGGATCGTCGCGCCCTGATCCAGCAGATCGTGGACTGGAGCAACATCGCTCGCCGTCAGGGCCTGCTCGGTCTGGAGCCACAAGTGGACATGCAGGACGACGCCTTCATCCGCAAAGGCCTGCAGTTGGTGGTGGATGGCGTGGAGCCGGACACCATCCGCCACATGATGGAGATCGAACTGGGCAGCCAGGAGCAGCAGGATCTGGCCGCCACCAAAGTATTCGAGGGCATGGGCATCTACGCACCGACGCTGGGCATCATCGGTGCCGTACTGGGCCTGATCGCAGTGATGAAGAACCTGGCCGACCCGAGCAAGCTCGGCCACGGCATCGCGGCTGCGTTCACCGCCACCATCTACGGCATCGCCTCGGCCAACCTGCTGTTTCTGCCGGTGTCGGCCAAGCTCAAGGGCGTGATCGCGCACACCACCCGCGAACGCGAAATGGTCATCGAAGGCCTGATCGCCATCGCCCAGGGCGAGAACCCGCGCAACATCGAAAACAGCCTTGCCGGGTTCGTGAACTGAGCCATGGCACGTCGCAAGCGCCACGAAGAGCACGGCAATCACGAAGCCTGGGCCATTCCCTACGCCGACTTGATGACCCTGTTGCTCGCTTTTTTCGTGGTGATGTACGCCATCTCCTCGCTCAACGAGGGCAAGTACCGGGTGATGGCCGACTCGCTGTCCACTGCATTTGGCGGCGCGCCGCGCACCATCACCCAGGTGCAGGTCGGCAACATGCAGATCCAGGGCGGCGGCCATGACACGCCATCGGTGATCCGCTCGCCGAGCATGACCGGCGGCGCCATGCCTGATCCCACCCAACTGCCATCGATGGCATCGCATATGCGACTGCCTGTGTCCGCGCACAACCAGGAACAACTCAAGCGCGCCGAACGCCAGTTGAACCAGATCGCCGACCGCTTGAGCTCGACGCTGGCGCCACTGGTCAAACAGGGCGTGATTACCGTGCGTCGCACCGAGTTGTGGCTGGAAGTAGAAATCAACAGCGACATTCTTTTCAGCACCGGCTCGGCCGCACTGGATGTCAGCGCCCGCGACACCTTGGGCAAACTCGCCGACGTGCTGCTCGACGCACCCAACGGCGTGCGCGTGGAAGGCCACACCGACAACCTGCCCATCGCCACCGCGCAGTTCCCCTCCAACTGGGAATTGTCCGCCGGTCGTGCCGCCAGCGTGGTCCATCTGTTCGCCGACCACGGCGTGCAACCGGCACGGCTGGCGATGGTCGGCTATGGCGAATTCCGTCCGCGCGAAAGCAACGATCAAGCCGCAGGCCGCAACCGCAATCGGCGGGTGATGGTCATCATTTTGGCCGACTCCGCAGCGGCCGCCGATCTGCCAGGCGCTGGCAACACCACCGCCAGCACCCGCACCGACACCGCAGCACCGGCAGGCAGCGCATCCGCCGCCACGGGCGCGGTGCCTGCTGTTATCGAAGGAGTTCAATGATGCGTATCTGGGCCATTGCCAACCAGAAAGGTGGCGTCGGCAAGACCACCACCACGCTGTCACTCGGCCGAGGCCTGGCCGCGCGCGGCCACAAGGTGCTGCTGATCGACCTGGACCCGCATTCCTCGCTCACCCGTGCCTTCGGCGTACCGCTTGAGCCGGTGCCGCAGGGCGTACAGGAACTGTTCGCGACGCCGCCGCATGAAATTTCCGAACTGGCCCGGGCCAGCAGCATTCCGGGGCTGGACTACCTGTGCGCGCAAGCCTCGCTGGCCACGCTGGAACGGCGCAGCGCCAACCAGCCCGGTCTCGGTCTGGCCTTGCAGCAGGCGCTTGCGCGCCACGGCGAACGCCATGACTACATCCTGCTCGACTGCGCGCCCACGCTCGGCTTGCTGATGATCAATGCATTGGCTGCTGCCGATCGCCTGATCATCCCCACCCAGGCCGAGCCGCTGGCCTTGCACGGACTCGACGGCATGGTCCGCACCGGCGAAATGGTGCAGCGTTCACGCAAACGCGCACTGCCGATTTCGGTGCTGCCGACGCTGTTCGACCGCCGCACCCGCACCGGTAACGAAACCCTCAAGCAGATGCAGGACCGCCACGGCGCCCGCGTCTGGGAAGACGCCATTCCGGTGGACACCCGCATCAGCCAAGCGGCCGCGCTGACCCTGCCGCTGCAGGGCGACGACTATCCGGGCCGTGGTCACGCTGCGTACCGTCGCGCGTTGGAGTGGATCCTCAGCGAAGACGGCCGCGCACTGGAACAGGAGGCGGCATGAGCACCGCTGGCGCCTTGGACGACTACCTCGACGAGCTGTTGGCCGAAGCCATTCCGGTTGCAGTGGAAGCGCCGGCTGTGGCCGTCGCAGCAACACCTCTGCCAACGCCCAGAACGGCCGCTGCCATACCCGGCGACAGCGCTGACTTGGAAGCCGCTTTCGAGGAAGCACTGGCGGCGATGCAGGCCAAGCCGCCAGCTTCGGAAGAACCCACGTGGGATGACGTGCCTCCTGAACCCCCGCAAGCGCCCACAGATGTCGCTGCAGACAACGCCGCCAAGCCGACCTGGGACGACCTGCCCGACGAAGTCATCTACGAAACCGGCCCGGCAGAGAGCGCCAAACTGGCGCATGCCGACAGCCCGGCATTGCAGAACGCCTTCGACACCGCAGCCGGTGTAAGCGCAGCAACCGCGGCGCCGATGCCAACGCCAACGCGTGCCCCCATCGCACGCGCGCAACCGGCCCCGGAATCCGCTCGCCCCAACAGTTGGCAGGAGCTGCAGGCGCAGGCGCGCCACCCGGCCAACGGCCCAAACAACCGCCGCGCCAGCGAGCGCGCCTCACGCTGGTTGCGCCTGCGCTGCGGTCAACAGACTTACGCGCTGGAGCTGCTCAAGGTGCAGGAAGTGGTGCTGCCCGTGCCGTTGCTGGCGCTGCGCGGTACCGACAGCTCCATGCTCGGCATCATGAACCTGCGCGGCCAAGTCGTACCGGTGATGGACATGTGCCTGCACCTGGGCATCGCCGCCATGCCGGATGATCCACAGACCCGCATCGTGGTGCTGGAAGAAAACGGCGAAGTGCTGGGCCTGCGCGTCTCCGCGGTAGAGGACGTCGCCAGCCTCACCGACTCCCAGATCGAACCACCCGATACCGCCCGCATCTGCCAGATTTCCAACGAACTGTTCCGTGGCATCGCCCGCGTCGGCAGTCAGCCGATGATCCTGCTGGATGCCACACGTCTGCTGCAGTGAGCTCGGCTGCGCGCGGTTTGGCGCAGGAAAGCCCCCCACCCCAGCCCTCTCCTTTGCCCCGAAAAGGGGAGGGGCGAGTGCCGAAACGTGCGTCCGTTAACACTCTCTGTCGCATTGCCCTACCCGCCCTAAAGATTCCCGGCCCAACGCCGCTAAACCTCCCAGTAACGTTTGTCCGGAGCGACGATGAGCACTGTGGCGCTGTTGCAGGATCTCGGTATCGAGACCACCAGCGAGTTGAAACAGCAATTGGCCCAGCACCTTGGCCAAGGCGGTGAACTGCGTGTGGACGCCAGCCAGGTTTCGCGGGTACATACCGCAGCCATGCAGGTGCTCTGCGCGTTTGTGCTGGCCCGGCAACAGGCCGGCCACGCAACCGTTTTTGACAACGCAACCGGAACATTCCATGACGCCGCGCGCTTGCTCGGCGTCCTCCGGACCCTCGGTCTGGAAGCAACCCCTGACACAACGAAATCTGTGGAGAACGCCGCATGAGCGCACGAATTCTGGTGGTAGATGACTCGGCGTCCATGCGCCAAATGGTCTCCTTTGCCCTTACCTCGGCCGGCTTCTCGGTTGAAGAAGCCGAGGACGGCGCCGTCGCCCTGGGCCGCGCCAAGGGCCAGCGCTTCAACGCGGTGGTGACCGACGTGAACATGCCGAACATGGACGGCATCTCGCTGATCCGTGAGCTGCGCCAGCTGCCGGACTACAAGTTCACGCCGATGCTGATGCTCACCACCGAGTCGGCTGCCGACAAAAAGTCCGAGGGCAAAGCCGCCGGTGCCACCGGCTGGCTGGTCAAGCCGTTCAACCCCGAACAGCTTGTCGCCACCGTCCAGAAAGTCCTGGGCTGATCAGCCTCACCTGCCTTACCAACGGATACCGCGCCGATGAGCATGGACCTGCAACGCTTCCACGCCACCTTCTTTGAAGAAAGCCGCGAAGGGCTGGATGCGATGGAAGCCGGCCTGCTTGCCCTGGAAGATGGCGCGCAGGACCCGGAGATCATCAATTCCGTGTTCCGCGCTGCACACTCGATCAAAGGCGGCGCCGGCACCTTTGGCTTCGACGCCATCGCAAGCCTGACCCACGTGCTCGAAACCTTGCTGGACGAACTGCGTTCGGGCAAGCGTGCGCTGGCCAGCAACGCCGTCGATGCGATGCTCGCTTCGGTCGACGTGCTTCGCGCGCTGCTGCGCGAAGCCGAGCACGGCCAAGCGGCGGATCCGGCCGCAGTGAAAGCCGTTACGGACCGCCTGCAGGCCGTACTTAGTGGTGAAGCACCGGCGCCGGCTGCGGCTGCGGCAGTCGCCAAGCAGGACGACACGCCGGACGCGTGGCAGATCGGCTTCGTGCCGGCGCCATCGTTGTTCATGAGCGGCAACGATCCGCTGCGCATCATTCGCGAACTGGAAACACTCGGCTCGCTGCACGTCGAACCGCGCATGCAGCGCCTGCCCGGCTTCGAGCAGCTGGATCCGTTGGAAGCCTATCTGGCGTGGGATCTTGGCCTGGTTGGCAAGGTGCCGCGCAGCCGTATCGAAGACACCTTTGCCTGGGTCGTGGACGACTGCGAGCTGGACATCCGTCCTGCCGCACCGCCGAGCCTTGCGATCGAAGCCGCACCGGCCGAGCCGGTGCTTGCTGTCGCAGCGGCTGCCGAAGCAGCCAAGCCGGCCGCCAATGGCGCCCACGCGCATGAAGCCGAATCCTCCATCCGCGTCAGCGTCGACAAGGTCGATGCGTTGATCAATCTGGTCGGCGAACTGGTCATTACCCAGGCCATGCTCAAGCAGGTGTCGGGCGGCCTGGATCCGGCGCACGCCGAACAACTGCTCGCCGGGCTCGACCTGCTGGAGCGCAACACGCGCGACCTGCAGGAAGCGGTCATCGGCGTGCGCATGCTGCCGGTGGATGCGGTGTTCCGCCGCTTCCCGCGGCTGGTTCGCGACCTCTCCAGCCGCCTCGGCAAGCAGGTGCGCCTGCGCACCATTGGCGAAGGCACCGAGCTGGACAAGGGGCTGATCGAAAAGATCGCCGATCCGTTGGTGCATCTGGTCCGCAACTCCATCGACCACGGTCTGGAAATGCCGGACGTACGCCGCGACGCCGGCAAGGAAGAAACCGGCACGATCACGTTGGCGGCATCGCATCAGGGCGGTCACATCGTGATCGAAGTCAGCGACGACGGTCGCGGCCTGAACCGAGACAAGATTCTCGCCAAGGCCTTGGAACGCGGCCTCAACGTGCCCGACAACCCCACCGATTCACAGGTGTGGGACCTGATCTTCCAGCCCGGCTTCTCCACTGCCGATGCGGTCACCGATCTGTCGGGCCGCGGCGTCGGCATGGACGTGGTCCGCCGCAACATCCAGGCGCTCGGCGGCGAAGTGCAGCTTGAAAGCCGCGAAGGTGCCGGCACGCGCGTATTGATTCGCCTGCCGCTGACCTTGGCCATCCTCGACGGCATGACCGTCTCGGTCGCCGGCGAAACACTGATCCTGCCGTTGGCCTACGTGCTTGAAGCACTGCAGCCGCAGCCGGAAGACATCCGCACCATGGGCGGCGAAGGCCGCGTGCTGCGCGTGCGTGGCGAATACCTGCCAATTCTGGCGCTGGGCCAGCACTACGGCTATCGCGACAACAGTCACGCTGACCCACTGGTTGTCGTGGTCGAAAGCGATGGCCAGAAGATCGCGCTGGAAGTGGACGAACTGCTGGGCCAGCAGCAGGTGGTGGTCAAGAACATCGAGAACAACTACCGCCGCATTGGCGGTGTGTCCGGCGCCACCATCCTCGGCGATGGCCGCGTCGCCTTGATCGTCGATATCGGCGGGCTGGTGCGCTCGTTGCGTATGCCGCAAGCGGCATAAAGCACCTCCGTCGGCCCAAACGCCATACGCCCGCCTTCCTTCTCACGCGTGCCGGGCATCCTCCCCTCTTCCCGGGGAAGGTGCCCCGCTAGAGAGGATTGCGGGCGCTTGCGCACACCACCATCCACGGCATTTCGGCTGTGCCATTGCGCCACTGAATACGTCGCAAAGCGTTGCCGGTTCCTGCCGCCGCCCAGCACCACCGACACAACGTTGAATGTGTAGCGTTGCACTGACTTTCGAGCTGCCGCCGGCCTCGCGATCTGCAGATCTGCATGTCCACCGCACTAAACGTGCAGCAGAAACTATGCCCATCCCATCCCGCAACGGGTAAGGGAAAACGCTTCATCCGCGCTGAATTTTCGCGCCTGCACGCCCGCTTCCATCACGCGCCTGAACACCGTTCAGCAGCGTTTCTCTCGGTCACTCAAGAACCCTCACCGGTCGCCGATACCTCAGCACGTCATGGTTTCAGCCCCCCACAGGCGCCCGCCGCCTCGCTCAATCAACCGTAAGTTCCGTCAGCCCCTCAAGGCCTGCGCGCAACGCTCAATGCAATGGAGACGCCCCCAATGAAATGGTTCCAGAACCTGTCTATCACTCGAAAGCTGCTGGTTGCCTTTTGCAGCACCGGGCTTCTCACCTTGCTGCTGGGTACGTTTGGCGCCTGGCGCCTGAGCGTTACCGACCAGCAGCTCGGGAAAATCAACGACAACTGGGTGCCTTCCGTGCAAACCCTGAGCGAAATGCGCGCTCAGCTGGGTGAGTACCGCAACTTCGAGCAGGCACAGCTGGGCTACCAGGGCAATCTCGAAGAGCTTGCTTACTACGAAGAGCGCATCGCCGAATCACGCGCACTGATCGACGCCGCCGAGAAAGCCTACGATGACATCGATGCAGAAAGCTCGGCGGAGGAAATGGCACTCTACGAAAAGGTAAAGGCTGCACGTGCCGCCTATTTCGCATCCCGTGAACAGATTGCAGCAGCCATCGCACAAGATGACTTTGAAACGGCTCGCAGCATCTCTGGCGGTCAATCGCGCCAAACGCGCCTGGACTTTGCCGAGCAGCTCAAGCTGCTGACGAACTACAATCAGACCGCGTCGATCAAACAAGGTGTCGAATCCAAGCAGGCCTACAAGAATTCCTTGATCATCATGATCAGCGTCCTGGCATTCTCCCTGTTGCTGTCTGCCGTGCTGGCCTGGGCGATCATCCGCTCAATCATGGTCCCGCTCGAAGAAGCCGTCCGCGTCGCTGACGACGTGTCCGCCGGCAAGCTTGACCGCCGTATCGACACCTCGCGTCGTGACGAAATCGGCAAGCTGTTGTCGTCGATGCAACGCATGCAGACGCAGTTGCAGTCGGTGATTTCCGCGCAGAACGAAATGGCACAGCAGCACGACGCCGGCAGCCTCAGTTACCGCATGGATGAGCGCGCTTTCCCCGGCGAATACGGTCAGATGGTGCGCGCCACCAACGGCCTGGTCGCTGCCAATGTGGGCACCATCAAGGACACGCTGGACATCCTCAAGCGCTACTCCATCGGCGACATGAGCGTGGACATTGATCGCCTGCCGGGCGAAAAAGCCGCCATCACCGAAACCGTGGACAGCATCAAGGCCAACCTGTCGGCGATCAACACCGAGATCAAGCGCCTGGCCAGTGCCGCTGCTGCGGGTGACTTCACCCAGCGCGGTGATCTGGATCGCTATCAGTACGACTTCCGCGACATGGTCGACGGCCTGAATCACCTGATGGAAACCGCCGACGGCAACCTGGCCAAGGTCTCGCAGGTACTGCAGGCACTGGCACAGGGCGACCTCACCGTGCGCATGGACGGCCAGTTCAATGGCGTGTTCGCGCTGATGCGTGACGACGCCAACGCCACCGTTGACCAACTCGCCAGCATTGTCGGCCGCATCCAGAACGCGGCCTCCAGCATCAACCTGGCCGCGACCGAAATCGCCACGGGTAACAACGACCTGTCGCGTCGTACCGAACAGCAGGCCGCCAACCTGGAAGAAACCGCCGCTTCGATGGAGGAATTGACCTCCACCGTGCGTCAGAACGCCGAGCACGCCCGTCAGGCCAACCAGTTGGCCATCGGCGCGCACGGCGTCGCCAGCCAAGGCGGCAATGTGGTGCAGCAGGTGGTCACCACCATGAGCGGCATCGAAGCCTCGTCCAAGAAGATTGCCGAGATCATTTCCGTGATCGATGGCATCGCTTTCCAGACCAACATCCTGGCGCTGAATGCCGCCGTGGAAGCTGCCCGTGCCGGCGAACAAGGCCGCGGCTTTGCCGTGGTTGCTTCGGAAGTACGCACGCTGGCACAGCGCTCAGCTGGTGCGGCAAAAGAGATCAAGGGCCTGATCGAAGACTCGGTCAGCAAGGTTGGCGAAGGCTCGGCATTGGTGAATGAGGCCGGCACCACCATGGGCGAGATTGTCGCCTCGGTGCAGCGCGTCACCGACATCATGGCCGAGATTTCCGCAGCCTCACAGGAACAGTCCGCCGGCATTGAGCAGGTCAACCAGACCGTGGTGCAGATGGACGAAACCACCCAGCAGAATGCCGCGCTGGTGGAAGAAGCCACCGCTGCGGCGCGGGCGATGGAAGAACAGGCCGTGCTTCTCACCGAAGCGGTTGCCGCGTTCCGCGTGAGCGCCACATCGCGCCCGGCGGCCGTGGTCACTGCCGCAAAGCCGGCGCCGGCCGTCGCTGCACCGTCGAGCGGCTATCGTCCTGCACGCATGGCCTCGGCACCGCGCCGCATGGAACCGATGGTCGCCAACGGTGAGGACTGGCAGGAGTTCTGATCAGCCTGCCTTCAAGCGCAGTTCAACGGCCCCGTCTGACAACGACGGGGCCGTTTTCGTTTTGGCCGATGAACGTTGGCGGTGGCGCCCTATCTCGCAGTTTCTGCGAATTAAGTGACGCGTAACAATAACGCTTACGGCGACCTATCACGTTTCAGCACTGACCTGTGCGCTCGCGTCAGTTATGTGAAGTTCGCGTGAGGCTCTGTGATGAACGTTTCAGAATCTTCTCATAGGATTTCCTACAGCCAGACACGCTGGACGCCGATACCTGCTCTGAACACACCGCTTCAACGCGGTGATGTGCACGCCTCACGGCGGTACGTCCATGAAAGGACGCGGCCGCCCCATCGCACGACCACTCAGCAGCCGATCCGGAGAGCAAGAGATGGAGTTCTTTCGCAACCTCACGATCACCCGAAAGCTCGCAGTCGCTTTCACCCTCACCACCATCGCCACGCTCGCCATGGGCGGCTTTGCCGTGGTTCGACTCAAGCAGGCCAGCGTGCAGCTCGACGCTGTCAGTACGCGCTACATGCCGGCCGTTCAATATCTGGATCGCATCCGCGCCGATCTCGCCGAGATCCGCATCGCCGAGCTCTCCCAGCTTTCGCATCTGCAGGAACCGGAGTTCGTTGCCGAGTACAACCAGCGCATCGCCGACCAGCGCCAGAAGCTGGTCGAGCACAGCCGGCAGTACGAAGCACTGCCCGCCAGCGAAGAACAGAAGGCGCTGTACGCCAAGATGCAGCAGACCTCCAAGGTCTATCTTGACGCCCATGACGTAATGTCCAAGGCCATCGCCAATGGCGAGTTCGATGTGGCTCAGGCTGTCTCCAACGACCAGTCGCGCATCGCCCGCCGCGACCTGTTCCAGGATGTCGAAAAGCTCAGTGGCTACGTCGTTTCCGCGCTGGACCGCGAGACCGCAAGCGCCACCGCAACGCAGGCCGCCAGCATCACCGCCATTCTTGTTTTCATGCTGTTGCTGGGCGTGTCGTCCGCCGTGATGGCGGTGATCATCGTCCGCTCCATCGTCGGCCCGATCCGCAGTGCGTTGCGCACCGCAGATGATGTTGCCAGCGGCCGTCTGGATGGCGTCATCGACAGCACCCGCAAAGATGAAGTGGGCCAGCTGCTCAGTTCCATGCAACACATGCAACGCCAACTCAAGGCCGTCAACACCGCATTGGTGGAACTGACACGCGAACACGACGAAGGGCAGATCAGCTTCCGCATTGATGAAGCCAACTTCCCCGGCGAATACGGGCGCATGGTGCGTGAAGTCAACGCCGTGGTGGCGCAGCACATCGGCGTAAAAATGCGCGTTGTCGAAGTGATGCGTCACTACGCACGCGGCGATCTGTCGGTCGACATGGACCGCCTGCCCGGCGAGAAAGCCGTCATCACCGATGCCATGGACAGCACCAAGGCCAGCCTGTCGGCCATCAACAACGAGATCAAGCGCCTGGCCGGTGCTGCCGCCATCGGCGACTTCAGCCAGCGCGGCGACGCCGGGCAGTTCGAACACGATTTCCGCGACATGGTCGGCGGCCTCAACTCGCTGATGGAGACCACCGAAACCAATCTCGGCCATCTCTCGCAGCTGCTGCAGGCCATCGCCCAAGGCGACCTGACCCAGCGTATGGAAGGCAACTTCCACGGCGTGTTCGCCCGCATGCGCGATGACGGCAATGCCAGCATCGACCAGCTCGCCGTGATTGTGTCGCGCATTCAAGCATCGAGCGGCAGCATCAGCCTGTCGGCCAGCGAAATTGCCACCGGCAACAACGACCTTTCACGCCGCACCGAACAGCAGGCCGCCAATCTCGAAGAAACCGCGGCATCGATGGAAGAACTGACCTCCACCGTGCGGCAGAACGCCGAACATGCACGTCAGGCCGATCAGCTCGCTCGCGGCGCCGCCGAAGTCGCCGCCAAGGGCGGCGATGTGGTCGGCCAGGTCGTCACCACCATGACGTCCATCGAGCAATCCTCGCAACGCATCGCCGACATCATCAGCGTCATCGATGGCATCGCGTTCCAGACCAATATCCTTGCCCTCAACGCTGCGGTGGAAGCCGCCCGCGCAGGTGACCAAGGCCGAGGCTTTGCGGTGGTCGCAACGGAAGTACGCACGCTGGCGCAGCGCTCGGCATCGGCCGCCAAGGAAATCAAAACGCTGATCGACGACTCCGTGGACAAGGTGTCCGAGGGTTCGCAGCTTGTGCGGCGCGCTGGCACCACCATGGATGACATCGTTGCCTCGGTGCAGCGCGTGACCACGATCATGGCCGACATCTCCGGCGCATCGCAGGAGCAGACCGCCGGCATCGAACAGGTCAACCAGACGGTCATGCAGATGGACGAAAGCACCCAGCAGAACGCCGCATTGGTGGAAGAAGCCACCGCCGCCGCACGCTCCATGGAAGAACAGGCGCAGCACCTCACCGACGCAGTGGCGCAGTTCCGCCTCTCCGATTCGCTCAGCGCGTCCTTGGCTCGCGTTGCCGCCAGCGTCGCCAAGCCCGCGCAGCGGCCGCGACCGACCCTGCGCGCCATTCCCAGCCAGCCGTCACGCGCACCGGTAACCACCGGCAACGACTGGCAGGAGTTCTAAGGGCCTTGTCCGCGGCGGGCGGGAAACTCTCCGGCCTGCCTGCCGCCGACTTCTTGGATACGACCTGGAAGGCACGACTTCATCGCAGCAGTGATGACATGCGCGTCCCGGTCAGGCCAATGGTGGCGGCGATCATGCTGCCGGCTTGGCCAAGTCAGCGTGTCGCTGTTCGTGTCCGGGCTGGCGCGGATTGTCGCGCGGAGCCTACGGGGTCGTAATAGCCGGGCTAAAGATGTAAAAAGGGCGGCCGCTATCACAGTTTCCAGTGGCTTGTTTTTCGCCCACTGGTCTTTCGGCCCATCGCAAGCGTACCCATGTCCGTAAACGAACCCTTCGAGCCGACTCCTTCCAGCGCCGCCGGCAAGCTGTATGCCGACGACCGTTACATGGTGCGTAACCGGCATCAGATCCGGCATTTGCTGCAGTCGATGATCGACCAGCGTTCGCTGATCAACGCGCATCCCGATGGCCGTGACCAGTCCTTCCCCAGCGCCGTACTGGAAGTGGACGAACACGGCCTGCTGCTCGACGCCAGCCCGCAACCTTCGCTCAACCGCGCCACTGAAAGCGCAGCCACCCTGCTCTGCTTCGGGCTGGTGGACAAAGTCACCGTCCGCTTCCAGCTGCAGCAGCCGCGCCGCATTGAGCGTGACGGCCGCATCGCTTTCCAGGTGCCGCTGCCGGACGAGGTCTACCACCTGCAACGGCGTGAGTTCTATCGGCTGGAAACGCCGGTCGGCGACTCGCCGTATTGCCTGCTGCCCGACCCCGACGGCGGCGAACCCAGCCGTTGGCGGGTGCTGGATATCAGCGCCGGCGGGCTCGCATTGATGCTGCCCGCACCGCAGGGCCTGCTCAGCCTGCAAAGCCGCTACCACGGCTGTGTCCTGCAGATTCCCGATTCACCGCCGATCACCACCGCCATGGTCGCCTGCAACCTTCGTCTGCAAAAACAGGCCAACAGTGTGGAAATGACCCGCGTCGGCCTGCGCTTTGATGATTTGCCGCGCGGCGCCGATACCCTGATCCAGCGCTACATCTTCCGTATCGACCGCCTGCGCAAGGCGCGTGCAAATGGTGAGTGAGGCCCGGACATCGCCCGCGCTGAGCATGTAACGCATGCATGCAACGACGAAAGCAGGCGCTGACGCTCACCACGGGCCGGGACACTTACCGCTCCCGTCCTAAAGTCCCTGCCCCTGGCGCCGATACCGGTGCAACAGCCACCGGCCCACGCCAGGATCAGGAAACGCCATGAATGACACGCGCAGCACCTCCGCCGAAGGCACCGCCGGCGAGTACCTCAGCTTTACCCTCGGCAACGAGCACTACGGCGTGGATATCCTCAAAGTGCAGGAAATCCGCGGCTATGACGCCGTCACCCGCGTTCCCGATGCGCCGGATTACATCAAGGGCGTGATCAACCTGCGCGGCACCATCGTGCCGGTGATCGACCTGCGCCTGAAACTGCGCCTGGACGAAGCGCGCTATGACGCGTTCACCGTGATGATCGTGCTCAACGTGGAAGACCGCGTGGTCGGCATCGTCGTGGACAGCGTCTCCGACGTGATCCCGCTCACCGCCGAGCAGATCCGCCCGACCCCGGAATTTGGCGCCGCCGTGGATACCCGCTTCATCTCCGGCATCGGCACCCAGGACGACCGCATGTTGATCCTGCTCGACATCGAAACCCTGCTCGACATCGCCGATCTGGGCCAGTCCGCTGCCGTCGAAGACGTCGCCGCCTGAGTGAAAGTGATATTCAAGTCACATTTTTGAATTTGTGACTTAAATCACTGGCGACGACTGCCGATAGCCAATGTATGCCCGCCTCCCCGCGGGCCATACATATCCTCTCGGAGATTACAGATGTACAAGCACCTGCTTCCGCTGTTCTCGGCAGCCGTCCTGGCTACTTTCACTTTCAATGCCGCCGCCGATACCGCGGAAATGATCCCGCCGGAGAACGCCGCACGCTTCGCCGGCAAAGACGGCATGGTTTGCGGCAAGGTCGAAAAGGCGCGCTACGCCGAAGGCTCCGAGGGCCAGCCGACCTTCCTGCACATGGGCGGCATGTTCCCGCGCCACACCTTCTCGGCTCGCATCGCCGGCGCCAACCGCGGCAAGTTCGGCTTCCCGCTGGAAACGCTGGAAGGCAAGACGGTCTGTGTGATCGGCAAGATCCAGCGCGATTCCTCGCGCGCCGAAATCGAAGTCAGCTCCCCGGCTGGCCTGAAGTTGGCAAACATCAAGTAATCCAGCCCGCCAATGCGCCGGCCCAGCCGGCGTACAGCGCAGCGCCGCGCCCGTCGCCCGGGCGGCCATCGGAGATGTAGCAAAGATGCAGTGGATCAATTCGCTCAAACTGAAGCCCAAGCTGTTGCTTACCTTCGGCGTCGTGTTGTTCGTGATGCTGTTGCAGGGCGTTGTCGCCTATCGCGGCCTGTACTCGCTCAACAATGTCACCACCGACCTGGCCAGCAGCCGCCTGCCCAGCCTGCGCGCCACTGGCGAGCTCAGCGGCATGGTCAGCGAGTACCGCAACACGTCGTACCAGGGCTTGATACGAGCCAGCGATGACGTCAAAGCGGACGCCAAAACGCGCTCTGCCGAACTGCGTGCCAACATCGCTGCGACCATCGCCGCCTATCCCAAGCTGATCGACAACCCGGAACAGAAGAAACTGTTCGAGACGTTTGTCCACGACTGGGAAGCGGCGCTTGGCTCCTACGACGCGGTCGCCGAGATGCTGGAACTGGATCTCCCCGACGACGCCATCGACACCTTCGTCGGCGAAACCCGCACCCTGCATCGCAAGGCTTATGCCGCGCTGCAGGCATTGGCTGCCAACGACAACGTTCGTGCCCAGGCCTCGGCCAAACAGGCCGGCGAGACCTATTCCACCTCCGCCGTGCTGATCATCATCGCCGTGCTGGTCGGCGTGGGCGCCGGTCTGCTGCTGGTGTGGCTGTTCGCGCGCTCGCTGGTCAATTCCATGCGCGGTGCGGTGAACGTCGCCAACGAAGTTGCCAGCGGCAAGCTGGACGGCCAGATCGACGTCACCCGTGCCGATGAAGTGGGCGACCTGTTGCGTTCCATGCAGCGCATGCAGCGCGACCTGCGCGAGCGCAACGAAACCGAACAGATCGTGGCCAACGAGAACCTGCGCATTCGCACCGCGCTGGATTACTCGTCCACCGGCGTCTATCTGACCGATTCGCAGTTGGAGATTGTCTACGCCAACCGCGCGCTGCTCGACACACTGGACCACTACAGCGAAGACCTGACCGCCACGCTCACGCACTACGATGCCAGCAAGCCGCTGGTCGGCCAGCAAGTCACCGCGTTGGAATACAACGGCGAAAATTCGCCGAAGGTTCTGGAAACGCTGGAAAAGACCGGCGTATTCAAGCGCGACATGCGTTTTGGCAACGCCGAGTTCGCGCAGATCATCTCGATGATCCGCGACGATCAAGGCGTCGCCGTGGGCTATGTGGTCGAATGGCGCGATCGCACCACCGAGGCATTGGTGGAAAGAGAAGTGGCGCAGGTGATCGAAGCGGCAGCCGTCGGCGATCTGAGCGGCCGTGTCGACACCGATGGCAAGGATGGCTTCTTCCTGCAGCTGGCCGGCCAGATCAACACCTTGCTCGACGCCAACGCGAGCAGCCTGGAACAGATTTCGGCGCTGCTATCGGCCCTGTCGCGCGGCGATCTGACCGTGCGCATGCATGGCGATTATCAGGGTGTATTCGCCACCATGCGTGACGATGCCAATGCCACCGCCGATCAGCTGACCGACATTGTCGGCCGCATCAAGCACTCCTCGACGGCCATCAACTCGGCGGCCAGCGAAATAGCCAGCGGTAACAACGACCTGTCACAACGCACCGAGCAGCAGGCCGCCAACCTGGAAGAAACTGCCGCATCGATGGAGGAATTGACCTCCACCGTGCGCCAGAACGCCGAATCGGCACGCCAGGCCAACCAGCTCGCCATCGGCGCGGCGTCGGTCGCTTCGCAGGGCGGCGACGTGGTGCAGCAGGTCGTGTTGACCATGACCGGCATCGAGCAGTCGTCCAAAAAGATCGCCGAGATCATTTCGGTCATCGACGGCATCGCCTTCCAGACCAACATCCTGGCACTGAACGCTGCCGTGGAAGCCGCACGTGCAGGCGAACAGGGCCGCGGCTTCGCCGTGGTTGCCTCGGAAGTCCGCACGCTGGCACAGCGTTCGGCCGGCGCCGCCAAGGAGATCAAGGGACTGATCGACGATTCGGTCAGCAAGGTCACCGATGGCTCGGCACTGGTGAAGAAGGCCGGCAGCACCATGGGCGAAATCGTCGCCTCGGTGCAGCGCGTTACCGACATCATGGCCGAGATTTCCGCTGCGTCGCAGGAGCAATCCGCCGGCATCGAACAGGTCAACCAGACCGTCGTGCAGATGGACGAAACCACGCAGCAGAATGCGGCGTTGGTCGAAGAAGCCACCGCCGCTGCACGCGCGATGGAAGAACAGGCCGGCCACCTGGCACAGGCAGTTTCGGTGTTCCTGCTCGACGACGCAGCGCCAGAGATTGCTCCCAGCCGTGCACCTGCTCCAGTGATGCGCGCACCCGCACCGCGCACGGCAGCTGAACCGCCCGCACCGGCACCGCGCCGACGCAACCCAGGCAGGGTTGCGGTAGCCGAAATCGCGGACTCTGATTGGCAGGAGTTCTGATCCACCCACAACCCCGGCTTCGGCCGGGGTTGTGCTTTATGGGCCTCAACTTGGCGCCGCGGCGGCCGATACAGGCGTAACCCTCCTCGTCCAGCGCCCTTGCGGCGTCAAAGCTCGCCTCTCGATGAATATCTATCGTCTCTGGTTGAACTACATCTCCAACATCTCTGTCCGTCGCAAGCTCAACCTGCTGACGATCCTGATTGCGTTGGGCGTGATCGCGCTGTCGGTGATTGCGGCGCGCATGCAGTACGTGGATCTCTATGAGACCCGCAAGGACGCCTTGAGCACCCAGGTCGAACTCAGCTACGGCGTGCTCGATCACTACGTGAAGCGCGCCCAATCCGGCGAACTGAGCCTGCACGACGCGCAGACGCAGGCATTGGCTGCGGTGCAGGCCATGCGCTCGGATGGCGACGTCAACTATTTCAACATCTACAACACCGACTACGTGTTGTTGATGCACCCATTCCGCGTGGATCTTGTCGGCAAAGACATGAAGGACTTCCGCGGCGACGACGGTGTACGCATCTACTACGACCAGGTACAGGCCGCACGAAATGGCGGCGGGTATGTCGGCTACGAATGGCCCAAACCGGGCAGCGAAGCGCCGGTGGAAAAACTGGCTTACGCCGGCCTGTTTGGCCCGTGGAACTGGGTGGTGTCCAGCGGCGTCTACATGGACGACGTGCAGGCGCAAGCACTGAAGTTCACTGCGGTCATGGCCGTTTCCGGCGGCGTGCTGGTGCTGCTGGTGGTCGCCCTGAGCTGGATAATCGGCAACCGCATCGTGCTGCCGCTGCGCAATGCCACCGCCGTGGCAACCGCCATTGCGCAAGGCCGCATGAACAACCGCATTGACACCCCAAGCCGTGACGAAACCGGTCAATTGCTGGGCAGCATGCAGCACATGCAGGAGCAGCTGCGCGCGGTCATCAGCGCCCAGAATGAAATGGCCCGTCAGCACGATGCCGGCATCATCAGCTACCGCATTGATGACAGCGCATTCCCCGGCGACTACGGCGTGATGGTGGCCGAGACCAATACGCTGGTCGCCAACCACATCGACGTGAAGATGCAGGTGATTGCCATTGCGCAGCGCTATGCCGTGGGCGACCTCAGCCCGGACATGCCGCTACTGCCGGGCGAAAAGCGTGTCATCACCGACACCATGGCCGCGATCAAGCAGAACCTGGCCGCAATCAACGGCGAGATCACCCGCTTGGGCGTGGCCGCTGCGGCCGGCGACTTCAGCCAGCGCGGCGATGAAGTCCGCTTTGAACATGATTTCCTGGAAATGGTGCGTGCGCTGAACGCAATGATGCGCACCAGCGACGACAACCTCGGGCAGATCTCCGGCCTGCTGCGCGCACTGGCTGACGGCGACCTCACCGTAACCATGCGCGGCGAATTCCAGGGCGTATTCGCACTGATGCGTGACGATGCCAACAGCACCATCGCGCAGCTGTCGAGCATCGTCTCGCGCATCCAGCAATCGGCTGACAGCATCAATATGGCGGCGGGCGAGATTGCCACCGGCAATAGCGACTTGTCGCGTCGCACTGAAATGCAGGCCGCCAATCTGGAAGAGACCGCCGCCTCGATGGAAGAGCTCACCTCCACCGTGCGCCAGAACGCCGACTCCGCCCGCCAAGCCAACCAGCTCGCAATCGGTGCAGCCAGCGTCGCCTCGCGCGGTGGCACCGTAGTGGATGAAGTGGTCACTACCATGAACCAGATTTCGCTTTCCTCGCGCCGCATCGCCGACATCATTTCGGTGATCGACGGCATTGCGTTCCAGACCAACATCCTGGCGCTGAACGCGGCGGTGGAAGCGGCGCGCGCCGGCGAGCAGGGCCGTGGTTTCGCAGTGGTGGCGTCGGAAGTACGCACGCTGGCGCAGCGTTCGGCCAGCGCAGCCAAAGAGATCAAGGGGCTGATCGAAGACTCGGCCGGCAAGGTCGCCGAAGGCTCGCAGTTGGTGCAGCAGGCAGGCACCACCATGGGCGAGATTGTCGCGTCCGTGCAGCGGGTCACCGACATCATGGCCGAAATCTCCGCTGCCTCGCAGGAACAGTCGGCCGGCATTGAGCAGGTCAACCAGACCGTCATGCAGATGGACGAAACCACCCAACAGAACGCCGCGTTGGTGGAAGAAGCTACTGCCGCCGCGCGTTCGCTGGAAGAACAAGCCAACCAGCTCGATCAAGCCGTCGCAGTGTTCCGCCTGGATCAAGGCCATGCCTCAGGTGCCACCAACACGCCTGCCATCTACGCGCTGGCCAGCTGAGCGGAGCCCAGATCATCATGTCCAGCATCGGCCACGGCGAGCGTGACTTCGAGTTCAATGACCGCGACTTCAAACGCGTCTGCGAACTCATCCATACCCGCGCCGGCATCGCGCTGGTGCCGGCCAAGCGCGACATGGTCTACGGCCGTCTGTCACGCCGGCTGCGCACGCTTGGCCTGCGCAGCTTCAAGGACTACCTCGACCAGCTGGAGCAGCACGGTGGTGAGGAGTGGCAGGCATTCACCAACGCCCTGACCACCAACCTCACCTCCTTCTTCCGCGAGCCGCACCACTTCGACAAGCTGCATGAAGAGCTGCTGTTGCGCGCGCACAAGGCACCGCTGAAGCTGTGGTCGTGTGCAGCGTCCACTGGCGAAGAGCCCTACTCGCTGGCGATTACTGCCTGTGAGACCTTCGGCACGATGACGCCGCCGGTGCGTATTCTCGCTACCGACGTGGATACCCAGGTACTGGCGACCGCCAGCCAGGGCGTCTATTCGATGGAGCGCATCAACGGACTGGACAACGAACTCAAGCGCCGTTACTTCCAGCGCGGCACCGGCCCCAACGAAGGCAAATGTCGCGTGGTTCCGGCATTGCGTTCGCTCATCGAGTTCCGTCCGCTCAACCTTTTGGCCAATCGTTACGACGTCAGCGGCCCGTTCGATGCCCTGTTTTGCCGCAACGTGATGATCTATTTCGACAAGCCGACCCAACGCGGCATCCTGTCGCGGCTGGTCGAGCACATGGGCGATGACGGCCTGCTGTATACCGGCCATTCCGAAAACTATCTGCACGCCGCTGACCTGATTCAACCCTGCGGCCGCACCTTGTACCGTCGCACCCGCCGGAGCGGCGCATGAAACCCACCCAGCGATATCCCGATGAGGTGATGCGCTACCACGACAGTCGTTTCCAGACGACTGCCGCCAAGCTGCTACCCACTCAATATCTGGTGATCGACGACGACACCGCGCTGACCACCACGCTCGGCTCCTGCGTGGCCGCCTGTATCCGCGACCCCATTCTCGGCATCGGTGGCATGAACCACTTCCTGCTGCCGGAAGGCAATGTCGGCGACGGCGCGCCCGCGCGCTACGGCAGCTACGCGATGGAACTGCTGATCAACGACCTGCTCAAGCGCGGCGCCAACCGCAAGCGTCTGGAAGCCAAGGTGTTTGGCGGGGCCAATGTACTCAAGGGCTTTACCAGCAATCCCGTGGGCACGCGCAATGCCGAGTTCGTGCGGCAGTACCTGCAGGCCGAACATATCCCGGTGGTGGCCGAAGACTTGTGCGGTATCCATCCACGCAAGATCTGGTTCTTCCCGATCACCGGGCGCGTGGTGGTGCAGCGCCTGCCGCATGCACACGATGCCGAAGTTGTGGCGGCCGAGTCGGCCGTGCGTGCCAAGCTGTCACGCACGCCGGTCAGTGGCGGCGTGGAGTTGTTTGAATGATGTTGCAGCCGCCCTGCCGGGTGCTGGTAATCGACGACTCGGCCTTGGTGCGCCAGGTGCTGAGCGAACTACTGGCTGCCGATCCCGGCATCGAAGTAGTAGGCACTGCCGCCGATCCATTGCTGGCCCGCGAAAAAATCAAGCGCCTCAATCCAGACGTACTGACGCTGGATGTGGAAATGCCGCGCATGGACGGCCTGGCGTTTCTCGAAAACCTGATGCGGCTACATCCGCTGCCGGTGGTGATGGTGTCCTCGCTGACCGAGCGCGGTGCCGATACCACGCTGCAAGCCTTGGCGCTGGGCGCGGTGGACTTCGTCGCCAAGCCAAAGCTGGATGTCGTACGCGGGCTGGAAGCCTACGCCGAGGAAATCCGCAGCAAGGTCAAGATGGCCGCCCGCTCGCGGGTACGTGCGTCGGCATCGTTGCAACGCCGCCCATTGGCCACGTCCAGCGCATCGCCGGGTTTCGGCTTCCGCACCACGGATCGATTGATCGCCATCGGCGCGTCGGCCGGCGGCACCGAGGCGCTGCGCGTGGTGTTGGAAACCATGCCTGCCGATGCACCTGCGGTAGTGTTGACCCAGCATCTGCCTGCCAGCTTCAGCACCGCGTTCGCCGAGCGCCTGGACAAGCATTCAGCGATGTCGGTGCGTGAGGCCAGCGATGGTGAAGCTATCCTGCCCGGTCACGCCTACCTGCCGGCCGGTGGCCGCCATCTGCGCATCATCCGCGATGGTGCCCGCTGGCGTTGCCGCGTGGATGACACCGCGCCGGTCAACCTGCATAAGCCTGCGGTCGATGTGTTGTTCAACTCGGTTGCACAGAACGCTGGCGCCAACGCGATTGGCGCCATCCTCACCGGCATGGGCGAGGACGGTGCGCGCGGCCTGTTGGCGTTGAAGCAAGCCGGCGCCCCAACGTTGGCTCAGGATGAAGCCAGCAGCGTGGTCTGGGGCATGCCCGGCAGCGCCGTGCGACTCGGGGCTGTCGACGAGATCGTGCCACTGGAGCGGATCGCCGAGCGGCTGTTGGCGTTGGCCCGGAGCTGAACGACGCTGCCCCTGACCGAAGCGCAGGGCAAACGTGATTCAGGCCACCGCGCGTTCAGAAGCACGGAACGCCGCAACCTCATCGATCAGCCGTTCCAGATCCCGCTCAACCTGCTGCATCAGGGTGAGGATTGCTTCGCTATCAGGGTGCTGCGCTTCACACAGGCGCTCCAGCTGCGCGCAGCCGGCCACGATGTCCTGTGCCTGCAGAATGCGGGCGCCGCCTTTGATGCGGTGTGCCAGCCGCGCCAGTGTCGCCGGATCGAGTTGCTGTCGCTGTGCGCCGAGTTCGGTCAAATCGTCGATGTAACTCTGGTGCGCTTCTTCCAGCAGCATCGCCCCCATCGCGGGATCGCCGCCGGTCAGTTCACGCAGAATCGAAGTGATCGTGCTTTCGGTTACTTCGCTGGGCAGCGGCCGTACCACCTGCGGCATACCCGCCAACGACATCAGCAGCTGCGAGACCGTCGCCAGGCTCACCGGCTTGAACAAACAATCATCCATTCCCGCCTGTACGCACTTGGCCTTCTCTTCCGGCTGCGCGTTGGCGGTGAAGCCGATGATCGCGCACGGCGCCATGCCGTTCTGCTCTTCTTCCTTGCGAATGGCGCGCGCCATCTCGTAACCGTTCATCACCGGCATATTGCAGTCGGTGATGATCACGTCCACTGGTTGCTCCTGCCACACGCGCAAACCTTCTTCGCCGTTCTCGGCGCTGAACACCACTTGCCCGAACAGCGTCAGCTGCTGGGTCAGCAGCACACGGTTGGCTTGTTGGTCGTCAATCACCAGGATGCGCATTACTGGATGCTCGGTGCCCTGCACTTCTTCCTGCACGACTGCCGCGACCTCCAACGCCGGCAACACGTTGAACGGAATCTCCAGCGTCATTCGGGTGCCCTTGCCCTTTACGCTGCGGGCGGTGATATGACCTCCCATCAGTTCGCACAACGATTTACAGATGGGCAAGCCCAAGCCGGTTCCGCCGCGCGAGGTGTGGCCGTGGTTGGCCTGTGCAAACGGCTCGAACAGCCCGGCCAGTTCGTCTTCGGCAATACCAATGCCGGTGTCCTCCACACGCACGCTGACCAGCAGACGCTCGTCGGCCAGCGGCTTGCCGTCGATGATGATCTTCACCTCGCCGCTGTCAGTGAACTTGATCGCGTTACCGACCAGGTTGGACAACACCTGTTTCAGCCGCATCGGGTCGACCAACACATCGCGGTTGACGATAGCGTCCATCTGCAGCGTCAACGTGATCGCCTTTTGCCGGGCAAGCCCGTCGAATACGCGGACCACTGATTCGACGACTTCGCGCAGATTGCCGCGGCGCGGACACAGGCTGGCGTGACCGGATTCAATCCGCACCACATCCAGAATGTCGCCGATCAACTCCAACAAGCCACGCGCCGAGTCGTAAGCGACTTCAATGGCCGGCTTGTCGAAGCGGCCCTGCTCGGCATGCATCATTGCCAGTTCCAGCATGCCGATCACCGCACTCATCGGGGTGCGGATTTCATGGCTCATCGTGGCCAGGAAGGTGGTCTTTGCGCGGCTTGATTGATCGGCAGCATCGAGCGCGGTGCGCAGATCCTCCATCAGCTCGCGGCGATCGCTGACGTCGATCCAACCGCAGATAACGCCTTTCAGTTGCCCTTGCGAATCGCTATACGGGTGGATCCAGTGATACACGCTCAGAATGCGCCCCGGCAGGTGCAAGGTGCGGTCCATTTCCAGCGGCATCCCGTTTTCAACGACCCACAGGTAATCGTTGTGGAACTGCCGGGCTTCTTCGACATCCAGCTTCACGCCTTCCAGCGATGTCTTGCCAACCACCGCCTCGCGCGTGGCGCCAAACACTTCCAGATAATTGCTGTTGCAGGTCACCAAGCGACCGTCACAGTCGCGCACGTACATCGGGTGCGGCGTGCCGTTGATCAGCGACTCGGTGAAACTGAGCTGCTCACTCAATGCGTTCTCCGCCTGCTGTCGGCGTTTGTACTGCTTGCGGATGTGCAGGTTCCACACCAGCGAAAGCAGGATCAGCAGGAACGCTGCTCCGCCCACTTTGTAGATCAGGCTGCGGTAATCCACCCACGCGGTCCTCGCCAACTCGGGCTTCGGCCGCCAGCGGTTCTGGAAGATATCAATCTCGTCCGGCGGGATCTGCAGCAGCGCCTTCTCAAGGATGGATGCCAGCTCGGTGTCGCCCTTGCGCGTGGCGAACGACAAGCCGGTCGGCATGTCCTGGACAATGCCGGCAACTTTCAGCGCGCCTTCGTGCTGGCTGGTGGTGTAGTACTGGGCAATGGGCAACAGCGCCATTGTTGCGTCGGCCTGACCGCTGGCCACCATCTGCAGTGACGCCGTCATGCTCTCGGAATCAACAAATCGATATGCCCATGCTGGCTGCAGCAGCTCACGCAGTGCATGACCAGCCGGCAACGCAATGCGCTTGCCGCTGCCGATACGGCCGAGAATAGCGATGCGTTCGCCCGGCTTGATGGTCATGTTGATGGCGGTCAGCACCGGCGGATTGGGCTGCATCGGCGGAGCAGGGTAGCTGAAGCCGACTGCTTTCAAAGTCAGCTGGCCGGTCAGTACCGGGCTGGGCAAATAGTCGCAATTGGCATCGCGGTCCACCGGCAGTTCCATCAACTTGTTCAACGAGGTCAGCGCGGCCTTGGCTTGCTGGAAGCGCACGGCCAGACCAATCACCTGGCCCAGCGGCGCGGTGGCGCGACCGGCCAGCATCACGGTGCCGATCAGGGCGCCCATCGTCAGGGTGCCGTCGGTGATCAGATAGACGCCGGTGATCACCAGCGCCACGGTCTGCAGCTGCTGCAGCAACGTCACTACGCCGGTCGCGGCACTGGAGAGCTTGCGTGACTTCATCGAGGTCGCTGACTGCAGCGCGCTGAAGTGCTCCCAGCGGCGTTGCATGTAAGCGTAGCCGCCGGTGGCCTTCAGTGTTTCCAAGCCTTCAACCGACTCAACCAGCACGCCCTGCTTGAGCGAGGACTCGCGCAGGTTCTCCTGCATTACGCGAGCCAGTGGCCATTGGATGCAGATGGAGATGATCAGGATCAGCGGCAGGATCAACAGCGGCACCCAGCCCAATGGCCCGCCGATGAAGAAGATCACGCCGACAAAAAGCAGTACGAACGGTAGATCGGAGATCGCCGCCAACGTCGCCGACGATGCGAAATCGCGCACCGATTCAAACTCACGCAACTGGTTGGCGAAGCTGCCGGAAGAGGCGGGCTTGTGTTCCATTCGCACCGACAGGGCTTGCCGGAACAGCATCGCGCCGAGCACCAGATCCGCTTTCTTGCCGGCGACGTCCAGCAGATGCGCGCGCACGAAGCGGATCATGGCTTCAAACAGCATCGCCACGATCACGCCGATGCCGAGCGACCACAACGTGACGAACGCCTGGTTCGGCACCACGCGGTCATACACGTTCATGGTGAAGAAAATACTGGCCAGCGCCAGCACGTTGGCGACCACGGAAGCAATGGCGGCACTTCGGTAGTAGCGGCGATAGCGCCACAACGTGCTGAGCAGCCAATGACCGTCGGGCGTGGGCAGGGTTTCGCCAGCACGGTTATCGACCTGGGCGCGTGGCTTCACCAAAATGGCGTAGCCGGCGTACATCGCATCCATCTCTTCCTGCGACAGCTCCACGGCTTCGTTGGAGACTTCCGGCAGGATCACCGAATAACGCAGATGACGTTTGTTCTCTTCGTCACGAACTTCGGTGCGGGCCAGCAGGATGCAGCCGCCTTGTTCCTTGCGCAGCAGAACCATCGGCATGACTTGCGCGGGCAGCGAGCGCACGTTGCGCTTGACCACGCCGCCGGTCATGCCCGCGTTGCTCAGCGCGGACAATGCCAACGATGGTGTAAGCATTCCGGCATAAGGCAATCCGGCGAGCAGTGCATCGGTGCTGCGATGCGTTTCGTAGTGATTGCAGATCCAGGACACGCTCTGTAGCAGCGTGTCATTGATACTTGTGGCGTTGTTTGCCAGCAACACAGCGTCGTCGACGTTGGTCGACGTATTGGAGGTGGTCATTGCAGGTTCCTGTGGTGACCGCCTTTTGATGTGCGCGGCTGTCGATTGCGCGATAGGACGTGCTCCGTGAGTCATCCTGCACGGCAGTCGGGGATTTTGATTGGGAAACCCGGTAGAGAAAATAAGATTTGTCTCAAAACGCTACATGTATTAATCGTCCGAATCCTAGTTAAAGTCATGTGTCTATTAACTTGAGCGGATCGTTTGATACCTGCGTCTGATCGTGGGATGAAAGGAAGTCTGGATTGGCGCGGATTTAGGACATGTCCCATGTACATTGAATTGCGCGGCTCTTAGCCTTCGCCATCGCTGATGCATGCGATGGCTGATATGTAGCGCGTAAATGCGCATGGGGTCAGCTTGATCTTTCTGCCAAGCGAATGGTTGCGAGCATTCATTGGAATCTACTTGGGCGTACTGCTTCGGCCGCATGCCCAATGCGTGGTCACGATCATATGGCGCTGGAATGCGCAGCCACCGCAGGGTGATGCATCGCTTCAGCGATTCAGTTGTCGATACGTTATTGCTTGCGTGGCCAGTGCCGCGCGGCAATCTGAAATTTCCGTGCCACCGCAGGTGGTGCATTCAGAGGTGAGTATGCGCAGTTCACGGCCGGGTAACCGACGTCATCAATTTGCTTCGGCGAGGAAGTCGTTGCTTCCGGCATCCGCACTTGCCTTGGCATGCATGGCGCTGTTGAGTTCGCAGGCGTATGCCGATGACGAACTGCTGCAGTTCGAGAAAGTAGCGCCGGAGAAACCAGACAAGGCTGCTGCGGCTGCAAAAATGACGGATGCAGAAGTAGAGAAAGTGGCTGCACAGCTGATCGATTCGCGCCGCTCATCTTCTCTTCAAGTGATTCAGGCTGTGCGTCAAAGTCTGGCGCCGTTGGCCACGCCGCAGCCGGAAACGCCGGCCTTGGAATTCGAGAAAATCGAACGCACGGATACGCTGGTTAAGGGCGCCCGCTATGCGCCGGATGTGCCGACGGCCAAGCTGGGAATGTCGGTGGCAGCGCCAACGTTCGAATCGGCTCCGGCAACGGCGCTCGTGCCAGGCTTGATCGAAACGCCGAAGTTGGATCGCACGGTGCCGGCAGCGTTGCTGTCAGCGACGGGCGCGTCGGTGCCGGGCGAGCGCCAGCTGCGCGATCTGTTCCTGCATGTGGTGGAAGCCGCCGCTGGCCGAAGCCCTACGGTGGCGCGTGCGCTGGCCGAGCGCTCGGCGTCGGAAGCGGATATCGCTGAAGCCAAGGGTCAGCGCTACCCGCAGGTGAACGTGGGCGGCAGTAACTCGGTTGAATTCGGCTCCGGTGGACGCGGCAACAGCAGCGACCCGCGGCTGAGCATTGATGTGACCACGCCCGTGTTTGACTGGGGACGCATCAACAAAACCATCCAGGCGCGTTCGCAGTTGGCGAATGCGGCAGATTGGGCGTTCGAGGCGGAACTGGAATCGTCTGCCTATGAGGTGACATCCAGCCTGGTGGAACTGGGCAAGCAGCGCATCATCGTGGACATCAGCCAGCAGTACGTGGATCGCATGAGCGATCTGGTGAAAATGCTGGAAGGCATTGTTGCGGTGGATGCGGGGCGGGTAAGTGAGTTGACGCAGGCGCGTGCCCGCTTGCTGCAGGCTGAGGCATCGCGGAGCACGGCCGATACGCGTGCGCGCGATATCGAGATCAATCTGCGGCGGATGATAGGGGATCGCCCGCTGCCATCGCTGCCGACCGCGTTGTACTGGGATATCCGGTTGCCGGAACTGCAATGGCTGTTGGCCGAAGCAGTTAATCACCCGGTGATTCGTCAGGCGCAGGCGCAGGCATCGTCGGCGGACCTGCAGGCGGACGTGGTGCGTTCGGCTGCATTGCCCCAGGTCAATTGGGTGGTGGGAAAGGTAACCGGTGAAGACTCAAGCGGGCGCGAGCCGGCATGGAACACTGGCCTGACGTTCTCCTGGGGCGCATTCCGGGGCGGGTCTGCTCGTGCGTCCGAGCGTGCTGCGCGGCAGCGCGCCGAAGCGGGCTGGAAGGCCGCAGAACAGCAGGCGTTGGACTTGGAATACCGCATCCGCGCTGCCAATCATGACGCACGCGCCTTGATCGACCGCTCCGAGTTGTATCGCGGCCTGACGGTGGAAACCAACAAGGTGCGCGAAGCGTTCTACGAGCAGTGGTACCACCTGGGTCGTCGCACCTTGTTGGACGTACTGAGCTCGGAGAGTGAGCACTACAACAACCAGGTGGGCGAGGTGACCAGTCGCTTCGATGGATACCAGGCGGTCATGCGGCAACCCGGTGGTTCGCTTTGCGGTGAGCAACGACACAGCGCCGCTGTCGTACTTCGATTCCGATGGCCGCTTCAGCGGTATCACTGCGGATGTGCTCAAGGCGATCTCGGCCCGCACCGGCCTGGAGTTCAAACAGGACCGTGAAGCGCACATTGGTGGGCAGGTCAATGCATTGGAGCGTGGCGGCGCCGATGTGACGATGCTGATCCCGACGCTGGGCCGCGAGGACCGATTCCGCTTCTCGCGTCCGTTTGTGCAGACCGCCTTTGCGATCATCACCCGTGACAAGCCGGGTGAGCCAGACAGCGCGCTGGCGCTGCGTGGCAAGTCCACGCTGCTGCGCGTCATGTCACGGCTATATGCCCCGGTTGAAGGGCAGATGTTCAGCGACGGCCTGGACGTCAACCAGATCGATCCCGCCGATTGGCGCAAGACCGTGGGCTTTGTCTCGCAGGAAGCGCGGTTGTTCTACGGCTCGCTGCGCGAGAACGTGATGATCGGCAAGCCCGAGGCCACCGCTGAAGAATTCCTGCGCGTACTGCGACTCACCGGCCTGGATCACATTGCCGGCGCGCACCCGCGCGGCATCAACCTGCCCATCGGCGAAATGGGCGAAGGCGTTTCCGGTGGTCAGCGCCAGCTGATCTCACTGGCACGCACGCTGTTGAGCCGACCCAAGTTGCTGCTGATGGACGAACCCACCAGTGCGATGGATTCGCAGACCGAAGCGCTGTTTCTGGATCACCTCAAGCGCGCGATGGAAGGCCAGACTTTGGTCGTGGTCACCCATCGCCCGTCCGTACTCAGTCTGGTGGACCGCATCATCGTGGTGGACGGCGGCAAAATCGTGGCCGACGGCCCGAAGGCGAACGTGATGGCGGCACTGGCGAACACAGCGAATGCCGCGGAAGCCGCACCCGCAGCCCGCTCCAACGACGCTCACGCCGCGCCGACCACCGAATCGGCCAGCGCTCACGCTGTTCCGGCCACACCGGCCGAGCGTAAGCTTCCGCCGCCCAGCATGCGCGTGCAACGCACCAATGTTGCCGCCAAGGAGGCACCGTAATGTTTTCCTGGTTCAAGCGAAACAAAGACACCGGCAACATCAGCAGCAGCGATGCGGCCTTCATGAATGACGTGCAGGAATCGCTGCTCGCGCAAACCACGCCCGGCTCGCGATTGGTGTTGTACATGGTGGTCGCGGTGCTCGTCTCCGGCTTGATCTGGGCGTCCATCGCGCGCGTGGAAGAGATCACGCAGGGCGAGGCCAAGGTCATTTCCAAGAGCCGTGAGCAGGTCATCCAAAGTCTGGAAGGCGGCATTCTGGCCGAGATGAACGTGCGCGAAGGCGACATCGTCAACGCCGGCCAGGTGCTGCTGAAGATCGACCCGACCCGCGCCAATGCCAGCTACCGCGAAGCATTAAGCAAGGTCGTTTCGCTGAAGGCCACCTTGGCGCGCCTTCGCGCCGAAGCCTATGGACAGCCGCTGGAATTTGACGAGCAGGTGCGCGCCGCGCCGGACGAAGTGCTCAACGAGACCCGCGCCTTCAATGCACGGCGTCGTGCGTTGGTCGAAAGCGTCGCCGCGATGGAACGCAGCTACGCGCTGTCCATGCGTGAGATCAGCCTGGCCGAGCCGTTGGCAGCCAAGGGCTTGTTGTCGGATGTCGAACTGCTTCGCATGCGCCGCCAGGCCAATGACATCAAGTCACAGGTAGTCGAACGCCAGAACCGTTATCGCGCCGATGCCAACTCCGAGCTGTTGAAGTTGGAGATGGAGTTGTCGCAGACCAACGAAAATCTGGTCGGCCGCGCCGATGTGGTCGAGCGCACCACCATCGCTGCGCCGGTGCACGGCACGGTGAAGAACGTGCGGGTCAACACCATTGGCGGCGTGATCCAACCTGGCGAGCACATTCTTGAAATCGTGCCACTGGAAGACCAGCTGTTGGTCGAAGGCAAGATCCGGCCCAAGGACGTCGCGTTCCTGCGTCCCGGTTTACCGGCCACGGTCAAAATCACCGCCTATGATTACGCCATCTACGGCGGCTTGACCGGCAAGGTTGAACACATCAGTCCGGATACCTTGAAGGACGATCAGAAGGCCGCCGCAGGGCGCGCCGACGACACCTATTACCGGGTGTTGGTGCTGACCGAGAAGAGTGCGTTGCAGGCTGGCGGCAAGGAACTGCCGATCATCCCCGGCATGGTCGCCTCGGTCGAAATCCGTACCGGTGAAAAAACCGTACTGGAGTACCTGCTCAAGCCGATCCTCAAAACCCGGGAAGCATTCCGCGAACGTTGATTGGGTCACGGGAGCGACCTCGGTCGCGAGGCACGTGATGACGGCAACCCGAACGGCATGCAATTGCAGAATGCCTGCAGCCAATCACGAATGGTCAGCTTCGCGGCTGAAGCCGCTCCTGCAAAAATACGTTCCGTACCAGCTGTTTCCACATCATTACTCACAACAAAAAACCCCCGGCTTTCACCGGGGGTTTTTCGTTCAACACTTATCGCAGATCAAACTCAGGCGTTGACCGAATCGGCCACGTCCTTGTAATCGCTGATCTGGTCGAAGTTCATGTAGCGGTAGATCTCGCTACCGGCTGCATCCAGCACGCCGACGTCAGCCATGTACTCTTCCTTGGTCGGGATGCGACCCAGACGCGAGCAGATCGCAGCCAGTTCGGCCGAACCCAGGTACACGTTGGTGTTGCGGCCCAGACGGTTCGGGAAGTTGCGGGTCGAGGTCGACATCGCGGTGGAGCCTTCGCGGATCTGCGCCTGGTTGCCCATGCACAGCGAGCAGCCCGGCATTTCCATGCGTGCGCCAGCGGCGCCGAAGGTACCGTACACGCCTTCCTTGGTCAGCTCGGAGGCATCCATCTTGGTCGGCGGTGCAACCCACAAACGGGTCGGGATATCGCGCTTGCCTTCCAGCAACTTCGCGGCCGCACGGAAGTGACCGATGTTGGTCATGCACGAACCGATGAACACTTCGTCGATCTTGGCACCAGCCACTTCAGACAGCGTCTTCACGTCGTCCGGGTCGTTCGGGCAAGCCACGATCGGCTCGTGGATGTCGGCCAGGTCGATCTCGATGACGGCGGCGTACTCGGCGTCGGCATCCGGCTCCAGCAGCTGCGGATCAGCCAACCAGGCTTCCATCTTTTCGACGCGACGGGCCAGCGAACGGGCGTCGGCATAACCTTCGGCGATCATCCACTTCAGCAGCGTGATGTTGCTGTTGAGGTACTCGATGATCGGCTCCTTGTTCAGGTGCACCGAGCAGCCAGCGGCCGAACGCTCGGCAGAAGCATCGGACAGCTCGAACGCCTGCTCGACCTTCAGGTCCGGCAGACCTTCGATTTCCAGGATGCGGCCGGAGAAGATGTTCTTCTTGCCCGCCTTGGCCACGGTCAGCAGACCGGACTTGATCGCATACAGCGGGATCGCGTTGACCAGGTCACGCAGGGTCACGCCGGGCTGCATCTTGCCCTTGAAGCGCACCAGCACCGACTCCGGCATGTCCAGCGGCATGACGCCGGTGGCAGCGGCGAAGGCGACCAGGCCCGAACCGGCCGGGAACGAGATGCCGACCGGGAAACGGGTGTGCGAGTCACCACCGGTGCCGACGGTATCCGGCAGCAGCATGCGGTTGAGCCAGCTGTGGATCACGCCGTCGCCCGGACGCAGCGAGACGCCGCCACGGGTGGAGATGAACTCCGGCAGCGTGTGGTGGGTCTTCACGTCCACCGGCTTCGGGTAGGCCGCGGTGTGGCAGAACGACTGCATCACCAGGTCGGCCGAGAAGCCCAGGCAGGCCAGGTCCTTCAGCTCGTCACGGGTCATCGGGCCGGTGGTGTCCTGCGAGCCCACCGAGGTCATCTTCGGTTCGCAATAGGTGCCCGGGCGCATGCCCTGGCCTTCCGGCAGACCACAGGCGCGGCCAACCATCTTCTGCGCCAGCGAGTAGCCCTTGCCGGTATCGGCCGGCTGCACCGGCAGACGGAACAGGTCAGTGACCGGCAGGCCCAGCGCTTCGCGCGCCTTGGCGGTCAGGCCACGGCCGATGATCAACGGAATGCGGCCACCGGCGCGCACTTCGTCAAACAGCACGTCGCTCTTGACCTGGAATTCGGCGATCACTTCACCGTTCTTCAGTGCCTTGCCGTCGTACGGACGCAGCTCGACGACATCGCCGTGCTCCATCTTCGACACGTCCAGCTCGATCGGCAGTGCGCCGGCGTCTTCCATGGTGTTGTAGAAGATCGGGGCGATCTTGGAACCCAGGCACACGCCGCCGAAGCGCTTGTTCGGGATGAAGGGGATGTCTTCACCGGTGAACCACAACACCGAGTTGGTGGCGGACTTGCGGCTGGAACCGGTGCCGACCACGTCGCCGACGTAGGCAACCAGGTGACCCTTGTCCTTCAGCGACAGGATTTCCTGGATCGGGCCGCGCTTGCCGTCTTCTTCCGGCACGAACGGTGCGTCGGGACGCTTGTTCTTCAGCATCGCCAGCGCGTGCATCGGGATGTCAGGACGGGTGGTGGCGTCCGGTGCCGGCGACAGGTCGTCGGTGTTGGTCTCGCCCGGCACCTTGAACACGGTGATGGTCAGGCTCTGCGGCACTTCCGGCTTGGAGGTGAACCACTCGGCATCGGCCCAGCTCTGCAGCACGCCCTGTGCATGGGCGTTGCCGGCCTTGGCCTTTTCCTGCACGTCATGGAACGCATCAAACACCAGCAGCGTGTGCTTCAGGCCTTCCGCGGCGATGGCGCCGACTTCGGCGTCGTCCAGCAGCTGGATCAGCGGCGCGACGTTGTAACCGCCGAGCATGGTGCCCAGCAGTTCGGTGGCGCGCGCACGGCTGATCAGCGCGTTCTTTTCGGTGCCGAAGGCGATGGCGGCCAGATACGAAGCCTTGACCTTGGCCGCGTCATCGACGCCGGCCGGCACGCGGTGGGTGATCAGGTCGAGCAGGAACTCGGCCTCGCCTGCGGGCGGGTTCTTCAGCAGCTCGATGACGTCGGCCGTCTGCTGTGCAGTCAGCGGCAACGGCGGGATGCCAAGCGCGGCGCGCTCGGCTACGTGGTGGCGGTAGGCTTCCAACATGACAACTCCCGGGTATTACGGTTAAAGAATGGATGGGCTCAGGCTTGCGGCACGATCAGCTTCAGGCCCTTGAAGTAGTCGCGATAAAACGTGTCGTTCCAGGTGATCAACCCGTCGCACTGCAGCAGCGCGTGGGCGCCCACCATGAAATCGTCGATGCGGCGGGTTTCGCCGCTGCGCTGGCGGTGGCGGCGATGCATCTCGCCAGCGCGCAATGCGGATTTGGCTTCCAGCGGGCTGAAGTGGACGCCCATTTCTTCCAGTGCTTCCTGCACCTCGGCACCACCGCGCAGCGAGGCGCAGACCTCGGCCAGCGTGGTGCCACAGACGACCACCCGGCCACCGACCAGCGCCTGCCGCAGGCAGGCTTCCACCGCGTCGGCACGCGAGCCATCGCTGAGCAGTTCAATCAGGATCGGAGAGTCGACCGCGATCATGCCTCGCTGGCCTCGTCGCGAACGGTACGCATGGCCTGTTCGGCCGACTCAAACCCGTCCAGCGCGAACTTGCCGCGCGCGCGGGAAATGGCGTCGTCCACACTTTTGCGCAGGATGATGCGGCTGCCGTCCAGCTCAACCTTGAGCTGGGTGCCCTTGGTCAGGCCCAGCGCGTCACGAACCGCCTTGGGCAGGGTGATCTGCCCGCGTTCAGCTACGGTGGCTTCCATGGGACCTCCAATGAAGTATGTACGAATTATACATACTTGCCCCGGCATACCCCAGCCCGCAGCTGACCGCCCAGCCTGCCCCGCAGGCCCGCCACCGTTACATCGGCGCAACAAGCCGTTGCCTAGAATGGCCGCTGCAGCCGCGCCCCGACCGTGAACGCTTCGTCCATACTCGACGGGCATTCATGCAAGGGGCGCAGGCCCCGGAAAGCCCGCGCGGCACCCCAGCCGCGGCAAGCCATCTGTATGTAAAGGAGCAAAGCCGTATGAGCGATTCCTTCTCCACCCGCAGCCAACTGGAGGTTGGCGGCCAGCAGTACACCTACTGCAGCCTTCCCAAGCTCGGCCAGAAATACGACATCTCCCACCTGCCCTACTCGATGAAGATCCTGCTGGAGAACCTGCTCCGGCATGAGGACGGCGGCCAGACCGTCGGCCCCGAGCACATCGAGGCGGTGGCACGTTGGAACCCAAAGGCAGAGCCCGACATCGAAATCGCCTTCATGCCGGCGCGCGTGGTGCTGCAGGATTTCACCGGGGTGCCCTGTGTGGTTGACCTTGCCGCGATGCGCGACGCGGTGGCCAAGCTCGGCGGCAAGGCCGAGCAGATCAACCCACTGATCCCTTCTGAGCTGGTCATCGATCACTCGGTGCAGGTGGATGTCTTCGGACGCGCCGACGCGCTGGACATCAACGGCAAGATTGAGTTTGAACGCAACCGCGAGCGCTACAGCTTCCTGCGCTGGGGCCAGAAGGCGTTCGAGAACTTCAAGGTGGTGCCACCCAACACCGGCATCGTCCACCAGGTGAACCTGGAAAACCTCGCCCGTGTGGTGATGGAGCGGCAGATCGACGGCACCAACTGGGCGTTCCCGGATACCGTGTTCGGCACCGACTCGCACACCACCATGATCAACGGCATCGGCGTGCTGGGCTGGGGCGTGGGTGGTATCGAGGCCGAAGCCGCCATGCTGGGCCAGCCGTCTTCGATGCTGATCCCGCAGGTGGTCGGCTTCAAGCTCAGCGGCAAGATGCCCGAGGGCACCACCGCCACCGACCTGGTGCTGACTGTCACCCAGATGCTGCGCACGCTGGGTGTGGTGGGCAAGTTCGTCGAGTTCTATGGCGAAGGCCTGCAGCACCTGCCGCTGGCCGACCGCGCCACCATCGCCAACATGGCACCGGAATACGGCGCAACCTGCGGCATCTTCCCGATTGACGCCGAGTCGCTGACCTACCTGCGCCTGTCCGGCCGCAGTGAAGCGCAGATCGCGCTGGTCGAAGCCTATGCCAAGGCGCAGGGTCTGTGGCACGAACCGGGCAGCTCGCAGGCGCAGTACAGCGCCACGCTGGAACTGGACATGGGTGACGTCAAGCCGTCGCTGGCCGGGCCCAAGCGCCCGCAGGACCGCGTGCTGCTGGAAGACATGCACGGCAACTTCACCGACGCACTCAAGGGGCTCACTTCCCACCGCGAGCAGCGCAACGGCGACGTTGCCGACTTCATCAATGAAGGTGGCGGTGCAGCCGTCGGCAACGAGCAGTTGGCCAAGGGCCATGCCGACATCGTCATCGGCGACCAACGGCTGCGCTTGAAGGACGGCGCGGTGGTCATCGCCGCCATCACCTCCTGCACCAACACCTCCAACCCGGCGGTAATGCTGGGTGCCGGCCTGCTGGCACGCAATGCGGCGCGCTTGGGCTTGAAGGCCAAGCCGTGGGTGAAGACCTCACTCGGGCCGGGCTCGCGCGTGGTCACCGACTATCTGGAAAAAGCCGGCGTGCTGACCGAGCTGGAGAAGCTGGGCTTCTTCGTGGTGGGCTACGGCTGCACCACCTGCATCGGCAATTCCGGCCCGTTGCCGACTGAAGTCAGCGCCGGTATCGCTGCGGGCGATCTGGTGGTTGCCTCGGTGCTGTCGGGCAACCGCAACTTTGAAGGTCGCGTGCATCCGGAAGTGAAGGCCAACTACCTGGCCTCGCCGCCGCTGGTCGTGGCCTATGCCATCGCCGGCACCGTGCGTATCGACCTGACCAGCGAACCCTTGGGCCAGGACAGCACCGGCAAGGACGTCTACCTGCGTGACATCTGGCCGAGCAACAAGGAAATCGGCGACATGATCGCCGCTACCGTCGGCCCGGAAATGTTCAAGCAGAATTACGCTGACGTGTTCAAGGGCGACACCCGCTGGGCGCAGATTGAATCCCCGGAAGGCCAAGCCTACGAGTGGAACAGCGATTCGACCTACATCAAGAATCCGCCCTACTTCGATGGCATGACCATGGACGTCGGCAGCATCAACGATGTGCACGGTGCGCGCGTGCTGGGCCTGTTTGGTGACTCAATCACCACCGACCACATTTCTCCGGCAGGCAACATCAAGAAGGATTCGCCGGCGGGCCGCTTCCTGCAGTCGCGCGGCGTGCAGCCAGCGGACTTCAACAGCTACGGCAGCCGCCGCGGCAATGACGACGTGATGGTGCGCGGCACCTTTGCCAACATCCGCATCAAGAACCTGATGTTTGGCGGCGAAGAAGGCGGCAATACGTTGTATTACGCCCCAGGCAGCACCACTGGCGAGAAGTTGGCGATCTACGACGCGGCGATGAAGTACAAGGCCGACGGGATGCCGTTGGTGGTACTGGCCGGCAAGGAGTACGGCACCGGCTCATCGCGTGACTGGGCGGCCAAGGGCACCAACCTGCTCGGCGTCAAAGCGGTCATCGCCGAAAGCTTCGAGCGCATCCACCGCTCCAACCTGGTCGGCATGGGCGTGCTGCCGCTGCAGTTCCAGGAAGGCGAGAACGCCGCAACGCTGGGGCTGGATGGCTCGGAAACCTTCGACATCACCGGACTGGACGATGGCCAGGCCAAGAGCGCCACGGTCACCGCGACCAAGGCCGGTGGCATTCAAAAGCGCTTCCAGGCCAAGGTGCTGCTGCTGACGCCGAAGGAAGTGGTGTATTTCCGCAACGGCGGTTTGCTGCAGTACGTGCTGCGGCAGCTAGCGGCGAAGACAACGGCTTGAGTTGTCGTGTCGTAGGTTGAAGCGAAGAACGCCCCTCACGGGGCGTTCTTTTTTCTTACATCAACCCCGAGCCAACCAGCGCGCAGCCATCCGCTGCATGGATTCGTCTTCCTGCAGGGCGATATCCGTCACCAGGCACCACGCCAGATCCAGCGACTCCTCACTGACCGCAAAACGCTCGTCGGCGCCGGCGACCACCACATAGCGCACGTCGTAGTGCCAATGACCCGGCACCTCACGCCGCTCTGGAATCCAGTGCCGGTCCAGATCAAAAATTTCCCGCGACGCCAGCGCCAACCCCGGCAGACCGGATTCCTCGTCGGCCTCGCGCAGCGCCACCGCCGGCAGGTCATGGTCGCCATCGGCGTGCCCGCCCAGCTGTAGCCAGCGCCCAAGCTTGCGGTGATGGGTCAGCAGGGCCCGCTCGCCATCCGCGCTGACCAGCCACGCGCTGCCGGTGAAGTGGCCCTCCAGCCGCTCGCGGGTGAACGGATCCGGCCCCGGCGCGTCCAGCAACGCCAGAAATTCCTGCGCCACATCGCCCTGCGCGGGAACCGCCCGTGCATACTCTTCCAGCGCCAGGCGCAGACTCTGATCCTGTTCAAGCATGACTGTCAGCACATCCCATTGATTTGAGGCAGCGGCCATTATCGCTGTCGATGCTGCACCTGCGCTTGTCGAGTTTGGCCGCCTTTGGCAAGGTAGGACCGTTGCCAGCCGTTCAGTTTCTGGCGCCATCCATTCGCCCCGTCGTTTCCATGCGCCCGGGTGCATTACACAAGTTCGGGAATTAGCGGAATGCTCAAAACACTGTTGAGGGTCAAACCAATCGAACCCACCGCGCACATCGATGCCGGGGAGCCGATTGAAGGCAGCCTGCAAGGCGAAGCCACGCTCAAGCGCACCCTCACAGCCAAGCACCTCATCCTGCTCGGCATGGGCGCGGTGATCGGCGCCGGCATCTTCGTCGTTACCGGCCAGGCGGCCGCCAACCATGCCGGCCCGGCCATCATGCTGTCCTTCGTTCTGGCCGGCCTGGCCTGTGCGTTTGCCGGCCTGTGCTATGCCGAATTCGCGGCGATGATGCCGGTCTCCGGCAGCGCCTACTCCTATTCCTACGCCACCCTCGGCGAAGGCATGGCTTGGTTCATCGGTTGGTGTCTGGTGCTGGAGTACCTGTTCGCTTCGGCATCGGTGGCGGTGGGTTGGTCGGCCTACCTGATCAGCTTCATTACCACCACGTTGCACCTGCCCTTCCCGGATGCGCTGAGCGCCGCGCCCATCAGTTGGGAAAACGGCGAGTTTGTCGCCTCGGGCAAGCTGTTCAACCTGCCGGCCGTGCTGATCATTGGCGCCATCTCCGCCCTGCTCTACGTCGGCGTCACCCAGTCCACCTTCGTCAACGCGGTCATCGTGGCGATCAAGGTCGGCGTGATCTGCCTGTTCGTCGGCTTTGGCGTGATGTATGTCGATCCGGCCAACTGGACCCCGTTCATTCCGGCCAACACCGGCACCTTTGGTGAATTCGGCTGGAGTGGTGTGCTGCGTGCCGCCTCCATCGTGTTCTTTGCCTACATCGGCTTTGATGCGGTCTCCACCGCCGCCGGTGAAACCAAGGACCCGCAGCGGAACATGCCGATCGGCCTGCTCGGCTCGCTGGCCGTGTGCACGCTGATCTACATCATTGTCTGCGCCGTGCTGACCGGCCTGCTGCCGTACAACCTGCTGGGCACCGACAAGCCGGTAGCCACCGCACTGGAACCGTATGTTCAACTAGCATGGCTGAAGACCTGGGTTGAGATCGGCGCCATCGCCGGCCTGTCCTCGGTAGTGCTGGTGATGATGATGGGCCAGACCCGCATCGCCTACACCATCTCCCGCGATGGCCTGCTGCCGCCAGTGTTCGGCAAGGTCCACCCGAAGTTCCGTACGCCCTACCTGAGCACCATTGTCGTTGGCGTGATCGCCGCCGCGCTGGCTGGCTTGGTGCCGCTTGCGGTGTTGGGTGAACTGGTCGCGATGGGCACCCTGCTCGCCTTCGCTACGGTCTGCATCGGCGTGCTGGTGCTGCGCCGGACCAAGCCGGATCTGCCGCGCGCCTTCCGTGTTCCGGCCGTGTGGTTGATCGCTCCGGCTGGCGCGCTGATCTGCCTGGGCCTGTTCGCCATGGCATTTGCCGCGCACTGGCTGGTGTTCGTGCTGTGGACGCTGCTGGGCCTGTGCATCTACTTCGGCTACGGCATCCGCCACAGCAAGCTCAACAAGAGCCCCTGATTCCACTCCATCGCCGGCGCCTAGCGCGCCGGCTTTTTTTTTGCGCCTGCATCGCGCAACGACGAGCGAAGACCCGAATCATGTTCAAGCAACTCTGGGCCACCAAACACCCGCACGCCGCGCATGAAGAGGCCAACGGCCTGAGCCTGCGCCGCACTCTCGGCCCTTGGGGCCTGACCGCACTGGGCATCGGCGCAGTCATCGGCGGCGGCATCTTCGTCATCACCGGCCAGGCCGCGGCCAACCATGCCGGCCCGGCGATCATGCTGTCCTTTGTACTGGCGGCCATCTGCTGCGCCTTCTGCGCCATGGCCTACGCCGAGTTCGCCTCGATGGTGCCGGTGGCCGGCAGCGCCTATACCTATACCTACGCCACCTTCGGCGAGTTGTCGGCCTGGTTCATCGGCTGGATGCTGGTGCTGGAGTACGGCGTGTCCGCGTCCGCCGTGGCGGTGAGCTGGACCGGTTACTTCCTCAGTTTCCTCAACCATTTCGACATCCATCTGCCGGCCGCGCTGGTGAATGCACCGCTGGACGCCCAGCTCAAGCCGACCGGTGCCATCGCCAACCTGCCGGCCGCCGCGCTGGTGCTGTTGCTGACCTGGCTGTGTTACGTCGGCATCAGTAAGTCCTCGGCGATGAACATGGCGATGGTGATCCTCAAGACCGGCCTGATCGTGCTGGTGATTGTTGCCGGCTGGAAGTATGTGGACACCAGCAACTGGACGCCCTTCATCCCCGCCAATGAAGGCCCGGGCAAGTACGGCTTTGACGGCGTGCTGCGCGGCGCGGCGATGGTGTTCTTCGCTTATATCGGCTTTGAAGCGGTGTCGGTGGCCGCACAGGAATCGCACCGGCCGCAACGCGACCTGCCGATCGGCATGCTGCTGTCGCTGATCATCTGCACCGTGCTGTACATCGCCATGGCGGCGGTGATGACCGGTCTGGTGCCGTATCAGCTGCTTGGCACGGCCGAGCCGGTGGTCACGGCGGTGGCAGCGCATCCGCAGCTCGATTGGCTGCGCATCATCGTTGAGATCGGCGCGCTGATTGGTTTGGCGTCGGTGGTGCTGGTGATGGTGATCGGCCAGCCGCGTATCTTCATGATCATGGGCCGCGACGGGCTGTTGCCGCCGGTGTTCACCAAGATCCACCCCAAGTACCGCACGCCGCACATCAACACCGTGATCACCGGCATCGGCATCGCCCTGCTGGCAGCGCTGTTCCCGCTGGATATCCTGGGTGAGCTGACCTCGATGGGCACGCTGATCGCCTTCGCGGCGGTCTGCGCCGGCGTGCTGGTGCTACGCCGCACCCAGCCGGACCTGCCGCGCCCGTTCCGCATCCCGATGGCCTGGCTGATCTGCAGCCTGGGCGTGCTGAGCTGCATCGCGCTGCTGACCGCCATGACCCTGCACAACTGGATGCTGATGGGCGTGTGGACGGCCACCGGCTTCCTCATCTATTTCACCTACAGCATCCGCCACAGCAAGCTCAACGCCGCCAACAAGGCCAAGCGCAGCTGAGCTTCCAGCGGTTGAATGACCACAGCCCGGGCGCCTGACGCCCGGGCTTTTTTGATGGCTCAGGCAAACCCTGGGAAACTCCGTCTGCCCGCCCGCCAGCGGAAACCCTGCGCGATCTGCGCTGTCTTCGATGGCCGGAAGCTGCAGCGCCATATGAAACACCTCCCGGCCCGCAGGCGCCCGGCTTCAGCAAACTCGGGCTTGTTGCCGGGCGCGAGGAACTGGCGGGCGTTCTTAGTAGAATGCCCGGCATGAACGCGCCTTCCGTCCCCTATGACATTGAGCGGCTGAGCCAGCTGGCCCAGTTGCTGATCGACAACATCCGCGACCTTGCCCAATCGGGCTGGACGCCGGCCACCAGCAGTAATTTCTCGCATCGACTGGACGACCAGCACGCAGCCATCACTGTGTCCGGCAAGGACAAGGGGCGGCTGATCGAGAGCGACATCATGGTGGTGGACTTTGACGGCAAGGCCGTCGGCCGCCCGCTGCGTCCGTCCGCCGAAACCCTGCTGCACACCCAGCTGTACGCCCGCTTCCCGGACGTGGGCTGCGTGCTGCATACCCATTCGCCGGTGCAGACCATTGCCTCGCGCCTGTTCGGCGGCCAGGGTCACATCCGCCTGGAAGGCTACGAACTGCTCAAGGCCCTGCACGGCAATGCCACCCACGAAACCGCCGTCGACCTGAAGGTGTTTCCCAACACCCAGGACATGGACGTGCTCGCGGCGCAGGTGGAAGCCGAGCTCGACAAGGGCCCGATGTGGGGCTATCTGATCGACGGTCACGGCCTGTATGCCTGGGGCCGCGACATGGCCGAGGCGCGCCGCCACCTGGAAGCGTTCGAGTTCCTGCTCCATTGCGAGCTGGAACTGCTCAAACTGCGCGCCATTTCCTGATTCCGAATCGGCGCGGGCCTTGCTCGGCCCGTGCCTGATACGCTCCCCTCCCCTACCCATGGAGTCCATCGCCATGAGCCGACTGCGCATCTTCAACGACACCGCTCCGGACGCCCCGCTGCTCGACAGCCGTGACGGCGACGTCATCGCTGCCGAACTGAAAAAAATTGGTGTCACGTTTGAACGCTGGCAGGCAAAACACCCAGTTACTCCGGGCGCCAGTCAGGAAGAAGTCTTCTCGGCCTATCGCGAAGACATCGACCGCTTGGTCGCTGCGCATGGCTTCAAGAGTGTTGACGTGGCCTCGATTGCCCCGGACAACCCCAACCGCGCCGAGATCCGCAAGAAATTCCTCGACGAGCATTACCACAAGGAAGACGAAGTACGTTTCTTCGTCGCCGGCTCAGGCCTGTTCACCCTGCATGTGGATGACAAGGTTTACGAAGTGGAATGCGTGAAGGACGATCTGATCTCGGTGCCGGACGGTGTCACCCATTGGTTCGACATGGGCGAAGCGCCCAACTTCGCCGCCATCCGCTTCTTTACCGAGCCGGACGGCTGGGTCGGCCACTTCACCGGCACCGACATCGCACTGCGCTTCCCGCGCTACGAGCCTAGCGCCAGCTGATGCCAAGCTGAGCTGCTCCAGGCTTAAGCCCCTCTCCCGTTCACGGGAGAGGGGTTGGGGTGAGGGCCGCTTCCAGCTACTGCACCCCAACGCTCGCCAACCAAGCATTCGTGCCCTTAGACGCACCGCGCAGGAATCCCCCGCATGACCATCAAAGCCATCCTCACCGACATCGAGGGCACCACCTCCAGCATCTCCTTCGTCAAGGAAGTGCTGTTCCCGTATGCCCGCAATGCGTTGCCCGGTTTCGTGCGCGACCACGGCAATGAGCCGCAGGTGCGTCAGTGGCTGGATGCGGTCGCCACCGAAATCGCCGCCAGTGCCTGCCAGGACGACGTCATCGTCGAAACCCTGCAGGGCTGGATCGACCAGGATCGCAAGCACACGGCGCTGAAAGCGCTGCAGGGCATGATCTGGGACGTGGGTTATCGCAACGGCGACTACACCGCGCATATGTACCCGGAAGTTGCCGACGTGCTGCGCGGCTGGCATGCCAACGGTTTGCCGCTGTATGTGTATTCCTCCGGCTCGGTGCCGGCGCAGAAGCTGTTCTTCGGCTTCAGTGATGCCGGTGATCTCAACGGTTTGTTCTCCGGCAACTTCGACACCGAAGTAGGCGGTAAGCGCGAAGCCGCCAGCTACGCGCACATTGCCCAGGCCATCGGCATTGCGCCGCAGGAGATTCTGTTCCTGTCCGACATTGTCGAAGAGCTGGACGCCGCACGCGACGCTGGCCTGCAGACCGTGCTGTTGGATCGTATCAACGACTACCCGCAGCCCCGCACCGGCGACGCTACCCACGGGCATACGCGGGTGGAGAATTTCGAGCAGATCACGCTCTGAATCCACGAAGCAGGTTTCACAGATGACGGCCCCGAAAGGGGCCGTTGTTGTTCCAGCTGCCGATGAAGCCAGGCGTGTTCCATCAGAAACTCAACGGCCGTCAGCGACTCCGCGCTTCAACACCAGCACGTCAATGCTGGAGGGCACGCCAAGGCGCGCGGTGAAGCCGTCCCACTGCCCGGCACCACTGCTGACGAACAGCCTCATGTCTTTGACCATGTACTCGCCCCGCACGTAGCCGTGATTGGCCGGCGCCACCACCCAGCGGTCGAAGCCCCACATGTGGCCGCCGTGGGTATGGCCTGAAATCTGCAGGTTGAACGCACCGGTTCCGGCCGCCTCGCGCGCCTGCTTGGGCTGGTGTGCCAGCAGGATGTGTGCATCCCCGCCCCTGCCCGCGGCGATCACCGCCGGCAGGTCCGGCGCCATCCCGCCACGCATGTAGGCGCTGGGCCGCAGGGCCGCCAGGTCGCCCACGCCGGACACCGCCAGCTTGCTGCCGTTGATCGACAGCATGGCGGTCTGGTTTTCCAGCACGCCCAAGCCCATGTCGCGGAAATGCGCCATCCATTGTTTGTAGCCGTGGTAATACTCGTGATTGCCCGGTGCCAGCCACACGCCGTGCGGCGCGCTCAACTTGGCCAAAGGCTCGACGAACACGGCGGTATCCGCCACCTCGCCGTCCACCATGTCACCCGGCAACACGATGATGTCGGGCTTGACCGCCATCACCGCATCGACGATGCGCTGCGTGCGCCACGTGCGCTTGACCGGACTGATATGCAGGTCGGCGAGCACCGCCACGCGCACGCCGTCGAGTTCCGCAGGCAGACGCGGCACGACCACGTCGCGCTCATGCACCTGCGGTGGCTTCAGACCATTCCAGATACCCAGCGTGGCCAGCAGCACAATCAACACCGACGCTGTTTGGTTCATGCGTTTGCCGTGCCACAGCGTCGCCAGCCGCGACTCGCGCGATGCGAAACGTGATAACAACCAACCCAGCGTGCGCAGGATCAAGAACACCAGCAGGATGATGAACATCGCCAGCACCCAGCCGAATACCAGCTGGATCCAGGCTTCCACTGCGTACTCAAACACGTTCATCCGCCACAACGTGGCGAAGCTCAAACCGATCAACGCAAGCGCGAGCGTGGTGCCGATGTGCCAACGGCGCTCGCGCTTGCTCAGAGAAGTGACGGGCCACCACAGCCAAAGGCCGAGCAGCGGCAGGATCAGCGATACGAGTAGGGTCATTTTCGGTAACAGCGGTTGATGCGACGCAGGCGTTGACTGCCGGCGGGCCGCTGGGAGGTTCTCAAGGAATGCCACGTACTTTGACACAGGCATGTTGCTGCGCAGGTGCTGCCGGCTGAATCAGTGCGTTCTTTTTGCGGGTGGATTTTGTTGCTTGCTTCGGTAGCAATTGGTGGTTTCGTGGCTCAAGGGCTGCGGTTCTGCCCTCACCCCAACCCCTCTCCCGCTTGCGGGAGAGGGGCTCGCTGCAATGCAGGCGGACGCGGTTCGAGCAACTGCAGCTTCAAGCCCCTCTCCCGCAAGCGGGAGAGGGGTTGGGGTGAGGGCAAGCGCTTCGCTTTCACTCCATGAACCACAAACCCCAAAAACCAAAGAGGCACCGCTTTCGCGGTGCCTCTCCAAACCCACCTAATGCCAATTACTTGCTCTTGGCAGCAATCCAGCCATCCACCTTCTCTTCCAGCACATCCAGCGGCACCGAGCCGTCCTTCAGCACTTCGGCGTGGAACTCGCGGATGTCGAACGTGTCGCCCAGCTTTTCCTGCGCGCGCTTGCGCAGTTCCTGGATCTTCAACTCGCCGGTTTTGTAAGCCAGCGCCTGGCCCGGCCATGCGATGTAACGTTCGGCTTCGGCAATGGCGTCCGGCTCGCTCACCGAGGAGTTGGCGAACATGTAGTCCAGCACCTGCTGACGGGTCCAGCTCTTGGAATGCAGGCCGGTGTCCACGACCAGACGCACTGCGCGCCACAGCTCACCCTGCAGGCGGCCGAAGTAGCTGTATGGATCGGTGTATACGCCCAGGTCCTTGCCCAGACTTTCCGCGTACAGACCCCAGCCTTCAATGAAGGCCGTCTCGCCACCGAAGCGACGGAACGCCGGCACGCCCTGCAGCTCCTGCTGCAACGCCAGCTGGAAGTGGTGGCCCGGGATGGCTTCGTGCAGGAACAGGTCTTCGGCATCCCACGTCTTGCGCGTCGGCAGGTCGTAGGTGTTGACGTAGAAAATGCCCGGACGGGTGCCGTCTTCGCTCGGCTGCATGTACTCGCCGCCAGCCGCCGACTTGGCACGGAAGGCCTCGATCGGACGGATTTCAAACGCCGCCTTCGGGGTCAGCGAGAACAGCTTCGGCACGCTGGCGTTGACCTTGGCTTCCAGGCCGCGGTAATGCTCCAGCAGCTCCGGCTCGGACTTGAACTCGAACTGCTTGTCGGTCTGCATGAACTTGAAGAAGTCCTGCAGCGATCCCTTGAAACCCACCTGCTCCATCACCGTGCGGATTTCGCCGTGGATGCGTTCCACTTCCTTCAGGCCGATCTCGTGGATCTGCGCCGGCGTCTGCGCGGTGGTGGTGCTTTCCTTGGCGTTGAAGGCGTACCACGCCTGGCCATTGGGCAGCGAATCCAAGCCCACGGTTTCGCGGGTAGCCGGCAGGTATTCGTTGGCGATGAAGTCACGCTGCTTCTTGATCGCCGGCATCAGTTGCTCAGCAATCAGCGTGCGATAGGCGGCGGTCAGACGGTCCTTGTCAGCCTGCGCGAAGTCCGCCGGCATCGACTTGATCGGGCCCCAGAACTGGCTGTCCTCGGCCTTGGCTGCCAGGATGTCGTCAAACTGCGGCACCACTTTTTCCATCAGCACGCGCGGCTGCACCACACCGGCCTTGATGCCTTCGCGCATGTTGCTGATTTCGGTATCCAGCAGCACCGGCATGCGGGCGGCACGCGCCAACCAGTTGTCGTAGTCCTTCACCGTCTTGAACGGCTGCGCCACCTGGCCCGAGCCCAGCATCACCGCATAACTCACGGTCGAGCCCATCTGGTTCACCGGCATCATCCAACCCGGGAATTTCTCGCCTTCCAGCGACTGCTTCTGCTCTTCCACGAAGATGCGGTAGCTGAGCAGGTCCTGCCCGGTCAGGCCGGCGTCGCCGATTTTCTCGACCTTGCCCAGCCACTCGGTGGTGAAGTCGTGACTCTGCTTGCGGAACTCAGCCGAGCCGAAATCCGGCAGCTGGTCGTTGTAGCGGTTGTCGCCCTGGAAGGTCGCCTGCAGCGGGTTCAGCTTGAGCACGCCTTCCCAATAGTCGGCGTACAGCTGGGTCAGCTGCGCGGCCTTGTCGGCTTGTGGGGCCTGGCTTGCCGCATCACCACTGGCCGGCGGCGCAGATGGCGTACAGGCGCCCAGCACGGTGGCCAGGGACAATGAAACGGCAAATGCCAGCGGACGAAGGGTCATGAACGCTTTCCATAAGGGAGAACAAGGCCGCCAGCGTTACTTCGCGTCCGCCAGACGGAAAGGGCCAAAGGTCATTACTCGCGCCCGGGATCGCCGCCGGGCCGGCAAACCGTCATAATTCGCCGCATTCCGCAGCCGTCCATTCAGGCCAGCTGCCGCCCCCACTCCCGTTCCGCCCGGCCCGACCTGCGCCGCCGCGTGACCCTTGCCGTTGCTGTAACTCATGACTAATTCACGCCGCCCGCTGGGCTTCTGGTCCGCCACCGCCCTGGTGGTGGGCAGCATGATCGGCTCAGGCACCTTCCTGTTGCCGGCCACCCTCGCCCCCTATGGCGCCGCCACCCTGATCGGCTGGGGCATCACGCTATGCGGCGCGCTGCTGCTGGCGGTCACTTTCGCCCAGTTGGCCAAACGCTGGCCGCAGACCGGTGGTCCGTATGTGTTCGCGCGCAACGCCTTTGGCGAGTTGCCCGGTTTTCTGGTGGCCTGGAGTTACTGGATTTCGATGTGGTGCGCCATCGCCGCCATTGCCGTGGCGTTCGCTGGCAGCATCGGTGCCATCTTTCCCGCACTCACCGCCACGCCGGTCAGCGCCGCCGCCTGTGGGCTGGTCGCGCTGTGGTTGTGTGCGGGCGTCAACCTGATCGGCGTGCGCGAAGCCGGCCGCCTGCAGTTGCTGACCACCGTGCTCAAAGTGGTGCCGTTGCTGTTGTTCGGGCTGGTGGCGCTGTGGTTCATCGATACCAGCCACTACGTGCCGTTCAACCCCAGCGGCGAATCGTTGGGTAGCGTGGCCGCCGCCACCGTGGCGCTGACGCTGTGGGCGATGATCGGGCTGGAAGCGGCCACCGTTCCAGCGGAATCCGTTGACGATGCGCCGCGCACCATTGCCCGCGCCACCGTGGCGGGCACTGCCATTGCCGGCATCGCCACGGTGCTGGCCTGCACCACCGTGCTCGGCCTGCTGCCGGCCGATGTACTGTCCAATTCCGGCGCGCCGATGGCCGACGCCGCCGCTGCGTTGTGGGGCCCCACTGCTGGCAAACTGCTGGCAGTGGTGATGGCCATTTCCTGCGTGGGCGCGCTGAACGGCTGGACCTTGTTGTCGGCGCAACTGCCGATGGCGGCCGCGCGTGATGGCGTATTGCCGCGCGCATTCGCCCGCATCAACAAGCGCGGCGCACCGGCGTTCGGCGTCATCATCAGCTGCCTGCTGGCCACCGTGCTGGTGATCTGCAACTACAACCGCTCGCTGGTGGACCTGTTCAAGTTCTCGGTGCTGCTGTCCACCGCTGCCACCTTGCTGCCCTATCTGGCCGGCGCAGCGGCGTGGTTGTGGCGCGGTAGCGGTATCCCGTCGCGTATTGCCGCAGCGGGCGCATTGGCTTTCAGCGTGTACGCCATTGGCGGCATTGGCACCGAGGCCTTGCTGTGGGGCGTGGGCCTGATCATCGCCGGCCTGCCGATTTATTTCTGGTTGCGCCGCGCCTGACCTGCCGACGCTGCAACGCCACGCGCCGCATTGAATTCAGTCAACTGAATCCGGGCGGCGTGAACGCGGGCAGCTGAAACAACCGCGCAATGACCACGATGACTGAATGTTCGGCGTGCTATGCAGGCCGTCCATTCGGGAGAAACGTCATGGTCAGCAAGAACACGATCTGCCTGTGGTTCGACGGCACTGCGCTGGAAGCAGCGACCTTCTACGCCGCCACGTTTCCAGACAGCACGGTACAGGCCGAGCACCGCGCGCCCAGCGATTTCCCGTCAGGCAAACAAGGTGACGTATTGACCGTGGAATTCACGGTGATGGGCATCCCCTGCCTGGGTTTGAACGGCGGCCCGGCCTTCAAACACTCCGAGGCGTTCTCGTTCCAGGTCGCGACCGACGATCAAGCCGAAACCGACCGCCTGTGGAATGCCATCGTCGGCAACGGCGGACAGGCAAGCGACTGCGGCTGGTGCAAGGACAAATGGGGGCTGTCGTGGCAGATCACGCCACGCGTGCTGACCGAAGCCTTCAACAGTCCGGATCCCGGCGTGGCCAAGCGCGCCTTTGAAGCGATGATGACCATGAGCAAGATTGATGTCGCCGCAATAGAGGCCGCAGTACGCGGCTAGCTAAATCGTAGGAGCGAGCTTGGTCGCGAAGCGCATGCATCTCCAGCCTCGCGACCAAGATCGCTCCTACAACAGCCGGCTCAGCTCGCCGTCTGCCCTTGCATCGACTCGGTACCGTCATCGCTTTCGGTCACCAACGGGCGCGCCGGAGCCGGCTTGCTCGGGAATGCATGCCGCACGATGCGCCACATCACCTGGCCGAACTGGCGCGGCAATGAACCGGTGTTGTAGTGCTGGCCGTAGCGGGCGCAGATCCCGCGCACCTCCACCGCCATCGCCGCATAGCGATTGGCAGGAATGTCCGGGTAGAAATGGTGCTCGATCTGATGACTGAGGTTGCCGGTCATCACATCCATCCACTTGCCGCCGGTGATGTTCGAGGAACCGCGCAACTGCCGCAGATACCAATGGCCGCGACTTTCGTTGCGGATGCAGTCCTTGGGGAAGGTTTCCGCATCAGCGGTGAAGTGCCCGCAGAAGATCACCACATACGTCCACACGTTGCGGATCATGTTGGCCACGACATTACCCAGCAGCACCGGCAGGAAGAACGGGCCGGCCAGCGCAGGGAACAACACGTAATCCTTCAACACCTGCTTGAGCGCCTTGCGGCGCACCGGCCTGGCCTGCTTCCACAACTGCCGCAGCGTGACCTTGCCGGCGAGCACGCGGCCCACACGCAGATCCTGTATCGCGATGCCCCACTCAAACAGCAGCGCAAAAATCACCGCCACCAGCGGCTGGGTCAGGTAGAACGGCTGCCAGCGTTGCTCGGGGAAAATGCGCAGCAGGCCGTAGCCGATATCGTCATCCAGCCCGCGCACATTGGTGTAGGTGTGGTGGCGGAAGTTGTGGGTCTTGCGCCAGTTCTCCGACGTACCGGCAATATCCCATTCGTAATTTTTACCCTGCAGGCTCGGGTCGCCCATCCAGTCGTACTGGCCGTGGATGACGTTGTGCGCCAGCTCCATGTTTTCCAGAATCTTGGACAACGCCAGCAGCAGCACGCCGGCAATCCACGCCGGCGCCAGCACGCTGTGCACGAACGCACCGAGGAACAGCAAGCCGCGACCTGCAACACCGCACCAACGCACGGCTGCGACGACCTTGCGGATGTAACGCGCGTCGTTCGCCCCCAGCGTGGCCTGATGACGCGCGCGCACGCCATCCAGCTCATCGCCAAAGGCCTGCAGTTGGGCGGGCGACAACGCCCGGTTATGCACGGAAGACATCGGTTACAGCTCCAGGGCGAGATCGGTACTGGCGCTGTTGACGCACAGCTTCAGCAGAGTGGAGGGTTCATCGGCGTACTCGCCGGTCAATGTGTGCCGGGTAATGCCGGAGACCTTGCCGCACACGCAGGTGTTGCAGATGCCCATGCGGCAGCCACTGGCCGGTTGAATGCCTTCGGCTTCCAGCGCCTGCAACAACGCGGTGCCGCGCGGCACCGTCAGCGTGCGGCCGCTGCGCAGCAGTTGAACCTGCACGCTGCCGGCTTCCTGCGCGGGCAGCAGCGGCTGGCTGAAGGCCTCGCTTTGAAAGCTGGCCACCTGCCCCTGCAAACGCTGGCGTGCTGCCTCAACAAAACCGCCGGGGCCACAGGCGAGCACGCGCGCGTTTTTCAATGCAGTGATGTCTGAAAAATCATGCGCATCAACACGCGCGTTCGGTGCATTCGGATCGCGGGTCAACAGCAGCTGCAGGCGGAAATTCGGTTGACGGCTTGCCAGCGCATTCAACTCCTCGACGAAGCAGAGTTCTTCGCGACAACGCGCCCAATACCGCAGCTCCACCGGCGCCAGCATGCCTTGCGCATCCAGCTGCCGCAGCAGCGCCCGCATCGGCGTGATCCCGCTACCGGCGGCCAACAGCAACAGGCATTGCGGCGCATCGGCCGGCAACGTCATCTCGCCGAAGGCCTGACCCAGCGCAAATACCTCGCCAATAGCCGCATCGCGCGCCAGATGATTGCTGATCTTGCCGCCCGCAATCGCCTTGACCGTGATCGCCAAGTGGCCGTTCGGCAGCACCGTCGGGCTGTAGCTGCGGGTCGTCAGACGACCTTCCACTTCCACCCCAAGATTGATGTGCTGGCCCGCCAGCATTCCCTTGAAATGGCGATTTGGCTGTAATTCCAGCGTTACCGCGTCCGAGCTGGCGGCATTGCGCGCAACCAGACGCGCCAACGGCCGCCGCAACGTCCACAGCGGATGCACCCGGGAAGACCAGAAATCGAAGAAGCCCTCGCTCAGCCAAGGAATCGTTGGCGGCGTGGCATTGCGGTAGACGGAGCTCATGGGGACGCACTATACGGGCGAGCATACGACTGTGTATACAGCTGTATATACGCAACACAGGCTATGATTCATCGACCTGACCGCCCGAGCCGTGATGAGCACCCACGACCAGCCCACCGCCGCACCAGACGACCTGCATCCCGCGCGCAAGGCCTCGATCTCGCGTGACGACCTGTTGGCCGCTGCGCTCGCCCTCATCGGTCCCCACCGCAGCGTCTCCACGTTGAGCCTGCGCGAAGTGGCGCGTGAAGCCGGCATCGCGCCCAATTCGTTCTATCGCCAGTTCCGCGACATGGATGAGCTGACCGTCGCGCTGATTGATCTGGCCGGGCGTTCGCTACGCACCATCATCGGCCAGGCACGGCTGCGCGCTGCTGACAGCAATCGCGGCGTGATTCGTTTGTCCGTTGAAACATTCATGGAACAGCTGCGCGCTGACGACCGCCTGATGCATGTGCTGTTGCGCGAAGGCACCGCCGGCTCTGACGCGTTCAAGGAAGCCGTGGACCGCGAGCTGGTGTACTTCGAGGACGAGTTGAAGATGGACCTCGTACGGCTGGCCGCGATAGACGGCGCCACCCTGCACGAGCCGGCGCTGGCCGCCAAGGCCATCACCCGCCTGATCTTCGCGATGGGCGGAATGGCGATGGATCTGCCGGAAGAGCGCGACCCGGAACTGATCGAAGAAATGTCGCAGATGATCCGCATGATCATCACCGGCTCGCGCGCATTGGCACGGCATCCGCAACGCGCGGAATGAGTGTTCAGCCAGCGTCGCAACACCGACGCAGGCTGGGATGAGGTCCCAGCACTCCCGCTTTCAACAAAGCCTTGTACAACGCGAAAACGGCCACCGCCTTCGCAGGGAAATCAGCGCGCCAGACATTCCCGGTATCGACCATCCACCCGGTTGGCAAACCACTCGGTGGTCAGCTCGCGGGTGATCTTGGGGCTGTCCAAGCGAATGCCCGGAATCACCGCGCGCGGCAGCGCATGCCCTGCCCGCGCCTCGGCAATGGCGAACACCTTCCCGTGTAGTTCGCTTTCACTGAAGGCCAGCGTGTCCGCCTGTTCCAACCCGCGGCGAATCGCACGCTCATCCATCGACAACTGTGCGCCTAACGAACGCACCGCCCGCTCGGTCTGCCCCGGTTTATCCAGCGCGGCACCCGGCACCAGCAGGTCGCCGTCCAACGCCAAGGTACTGCCGCTCGCCAGGGCCACCGCGCTCTGGAACGCGGCATTGCGGCTGGCGTACCAACCCGCATTGTAGTCAGCGAAGCGGTGCACCTTGCGCGTGTACGGCGTCTGGTAACCCAGCAAGTGCATCGTGCCGAAGTAAACGCCGCCGCGGCGACTGAACACTTCATCGCGGATGCTGCTCTCCACCGGATACGGATAGCCCTGCGCATGCGCCTGCGCGAACGGAATACCCACCTGCATCGCACCGCCGGTCTGCACCGGATTCTTGCCGGCAAACAGACGCTTGCCCATAGGCACGCGATCGATGATTTCTTCGTACAACCGGCTCAGGTCGCGCTCGGTACGCACGCGTGCGAGCTTGTCGCCGTAACTTCTGCCGTCCGCCGCCTGGATCTTCAAACCAGCATCCACCAAGAGGCCCGGAATACGCATGTCCGAGGCGCGACGTCGAATCTCCCGCCGTGCGATCTGCGGCAAGTCTGCGACCGCAGGATCAGCCTGATAACCCGACTCCTGCTCGATCACCGCCAACACCGCGCAGATGTTCTCGACAGTGGGTTCGATACGTTGCGCAGCGAACGCAGATTCGATATCCGCCGCCCAGCCGTCCCGGTCGGAGGTCTTGGCCGGAATGCGCCGCTCAATGTCCGCCCGCACATCCTGCACCGGCGTAACAGGCGCCTGCGGCACCGTATTGCAGCCGGCCAGCATCATCAGCATCACGATGAACATTGGCCCGCGCAGCGGCTGCACAATGCGTTCCATCTGGTCCAGCCCGCTGTCACTGCCCATATACTTCACGCCCTTCTCCTGAACCACCTGACGTGGCTTGATTGCCTTGAGCGCCACTGCAGAACAGTATTTCGCCCTCGTTGTACCCGCCACTTCGCTGTTGCTTGGCCTGTCACTGGTGGCAGGCTGGAACTCACTGCGTGAGCAACGTTACCTGTTGTGGATGGCCGCAGGCTACATCCTGGTGGGATTACCACTGGCCGCGCAAAGTCTGATGACCAATGCGCAGATGGCGCAGTGGGCAGTGGTCACAGGTGCGTCGTATTGCCTGGGCTCTCTGGGCAGCGCCCAGGGCTTTGCGGCACGCAGCGGCGGCCGCGTGTCCACGGCGGCGGCAATATTCATCATCGCGCTGACCTTGGGCGGCCTGTTCTATTTCTCCCGCATCACCGACCAGCTCGGTGCGCGCGTGATCGTGATCAACGCCGGCATGGCCTTGCTGCTCGCGTTGCCGGTGCCGCACCTGTTGCGCAACGGCCGCCCCGCGCGCGCATTCGAGCGGCTGCTGCTCTATTCCTATCTGGTGCTGGTGGCGTACTCGCTGCTCCGCCCGTTGACGGCATTCACCTTCGCGTTTCAGGCAAACAGTGCCGTGTTGTCGCGCTCCGGGCTTTGGCTGTGGATGCTGGCCATCAACCTGATGCTCAACCTCTGGTTTGTCTTTCTGTTGCTCGGCAGCGTGATTTACGGCTTGATGAGCCGCCTGCGCCACGAACGCAATCACGATCCACTCACCGCCCTGCTCAACCGCCGCGCATTCTTCGAGATCGCCAACAAGCGGCTGAAGAACGAGCGGCGCGCGCGCTGGGCATTGGTGGGCTGCGATGTGGACCACTTCAAACGCATCAACGACACCTGGGGCCACGCCGCCGGCGACCATGTGCTGCGTGAAGTGGGCGCCCTGCTGACCCGCATGGTGCGCCAGAACGACGTGGTTGCCCGCTTCGGCGGCGAGGAGTTTGTGTTGCTGCTTCGCTGCCAGGATCTTGGCACCGCGTTCGATATCACCGAACGCATCCGTGCAACCTTGTCGCGCACGCCCTACTCGCCCATCAAGGAAGCGCTGACTGCCAGTTTCGGAGTGACGATGGTCGAAGGTGCGGAAGATCTTTCCGACGCACTGCAACGCGCGGATATCGCGGTGTACGAGGCCAAGCGCGGCGGGCGCAATCAGGTGATCCGCGCAGGTCCGCAGCCATCACACGCTCGGCCCTGACGCGCCACGCCATTCACACCTCCGCTTCCGGTATGCGCTACGTTTGCCGCGGCACAACTCAAGGAACGCGTGACCATGCCCCAGCCGACCATGCCGTCATCCAACAACACCGGCGCGCACCACACCGAACTGCATATCCGCGATGAACGTCCCGATGACATCGAAGCCATCGACCGGATCACCCAAGCCGCATTCGCAGAACAGCCATATTCCAGCCATACCGAGCAGTTCATCGTCGCCGCGTTACGCAACGCCGGCCAACTGACACTCTCGCTGGTCGCAGTGAAGGGCGACAAAGTAATCGGCCATGTCGCGGTATCGCCGGTGACGCTTTCTTCCGGCGACAACGGCTGGCACGGATTGGGGCCGATTTCGGTAGCGCCTGCGCATCAGCAGCAGGGGGTTGGTTCGGCATTGATGCAGACCGCAATTGCACGCCTGCAAGCAGCGGGAAGCGCGGGCTGCGTGCTATTGGGCGAACCGGCCTACTACGCGCGCTTTGGCTTCAAGGCCAACCCCGCACTGGAGCTACCCGGCGTACCGGCCGAGTACTTCCAGACGCTGTCGTTCAGCGGTGAACCGCCTGTTGCACACGTGCAATACCACGCTGCATTCGACGCGACGGCCTGAGCAGCACACATCGCTGACTTGCCCCGTGATCGCAGGACGCCCGCGTTCACGGCTTTACGCTAGGCTTGTCACCTTTCCCGTACCGGCTCGCCAACCGTGAAGACCGTACACGCAACCCGCTACATCACGCCGCTACGCGAAGGCGGCTCGCTGCCTGCGGTCATCGAGGCCGATGACGACGGCATGTACGTGCTCAAGTTTCGCGGCGCCGGTCAAGGCCCGAAGGCACTGATCGCCGAATTGGTGGTCGGCAAGCTGGCGCAGGCACTTGAACTGCCGATGCCGGACATGGCGCTGGTCGAGCTGGACCGCGAGTTCGCGCGCACCGAGCCCGACCCGGAAATCCAGGACCTGATCCGCGCCAGCGAGGGCACCAATGTCGGCAGCGATTACCTGCCCGGCGCCATCAACTACGATCCCGCCGCGATGCAGCCCGATGCCGAACTGGCCTCGCGCATCGTCTGGTTCGACGCCTTCACCAGCAACGTCGACCGCACCGCACGCAACCCCAACCTGATGGTCTGGCACCGCAAGCTGTACCTGATCGACCACGGCGCTGCGCTGTACTTCCACCACGACTGGGAGAACGCCGGCGAAGCCTGCGGCAAGCCGTTCAAGCTGATCCGCGACCATGTATTACTGCCTTTCGCCAACGCAATTGCCGACGCCGATGCAACACTGGCGCCGATGCTCACCGATGCAGTGATCGATGCCGCAGTAGCCGACATCCCCGAGAGCTGGCTGCAGAATGAGCCTGCGTTCACCGATGCCACCGTCTATCGCCGAGCGTATTCCGACTACCTCAAGCGCCGCCTGCAACTGCGCGAAGCCTTCGTACAGGAGGCCATCCGTGCCCACACTGCACACCTATGATTACGCGATCATCCGCGTTGTACCGCGGGTGGAACGCGAGGAATTCATCAACGTCGGGGTGATCGTCTCCTGCCCTGGCGCGGGCCATCTGCAGGCCGCCATCGAGATCGACACGGCTCGTCTGCAAGCATTCGCGCCTCAGTTGGATATTGAATCGGTGATGCCGTGGCTGGATGCCATCGTCGCCATCTGCGAAGGCCAGGCAAATGCCGGCCCCATTGCACAATTGCCGCCACGCGCCCGCTTCCATTTCCTCACCGCAAAGCGCAGCTCGGTGGTGCAGACCTCGGTGACGCATGTCGGGCGAACGACCAATCCCGCCGGCATCGTCGAGCACCTGCTCGAACGCATGGTGCGCACGCCGCAGTGACCGGAACGTAGGCTGGGATGAAATCCCAGCATCCAGGTTATTCAACACAGTCACCGTAATGCGGAATCATGCTCCGCTCAGGCATTAACGGCAAAGCATCTGCCGAGCATGGCTCGGCATTACGAGGTTTCTTCCTGCAGACATGGTTTTGCGCACTGCGCTGGGATTGCGCTGCGCTTCATCCCAACCTACGGATGAAGCGCAGATTCACTGAACGCTTGCCGCTTCACGTCACTTGCCTCCGGCCAACTCCTTGGCCCGGTCGCGCAGATTGAACTTCTGCACCTTGCCAGTGGCGGTGCGCGGCAGCGGGCCGAATACAAAACTGCGGGGTACTTTGTAACCGGCCATGTGTTGCCGGCAATGCGCCAGCGCAGCTTCATCGCTCAGCTCACCCTGCTCTTTCAGCTCGATGAAGGCGCAAGGCGTTTCGCCCCACTTCGCGTCCGGCCGCGCAACCACCGCTGCGGCCATCACCGCAGGATGCCGGCACAACACATCTTCCACTTCGAGCGAGGAAATGTTCTCGCCACCGGAAATGATCACATCCTTGGAGCGGTCGCGGATTTTGACGTTGCCATCGGCATACACCACCGCCAGATCGCCCGTGTGGAACCAGCCGCCAGCGAAAGCTTCTTCGGTCGCACGCGGGTTCTTCAGATAGCCCTTCATGGTGATGTTGCCGCGGAACATGATTTCGCCAATCGTGGCGCCGTCCCACGGCACCGGCTGCAGGGACTCCGGATCCAGCACCTGCATGTCTTCCTGCAACAGGCAGGCCACACCTTGGCGGCTGTTCAACTCGGCACGGGCATCAATCGGCAGTTCCGCCCACTCCACTCTTGGCTGGCAGATCGAGGCGGGACCGTACACTTCCGTGAGGCCGTAGACGTGGGTGATCTCCACACCCATCCGCTCCATCTCCTCCAGCACCACCGCCGTCGGCGCGGCCCCCGCAACTTGCCCTTTCAGACCACCAAGCCCTTGTTTGCAGGCTTCCGGCGCGGCAGCCAACGCTGCATGCACCACCGGCGCACCGCAGTAATGGCTGACGCCGTGCTCACGCATCAGGTCCAGCACTTCCTTCGGATCAAAGCGACGTAAACAAACCTGAGTACCGGCCACTGCCGCCATCGTCCACGGAAAACACCAACCGTTGCAGTGGAACATCGGCAGCGTCCATAGATACACCGGATGCTGCGGCATGCCCCAATCGATGATGTTTGCCACCGCATTCAAATAAGCGCCGCGATGGTGATACACCACGCCCTTCGGGTCGCCTGTCGTGCCCGACGTGTAGTTCAGCGCGATGGCATTCCATTCGTCAGCAGGCAGCGTGAACTCGAAATCGGGATTGCCGGTATCCAGCAACGCTTCGTATTCGATCTCACCCAGCAACTCGCCCTGCACAACGGCAGCATCATCCACATCGATCACCCGCGGCGGGTTTTTGCACAGGGCCAAAGCACGTTGCATTACGGGGGAAAATTCGCGATCGGTGAACACGACCTTGGCTTCACCGTGGTCCAGCATGAAAGCCAGAGTTTCCGCATCCAGACGGGTATTGAGCGTATTGAGCACCGCGCCCAGCATCGCTGGACCGTAGTGCAATTCAATCATTGCCGGGATGTTGGGCAACATGGCGGCAACGGTGTCGCCCTCCACGATGCCCATGCCACGCAGCGCCGACGCCAGTCGTCGGCAGCGTTCGTACACCTGCGCCCAGTTCAAGCGGCGTTGACCGTGGATCACCGCCAGTCGCTGCGGATGCACGGCTGCCGCTTTGCGCAGCAGACCCAGCGGCGACAACGGCGTGTAGTTGGCCTGATTTCGGCTCAGATTCTGGTACATGGTCTTGCCCTCACTCAATCCCAAATATGCCGGAGAGGGTCGTGCACCACGAGTCATTCTGTCGCTGCGACCTTAGTCGCAGGACTGAGCGCAGCGTTGGGAATTGTCTGGAGCAATCACTATTCGTCGCTGAATCGGTGAAGCAGAAGCGCCCTCACCCCAACCCCTCTCCCGCATGCGGGAGAGGGACTCGGTACTTTGCGACCTACTGTATTGCGACTCCCCGTGCGACCAACCCCTCTCCCGCACGCGGGAGAGGGGCTGGGGTGAGGGCGCTCTCCAAAAAAAAAACGCCGGCATTGCCGGCGTTTTCTCTTTTCTACCGCAGCAGCAATCAGGCGTCGGGCGTTGCCGGGGCCTGCGTTGCATCCTGCGTGATCACTTCGGACTCATCCTCAACATCGTCACCAGAATCCAGCGAGGCATCCAGGCGCTCAACGGCCTGCAGCTTCTCGCCCTTGGACAGACGAATCAGGGTGACGCCCTGCGTGTTGCGGCCGACGCGCGAGATTTCCGAACCGCGGGTACGCACCAGCGTGCCGCCGTCGGAGATCAACATCACTTCGTCCTCGTTGCTCACCAGCACCGCGCTGACCAGCTTGCCGTTGCGCTCGCTGGTCTGGATGCCGATCACACCCTGCGTGCCACGACCCTTGCGCGGGTAATCGGCCAGCGGGGTGCGCTTGCCGTAGCCGTTCTCGGTCGCGGTGAGGATGTACTGGGCACCTGCGTCGTCGGCGCCGTTGTCGGCGATTTCGCCGCCTTCGGTCACCACTTCCTCGACGACATTACCCTCTTCTTCACTCTCGTCCTCAACGCCACCGGCGCTTTCGGCCACGATCAGGCTGACAACTTCCTCGCCCTTTGCCATCTTGATGCCGCGCACGCCGGTCGCGGTGCGGCCCATCGAGCGGACCTTGTCTTCACCGAAGCGCACGGTCTTGCCGTTGGACGCGAACAGCAGTACATCGCGCTCACCATCGGTGAGGCCAACGCCAACCAGCGCATCGCCTTCGTCGAGGTTGATGGCGATCTTGCCACGCGCCAGACGGAACGCGAACTCGCTCAGCGGCGTCTTCTTGACCGTACCGTTGCGGGTGGCAAAGAACACGAAGTGGCTGTCGTCGTACTCACGCACCGGCAGCACAGCCTGCACGCGCTCGCCATTTTCCAGCGCGATCCAGTTGATGATCGGACGACCACGCGCATTGGAGCCGGCTTCCGGCAGCTGATGCACCGGCAGCCAGAACACCTTGCCCGAGCTGGTGAAGGTCAACAGCGTGTCGTGCGTGTTGACCAGCCACAGCTGTTCGATCGAATCCTCGTCCTTGGTCGCCGCCGCACTGCGGCCACGACCACCGCGACGCTGCGCACGATACGCACTGGCCGGCTGACGCTTGACGTAGCCGGCACGCGACAGCGTGACCACCACGTCTTCCGGTGCGATCAGGTCGAGGATGTCGAGATCTTCTTCGCTGTGACGGATTTCGGTACGGCGCGGATCGCCGAATTCCGAACGCACGTTCTCCAGCTCTTCGCGGATGACCTGCAGCAGCACGTCCGGGTTTTCCAGAATGCGGATCAGGCCGGCGATGACTTCCAGCAGTACCTTGTATTCCTCGGTCAGCCTGTCCTGCTCCAGCCCGGTGAGGCGGTGCAGGCGCATTTCGAGGATCTGCGTCGCCTGGACGTCGCTGAGCTGGTAGTTGCCGCTGACCAGGCCGATGTTCTTGGGCAGGTCTTCCGGGCGCGATGCTTCCGCCCCCGAGGCCGCCAGCAACGAACCCACCAGGCCCGGTGCCCACACCTTGGCAAGCATGCGCTCCTTGGCTTCGGCGGGGTTGGCCGACGTTTTGATCAGTTCGATCATCTCGTCGATGTTGGCCAACGCAACGGTCAGGCCTTCCAATACGTGCGCACGCGCACGCGCCTTGCGCAGTTCAAAGATGGTGCGGCGGGTGACCACTTCACGGCGATGGCGGAGGAACGCCTCCAGCATCTCCTTGAGGTTCATCAACTTCGGGCGGCCATCGATCAGCGCCACCATGTTGATGCCGAACACCGACTCCATCTGGGTCTGCTGGTACAGGTTGTTGAGCACAACCTCGGCCGACTCGCCACGCTTGATTTCGATGTAGATGCGCATGCCGTCCTTGTCGGACTCATCGCGCAGCTCGCTGATGCCTTCGAGCTTCTTTTCCTTGACCAGCTCGGCGATCTTCTCGATCAACCGCGCCTTGTTCACCTGGTACGGAATCTCGGTGACGATGATCGATTCGCGGCCGTTGTCGGCCACTTCGATATCCGCCTTGGAACGGATGCGCACACGGCCACGGCCGGTGCGATAACCGGCGATGATGCCGGCCGTGCCGTTGATGATGCCGGCAGTCGGGAAATCCGGGCCCGGAATGAATTCCATCAAGCCATCCACGTCCATCGACGGATCGTCGATCAGCGCGATGCAGGCATTGATGGCTTCGGTGAGGTTGTGCGGCGGAATGTTGGTCGCCATGCCCACCGCGATACCGGCCGAACCGTTGACCAGCAGGTTCGGGAACCGGGTCGGCATGACCGTCGGCTCCATTTCCTTTTCGTCATAGTTGGGCTGGAAATTGACGGTTTCCTTGTCAAGATCGGCCATCAGCTCATGCGCGAGCCGCGACATGCGCGCCTCGGTGTAACGCATCGCTGCGGCGGAGTCACCATCGACCGAACCGAAGTTACCCTGGCCGTCCACCAGCATGTAACGCAACGAGAACGGCTGCGCCAAACGCACCAGCGTGTCGTAGACCGACTGATCGCCATGCGGGTGGTACTTACCGATGACGTCACCGACGATACGTGCCGACTTGTAGTACGGCTTGTTGCTGTGCGCACCCAGCTCGCTCATGGCGAACAGGACACGGCGATGGACTGGCTTGAGGCCATCGCGAGCATCGGGGAGTGCGCGCCCCACGATCACGCTCATGGCGTAATCGAGGTAGCTCTTGCGCATCTCGTCTTCCAGGTTGACCTGGATGATTTCCTTGGCGTTTTCTGCCATTCGGGTTCCGTTGTCTGGTAGCGATCCAGCCCGACGAAGGTGCCTGCTTGGCCACCTCTGTCGGAATCGAGAATCAACCGATGGACTCTACCACAAATGGGCATTTTTCGCCGCATATTGCGGGACTTTTACCGGAATAAATCAGGAACTTAGGTCCTTGACGGCGACCTTGGCCGGGTTTCTTCCCAGCTGAAGCGAGGCGCCGCCCGGCGTTGCCGGATCGAAGCCGCAGAGCGGCGCCATGTTCCGCCTCGGAATTATCGGCAGAGCCTCCGCCGAGCATGGCTCGGCATTACGCTCAGGCGTTGCCGAATGCGGCGGTCATCGCGGCCAGATCCGGCTTCAGGATCACGCCACGCTCGGTGACGATGGCGTCGATCAGTTCGCCCGGAGTGACGTCGAACACCGGGTTCCAGGCGGCAATGCCCTCGGCCACGGTACGCACGCCACCCACGCCGTACAGCTCACCCGGGTCACGCTGCTCGATCTCGATCTCATCGCCATGGACGGTGCCCATGTCCACCGTGGAGGACGGCGCCACCACCATGAACTTGACGCCGTGGTGACGGGCGGCAATGGCCAACTGGTAGGTGCCGATCTTGTTGGCGGTGTCGCCATTGGCACAGATGCGGTCGGCGCCAACAATCACCCATTGCACCGCGCCGGTCTTCATCAGGTGCGAGGCGGCCGAATCCGCAATCAAGGTGGCGTCGATGCCGTCCTGCTGCAGTTCCCACACGGTCAGACGTGCGCCCTGCAACCACGGCCGGGTTTCACCGGCAAACACGCGCGCGATGCTGCCCTGCGCCTTGCCGGCACGGATCACGCCCAGCGCGGTGCCGAAGCCAGCGGTCGCCAGCGAACCGGTATTGCAATGGGTCAGCACGCCGCTGCCGTCGGCAATCAGCGCGGCGCCCAGCGCCCCCATGTGGCGATTGGCAGCCAGGTCTTCGTCGGCAATGGCCTGCGCTTCGAGCGCCAGCACCTGCTTCCAATCCGCGCCGGCTGCGGCCAGTACGCGGCGCATGCGCGCCAGCGCCCAAGCCAGATTCACTGCGGTGGGGCGCGAGGCATTCAGCCGGACCAGCGCCGGCTCCAGCAGTTCCAACGCAGCGGCGCCGTTTTCGGCCTGCACTTCGGCAGCGGCCAGCACCACGCCCCAGGCGGCGGCGATGCCGATGGCCGGGGCGCCACGCACGGTCAATGCATGAATGGCTTCGGCCACGGCGTCACTGTCCTGGCACAACACATGCTCGACCACGAACGGGAGCTTGCGCTGATCCAGCAATTCAAGGGCGTCGCCGGTCCAGCGGATCGGGCGGATATGGTCGTAGCGAGCGTAATCGATGGCGGTGTCGTTCATGCCGCCATTGTAATCGGCCACACCGATGCGTCGTTCAATCGGCGGAGAATTCGCCGCGACAGCCCTTGTCCACCCAGATACCGTTGCGGTCCCAGCCCCAGGTTTCGCCTTCGCGGCACTGTGCATTGGACAGTTGTTCGATCAGCGTCACCCGCCGCTCGACGCTCACCCCGCACTCGCGGCGCAGGTTGCTCTTGGATTCGCAGACCACCTTGCGCGGCGTCTGCACGAAACCCGAGCCGTCCTCGGCGCCCACTTCAAACACGCCCTGGCAGCCACGGCTCGCCCAGATCTCGTTGCGGTCATACCCCCAGCTGCGCCCTTCCCGGCACGGCAGCACCGATTGCTGGCGCAGCAATCGCACCGGCGCACCGCGCAGCACCACCGGGCAGATTTCAACCCGGCCGCGCGACTCGCAGCGCACCACTCGCCGGCTCTTACGCGTACTTGGCTGGCGCTTTGCGAACTCGGCACGGCAGTTGTTGCTGACCCAGACCGCGTCGCCCTCCATACCCCAACTGGTTTCGCGGATGCAGTTTTGTTCGGACAACTGCCGCACAAGTTCCACACCCTTGCCCACGTCCATCTCGCAGAACACACGCAGCATGTCTTTGGATTCACAGCGCACCACTTGTGCGGACGCCGCCACAGGCTCACCGGCCTTCGCCGTGAAAAGCGCAGGGACCAACAGCAATACAACGGCGCAAACTGCCTTCATCCGAAATTTCCGCTCATGGCCTGGATGGACTCCGGTACTGCATACCCTGCACAAGTGGCTGTGATCAAAGCATCATCACCGTGAAGGCGGCAAGGCCCATTCACGACATGAACCGGTTGATCGTCACCGATACCTGCCGGGTTTGACCGGCGCATGACCGCGCCATGTCTGGGCACGCCGAAGAAATCAGCCGCAGCCTTCAGGCATTTCTGAAATCGAATGCCAGCACTTCGGCGATGCGCGGCGTGCCTGCCAGCGCCATCAACAGCCGATCCACACCCACCGCAACTCCAGCGCACGCCGGCATGGCAGGCAACGCGGCCAACAGGGCTTCGTCCAAAGGCGGCAATTCGCTGCCACGCGTCGCCCGCACCGCTAGATCACGCTCGAAACGCTGCCGCTGCTCGTCCGCATCGGTCAGCTCGTGATAACCGTTGGCCAGTTCCACCGCGCCCAGGTAAAGCTCGAAGCGCTCGGCGACAGGCGGTTCGCCCGGCCGAATGCGTGCCAGCGCAGCCTGCGTGGCCGGCCAGTCGTGAATGACGGTGATGCAATCGGGGGAAAACTGCGACTGGATACGGTGGGTCATCAGCAGGTCCAGCCAATCATCGCGGGTCAGCCCCTCCGGCTGGATATCCACCTCGCCGAGTCCCGCGCGCAGCTGCGCGATATCGGCTACAAACGGATCCAACGCCACGGCTTCGATGAACAACTCGCGGTAGGTGAGCACGCGCAAGGTCGCCTCTCGCCCCACCATCGCCAAGGCCTGTCGCACCAGCGCGACGGTTTCATCAATCAAACGGTGGTGATCCCAGCCCACGCGGTACCACTCGAGCATGGTGAACTCGGGGTTGTGGCGGCCACCGGCCTCACCGTTGCGGAATACGCGCCCCAGTTCGTAGCAATCACCCACACCGGCGGCGAGCAGACGCTTGAGCGGATACTCCGGCGAGGTTCGCAACCAGCGCAGCGGCGCGCCCGCGTCAGAATGACCGGTGAAATACGTGTGGAAACTTTCGATATTCGGCTCGGTGTTGCCGGCGGCCGACAGGATCGGCGTCTCCACTTCCAGCACCTGCCGTTGCGCGAAAAATTCACGGATCAGCGCATTCAAGCGTGAGCGCTGGTGCAATGCGGCGATCACGAATGCAATCCTCCCGATTGGCCGTTCAACGACAACGTCAGAATGTCGCGCTCGTCATCGCGATAACCGGCCGATAGATACAGGCGCTTGGCCTTGGCGTTGTGATGATTGACTTCCAGCCGGATGACCGCCGCGCCCTGCCCTGCAGCCCAGTCGCGGGCCAAAGCGAGCGCCTGCCGTCCCCAGCCACGGCCACGCGCAGCCGGCCCCAAGTACAACTCGTCCAGCAACACGAATCGCCCGCCCTGCTCCACGCTGAAACACCAACCCAGCGTGACGTAACCCACTTCGGCCACGTCCTCACTGGACAGCATCAACACCGCGCCCAAGGACGGATTACCCAATACCGACTGCAGGCCCGGCTCGACCAGCTCGGCCTGATACAGGATGCAATCTTCGACGTAGAAATCGCGCACCATCGCGATCAGCCGCTCGAAATCTTCTGGCCCGGCAACGCGGGCGGTGATGCTGTTGCTCATGCGCTTTGTCCGTTATCGGCGAGGAAGCTCAACAGACGTGCTTCATCCCACACTTCCACGCCCAACTCGTTGGCCTTGTCCAGTTTGGAGCCGGCCTCGGTGCCAGCCACCACAAAGCTGGTCTTCTTCGACACGCTGCCGGACACCTTTGCGCCCAACGCCTCCAAGCGGGCCTTGGCCTCGTCGCGGCTCATCTGCGCCAGCGTGCCGGTCAATACGGCAGTCTTGCCGTCCAAGGGGCCGGCGACCTGCTGCGAGGCTTCCGGCGTGCGCTGCAGCAGCGCCTGCATCTGCACACCGGCCGCGGAGAACAATGCGGCATTGGCATCATCATCCAACCACGCCACCAGCGCATTGGCAGTTTCCGCGGGCAGGCCCGCGGTCACGAAGTTGTGCGCGCTTTCATCGCGGATGGCATCCACCGACGGGAACGCCTCGGCCAATTGTTTGGCGCGCACCGGGGTGACCTTCGGGATCTCCATGTCCTGCAGCAGATTGGCCAGGGTGAGTTCGCCACGCAGCTTCGCACTGGGCGGATGGCTGTCGGTGATCTGCACGCCGCGCGCCAACAGCTCATCGATGGCCTGCTGGTTGCCTGGCTGCGTCATGAAGTGACCGATGGAACGCGCCACCTCGCCACCGATATCCGGCACGCGCTTGAACAGCGGCCACGGCAGATGGCGAATCAATTCCAGATCACCAAACCACACCGACAGTGCCTTGGCAGTGCTCTCACCCACATGTTCGATACCCAGTGCGAACAGCAGCCGCTCCAACGTCGTATTGCGGCTGTTGGCGATGGCGGCGATCAGATTGTCGGCCCACTTGGTGGCGATCTTCTTGGTGTTCCATTGGAACTGCGCCGGCACGGCCAGCACCTGCGCACGCCAGCTGGCGTCGTCGCCACTCAACGTCAGAATCTGCTTGAGCGTGTCACCGCTCCCTTCCGGCACAAGGTGCAAGCTCAGTTGCGAAGCCAGCGCTTCAGGAGAATCCGCGTCCAGCGCCAGCTTCAGCAGCAGCAACTGATCGCGGTTCAATGCATACAGATCGGCGACGCCACGCACGATGCCAGCATCCACCAGCGTTTCGATGTACTTGTCACCCAGCCCATCAATGTCCATCGCCTTGCGCGAAGCGAAGTGCGCAATGGCTTCCTTGCGCTGCGCCGGGCAGCTCAGCTCGCCGGAGCAACGCCACGCGGCCTCGCCTTCTTCGCGCACAATCTCCGAACCGCAGACCGGGCATACGCGCGGCATCTGCCACGGCGTGGTGTCATCGGGGCGCTTGTCGGCGATGACGCTGACCACTTCCGGGATCACGTCACCGGCACGGCGCACGATCACCGTATCGCCCACGCGCACATCCAGGCGCGCGATCTGATCGGCGTTGTGCAGCGTGGCATTGGTCACCACCACGCCGGCTACATGCACCGGCTTGAGACGTGCGACCGGCGTTGCGGCACCGGTGCGGCCGATCTGGATCTCGATGGCCTCGACCGTGGTGGTCTGCTCCTGCGCCGGGAATTTATGCGCAATGGCCCAGCGCGGCGCACGCGCGACAAAACCCATTTCCTGCTGACCCTGCCGGTCATCCAGTTTGTAGACCACGCCATCGATGTCGAACGCCAGGGCATCACGGCGCTCGCCGATATCGCGGTAGTACGCCAACAAGCCATCAGCACCTTCGACCACCTGGCACAGGTCGCTGACCGGGAAACCCCACTGCGCCAATTGCGCCAGCGTGGCCGAATGCGTCGCCGGCAACTCGCCGCCAGACACTTCGCCCAAGCCATAGGCAAAGAAACTCAAGGGACGCTGCGCGCTGATTTTTGGATCGAGCTGCCGCAGGGAGCCAGCCGCACCATTGCGCGGATTGGCCAGTACCTTGCCGCCATGCAGGCGCGCCTGTTCGTTGTAGCGTTCAAAGTCCGCACGCGGCATGTACACCTCACCACGGACTTCGAGCACGTCCGGCCATCCCTGGCCATCCAGTTGTTGCGGTATCACTTTGATCTTCCGCAGATTGGCCGATACGTCTTCGCCGGTCGCACCATCACCGCGCGTGGCGCCCTGCACAAAACGGCCGTGCTCGTAACGCAGGTTGATCGCAAGGCCATCCAACTTGGGCTCAGCCGAAAACAGCAGTTGCGTGCGGCGCAGACGCTCATCAATGCGGCGGACGAAGTCACGCACTTCTTCATCACTGAAGGCATTGCCCAGCGACAACATCGGCACCGCATGGGCCACCTCAGGAAAGCGTGATGATGCTTTTCCACCTACCTGGTGACTGGGCGAATCCGCACTGTCCAGCTCGGGATTCGCAGCCTCCAGCGCTTCCAGCTCCCGCATCAGCCGATCGTATTCGGCGTCGGGAATGATCTGCTCGTCGAGCTCATGGTAGGCGCGCGAAGCGTCGGCCAGTTGTGCCCGGAGCGCGGCGATGCGCTGGGCGGCTTGGATATTGGAATTCATGCGGCGATTTTACCCGCGTGCGCGTGTAGACGCCGGGGTGTTCGCTTTGGTTTTGGATCACAAGCGAATTGCTTACCCCTCCCCGGCCCTCCCCTTGGCTTTGCCTAAGGGAGGGGGAGGTGCATGCCTTCGATCAGCTTGCCGAGTTCCGTTTTCGCCCCCTCCCTTAGGCAAAGCCAAGGGGAGGGTTTGGGAGGGGGGCTTCTGCAGCGAAAATTCAGCTGAAAGAAGCCCCCAGCAAACTTACCAGCGCGGTGACTTGGTCAGCGGCGGCGCTTGATGTTGACGGTCGTAGGCACGCAGGTCATCGCGGATATGCGCGATGCGCTGGCGACCCAGCGCATTGCGGCTGTCGTCCAGCACTACGCCATCCAGCAACTCACCCATCCGCTGCACGGTCGGCAGCATCTTTTCCCAGGCATCGAGGGCGGTCATCGGCGCTGGCAGGGTCAGGAAGAACGCGATGGCCGGCGTTTCCATGTCGCGGATGCTGGCCATGTCGAAACTGCCCGGCTTCATGATGCTGGCCATCGAGAAGATCGGGCCGCGCTCGGGGTGGCCTTCCACCAGACGGTGGAACACATTCATATAGCCAAATACCAAACCGGTCTTCTCGGCGGCAACGACGATGTCCTCACCGCGCAGCACTTCGCCGGAACGTGCCGCCACATACAGCGACACGATCTTGTCGAAATCCTGGCTTGGGCGCTTGCCCAACTCGCTGTTGGCAGCCGGATCGGTATCGGCCAAACCAAGCTCGGCTTGGCTGACGCCTTCGCCGTCTGCCGTATTGGCGGTCGCTTCAGCGCCCTGCGTTTCGTCGGCAGCGCCCAGCACCGGCTCGCGACGCTCAGCCGTTTCGGTCGAAGGCGATTCCTTGCGCTTGCCCTGAGCAGGCCTGCGGGAACGCCCGAACAGAAAAATCGCTGCAACCAGCAGCAGTCCGGCAAACAGAATGCCGATGCGCAACAGTGCCATGTCGGACATGCGTTGGAATCTCCGGAGGTTCGTTCAGGTGGTTAAAGGATGGCACGTCACGCCGCGCCCGCCAATCGCGCAGCCTCTTCCAGGTCCACACTGACCAAGCGGCTGACACCCGGCTCACGCATGGTCACGCCGGACAGCTGCTGCGCCGCCTCCATCGTGGCCTTGTTGTGGCTGACGAACAGGAACTGCACCTTCTCGCTCATTTCCTTGACCATGTTGGCCAAGCGGCCGACGTTGGCTTCGTCCAGCGGCGCGTCCACCTCGTCCAGCAAACAGAACGGGGCCGGATTGAGCTGGAAGATGGCGAACACCAGCGCAACCGCGGTCATCGCCTTTTCACCACCGGACAACAGCGAAATGTTGGACACGCGCTTGCCCGGCGGGCGCGCCATGATGGTCACGCCGGTATCGAGCAGGTCTTCGCCGGTCAGCTCCAGATAGGCATGACCGCCACCGAACAGACGCGGGTACAGCGCCTGCACCCCGGCATTGACCCGGTCGAAGGTGTCCTTGAAGCGACCACGGGTTTCGCGGTCGATCTTGCGGATGGCGTCTTCCAGGGTTTCCAGCGCAGTGGTCAGATCGATGTTCTGTGCTTCCAGATATTCCGAGCGCTGCGACGCCTCGCCGTACTCATGGATGGCGGCCAGATTCACCGGCTCCAACCGGCGCATGCGCCCGTCGATCTGGTGCACCGCCTGCTCCCAATCGGACAGACGTGCGTCTTCGGCCAGCGTGTTGATCACGTCCTGCAGCACGAAGCCGGCCTTCTCGACCGCGCCAGCCAACTGCTCGGCACTGAGCACCAGCGCCTGCTGATCCAACTTGCGCTGGGAGATACGCTCGCGCTGCGCCAGCGCCTGCTCGTCACGCTGATGCCGGGTCTGTTCGGCACCGCGAAGGTCGGCGTCTATGCCTTCCAACTGCGCACGCGCTTCACCAAGCACGCGCTCAACGCGCACACGTTCACCCAGCGCGTTTTGATGATCCGATTCCAGCGTCAGCACCGGCGTATCGCCGTCGTCGAGCTGTGAATGCAATTCACCGAGGCGTGAATCCAGCTGCCCGCGCTGATTGCTCATGCGCTCCAGTGCGTGGCTGAGCGAGGTGATCTGGGTGCGCTGCGATTCCAGCGTCAATGCCAGCGCGTGCATGCTCTCGCGAACGTTGCGTGCGGCATCGCGGGACAGATCACGCGCTTCGGTCAGCTGCCGGCGCTCACCTTCCAACGCATGCCGTGATGACTCCAGGTCACCCATGCTGGAAACGGCATCATCCAACCGTATCCGCGCTTCGCTGGCCTGCTCGCGACTGACCTCCAGCGTTTCCAGCAGCTGTGCCAACTCGCTTTCAATGCGTTCGATGCGAGCGCGCGAAGACTCCAGCCGGCCTTGCTGACTCTGCAATTGTCCTGCCAATTCCGAGGCGCTGCGATGCGACTGATACAACGCACGCTGCGCTTCTTCGCGGTGCTGTTCGGCCGCCAGCAACTGCTCGCGCAGGCTGGACAGTCGCTGTTCCAGTTCGCTTTCGCGCGCCTGCAGCGTTTCAATCTGTTCGCGCAAGGTGACGATTTCGCGCTCGCGCAACAACGCGCCCTGCTGTGCCGCGCCAGAGCGCGACAAGCGCACCCAACCCTCGCCCAGACGTTCACCATCGCGGGTGATGACCGAGTCACCGTCCGGCAGTTTCGCCTGCAACGCACGCGCCTGCGCCAGATCATCTGCCGCATGCAGTCGCGCCAACAGCCGGCGGATCGCCAGCGGCCCCTGCACCTTGGCGGCCAACGAGGTCGGCGCGAAATCCGCCTTGCCCTCGGCATCCGACACCAAGGCGATGCGGCCTTCACCCAACTCACCGAGTGCATCGACCAGCGTTTCCGGCGCATCCACCAGCACGCCTTCGATCAGCTGACCGAGCGCGCTTTCAACCGCGTTCTCCCAGCCAGTTTCCACGGTGATGCGTTCGCCGACGCGCAAGGCAGAATCCAGCCCGCGTGCTTTCAGCCACGCCACCGCAGCTCCCTGCTCCTGCCCCAGGGCCGCCTGCTGCAAGGCTTCCAATGACGACAAGCGACCGCGCGCCGACTGCGCCTGCTTGCGCACTTCGGCCAGTTCCGACTGACTGGTGCGCTGTTGTTCCTGCAGCGTCGCCGCCGATTCCTTGCGCGCCTCGACCTGCTCGGTCAGCGAATCGACGCTGGCCTTCTGTGTTTCGTGCTGCTGCTGCAGTTGCTCGAACGCTTCGGCCAGCGCGTCCATATCCAATCCGGCGCGCTCGGCCGCCAACGTCTCGCGACGGCGATCCGCCTCGAGCACCTGCTTGTCCAGGTAATCCACGCGGGTGCGCTCCACTTCACCCGAGCGCGTGGCTTCAGAGGTGTTGCGGTTGTGCGCTTCCCAGCGGTGCTGCCAATCGCTCAGCTTGGTTTCGGCTTCGCGCAGCGCGTCCTGACGCAGTTCGTTTTCTTCCTGCAACTGTTCCAGTTGCGGCTCGGCAGCTTCCACCGTTTCGCGCAGCAAGATCAGCTTGGCTTCGTCGCCGCTGATGTGCTGACCGAGTTCGGCCAATGCCTGACGGGTTTCATCGCGCGCCTTGTTCAAGCGCTGCGACATCTCACGTTGATGTTGAATCTGCTGTTCCAGGCGCGCCAGCGTGCTGCCTACCTGGTAAACATCGGCCTGTGCGCGGTTCAAGGTTTCGGCGGCTTCTTCGCGGCGCACGCGACCGGTTTCGATGCGGCTTTCGGCTTCGCGCTGCTCGGCGATCAACTGCTGCAACTTGGTTTCTTCGCGCGACAAGGCTTCACGCAGGCCGCTCAGGCGACCGTCCAGCCCGCGATATTCCAGCGCCTTCCACTCCGCATCCTTGATCCGGCGCTCTTCCTGCAAGGCCTGATATTGCTCAGCCTGCTTTGCCTGCCGCTTGAGGTGTTCCAGCTGCTTGCCGATTTCCTCGCGTAGATCGTTGAGGCGATCCAGATTCTCGCGGGTGTGGCGAATGCGGGTTTCAGTTTCCTTGCGGCGCTCCTTGTACTTGGAGATGCCGGCAGCTTCTTCCAGGTACACGCGCAGGTCTTCCGGGCGCGCCTCGATGATCTGGCTGATCATGCCCTGCTCGATGATCGAGTAGCTGCGCGGGCCAAGCCCGGTGCCCAGGAACAGATCGGTAATATCGCGGCGCCGGCACTTGGTGCCGTTCAAATAATAATTGCTGCTGCCGTCACGGCTGACCGTGCGCTTGACCGAAATTTCATTGAACGCGGCATATTCACCGGAAATCGCGTGGTCGGTGTTGTCGAAGATCAGCTCGACCGTGGCCTGCGACACCGGCTTGCGCCCGGCCGAGCCGGAGAAGATCACATCGGTCAGCGAATCACCACGCAGGCGGCTGGCCGAGCTTTCGCCCATCACCCAGCGCACCGCATCGATGATGTTCGACTTGCCACAGCCGTTCGGGCCGACCACGCCGGTCATGTTGGTCGGCAGGTGCAGCGTCGTGGGATCGACGAAGGACTTGAAACCGGAAAGCTTGATCGTGGATAGACGCATGGACTCGGGCTATTGGCGGAGCCCGGCGCTGGCCTGCCGGCACTCCGGGGGAAATTCCGGAAGTTCCTTTCCCGCCCCCAAACCATTGATATCCGTAAAGATTCAAAGCCTGAAGCACGGCACTGGGGAACGAGTATAGCGACACCCGCAGCCCCCGGCTGCATGGCCCGGCGGCCCAAAAGAAACGGGCGCCTTGCGGCGCCCGTTCCACTACATCTACAACGGCAGGATCAGGCGTCGGCTTGGACGATGACCTTGACGGTGGCTTCCACGTCGGCGTGCAGCTTGACGATGACGTCGAACTCACCCACGTTGCGGAAAGCACCTTCGCCGAGGATGACTTCGCTCTTGTTCAGCTCTAGGCCGATTGCGGTGAAGGCTTCGGCGATATCGCGCGGGCCAACCGAACCGTACAGCTTGCCTTCGGTCGAAGCGTGCGCACCGATGGTGACGCTGGCGCCTTCGAACTTGGCAGCGCGGGCTTCAGCACCGGCATGCTGGGCCGAAGCCTTGGCTTCGTACTCGGCACGCTTGGCTTCGAACTCGGCAACGTTGCTCTCGGTGGCCGGAACGGCCTTGCCCTGCGGCACGAGGAAGTTGCGGCCGTAGCCCGGCTTCACGTCAACCAGGTCGCCCAGGCCGCCGAGGTTGGTCACTTTCTGCAGAAGAATCAGCTTCATTGGTATTGCTCCGTTATTCGTTAGCGGCACCCTGTGGGCATCGCAACGCTTGCTGTCCGAATAGGACGGGATAGGCTTGCGCTGAAAGCCCGGCGAACCGGGCTTTCAAGGCGACCGCGACTTAGACGTCGTGGTTGTCCGTGTACGGGATCAGGGCCAGGAAACGGGCGCGCTTGACGGCCGTTGCCAGCTGGCGCTGGTACTTGGACTTGGTGCCGGTGACGCGGCTCGGAACGATCTTGCCGTTCTCGGTCAGGTACTGGCGCAGGGTGTTGAGATCCTTGTAATCGATCTCTTTCACGCCTTCAGCGGTGAACTTGCAGAACTTACGGCGACGGAAGAACTTGGACATGAAAGTGCTCCTTATTCAGCAGAAGCGGCGTCGTCGCCGGCTTCGTCATTGTTGGAAGTGGCACCTTCTTCGTCGTCACGACGACGACGTTCGCCACGCTCGGGCTTGTCACCCTTCTCGTCCTTGCTCTTCATGATCAGCGACTGCTCGGTGTCAGCCTCGTCACGCTTCATGACCAGGTTGCGCAGCACGGCGTCGTTGAAGCGGAAGCTCTCGGTCAGTTCATTCAGAACTGCCTGGTCGGCTTCAATGTTCATCAGAACATAGTGGGCCTTGACCAGGTTCTGGATCGGGTAAGCCAGCTGGCGGCGACCCCAATCTTCCAGACGGTGGATGGTGCCGTTACCGGCTTCGACCAGCGCCTTGTAGCGCTCGATCATGGCGGGAACCTGTTCGCTCTGGTCCGGGTGGACCAGGAACACGACTTCGTAATGACGACTCATGTTTTCATACCTTTCGGATGTGGCCCCTGCGGGCCGGACAGCCCCCCGCTGTGAACGCGGTGGGGCAAGGGTTCCAACGCTGGAAGCGAAGGAAGCCGCGCATTATCCAACGAGCGGCCGCTACAGGCAAGTCGCCCTCATTCAAACTGAACACAGCGTCCGATGGCCGGCACCTTGGCCGGCGGGCGCCTGCTGCGGCGCAACAGTACAATCTGCAACCGTTTCCACGCCGCTCCAGGTTTCGACGTGAACAACCCAGCTTCTCTGGCCGCCAGCCTCAGCGCCGGCCAACGCACCCTCATTCTATTGGCGCTGTCGCTGGGCGGCTTTGCGATTGGCACCAGCGAATTCGCCAGTATGGGCCTGATGCTGGAAATCAGCCGCGGGCTGGGGATCAGCGAGGCCCAGGTTGGGCATTTGATCAGCGCCTACGCGGTCGGCGTCGTGGTTGGCGCTCCTGTGCTGGCGTTTGCCGGCGCTAGCCTGAGCCGTCGCACCTTGCTGCTGTGCCTGATGGGCTTCTACGCAGCCGGCAATCTGGCCAGCGCGCTGGCCCCGAATTACCACACGATGTTGCTGGCGCGCTTCGTCGCCGGCCTGCCGCATGGCGCCTATTTCGGTGTGGCAATGCTGGTGGCCGCTTCGATCAGCCCACCCGAGCAACGCGGCGCTGCAGTGTCCAAAGTGCTGCTGGGCCTTTCGATTGCCATCCTGGTCGGCAATCCGCTAACTACCTGGATGGGCCAGCAACTCACCTGGCGCACCGCATTCGCATTGGTCAGCCTGCTCGCGCTGGCAACGGTGCTGATGGTGGCTCGTCACCTTCGCCCGGACCCGAACGAAGTCCGCACGTCGCCAATGCGCGAACTGCGGGCCTTCAACACGACCCAGGTGTGGCTGGCGCTAGCCATTGGCTCGATCGGCTTTGCCGGCATGTTCTGCGTATTCACCTATCTGGCGCCCACCCTGGTCAACGTAACCGGTATCAATGAGCGCTGGATGCCGGTGGCCGTGGGCCTGTTCGGGGTCGGCGCGATCATCGGCAACATCGCCGGCGGCAAACTGGTCGACCGCCTGCAGTTCCGCGCCGCTGGCGTGCTGCTGACATGGTCGGTTGTGGTTTTGCTGCTGTTCCCGCTGGCCGCACAGTCGGCCTGGGCGATGGTGCCGGCGATCATTGCCGTAGGCACGATGGGCGCCCTCGCCGTCGCGCTGCAGACCCGCCTGATGGACGCCGCCGGCGAAGCGCAGACCCTGGCCGCTGCTTCCAACCATGCTGCGTTCAATACGGCCAATGCATTGGGCCCGTGGCTGGGCGGCATGGCGATCAACGCCGGTTTCGGCCATGCAAGCACCGGTTATGTAGGTGCGGCGACGGCGGCGGCCGGGTTGTTGCTGTGGTTTGCGGCGGTTGCACTGGAGCGTCGTAGTGCGGGGCGTGAGGCGATTTGTAGCCAGTAATCGCGGCCGCGGCGAAGGCCCTGCTTAAGCCCCTCTCCCGTTTGCGGGGTGAGAGGGGCAGTTTGCGAACCACTGGTTCGCTGCCCCACGAACGCCCTTGCGCCAGCGCAAGGGCCGGGGCGCGGAGCGGGGGTTGGGGTGAGGGGAAGCTTCTAGCAAGCAAAAGCTCAAAAGCTCCCTCATCCGCCCCTTCGGGGCACCTTCTCCCGTATACGGGAGAAGGGATAAGCGGGTCTTTGCGCGCTGGAAGCTCCGCCCGAGAACCTACCCCACCCACCCAAACAAAAGGCCGACACCCCAAGGGCGCCGGCCTTCTTTGTTCCACCTCAACCGCCAGAAACATTCAGCGATGCATGTCTTCCGTGGTGAAGCTCTCGCCACAACCACATTCCGCCGCTGCGTTCGGGTTCTTGAAGGTGAACGTCTCGCTCAGGCCTTGCTTGCCGAAGTCGATCTCGGTGCCGTCGACCAGCGCCAAGCTATCGGCATCTACATAGATGCGCACGCCGTCCTGCTCGAACACGGCATCGCCCTCGCGCACGTCCTTGGCTAGGTCGGTGATATGACCCCAGCCGGAGCAGCCGGTGCGGGTAACGCCGAAACGCAAGCCCAAGGCACCGGGCGTGGAAGCAACAAAACGCTGCACACGGGCATGGGCGATGGGGGTCAGATGAACAGCCATGATGGGGCGACTCCAGCAGAATTACGGGCCAATTATAGGTGGAGTCGGCCATCGGGTACTGCAAGCGCTGATAAATGCCTCGCCTGCCCGGGCTTACAGCCGCTAAAATCTCGCATTCACAGATCGAGTCGATCAACAGAGGATTCATGTCATGACGGTGGTCAGCGTTGCACACGCCCTTGCCGGGAAGTTCCCGGAAGGCGGAGAAGTCACGGTTCGCGGATGGGTGCGCACAGTGCGCGGCTCGGCAGGACTGGCCTTCGTCAACGTCAGCGATGGCTCGGGCTTTGCGCCGATCCAGGTCGTGGCTACCGAGGCGCTGGGCAATTTTGAAGACATCAAGCGACTGACCCCGGGCTGCTCGGTGATCGCCACCGGCACGCTGGTCAAGTCGCAGGGCAAGGGCCAGAGCTTCGAGATCCAGGGCCAGAGCCTTGAGATCGTCGGCTGGGTCGAAGACCCACTCACCTACCCGATCCAACCCAAGCCGATGTCGCCGGAGTTCCTGCGCGAAGTGGCGCATCTGCGCCCGCGCACCAACCTGTTCGGTGCGGTCACCCGCATCCGCGACTGCCTGTCCAAGGCCGTGCACCGTTATTTCCACGAAAACGGCTTCTACTGGATCAGCACGCCGATCGTCACCACCTCCGACGCCGAAGGCGCTGGCCAGATGTTCCGCGTCTCCACGCTGGACATGGCCAACCTGCCGCGCACGGGCAATGGTGAAATCGACTTCAGCCGCGACTTCTTCGGCAAGGAAACCTTCCTGACCGTGTCCGGCCAGCTCAACGTCGAGGCCTACTGCCTGGCGCTGAGCAAGGTCTACACGTTCGGCCCGACCTTCCGCGCCGAAAACAGCCACACCACGCGCCACCTGGCTGAGTTCTGGATGGTGGAGCCTGAAATCGCCTTCGCCGATCTGGCCGAAGACGCGCGTGTGGCCGAGGAATTCCTCAAGTACCTGTTCCGTGCGGTGCTCGATGAGCGCGGCGACGACATGGCCTTCATCGCCGAGCGCGTGCAGAAGGACGCGATCACCCGCCTGGAATCGTTCGTCAACGCGCCGTTCGAGCGCATCGAGTATTCCGATGCGATCACGCTGCTGCAGAAGTCCGGCAAGAAGTTCGACTACCCGGTGGAATGGGGCCTGGACCTGCAGACCGAACACGAGCGCTGGCTGACCGAAGAACACGTCGGTCGCCCGGTGGTGGTCACCAATTACCCCGAGCACATCAAGGCGTTCTACATGCGCTTGAACGACGACGGCAAGACCGTCGCCGCGATGGACGTACTGGCCCCGGGCATCGGCGAGATCATCGGCGGCAGCCAGCGCGAAGAGCGCCTGGATGTGCTGGACGCACGCATGGCGCAGTTCGGCCTGGATCGCGAGCATTACCAGTGGTATCGCGATTTCCGTCGCTATGGTTCGGTGCCGCATGCGGGTTTCGGCCTGGGCTTCGAGCGTCTGGTGGTTTACGTCTGCGGCCTGTCCAACATCCGCGATGCAATCCCCTACCCGCGCGCACCGGGTTCGGCGGAGTTCTAAGGAGCACACGAGTGAGGAGTCGGACATGAGAAGGCAGCGCAACGCACACCCAAACGCGGCGAGCAGCTTCTGCTGTCTCTCACTTCTGACTCCTCTTCACTCCCGGCCGCTATGACGCTCTTCTTCGCGCTGTGCTTTGTAGGTATCGCCATCGCCGGCCTCAGCGCGTTTTTGATCTTCTGGCCGTTGACGCTGGTGCACATCCGCGACCGGCATCCGGTGCTGGCTGATGAATTCGGCAATGGCGCCTTTCTCAAACCCGATTGCCTGCGCTGGCTGCTGACACGCGGCTACACCGGCATCAGCGACCGCTCGCTGTCCGGGCTTGCCACGCCGGCACGCATCGCCTTGTTGGTGATGCTGGGCGGGCTGGCCATGGCCGGGCTGCTCGGCCTTTATTCCCAGGTATTGAAATGAACAACCACGACACTCCCATCGACCAGTGGTGGCTGGCGCAGCTCGGCGGCACCTTGATCTGGGCACGCCTGCGCGTCCGCCCGGCCGGCACCGCCGAAGTGCTGGACAGCGACGGCAACACGCTCAGCTACGACAGCGAGGACACCGCCCGCGCGCAGCTGTTTGACGCCGAATTCGTGGCATTTGATGGGCTGGATGAAGAAGACGCACTGGCACGCGGCTTCTCGCTGCATGAAGTGCAGCCGCCGGTTGGCGACGACGATGACGCGCTGCGCGACCGCATGGTGCAACTGCTCGGCACCCGGGTCTGACCCACGCTGATGTTCAGCCCGCGCGCCTTCAGCGAGAACGACCTGCACTGGCTGGATCGCCTGATGGCGCGCGATCCATTCGTCACGGTGCTGACCACCGGCGACGACGGCCTGCCCGAACTCACCCGCATGCCGGTGCTGTATCGGCGTGACGGCCAACACATCGAGCTGCTCGGGCATTGGGCCCGGCCCAATCCGCAGGCGCGGCGAACCGGCACGGCCAAAGTGCTGGTCGATGGTCCGCATGGCTATGTTTCGGCCAGCTGGTATCCAGACAAGGATCAAGCCGCGCGCGTGCCGACGTGGAATTACGCCACCGCCGAACTACGCGGCCAGCTGCAGCCATTCGACGACACCGACGCGCTGGCCGAACTGGTCAGCGCGGTGAGTGATCGTTTTGAAGCCAGCGTTGGCCAGGCTTGGCGTTTTGAGCCCGAGCGCCATGACCACCGCCGCCAGCTGCGCGGGATCGTTGGCTTCCGTTTCACGGTCGAGCAGGTACAGATCACGCTGAAGCTCAGCCAGAATCACCCCGAAGCCAACCAGCTTTCGGTCATTGACCAGCTGAAACAGCTGGCTACGCCCACGTCCGACGAGCTGGCGCAATGGATGCGCTGGCGCCGTGACGAAGTTTTCGCTGGCCACTGACACCCCCCGTTTCCCGCGACAACGTGGCCCCAACCGCCACGTCTTGCCCCCACCCGACGTCAGGGACAACCACCATGCAAGACATTCACAAGCTGCTGCAGAACAACCGCGACTGGGCCGACCGGATCGAAAAAGAAGATCCGGAGTTCTTCCATCAACTGGCCACCCAGCAGCATCCCGAGTATCTGTGGATCGGTTGCTCCGACTCGCGCGTGCCGGCCAACCAGATCATCGGCATGGCCCCTGGCGAAGTGTTCGTGCACCGCAACGTGGCCAACGTGGTGGTGCACACCGATCTGAACTGCCTGAGCGTGGTGCAGTACGCGGTGGACCAGCTGAAGGTGAAGCACATTCTGATCGTTGGCCATTACGGCTGCGGCGGCGTGCACGCCAGCTTGAACAACACCCGCGTCGGCCTGGCCGACAACTGGCTGCGCCATGTAGGTGATGTCGCGCAGAAGCACGCCGCGATTATGGATGCGATTGAAGAGCCCGAGCTCAAGCACGCACGCCTGTGCGAACTGAACGTGATCGAGCAGGTGGTCAATGCCTGCCGCTCGACCATCGTGCAGGATGCCTGGGCCCGCGGACAGAAGCTGATGGTTCACGGCTGGGTGTACAGCCTGCGCGACGGCCGCGTGCGTGAAATGGGCATCGATGTCGGCAGCCCGGATGACCTGCAGCCGGCGTATGAGAAAGCGCTGTCGTATGTGCCGCGCAAGGGCAAGCGCGACTGAGTTTGGCGGTGCTCGCTTGAGCACTGCTCTTGCATCTGAGCACTGCTCTTGTATTTGAGCCCCTCTCCCGTTGGCGGGGTGAAAGAGGGGCGCTTACGAACCACCGGTTCGTGCCCCGTTGAACGCCCTTGCGCCAGCGCAAGGGCCGGGGCGCGGAGCGGGGGTTGGGGTGAGGGCGCTCTGGGACGTTTTCTAAAAGCTCCCCTCATCCGCCCCTCTGGGGCACCTTCTCCCGCTTGCGGGAGAAGGGTTGAATCAAGATCAAGTTCAAGCAAGATCAAGTTCAAACAAGAGCAAGATCAACAGCAAGATCAACTTCAAAGGCGTCCTGCATGCTCGCAATGCCCCTGAATCTCCACGGCTGGATCGAAGCACACCGTCATTTTCTGAAGCCGCCGGTCGGCAACAAGATGATCGAGAACGGTGACTTCATCGTGATGGTCGTGGGCGGCCCTAACAACCGCAGCGATTTCCATTGGGACGAAGGCCCGGAGTGGTTCTACCAGCTCGAAGGCGAGATGGTGTTGCGGGTACAGGAAGACGGCGCGGTGCGTGACATCCCGATCCGGGCCGGCGAGATCTTTCTGCTGCCACCGCGCGTGCCGCATTCACCGCAACGCATGCCCGGCTCGGTTGGTCTGGTGGTGGAACGCAAGCGGCTTGAACACGAACTGGACGGTCTGATGTGGTTCTGCCCGCAGTGCAACCACAAGCTCTACGAAGAGTTCTTCGCATTGAAGAACATCGAGACCGATCTGCCCAAGGTTTTCGACCGTTTCCATTCGTCGCTGCAACACCGCACCTGCAGCCAATGCGGCAATGTGCATCCGCTGCCACAACCGGTCACCAGCGACGCCTGAGCACACCCGCCAGCCTCGTAGGGGCAGGTACACTGCGGCTACATTTGCCACGCGTCCTGTCCCGATGAACGACTTGCTGTCCACCGCCCATGCCGCCGCACTGGATGCCGCCGATCCACTGCGCCATCTGCGCGAGCAGTTCCTGATCCCACAACATCACGGTGCCGACCAGATCTACTTCGTCGGCAACTCGCTCGGTCTGCAGCCCAAGGGTGCCCGGGCGATGGTGCAGGAAGTGCTGGATCTGTGGGCCAGCATCGCCGTCGAAGGCCACTTCACCGGCCCCACGCATTGGATGAGCTACCACCGCCTGGTCCGCGATTCGCTGGCCCGCGTCGTCGGCGCCAAGCCCGAAGAAGTGGTGGCGATGAACACGCTGAGCGTGAACCTGCATCTGATGATGGTCAGCTTCTATCGGCCCACCGTGCAGCGACCGGCCATCCTGATGGAAGCCGGGGCCTTCCCCACCGACCGTCACGCGGTGGAAGCACAGGTCCGCTTCCACGGGTTCAATCCTGAAACCGATCTGATCGAAGTACAGCCCGACGAGCCCAACGGCACCATTTCGATGGCCGCCATCGAGCGCGCCTTGAGCGAGCACGGACAGCGCGTCGCCCTGGTGCTGTGGCCGGGCGTTCAGTACCGCACCGGGCAGGTGTTCGACCTGGATGCGATCACCCGTTTGGCCCGCGCGCAAGGCGCCAACGTCGGTTTCGATCTGGCCCATTCGGTCGGCAACGTGCCGTTGGCGCTGCACGACGTCGCACCGGATTTCGCGGTGTGGTGCCACTACAAATATCTCAATGCCGGCCCGGGCGCGGTGGCTGGTTGCTTCGTGCACGAACGTCATGCACGCGACACCACCCTGCCCCGCTTTGCCGGTTGGTGGGGCCACGAACAAGCCACGCGATTCCAGATGGCGCCAGAATTCGTGCCCGAACTCGGCGCCGAAGGCTGGCAGCTGAGCAACCCGCCGGTGCTGGGCCTGGCGCCACTGCGCGCATCACTGGCGCTGTTTGATGAAGCCGGTGGCGAGGCATTGCGCAGCAAGTCGCTGCAGCTCACCGGCTATCTGGAAACAATGGTGCGCGCGCGCCTTTCCGATGTGCTGCAGATCATCACCCCCAGCGAACCGGAACGTCGCGGCTGCCAGCTGTCGTTGCGCGTCAACGGCGGTCGCCCACAGGGCCGCGCATTGTTTGAGTACCTGCAAGCCGCTGGCGTGTTGGGCGACTGGCGCGAACCCGATGTGATCCGCATCTCGCCGACGCCGATGTACAACCGCTACCAGGACATTCACCGCTTCGTTGAAGAAGTGGAGAACTGGGCCCGCAGCAGCTGATTCCCACGGAACCCTCGAGTTGACCACTTCCCCCCCACGCAGTCTCACCATCATCGGCGCCGGCTTGGCCGGTTCACTTCTGGCCATCCTGCTGTCACGTCAGGGCTGGCAGATCACGCTCTACGAGCGCCGCGGTGATCCGCGCATTGCCGACTACGAGTCCGGCCGCTCCATCAATCTGGCGCTGGCCGAACGCGGCCGCAATGCGCTGCGCCAAGCCGGCGTGGAAGACGCGGTCATGGCGCGCACGGTGATGATGCGCGGGCGCATGGTGCACCCACGCATCGGCGAGCCGGAGTTGCAGCGCTATGGCCGCGACGACAGTGAAGTGATCTGGTCGGTGCACCGCAAGGACCTCAACACCACCTTGCTGCAACTGGCCGAGGAAGCCGGTGCACGCATCCATTTCCATCGCCGCCTGCACACGGTGGATTTCGATGCTGGGTATGCGCGTTTCATCGATGATCGCGACGACCAGGCGCACGACATTCATTTCACCACGCCGCTGATCGGTGCCGATGGTGCGGGCTCGGCGCTGCGTGCGGCGATGAACCGCAAGTCTCCGCTGGGTGAGCGCACCGAATTCCTCGACCATTCGTACAAGGAACTGGAAATTCCGCCCGGCGCGGACGGCCGCTTTCTGATTGAAGGCAACGCGCTGCATATCTGGCCGCGCGGCAACTACATGTGCATTGCATTGCCGAACGACGAAGGCACGTTCACCGTGACCTTGTTCCTGCCCAATCAGGGCAAGCCGAGTTTTGCCAACGTGCGCACCGGCGCTGAGGCCGAAGCGCTGTTCCAACGCGAATTCCCCGACGCAATGGCGCTGATTCCCGACCTGCGTAGCGATTGGGAGCAGCATCCGCCCGGCCTGCTCGGCACGCTGTATCTGGACCGCTGGCATCAAGGCAACAACGCGGTGCTGCTGGGCGACGCCGCACACGCGATGGTGCCGTTCCACGGCCAAGGCATGAACTGCGCATTTGAGGATTGCGTGGTGCTGGCCCGCACATTGGCCGAGCATGCCGACACCGAACAGGCATTTGCCGCGTTCGAGCGCGAGCGCCAACCCAATGCCGCCGCCATCCAGCAGATGGCGTTGGATAATTATCTGGAGATGCGCGACCGCGTCGCTGATCCCGCGTTCCTGCTGCAACGCGAACTGGAACACGCGCTGCAGGCGCGCTGGCCCACGCGTTTCGTGCCGCACTACACGATGGTCACCTTCCTGCACACGCCGTATGCCGTCGCGCTGGAGCGCACGCAACTCCAGCAACGCATTCTTGCTGATGCCACGGCGGGCCAGCAGACGCTGGAACACATTGACTGGTCGGCGCTGGAGAAAATCGTGCACGCACAGTTGCCCATTCTGGAAGGAGCACACTGATGGCCGAGAGCTTTCTGTTTTACGACCTGGAAACCTTCGGTCAGGATCCGCGCCGCACCCGCATCGCGCAGTTCGCCGCAATCCGCACCGACGAACAATTGCGGCAGATCGACGAGCCGGTGAGTTTCTACGTCAAACCCGCCGATGACCTGCTGCCCTCGCCCATCGCCACCTTGATCACCGGCATCACGCCGCAGCATGCGCTGGCCGAAGGCGTGAGCGAGGCTGAGGCGTTCTCACGCATCCAGGAGCTGATGGCGCGCCCGCAGACCTGTTCGCTGGGCTACAACACGCTGCGTTTCGATGACGAGTTTGTCCGCTACGGCTTGTTCCGCAATTTCCACGATCCGTACGAACGGGAATGGCGCGGCGGCAACTCGCGCTGGGATCTGCTGGACATGCTGCGCCTGGTGCACGCGTTGCGCCCGGACGGTATCAACTGGCCGCAGCGCGAAGACGGCGCCACCTCGTTCAAGCTCGAACATCTCGCCATCGCCAACGATGTCCGCCAGGGCGACGCGCACGAAGCCTTGTCCGACGTGCACGCCACCATCGGCATGGCGCGCCGCTTCCGCGACAGCCAGCCACGTATGTGGGACTACGCGCTGCGCCTGCGCGACAAACGCTATGTGAGCACCCTGCTGGATGTCGTGGCGATGCAACCGGTGTTGCATATCTCCTCGCGCTACCCGGCCAACCGCCTGTGCGCCGCGCCGGTGCTGCCGCTGGCGCGTCACCCGCATATCAACAACCGGGTGATCGTGTTTGATCTGGAAGGTGATGTTGATGCGTTGCTGGATCTGTCGGTGGAAGAAATCGCCAGCCGTCTGTATACCCGCGCCGCTGATCTGCCTGAAGGCCAACAACGGGTGCCGCTGAAGGAAGTGCACTTGAACAAAGTGCCTGCGCTGGCGGCATGGAATCATCTGCGCGACGCCGATTTCGAGCGCCTTGGCATCAATCCCACCGAGGTCGAAGCCAAGGCCGAGAAGCTGCGCGCGATTGGCCCGCAACTCGCGGAAAAAGCGCGCCAGGTGTTCGCCCGTGAACGAAAAATCGACGGGCCGATCGATGCCGACGCATCGCTCTATGACGGCTTCCTGGCCGAAGGCGACAAGGGCCTGCTGAGCAAGGTGCGTACCGCACCGCCGGAAGCACTGGCCGATCTGGAACAGCGTTTCCGCGACCCGCGCCTGCCCGAGTTGCTGTTCCGTTATCGCGCCCGCAACCATCCTGACACCCTGGATGCCGCCGCACGCACGCGCTGGAATGCGTACCGTCGCGCGCGCCTGCTGGAAACGCCTGGCCTCGGCGAACAGCTGCTGCCGGACTACGTCGCGCAGATCACCGCCCTGCGCGAAGAACACCACGACAATCCCACCACATTGGCGCTGCTCGATGCCTTGGACCAATGGGGTAACGACCTGCAGGGTTCGCTATGACCACGTACTTCAGCGACGCCAGTTTCAAATTCCTGCGCGGGCTGGCCCGCCACAATGACAAAACCTGGTTTGCCGAGCACAAGCAGCAGTACGAAGATCATGTGCGGCAGCCGTTCCTGCGCCTGATCACCGACCTGCAGCCGGATCTGAGTGCGGTCAGCACGCATTTCCAGGCCGACCCGCGCACCGTCGGCGGCTCGCTGTTCCGCATCTATCGAGACTCGCGCTTCTCCAGCGACAAGACGCCCTACAAAACCTGGCAGGGCGCGCGGCTGTTCCATGAACGGCGCAAGCAGGTTCCCGCGCCGTCGTATTACATCCATCTGGCACCGGGCGAGAGCTTCGTTGGCGCCGGCATCTGGCACCCGGAACCGGACGTACAACGCCGCCTGCGACAGTTCATCTTCGACAACCCCGGCAGCTGGAAGGCCGCTGCGCACGCGCCCGCCACCCGTCGCCGCTATGAGTTCGAGACCAGTGAAAAGCTGGTGCGCTCGCCGCGCGGTTTCCCGGCGGACTTTGAGTTCATCGACGACCTTAAACACCGCAACTGGGTGCTGTGGCGCTCACTGGACGACGCCACCATGACCGGCCCTCGCCTGCGCCAGACCGTGGCCAAGGATCTGGCCGCACTCGGCCCGTTTGTCGATTACCTGTGCGCCGCGCTGGATCTGGAGTTCTGATCACCGGCTGGCAGCACAAGCCACTCCAACGCAGGAGCGGCCTTGGCCGCGAAGCCGAAGCCGAGGCTGCGGTTGCGGGGCTCCTCGTAACCGAAAGGATGTTGCGGTTTCGCGGCCGAGGCCGCTCCTCCGGCTCAGCGACAGGCTGAAGACTTCACACGGCCACACACGGTTTGCGGCAACCTTGGCAGCATCACCGACGCGGAAGCCGATGCCATGTCCACCATCCATCACCAGATCTGGATCGACGCTCCGCTGAGTACCGTCTACGACGCGCTGGCCAGCGCGGCAGGGCTCAGTCGTTGGTGGGTGCCACATCAGCAAACGGTACGCGACGGCGACACCTTGATCAGCCACAACCCCGGTGCAGGTCACGGCCCGGTGGTGATGAAAGTGCTGGAGACCAATCCAGGCCATTGCGTGCGCTGGGAGGTCATCAGTCACCATCCGCCGCAAAGCCCCGCCTCTGCCTGGCCGGGCACCGAAGTCCGCTTTGATCTGTCGCGCCGCGCCAGCCCGGGCGCGTGGCGCGGCTTGGCGCATGAAGGCGAACCGATGACCGTGCTGGAATTCCAGCAACGCGGCTGGGACCCGTTAAGCGAGTACTACGGTTTCTGCAGTCAGGCTTGGGCCGAAACCCTGGTGCTGCTACGACGCTGGGCCGAGTCGCAGACCACGCACCGCCACTGACCCATACGGACACACGCAATGAAGAAATGGATCATCGCCGCCGTTGTACTCGTTGCGCTCGCCATCGGCGGCTACGTGATCAGCGGGCCTTACCTGACCATTCGCGGCATCAGCAATGCCATCGAGCAACGCGACACCGGCAAGCTGCAGCGTTACGTAGATTTCCCGGCGCTGCGGGTCAATCTCAAAGCGCAGGTCAATGACTATCTGGTTCGACAGGCCGGCAGCCAGGTGCAGTCCAGCCTGTTCGGCGCGGTGGTTGCCGGTGTGCTTGGCAACGTGACCGGCGCCGGCGTCGATACGCTGGTCACGCCCATCGGCGTTGCCGCGCTGCTGCAGGGCGACAGCGCATGAAAGCGCGCCACCGGCGACACCGTGGGCGGTGACACCTGGGGCGCGCCATCGCCGGCCAAACCATTGGCCAACACGCATGGCCGCTACGAATCGCTGTCGCGCTTCACCGCCACCACGCAGCTGCAGGATGGCCGCGAGCTGGTGTTCGTGCTCAGCCGGCAGGGCCTGCGCTGGCGGCTGACCAACATCATCCTGCCCACATAACAACACCGGCAGGAGCGCCTTCAGGCGCAAATGCCCTGAGCCTCCCGCAGAAGGAAGGCCTGCAATCCCGCAATGCTGGATTAAAGGCCTTCCTCACACGGATATGACGCCGGCTTCGCGCCTTAAGGCGCTCCTGCGAGATGGATTGGCGCCGATATGTATCGGCGCCTGTGAGTCTCAGGCAATGCGTCGTGCAGGCTCTTCTTCGACGATGCTGTCTGCAAGAAACGCTTCCAGCGAATCATCCATCGCCTGCATCCACGGCGTGTGATGCGGCGGCGCCATCGTGCCGGTCAGCACCGAACGGTAGCTGCAGTTGCGATAACCCAGAATGTCGTCGTGCTTGTCGTGCTTCCACTGTTTGAACAGGTCCGCCACGGCTTCCACGTTGAAGGCTGGATAGTCGGTGACGTCGAGCAGATCACGCACGTAGGCAGTCTGGAAATCGATGTCCTGCTCGGCCGATTGCGTGGCTTCCTCGCGCGCAACCCAGGCTTCGCTGTCGGCGCGCATCGCAGCGCTGTCCGGCAATGCAATGCGGCCAAGGATCACATCGCGCGCGTACCACGCCTGTGCGTCGAACATGTTGAAGGTGTAGTACTGATCCTGCATGCCCAGGTACATCAGCTTGGGATTGTCGATCCAGAACACGCCCTTGTAGATATCACCCGGGTACAGGCGGTTGCGGGTGCGCAGGGTCAGCTCGTCCGGCAGGAACGGGAAGTGATGCTGGTAGCCGGTGCACAGCACGATCGCATCCACGTCCTTTGACGTCCCGTCGACAAAGTGCGCGGTGTTGCCTTCCACACGCAGCAACAGCGGCTTCTCATCGAACGCGGCCGGCCAGTCGTGCCCCATCGGCGCGCTGCGATAGCTGAAGGTCACCGACTTCGCACCGTATTTGTAGCACTGCGTGCCAATGTCCTCGGCCGAATAGCTGCTGCCGACCAACAAGATGTCCTTGTCGGTGAACTCGCAGGCGTCGCGGAAATCATGTGCGTGCAGCACGCGGCCGGGAAAGCGCTCCAGCCCTTCAAAGAACGGCGCATTCGGCGTGGAGAAATGCCCCGTCGCCACGATCACGCGATCGAATTCCTCCGTCACCAGTTCGTCTTTCTTCAAGTCGCGCACGCTGACGGTGAAGCGGCCGGTTTCTTCCGAATAGTCCACCCACTGCACGGCCATGTTGAAGCGGATCTGATCACGCACACCGCTCTTTTCGATGCGGCCCATGATGTAGTCGCGCAGCACTGCACGCGGCGGATAAGAAGCAATTGGCCGACCGAAATGCTCTTCAAAACTGTAGTCGGCAAACTCCAGCGCTTCCTTCGGCCCGTTGGACCAGAGGTAGCGGTACATGCTGCCGTGAACCGGCTCGCCGTAGGCATCCAACCCCGTACGCCACGTGTAGTTCCACATTCCACCGAGATCAGACTGTTTTTCATAACAGACGATCTCCGGCACTTCAGCGCCACCTCGGCGGGCGGATTCAAAAGCACGAAGTTGCGCCAGGCCGCTGGGGCCGGCACCAAGAATGGCGATACGCATGGTCATTGGGGTTGTTTCTCCGGTGTAGCTGCTGCCGCGCAAAACACGACAACACTGCGCAAAGGCGCGTGATGCGCAGCGCAGGAGAGACAATGCGTCCAGTCCCGCGCGGCGCGCGAAACACCCGGTAGCCGCCTGAAGGCAGCACTGGCAAGGAGCGGCAACTGAAACGCTACCGGCCGGAGCGACGCTCCGTCCCTATATCACCGGGTGGTTGCTGTGCGGGCGGAGGGATCTGCCGCAGTTGTGCAGATCAAGGACGCGGCAGGATTGCCGCTGGGCGTGAATGAGCCCGCGAAAGCGTGTTCATCCTAGCATGCAAGGCGCAACGGGCAATAACCCGCAACCGTGCTGCGCCAAGAAAACCAAGCGAAAACCACAGCAAAACGCCTGCGATTGCAGGCGTTTTGCAAAAAAATGACCAAGACCGGCGCTTGCATCGCACCGGCAAATACAGCGTGTTCAGTCTGGATTGGCAACGCCATGCGGCACATGACCCGCGGCGACATGCTGTCGAGCGCTGTCGATGTTGTGCTGCGAATCGTCGAAGAAAATATCAGCGCCGAAGGCTTCCAGGAACGGCCCTTTGTGGCGGCCACCGAGGAACAGCGCTTCATCCAGACGCACGCCCCACTCGCGCAATGTGCGGATCACACGCTCATGTGCCGGTGCCGAACGCGCCGTCACCAAAGCCGTGCGGATCGGTGCGGCCTCGCCTGCCGGGAATGCGGCCTGCAGTGCATGCAATGCCGACAGGAAGTTGCGGAACGGACCGCCACTGAGCGGCTCATGCGCACGTTCGCGCTCGTGCCGACCAAACGCTTCCACACCTTGCTCGCGGGAGATGCGTTCGCTTTCATCGCCAAAGATCACCGCGTCACCATCGAAAGCAATGCGCAGCTGTGATGCCGGGCGTCCGGTAACAGTTGCGGCAGCATTTGCAGCGCTGACATCCGCGACACTGTGCGGCAGGATCGTCGCCGCAGCGATGCCATTCACCAAAGCGCGCCGCACCGATTCCGGGTTGGCGGAGAGAAACAGATCGGTGCCGAACGGTTTTACATACGGCCAGGTCGGCTCACCGGCGGTGAAGGTCGCGCGGATGATGCCGAGGTCGTAATGCTGGATGGAGTTGAAGATGCGCAGGCCGGTGTCGGCCGAGTTGCGCGACAGCAGGATCACTTCCACACGCGGCGTTTCGCCCGGCGTGCCGTCATTGAGCGCCAGCAGCTTGCGCACCACCGGGAAGGCGACCCCCGGCTTGAGCACATCGTCTTCGTGTTCGCGTTGATACGCCGCGTAGGCCTCCAGGCCGTCGCGCTCAAACAGCGCGTGCCCTTCCTCCAGATCGAACAAGGCGCGCGAGGTCACCGCGACAGTGAGAAGCCGGGGAGTGTTGTCACCCATGAGCGATGAACCCAATGACTATCAAGGAACGGAGCCCAGTCTACCCGGAACCTGCAGTGCCCTCCGTCATATTGCGCCGCAAGCCCTCGGCCGCTGGCGGCGCGCCTGCCCAGCCGCCGTCTTCAGTCGGCGCAACTGCTACGGTTTTGTGGAATGCAGGCGTTTCTCACCGGCCGGCAGAAACCCGTCAAACACCACTCCCGGCTCCCCGCCCTCAAACCAGAAACTGCTCGCTGAGCATGCGCTCTTCAAGGTTGTGCTCGGGATCGAACAACAGCGTGACCTGGCGTTCGCGCGATTCGCGGATGGTCACTTCCACCACATCGCGGGTTTCGTGCGAGTCAGCGGTGACGCTGACCGGGCGTTTGTAGGGATCGAGCACGCGGAAGCGCACTTCCGTCTCCGCCTTGAGGATCGCACCGCGCCAGCGGCGCGGGCGGTAAGGCGCCAGCGGCGTGAGCGCGATGGTGTTCGAGCCCAGCGGCAGAATCGGCCCGTGCGCGGAATAGTTGTACGCGGTGCTGCCAGCCGGCGTTGAGACCAGCACGCCATCGCAGATCAGCTCTTCAACCCGTGGCTGGCCATTGAGATCAATACCGATATGCGCAGCCTGCCGCGTCTGCCGCAGCATCGAGACATCGTTGTAGGCCAGCGAACCGGTGCTGGTGCCCGACTCGGTCAGCGCAATCATCTCCAGCGGCCGCAGGTGTGCCGGCTCGGCCAGCGCCAGCCGCTCGATCAGATCCTCTTCGCGATGATGGTTCATCAGAAAACCGACGGTGCCCAGCTTCATGCCGAACACCGGCTTGCCCTTGCTGCCGTGGCGATGCAAGGTCTGCAGCATGAAGCCGTCCCCGCCCAGCGGGCAGATGACGTCGGCTTCTTCGGGGTCGTGGTTACCGTAGCGCGCGACCAACAGCGCGCGGGCCTGCTGCGCGGCCTCGACGGTGCTTGCGAGAAATGCGATTCGGGGGGACACGGGCGTCTTCGGGTTCGGCTCAGGTGCCGAGGATAACCTGCCGGTGCTGGGGCCACAGCTTTCCCGGCTTTTCCCCCTCTCCCCAACCCCTCTCCCGCCAAGGGAGAGGGGCTTGAAGCTGCAGTTGCAAGCAACCCTTCAACTTGCGAGATATCGAGCCCCTCTCCCCTGGCGGGGTAAGAGGGGCAGCTTGCGAACCACTGGTTCGCTGCCCCTCGCACGCCCTTGCGCCAGCGCAAGGGCCGGGGCGCGGAGCGGGGGTTGGGGAGAGGGAGAAAAGCCTCCCACCTCACAAAAAAACCGGGCCTGCAATGCAGACCCGGCTTCTTGAAGCTACTTACTTGAACGCTTGGACGCTTAAACCCCGTGCGCCGCCAACTGACCCAGGCGCTGCACCGCGACCGAAACGGTCGGATAGTCCAGCGTCTTCTGCTCGGCCAGTTCGGCCAGCATTGCCAGGGTGAAGCGCAGGCTGCTGTCGTCACGCTTCAACCATGCGGCCACCTTGGCTTCGGCCGAGGTGCCACGCATCGACAACACCTGACCAGCCAGGTTGCGCTGGTGTGCGGCCAGTTCGTCACGCAGCACGCCACGGGCAACCGCGTGCCAACGGCCGTTGACCTCCAAACCGTCGATCTGCTCGAACAACCACGGCATCTGCAGCGCTTCGCCCAGGCGGAAGTGGACCTTGGAGACATCCACCGGCTTCAGCTTGCGGGTACGTGCCAGTTCGATGATGTCGAACGCCGGTTCCAGGAACTGCAATTCCGAGAGCTGCTGCGACAACGCGGCCGGCAGGCCCTTTTCCTTCCATGCCTTGACGCTGGCCTCGTAGGCCGGACGCTGCGAATCGGACAGCACGCCCGAGGCGACACGGATGTCGTTGAACGGGCCCTGATAACGCTCGACTGCGGCGGTGATGCCCGGCATCGCGCCCGGACGGTTCAACAGCCAACGCACGAACGAACGCTGCAGCTTCCAGATCACTTCCAGCGCGTCCACCTGCACCGCTTCGGGCAAGGTGCCGTCGAGGGCGTCGATCTGCGTCCACAGCGCGCGGGCATCCAGCGTTTCACGGCTGATGGTGTAGGCCTTGGCGACCTCGGCCACGGTACGGCCGGTGTCTTCCTGCATACGCATCAGGAAGGTGGCGCCCATGCGGTTGATGGTCTGGTTGGTCACGGCCGTGGCGATGATTTCGCGCTTCAGGCGGTGACGGTCCATCGCATCGGCGTACTTCTTCTGCAGCGGCTGCGGGAAGTAACGCAGCAGTTCCTTGGACAGGTACGGATCTTCCGGGATGTCCGATTCCAGCAGCTGCTGGAAGGCGACGATCTTGGAGTACGACAGCAGCACCGCCAGCTCCGGACGGGTCAAACCCTGGCCGCGCAGCTTGCGTGCCGACAGCTCGGCGTCGGACGGCAGGAACTCGATCTGGCGATCCAGCAGACCCTGCTTTTCCAGCGTGCGGATGAAGTGCTGCTTGGAACCCAGACGGGTCGCACTCATGCGCTCCATCAGGCTCAGCGCCTGGTTCTGACGGTAGTTGTCCATCAGCACCAGACCACCCACCTCATCGGTCATCGAGGCCAGCAGCTTGTTGCGCTGCTCAACGGTGAGCTTCTTGGCGCGCACCACGTCATTGAGCAGGATCTTGATGTTGACTTCGTGGTCGGAGGTATCCACACCGGCCGAGTTGTCGATGAAGTCGGTGTTGAGCAGCACGCCCACCTGTGCAGCTTCGATACGGCCGAGCTGGGTCATGCCCAGGTTGCCGCCCTCGCCCACGATCTTGCAGCGCAGCTCGCCGCCGTTGACGCGCAGCGCGTTGTTGGCGCGGTCGCCCACATCGGCATGGGTCTCGCTGGCGGCCTTGACGTAGGTGCCGATGCCGCCGTTCCACAGCAGATCCACCGGCGCCTTCAGTGCGGCGTTGATCAGGTCGGTCGGGGTCATCGCCTTGATGCTGGCGTCGATGCCCAGGGCTTCACGCACCTGCGGGGTGATTTCAATGGACTTCAGCGAACGGGCATAGATACCGCCACCCTTGCTGATCAGCTTGGCGTCGTAATCGGCCCAGCTCGAACGCGGCACCTTGAACATGCGCGCGCGCTCCTTGAACGCGCTGGCAGCTACCGGCGTCGGGTCAAGGAAGATATGGCGGTGATCGAACGCGCAGACCAGGCGGATGTGTTCGGACAGCAACATGCCGTTGCCGAACACGTCGCCGGACATGTCGCCGACGCCAACCACGGTGAAGTCCTGCTTCTGGCAATCCTGGCCCAGCGCACGGAAGTGGCGCTTGACCGACTCCCACGCACCGCGTGCAGTGATGCCCATGCCCTTGTGGTCGTAACCGACCGAGCCACCCGAGGCGAACGCGTCGTCCAGCCAGAAACCGTGCGCACGGGCAATGCCGTTGGCGGTGTCGGAGAACGTCGCGGTGCCCTTGTCGGCAGCCACCACCAGGTACGGGTCGTCCATGTCATGACGCACCACGCCCTGCGGCGGCACGATCTTGTCATTGACGATGTTGTCGGTGATGTCGAGCAAGCCGTTGATGAAGCGCTTGTAGCAGGCCACGCCCTCGGCAAACCATGCATCGCGGTCCACCGACGGATCCGGCAGCTGCTTGGCGAAGAAACCGCCCTTGGAGCCGACCGGCACGATCACGGTGTTCTTCACCATCTGCGCCTTGACCAGGCCCAGCACTTCGGTACGGAAGTCTTCGCGACGGTCCGACCAACGCAGGCCGCCACGCGCCACCGGGCCGAAGCGCAGGTGGGTGCCCTCCACACGCGGGCCGCACACGAAGATTTCGCGGTACGGACGCGGCTTGGGCAGGTCCGGCACCTTGGCGGCGTCGAACTTGAAGCTGATGTAGTCGGCCGGGCCGCCATCGGCACGCAGGCCGTCCTTGCGCTGCATGTAGTAGCTGGTGCGCAGGGTGGCTTCGATCACGCCGATGAAGCTGCGCAGGATGCGGTCTTCGTCCAGGCTGGAAACGCGGTCAAGCAACTTGACCAGCGCGTCGTGGACAACGGCCATGCGCGTATCACGGGCGTTCTTGCGGGCCTTGACCACGCCGTCCAGCACCTTGAGCGTGGCTGCGTCATCGCCGACCAGCGGCTTGAACTGGGCCAGCTGTGCGTCCATCGCGGCCTTGTCGGCGCTCGGATTCGGATCGAAGCGGGCCTCGAACAGTTCCACGATCATGCGCGCCAGCAGCGGGTAGCGGTTGAAGGTGCCTTCCACATACGCCTGCGAGAACGGCACGCCGATCTGCAGCAGGTACTTGCAGTATCCACGCAGCATCGACACCTGGCGCCAATCCAGGCCGGCACCAAGCACCAGGCGGTTGAAGCCGTCGTTCTCGGCGTCGCCGTGCCAGATGTGGGCAAAGGCTTCGCTGAAACCGGCATTGGCACTGGCCGGGTCAATCGCACCAATGGTGGATTCGACCTCGAAGTCCTGCACGTACACCGGCGCGTCATCGACCATCAGACGGTACGGACGCTCGGCGACCACGCGCAGGCCCATGTTTTCCATCATCGGCAGCACGTCGGACAACGGAATGTCGTCCAGCTGGCGATACAGCTTCAGGCGCAGGCCTTCGATACCGTCGCGATTGCTCGATTGCAGGCTCAGGCGCAGGTCGTCCGGGCCGGTGAGTGCGTCGAGCTGTGCCACGTCGGCCGCAGCGATTTCGGCGCTGGAGTCTTCGATGTAACCGGCCGGCAAGGCCTTGCCGATGCGCGAGGCGATACGCAGGCCTTCGCTCTCACCGTGGCTGTTGACCAGCGCTTCACGCAGATCGTCCTGCCAGTTGCGCAGCACGTTGGCCAGGCGCTTCTCCAGACCTTCGGTATCCAGTTCCAGGCTCTGCCCGGCCTTCGGACGCACGATCAGGTGCACCTGGGCCAGCGGCGAGTCACCCAGCACCACGCTGGAATCGACGTATTCGCCCTGCAGTGCATCCTTGAGCATGCTTTCGACGCGCAGACGCACGTCGGTGTTGAAACGTTCGCGCGGCAGGATCACCAGCGCGGAGATGAAACGGCTGAACTTGTCGCGGCGCAGGAACAGGCGGCTACGCACGCGCTCCTGCAGGCCCAGCACGCCCATGGCGGTGCGGAACAGTTCGTCCTCGCTGGACTGGAACAGCTCCTCGCGCGGCAGCGATTCCAGAATGTGGCGCAGTGCCTTGCCGCTGTGGCTGGACAGGCTCAAGCCCGAACGCTGCATCACGTTTTCATAGCGCTGACGCACCAGCGGGATTTCCCACGGGCGGCGGTTGTACGCACTAGAGGTGAACAAGCCGAGGAAGCGCTGCTCGCCGATGATCTTGCCCTTGGCGTCGAATTCCAGCACGCCGATGTAGTCCATGTAGCCGCTGCGATGCACGCGCGAGCGGGCATTGGTCTTGGTCAGGATCAGGGCGTCGTGCAGGCTGCTGGTGGCGTTCAAACCTTCAGCCGCCAGGCCCTTGACCGGGCGCGCGACCATGGTGTCCTTGCCGCGCATCAGGCCCAGACCGGTGCCGTTCTGGGCGACCAGCACTTCTTCCTTACCCTTCTTCTCCACCTTGTATTCGCGGTAGCCGAAGAAGGTGAAATGGTTGTCCGCGGCCCAGCGCAGGAATTCCTGTGCTTCCAGTCGCGACGCCTTGCTGACCGGCAATACACGCTTGCCCAGGTCGTCGGCCAGCGCCAATGCCTTGTCGGTCATCGGCTGCCAGTCCTTGACGATGGCACGCACGTCGTCCAATGCATCGCTCACGCGCTTGGCAACGGCGTCCAACTCAGCGGCGGGCTGGCGGTCGATCTCCAGCAGCATCACCGATTCCAGCGTGCCATTGCCCACGCCCGTCAGCTTGCCGGCCTTGTCACGCGCAAGGCTGATGACCGGGTGGCCCAGCACGTGCACGCCAATGCCCTGCTCGGACAATGCCAGCGTCACCGTGTCCACCAGGAACGGCATGTCGTCGTTGACGATCTGCAGTACGGTGTGGCCGGATTCCCAGCCATCGGCCTTCAACGTCGGGTTGAACACGCGCACGTTCGCCTTGCCCGCCTTGCGGGTACGTGCGAACTCCAGCATGCCGGCAGCCAGCACCGCCCAATCATCCGCCGAGTGCTGCTTGAATTCGTCCGCTTCCATGCGCTTGTAGAACGCAGTGGCAAATGCAACCGCCTGCGTCTGCGCCGCAGCTGCGGAATAACGCTTCCGCAAAGCTGCAAAAACCGGTTCGAGCGAGAGGCCGGCCTCCACGGTGTTCTTCTTGATGACAGCCGGTTTGGGTTTGGTTTTTGCAGTCTTGGGAGCGTTGTTTTGCGATTTCATGACAGAGCTGGGGTGCTGCTCGTTGGAGAAAGCGCGATTGTATCCCTCGCAACAAAAAGTGCCTTGCTGCAGGGCCGCAATATCGCAACGGCATGCACCCAAAAAACCAATGTATTGCGCGGAAAGCGGCACAGATCGGCGCGGCTGCATGTCTGCCACCTGAATCTCGGATGCTCTCCTTCCATCAGCCTCGTTCTTGGATACACCGCATCACTCGCCCACGCCTCACGCATCGACGCGCCGTCCCACACCTGCACAGCCACTGACCGGAAACGATTGTCAGCGCGAAATCAGAATTACATTGCAGCGATTCTGTACTGGACGGTATAGTCCACTTCCTGTGCAAACCTCCCCCTCCCCGACCCTCGCTCCTTTGGACGCGCGCGATGAGCGCGTGTTTGAAGCAGTACGCGAATTGCTGGCAACCCAGGGCATGCGCTTGAGCATGGATGCCGTGGCGACGTTGGCTGGCTGCTCCAAACAGACGCTCTACAGCCGTTATGGCTGCAAGCGCGAGCTGCTGCGTCAGGCCATGCGCCTGCATGTGAGCAACGCGACCTCCGCGCTGTCCACCTGCGACCGCAAACCTCTGCGTCAGACCTTGCTTGATTTTGCCATTGGCTATCTGGACCACCGCAACAAGCCGAAGGTGCAGCAGACCGCGCAGTTGCTGGGCGCCAGCGCCCATGAATTCCGCGACGAAGCACGCTTCATGTACCACGGCAGCGCCGAGGCACTGCGCGACCACGTAGCTGAATGGATGCAGACCGAAATAGCCCGCGAACGCCTCAACCATGACGACTCGCAGTTCATGGCCGAGTTGCTACTGAGCATGATCGCGGGCCAGGACTTTGAACGACAGCGCTTTCACGCCCCTCACCGCGATGATGCACAACAGCGTCACCGGTGGGCCGAGTTCGCCATTGATGCTTTCCTGCGCGCCTTTGCAGACGCGCCGGCAGTTGGCATGGCCCCAGAAAATAAAAACAACCCCCGGAGTTTCTCCTGATGACCGCCCCGCTCCGTCTCCTCGCCCTCACCTGCGCAGCGACACTCACCCTGGTTGGCTGCAAGAAGCCGCAGGAACAGGCCGCTCCGCCTCCGCCAGACGTGGGCGTGGTTGACGCCAAACCGCAGACGTTGCCGTTGCAGCGCGAGCTCGTCGGCCGCCTGTCGCCTTACCGTTCTGCCGACGTCCGTGCCCGTGTGGCCGGCGTGCTGCAGAAGCGCGTTTACGAGGAAGGCAGCAACGTCAAACAAGGCCAAGTGCTGTTCCTGATCGACCCGGCACAGCTGCAGGCCGCCTTGAACCAGGCCGAAGGTGCATTGGCCGCCGCCCGTGCGAGCTACGCAAACGCCCGCGCCACGGCCAGCCGCGCCCGCAGCCTGGCACCGCAGAAGTATGTGTCGCAGTCGGACCTGGACAACGCCGTGGCTGCCGAACGCAGTGGCGCGGCCGCCGTCCAGCAGGCCGAAGCCGCCGTCGCCAATGCCCGCATCAACCTGGGCTATGCGCGCGTCACCGCACCGATCGCCGGCCTGGCCGGCAAACAGCAGGTGACCGAAGGCGCGTTGGTTGGCCAGGGCGATGTCACCCTGCTCACCACCATCGACCAGATCGACCCGCTGTACGTGAACTTCTCGATGACCGCCGACGAACTGAGCGCGCTGCGTGCGGCCCAGGACAAGGGCGCGTTGGCACTGGCCGGCGACGGCAAGACCACCGTGCAGGTCAACCTGCCGGACGGCACGCCGTACGCGCATGAGGGCACGCTGGATTTCTCCTCGCCCACGGTCGACCCGGCCACCGGCGCGGTGTCGCTGCGTGCGCAGCTGCCGAACCCGGACCACCTGTTGTTGCCGGGCAGCTTCGTCAACTTCAAGGCCAACCTGGGCGAGCGCCACAACGCCTTCCTGATTCCCCAGCAGGCCGTGCAGCGTGACACCCAGGGCGGTTATGTCCTGGTCGTCGGCGCGGACGGCAATGTCGTGCGCAAGAACGTGGTGCTGGACAACCAGCAAGGCGCCAACTGGCTGATCTCCTCGGGCCTGGAAGGCGGTGACAAGGTCATTGTGTCGGGCATCCAGAAGGTCAAGGCCGGCGCCCCGGCCAAGCCCTCGCCGTGGCAGCCGCAGGCCGCCGCCAAGCCCGGTGCCGCCGCGCCGGCGCCGGAAAAGAAGGAATAACGGAACTCCGTCATGCCTAAATTCTTTATTGATCACCCGGTATTTGCCTGGGTGGTGGCCATCCTGATCTCGCTTGGCGGCGTGATCTCGATCCTCAACCTGGGCGTGGAGTCCTACCCCAGCGTGGCACCGCCACAGGTCACCGTCACCGCCAACTACCCGGGCGCCAGCGCCGCCACGGCTGAAAAGTCGGTCACCCAGGTGATCGAGCAACAGCTGACCGGCATCGACAACCTGATGTATTTCAGCTCGTCGTCCTCGTCCAGTGGCCGCGTCACCATCACCTTGACCTTCGACAGCGGCACCGACGCGGATATCGCGCAGGTGCAGGTGCAGAACAAGGTGTCACTGGCCACGCCGCGCCTGCCTTCGGAAGTCACCCAGCAGGGTGTGGTGGTGGCCAAGGCCAACGCCGGCTTCCTGATGGCGCTGGGTGTGCGTTCGGACGACGGCAGCGTCGACCGCGATGCCTTGAACGACATCGTCGGTGCCCGCGTGCTGGAACAGATTTCCCGTGTCCCGGGCGTCGGCAGCACCCAGCAGTTCGGTTCCGAATACGCCATGCGCATCTGGTTGAACCCGGAAAAGCTGCAGGGTTATCACCTCTCCCCGCGTGACGTGTACAACGCCATCGGCACCCAGAACCTGCAGTTCGCTGCCGGCTCGGTGGGCGGCGATCCGACCCCGGACGGCCAGGCGTTCACCGCCACCGTTGCCGCCGAAGGCCGCTTCAGCTCGCCGGAGGATTTCGAGAACGTCATCCTGCGGGCAAATGCCGACGGCAGCGTGGTCAAGCTGAAGGATGTCGCCCGCGTCGCCTTTGGTGCCACCAACTACGGCTTTGACACCAAGTACAACGGCAAGCCGGTGGCCGTGTTCGCGATCCAGCTGCTGCCCGGTGCCAACGCGCTGGACGTGTCCAAGGCCGTGCGCTCGAAGATGGATGAGCTGGCGCCCAGCTTCCCGCAGGGCGTGAGTTGGTTCACCCCGTACGACAGCACCACCTTCGTCACCATTTCCATCGAGGAAGTGATCCACACCCTGATCGAGGCCATCATCCTCGTGTTCCTGGTGATGCTGATCTTCCTGCAGAACTTCCGCGCAACGATCATCCCCACCCTGGTCATCCCGGTTGCCCTGCTCGGCACCTTCATGGGCATGCTGGCCATCGGCTTCACCATCAACCAGCTGACGCTGTTTGCGATGGTGCTGGCCATCGGCATCGTGGTCGATGACGCCATCGTCGTCATCGAAAACGTCGAACGCATCATGAGCGAGGAGAAGCTCGACCCGAAGCCAGCCACGCAGAAAGCCATGGGCCAGATCACCGGCGCCGTGGTGGCCATCACCGTGGTGTTGGCAGCGGTGTTCATTCCCAGTGCGATGCAGCCGGGCGCCTCGGGCGAGATCTACAAGCAGTTCGCGTTGACCATCGCCATGGCGATGGGCTTCTCCGCCCTGCTGGCGCTGACCTTTACCCCGGCGTTGTGTGCGGCCTTCCTCAAGCCGACCCACAACGACAAGCCGAACTGGGTCTATCGCACCTTCAACAAGTACTACGGCAAGCTGGAAAAGAGCTACGTCGGCACCGTTGGCGGCGTCATCAAGCACAGCCCGCGCTGGCTGGTGGTGTTCGCGCTGCTGGTGGTGCTGTGTGGCTTCCTGTTCACCCGCCTGCCGGGCAGCTTCCTGCCGGAAGAAGATCAGGGCTACGCACTGGCCATCGTGCAGTTGCCACCGGGCGCCACCAAGAGCCGCACCAGTGCCGTGTTCGACCAGTTGCTCGGCACCCTGCAGAAGGAAGAAGCCTTTGAAGGCCTGATGCAGATCACCGGTTTCAGCTTCATCGGTTCCGGCGAAAACGTGGGCATGGCCTTCGTCCGCCTCAAGGACTGGGACGAGCGCAAGGAAACCGCGCCTGAGTTCATCCAGAAAATGAACAAGAAGGCGTATGGCATCAAGGACGCCCAGATCTTCTTCGTCAACCTGCCCACCGTGCAGGGCCTGGGCCAGTTCGGCGGCTTCGACATGTGGCTGCAGGACCGTGCAGGCGCGGGCCAGGATGCGTTGATGGACGCCCGCAACACCTTGCTTGGCGCTGCCTCGCAGGACACCTCGCTGACGGCCGTGCGTCCCAATACGCTGGAAAACGCACCGCAGCTGCAGCTGCATGTGGACCGCGTGCAGGCCCAGACCATGGGCGTGTCGGTCAATGATGTGTACTCGTCGATCCAGATGATGCTGGCGCCGGTCTACATCAATGACTTCTTCTACGCCGGCCGCATCAAGCGGGTGAACATGCAGGCTGACGCGGCCTACCGCACCGGCCCGGAGTCGCTGCGCAGCTATTACGTCCCCAGCTCGCTGAGCAAGGATGCTGACGGCCAGGCCGCGATGATCCCGCTCAGCACCGTGGTCAAGTCGGAGTGGATCTACGCCCCGCCAGCCCTGAGCCGCTACAACGGCTATTCGGCGGTCAACATCGTCGGTTCGCCGGCACCGGGTGGCAGCTCGGGCCAGGCCATGTCGACGATGGAACGGCTGGTACATGACGACCTGCCGGCCGGCTTCGGCTTCGACTGGAGCGGCATGTCCTACCAGGAAATCCTGGCCGGCAACGCGGCGACACTGCTGATGGTGTTGTCGATCGTGGTGGTGTTCCTGTGCCTGGCCGCCTTGTACGAAAGCTGGTCGATCCCGGTCGCAGTGCTGCTGGTGGTGCCGATCGGCATCCTCGGCGCGGTGGTGTTCTCGCTGATGCGCGGCCTGCCGAACGATCTGTACTTCAAGATCGGCATGGTGACGGTGATTGGTCTGGCGGCGAAGAACGCGATCCTGATCGTGGAATTCGCAGTCGAACAGCGCGCCCTGGGCAAGACCCTGCGCGAGGCCACCATCGAAGCGGCGCATCTGCGTTTCCGCCCGATCCTGATGACCTCGTTCGCCTTCATCCTCGGCGTGCTGCCGATGGCGATCTCCACCGGCGCCGGCGCCAATGCCCGTCACTCACTGGGTACGGGCGTGATCGGCGGCATGTTGTTCGCCACCGTGATCGGCGTGCTGCTGATCCCGCTGTTCTTCGTCTGCGTGCGCCGCGTGCTGGGCGACAAGCTGGATGAGCCGTCGAAGGAATACGTGGCACAGCACCAGGTTCGCTCGGTGCAGCAGGATCGTTGATCGAACATCCGCGGGCAGCAATGCCCGCAGATGCTGCAAAGGAAAAGCCCCGGCAATGCCGGGGCTTTTTGCTATCGGCGGTTTTTTGCTGGGGCTTTTTGCTATCGGCGGTTTTTTTGCTTCTGCTCAAAGCCCCTCTCCCTTTACGGGAGAGGGGTTGGGGAGAGGGTGCTTTTCAACAAGCGCGTCCTCCTCATCCGCCCCTCCGGCGCACCTTCCCCGAAAAAGGGGCTGCAGTCCCGCATACGGCAGAAGGGATCGCGCGGAAAATCCGTTCGACCTCTCCCTTGCGCCTACCCTCACTCCAACCCCTCTCCCATTGGGAGAGGGGCTATAAACAAAAACCCCGGCAATGCCGGGGCTCTTGCATCAATCACCAAGCACAGAGCTCAGCGCAACCCGGTCTCATTGCGCGCAATCACCATGCGCTGGATCTCCGAGGTGCCTTCGTAGATTTCGGTGATCTTGGCGTCGCGGAAATAACGCTCCAGCGGCATTTCCTTCGAGTAACCCATGCCGCCGTGAATCTGCACGGCTTGGTGTGCGATCCACATCGCCGCTTCCGACGCGGTCAGCTTGGCAACGGCCGCTTCCGTTGAGAACTTCTTGCCCTGCGATTTCAGCCACGCCGCGCGCAAAGTCAGCAGCATCGCGGCGTCCAACTTGCACTTCATGTCGGCCACCTTGGCCTGGATCATCTGGAACGTGCCGATCGGCGCACCGAACGACTTGCGCTCCTTCACATACGCCACCGACGCTTCATAGGCCGCGCGGGCAATACCTACCGCCTGCGAGGCAATGCCGATGCGGCCGGAATCCAGCAGGCTCATCGCGATCTTGAAGCCCTCGCCTTCCTTGCCGATCACATCGTCCGCGCTGGCCACGTAATCCTGGAACTCGATCTCACAGGTAGCCGATGCACGCACACCGAGCTTGGGCTCGGTCTTGCCACGGTCGTAGCCCGGCTTGTTGGCGTCGATCATGAAAGCGGTGATGCCGCGCGAGCCCTTGCTCGGATCGGTCATCGCGAACAACACCACGTAACGCGCGACTGGGCCGGAGGTGATCCAGCTCTTTTGGCCGTTGATCAGATACGAACCATCGTCCTGCTTCACCGCACGGCAACGCATCGCCGTGGCGTCGGAACCGGACTGCGATTCAGTCAGCGCAAACGCGCCAATCTCACGACCTTCGGCAATCGCGCGCACGTAGGTCTGCTTCTGCGTCTCGCTGCCATAGGCCAGCACCGCATTGCAGAACAGCGAATTGTTGACCGACATGATGGTGGCGTGCGCGGCATCGGCAGCCGACACCTCGATGATCGCCAGCACGCTGGAAATCGGATCCATGCCCGAACCGCCGTACTGCTCCGGCACTTCGATGGCCATCAGGCCGTTCTCACCCAGCAGCTGAATGTTCTCCAGCGGGTACTCGCCGGTGGCATCGAAATGCTCGGCACTCGGGGCGATTTTTTCTTTGGCGATACGGCGGGCGACGTCCTGCAGCATCAGCTGCTCGTCGGAAAAACTGAAGTCCACGACAACCCCTCCCAGGGTTAAGCAAGTTGCGATTGTAACCATCTCAACCCGGTTCAGCCTATGTCTTGCCTTGACCCGACGTGGCGGCAAGGGGAGAATATCTCTATATCGCGATAGGTAGATATTTATGGATCTGGAAGACTGGTCAACCCGTCTGAAAGTGTTCGCTGATGCAACGCGGGTGCGCCTGCTGACGCTGCTGGAACAAGAAGAACTCACCGTGGCCGAGCTGTCGGCCATCACCACGCTGGCGCAGCCACGCGTGTCCACCCACTTGGCCAGGCTGAAAGAAGCCGGCCTGGTGCGCGACCGCCGTGCAGGCGTGTCGGCGTATTACCGCTTTGACGACGCCGCGCTGGACGCCGCGCAGCGCGCATTGTGGCACGCACTCAGTTCCGGCAGCGACGATCCGCTGCTGCGTCAGGACGCCGAACGCGTGCCGTCGGTGCTGGCCATGCGTGCCGCCGACCAGAACTGGGCCGACAGCGTCGCCGGCGACATGGAACGCCATTACTCGCCCGGCCGTACCTGGGAAGCCCTCGCCCGCAGCGCGCTGCCGCTACTGGAAACCGGCGACGTGCTCGATATCGCCTCCGGCGACGGCGTGTTGGCCGAACTGTTGGCACCGCATGCGCAGCGTTATGTCTGCATCGACACCAGCGCCCGCGTGGTCGCCGCCGCCAGCGAGCGCCTGCGCAAGCTGCCCAATGTCGAAGTGCGCGAAGGCGACATGCACAAGCTGCCCTTCGATGACGGCAGCTTTGATCTGGTTGTGCTGATGCACGCACTCACTTACGCCAGTCACCCGGCCAAAGCCGTGGCCGAGTGCGCACGCGTGGTACGCCCCGGCGGTCGCCTGATGCTGTGCAGCCTGGCCCGCCATGAACACAAAGCGGCGGTCGAGGCCTACGGCCACGTCAACCTTGGCTTCACCGGCAAGGAACTGCGCAAGTTCGTGGAGAAGGCCGGGCTGGAAGTGTCCAGCCTGGAAACCGTGACCCGCGAAAAACGCCCGCCCCATTTTGAAGTGATCTCACTGATCGCCCATCGCTCCTGATCCACGAGAACTGGCCCGCCTTATGCAAGCCCTGCCCTGGCTCCACCCCGAACGCGTCGCCAAGCTACTCGGCGCGCTTGAACACCGCATCCTGATCATCGACGGCGCCATGGGCACGATGATCCAGCGTCATCGCCTGGAAGAAGGCGATTACCGCGGTGAGCGCTTCGCGGGTGGCTTCGACAGCCAACACGCGCACAGCCCGGGCTGCGAGCATGACCTCAAGGGCAACAATGATCTGTTGCTGTTGAGCCGGCCAGATGTGATTGCCGGCATCCACACCGCCTACCTGGAAGCCGGTGCGGACCTACTGGAAACCAACACCTTCAACGCCACCTCGGTAAGTCAGGCCGATTACCACCTTGAGCATCTGGTCTACGAGCTCAACAAGGCCGGTGCGCAGGTGGCGCGGCAGTGCTGTGATGCGGTCGAAGCCAAGACGCCGGACAAGCCGCGTTTCGTGATCGGCGTGCTCGGCCCGACCAGCCGCACCGCGTCGATCAGCCCGGACGTCAACGATCCCGGCTTCCGCAACACCAGCTTCGATGAACTGCGTGGCACTTACCGCGAAGCCATCGAAGGCTTGATCGACGGCGGCGCCGACACGCTGATGGTGGAAACCATCTTCGACACGCTCAATGCCAAGGCGGCGTTGTTCGCCATCGAAGAAGTGTTCGATGCACGCGGCGGGCGCTTGCCGGTGATGATCTCCGGGACCATCACCGATGCGTCCGGGCGCACCCTATCCGGGCAGACGGCCGAGGCCTTCTACGCGTCGGTGTCGCACAGCCAACCGTTGTCGATTGGCTTCAACTGCGCACTCGGCGCCACCGACATGCGTCCGCATGTGGAAACGCTGTCGCAGGTGTCCACCGGCTATGTCAGCGCGCACCCCAATGCCGGTCTGCCCAATGCCTTCGGCGAATACGACGAAACGCCCGAGGAGATGGCCACCACGTTGAAGGAATTCGCGCAGTCGGGCCTGCTCAATCTGGTCGGCGGTTGCTGCGGCACATCGCCTGACCACATTCGCGCCATCGCCGAAGCGGTCGCCGGACTGCCGCCACGCGCGCTGCCGCTGCCCACTGCCAACGCCGCCTGAGGAGCTCGCGATGAACACTATCCCGAAGGCATGGAACAGCCATGCCGATTTTCCCCCGCGCAGCATCGACCGCATCGCCAATGGTCAGGTGTTCAAGGTCTGGTGATGAGCAACGAATCGACTACTGAAATCCGCCACACCCGCCTGTCGGGCCTGGAACCGCTGGTCATCACGCCGGACCTGTTGTTCATCAACGTCGGCGAGCGCACCAACGTCACCGGCAGCGCGCAGTTCCGCAAGCTGATCAAGGAAGAACGCTACGAGGAAGCCGTGGACGTGGCCCGCCAGCAGGTCGCCAACGGCGCGCAGATCCTCGACGTCAACATGGACGAGGGCCTGATCGATTCCGAGAAGGCGATGACCCGCTTCCTCAACCTGATCATGTCCGAGCCGGACATCGCGCGCATTCCAGTGATGGTCGATTCGTCCAAGTGGACGGTGATCGAAGCGGGTTTGAAGTGCCTGCAGGGCAAGAGCGTCGTCAACTCGATCTCGCTGAAGGAAGGCGAAGCCGCATTCATTGAGCACGCCCGCTTGGTACGCCGTTATGGCGCCGCGGCGGTGGTGATGGCGTTCGATGAAGAAGGCCAGGCAGATACGTGTGCGCGCAAGGTGGAAATCTGCACCCGCGCCTACCGCATCCTCACCGAGCAGGTCGGTTTCCCGCCGGAAGACATCATCTTCGACCCCAATATCTTTGCCGTGGCCACCGGCATCGAGGAGCACGATAACTACGCGGTGGACTTCATCGAAGCCACGCGCATCATCAAGCGCACGCTGCCGCATTGCCATGTGTCCGGCGGCGTGTCGAACGTTTCGTTCTCGTTCCGTGGCAATGAAACGGTGCGTCAGGCGATCCACTCGGTGTTCCTGTTCCACGCCATCAAGGCCGGCATGGACATGGGCATCGTCAACGCCGGTGGCATGCCGATCTACGACCAGCTCGACCCGGAACTGCGCGACGCGGTGGAGGACGTGATCCTCAACCGCCGCCGTGACAGCACCGAACGTCTGCTGGAACTTGCCGAGCGTTACAAGGGCAAGAAGGGCGAGAAGAAAGTAGAAGACCTGGCCTGGCGCCTGCGCCCGGTGCGCGAGCGTCTGGCGCATGCACTGGTGCAGGGGCTGGATGCCTGGGTGGAGGAAGACACCGAAGAAGCGCGCCAGCAATCCAGCCGCCCGCTGGATGTGATCGAAGGCGCGTTGATGGACGGCATGAACGTGGTCGGCGACTTGTTTGGCGCCGGCAAGATGTTCCTGCCGCAGGTGGTCAAATCCGCGCGCGTGATGAAGAAGGCGGTGGCGTACCTGCTGCCCTTCATCGAAGAAGAAAAAGCCCGCACCGGCGAGGTTGGCAAGTCCAACGGCAAGATCATCATGGCCACGGTCAAGGGTGATGTGCACGACATCGGCAAGAACATCGTCGGCGTAGTGCTTGCCTGCAACAACTTCGAGGTGGTCGATCTGGGCGTGATGGTGTCAGCGCAGAAGATCCTGGACGCCGCCCGCGCCGAGAAAGCCGACATCATCGGCCTGTCCGGCTTGATCACGCCGTCGCTGGAAGAAATGAGCCACGTCGCCAAGGAAATGCAGCGGCAGGGCTTCGAGATGCCGCTGATGATCGGCGGCGCGACCACGTCGCGCGCGCATACCGCGTTGAAGATCGACCCGTTCTACAGCGCGCCCACCGTGTGGGTGAAGGACGCCTCGCGCGCAGTAGGCGTAGCGCAATCGCTGATATCCCGCGACCTGCGCGCCGCGTTCGTCGCTGCCAACGACGCCGATTACGCCGACATCCGCAATCGCCACAAGAACCGCGGCGACGCCAAGCGACTGGTGTCGCTGGAACACGCACGTGGCCAGCGCTTCACCTGCGACTGGAGCCAGTACACACCACCGATTCCGGCGTCGCCCGGACTGCATGTGTTCGACAACTACCCGCTGGAGGACTTGCTGCCGGTCATCGACTGGACACCGTTCTTCCAGGCCTGGGAACTGGCGGGCAAGTACCCGGCGATTCTGACTGACGAGATCGTTGGCCCGCAGGCCAGCGACCTGTTCAAGGATGCGCAGGCGATGCTGAAGCGGATCGTTGATGAGAAGTGGCTGACGGCGAGAGCTGTGTTTGGGATTTGGCCGGCGAATAGTAGCGGTGACGATGTGCAGGTTTCCCTTCTCCCGCTTGCGGGGGAAGGTGCCCGAAGGGCGGATGGGGGCAGCGCTGGCTCTACGGGCCTTGAGAGCGCCCTCACCCCAACCCCTCTCCCGCATGCGGGAGAGGGGCTTGGTTCGCTTGGTTCTCAGCACACCCTCCACTTCCTGCGCCAGCAGGTCGACAAGCCCGCCGAGCGGCCGGACTTCTGTCTGGCTGATTTCATCGCGCCCGCTGACAGCGGCAAGCAGGATTGGATCGGCGCCTTCGCGGTCACCGCCGGTATCGGCATCGATGAACACGTCGCCCGCTTTGAAGCCGAGCACGACGACTACAACGCCATACTGCTCAAGGCGCTGGCCGACCGCCTGGCCGAAGCCATGGCCGAGCGCCTGCATCAGCGTGTGCGTACCGAGTTCTGGGGCTATGCGCGTGATGAGCAACTGGACAACGAGGCGCTGATCGCCGAGAAGTACAGCGGCATCCGCCCTGCCCCCGGTTATCCGGCCTGCCCGGAGCACAGCGAGAAACAAACCCTGTTCGCGATGCTCGGTGCTGAAGACATCGGCATGTCGCTGACCGAGAGCTTCGCCATGCTGCCGACGGCAGCGGTGTCCGGCTATTACTTCAGCCATCCGCAGAGCCAGTATTTCGTGGTCGGTCGCGTCTCGCGCGAGCAGGTCAGCGATTACGCCAAGCGCAAGGGCGTGGACCGCGCACAAGTGGAACGCTGGCTGGCCTCCAATCTGGACTACGATCCGGAGTGAGCCCCGCTCACTCCGATTTCCCTTCCTTCGTATCGCGACCCGTCATGGAAAGCCGCAACGCCGAATTGATTCGCAAGCACGCCAAACCGGGCTGCATCGGCCTGTGCGGCACCTCGGACTGGATCGGAAAAACAATCCGCAAGGCGCAGGCGCCACTTACCGATGACGGTCACCGCAGCCTGTGGTCCCACGCGTTTGTGTTCAGCGAACAGCGCCTGGACGGCCACTGGTGGGTGCTGGAATCGGACCTGGATCTGCGCAACCGCCAGCTGCGATTGGGCGCCCAGGAGAATCGCGCCGATCGCTACTTCGACGATGAGGCCTTTCCCAACCTGGCCATTCTCGATTTCGACCTGGATGCCGAACAAACCCGCAAGGTGCAGATCGCCGCGTTGGATCTGCTCGCCGGCTTGTCCAGTTACTCGCTGAGCGAGCTGGTCGGCACGCTGTTTGCGATGCACAGTACCCGCCTGCGTCGGCGCGGCAACCTGCTGTCCAAGGAAGGCGCGCTGTACTGCTCGGCGATGGTGCAACACTGCTACAGCGCGGCCGGCATTGACCTGATGCCCGGCGTGCACGGCAAGAACGTCGCCCCGCAGGACCTGTACGATTCGGCCCTGCCGCACCGCAACCACTCCATCATCCGCGACCTCGGCATTTCCAGCCTGCGGCGCCTCACGCACAGCACGGTTGAGTTGTTGACCACGCCGGTCGAAGATTTTTTCTGAGTCCATGAACACCTCAAACCCGCAACCGACCGTCGTGCCTACCGCGCGACTGTCCAGCTTTTACTTTTTCTACTACGCAGCGCTGGGTGCATTCACCCCGTACTGGAGCCTGTACCTGCAGTCGCGCGGCATGACCGTCACCGCCATCAGCGTGATGATGAGCCTGTGGTACGCCACCCGCGTGATTGCGCCCAGCACCTGGACCTCGCTGGCAGCGGTGTCACCCAAGCCGATCCGCTGGCTGCGCATCGGCTGTGTACTGACCATCATCAGCTTCGTAGGCTTTCTGGTGCCTGCACCGCCGTGGACGCTGTACGCGGTGATGATCGCGTTCTGCTTCTTCTACAACGCGGTGATGCCGCAGTTTGAATCCATCACCCTCACCCACCTGGGCAGCGACAGCCACCGCTACGGCATGATCCGCGTCTGGGGCTCGCTGGGCTTCATTCTGGTGGTGACGCTGTTTGGTTGGCTGATCGAGCGCAACGGCGCCGGCACGCTGCCGTGGATGATGCTGCCGCTGTTCGTACTGTTGGCCGGCTCGGCGTTCTTCAATCGCTATGCGCGCAACATCGGCACGCACAGCCATCACAGCAGCGGCTTCTGGGACATCGTGCGACAGAAGCCGGTGATCGCGTTCTTCATCGCTGCGTTTCTGGAGCAGCTCTCGTTCGGCCCGTATTACACGTTCTTCTCGCTGTACATGGATCACCACGGCTACAGCACCTCGCTGCTGGGGCTGATGTGGACGGTAGGCGTGATCTTCGAGGTGGCGGTGTTCTTCTTCATCGCCCGCTTCTTCCGTCGTTGGGATGCAAGCTGGCTGCTGATCATCTCCATGGCCAGCGCCGCGCTGCGCTGGTGGGCGACCGCGATGTGGCCGGAAAACCTCCCGGTGATGCTGGTCGCGCAGACCACGCATTGCCTCGGCTTTGCGGCGTTTTTTGCGTCGGCCATGCAACTGCTGGCGCGTTACTTCCCCGGCAACCTCAATGGCCACGGCCAAGGGCTGTTCTACGGATTCTCGTCCGGGCTGGGCGGCGTGCTCGGCGCCTTGATTGCCGGCCAGTTGTGGCAGTTCGGCGACGGCAAGGTGGCTTTCATCGTCGGCGGCTTCTTTGCGCTGGCCGGCTCACTGATCGCCTGGTATTGGCTGCCGCCGTCGCGGCAAGCGCGCCGCCAATAAAAAACGGCAGGCTTTTCAGCCTGCCGTTTTTCTTCACGCATCTGGATCAGTGGCGCTTGCCGCTCACCAGACCAGATCGTCCGGCACCTGGAACTGCGGATCGGCATACGGGTCATCGGCAGCCGGCGCGTTCGGGTCCACCTTCAAGGCAACACTCGGCGCGAACAACGCTTCGGCTTCGGCCAGCAGTGCCGCGGTCACCAACAGGTAGCGGCCGTTCTGCTGCAGCACACCCAGCTCGCCGGCGTTGAGCCCCTTGAGCTGCTCGGCGGTGACATAGATGCGTTTGATCTTGCCGCCGTACTCAAAGTGACGCGCGATCTCGGCATTGGCGTCGTTCAACGCCTTGTCCTTGACCAACTCGTCCACCTTGGCGCGCGCTTCACGACGCAGGCGTGCTTCTTCCTGCTTCAGTCGCTCCGCTTCCAGACGCTCGTCCTTCTCACGCTGGGCGCGGATGGCATAGGCCTTGGCCAGATCGATGTCTTCCTGCGAGCGCGGCTTGCGCGGGCCCTGATTCTGCTGAGGCTTACCCGCCTGCGGTCTGCCCGGCTGTTGCGGGCGACCCGCGTGCGGTCGGCCCGGTGCGGGCTTGCCGCCCTGGTCGTGCTTGGCAGCGGTGGGGTTTGGCTTGCCGTGCGGACGGCCATCACGGCGGGTGTCGGGCTTGCGCTCCGGCTTGGGCAAGGTTTTGAAACCCAGCCCAAGGAGCTGGTCACGAAGAGTGTCACTCATGGCGTGCAGTGCTTCTGTATCAGTAGTGCGGGGGTGGTGGTTCGGTGGTCGGATCAGCGGCGTACAACGCCGTGCGCACCTTACCCAGATCATCCAGCAGATGGCGCAGCACATTGCTGTTGCGCGCACCTTCGATGCGAGCGTCAGCCAAGGCTTCGCTCAATTCAGCCAGCGCTTGTTCCTGGAAGGAAACGCGCATCTCCAACTCGACCAGGCGTGCTTCCAGCACCTGTTCGCGTTCGCTCGGAATAGATTCATGCATGCAGGGAACGTCCCCGGCCAATGCCGTAGTAAGCCAGACCAGCCGCTTCGATTTCCTGCGGCTCGTAGATGTTGCGGCCGTCAAAGACGACCGCGTCGCCCAGTGCTTTGCGCATGCGCTCAAAGTCCGGGCTGCGGAATTGTTTCCATTCGGTCACCACGACCAGCGCATCGGCGTTTTCCAACGCGTCATAGGCCGAATCGCAGAACACCAGATCCTGCCGCTCGCCGAAAATACGGCGCGCTTCCGTCATTGCTTCCGGGTCGAACACGCGCACGCTGGCGCCACCTTCCCAGAGCTGTTCCAACAGGCGACGGCTCGGTGCGGCGCGCATATCATCGGTGTTCGGCTTGAACGCCAAACCCCACACCGCAAACGTCTTGCCGCGCACACCCTCATCTTCACCGCGGTCGTAGTGCCGCTGGATCAGGGCAAACAAATGTCCCTTCTGCACGTTGTTGACCGCTTCCACCGCGTCCAGCAAGTGCGGCTGGTGGCCGTACTGCAGCGCGGTGCGGGCCAGTGCCTGCACATCCTTGGGGAAGCACGAGCCACCATAGCCGGCGCCGGGATAGATGAAGTGCCAACCGATGCGCGGGTCCGAACCAATACCCTGACGCACCTGCTCGATATCAGCTCCAACACGTTCGGCGATGTTGGCCATCTCGTTCATGAAACTGATCTTGGTGGCCAGCATTGCGTTGGCCGCGTACTTGGTCAGCTCGGCCGAGCGCACGTCCATTTCCACGACGCGATCACGGTTGCGATTGAACGGCGCATACAGGCGACGCAGCACCGTCACCGCTTCCGGATTGGACGCACCAATCACGATGCGATCCGGACGCATGCAGTCGGCAACCGCATCGCCTTCCTTGAGAAATTCGGGATTGGAAACCACGTCGAACGCGATCTCCTCGCCACGCGCCGCCAGCGCTTCAGCAATGGCGGCACGGACTTTGTCGGCGGTGCCCACCGGCACCGTGGACTTGTTGACCACCACCATCGGCTGCGTCATATGACGGCCAATGGTGCGGGCCACGGCCAGCACGTATTGCAGATCGGCACTGCCATCTTCATCCGGCGGCGTGCCGACCGCGATGAAAACCACTTGCCCATGCGCGATACCGGCAGCGGCATCGGTGGTGAAGGCCAGACGCCCTGCGGCGTGGTTGGCCTTCACCATCGGCTCAAGCCCGGGCTCGTAGATCGGAATGATCCCGCGCCCAAGGCCATCGACCTTGGCCTGGTCGATATCCACGCAGACCACGTCGTGCCCGACTTCGGCCAGGCAGGTCCCGGTAACGAGACCCACATAACCTGTACCGAAAATCGCTACACGCATGACTGCGATTGCTCCGTTCTATTACGGCAGGACGCCCAACAGCTCAACATCGAAGGTGAGCGTGGCGTTCGGGCCGATCGGGCCACCGGGGGTGCCGGCGTCGCCATAGGCCAGTTCGCCCGGAATCCAGAAGCGGTACTTGGAACCCACCGGCATCAGGCCCACGCCTTCGGTCCAGCCCTTGATCACCTGGCTCAGACCGAAATCAATCGGCTCGCCACGCTTGTAGCTGCTGTCGAACACGGTGCCGTCCAGCAGCTTGCCTTCGTAGTTCACACGAACGCGGCTGGTGGCGGTCGGGCGCTCACCGGCGCCGGCACGCAGCACCTGGTACTGCAGGCCCGAAGCGGTGGTCACCACGCCCGGCTGGGTCTTGTTCTTGGCGAGGAAGGCATTGCCCTGCTCACGGTTTGCCTGCGCGGCCTGGCCCTGCTGCGCCTGCGATTCGGCCTGCTTGGTGGCACTGAATGCCTGCAGCACGGCCTGCGATTCTTCGCGGTTCATCAGCGGCGTGCCCTTGGCGAACACGGTGGTGATGGCCTGGAAGACCGAATTCAGGTCGATCTCTTTCTGGATCGGCGCCAGCGACGGGCCCACTGCATAGCTGCCCAGCATCAGGCCGACCTTCTTGCGGTCAACCGCAGGCGGCTGGCTGCCCGGTGCCATGCCCGGCACCTGCTGACCCGAACGGGCCATCATCACGGTGCGCAGCGCCTGGTCGGTCTGCTGTGCTTCTTCCTGCGACATCAGCGGCTGGCCACCGGCAAATGCGTTCTCAACGGCGCGGCGCATTTCGGCCACATCCACTTCAGAAGCAATGGGCTCAAACGAGCTGGCCACATCAACGCCAATGGCGTAACCAATCTTTTCACGATCCGAGGTCAAAACAGACTTCTCCTTGCTGGCTGCCGGCGCGGCAGGTTGTTGCGAAAACACGACCCCGGGGGCCGCCATCGCCAGAATCAGAAGCGACGCTGCTGCGCCGCGCGTTCCCATCTTCATTCGCTGCATTCCTGGAAGTGAACTGACGCCGCCGTGGGCGCGAGGGGCGGTATTGTCGCATGCACACCGCATATGTCGAGGCGATCAGCGCTGCGGAGCAGGTGTGGCCAGTTCACGTTCGATGGCCGCACGCAGCGCCGGGTCATCCGGACGCACCTTGCTGGGGAACTGCGCCACTACCCGGCCATCGCGCGAAACCAGGTATTTGTGGAAATTCCATGCCGGCGCAACGCCGGTGGCACTGGTCAGATCGCGGTACAGCGGCGTGGCCTCCGGGCCGATCACGTGCACCTTCTGGAACATTGGAAACTTGACTCCGTAAGTCAGCGTGCAGAACTCCTGAATCTGCGCCTCGCTGCCCGGCTCCTGTCCCTTGAAGTCATTGGAGGGGAAACCCAGCACGGCGAAGCCACGCCCCGACAGTTCCTGATTGAGAGCCTCCAGGCCTTCGTACTGCGGCGTGAACCCGCACTTGGAGGCCGTATTGACGATCAGCAGCACCTTGCCGCCGTAGGCTTGATTCAGGTTTACATCACCGGCACCGGCCAACGGGCGGAATGCGCGGTCCAACAACGGCCCGGCCATCACACCGGTCGCCGCACCAATGCCCGCCACAAACATCATTCCAATCAGCAACTTGCGAACTTTCATCTTCTTTCTCCGGAGGGGCTTTGCGCATAAATGCGGCATAGGCCATCAGTTGGGTAACTTGGGAGTTGCATGCCGGCGTGTCGGTGTTATAGTTGCATACAACACCAGCCACCCTGCACAGGGGCCGCGATGAGCACACAGCATGGCAAGCACGTTTTTCAGGCAATGGTCGCCTCCGGCGCCCTGCTTCTGCTCGGTTGCGCAGCATCACCGCAAGTCGGTGCTGCCAGCGAGCGGAATTATGCCGCCGAGGTGGCTGGTACTGAGCAGGATGCTACCGCCCAACCCAATGCGAAACGACCGGCACGGCGGATGCGGACAAGTCTGTCCATGCCGTACTTCTCGTTCGCACAGTCGCTGAACCCGCGGAGCTGACCCATGAGCGATATCCAGTGGAGCGATGGCGCTCCCATCTACCGCCAGCTGAAGGATCGCGTGATCGCGATGATGCTGGACGGCATTCTCAAGCCGGGCGATGCCCTGCCCTCGGTCCGGCAGGTTGCCGCCGAATATCAACTCAACCCGATCACCGTCTCGCGTGCCTATCAAGAGCTGGCCGACGAGAATCTGGTCGAGAAGCGCCGTGGCCTTGGCATGTTCATGACCGAGGAGGCTGCGCTGAAACTGCGCGGCAACGAGCGCGAACGTTTTCTCAACGATGAGTGGCCCAACGTGCTGGAGCGCATCCAGCGTCTGGGCTTGACCATGAAAGATCTGCTGCCACCGGGGACCACGCTATGAATGCCGCCGTCGAAGCCGTTATTTCCGCCAAGGGCCTGCGCAAGGTCTACCGGCAGAAGCCGGCGCTGGACAACACCAACTTCACCATCGAGCCGGGCCGCATCGTTGGCCTGATCGGCCCCAACGGCGCCGGCAAGACCACCGCGCTCAAGGCCCTGCTCGGCCTGACCGCGTTTGAAGGCGACCTGCAGGTGCTGGGCATGGACCCGCGCAGCCAGCGCAACGCCCTGATGAATGATGTGTGCTTCATCGCCGACGTGGCGGTGCTGCCGCGCTGGATCCGGGTGAAGGAAGCCATCGACTTCGTCGCCGGCGTGCATCCGCGCTTTGACCGCGCCCGCTGCGAGCGCTTCCTGGCCAACACCAAGCTGCACCCGAAGCAACGCGTGCGTGAAATGTCCAAGGGCATGGTGGTGCAGCTGCATCTGGCGTTGGTGATGGCCATCGACGCCAAGGTGCTGGTGCTGGACGAACCGACCCTGGGCCTGGACATCCTCTACCGCAAGGAGTTCTACCAGCGCCTGCTGGAAGACTACTTCGACGAGCAGAAGACCATCATCGTCACCACCCACCAGGTGGAAGAGATCGAGCACATCCTCACCGACGTGCTGTTCATCCGCGACGGCAAGATCGTGCTGTCGGCCGACATGGAAACCATGTCCGAGCGCTACACCGAAGTCCTGGCCTCGGCCGAAACGCTGGAAGCAGCGCGCGCCCTTGGCCCAATCGACGAACGCAGCCTGCCGTTCGGCAAGACCGTACTGTTGTTCGACGGTGTGGACCGCAACCGCCTGGTCGCTTTGGGCGAAACCCGCAACCCCGGCCTGGCCGACATGTTCGTGGCCATCATGAAGGGAACCTACGCATGAACGCCGCCCACTCCATCTCCCCGCTCAATAAATTCAAGTGGCTGCTCAAGCGCGAGTACTGGGAAAACAAGGGCGGCTTTTTCTGGGCGCCCGTGATTGCCAGCGCCATCTCGCTGACCTTGGCCGTGCTGGCAATCGTGGCCGGGCTGTTCGCAGTGCGCCGTGCCGCCAACCAAGGCGACCTCCACGTCAACGGTGTCAACGTCAACGGTCTCGACGTGAAGATGTTGACCGCACAGATGACGCCGCATGACATGGTGCAATGGGCCAACGGCATGGATTTCACCTTGGTGGTGAGCTCCGCATGGCCGTTCCTGGTGTTGGGCTTCGTGGCGTTTTTCTACTGCCTGGGCGCCCTGTATGACGACCGCCGCGATCGCAGCGTGCTGTTCTGGAAGTCGATGCCGGTGTCCGATGCACAAACCGTACTTTCCAAGGTATTCAGCGCCTTGATCGTGGCGCCGGTGTTCGCGATGTTGATCGGCATCGTGGCGATGTTCACCTTTGCCATCATCATCAGCCTGGTATTGCTGGCCCACGGCGGCAGCCCGATGCAACTGATCTGGGGCCCTGCCAGCCCGATGATCATCGTCGCCGGCCTGATCTGCTGGGTTCCGGTCTATGCCTTGTGGGCACTGCCGACCGCCGGCTGGTTGCTGATGTGCTCGGCCTGGGCCAAGACCAAGCCGTTCCTCTGGGCAGTGATGGTGCCGCTGTTCGCCGGCATCATCGTCAGCTCGATCCAGTTCACCAAGATCGCCGCCATCGATGGCAGTTGGTTCTGGGCGAATGTGGTGGGACGCCTGCTGCTGGGCTTCGTGCCGGGCATCGAGATGGCCTACAAGGCTGACGCCCCGCGTGATGAATCGCTGCAATCGGTGCTGAGCGGGCTGACCCCGGCCGATCAATTCGCCTCGCTGGCCGATCCGCAGTTGTGGATTGGTGCTGTCGTCGGCGTAGTGTTCATCGCTGCCGCCATCTGGCTGCGCAAGCGTCGCGACGAAATCTGACTTTCTTCCGTCATCGCAAGGAAACGAGATGAATATCAAACCCCTTCTGCTCGCCCTTACCCTGCTGCCGATCAGCGCATTCGCCGCTGAGGAGCATTGCAAGTTCAGCCAGCCGCGCGCATTGGACCTGGATCTGAGCGGCGCCAAGGCGGTGGTGTTCGAGGTGAACAGCCACGATCTGCGCTTGCAGGCGACGCAGGGCGCCAAGCCTGCGGTGTCGGGCCGTGCCTGCGCCTCCACCCAGGATCTGCTTGAGCGGCTGACGGTCACGCAGGAGAAGGTGGGCGACAAGCTGGTCGTGAAACTGGCGCGCGACCACCAGGGGCTGAATTTCAACTTCGGCGGCAGCACCTACTCGTATCTGGATCTGTCCGGCACCTTGCCGGACGACATCCTGGTCCAGCTGAAGGTCGGCTCCGGTGATGCGTCCTTGACCGGCGCCCGCTCCATGAGCGCCGATGTCGGTTCCGGTGACGTGGTGGCCCGCGACATCAAGGAGCTGGCTACCACGGCGGTGGGTTCAGGCGATGCGGAGTTCTACAACGTCGGCTCGCTGTATGTGTTGTCGGTGGGCTCGGGCGACGTCAAGGCGCGCGAGGTACGCGGTGATGTACGGGTCGGCACGGTCGGTTCCGGCGATGTCGAGCTGCGTGGCGTGCAGGGCGCGGTCAGCATCGAGAGCATCGGCTCCGGCGATGTGGATGTCAGTGATGCACACGGCGCGGTGACGCTAGGTGAGGTGGGCTCGGGCGATCTGGAAGTGCGCAACGCGGCCAGCCTCAGCGTGCAGCGCGTGGGCAGCGGTTCGGTCAATCACTCCGGCATTACCGGTGCGGTCAGCCTGCCCAAGAAGCGTTGATTCCTCATCTTTATTGATCTGCAACGGAAGCTGCCCATGAACAAGATCAAGACGCCGCTCATCGCACTGCTGCTGTGTCTGCCGCTGGCAGCGCAAGCCAACCCACCATCGGCGGGCGTAAACGCCGAGATCAAACGTGAAATGGCCAACAGTCGCGATGAAGTGCGCGCGGAAATGGCCACCGCCCGCGCCGAACTGGAAACCGAAAACCTTTCCTTGGGCAACAGCTTCAATATCGGCAAGCGCTCGCAGGCCAAGTCGTCGAATAAGGACCTGCCCGACGCGCACATCACGCCGGCCGGGGAACTCGTCATCGACGGCAAGACAGTGGCCACCAACGCCCAACAGCGCCAGTTGTTGCTGGACTATCGCGGCCAGGTGCTGGGCATCGCGAAAGCCGGTATCGACGTCGGCGAGAAAGCCGCCATGGCGGCGTTGCAGGCCACCGACGTCTCGATATTCAGCCTGATCGTCGGCGGGCTCACTGGCGGACTGGAACGTCGCGTCGAAACGCTGGTGAAGGAGCACATCGAACCGATGGTGTCGCAGATCTGCCAGCGCCTGCCGGCGGTATTGGTATCGCAGCAGGCACTGGCCACCAGCATCCCCCAGTTCCAGCCCTACGCGAACCTGGACCAGGAAGACATCGACAGCTGCGACAGCGAACTCCGCCACACCATCGCGCAGCACTAAGCCCACCGCCATCTAGAGGAGCCTTTGCCATGAACCTGCGCACACCTTTGTTGACCGCCCTGCTCTGCCTGCCGCTGATGGCCTGCGGCGAGCGCCCGCAAGCCAACTCTGCCGGCGCGGACACCACGCTCGGCCAGAAGGTGCGCGAAGCCACCAACGACGCCCGCAAGGAACTGGCGGAAAGCAACATCAGCATATCCGGCACCGGCGACACCAAGGTGGAAATCTCACCCAAGGGCGATCTGCTGATCAACAGCACGCCGGTGGTCTTGAATGACAGCCAGCGCGCGCTGGCACTGCAGTACCGCCAGCAAGTGCTGAGCGTGGCTGAAGCCGGCATTGAAGTTGGCATTCAGGGCGCAAACCTGGGCGCGCGTGCCGCCGGTGAAGCACTGAAGGGCATTTTCTCTGGCGATGCAGAAAAAATTGAAGCACGCATCAACGCCGAAGCCGCCAAGCTCGAAGCCAGCGCCTCGAAAATCTGCGATCAGCTGCCGGCCATGCTGGCCACCCAGCAGCAATTGGCCGCCGCGATCCCGGAGTTCAAGCCGTACGCAAAGATGGATCAAAGCGACATCACCGACTGCCGCGACGGCCACGTCACCGTGCGCTGACCCGCAAATGACTGCTCCGGCTCGCACAGCGCGCGCCGGAGCAGCCTGCACGGCGGGGGCGGTAGAATGCGGCCTCCGCCGTTGATGTCTGTACCGTCATGAAAAAACTGCTTCTGCTCGTTCTGGTTGCTTTCGCCGTGCTGGCTACCAGCTGTGACCGTGAGAAGTACGCTGCGCACCGCAGTGAACGCAGCAAGCCCAAGACCGAAGTCGCAACGGACCGCGTCGCCATCCGCCGCGCGCCGTATCCGAACCTGGACATCCTGCCCAGCGGCCAGCTGCGTGTGGACGACATCGAAATCCCGATGAACGACGAGCAGCGCGCGCTGCTGCAGACCAGCTTCGTCAGGCTGCAGATCCTGCGCCAGAACACGCTGACCGATGCAGCCAGCGCACCGCAACCCGCAGCAAAAGAACGCAGCCTGCCAATCGTGATTCCCAAGGGCCAAGAGCCGTTCCCGGCCGATCTGGCGCAGCGCATTCCCGAGTTCAAGGAATACAGCGAAGCGTTGGCTAATCCGCGGGCGTTGTATTGAGGCTAAGCCTGCATTTGTACGCGCGCTGATGCTGGAAGACATTTGCAGGCGGACTGGTGCCGAAAGACACGAGCGGCCAACCGCTACTCCCTTCTCCCTTTTGAGGGGTGAAGGCATGCGGCTTACGAGCCACTGGCTCGTGCATGACTGAACGCCTCGCACGCTGTGCGAGGCCGGGGCGCGGAGCGAGGTGCCCCGAAGGGGCGGATGAGGGGAGCTTTTTGCTCTACATGCTTTAAGAGCGCCCCTCACCCCAACCCCTCTCCCGTAAACGGAAGAGGGGCTTTTAGAGCGAAGCCAAAGCTCTTGCTACCTACTCACTGCTCGTGAATACCACCCAGCGTCAGTGCCGCCGGGTCCAGCAGCCGCTTCAGTTCGGCCTCGGACAACCCACTGTCCTCCAGCGCCACTTCCAGCACCGGCCGCTGTTCCTTGTAGGCGCGCTTGGCGATGGCCGCCGCCTTCTCATACCCAATGATCGGGTTGAGCGCCGTCACCAGGATGGGATTGCGCGCCAGTGTTTCGCGAACGCGGTCCTGTTTGACCACCAAGCCAACGAACACCTTGTCGGCCAGCAGGTTCATCACGCTGGACAGCAGCTGGATCGAATCCAGCAGGTTGGCGGCGATCAGCGGCAGCGTCACGTTCAACTGGAAATTGCCGGTCTGCCCGGCCACGGTGATCGCGGTGTGGTGGCCAATCACCTGCGCCGCCGCCATGACCGTGGCTTCCGGAATCACCGGGTTGACCTTGCCCGGCATGATCGAGCTGCCCGGCTGCAGTGCCGGCAGTTCCACTTCGCCCAATCCGGCCAGCGGACCGGCATTCATCCAGCGCAGGTCGTTGGCGATCTTGATCAGCGCCACCGCCAAGGCATTGAGCTGACCTGAAACCTCCACCGCGTCGTCCTGCGCGGCCAGCCCCTCGAACTTGTTTTCTGCGCTGTCGAACTTCACCCCGGTGGTGGTCGACAACACCTTGGCGACCTTGCCGCCAAAACGCGGATCGGCATTGATACCGGTGCCGATGGCGGTGCCGCCAAGCGGCAACCGGCGCAGGCGCTTGAGTGAATCTTCAATGCGCGCCTGCGCCGATTCCAGCTGCGCCGACCACGCGCCAAACTCCTGCGCGAAGGTCAGCGGCATCGCGTCCATCAAATGGGTGCGGCCGGTCTTGACCACTTTGCCGAGCGTGCGCGCGCGTTTGTCGATGGTCTTGCGCAGGTGCTTGAGCGCCGGCAACAGGTCTTCCACCGTGGCCAGCTGTGCCGAGACGCGGATGGCGGTGGGGATCACGTCATTGGAGCTCTGCCCCAGATTGACGTGGTCATTCGGGTGCACGGCGGTCTTGCCGGCCTTGCCGCCCTGATTGGCCAAGGTCGCGATGACCTCGTTGGCATTCATGTTCGACGAGGTGCCCGAGCCGGTCTGGTAGACGTCAATCGGGAAATGCGCGTCGTGGGCGCCGTCGGCCACTTCCTGCGCGGCGGCCTGGATGGCCTTGCCCACGCCCTTGGGCAGCAGGCCCAGACCGGTGTTCACCTCGGCGGCGGCACCTTTGATCAGACCCAGCGCGCGGATGAAGGCCCGGGGCATGCGTTGCCCGGACACCGGGAAATTCTGTACCGCGCGCTGGGTCTGCGCGCCCCACAGGGCATCGGCGGGCACCTGCAGCTCGCCCATGCTGTCGTGTTCCGTCCGGAACCCTTTGTTGGAACCTTTGCTCATCATCAACTCCGCACTACTTTCGTTGGGGAAAGGGAAGCTACGGCTGGCATTGGGCAGACTTCCCCGGCTGGCGGCTGCCGTCACGATACGCCCCGGGCTGGGCGAAGGCACCTGCGACGGCCGGGATTCTGCGACCCACCGGCGGTGACCTCGCCGGGCAGCGTAGAATGTGCGCCCCCGCCACTGCCCCAATGCCCGCCGACATGACGGAATCCACGTTGCTCGCCCTGTCCCCGCTTGATGGCCGCTACGCCAGCAAGGTTGACGCCCTGCGCCCGATCTTCTCCGAGTACGGCCTGATCAAGGCCCGCGTGAAGGTGGAAATTGAATGGCTGCTGGCGCTGGCTGCCGAGCCGGGCATCAGCGAACTGGCCGACTTCACTGCCGCTGGCAAAGCCAAGCTGCGCGCACTGGCCGAGGGCTTCTCGGTCGACAACGCCGCCCGCGTCAAGGAAATCGAGCGCACCACCAACCACGACGTCAAAGCCGTGGAGTACTTCATCAAGGAACAGCTCAAGGACGATGCCGAGCTGGCCCCGGCGCTGGAATTCGTGCATTTCGCCTGCACCAGCGAGGACATCAACAACCTGTCCTACGGCCTGATGCTGAGCCAGGCACGCAGCCAGGTGCTGCTGCCCACCTACACCGGCATTGCCGCCTCGCTGCGCAAGCTGGCCCACGAGCAGGCCGAGCAGCCGATGCTGTCGCGCACCCACGGCCAGACCGCCTCGCCGACTACGCTGGGCAAGGAACTGGCCAACGTCGTCGCCCGCCTGGAGCGTCAGATCCGCCAGATTGGCGCGGTCGAGCTGACCGGCAAGATCAACGGCGCGGTCGGCAACTACAACGCCCACGTCGTCTCCTACCCGGCGGTGGACTGGCCGGCCTTCGCCGAGCGCTTCGTCACCTCGCTGGGCCTGGTGTTCAACCCATACACCACGCAGATCGAGCCGCACGACAACGTGGCCGAAATCGGCGATGCCGCCCGTCGCGCCAACACCATTCTGGTGGACCTGTCGCGCGACATCTGGGGCTACATCTCGCTGGGCTACTTCAAGCAGAAGCTCAAGGAAGGCGAAGTCGGTTCCTCGACCATGCCGCACAAGGTCAACCCGATCGACTTTGAGAACGCCGAAGGCAATTTCGGCATCGCCAATGCGCTGTTCGAGCACTTCAGCGCCAAGTTGCCGATCAGCCGCTGGCAGCGCGACCTCACCGACTCCACTGTGCTGCGCGCCGTGGGCACCGCCTTCGGCCACGGCCAGGTCGGCCTGGAATCGCTGGCCAAGGGCCTGGGCAAGCTGACCGTGAATCCGGAGCGCCTCAATGCCGATCTGGATGCTGCCTGGGAAGTGCTGGCAGAAGCCGTGCAGACGGTGATGCGCCGCCACGGCCTGCCGAACCCGTACGAGCAATTGAAAGCCCTGACCCGCGGTCACGGCATCACCGCCGATTCGATGCGGGAGTTCATCGAATCGCTGGACCTGCCGGCGGACGCCAAACAGCGCCTGCGCGAGCTGACCCCGGGTGGTTATGTGGGTTTGGCAGCGGAACTGGCCAAGGCCATCTAAGTTTTAAGTTTCAAGCGACTTGAGTACCTCCAGAAGAGCCGGCATTGCCGGCTCTTCTGCGTTTTGAGCATCGCTGTTGCTAGCTGAAGCTTCCCCTCACCCCAACCCCTCTCCCGCTCGCGGGAGAGGGGCTCGGAATGCGTCGGCTCGTAGTGCATTAGCCCCTCTCCCGCCTGCGGGAGAGGGGTTGGGGTGAGGGGAAGCTCCTGGCTCACACACCCCGAACACACCCCCAACGCCAATTGATCCAGATCAGCCCCCCGCCGTGCGGTTTGCGCCCAACAAGGGGACAATGGCGACCTCTTCGCGCGCAAGCGCCTGATTCTGTTTTCCCGCTGCAAGGACTCCCCCATGGCTGCACGCAAGCAAAAGACCTATCCGATCGAAGTCCAGGCCCGCGCCGGCCTGCCGCTGGGCATGGCCCCGGCAACCTTCCTGCGCGACTACTGGCAGAAGCGCCCGCTGCTGATCCGCGGCGCCTTCCCGGATTTCGAAACCCCGCTGATGCCCGAAGACCTCGCCGGGCTGGCCTGCGAAGAAGGTGCGCTGGCACGCATGGTCATCCATGACCGCGCCACCGATGGCTGGACCCTGCGCACTGGCCCGTTCCAGGAAGACGACTTCCCCGGCATGCCCGACCACGACTGGACCCTGCTGGTGCAGGACGTCGACAAGTGGGATCCGGACGTGCGCGCACTGGTGCCGAACTTCTCGTTCCTGCCGCGCTGGCGCATGGACGACGTGATGATCAGCTTCGCCGCCACCGGCGGTTCGGTTGGTGCACACGTCGACCAGTACGACGTGTTCCTGCTGCAGGGCTACGGCGAACGCCGCTGGCAGATTGACGCCAGCGAGTCGATCAAGGGCAAGCGCCCGTCGCTGGACTTCCGCCCCGATGTCGAGCTGAAGCTGCTCAAGAAGTTCAAGAAGACCCACGAATGGGTCCTCGGCCCGGGCGACATGTTGTACCTGCCGCCGAACGTGCCGCACAACGGCGTGGCTGAAAACCCCTGCCTGACCTTCTCCTTCGGCATGCGCGCACCGTCCTCGGCCGAGCTGATCAGCGACTACCTGGACGACCTGGTCGCCGGTGCCGATGAGTCCATCCGCTACCAGGATGCGGATCTGAAGGTGCCGGAAGACACCAACGAGATCGACGATGCCGCCATGCGTCGCGTGGTCACCGCGCTCAACGCGCTGCGCATGAACGACCCCGATCGCCTCGGCAACTGGTTCGGCCGCTTCATCACCACCTACCGCTCGGCCGGCGACATCCTGCCCTCGCAGGCCCCGCGTTCGCCGGAGGAAGTGGAAGCCGAACTGGCCAATGGCGGCCTGCTTGAGCGTCACCCGTGGGCCCGCACCGCTTGGCGCCGTGCCACCCGTGGCGCTTCGCTGTACTGCTCCGGCCACGACTTCGCCCTGCCGATCAAGGATGCCCAGCTGCTGGCAGGCACCGAACGTCTGGACGCGGCGACCTACCGCAAGCTGTCGGCCAAGGGCCGCAATGCGGTGCTGGAGCTGATGGCCGGTGGTTTCTATCAGTTGCTGGATCAGGACATGCTGGCTGCCGAAGCCGCGTGGGCGGACGAGGACGAGCTGGAAGAAAGCGCGCTCGTCGTGGCCGAAGAAATCGACTTCGACGATGAAGACGAGGACGAAGACGGCTCCCCGGACGTTGAAATCGAAGTGTTCGAGTACACCCAGGCCGGAGAAGGCGAACCGGCCAGCGCCCAGATCGACACCGTGCAGGTGAGCGAGGAAGGCGTCGAAGTGGTGGTCATCTGCGAAGACGAGGACGAAGACGGCCCGACCGCATGATCCCCGCCGTCGGTTTCCAGGTTGAAATCGCCGACTACGCCGTGCAGCGCGAGCTGCTGCACAGCGTGCGTCATGCCGTGTTCGTTGACGAACAGCGGGTGCCGGCGGAACTGGAAATCGACGATCTGGATCCCCTCAGCGTCCACGCACTTGCCGTGGACGCTGAAGGACATGCCATCGGCGCCGGCCGGCTCACTCCCGACCGGCGCATCGGCCGCATGGCCGTACTTGCCGACTGGCGCAGCCGCGGCGTCGGCGATGCGCTGTTACAGACACTGGTCAACGCCGCCAAACAACGCGACTGGGGCGAGGTCAGCCTGCATGCCCAACTGCATGCCCGCGACTTCTATGCCCGCAACGGGTTTCTGACCGAAGGTGCGCCCTTCGAGGAAGCCGGCATCGGCCACCAGACCATGCGCATGCGTTTGGATGGCGCCATGCGCATCGAAGAACGTGCCCACGCCATCGCGGCCACCGCCACGGTGATCCATCACGCCCGACGTGCCCTGCACGTGCAGCTTCGCGGCACCGATGACCTGTTGGCCCAGCCACTGATATTGAGTGCACTGCGTCGCTTTGCCACCGCGCGCCATGACAAAACCGTGCAACTGCTCGTCCACGAAACAGACCTCCCGGCCCTGCCCGAGGCCCTGCTCGCATTGGCGCAACGCCTGCCCAGCGTGTTCCAGCTGCGCGAACCGGTAGACCCTATGGACTGCCAGGTGGTTTCCGCAGCCATCAGCAACGACAAAGGCGACTGCTACTTTCGTCCAATGGGTGCACGCATCGAAGGCGAGCTTTGGCTCGATGCATCGGCACGCACGCGTATGCAGGAAGAACTGTTCCAGCGCATATGGCAGCGTTCACGCGTCTGTAGCGCACTGCGCGCACTGGGCATTTGAGCCGCTGACCGCATAGGACAAGGTGTGGCCAGGTATTAATACTGGGGACAGTGTCTGCGCCCCTTCCTGTCCCGTGAGGGGTATAATTCGCAAGTTGAATCACGCCCGCGCGGCGTCCTGCGACTCAGGCTCCGCCGGTTCCCAAAGCCACACCCCACAAGCGAATCCGACACTCCATCGTGGACAATCTACTGAAGCAGTTTGCGCAGACCTCGCAACTCGCCGGCGGCAACGCCTCCTATGTCGAGGACCTGTACGAGCAGTACCTCGTCTCCCCGGACAGTGTGGACCCCAAATGGAAGTCCTACTTTGACGGCTTCAAGGGCCGCGAAGCTGGCGATGTGCCGCACTCTGCCGCCATCGCACACATCACCGAAGCCGCAAAGAACGCCGGCAAGGTCGGCGGCAACGCCGGTTCCGGCGACGAGCGCGAGCGCAACGTCGGCCGTCTGATCACGGCCTACCGTTCGCGCGGCCACCTCGGCGCCAATCTCGATCCGCTCGGCCTGATCCCGCCGGTCAACCCGCCGGATCTGAGCCTGCCCTTCCACCACCTCAGCGATGCCGATCTCAACGACGAGTTCAGCACCGGTGGCGTGGGCGGCCAGCCGCGGATGAAGCTGCGTGACCTGCTTGCGCGCCTGAAGGCGACCTATGCCGGCTCGATCGGCGCAGAGTTCATGTATATCGCCGAAGTCGAGCAGCGCCAGTGGCTCTACCAGCGCCTCGAAACCGCCGGTGGCAACTACAACCTGGATGCCGACACCAAGCGTCGCACCCTGGAGCGCCTGACCGCGGCCGAAGGCCTTGAGCGTTATCTGCACACCAAGTACGTCGGCCAGAAGCGCTTCTCGCTGGAAGGCGGCGACTCGCTGATCCCGATGATGGACACCATCATCCGTGACGCCGGCAAGGAAGGCGTCAAGGACGTGATCATCGGCATGGCCCACCGCGGCCGTCTGAACGTGCTGGTCAACACCCTCGGCAAGAACCCGCGCAAGTTGTTCGACGAATTCGAAGGCAAGTTCGAGCACGACGACCGCGCCGTTGCCGGTGACGTGAAGTACCACATGGGCTTCTCGGCCGACGTCGCCAGCGATGGCGGCCCGGTGCATCTGGCCCTGGCGTTCAATCCGTCCCACCTCGAAATCGCCGATCCGGTGGTTGTCGGCTCGGTGCGTTCGCGCCAGGAACGCCGCAACGACACCGCGCGCAAGCAGGTGATGCCGGTCCTGATCCACGGCGACGCTGCATTCGCCGGCCAGGGCGTGGTGATGGAACTGTTCCAGATGTCGCAGGCCCGCGGTTTCGCGGTCGGCGGCACCGTGCACATCGTCATCAACAACCAGGTGGGCTTCACCACCTCCAACCGCGACGACTCGCGCTCGACCCTGTACTGCACCGACATCGCCAAGATGGTCGCTGCCCCGGTCCTGCACGTGAACGGCGACGATCCCGAAGCGGTGGTGTTCGCCGCCAAGCTGGCTTATGACTTCCGCCAGCAGTTCAACAAGGACGTCGTGATCGACCTGGTCTGCTACCGCCGCTGGGGTCACAACGAAGCCGATGAACCGGCGATCACTCAGCCGCTGATGTACCAGGTGATCCGCAAGCACAAGACCACCCGCGAGCTCTACGCAGAGCAGCTGGAAGCCGCAGGCGTCATTGCTGCCGGCGCCGGCAAGGACATGGTCGACGCATACCGCAACAAGCTGGACTCCGGTGAAGTCACCACCGAGCTGGCCAAGGTCGAAAAGACCCCGGCCACCAGCAAGATGTACGTGGATTGGTCGAAGTACCTGTCGGGCAAGCTGTCCGATCCGGTCAGCACCAAGGTCGAGATGGGCAAGCTGACCCAGCTGGCCACCCTGATCAACACCATTCCGGAAGGCGTGGAAGTGCATTCGCGCGTGGCCAAGGTGTACGACGACCGTCGCAAGATGGCCGCCGGTGAAGTGCTGGGCGACTGGGGCTTTGCTGAAAACCTGGCCTACGCGACGCTGCTGGACGAAGGCAATGCGCTGCGCCTGGTGGGTCAGGACGTGGGCCGCGGCACCTTCACCCACCGCCACGCGATCCTGCACGACCAGAAGACCGACGACTACTACCTGCCGCTGCGTCAGCTGGTCGAGTCGCCGGAACAGGCCACCATCATCGATTCGCTGCTCAGCGAAGAAGCCGTGATGGCGTTCGAATACGGTTTCTCCACCACCGATCCGAACACCCTGTGCATCTGGGAAGGCCAGTTCGGCGACTTCGCCAACGGCGCCCAGGTGGTGATCGACCAGTTCATCGCCTCCGGCGAAGCAAAGTGGGGCCGTATCTCCGGCCTGACCCTGCTGCTGCCGCACGGTTATGAAGGCCAAGGTCCGGAACACAGCTCGGCGCGCCTTGAGCGCTTCCTGCAGCTGTGCGCCCTGGAGAACATGCTGGTCTGCGTACCGTCGACCCCGGCGCAGGCATTCCACATGCTGCGTCGCCAGATGCGTATGGCTACCCGCAAGCCGCTGGTCGTCATGTCGCCCAAGTCGCTGCTGCGTCACAAGCTGGCCGTGTCCAGCATGGACGAACTGGCCAATGGTGAGTTCCAGCACCTGATTGGCGATGCCAAGGCCGACGTGAGGAAGGTCAAGCGCGTGGTCGTGTGTTCGGGCAAGGTCTACTACGACCTGCTGGAAGACGTGACCAAGCGCGGCCAGGATGACGTTGCACTGGTGCGTGTCGAACAGCTCTACCCGTTCCCGCGCCCGGCGCTGGCTGCCGAACTGAAGAAGTACGGCAAGGCCACCGACGTCGTGTGGTGCCAGGAAGAGCCGATGAACCAGGGTGCGTGGTACCAGATCAAGCACCACCTGCAGGCATGCGTGGCCGATGGCCAGGCGCTGCACTATGCCGGTCGTCCGCGTTCTCCGTCGCCTGCTGTTGGCCACATGTCCGATCACCTGCGCGAACTCGCACAGTTGCTCGCCGACGCGCTGGTCAACAAGATCGACGACAACTACGCCGAATAAGCCCCCCTTTACCCAAGAATCTGCAACCAGGAAATTCACCACATGGCCACCGAAGTCAAAGTACCGGTACTGCCCGAATCCGTCTCCGACGCCACCATCGCCTCCTGGCACAAGAAGGTGGGTGAAGCGGTCAAGCGTGACGAAAACCTGCTCGACCTGGAAACCGACAAGGTTGTGCTGGAAGTGCCGGCGCCGGTTGATGGCGTGTTGAAGGAAATCAAGTTCCAGGAAGGCGACACCGTCACCTCCAACCAGATCCTGGCCATCATCGAAGAAGGCGCCGTGGCTGCTGCCCCGGCTCCGGCTGCTGCTGAAGCACCGAAGGCCGCTGCCCCGGCAGCTGCCGCTCCGGCCGCTGCTGCTGCGCCGGCTCCGGCTGCCAAGTCCGCTGCCGACACCCTGCCCCCGGGCGCTCGCTTCTCGGCCATCACCGAAGGCGTGAACCCGGCTGACGTGTCCGGCACTGGCCGTCATGGCGCGGTGACCAAGGAAGACATCGTCAACTTCGCCCGCAACGGCGGCGTCGGCAAGGCCGGTGGCGCACGTCCGGAAGAACGCGTGCCGATGACCCGCATGCGCAAGCGCATCGCCGAGCGTCTGATGCAGTCGAAGAACTCGACCGCCATGCTGACCACCTTCAACGAGGTCAACCTGTCCAAGGTGTCGGCCGCGCGCAAGGAGCTGCAGGAAGAGTTCGTCAAGGCCCACGGCATCAAGCTGGGCTTCATGAGCTTCTTCGTGAAGGCTGCCGCCAACGCACTGCAGCGCTTCCCGCTGGTCAATGCCTCGATCGATGGTGACGACATCATCTATCACGGCTACTCGGACATCTCGATTGCCGTGTCCACCGAGAAGGGTCTGGTGACCCCGGTGCTGCGCAACGTCGAGCGCATGTCCTTTGCCGACATCGAGCGCACCATCGCCGACTACGCCAAGAAGGCCCGTGACGGCAAGCTGTCGCTGGAAGAACTGCAGGGCGGCACCTTCACCGTGACCAACGGCGGCACCTTCGGCTCGCTGCTGTCGACGCCGATCATCAACCCGCCGCAGAGCGCCATCCTGGGCATGCACGCCATCAAGGATCGTCCGATCGCCGAAAACGGCCAGGTCGTGATCGCGCCGATGATGTACCTGGCCATGTCCTATGACCATCGCATCATCGACGGCAAGGATTCGGTGCAGTTCCTGGTGGACATCAAGAACCAGCTGGAAAACCCGGGCCGCATGTTGTTCGGTCTGTAACAGCTCTGAGCCCCTCTCCCGCTCGCGGGAGAGGGGTTGGGGTGAGGGCTAGCCTCACCCGCACCCTCATCCGGCGCTACGCGCCACCTTCTCCCGGCGGGAGAAGGGACAGGCAACAAGGAATCTCAAATGGCTGAACAATTCGACGTCGTCGTCATCGGTGCTGGCCCGGCCGGCTACCACGCGGCCATCCGTGCCGCACAGCTGGGCCTGAAGACCGCCTGCATCGATGCAGCGCTGGGCAAGGACGGCAAGCCGGCACTGGGCGGCACCTGCCTGCGCGTGGGCTGCATCCCGTCCAAGGCGCTACTGGACTCCTCGCGCCAGTACTGGAACATGAGCCACATGTTCGACCAGCACGGCATCAGCTTCAACGACGCCAAGATGGACGTGAGCAAGATGGTCGGCCGCAAGGACGCCATCGTGAAGCAGTTCACCGGCGGCATCGCGCAGCTGTTCAAAGCCAACAAGGTCACCGCGTACTACGGCTTCGGCCAGCTCCAGGCCGGCAACATCGTCACCGTCAAGCAGCATGACGGCAGCGAAGTCGAGCTGAAGGGCACCAACGTCATCATCGCGGCCGGTTCCGATTCCATCGAGCTGCCGTTCGCCAAGTTCGACGGCGACGCCATTGTCGACAACGTCGGCGGTCTGGACTTCACCGAAGTTCCCAAGCGCCTGGCCGTGATCGGCGCTGGCGTGATCGGTCTGGAACTGGGCAGCGTCTGGAAGCGTCTGGGTTCGGACGTCACCATCCTGGAAGCACTGCCGGAATTCCTGGCCGCCGCCGACGCCGAAGTGGCCAAGGTTGCTGCACGCGAATTCAAGAAGCAGGGCCTGGACATCAAGCTCGGCGCCAAGGTCTCCAAGACCGAAATCACCGGCAAGAAGACCAAGGAAGTGGTCGTCACCTACACCGACGGTGAAGGCGAAAAGACCCTGACCGTGGACAAGCTGCTGGTGGCCGTGGGCCGTCGCGCTGCAACCAAGGGCCTGCTGGCCGACGGCACCGGCGTCAAGGTCAACGAGCGCGGCCAGATCGAAGTGGACGACCATTGCCACACCGGCGTCGATGGCGTCTGGGCGGTTGGCGACTGCGTGCGCGGCCCGATGCTGGCCCACAAGGGCTTTGAGGAAGGCGTGGCCGTGGCCGAGCTGATTGCTGGCCTGCCGGGTCACGTCAACTTCGACACCATTCCGTGGGTCATCTACACCGAGCCGGAACTGGCATGGGTCGGCAAGACCGAAGCCCAGCTTAAGGCCGAAGGCATTCCGTACAAGGCCGGCAGCTTCCCGTTCGCCGCCAACGGCCGTGCCGTGGCGATGATCGAGCCGGCTGGCTTCGTCAAGGTGCTGGCACATGCTGAAACCGACCGCGTGCTGGGTATGCACATGGTTGGCGCCAACGTCTCCGAGCTGGTGCACGAAGGTGTGCTGACCATGGAGTTCAGCGGCTCGGCCGATGACCTGGCCCGTATCTGCCACGCCCACCCGTCGCTGTCGGAAGTGATTCACGACGCGGCGATGGCGGTCAGCAAGCGCGCCATCCATAAGGCGAACTAAGAGCAGGGAACGTGGGAGTGGGGAGCAGGGAATGCCCCCTCTCCCGGCTCTCAAAAAACGCCGACAGCGATGTCGGCGTTTTTGCTTCACATGCTGCGGCCTTATCGCGGTGTTCCTCGCCCCCGCCCTCCCTCATTCCCTGTTCCCCACTCCCCAATCCCGGCCCCAAATCCATGAAATCCATCTGCGTCTATTGCGGCTCCAATCCCGGCGCCAAGCCCATCTATGTCGAACGCGCCACCGAGCTGGGCACGCGCATCGCCAATGAAGGTCTGCGACTGGTATACGGCGGCGGCCGCACTGGCTTGATGGGTGCAGTGGCCGATGGCGTGCTTGCTGCAGGCGGCGAAGTCACCGGCGTGATTCCGCAGCACCTGGTGGATATGGAAGTCGCCCACAAAGGCGTGACCACGCTGGAAGTGGTCGGTTCGATGCACGAGCGCAAGTCGCGCATGTTCGACCTGTCCGACGCCTTCGTCGCCCTGCCCGGTGGCTTCGGCACCGCCGAGGAAATCTTCGAGATGCTGACCTGGCGCCAGCTGGGCATCGGCAAGAAGCCGTGCGCGTTCCTGGATATCGAAGATTTCTACAAGCCGTTGATCAGCATGATCGACACCATGGTCAGCGAACGCTTCCTGCACCCGGAACAGCGCGATGACCTGTGGTACGGCGATGACCAGACGCAGATGTTGGAGTGGATGCGGAATTATTCGCCGGCGCAGGCGGACAAGTGGTTCGACGAAAAGAAGCGCAGCGCATTGCGGTAAGACCCTGGCGCGTGGCGACGCGGCAAGCAATCCGGCGCCTTGCTGCTCCTGAGGCGCGGTTCGACGAAAAGAAGCGCAGCGCGTTGCGGTAAGACTCTGGCGCGTGGCGACGCGGCAAGCAATCCGGCGCCTTGCTGCTCCTGAGGCGCGGCTCGACGAAAAGAAGCGCAGCGCGTTGCGGTAAGACCCTGGCGCGTGATGAAACGATAGGCAGCCAAGCGCCTCGATCTCATCGAGGTGCGGCTCAACGGGAAAGAGCGCAGCGCTGGTGAAGGAACCCAGCGCATGGCGTGCTGCATGCGGAGGCTATCGCATCCGCAGCAGGGTTTCTTCGCGCGGTGCCGGGTAACCCAGCAGGTAGCCCTGACCGAAGTTGCATCCAAGGTCCTGCAAGGTCTGCAGTTGGCGCTGCGTTTCCACGCCTTCGCCAATGGTTTCGATCCCCAGCGTGCGGGCCAGCGACAACACGCCTTCGACCAGCGCCAGCGTGTTGTTGCCGTCTTCGGCATGCAGGCCGGCGACGAAGCTGCGATCCACCTTCAATGCGTTGATCGGGAACCGGTGCAGATAGGACAGCGCCGAGTAACCGGTACCGAAATCATCCAACTGCACCACGATGCCGCGCTCGCGCAACTGATGCAGTGTGCGCAGGGTTCGCGGCGCATCGTCCAGCAGCGCCATTTCGGTGATTTCCACGCGCAGACGATCCGGCGCAGCGCCGACCGCATCCATCAAACCGAGCAGGCGTGAGGAGAACTCGGCAGAACGGAAATGTCGCGGCGACACGTTCACCGAAATGTAGCCGTGCGCCGAGCCGGCAAGGTCCGTCATCACCTGCTCGTAGATCAGCCAGTCGACTTCTTCGATCAGGCCGCTTTCCTCGCCCAGCTCCAGGAAATCGCCCGGCAACAACATGCCGCGCTGCTCGTGCTTCCAGCGCAGCAGCGCTTCGTGCCCGACCACTTTCCGATCCTGCAGCGAGACGATGGGCTGATAGAACGGCACGAAGTCCTGCTTCTTGATCGCACGCCGAAGGTCGGCCTCCAACTCCAGGCTGCGCATTGCCTCTTCGTGCATCGCGCCATCGAACATCACGCAGCGATCCTGTCCCTTGAGCTTGGCGCGGTACATCGCCGCATCCGCGTCGCGCAGCAGATCCGCGCCAGAGGTGTAGCGCGGGTCCCACAACGCGATGCCGATGCTGCCGGAGGGGAACAACTCGCGCCCGTCCACCCACATCGATGCTTCCAGCGCTTTCAACAGCCGGCGCCCCAACTCCATCGCCGTGTCCGCGCCGCGCTCGCAATTGACCAGCAACGCAAATTCGTCACCGCCCAAGCGCGCAACCACGTCTTCCGGCCCTGCAAGGCCCACCAAGCGACGCGCCACCTCCACCAGCATGCGGTCACCGGCGGCGTGTCCAATACTGTCGTTGACCCATTTGAAGCGGTCCAGGTCGAGGAACATCAAGGCGAAGTCGGAGTTGATGCCCTGCTCCGCATTGGCGATGGCCCGCTCCAGCCGATCCTGCAGATGCAGGCGATTGGGCAAACCGGTCAGCACGTCGTGCATCGCAAGGTGAGTCAAACGTTGCTCGGCGCGCATGCGCTCGCCGATCTGTCCGCGCAGCTTGCGATTCAACTCGCCCAGTTCCTGGGTGCGCTCGCTCACCCGCTGCTCCAGATCGGCATGGGCCTGCACCAGCCGCTGCCGATCACGCTGGCGTGCGAGCGCATTGCCGATAGTGCGTGCGACGAACACCAGCAGGCGCTGGTCGTCAGCGGTGAACGCCACATTCGGGCTGTAACTCTGCACCGCGATCACACCTGCCACTTCATCGTCATTGAACAGCGGCACGCCCAACCAGCACTGCGATTTCGCGCCGAATTCATGCAGCTCACCGGCGGCGATCAACACGTCGATATCTGCACGCGAAGCCAGCACCGGTTCGCGGCGTTGCAGCGTGTATTCGGTCAATCCATTGCTGAAAGGACGCGGCGCGCGTTCCCGGTTGAAGCGGTCCACCGAGTAAACGAACTCGATACCGTGGCCGTCCGGCGTCACCATCGCCACGTAGAAATTGCTGGCATCCAACAAGCCGCCGATGATCTCGTGCACCTCAGCGTGGAACTCGCCCTCGCCGTGGCCGGTCATCGCCAATTCGGAAATATTGAACAACGCGGCCTGCAACTGCTCGGCACGGCGGCGTTCAATGATCTCCGCCTGCAAGTGGTCGTTGATGCGCTCCAGATCCTGGGTGCGCTGCGACACGCGTTCTTCCAGTTGCAGGTGCGCCTGCAAGCGGTCCATCGCGGTCAGGATGTGCTTGGCGACGAAGTTCAGTACCGCGCGTTCTTCGGCGCCGTAACTGGCCTCGGCCACATAGCTCTGCACGACGATGGCGCCGCAGACCCGGTTGTCGCGCCACATCGGCACGCCCAGCCAATCAGCGCTTTCCAGGCCTTCCATCTGGTCGGCCGGGTGCTCCAGGAACTGCACCAGATCACGCGACGGCCCGCTGATCACCCGGCCATGCCGCAGCACCGCGAACGTCAGGCTGCCGGGCATTTCCTCGTAGCGATAGCTGCGCCCTGTCTCGGGCACGAAGCTGTCCTGGGTATCAATGAAGTAGAGAAACTCCAGACTGCTCTGCTGCTCGTCGCAGACGACGATGTAGCAGTTTTCCGCATACATCAACGAGCGCAGGATGCGATGGAAGTAGGACAGCATCTCCGGCATTGCCAGATCGGAGCCGGCCAGGTCGGCAATTTCGAACAGCGCCTTCTGCAGTTGCTTGGAACGTTGCAGCTCCTCGATCTGCAGGCGCTGGCTCATCGACTCCAGCGCGCACCCAATCTGCACCCGCGCCGCGTTCTGCCATGCCTGCAACTGCGCGGGTTCCAGCGCAGTCTCGGCCCGCAGCAACAGCACCAGGCGCGCGCCGTTTTCGTGTTCCCATGCAAATGACCCCGCGGCCAACGCCGCATCGGTCAATCCCTCATGCAACGCCAGCTCAGCATGCCCGCGCAGGGCATCCGCAGTGGAGGGCAAGCAGTAACTTCCCTGCCCCAAGGTGATGTCATGCCACGCCAGCGCAACCGCCGTGCCGACAGGAAGCAGCCCCTGCAATGTCGCCACCACGTCGGTGATGGGCGTTCGTACTTCTACGCGTGGTGTTCCGGAACGCGCCTCAAGCTCGCTATGCGACATCTATATCCGCTCTCTCTGGACCCCAATCACTTGGAGTTCCCCCTGCCGCGCAGCATACCGTCCCGGCCGCCCTGCGGAGGGTTCGCCGACATCAGAATTTTCGCTTCACTTACATGAATGAGCGGGCGCCGCAGCCTGACTGCCGGCTAGGCAGAAACCGCGCCAGCACTTAGGCTTGCGCCCCGTGGATACCGCCGTGCACGCCCCGACTGACGAAACGCTGATGCTGGCCTACGCAGGCGGCGATACCGAGGCGTTTACGCAGCTGTACGCGCGTCACCGCGCCCGGCTTTTTCATTATCTGTTGGGCCAACTGCGCGACCGGCCACTGGCCGAGGAGCTGTTTCAGGACGTCTGGCAGAAGATGATCCATGCCCGCACGGGCTGGAAACCGGACGCCGCGTTCACCACCTGGCTGTTCCGCATTGCCCACAACCGGCTCAACGATCATTGGCGCGCGTCCCGTCATCGCCCGGTAGCGCCGGACGACGCAGAAGAACGCACCGCACGCTTGGCCGACACCTGCACCCCCGAACTACTGGCCGACGAGCAAGCCCAGCGCCTACAGCTTCATCAGGCATTGGCCGAGCTGCCGCCGGAACAGCAGGAAGTGGTGCTGCTGCGACTGGAGCAGGAACTGAGCCTGGACGAGATCGGGCAGATCACCGGCGTTGGCCGGGAAACCGTCAAGTCGCGACTGCGTTACGCGATGGACAAGCTGCGCGCGAGGTTGAGTGAATGAACATCTCCGACGACAGGCTGACCCCGGAAGAACGCGAGCTGGCGCGCCTGCTCGGCCGTCCCGACCCCGCCGCCGGCCCCAGCGCCCGTCTCGATGCCGACATTCTGGCAATGGCACGCACGGCGCAGAGCGCCGCACCGGCCCAGTCACACGCTTCATCGACCACGACTACGCCAGTGCAGCGCGTTCACAGTGGCAACTGGGCACGTCGCCGCCGCGTGTTTTCGTCGCTGGCAGCGGCCGCCTCGCTGGTGTTGGTGGTTGGCCTGGCCTGGCAGTTGCGGCCGGTGACGCCTCCGCCGCCTGCCTTACAGGAGTCCGCTGCCGCTTCCGCCGCAGCCAGTGCTCCTTTTTCGGAACCTGCGGCTGAAGCCGCCGCCGATACCGTGCCGAACGCAATGACGCCGGCGACAGCGCCTGCGCCGCCTCCAGCACCACGCGTGGTGGCGACCACTCCTGCAAAGCCCGAGCGCCCGCCAGCTCCCGTTCCCGCGCCAGTTATCGCAAGCGATGTCGCAGCGAGCCAGACCGATCAGGAAGCATCGGATGCGTCGTACTCGGCAGACCTGCCCGCAGCAGCGCCTGCGTATGCGCCAGCACCACCAGCACCGGCAGCCGCCCCGCTGGCCAAATCCATCGGTGTCGAACAGGCCGCGAAAAGGACCGCAATATCGTCCGCCGAATCCGGCGAGCGTGCGATGCAGTTCCGCATCCCCGCACCATCGCCGCCGACCGATCCGGCTGCCGACAACGGAAACCTCGTCGCCGAACGCGCGCAGTTGCAGCAGTTGATCGACGTCAGCGCCGATGCCTCGCTGTCGCGCCAGAGGTGGCTGCACAAAATCCGCGAACGCCACGACAGCGGTGACATCGAAGGCGCCCGCGCCAGCCTGCGCCGCTTCGTGCAGGACTATCCCGAAGCACGCATCCCGCGCGACCTGCGGCCTCTGCTCAAGGATTGAGGCCAGCCGCGCTGCAGGTATGGAAGCTCACCGCAGACCGGGTAAGCGTAAGCGCGCACAGCACCGGGATGCGATGCGCATGCCAACTGCTCCGGGTGAATTGCCGCACATTCGCCGCTTCCCATCGCGCACCTGCCCCCGGGTGCGCCTGCGCTCACCCGACTACAAGGGCTGCGGCGCTGAATCACTCGTTGGGCGTATGAAGCCGTTCCAGCCCGGTACGGCCCGCACACCGGACAGCCTCATCGCCAGCCACTAGAATGGCGAGCAATGCTCGACACCCTTGCCGCGCCCGCCAGCCACGAGTTGGAAATCAAGCACAGCCGCTTCATCGCGCACGCCGCACCCATCGGCAATGCGGCCGATGCGCTGAGCTTTGTCGATGCGGTGTCCGTGGCCGATGCAACACACAACTGCTGGGCCTACCGGCACGGCAACGAGTACCGTTCCAGCGATGACGGCGAACCTTCCGGCACCGCAGGACGGCCGATCCTCGCCGCGATTGATGGTCAGGGTTACGACCGCGTCGTGGTGGTGGTGACGCGCTGGTACGGCGGCATCAAACTTGGCGCCGGCGGCCTGGTCCGCGCCTATGGCGGCACCGCTGCCGAATGCCTGCGACTGGCCCCGCGCAGCCCGCTGGTGCCCATGGCCGAACGCATCCTGCAGTGCGGTTTCGAGGACATGGGTATCGTCCATACCTTGCTGGGCAGCGCCGGTGCCGAAAAACTGGACGAACAATTTCTGCCTGAAGGTCTACGCCTGCATGTACGCCTTCCGGCCGACCGCCTCGACGCGCTGGCGATCCGCCTGCGTGATGCCACCCGTGACCGCCTGCGCCTGAGCGAGCCTGACCGCAATGACTGACACACCGCGTACCGACACTCCCCCGCCGCGCCTGCAGAAGCTGGGCAGCCTGCGCACGCTCTGGCCATTCGTGCGCCGTCACGGCGGCTTGTTCAGTGCGTGGTTGATCGCGCTGGCGGTGTCGTCGACGGCCACCTTGAGCCTGCCGATGGCGGTCAAGCAGATGATCGACCACGGCTTCTCCGGCGGCGGCGAAATCAACCGCGCCTTCAGCCTGTTGTTTGTGGTCGCCGTGGTGTTGGCGCTGGCAACGGCGGCGCGCTTCTTCTTCGTATCGTTGCTGGGCGAAAAAGTAGTGGCCGACCTGCGCGGCCGGTTGTACGCGCACCTGATCGGCCTGGACGCCGGCTTCCACGACCGCAACCGCAGCGGCGAACTGGTGTCGCGCCTGTCCGCCGACAGCGAACTACTGCGCAGCGTGATCGGCTCCACCATGTCGGTTGCGTTGCGCAGCGTGGTCACCGTCATCGGCAGCATGGTGATGTTGTTCATCACCAGCCCGCAGTTGGCGCTGTATTCGCTGATCGGCATTCCGCTGGCCGTGCTGCCCATCGTGCTGGGTTCGCGTCGCCTGCAGAAAATCTCCCGCGCCAGCCAGGACCGTGTTGCCGATGCCAATGCACTCGCTGCCGAAACGCTCGGGGCGGTCCGCACGGTGCAGGCGCACGCGCGTGAACCCTACGAACGTGGCCGCTTTGAGAGCGCGCTGAAAATCTCCGTCGCTACCGCGCGGCGGCGTATCGGCACGCAGGCGTTCGTGACGGCCATCGCCATCGTGCTGGTGTTCGGCGCCATCGTTGCGGTGTTGTGGTCCGGCGCGCACGACGTGGTCGACGGCAACATGACCGCCGGCACGCTCGGCCAGTTCGTGCTGTACGCGTTGATCGGCGGCGGCTCGGTCGGTGCGCTGGCCGAAGTCTGGAACGAGCTGCAACGTGCCAGCGGTGGCATGGGCCGCATCGCAGAGTTGCTGGAAGAGAGTTCGCAGATCATCGCGCCGGCCACTCCTGCGCCGCTGCCAAGCCCGCTGCGCGGCGAGATCCGTTTCGATCAGGTGTCGTTCCACTATCCGCAGCGGCCGGATCGTCCCGCGCTGGAGAATTTCGATCTGGTCGTGGCACCCGGCGAGACCGTGGCACTGGTCGGGCCTTCCGGCGCCGGCAAGAGCACGGTGTTGTCGCTGCTGCTGCGCTTCCATGACCCGGACGCCGGCAGCGTGCGTCTGGACGGCGTGGACCTGCGCCAGCTCGACCCGTCGCAACTGCGCCAGAAGATTGCGCTGGTGCCGCAGCAACCCGCGTTGTTCGGCGCCAGTGCGATGGACAACATCCGCTATGGCCGGCTGGAAGCCAGCGATGACGAAGTGCGCGCTGCCGCGCGCTCGGCCGAAGCCGATGAATTCCTCAGCCAGTTGCCGGAAGGCTACGCCAGCGACCTCGGCGAACGCGGCGCGCGCCTGTCCGGTGGCCAGCAACAACGCATCGCCATCGCCCGTGCGCTGCTCAAGGACGCACCGGTGCTGCTGCTGGACGAAGCCACCAGCGCGTTGGACGCACAAAGCGAACGCGCGGTGCAGCAGGCGCTGGAGCGGTTGATGACCGGCCGCACCACATTGGTCATCGCCCACCGCCTGGCCACCGTACTCAAGGCCGACCGCATCGTGGTGATGGACCACGGCCGCATCGTCGCGCAGGGCACGCATGCCGAACTGTTGGCGCAGGACGGCCTGTACGCCGAGCTGGCGCGACTGCAGTTCATTGATTGAGAACGCGCAGGTAACACCGGCATAACGCGGCCAGCGGCAAGCTCGTCCTGCGGTGCGGCGACCTGCACCGCGTCCCCGCACAGGAGGCAGCACCATGGCGTTCAGACAATTTCCGGCAACCACTGACGATGGCGAAAGCTGGATCGTCATCGAGTTCAAAGATGAAGACGGCGGCGCGGCGCATTCAACGCGCTATGAACTGGCCGACGGCCGCGCCTTGGTGCGCGAAGGCGGCCGCCTTTCCACCTCTGATGGCGAGGTCACGCTGTCACTAAGCCAGCCGTATCGCGCCTGAAAATGAATGGGCTTTGCCGATATGGCCGTCTATTGGTCAAAAATTAGGCAACTGTCTTGACAGCCTTATGCCCCAAGGCCTGCCGACGATTATCCACATGGTTGTGAACACCTCATCCACACCCGCTGTGGATTACTGCACACCTGCATCTCACTGATTGAGACTGCCGCGCGACGCGATCGGGCTGATCGCGTCGCCCAAACTCCCCGACAGACTTCGTGTTGTCCCGCGCTCCCGGCGCGTTGCGCTTCTCCGGGTCATGAGCGCGGGAGCAACGCCTCCTTCACCCGGCACGATGCGGGAAATACGCGCGTCACCTCGCCCCGCCGATGCTCAGCGCTCCAACACGCGGCCGATGCCGCTGCGATTGATCTCTTCGACAGCGGCTGCCAACACGTCCGCCGCGTAGGCCTGCACGAAGCCCATACGGAAATGCACTTCACCGCTGGGCGTACGTGAGGAATGGATCGACGCAAGACTGATGCCGTGGCGCTCGAAGATATGCAGCAACTCGCGCAATGAACCCGGGCGGTCCTCCGGCAGATGCACACTCATCGCGCGCGTATCGGTCAGGTCGGCCAGCAGATAACCCACGCGCTCAAAGCTGTAGTTGCCATCGCGCAGCGTCTGCTCGCCCAGCGCTTGGCGGTTGTCGCCCAGGAACTGCTGGCGGAACGCAGCGCGAGCCGTGTCGTCGCCGTCGGCCAATAGCGCGCGCAGGCGCGTGAGTTGATCGAGCAGATGGTCCAGCACTTCGCCCGCATGCGGATTGCCGAACTGGATGTCTTCGTAGATGGCCGGATTCAAGGTCAGGATGCGCGAGATGATCGCCGCGTCCAGTTCAAACGCGGCCGAGCGGTAGGGCATCAATTCCTGCAACTGACCGAGCAACGGTGCGTACTCGCGCAGCACGCCGGCCTGCGCCAGGTGTGTGGCATGCACCATTGCCTGCACCAGCGCCATCACCCGGTCGTGGTGCTCGGCGGTGCCGCGCACGCATTCGGCCTGCAGGGCGATGCACAGTTCGTCCAGCCAGGTCTGCCAACGCGCATCCAGCCGCGCTTCGCAGACCACCATCACCCGGCCCTTGAGCGTCGGCGCTTTGGGCGGTGCGGTCATCGGGTGCAGGCCTGCGACCGACGCCTGCGATTCCAACATCGCCGCTACCGGCTCGGCTTTCACCGAGGTGACATCCAACCAGAGCCGCCCGCGCTCGCGACCGGCCGATTGCTGCACGTACTCGCGGATCAATGCGGGCGTGCAGCGGATCGGTGCGGAGAACAACAGCACATCGGCCTGCGCCAGCAACTCTTCCGGCGTCTGCGATGCCGGATCAACCGGATCGTGGCCGATGACCTCCAAGCCCATGCGTGCCTCGAAAAAACCACGCAACCAGCGGCCGTACGCACCGCCGCTACCCACAATGCCGATCAACGGGCGCGCCACCGAATGCCGGCTCACTTCAGGCGCTCGGCACGGAAGCGATGCGGTGTCGCCAACGCCGCCGGCACTGCGGCCAGCACGTCGAACTCTTCGACGCCATCGCTGAGCGTGACTTCCAGCGCCGCGTGCACACCGGCAATCGCACGCCCGACAGAATCCTCAAACGTGTGGCCCTTGATCAGGAACGCCACCAGCAGCGACATCAACACGTCGCCGGTACCAGCCACATCCACCGGCAGATGCGGCGAGGTCCAGCGCCAGATTTCATCGCGACCGATGGCCAGCGTCACCAACTCGCCGGGATCACCGGACACCGAATGCGCGATCACCCATTCCGGGCCACGCTCCAGCAACATGCGCGATGCGGCGATGGCGTCGTCCTGTTCCAGCGACGGCATGCCAGTCAGCCGACCCAGCTCGAACGCATTCGGCGTCACCAACCACGAATGCGGCAACAGACGTTCGGCAAACACGCGCTCCAAACCCGGCTCCACATAAGGGCCGGTGTGAGTGTCACCAATCACCGGATCCAGGCAGTAACGCAGGCCCGGCGATTGCGGCAACACCTCGTCCAGCCAATCGGCGAACGCAGTGCCGTTGCCAACGCTGCCGAAGTAACCGGACACCAGCATGCTGGCGCGTTGCGGCAAGCCACGCTCCTGGGTGCCGAGCAGCAGATCGGCAAACCAATCGGCAGGCAATACACGCCCGCGCAGCGTCGAATAGAACGGCGCGTTGCTCAACAACGTGGTGGGAATCTCAGCGACGCGCAGGCCCAGCGCGCGCAACGGTGGCACCGCCGCACTATTGCCTGCATGGCCGTATACCAGCTGCGATTGGACGGAAATCACGTCCACCGGCAACGGCCCATCCGGGCGTTGCCGACGACCGTGCACGAGATGGCTGGGGTCGACTTCATTCATGGCTGCATTCTACTTCCGCACACCGGCATGCGGCGGTGGACGATTGCGCGCGCAACCAATACCGAACGTCATGACAAAAAAAAGCCGCAGCACGCTGCGACTTTTTTATGCACCAGGTGGTGCCGAGCAAAGCTCGGCAATGCAAGTGAAGCCTTAGGACTTCATGCGTTCCCAGAAGCCTTTGACGCCATCGAGGAACGTCGCCGACTTCGGCGAGTGCTTGCGCGCGTCCTCACCACTGAAGCTCGCCTCGAACTGCTCCAGCAGCTTGCGCTGATCAGCAGTGAGGTTGACCGGCGTTTCCACCACAATGCGGCAGTACAGATCGCCTTCGGTGCGGCTGCGCACCGACTTGACGCCCTTGCCACGCAGACGGAACAGCTTGCCGGTCTGGGTTTCGGCCGGGATGCGGATTTCCGCCTCGCCGCCCAGCGTGCCCACGCGGATCGCATCGCCCAACGCCGCCTGCGAAATGCGGATCGGCACTTCGCAGTGCAGGTCGTCGCCGTCGCGGGTGAAGATGGGATGGTCGCGCACGCGCACTTCCACATACAGATCGCCTGCCGGCGTGCCCGCCGGGCCAGCTTCGCCTTCGCCCTGCAGGCGGATACGGTCACCGGTATCGACGCCGGCCGGCACCTTCACCGACAGCACCTTGTCTTCCTCGACACGGCCATTGCCGTGGCAGGTGTGACAGGGCTTGGCGATGATCTGGCCGCGTCCGTCGCAGTTGTGGCATGCCTGCTGCATCGCGAAGATGCCGCGCTGCACACGCACCTGGCCGCGACCACCGCAGACGTTGCAGGTGTCCACCTTGCCGTCTTCCGAGCCGCTGCCATCGCAGTCGCCACACTCAGCCAGGGTCGGGATTTCGATGCGACGTTCGACGCCGGCCACCGCTTCTTCCAGATCCAGCTCCATCACGTAGCCGATGTCGGCACCGCGACGCGGCTGGCGTGGACCACCGCCACCGCCGCCAAAAATATTGCCGAAGATATCGCCAAAGATATCGTTCATGTCCGGGCCGCCCGGGCCGCCGCCACCACCCATGCCGTGCTCGAAAGCTGCATGGCCGTGTGCGTCGTACATGCGCCGCTTGTTGCCGTCGGACAGGGTTTCGTAGGCTTCCTTGCACTCCTTGAAGGAGGCTTCGGCGCCAGCATCACCCGGGTTGCGATCCGGGTGGAATTTCATCGCGCAGCGACGGTAGGACTTCTTCAGCTCCTCGTCGGTGGCGGTGCGGGCTACGCCCAGAACTTCGTAATAGTCGCGCTTGCTCATTTCGGGAATCGGGTTCCGTGGCTCGGGATTCGTCAAAACAAAGGAGCGGAACCGCTTCCGCCCCTCTGCTGGGCGCCCCGACGTCGGCTTGCCCGTTTGTCAGGACCAGGTGTTGCAGGACAGGAAAGGGGCGATGGCCGAAGCCATCACCCCCGTTTCCTGTTGGATCAGGACTTCTTGTCGTCCTTGACCTCGGTGAACTCAGCGTCCACCACGTCATCGGCGGCCTGGCCGGCAGCGGCGGCATCCGGTGCCGCACCACCCTGCTCGCCTGCCGAAGCGGCGGCGTACAGTGCCTGGCCCGCTTCTTCCAGCGCCTTGGCGCGGGCTTCGATCTGGGCCTTGTCGTCGCCCTTCATCGCCGTTTCCAGGTCGGCCAATGCGGCTTCAACCTTGCCGATCACATCGCCGCCCACCTTGCTGCCGTGCTCGGTGATCGCGCTACGGGTAGCGTGGATCAAGCCATCAGCCTGGTTGCGGGTCTGCACCAGCTCCTGGAACTTCTTGTCTTCTTCGCGGTTGGCTTCCGCGTCGGCGACCATGCGTGCGATCTCGTCCTCGGACAGACCCGAACCGGCCTTGATCTCGACCTTCTGTTCCTTGTTGGTCTTCTTGTCCTTGGCCGACACATGCAGGATGCCGTTGGCGTCGATGTCGAAGGACACCTCGACCTGCGGCATGCCGCGCGGTGCCGGCTCGATGCCGGACAGGTCGAACTTGGCCAGCGACTTGTTGTAGCGGGCCTGCTCGCGCTCACCCTGCAGCACGTGCACGGTCACGGCCGACTGGTTGTCTTCAGCCGTCGAGAACGTCTGCGATGCCTTGGTCGGAATCGTGGTGTTCTTCTCGATGATCTTGGTGAACACGCCGCCCATGGTTTCGATACCCAGCGACAGCGGGGTCACGTCCAGCAGCAGCACGTCCTTGACGTCGCCGCCCAGCACGCCGCCCTGGATCGCAGCACCCAGTGCCACGGCTTCGTCCGGGTTGACGTCCTTGCGCGGTTCCTTGCCGAAGAACTCGGTCACGGCCTGCTGCACCTTCGGCATGCGGGTCTGACCACCGACCAGGATCACTTCGCTGATGTCGCTCGAACGCAGGCCGGCGTCATTCAACGCAACGCGGCACGGCTCGATCGAGCGCTTGATCAGCTCTTCAACCAAAGCTTCCAGCTTGGCGCGGGTCAACTTGATGTTCAGGTGCTTCGGGCCCGACGCGTCAGCGGTGACGTACGGCAGGTTCACTTCGGTCTGCTGCGCGGTCGACAGCTCGATCTTGGCGCGCTCAGCGGCGTCCTTCAGGCGCTGCAGAGCCAACGGATCCTTGCGCAGGTCGATGCCCTGGTCCTTCTGGAACTCTTCAACCAGGTACTCGATGACGCGGTTGTCGAAATCTTCGCCGCCCAGGAAGGTGTCACCGTTGGTGGCCAGCACTTCAAACTGCTTCTCACCGTCGACGTTGGCGATCTCGATGATCGACACGTCGAAGGTGCCGCCGCCCAGGTCGTATACAACGATCTTGCGGTCCTTGTTGTCGCCCTTGTCCAGGCCATAAGCCAGGGCAGCCGCGGTCGGCTCGTTGATGATGCGCTTGACGTCCAGACCGGCGATGCGGCCAGCGTCCTTGGTCGCCTGACGCTGGCTGTCGTTGAAGTAAGCCGGCACGGTGATGACCGCTTCGGTGACCTTTTCACCGAGGAAGTCTTCGGCGGTCTTCTTCATCTTTTCCAGCACGCGGGCAGAGATTTCCTGCGGCGCCATCTTCTTGGCATCGCTGGTCTGTACCCAGGCGTCGCCGTTGTCATGCGCCAGGATGCCGTACGGCACGTGCGCGATGTCCTTCTGCACTTCGGCGTCAGTGAACTTGCGGCCGATCAGGCGCTTCACTGCGTAGAAGGTGTTCTTCGGGTTGGTGACGGCCTGGCGCTTGGCCGAGGCGCCCACCAGCACTTCGCCGTCCTTGGTGTAGGCGACGATGGAAGGCGTGGTGCGATCGCCTTCCGCGTTTTCGATGACGCGGGCTTTGCCGCCGTCCATGATCGCCACGCACGAGTTGGTGGTGCCGAGGTCGATACCAATGATCTTGCCCATGGGAGGACTCCTGAGAATTCGGGTGCCGGCAACTGCCGGGGATGAATGGGATGTGGGGGGCGGCGCGGTGACATTCAAGCCATCCCCAGAACACTGATTGCTGTTGGCCGGCGCCGTTTAACCGGCGGCCAGCCAAGTGGGTCAGTCGACCCGGGCCACCACCACCAACGCCGGCCGCAGCAGGCGCTCGTTGAGCAGATAGCCCTTTTGGAACACCTGGACCACGCTGCCGGGGGCTGCGCCGTTGGCATCAACCTGGCTGATGGCCTGGTGGTGTTCCGGGTTGAAGGCCTCGCCCACCGGGTTCAGCAGGGCCAGGCCGTTATCGGCAGCCACTTTCAGCAGCTGCTTGTAGGTCAGCTCCATGCCTTCGTGCAGCGGATTCGGCTCGGCGCCCGCAGCAGCAAGGCCGGCATCCAGGCTGTCGAATACCGGCAGCAGCTCGCCCAGCAGCTTTTCGTTGGCGAACTTGCGGGCCTGCTCAACATCGCGGGCTACGCGCCGACGCTGGTTTTCCAGATCGGCGCGCTCGCGCAACACATCTTCCTTGACCTGCTCCAGTTCGGCACGCAGGGCTTGGATCTGCGCTTCGTGCTGATCGGCCAACACGCCATCAGCACCGGTTTCAAGATTGGTTTCGGGGTGATCTTGGTTCATTTCCGGTTCCTTGGCGGAGGTTCTGCCCGCCTACCCCGCCCCGTATGTGGGCGTTGCCAGCGGTTTCAAGGTTCTGGCTCATGTTTTGAGACAGTGCGTCGCTATCCTGCGCCGGCTAGCGCTCTCTGCATTGACCTGTCCGGCGCACATGCTAGCTTTGCCCGGCCCCACTAGCTGCCCGCCATGCTCAAACATCTTTCGATCAAGGATTTTGCTGTTGTCCGTGCCACCGAGCTGGAGTTTGGGCCGGGCATGACCGTGGTTTCAGGCGAAACCGGCGCGGGTAAATCGCTGATGGTCGACGCGCTGGGCTTTCTGTCCGGCCTGCGCGCCGACTCCGGCGTGGTTCGCCACGGCGCCAGCCGCGCCGAGCTTTCGGCCGAATTCAGCCTCGACAGCGATACGCCAGCCCGCCAATGGCTGCGCGACAACGAGCTGGACGATGAAGACCAATGCCAGCTGCGCCGGGTGATCCGCGCCGACGGCGGCTCACGCGCCTTCATCAACGGCCGCCCGGTGCCGGTGTCGCAGCTGTCCGAGCTTGCGGCCTTCCTGGTCGAAATCCACGGCCAGCACGACCAGCAAGCGCTGCTTTCGCGCCCCAGCCAGTTGTCGCTACTGGACGCATATGCCCGCAACGACGCAGAACGCGCCGCCGTGCGTGCCGCCACGACCGGCTGGCAAGCGCTACTGGATGAGCGCGACGCGCTGTCCCAGCAAGGCGATGTCACTGACCGCATCGGCTTCCTTGAGCACCAACAAGGTGAGCTGCAGCGCGAGGAACTGGAACCGGCTGCGATCACCAACCTGACCAGCAGCCACCGCCGCCAAGCTCATTCCACCGCCTTGATCGAAGCCTGTCAGCGCGCCGGCAGCCTGCTCAATGGCGATGACGACTCACCGTCGCTGCTGTCACTGCTGCAGCAGGTGCGCAACGAACTCTCCCGCGTCAGCCAGCACGAAAGCCGCCTGGGTGAGGTCGACAGCATGCTCGACGCCGCCGGCATCCAACTGCATGAAGCGCTGGCGCAGCTGGACCGCGTCCAGGACGACCTGGAGAGCGACCCGGATGCGTTTGAGGAAATCGAACGCCGCCTGGGCCGCCTGCACGATCTGGCGCGCAAGCACCGCGTGCCAATGGAAGAACTCGGCAACACCCGTGACCGCATCGAAACCGAGCTGGAACAGCTGCGCGGCGCCGACGAGCGCCTGGCCAAGCTGGCCGGTGAAATCGACAAGGCCAGCAACCACTGGCAAACGCAGGCCGCACAGCTGAGCCAAAGCCGCGAAGCCGCCGCCAAGGCGCTTTCGGACACCACCACCGCACTGATCAGCGAACTGGGCATGGGTGGTGGCCAATTCCTGATCGCGCTGGAACCACAGACACAGCTACGCCCGGACCCCAACGGCGCCGAGCGGGTCGAATTCCTGGTCGCCGCCAACGCCGGCCAGCCGCCACGCGCCCTGCGCAAGGTCGCCTCGGGCGGTGAGCTGTCGCGCATCTCCCTGGCCATCGAAGTGGCCGCCCTCGGGCTGGACGCCGTGCCAACCATGGTCTTCGACGAAGTGGATTCCGGCATCGGCGGCGCCATCGCCGACATCGTCGGCAAGAAACTGCGCGCCCTCGGCGAGCACCGCCAAGTGCTGTGCGTTACCCACCTACCGCAGGTCGCCTCCAAGGGCCACGCGCACTACCGCGTCAGCAAGGCCCCGGTCGAAGGCATGACCCAAAGCGCGGTGGAACTGCTCGACACCAAGGGCCGCGAAGAAGAACTGGCCCGCATGCTGGGCGGCGCCGAAGTCAGCAAGGAAGCCCGCGCCGCCGCCCGAAAGCTCCTGACAGAAGCCTGACAGTAGCCCCGAAACCGCTTGAAGCCCCTCTCCCGTTTACGGGAGAGGGGTTGGGGTGAGGGCACTCTTTACGCTGTGAGCTCCAAAAGCCCCGCCCCACCATCCCAATCCCAAACAAAAAACACCGGCACAAGGCCGGTGTTTTTGTTCACATCCAAAGCAGCACCAAAGCGCTACCTCAAGCTCAACGCCGCTTTTTACGCACGTACAGCACCAGCGAATGCTCTTCCAGATCGTAGCCATGATCGGCTGCGATCTTGCGCTGCAGCTGCTCGATCTCGTGGCTCTCGAACTCGATGATCTTGCCGGTGTCCATGTCCACCATGTGGTCGTGGTGGGCACCGCGGTCCAACTCGTAAACCGCTTGGCCGCCTTCAAAATTGTGCTTGAGCACCAAACCGGCTGCTTCAAACTGGGTGAGCACACGGTAAACCGTGGCCAGGCCAATCTCGTCGCCGCAATCAAGCAGCTGCCGATAGATATCTTCGGCGGTGAGGTGGTGGTGGGGGGTATTTTGCTCAAGCAGGGCAAGGATGCGCATCCGCGGATGCGTCACCTTCAGGCCGACTTTGCGCAGGTCATTGGATTCCATGGCCATCGTATTCATTGGCGGTTTTAGCGCCAGTTGTCTCCGGTCAGATCGCGCTGGGTGCCGGGGAGTGTATCATCGGCCCGATATCCTAAATCGCCCTACCCAATGCGCAACCTCCTGTTGATCGCCGTAGTCGCCCTGTCCACCACCGGCTGCGGCATCATCTACAAGCAGCCCATTTACCAGGGCAACCTCATTCGCGAGCAGTCCGTGGCCCAGCTGCAGGCTGGCCAGAGCAAGCAGCAGGTCAATGCGCTGCTGGGCACGCCGTCCATTCCCGACCCCTTCCACGCCCAGCGCTGGGATTACACCGCCAGCCAGCGCGTGGACCGCCTCGGCCGCACCGAAGTGAAAAACTTCACGGTGTTCTTCGAGAACGATCAGGTGGCGCGCTGGGAGGGTGACTACTTCCCGACCCAGGACGCCGAGCTCGCCCGCAAGAGCGTGCGCCAGTTCGGCCGCAACCTGGCCAAGGACAAGAAAAAGCGCGGCGGCCGCTAAGCGTCAACGCCGCTTGAAAACTCAATCGCCGCCGCGCGCACGCCGGCGGCGATTTTCTTTGGGGTCGGCCAACAACGGCCGCAGCAATTCGATGCGATCACCGTCCAACAACACCTGTTGTGGCCGCGCCAATAGCCCGTGGATGGCGAACGCCACAACCTCGCCCTGCGTATCCAACGCGGCCGCTTCCACCGCCTCGGACACCACGCAGCCCTCTGGCAACTCCAGCTCTCGCCGCTGGTAATGATCCGGCCACGCCAGTACGACTTCAACGCGCATGGACTCAACCCTCCTGGTCGGCCACGCGTACGAAATCATTGACCATGCGGTCCGCCAGCCCCTGGAAGCCCAGCGCCAGCGCCGGCCCCAACAGCCGCGAGGTCGGCTCGAACTCCAGCTCCAGGGTCACCTTGCAGGCGTTGTCGGCCAGCGCCTGGAAATCCCAGCGACCATGCAGGCGCTTGAACGGGCCTTCGCGCAACTGCATATCAATGCTGTGCGGGCGCTGCAGCGTGTTCTCGGTCATGAACCAGGTGCGGAACGCGCCCAGCCCCAGATCCAGTCGCGCGACCAGCTTCTGGTCCCCTTGTTCGAGGATGTCCGCCCTGTCGCACCAGCGGAACCGGCGCGGATAGGCGGAGACGTCATTGACCAGGTCAAACATGCGCTCGGCAGAATGTTCGACCAGGGCGCTTCGGCGGATGGTAGGCATGAGGAATACGATGGATATCCGGAATGCCTCCGAATCGGAGACAATACGTAAATGAGCAAGAACACCGGCAAGGATAAAGCAAAGAACGCGACGGCCGACAAAACCATCGCGTTGAACAAGCGTGCCCGTCACGAATACCACCTTGAAGAGCGCTTCGAGGCCGGACTGGTACTGCAGGGCTGGGAGATCAAGGCCATTCGCGCCGGCCGCGGCAACATGACCGACGCCTACGCCTACGTGAGGGACGGCGAGATATTTCTGATCGGCGCCCAGATCACGCCGCTGATCCAGGCCTCCACCCACACTGTTCCGGAAGACCGCCGCCAGCGGAAGCTGCTGCTGCATCGGCGCGAGATCGACAAGCTGATTGGCCGCATCGAACGCGACGGCTACACGCTGGTGCCTACGGCGATGTACTGGAGCAAAAACAAGATCAAGCTCGAAATTGCCTTGGCCAAGGGCAAACAAGCCCACGACAAACGCGACACCGCCAAGGATCGCGACTGGGCCATCGAGAAGCAGCGCGCCATGCGCAACCACAACCGCAATGCCTGATTCCACCTGCGCGCCACGGCAAGCCAGCGCGCAGGAGATCCAGACACTGTGCGAGCGTTTGCTGGCCTTCAACCGCAAGGCCAGCGGCCAAGATTTCGATGAAACCCCCATCCTGATCGAGCGCCGTTGCATGCAGCATGACCTGTGCGCGCAGGGCCGGCGTCACTCAGCCATGAGCAGCCGTTTCGCACCTCGCTGGGCAGGCACCGACGCCAGCGCCGCATGCAACACCGACAACATCACCACCTGCGCCAACTCCATTTGCCTGCGTCCGTCACCCGCCAGCCAACGGCGTGCATCCTCCGCTGCCGGGGCCGGCAGCGACGCCAGGATGCCGGCATCACTCATTGCTTCTGCCATCCGTTGAATCTGCCGCGACAACCGAACGATGCGCCAAGTGAGCACCGTCACCTGCCCCAATGCGAGCACGACGCAACCAATAGCAACGCGCGCAAAGGGAGCGACGTCCAATCCAGACCACTCCGGCTGGAAGACCAACAGCATCAGCGCAGCCAGCCACTGCCAACCTGCGAATCGACGGCGCGACCACGCCATCCGCTGAACCATCCCGCCGCATAGCAGCAACAACGCGATCGCCAAGATCGGCAGGTAGTAAGACGCTCCAGCCACAACAATGGCGCCCGGCAGACCAATCAACAGCACATAGGCGAACGCAGGCGGCAGTGCCTTACGCCGATAGATCGCACCCGGGAGCCCAACCAAGGCCCTCAGGCTTCGCAGGGAATGCGGCACCTGCATGGCTTTCAAATCTCTCGTGGCCGGTTTGCCGCATGCTCAGGCCCGCCATGTCGCAGAAAGGTCGCCCCTGCGTTAACCCGCACAACCGCCCCAGCACGATGCGTGACGATTCAGCTTGTTTGCCGTACTATCGGCCCTGCTCAGCGAGGCTTTGGTCACTGGCTTGCCAGATACCCAAAGTGCTTATGGCTCTACGTCTAACCGGGGGTGCACTGTCCTCCTTAGACCGCCCGCAAGCAGCAACGAATTCCGGAAAAACTAAAGCCCGCCAAGCACTTATGCTCGGCGGGCTTTTTCGTTGTGTTGCTCCAAATGGGCTTGATTGGGCATGTTTTGGCAGCGTTTGGTCAGTTTTTTGGTCAGTTCTTACCGACTCAACCTAGCCCTCTCAGACTTCACACCAACTGATACCTGCGTGCCTCCTGCACTGCAGGTGTCAACGTAAGAAAACGGGTATCGGTCTCAAACTGTCGAGCCAACCGAACAATCCGGAGACGATCGATAACGATTGCTGCTGCTAGATCATTTCTCCGCTGCCAATCGTACTGACCATCGATAACCCCAATAAGGTCCTGAGGCATAAAATAATAAGTTGCCCACGGATGTTGCACCCGTATCGGCAATTTCGATGGAGATGCCTCGAGCTGCTTTAAAGACCATTCCTCTGCAGTGCAACCACACTGAGCGGCCGCGAGCGGCACTCCAACTCGACCATCAGCACCAAGAGGGTGCCAAGCGACTAAATCCAGCCCGCCGTCCCCAGAATTCCTTGTCTTAAAGTGGGCCTTCTTAAGGGCCAACTCCCCACGCCAATCTGCAGCCAACGTGGACAGCCGGTTAAATAAGTGCCCTTTATATCTGACGGCGGATTTCGCGCCAAACTGATGAACCTCCCATCCCAGCGGCATAAGCCCGCGGAATATTTCGGCCGCGATATTCTCAAACTCGTTCGTCAACTCAGCCCTTCTGGTCAGCGCAACTAATCGAAGAGACGCAGACAACAAGAGCTGGAGGTATAAGCCCTGCCCCCCACTTGTGAAACTATCCTTCAACTGAATCTCTTGCAGGGAATCGTCCAACTGAAATGGATATTCCTGCTGAAATAGCTCCGCGCGAACTCCCAACTGACTGTAAATAGAAGACAGTTTGGATTCACGCCTATCTGAAATCGGAAATGGATCCCCTCCCTCGCCGGCATTATCCCCTAATTCGACCCCGTCGCCCCCCTCTTCCAGAGACGCATCGTCTTCCGCATCTGAGACCTCCTCCTCCTCCCCATCGCGCAACGCAAAAGCATCAAGCTCGGCCAATGATTCGAGCAAATTCTGCCTGGAGAAACGCTTATCTGGGTGAACAAGACACCGAATTTCAACATAGTCACACCATAAGAATAAATCTGATGACTTAGGTGGGTTGCTTAATTGCTGAAATAAATCAGCCTTTGCGGCGCTAGCCGATGCAGCCTTAGCTACCGAAGATTTACCTGCACTAGCCTTGGTTGACGCCTTCGCCACGGGCGCCTTCCCTCCCACTTTGCCCCCCTGCCGCTTACGCTCAGTCATCCTGATCTCCATCAAGCATATCTTCGAGCTCGGCCTCAATCATATTCTTGACACTTCTCGCGGTCTTCAAAGCACGCTTAGATATCTCCAAGTGGCCGGCATCGACCTCGGCAACCTTAGGAATCAATTCGTAAACGGCCTGCAATCTATTGGCGGCTTGTGTCAGAGCCTCTAGCAGGGCCACGGCCGGGCCTTTGCTCATAGAGAAAGCTTGATCAATTCTTCCGCTAGCATTGAGCTCCTTTACTGCATCCCGAGAAGCTACGATGGCAGCTAGCTTTTTTAGATTTCGCGAATCTTTGACGATGCTTCGCCTAGAGTCATCCTTCACGAAGTTCCAAAAAAACATGCGCTCTAAATTTTTCTTCTTTATTTTCTTCTGATCAGCGTCCATTCTGGACTGAAGCCCAAGAAAATCAACAATGTTTGAATAGCTAAGGGATGTGGAAAGAATGGAAAAATCCACATCTTCCGCCCCCATTGAGAGGCCAAAGAAGTTAGATTCTTCTGCCTTTTCATATAGAGCCAGAGCCGCTAAGACCTGGCCGATATAAGCCCCTCGACTACCGGTCTCCCGTGCCAAAGCCCTTAAACTATCCTCGTAACTCAGATGAGAATAATGCGCATTTCTCAGTCGCTTAATATACCTAGCTTTCTGCAAGGCGCTCCATGCCTTAATTCCCGTAATGTGACGAAAACCAAGATAGCGAAGAATCTCTGACCGATCATCAAACAACAAACAAGCAGCCTGACTCGGCTTGAAATCCGCCTTTTCTATTGCATCCTCGATCGATATTCGCCCAGACGGAGGAGCAATCTCACCAGAGAGCAGCTTCAACGCTGCCAAACGACGATTGCCCTCCAAAACGGTATATCTGGCCCCATCCTTCACCACCAACAGCGGCTCGCCTCCAAAGAACCCTTGGTTCCCTATTGACTCCACAAGCTCCAGCAGCCGCTCATCTCGCACAAAGCGCTCAATAAGATTAGCGGTGGGTCCCGCCGCTATGTCCGGCGGAAACCGGGGATTATCGGGGTCGAAGTCCAGCTTTTCGACCTGAATCTCCATTGCTTGAGGAGCGTTACCACGACCACCTTCTCTGTTGTTCATTAATCACCAGATATCAGGAAGTGCAGATGCAACAGCATTGAAAAGAGGAGGAGGAACAGCATTCCCTACAACGGTATATCGCATATCCAAGCTTCCGGGTCTTGTATCGGGAAATACTAGATCACTAAAACCTTGGAGTCGCGCCGCCTCACGATAGGAAAAACGTCGCGCCGGGGCATCTGATACAAATTTCCAAACATTGTGTTCAATTTTTTTCAACGCCGGGCTCATCGGATGCAAAGGCATGTGACGGGAATTTGCAACGATCGTTTTGGAGGGTTGATCCCAATCCCTTCGCCTATCACGCGAAAGATAATACCAATGAAAATCACGAGCGTAAAACTCACCTTCCGGCCAAACAGGCATATCCCCAATCGCATCCCTTATCGTGCGATGGGGGTACTTGCAGGCCAAGCCATGCGTCGCCTGCGGAAAATCATATGGCGCATCAATGTCAGACCGTATACCAACGATAAAGATCCGCTTCCGCTCCTGCGCAACCCCGTAATCTGCTGCACTAAGCACTTCACACTTTACACGGTAGCCTGCCCGTCGAAACGCTGCCAACTGATTACGCAGAAGGTGCCGAAAATTCGATCGGATCATCCCTGAAACATTCTCTACGATAAATGCCTTCGGCTTGATATCCCTTAACGCTCTAGCAAATTCCAAATAGAGCTTATTGATACCCCTGCTCGGCTCACGCACCCCTCCCTGGCTAAATCCCTGACACGGATAGCAACCTACCAACAGGTCCGCGGATGGAAATGACTTGATGTCCGCGACACTGCCTAAACGATAGTCCGTATCCTCATGATTGGCTTGGTAGACATCGCGCGCATAAGGCAAAACATCATTCGCCATAAGGATCGAAAAGCCCGCCTGAGCAAGGCCGACATCCGACCCGCCGCATCCGGTGAACAATGAGACAGCAGTAGGCATTTGGCAAAAAGCCTCGAAAATTCTTGATGGTGATTTTACGTTAACACTAGAGACCCGTGGCCCCCGCCCTGACAATTCCCCCTGCATTGGGCCAGAAATCCGAGGAGAGCTTAGCTTAAGCCCTACCTGAGGAACGCCCGTACCAGCCAAGGCGGCGTTGGCTACGTGGGATTTGAGCTAGCGGGCAGCAAGTCTGCGACTGGGATCTTCATCGAACTAGGCAAGCAAGCCCTTGCCGATCACGCCATCGCTCCCTCCAGCCATCCCAATGCAAGAGACATTTCAGCTACACCACTGCCTCTCGCACGGCACGCCATCGCCGTCCCCATCCATCTTCGTGTTGGGGCAATGCTGGATGAAGTAGGTTGCTTCTGCGCAGGAACGCATCTCAGAGCAATGCGTTCGCCCGTCGCATCTGAACTGCGCTGTTGCCGCAGCAGGGCTCACCTGCGCCGGAGCTGACACGGAAGAAAGCGCCTCTGGACCATGTCCATTTTTGACCTTGCCGTATCCGTACCAGGCCAAAGCGCCTGCGACAGCCAGCACTAAGAGCTTCTTCATCATCCCTGACCCTCTCGCTTCCCCGCTGCGATCCTATTAAGAATGGCGCGGACCAACAAGTCAGTCAGATTTCCCCTACAGCCAGTCGGGGATATTCCGCATGGACTCAGAGAAGCCCTGACACGAGGATCCATATCTTCCCGAGCAGCCACATAGGTGGATGCCTATGAGCTACGAGAGCCTGCGTGCCAATTTCGATAACTTAGCATTCGAGATCGTCGTCGAAGGATTTGGGCTATCCCCGACCGAGCGCAGCAGCAAAATGCAGGAGCTCTGCCTTCTTGCCGCTAGGGTCATGCTTGAGGTCGAGGGCTCAGAGGACGAAGTCAAGATTCTCTGCAACTTGGACGGAATCATGCATCGGGCACACAGCCTGATCAGCGCACTTGAGCAGTGCGAGGATCTCCGCGCGAAGTCTGCTCGAAACTATCTCGGCAGCCTCCATACGGCCAGCCTGTGACCATGCCTACCGAACATGCAACTCGTAGGGCCAAGGCTCAGCTGCGATATCCAATTGCCCAGACGAGAACACGGCCCCATCCAGGGAGTACCGCCAATTGAGGTAATCATTACTCACGCCTCCGCAGATCGTTCTCACATCCAGTCGCTGGGAAGCGTTCGGCGAGAGCTCCATCACTCGCGAGCTCGCCAGTCCGTTGGCTTGAAGCTCCTGCAAATCAACCTCGCGAAAATCCGTGACATCCGGCCGCACAGGGCGCTCACCGTAGAACCACTTAAGCGTGATCGTGACTGGCTCGCTCCGATGATTGACGACATCGATGCTGAGACCGCAACTCTTCGCCCCTGCGGGGGAGGCAACGCCTGCTGCGACCATCAGTGCGACTGCCCACCATATCTTCATCGACATCACGCTCATGGCCGTCCTTAGTATTTGTTGACGCCACTCTAACTCAGCGCTGTTGTCGGCAACCCCGACGACCTGCAGGGCTTCGTCTAACTCTGGCTCTGACGGGCAGCGCCCGCCAGAGCAATAGTCATCAGGTCAAATCAGGAAGGCCCAACTGGGCACGAATCAAGGTGGCCACCACCTGCGTTGAGCGGGCGTTGGCCAGCATGTCCCTGGTGATCTGGTCGAACTGTTGGGTTACACCCGGCGATGCGGTGCATCCGCTTTTCCGAAACTCGGCGTAGAGCACGACATGTTCTTCGTTCAAGAACCTTTCCATTGGCACGTCTTCGGTAGCGCGGCATTGGTGCTCGCTTTGAGCAATGCCGCGATTCATCCGCTTACCCGGTTGCAGCCGCGAAACCACCGATGACGGCACGTCCTTGCCGTCCATCGAAAGAACGAGGGCACGCTTCCTTTGCTTTTCCTTGTCCAAAACTAACCCCTGTAACAACGCCGGCGGATTGCCGACGACCCGAACTTGCACTGATCCGCTCCCCTGACATTGGGGCGCGCAAAAGTCGCACTTTCTTGCACCCGCTCTGCCTCCCTACTCCGCTGTGCCCACCCTTGCGTTCAAGCGAGCCGACAACTTGGGGTTCAGCACGATTCCGCCCTCGGCATTCGCGCTGTAGCGGGCGCGGGACTTCATCGATGTCCGGATGCTGCTCGACGAAATCGCCACCTCAGGGTTGGTTTTGTTGAAGGAAAGGATCTTCTCCATCACCGCCGCGCGGTCCGCGGCGTCGCCATTGCGGATGGCCATGGCATAAGCGTTCATCAGGTTCTGGCGACGGCCGGTGATGTGCTCTTCGTAGTTCTTCAGCGCGCGATTCCGCTCGTAGCGCTCGGCAATCTTCGCCGGGCTGAAGCCCGCGCCCTGCAGCAGCACCTGCCAGAGGTTGACGTCCTCAAGCACCGGATCTCCCCGAAGCGTGTTCACGCCCTGCGTGGCATAGCGGCCAGCCTTGATGACGTCCTTCATGCCTTTGGGCAGCATCGTCTCCACACCGCGCATCGTGTGGCCTTCGCTAACCTGCTGCGATCCGACCAGGACGTTCTTCAGCACGCCTCCCATCGGGCCCGCGGCCTGCTCGAGCAGGTGGTTGAACAATCCCCTGCCCTCGAGCTCACGGTCTGCATCGCGGATCCACAGGGAATCCAACCCCACGCGGCCGGCGATGTTGGCGCCCGTCAGCTTGTTGGCCGGGCCGCGCAGCAGCAGCTCTGCGCCACTGGGCCCCACGGCTTCCGACAGGAAGGCACGGAACTCGGTCTCCGCATCCCAGGGCTCGTCGTCATCACCGAAGGCGGCCTGCAGGGCATTCAGCGTGCCCATGGCCACACTCATCATCGGCAGGCCGAACGCGCCCGAGAATAGCGAGCTCATGCCCAACACGCCGGCAAGGTTCCGCCGAGCGATCCGGCGCACCTCGGGATCCTGCCCCTTGGTGCTCTGCCACACCATGCGGCCCAGCGCCCAGGTCATGTTCAAGCTGTACTGCCGGAACATCAGCAGCACCTTGGCCGTGCCGCTCTGCATGAAGCGGGCCCGGTTGGCGTTGCTGTAGTCGAAGTGCGTGTCGAAGATGGCGTCACGCGCAGAGCGCACGGCCTCGTCGAATCCGGCACCACCGTCGCGAGCCAGACGGAAGGCCGCCATGCCTGTCGCCTCGCGGTTCACCACCTCCGTCTTGTGGAACCCCCAGCCAATGATCTCCATAGCCTTCGACCAGGCCGGGTTGTAGCCCGCCATGCCGCCCTCGGCGATACCCGCCAGGTTGTGGGCCTGCGTCTTGTCGATCGCCCCGGAGACCTGCAACGCCTGATAGGCCCGCAATTCGTCTGGATCCGTCAGGGTGCGCTGGATGTTGCCCATGGTGCGCACGGCGTCGCGGCTGGCAGCCAGCATGTAGTTCATGGCCTTGATCGGCCCATGGCGTGCTGCCAAGAACGGGTAGCTGACCAGCGCGGTCTGGGTCAGGTTGACCAGCGCCGCCGCCGGCGTGGCGCCAAGGTAGTAGGTGAAGCCGAACGACGACACCAGGTTCGTGAGCGCGCTGTCGGTCGGATTCATGATCCAGTCGTGCCGCGTCTTGAGTTCTTCAATGATGTTGTCGCCGGCCGCGATGTGACGTACGTCCGCACCATCCTCCTTGCGGGCTTCCTCCTGCTGTTTCTGGATCAGATCGAGCACTCCCTGCAGCTTATGCGAGTAGCGCAGCCGGGCGAGCTGATGCGAACCATGGTGCATGTTGTAGGCGAAGGCACGTACGGCATCTGGGTCAAAGCCGGGGATGCCCTTGCGATGGATGCTGTGTTTGCGCATCGACAGCTCAGGCAAGGCCTCCAAATAGAGTTGGTAGATCTCGTCTTGAACCTTGTCCGAAATGTGAGCATTGCGCAGCTGTTGAATTACATCGGCGACGAATGTTCCCGAAGGCGCATCTTTGGCTTTGACCTGATCACCCTTCTTGCCGTGGGCGGTGACGGTCCAGCCCTTTGCCTTCAGCCCCTCAACCCCTCGCTCCAGCTCGTTCAACGACGGGAACATCATGAATGTGTTCGTATCGTCCTTCGTTGCAGAAACGTAGTGTTGCCCGAAGCGCTGAAGCGGGAAATAGACACCCTGAAGGCGTGCGGACTCGAACTGCTCACGCAACTTGCGGACCAACTTCTGACGCTCCGTCTGAGAAACGCCATCGCCTGCCAGATCCTCGATGCGTTGGGCCAGCGCCTCCTCCATGGCGTCCGACCGCTGGCGATAGGCATCACGGAACTGCGCGTAGATGCCTTGTGCTTCCGGTGACAACTGATTCCACCGGTCGACCAGCGGTGCGTACTGGCGGCGCCGGCGCGGCTCGGCGTGGCCCATCGCAGTCAGCGCCTTGATCTCGTTGATCATGTTGGCCTTGCTGTCGCCAGAGCGCTCACGCATCTGCTGACGCTTGACCTTGATGGCGTGGGCGACGTTCTTGCGCGTGACTTCAAACTGCCCCTGCTGGCCCGGCATCCTGAACATCAGCGGCTGATATGCCTTGGACGGATCCACGCCGTCGATGGTGGTGTCATGCATCAGATCGAACAGCTGCTGGGCCTCAGCAGTGTTCTGGCCAACCCACTTCCGCGCCGCCTCAGCTACACCTTCGGCTTCGGCCTGAAGCTGGTTTCGATCTGCCTGCATTTCGGCCAGGTAGTCGGAATAGTGGTTGATGTTCTTGAAGTAGTCGGCCCCAAGCTCCGTCAGATGTCTGGTCGTCAGCGCCCCCAGCCACGTCGGGCGCTGAGCGTCCTTCAGCTTCTTCGGCGTGAGGTCAGCCAGCAGCTGCTTGGCTCGTGCCAGAAGCCCCTCACCCTGCAGACCCTTCTGGATGGCATCGATGTCGTCCAGCGCGTCCGATGCCGGCAGGCTGAACAACCGCTGGTCGGAATCCAGCGCCGCGGAGTCACTCTGCTGGACACCTCCTGGCTCCTGCCGTAGGTTTTTCCCCGAAGACCCTTGGTCCGGTGTACCACTACCAGGCATTGAGAGCTGGCCAAGTCGTGCCGGATCAGGGGCTTCATTGACGACGTCAGCCCGCGAGAGTACCTTGCGCCCTGAAGAACCCTGGCTTGGTGAACCACTTACGGGCAATTGCAGCCCTACGAGTCGTACCAGGTCGGGGTTTTTCGCATCTGCGACGTAGCGAAGCAGGCCGTCCTTCGTCCACCCTCGATACTGCTCCTCCGGCCGGCCATAGGCGCTGGCAATCCTGTTCACGACCAAACGGTTCTGTTGCTGCTGCAGATGCAGGGCAACCATCACCGGGCGGCCGCTCGCATCCTTGGCGTCGAGCAGTACCGCAAGCCCGCCTGCATCGGCCCGCGAGTCGAACACAGCCTGCGGGTCAGCAAGTAGCTCCGGCAGCTGTCGGATGACTGCCTTCGGCACGTCATGTTTCACGCCATTGGTAGCCTTGCGCACGACGTCCCGCATGATCGTGATGGGCAGATCCGGCGCCCCCAGCGCGCGCAGCACCGGCGGCGTGCGGCCAACGGTGATTGGCGGCACAACGGTACGCAGGCTATCGACGACCTTGTCGAACTGCTCGCGGAACGATTTCGCCTCTTCTGCACTCGGCTGCAGGGCCGACCGGCCTTCCCCTTGAGAGAATGCGTAGGCTTGGACGGTGGCCTGCCGTTCTGTCGCCGACTGGCCCGCACGCAGGAACCCATCCGCTTGGCTGAGCAGGTCGCGCACATCGCTTTCGGTCCACTGTAGAGACGGCATGAGGCGCCGCAGGAACCGCCGAACGGCAGCCACCACTCGGCTCGTAAAGCTGTTGCGGATCCCGCGCTCAGCCATCACCGCGATAGCTTCCTTGGCGAACGTCTCCCGGTCGACGGTGCCGTAACGCTTGCTGACCGAATCCAGCACCGAGCGCAGCGCGGCCGACCCGCCGCCGGCGCTGGCCAGCTTGTCGATGGCATCGACGATCTGGGCCCATTCGTTCGCGCCGACCACCTTCTCCACGCCATAGTGGCCAATGGCCTCATGCGCCAGCACCTGTCCGAAGCGGGCCTCGTTGGTGATGGCGCCAGCGTTGATCCAGACGGTCGGGCTGCCGTTGTAGAGACCTTCCGCACGCCGATAAGCCGGATCAACTTTTGCAGATGCTGGGAAGTCCTCCGCACTGCGCACCACCACCACGTTCGGAGCATTGTCGCCCCACTTCGCGGTGAGCTCGCTCTTCAGCTGCAGCGCGCGGTCGAAGCTCAGCCCGGGCCCGGTATCCCCACGCGAGAAGCGGATGTCCGGGTTCGTGAGCTCGAACGTGCCGCGGTTCTCCGACGCAGATTTGATCTGCTCTGGACGGAAGGCGATCCAGGTCTCTGCAGCCGGAATGTGGATCCCATCGAAACCCTGCCGCTGCAAGTAGGCCTGAAATGCGGCCGAGGCTTCGGGGCTGTCCAGCGACTGGGCCTCGTCCAGTGGCATGACGTACGGATTCTCGATGCGCAGATGGGCGTCGACCACACGTTCGTCCGCCGGCACCCCGTCACTGGCGTTCTCGGCGTACCGCTCGGCCAACCGCCGATTCGGAGTGAAGAAGTGGCCAAGCGGCGCGGTAGCGTGCCCAGTTGCCTGGCCGGAACGTTGCTTGCTGAAGGTATTGAACTCTTCGGCTGTGCCGTGAAACACCAGCTGCGGCCTCCCGTCCGTGCCCACCACCTGTGAGTCGGCGAACCATCGCTTGAACGCAGGCGAATCGGTCGCGTCTGCAGGAAGTGAGAACAACTGCGGCCCTGACTCTTCTGCAACGGGTTCCTTCGGGGGGCTGGCGGGCTTGCCGCGGGTCGCCTTCTTATTCGCCGCGAGAGGCAATGCGGGAGCGCTCGCCGGCGAGACGCGATCAATCGCGACCCAACCGGTACCGCGACCATCGGATTTCGCATCGTCGCTGGCCACCTTGAATGCCGTACCACCGTACACAGGTGCTGCGTTGACCTCGATCTCCGTCACGGTTGCTTCGTACGGATCTCGCTGCGGTCCGGTGCCGCTGGGCGCCACGCTGACGCGATCACCCACCTTGATGCCGTTGGGCGCAACGTCGGCTGCACGCGGCAGAGCCGCCTTCGGCTTCGCCCCCGACGCGCCGGCTGCTGGCTTCGCGGCAGCTGCCTTTCGCGGCTTCAATTCGGGCTTACCCAGCACCTCCGCCAGATCTCGCGGTGGCGGCGATGTCGAATGCCAGCGCGCGTCTTCGTCTTTGATGAAGTTGCCGTCCTTGTCGACCCGCTGCACCTTGACGCTCCAGTGCCCGTGCTTCTCCACGCTGGGCTTGAACTCAAGCACCCGGTCCAGCAGCCCCGCATAGCCCTTCACGACGCGCCCAGGTTGGAAGTAAGCACCCAACGTGCCCACGTCATTGCGATCGTACTCGGGCGATCCGCCGATCCTGCGCACGCGCGGCGTGTAAGTTGCCGCTGCTGGTGCTGGTGCCGTCGCAGCAGGAGCGGCAGTGGCCGGTGCCGGTGCAGCCACCGCTTCATCCGCGGCGACAGAAGCTGCCGGCGCCGACGTTGGTTCGGGGGCCACTGCCGGTGCAGGTGTCGGCGCAGCACGCGGGGCTCGGGTGACGCGGCGTGTGGTCTTTTTCGGATCGCGCACCCATGCCTTAAACTCGTCCTGAGTCATCTGTTTGATGCCGCCAAGACCCGTCCAGCCCTTCGAGTAGTTGTCCAGGTAGGTCGATCGCGCTTCTGCCTCGCTCGCCGTACCCATCACCACCTTGTGCTCGTCGAACGTTCCGTCCTTGTTGACCTGGTCAACGACGAATACGGGCAGCTGCGGATCTTCGGCCCGGTCGGTCATGAAGACGTCGACGTGATCCTTGTCCTTGCCGATCGTTCCCTTGATGTAGCCATAGTGATTCTTCAGCGCGGGCCACTCAGGGCTACGCTTGCTGCCGGCCGGGTTCTCGATGCTGATGTCGTGCCCGTTGATGCGTCGGTGGCCCTTGCGATAGTTGCCTGCCTCCTTCTGCGCCTCCGTTGGTTCGGGCAAATCGTTTGCGGGGCTCGTAGCGGCTTCCGCAGCTGCACCGGCCAGGGTCGGAGTTGCCATCGCCGGCGCGGGATCCGCTTCAGCAGCGCCTGCAGCTGGCTGCGGCCGAGCCGCGGCGTCAGTATCCACGGCGGTACCCGCGCTGCCGGAGACGTCTTGCTCGGGCATGTCTGGTTCAATCGGCGCCGCATCCGTAGACGCAGCCGCCGGCACCACGCCCGCAGTGGAATCCCGTTCGGCCGGCGCAGTGCCTTCGGAGTTGATTGAGCCAACAGCATCTGCCGCACTAGGTTGAGGTTCAACGCTAGCTGGAACTGCTTCTGCAGGATTGGCACGGAGACCTGCGTCCTGGACGGTGGCTGCCAGACGCGCACGCTTCGCTTCGGATTGCTGCTGCACCTGCTGTGCCAGCTGCTCGTCGCTGAAAGCTTCCGCCGGCGGTCCACTTTGGACTTCAGCGCCCGTGGTATCTGCAGACGGCGCCGGCGTTAGCGACGTAGTGCCACGCTTGCGCTCGGCTTTGACCTGCGAAAGCGCGGAGCGCACTGAAACGCCCGGGAGGCCATATTGGTCGCGCATCGCGTCGACAGCGACCTGCGAGCTGATTCCACCGCCGTTCGCCAGCTGGTAGTCCAGATTGGCATGCAACAGTTGCTTGATGTCAGCTTGCGTCGGTTCGCGCAGGGCTTCACCTGTTTCTTCGTCGATCCAGGGCGGCGCGATCGCTGGCACCTGCGGCACTCCAGCACGTTCGCCCTGCGCCGGCACTCCAGCTGCTGCAGGCGTGGTCAGCAGGTCGGCCGGGGCCTGCACCGACGCCGTGCCCGAAGGCTGTTGCTGCCCCCGTGCGGCCGCCGTGACGTTCGCAGCATCCGCCAGACTGCCAGGCGTTGCATCAGGGAAGGGCACCGTAGGACGCGGAGCAATCGCCGGCTGTTGGTTCAAGCTGCCCCCTGCAACCCGGGTGCCAGGAACAGCGGCCGGGTTCGGCGCCGGCGGCGCGGGTTCGCCAACAACCCGCGGATCCAGCCCGCGCTGCTCGGGCGTGAGCACGGTGCCGCCCGGCGTAACGATGTTTACCCCGAAGCTCGGTTCGCCATCCGAAGGCGGAAGCGCCAACTGCTTTGGCGGCAGATCCGGCGGCGGCATGGTCGGGGGCTGGGGGCGAGGTGCAATGGGTTGCTGGTTGTCCGCACGACTGGCGATCGCACCACCTGCAGCCATACCACCGCCGAGCACAGCGCCAAGCGCTGCGCCGGTACCGGCTGCTTTCGGATAACCGCGCCCTGGCGACCGCGAACTGCCTGCGTCGGCACCGGCCGCGGCGCCGCGACGGTGGCGGCTGCAGCGGGCGTTGGCCGGGGAGCCATGGACTGGCCAGCCGCAGGTCCAGGCGCTGCAGCTGGCGCGATGCCGCCAGTCGAAAGCGCCGGCTGTCCGTTGGCCAACTGCACGCCTTGCTGCAATCCGGCGGCGCTATCGCTGTAGACATTGTTGCCACTGGCATCCGTGGCGCGAAGGATCCCGGCCGCGGCCGAAGCTGGCGGCGACGTCGGTGCCGGCTGCGCTGCTCCGGGCAGAACCCTGCTGGAAACACCAGCAAAACTTGGAGCTGGTTTGGTCGCAGTCGCCGGTACAGCTCGGCTGGTCACGTCCGAGAAGCTCGGCTTCGGAGCAGTGCGCGGAAACGACGGCATGCTTGGAAGGCTTGGCATGCCAACTGGCTGACCCGCGTTGGCAGCAGGTGCCAAGCCTCCGAATGCACGGCCGGCGTCCCTCACGACACCCAAACCGGCGCGCGCTGGCGCCGTACTGCCTGCCACCACCCCGCGAGCTGCGCCGGCGGCCTGCTGTCGCGCGCGCCCGGCCATGATGCCTGCACCGCTCAGACCGGTCCGCAATGCCGTCCCCGCGACGGTACCGGCAGACGGCCGAGGAGCAATGGGTGATGCACCCGGCGTTGCATCGACAGCGACTTGTCGGCGGGCATGGTCCAGATCATCGGTGATGGCCATCTATTTCTCCTGGCTTGAAAACGAAAAAGGGCCGCCGAAGCGACCCTTTGGGAAATGAACTTTCTTGTTCGGCGGACTCAATATCCGGCCTTGAATGTGACCTCACCGATGGCTGTGCCAATCACCTCCGAAGACGGGCCGAAGAACTCCAGCTCCACAACGTAAGGAACCTCATACCCGGCGCCCTCCCAAATATTGCTTTGCGACCACCGAAGGTGGCGTGCCTCAGGGTCCGTCCCGGCTGACCAATCTTCATAGCTCAGAGGGCACGCATTGGATGCCGCCGCCCGATCCCATAGGACCTTGCCGTCCTGGTCACGCGCGATGACCAATGTGGCCGCAGGGGGAGCATCGTCGATCCCGGCATGCCATGCGTCCAACGTAGCAAGGATCATGTTCGGCCCGGCGGCGATCCAATGGGACGCCTCGATGTTGGTGCCGCCGGAACCCCCTTCGATCGGCGGCGATACGAAGTGCAGATCAGGCTTCACCGGGTTTCCGCCGCAGATCTGCTCGGTACGTACCAGGTCAGTCCAAAAGCACGCGCCGGGCTCTGGATCTGGGCCGCCACCACCGTCGACATCGATCTCCACGAGCATTCGCAAAGTCGATTCCTGCGGCAGCCCGCCTATCTCGAGCGCAACGAAGTCCGTCATCGACGGCACTTGAAGCGCGAATGTGTGTTGATTGGGATCCCACTGGCTAAGTGCGGTCCCGGAATCGCCCGGTTGAACCACCGTGTGCGGATACGCCAGGTTGTCGAACTGCTCCCGGTCACCGGCGCCCTGCTTTGGGTACAGCACGATATGCGCGGCAACGAACGGTTTCCCATCGCTCCCCGCTGGGATCGTCGCGGCATATGACAGCACCGTCACTCGGTACCCGAGCGCCGTTTCCGGCGGGTCCAGCCAGCTAATGTCGCTTGCGGTGGAAAGTGTCCAGATGCCATCGCCTTCGTACGCGAAGTCATCGGAGGCATTGCTGCCTACGTCTCCGTCGGTGAGCGGTCGCCAGGTCATGCGTCTGCCGTCTCCCCGTTGAAGTTGAAGCTGGTGTTGCAGCTCTGGTTCTGGCCGGTCGATGCAGACACGCCGGCGCTGTAGTTCACTGCCGACCAACTGCTTGCCGTCAGCTGGGCCGCGATCTTGGCCTTCGTGTCGCGAATCGACAGAAGCTGGTCGGTCAGGTGCTTGGCCTGCTGCAGCATGAGGTTTGCATTGATGCTCCCGGCTTCCATGCGGGCACGTGATCGCGAAAGGCCCAGTTCAAAGCTGCGATCGGACGCAGCCGACGCCGCCTGCTCTACCGATGCCGACGCGGAATAGAGACGCGCCTGGCTGTCGACATAGGTGGAGACGGCCGCGAGCCTCGAGCGCTCGATGTCCAGCTCACTTTCGCGCTTGGCCAGCAGCGCGCGCCACGAATCCAGAGACTGCCCATGCTGCTGGGTCCGCAACCGCTCCCGATCCAGCTTCAGGCTCTCCCCGGTTGCCCAGCCGTCCACCCGCTTGGAGTGGGCATCGACCAGGGTGCGGAAGAGATCCGCACGCTTCGACTCGCCCTCGACGCTCGCCGTGAAGCCATTCCACTCGGACACATGGGCCCGCCAAAGGGTGTCGAATCCATCCATCGCGGTCTTGTAGCGATCGAATACAATCCGCTGCGCGTCTGCCTTGACCTTCACCGCCTCGACCTGCGTCCGGTAAAAGTCGGCCATCAGGTTCACCGAGCGGATCTGCTCGGCATACAGCCGCACGCGCTGCTCGTTCACTTCGCCGCGTACCCGCTCACCCTCGAGCTGGGCCCGGAACAGCTCCACCTTGGCCAACTCTGCTTGGATGCGATCGCGCAGAACCTGCGCTTCGATCTGGTACCCCTGCATGCGGGTCTGAAACACCGACAACCGGTACTGCAGGACCGCCATCGTGGTTTCACGCGCATAGCGCGCCGCCTCCAGGGCGAAGCGCTGCTCCTCGATATGCAGGTTGATGTAGACGCCTTCTAGCGCAGCCCCTTGCGCCAATGCCAGGCGGAGATTCTGTAGCGTCTCCTCGTACTGCTTGATCACCGCTTCGCGGTTGAACTCAGCAATCCGGTCCTGGCCACGCTGACGGATGTCCCGAACCTGCGCCGTCAGGATCCCGTTCGGGGTGTTCCAGCCACGCGAACCAAACTCGGTCAGGGCCTGGTCAACCTCGCGCTCTGTCTCGACCTCCTGCCGGCTGCGGCCGCGCTGGAAGATCGCTGCCTCGATCGCCGCTGGCAGTGCCGAACGCCCTTCGAGCATGCGCTCAATGGTTCCGATCAAGTGCTCCTTGAGTCCACTGGTGTACGCCTTCGGGACGAAGCTCCAGCTGTCGTCGAAGTGCGGCTCCACCAGTTCAGGAAGCTGGCCAGTGAACTCAGGCAGGTCGATGTTGGGCAGGGTCGGCAGGTTCAACTGCTCGAACGTCGGCAGCTGCGGCAGCTGGTAGGAGGGCTCTGTCGGGAAGACCAACTCCCCCGGGTCCGCTGGCATTACGGGAACGGCGACATTGGGGCGTGTCGGCCGTGGTCCGAACGAGAGCGTCGGTGCCTGCGCATCGATTTTCGGTGGTAGCGAGCCGTCAATGGGCGCCGGGACGAAGAGCGGCGGCGCTGAAACGTCCCCAGGCATGCGCAGGACGAAGTCGCTCGGGTTGAGCTCGGGGCGCGTCGGCCGAATGAAGGGCGACAGCTGCCCTTGGAAGTCGAAATTGACGTTGAACTCGATCGGGTGCAGCCCGACGTCGTCCAGATCGCCCAGGTTGCTGCGTAGGTGCCGCCACAGCGTCGAGCAATCTCCTGCAGCAGATCCTGCAGCGGAATACTGGCCAAGTCTGTCGCGCTCATTCCAAGCCACCTCGTTTCAGAGCGCGGCCGGCGCCGTCGAGGAACGCAGGTTCGTCGAACTCGAAGCCTCCTGGGAACGCAACGCATGCGGGAAACGCCTTCGGCGGCGTCAGGCCACAGGCTGCCAAGCGCCCCACGCCATCGAATACGCGAGCCCTGTGCAAGCAGTAACAGCAGCCGCCATCCTCAATGACCAGGCTTCGCACGCGCTTAGTCTGGGCACGGCTGCAACTACGCTCTGGTTTGGTCATGTGGTCAGCGGTCATGCCAGAAGGATCCGGAAAGGAAAGTGGTGTTCCACCTCACGCTTCTTGATCCTGAACTCTTTGGTCTCGCGGCCCTTTACGTCGACGAACTGCACCTCCCCGGTCTTCAGGAACACCACGAAGTCCAGGACGTACTTGGTGCCGCCGGGCAGATGCACGGGCACCTGGCGCAGCCAGAAGTGCACCTCGCCGCTGCGCTGCCGTAACTTGAGCTGCTCGTAGTAGCCGGCCTCTTTCTTCGAGTCGAAGCGGATGCCATCCACGGTGGTGATCAGGTTGCCGTACTTCCGGCGTTTGACCGAAGCGGCGGGCAGCTCGTCAGTACCACTTGGCGACAAGGCCGCCTTCCCCTCGACCAAGGCGCGCATTGCTGGTGGCATGTCCGCTACGCTGCCAAATCGTAGGCCCCTACTGCTCAAGTGACGCTCCCGCCCGCAAGGACGCGACGCGCCCGATCTCTGATTACGTCAACCTCTGCCTGGAAACGAGCAGTGGCTTCGGACAGTTCGTCGCTCACCAAGAGCATCGCCATGAGCTGTTCGCGGGAGAGCCCCGCCATAGGGTCATACGGGCCTGACGAAGGACTCACCGATGGCCGGCGGCTGGGCGCCGGCGGTTGCGCCACATTCTCGATTCCTTCAGCCAAAGCCCACGTCGGTTCGCTGCGGCCGTGGCGCGTGTTGCGACGCCCTCCACGCGGTACAGCCAAGCACTCGTTCTGCAGGGTGCGGAGCACGCCAGCGATTCCGGCCGGAGTGATGGATCCGCATTCTTTCGGATGCCCGCAGGTCAGCGCCGTCGCGGTTACGGCTTCGTGGATCTCCGCCGCGGTCATGCCGCCGTTGGACTGCAGAACGTAAATCGTGGCCTGCCGGTGGTACTGGCGAAGGTCGTCGGGACTGATCATTTGGCCTCCAGCAATGGGCCGGCGTAGTGAGTAATGGGGATCACCCGTGCGCCATCGCGCCATACCGTCTGGCCCTTCGATGCGTACAAGATCAACGGCTTCATGCCGTAGCCGTAGGTCAGGTGCCAGCCGGCGGCCGCGGTGGGCACGGAAGCCTCCGTGACCTGCAGAACCATCTTTGGCAGCGCGCGGCTCATGGCGCCCCCTCGTCTGCCAGCTCCCGCTTGAGCTTCTCTATTCGCGCCAAGACCTCCGGGGACGCCGGCGGCAGCTGCAGGTGCGGTGTCGCCGCGTCAGCGGTCAGGAGCCCTGTCGTCTGGGCGTGCTCGATGGCGGCGTTTCGCCCGTCGGTGTCGAAGCCCATGGAGGCTTGGTACTCGCCGCGGCGGTTCTGCGCCCGCGCCTCCTTCGTCTTCCGCGTATAGGCCTCGATGAAGGCCAAGCGCGCCGCAATCTTGTCACCGGCTTGGACCAGCGGCAGACAGGCTGCCCATGCGCCTTGGATCTCAGCCGTCCAGATCACCGTGTTCCGCTCGTCCGCCGCCGGCAGAGCGATCGCCCATGCCTCATTCGGTGCCGGGTGGCCATCGTCTATGCGCTCGAGAATCGCCGCCAGAGACAGGCGCCCTTTCAGTTCCCGCCTACAGGTGGCCAATGCCCTATCCAGCGCTGGCAACGGGTGGGCGGCCAGCTCCCGAACCATCAGCGCCACCACGTTGGGGCGGGCCTCGTCTCCCATCACCTCGGCGGTCGCCACCAACAGGCGGGCCAGTTCTTCCTGCTGGGCTTGATCAAGCATCGGCCGGTTCCTTCTTTCGCAGAATCGCAATGGCCTGATCTGCAGCAGTAGAGTTCGACTGCGACCTATCGAGCTGCGTCGCTTCAGTCGCGGTCACCGTTCGCCCGGTTGCCCACTGCGTTCGATAAGCCTCTGCACGGCTGAGCAGCGAGCCCACGTCATGACAGGCCTTCACCACCCAGGCCTCGTTGATGGACTGGACGTACCAAGCCGCCACCGCCGCCGCTTCGCCGCGGCCTATCCGCCTGACGAAGTCCTTCATCTGCGAGCTGACCTTCTCGTTTCGGACCGGCGGAACGCCGTAGCGCGTGGCATAGGCCATCCGGTAGGCAGCCCAAGTCACTTTGCACGCTGCCTGCAGCTCCGCCTCCTGATCCGCCTTCAGCTCGGCCTTGGTGCGCGCCGCCACCGGCGGTGCTACTGGCGGTGCTACTGGCGGTTCTTCTGACGGTTCAATGATGGTTAGTTGATGGTTAGGCGGCGCCCCGTGCAGGGGGTCCGGCGCCCCGTGCAGCCCCAGACCGGCAGCGGGCGCAGCCCCACCTGCACCGGATTCACCCCCTGCATTTCCTGCACCCCCTGCGCCCGGTGCATCCCCTGCACCGGGCGCACCCAGTGCGCCCGGCGCAGGAGGTGTGCCAGTGCCGACCTTTCGCTTTCCAGGAGGCAGGCCTTCATTCGGCTTGTAGGCTGCGGGCGTCACCTTGTAGACGGAGCTGCTATTGAAACGGCGCTCACGCGAAACCAGCCCCACTTGCTCCAGGTGATCCATGGCGCTACGCACTGCGCGCTCAGACATGCAGCAGCGCCTCGCCACTGTCCCGACAGCTGGCCAGCACACACCATCGTCGCTGGCTTGGTCTGCCAGAGAAATCAGAACGGCCTTCTGGGTGACGCTCAGTCCCTGCAGCATCCAGCACTGGGACATGATGATTGTCGACATGACTACGGGCACCCTTCCCGCGCAACCACGGAATGGTCAGCTGCGCCGGTCCAGTCCTGACTGAACTGTGGCCGTTGCCCAGGGATCATGGGCGGGGACGCGGCCGTGCTGGGCGCAGCCTGCAGTTGGGCCATCAGACTATTGATGCGCTCCACGTGTTCAACGTGCTGCGCTTGGAGCTGCACGAGATCCTCGAGCAGCTGCTGCTGACGTTCCGCCGTGGGTACGCGGCGCACCTCGTACCCGAGATCCGCAGCCATCGCGATGAACAGGTCGTGTCGGCCAAAACGCTTGGCCAGCGCCCACAACTCGCCGACCTTGAAGAACTCGGATTTGTTCGGGTTGAGGCAGCTGTTGAACTTTGCGATCGCGCTTTCCCAGGTGCTGAGCCTGTCCTTGTCCCAGAACCCTTCGTCCAGCAGGAACTGGACCATTTCGTTTTTGGTGCGTGCGTCGACGTCGAGGGTGCGTTTCAGCGCGGCGAGCGCTTCACGCAACCATGCTTCTGTGGTCCAGGCCATTTTGGAGTCCGTGTAGATGAGGGGCGTACATGCCTTCAGGCCATGCCCCAAGGGAATCGGGCCGCCCCCGACATACGTCGGACAGCGCGCAATGAGATATTCAGTAACCCTGAAAGGAATGAGGCCAATTGAATGATTGAGGAAACCCCTGCCATGGACGTCAATGCCGTGGCACGTCTAGAGATGCTGCGAAATTTGGCTTTCGACCTCATTGGCAGTCATCCGCAGCCCGCGCAGGCAGTGGCTGTGATCGCCCATTACCGCGACCACCTGAAAGAAATCTTGGGATCCACCCCAGCAGGCTCGAGGGAACACGCGGTGGCTTCGGAGGGACTTGCCGAGCTCCGGCGACTGCTCGCCCGTCTAAAGCGGGCACAAGAACGTGCTCGAGAGGCTTCGGATACACCAGAGAAATCTCAGGCAAAGAGGCCTCGTGCCCAAGAGCACGAGCGCTGAGCTCGCGACGTCGAAGCCTCGACAGTTCCGACTGCTGTTTCTCTACTTGCTGCTCAAGCTCGCGCACCTGCCGCGAGAGGTGCAGCTGCGCCCGCTCCATGGCGCCGATCCGCCGCAGCATTGCCGCGGCCAACGTCGGGTTCTTGATGTCCGGCGCGCCCTTGCTCATGCGGCACCGCCGGAAGAATGGGTGGCGTTCTCCGGGTAGGCTTGATGGTCCGACCCAAACAAACCAACGAAGGAGAACACCATGGGAAACGTCGTGGATACGGGCGAATTTGCCCGCGCTGTTGTGAATTCACTCGCAATCGCCGTGCTCATTGAAGAGCACCCCCAGCGTGAAGCCATCCAGCAGCGAATCCGCACGCAAGTGCAAGGAACGCTGGCCAGCTCGCGGACACTATCCGACGAACAGCGCGCCGAACTCGCGCAGGCAGCCGAGACCGCTCTTCGAGAAATCGGCGCATAACGGCCGACTGCGCCGCGCGGACGCTGCGACGGGCCTGTTCATCGCAGGCCCCTTCCCCTGCCCCATCCCGAGGATTGTTGAGGTTTTTGTCGGCCATCAAGCTTCCTCCAGAGGACTGAAACAAGGGGTGCCAACCTGCCGGTAGGATTGGTGGTCCAACCCAACCAGATCACTACCGGAGGAAGGCATGGAGAATGAAATCGATGCGCGCGCCCAGCAACGTCTGATCATGCTGATGCTCGGCGCGATGGACGCCCACAAATGCGCAATTGAAGCGATCATCGCTTCGCACCCCAGACCCGATTGGCTACGCGACACATGGCACCAATCAAAGCCAGAATGGATTGACGACTCAGAACGGAAGAACGTCTTCCGCAGCAAGGACTTTCAGGAAGGCTTTGTTCAGGCGCTCTCGGCGTTCTCGCAGTCGATCGACACGGCGGAAGAGATATCCCGGCCGGACGGCCAAGTTGGTCCAGGTAAGCCTTGATCCGGCCCTGACTATCGCCCTTCTGCGGGCCATTGGCGGAAGCGCTCATCAGGCTTCCTCCACCGACACGATCCGCGTTTCATCGGGGTCAGCTTCCCGCCCAACGACGGACGCCGCCGGCGGCGGTTCGGGGCGCACAACCCCCTCGAACAGATCCAGCGCCTCAATCAGCTGCTGGAGGCTCGAGACAGTCGGGTTTGTGATTTGGCCATGGGCCAGCTTCGTCAACCACGAGTAGCTGATCTGCTCGTTCTGACGGGCGATTTCCGCGTACTGGCCTTCGTGATTACGAAGGCGCTCCACGGTGTTCTGCAGAAGGGTGTCGGCATCCATGCGCCAAGAAATAGCATTTAAATGCTCCTACGACAAGCACCGCAATGCGCACTTCAATGCTTACCCTCAAAACATGAACAAAACAGACGCCTCGCTTGTCTTCACCGCTAACGTCCGCCGCTTGATGGACTCACGTGGGGATTCGCAGGCAGCGCTTGCCGGTCGAGCAAAGGTGTCGCAGCGCGCGATCGGCGACCTGATGACCTACGGGCGCTCACATTTTAAGAACCCGACCCTCAAAACTATCGAAGGGATCGCCCACGCCTACGGTGTTCCGGTCTGGACGCTCATGCTTCCGGATGCGCCGATCGAGCTGCTTGGCGAAAAGGCCCTCCCGGCATTGGTCGAGGGCTATGTCACGCTGGAAAGCGTCGGTCGCACAGCTGTGCAAAACACCCTGTCGCAAGAACTCCGTTATCACGAAGCTAAATCTCAGCAGCGCAAATCAGCTTAGGACGAGCAATGGCAACTGCGAACAGGACTCGCTCAACTCACGAAATTGCGTCGGAAATTGCCTCACTGTTGGAAGCTGCGGCGATCAACCAGGGACCAGGCAAGCTCACTCACCACGATGCTCAGGTCGCGCTGAACATGTTTGGCAATCGAGGATTCTCACTTTGGAATGGGCCCCTTCCAGAGCCCCGCGCCGCCGTTCCACTTGCCCCCGTTGCCCGCTCTAGCTCGCGTCGCAGAAGTGTTCGATCTGGCGACACAGCCAGGCGTATCGCCAGCCCTAAGCGGCCAGATCCTTGCGGCCCTACTTCCCCAAGCCATTGATGCTCTCGCCCTGCAGGTATGGGACGAATTCTTGGCCATTAAGCGCCGACTCCAGCAGCCCTAGAATCCGCTCGGTCAGAAGTCGGCCGTAGTACGTGCGACTATTTGGCACTTTAGTGCTTGACACTGTGAATTATGAGCACTAGTGTGCTTACCAATTCACAGGGATGGCTATCGCATGTCGCTTCTGTCTTCCACGTTGTACCTCGCAGTAGGCGCTGTCCTGGCAGTTGGGGCAGGCTCCTGGGGTGACACCCAGCCGGCCGCTACATCCGCCGAGCTGGCATCCCTCGACGACACTCCTGCAGCGCGCGTCCCGGCGGATCTGATCATCACGAACCCGCGGGTCTGCGCAGCAGTCGAGGTGTACCAGCTGGCCCAGGTCAACGACTGGGGCCTTCGCACCACCGTCGCCAGCACCGCTCTCAACAGCTTCCGCAACGCCGGTTCGGTACCGGACTGCAGCGCGCGGCTGAAAGCCCTCATGGCCCGCGACTTCTCTTGGTCCCGCTGGCAGGAATCACTCGACGCCGTTGATGCTGTATCGAGCGGCAGCTACTCAATTTCCCCCGACGCTTGCGCCAGAGCAAACACGATCGTTCCCCTGACGATCGTGCCGGACTCCCCACCGGATGCCACGTCTGTGGCTGCTCTGGCGCAATGCGTCATCTATGACCTGGCCTTCGTCGAGGTGCGCTCGTGAGCGCCTCCAACGTCGAGCTGATTACGGAGCAGCGCGCGCTGGTGGTGGGCGGCCCTGCAGGAACCATTGTCTGGCTCACCTGCGCCGAGTACCGCATCTACAAGCAGCTACTGCAGGCCGGCGGTGAACTGGTCACACACGCGAGCCTGTCAGCGGCTCAATACGGTGGCACTCCGCCCGCCGAGTCCAACTGCCTGCAGGTGTTCGTCAGTCGCCTGCGCAAGAAGCTGGCGAGCGCCGGCGCGAATCAGCGAATTCGGACCACCCGAAAGATCGGCTATCAGTTGGTCACGGTTAGTGCGCCATGAAGCCCACCTATCGCGACGGCCCCAAGTTGCCGAACCCGAGCTCACAACACCAAGGCATCACGGTAGCAATCCGACTGGTACGCAAGTACAGAACGCGGATCCCCACCGCCGACGAGCTCTGCCGTGAATTTGGCATGAGCAGGGCCACTGCCTACCGGTGGGTGGCAGCACTGCGCGATGACCATCAATCGCGAGTGCAGAGGGGCACGTCCTGATGCGCATGCCCTCCCTGCAATCGGTCGACAGCCAGTTCGACGTGCTGTTCGGAGCACACGTGCTGCCCGACGACATCGCCCCCCCTGCCCCGCGCGGCCACGAGCCGGACGAAGACGGCGTGTGCATGCACTGCGGCTACCTCGGGCGTGCGCCACAGGGATCTATCCCGCCATGCGTGTGAAGCGCTACCCCAACCTCCTCGAGGCATTCGCCGGCCCGTTGCTCGCCGCCGTCATGTCTTCCGCCTTGATCTGCGTTCTTGCTTGGAGCCATCCGAATGAACCAGGACATCGGTTGTCTGAAGTGCCAGCTCAACCGGGTGGTGTTTCGCACCATCCGGACCATGAGCGCTCGCGAGCGCATGCAGCGCTACTACGAGGCGTTGATCGTGTACCCGCCGCCGAAGCACGCCATGCGCCAAGACATCGGGACAAACCTGCAGGACGCATGGAAGGCGGGTAAGCGCCCGAACCTGCGCCTGATCGCCCGGACCCTCGCCGCCCTATGAACCTGTTCCGCCTCTACATCCCTGGCCTTGCCAAGCCGCACGAAGCCGTAGCGGACGACGAGCAGGCAGCAATCGAGGACGCGCTTTACACCCTGGGCCTGCGCGACTTGCCGCCCGGAACGTCCATCACGTCCGAACCGTTTGGAGATCCTCCATGTTCTTCCGCAACCTGACCGTGTTCCGTTTTCCAACCGCGATCGACTTCTCGGAAGTCGACAGCCTGCTGCCCGCGGCCACGCTCAAACCGGTGGCTGCTTTGGAAATGAGCTCACGCGGCTTCATTTCGCCCTTTGGTCGGGAAGAGAAGGAGCAGCTGTCGCACCGCATCGGGGACGCGCTGTGGCTGACGATCGGCGGCGAAGACAAGATCCTCCCGCCCGCGGCCGTCAACGACCAGCTGGCCCGCAAGCTCGAGGCCATTGAAGAAAACGAAGGCCGTAAGCCCGGTGGGCGCGAACGCAAGCGGCTGAAGGACGACTTGCTCCATGAACTGCTGCCGCGCGCGCTGACCCAGAGCCGGCGCACCGACGTGCTGCTCGATCTGGAGCACGGCTATGCAGTTGTCGACACGTCCAGCCGCAAAACCGGCGAGAACGTCATGAGCGACATCCGCGGGATGCTCGGTAGCTTTCCGGCCATGCCGCTCAATGCGGAAGTGGCACCGCGCGCGATTCTCACCGCGTGGATTGCCGGCGAGCCGATGCCGGAAGGCCTGAGCCTTGGCGAGGAATGCCAGCTTCAGGATCCGGCTCAGGGCGGCGCAGTCGTGAAGTGCCAGTACCAGGAACTGCGGTGCGACGAGATCGACAAGCACCTCGATGCCGGCAAGCAAGTCACGCGCCTGGCGCTGGTGTTCGAGGACAACCTGTCGTTCGTGCTGGGCGAAGACATGATCGTTCGGAAGCTGAAGTTCCTGGACGGCGCGCTCGACAAGCTGGAGCACATCGACGAGGACGGCCGCCGCGCTGAGCTCGACGCGCGCTTCGCCCTGCAGAGCGGTGAGATCCGTCGCCTGTTCCTGCTGCTGGAGGCTGCATTCAAGCTCTCCAAAGCGGAGGCCTGAGCATGGCCGACCAATTCAACATCCGCTTTTGCGTCGAAACGAACTGGCCCACAGGCCGCCGGCGGCGCGCTGAGGAAGCCAGCCTCACTGGCATGGATTGGGAGTGCTTCCTCCCGTTGCCGTTTCTGCCGCGTAAGGACGACATGCTCAAGGTCCACGCAGAAGACGAGTTCCGCTGCGTGGAGCAGGTGTTCATTTACGCCGACGAGGATCCGCACAAGGTCGAGGTGTTCTTCGCGTTCCAGGAAGACGCTCGCCACGCCTCGTTGATCGAAGCCGGCTGGCGGGAGGTGCGCTGATATGGCCGCCAAGAATCCCACCCGCGCCCAGGAAGCCGGGATCAGCACGAAACGCCTGATGCGGATGGCAAAGCTGCGCTGTGAGCGCATGCGCTGCAGCGTCCTCGCGATCAACCAAGCGTGGGATCCGCTCGACGACGCCATGGTCGAGGCTGCTATGGACAAGGTCATCGCAGCAATCGATCAATTCCAGCACGACCTCGATGAAATCGTGCAGTACCACGATGAACCTGTGGGAGGGCTGTCATGAGGCTCACCAAGATGGCCGACGTGGTCACCATCATTCGCGGCGGCGGGTCTGCTCGGAAAACTGGGCAAGGCGGTCTGCTGGCCCTGTACGACGCCGACGGCAAGCAGGTTGAGGCCTGGCAGAACGCTATCAAGGCGGCCGTAACCTTCCTCAAGTACGACGTCTCGGACGCCACAGAGCAGGCCGGTCCTGAGCCTTCCGAGCCAACCACCACTGTCGACCTTTGCCAGTTGCCGGCCGGAGACAAGAAGCAGAGGTTCTGCGCCCTACGTAATAGGGTGAAGGAACTCGCCGACTACTTCGAGATCGCTGGCAAGCGGCCGCCCCGGATCGTCTTGAGCCCGGTCGACTTCGCCGCCCTGATCCGCGGCGCGAACCATCGCATCGCATGCGATGCCAGGGCGGCAGCACGTGCAGAGAACGCGCGACGCAAGGCGGAAAGGATCCGCGGCCAACGTGCCAAGCCGGTCTACACCGAGGCCCAGACCATGACTTGGAACGGTATCCCGCTGGTCGAGGGCCCCGCGTACTCGAAGCACCGCCCGTTCGACTTCACCCCACTACCCACCACTTCATCCCTTCTTCCGTAGGAGCGCCTGCCTGTGTTCAACCGTCGTCCCCGCCTGCTGCTCGGTGTTGCTCTGGCTCTCGGCTCCCGACTCGCCGGCAGCCAGGTCCAACGCGAAGCGCAACCCGCGCCGAAGCCTGAAACCCAGAAAGCGCACAAGCCCAGCCGCCTGCAGCGCTGGACACAGCACCTCACCGAGCGACGTCGCTGGTTGATCCGCTGGGCCCCCAACGGCGGTGGCTTGCGCGAGCGCCTGCGTCGTCAGCGCCAGATCGCTGCAGGAACGCTCAACGCCTCGAACGGCTTGCTGCCTTTCAACAAGAACTGATTCACCCCGTCCCGGCTGCAGCGCGCGGCCGGGCTCCAAGGAAACAGGAGATACACATGCTCGTCCTCACCCGTCGTGAAAGCGAAACCCTGTACATCGGCGACAACGTCGTCGTTACCGTCCTGGGCATCAAAGGCAACCAGGTCCGCATTGGCATCACCGCACCGCGCGAAGTGAACGTCGCCCGCCAGGAGCTGCTCGAACCGGTCGAGGTGGCCAAGCGGCAGGAGGCTGCGAACGTATGAGCGGGAAGACCACTCACACCCTGCGCATGGCCAAGGCCACCCACGAAGACGTTGATAGCGCGATGAAGATCGCGTCGCTCGTCGAAGGCCTGCACAAGGACCAACACCCCGGCGAAGCCGACTTCTTCGATGCTGATGATTCTGAGCATCTGCGCGCCCTCTACGACCACGTGATCGCCGCCACCGCAGGTGCCGGCGGCGGCCTGTTCCGCGTTGCCCTAGGCATGCACAGCATCTTGGCCAGCAACATTCTGGACCCCGACGATGACTGCCTCGCCCTTCACCCGCGCCTGCAGCCCGTCGTGTGGGAGGCGTCCACCGCAGAGATCGACCTGGCACTCAAACTTGTCGACTGCCCGGACGCCCTTGCCGCCGAGCTCCGCAATGCCGCTCGGATCCTGCGCGCCGAGACCTTGCTCCGTTGGCAGCAGCGCACAGCCCTGAGCTTCCGCCTGCAGGCGCTGCAGCGCGCGCTGGTCGCCGCCAACATCGATGACCAATCCGAGCTGTACCAGGCCCTGCACGACGCCACGGCGACCGCAGAGGCCTGGATGCACCCGGGCACGCTGGATGAAGCAACCGCAGCCCACATCCATGCCCTCTCCGTAGTTCTATTCGGCCCACCCACCGAGACCATGCGCATCGCAGGCTTCGAGTGCGCTGCGTTTGACGAGCTTATGGACGCTGCGACTGAGCAGAAAGGCTGGCCGTATAGCTGCAAGGAAGCTGCGGACCTCTGCGCCGCGATCTTCCAGGCGATGGCAGTGGCGTCGGTCACGCTGCGGCGCGTGGAAGCCAACGCCGACGAGCAGAGCGAGATCGTGAGCGCCGGCGAGGTGGCCTGTGACTGATCGCCAACTCAACAGGGCTGAGCGCCGTGCACGAGCCGCACAGCACCGGGCGTTGCCTGAGGTGCTGGTGGAAGTCCCTACGCACCTATGGCCTACCGCCATGATCGGTCTGTCGCGCCCACCGGAGCGAGTCTGGCGCAGCCGTGGCTTCCTGGTGCAGCAGTACGTTGTTGACGGCGAACCGACCCGGCTATCGATCAATCGCCTGCGCATGCTCGGCAACGGCCGCTGGGCCGATGGCATCACGTGGGACGAGATCCAGAACCTCAAGTCCCAGGCGGGCTACGGCGAGCGCTGGGCCGTGGAGATCTTTCCTGCAGCGCGCGACCTCGTCGACGTGGCCAACGTGCGCCATATCTGGCTGCTCGACGAAGCACCCGAGTTCGCATGGGGGCGCAATGAAGCACCGCGCTCCGTGGACTGAGGACGAGGACGAGACCATGCGCCTCAACTATCCCCGTTTTCCTGCCTTCCTGATCGCTCATGTCTTGGGTCGCTCGGTCTGTGCCGTGCAACGGCGTGCCAAGACATTGCACCTGTCGAAGTCACCCCAGGTCAACCAGCACCCACTGGCACATCTGTGGAATGGCACTCGCAACCCAGCATTCGTCGCCGCGCGCTTCCAACCTGGGCAGGTACCGCCGAACAAGGGCCAACGCCGACCAGGTTGGCACTCGGGGCGCATGAAAGAAACCCAGTTCAAGAAGGGCCGCTTAGCTCACGAGGCGCGCAACTACGTGCCCATCGGAACCGAGAAGGTCGAGCCGAAGCGAAAGGTGCTGATGCGCAAGGTCACCGACGATCCGGCTCTCTTTTCGGCGAATCGCTGGCGCCCTGTGCACGTCATGGCATGGGAGGCAGCAAACGGCTCGGTACCGGAAGGCCACATCGTGATCTTCAAGCCCGGCATGAAGACCTTTGTTTCCGCCGAAATCACCGTTGACCGGCTCGAGGTCGTGACGCTCGCCGAGAACATGCGCCGCAACAGTTTCCACACCAGATACCCGAAGGATGTGGCCGAGCTCGTGAGGCTCAAGGCCCTCATTACCCGAAAGATCAATCGCCGCACGAAGGAGCAGCGCGATGAAGAACAAAGTCAGTGACGTCCGCGACCACCTAGTCCTGATGCTTGAAAACCTGGGCGACGACAGCGCGTCGCCGGAAAAGATGGCTCAAACCATCGAGCGCGCAAAGGCCACGTCGTTGGTGGCTAGCACCTACATTGCCGCGGTCAAGGTCGAGCTGGACGCAATTGAGCTCCACCACGAAGTCGGCCGCACCACTGTCGCAGTGGATACGCAGCCGGGCACTCCCGCGCTTCCCGGACGCCGCCAATGAGCAAGCCCCTTCTAGGATTTACCGTCAGCCGCCGATTCTGCGAGTCGCCGCAACTCGTAGTCGGCCTTGGCGGCATTCATTTCGCGAATTTCGACCAAGCCAAACATTTTTATGCCAGGGATGTCGGCGAAGTAAGTTTGAAGCTCAGTCTTCGTCTCGCCGATGATCACCAGAGTCTCGCGGAACTCGGCGAGAAGTTTGTGACGGATAGCGAAGAAATCGAGTCGAGGTGCCGTTTTCATGCCCTCAGACATAAGAGTGAGCGTCGACCAATTCGTCATATTGTTGACGATCGAAATGGCCGTCATGTCGGGAAATACGTCCAAATGGTCCACGAATCTTTCGTGCATTTTGAAAATAGACATTCGGAGCGGCTCGGCGTAGATAGCCTTGTATTCCTCCAAATTGTGAGCAGTCACCTTCTCAGTGAGCTTTATCAGCGCAATCAGTTCCCGCGCAGCTTCGGTCAGTTCACGATCGAATATTTTGGCGAGACGCCGCGCTTGCGATTTTCTAGCAGCCTCTTGACGCTCAAGCTCTGCACGCGCGCTCAGACCCGCAGCCAGCAGTTCATCATTTCGGATGCCATCGGCTCTATTCCGCTCGGAAACCCTGTGTCTGTTCTCGCTGGCGATAGCCAGCAAGGCCACACCTACGGCCAACACCGTGGCTACAGCCGACGCCCAGCCGGCGGACTCTGCAGAGGTCAGGCCAGGAATACCCAAGATCAGCACCACCACGCCAGCCCCGATAGCGAAACAAACAGGGCCAAGGATCAGCGGGCGCACCAGATAGCCGGTCGCGCCAAGTATCCCTCTCGATTCCATTCCCTGATCCCCCTGTGGATTGGCATGCATTCTGCCATGGGGCACCTCTATGGGTGATCTGCAGCGTGCCACCTCAATCCGAGGGCTGCTGAGGCCCCCCCGCTTTGTAACGATCGAGAAGTTCCAAGAACTGACCGGCTACACCCCCGACGCAACCAGGTCGAAGATCAAGCGCGGCGACTGGCTGGAGGGGGCGGTTTACACGAAGGCCCCAGACGGCCGGATATTGATGGACATTGAGGGTTACGAATGGTGGGTTCAAAGCGGGGCAGCGGTGTCCGCCCAATTACATCGGGCAGCATCGAAATAGACTTCTACTACCGCGGCGCGAGGTGTCGGGAGCGGGTCAAGCTCCCCCCGACCCCCCGCAACATCCGCTTCTGCGAGAACCTTCTGGGCCAAATCAAGATCGAGATCGAGAAGGGCCTGTTCGACTATGCGGCGCACTTCCCGACCAGCAAGCGAGCCCGCCTGGTCATCGAAAAGCCCGCCACCCTGGACGACATGAAAACCGTCCTGGATCGGTGGCTGGCGCGGAAGGGCTTGGAGCTCGAGCACAGCACGATCATTGGCTATACCCGGATCGTGGAGAACATCCTGATCCCGCGAATCGGGGCTATCGCCCTGCGCGACTTCGACCGCACACAAGTCAGGGAGCTGGTGGTTAAGTTTGGTTCCGAGGTCACAGCCAAGCGGATCAACAACGTCCTTGGTCCACTCCGTGGCGCCTTGGATGATGCCGTCGACGACGACCTGATCAAGGTCAACCCACTGGATGGCTTCAAGATCCGCCGGCGGGCCCAGATGAACGCCACGGAGGAAGTCGACCCCTTCAGCCCAGCGGAGGTCGCAGCGATTCTGGCCGGGATCGACGAGGCCCAGGTGCGCAACTACTGCCACTTCAATTTTGCGAGCGGCCTACGCACGTCGGAAATGATCGGGTTGTGCTGGTCGGACATCGACTGGAAACACGGCACCGTGAAAATCCGCCGCGCCTGGGTCATGGGGAAGATGAAGGCGCCCAAGACCGACTCCGGCCTGCGTGAGGTCACGCTGGTAGCACCGGCCCTCGCCGCCCTGAAGGCTCAGCGCGCGCATACCCTTCTGGCCGGCGAGTTCGTTTTCCACGATCCGAAGACAAACGCCCGCTGGGGATCCGATCAAACGATCCGCGCCGGCAGCTGGCAGCGGGCCCTGAAGAAGGCCGGCGTCCGGTACCGATACCCCTATCAAATGCGCCACACCTTCGCCTCGCAGGCCCTGAGTGCCGGCGAGAATGTCATGTGGGTGGCCAAGCAGATGGGGCACCGCGACTGGACCATCACCGCCAAGAAGTACGCACGGTGGATCCCGTCCATGGTTCCGGATGCCGGTAGCAAGCTGGCATCAGCTTGGGAGAAAACAGGCTGCCCTTAGAGCCGTAGCGTTATGCTGGCTCCGCACATACGCGTAGGTCAAAAGGACGAGCCTTGGAGCGACTGCAAACTCGCGGCCCTGAGATTGGGATATGCAATATTTGCGGCTTAACAGAGCGACTGACGGACGACCATGTTCCCCCAAAGGGGGTGCCGCTCGTTGGCCAGGTATACCTCGACCGGCTCAGTGAAGCTCTAGGCGCCCAAAAGCCGACGCGGCAGGCGCGTCTGTTCCAGCGGGGTGTGAAGTATCGATCCATCTGCGCCAAGTGCAATAACGAGAGACTTGGCCAAGCCTTAGATCCCACTCTCGTGCAGTTCTGCAAGGATGCCAAAGCAGCCATTACAGAGCGCCTGTACCTGCCGAGCGACATCCGGGTTCAACAGAACAAGCTCTTCCGGTCCGTAATTGGACATCTGCTTGCCCACGGACTTGGCACCCATAAGGCTGGGCAATTCATCGAGCGTAAGACCGAGTACTTCCTCAAACTCGATCAGCCGTTCCCGGAGGACCTGCGGCTGTACTACTGGGTCTATCCGTACAAGCCTCAGATCGTCGGAAGAGCGTTGGCCCGGAAAGAGCTGATCATCGGCACCGATGTCGTGATCTTCTCGCTGCTGAAGTTCTTCCCGATAGCTTGGCTGTGCTCAATTGGCGACTTGGAGGGGCCAGACGCTGCCCAAGTGACGCGAGTCGATCATCTGGCAACGCCCAACATCGAAGATTTCGCCCACCTCCGGATAAACCCTTCCTACATCCCGGCAGCCCACTGGCCTGAGGCTCCAGGCGGCAACTCAGTGGTGCTCCACAACAGGCTAGGAACGATCGCAATCCCTCGTCCCCCCCAGTGACTGTTCAGGCTCTTTGCCGTAGGATCCACCCTATCAAGAAGGTCTTTAGTCAGCTTTTGGTCATTCCGGGGCTAAAAACCGTTTCTGATCAACGTCTAACCGGGGGTGCACTGGTTTCGACGGAGGTTATGAAGTCGCTTGGTGCATGCCGAGGGGGTAGCTTTCCTCGTAAATCCAGCTGCAAAACTCTAGTTGCCAACGACGACAACTACGCTCTCGCCGCTTAAGGCGTAAGCCCCGAACCCACTTGTGCCCGTGCTCGTGGATGTAGGGTCATTATCACGGAACCGGCTGTGACGGCTGCCTGTCAGTCATGGCTTAACCAAAACAGGCTGGTCCTGGGGTGCGCTTGGCACACCGTGCTGCCACAGGACGAGACCCAACGGTGAGCTAAGCATGTAGTACCGGGGATGGAGTGCCTTCGGACGGCGGTTCAATTCCGCCCACCTCCACCAATGAAGTGGCCGTCAAGGCCCGAACAAGGCCGGAAACCCGCAAAGGTTTCCGGCCTTTTTTGTTTCCGTCCGTGCGCAGCCTATGGCTTTCGCCTCCTCACACCGACGCTGCATCCACCGGCTCTTTTGCCTTGGTCGGATAGGTCAGCAGATAGAGCAGCACCAGAATGCCGCCCACCGGGGCCAGACTGATGGCTTGCCACCAGGGATTGAGACCCGCGTCGCGCAGACGCCGGGTACAGGCTGCAATCCACGGCAAAAGCACCACCAACGAGACGATTTGCAGCGGCAGCGGGCCAACGGCATCGGCGAACAGCTGGGCGAAGGCCAGCACCATGACCACCGCCAGCGCGAACCACCAGAAATCAGCTCGCGGGGTGACGCCGGTGAAATCCAGCCCACGCAGTACGCCTTCCCGCATTGCCTCGAGCGCCGGCTGGCTGGGTGTCGAATCGCCCACCAGCAAACTATCGGCCGGCACTTCAAAGACGGCGGCCAATGCCCGCAACGACTCGGTCGAGATCTTCGCGCCTGATTCGAGGCGCTGGATGGTGCGCAGATTCAGACCGCTGAGATTGGCCAGCTGCTCCTGCGACCATTGGCGGGCGACGCGCAGCTCTTTAAGTCGAAGGCTATTGATGTGCATGACTACTCCTCGGAATGGGTTGCTCGGCTTCCCGCCATGATCCCGCCGCACCCTGCTTTCCGTGACGACACGACCCCGACACGGACATGTCAGGAGCCCGACTTGTGCTGTCGGGCCAAGCTTGCACGGCCTCCAAGCGGCATAGTGCCTCATCTGAAGCCACACGCCAGCGGCGACCAGCCCCCATCCAAACAGACCTAGCGGGTGCGCCAGTCCTCGCACAATGAATGACGGCGATTCGCCAATCCAGAGACGATCACCGCCGGGACCGAACGACTGAACCCGCTCCACCCTCCTCGCACAACCAAAGCACTCTCGCCGGAGAGGCGGACTTGAACAGAACCACCGAATCGGATGAAGCCCGCTTCGGCGCGCATCCGAATGCAAACGTCCGCGCCGCACGCGGGGACAATCAACGCCTGAGTCCTGATCAACCGCCAACGATATGCAGCCTGTCGCCACCGACATCGCGAACCACGAGCCGCCCACTGAGTCGCGAGCACTCACACCGCGCCCACAGGCGACGGATAGAACCACTCATCCACAACGACACCATCCACACCGCGTGCTCACGCTCAGCACGAGCCACAACATCACGTAGCCAACCGCGCCAAACACACGGCACACGATGCAAACAATCAGAACGAAGAAAGGTCTGCATCTCTGCAGACCTTTCCTTGAAGAGGCCATGCAGCATCACTGCACGCCTGAAAACAAGAAGGGCCTGCATTTCTGCAGACCCTTGAATCTTATGGTGGCCGAGGACGGAATCGAACCGCCGACACGGGGATTTTCAATCCCCTGCTCTACCAACTGAGCTACTCGGCCACTTTGTTTTCGTTGGCGTTGTCGCCAGCGAGGACGCGAATATTACCCATCCGTGGCAGTTTGGGCAAGCAAATTTCACAAAAATCTTCACATCCAATGAAATTCGCCGGAAACAGCAGATTCGGCAAGATTGAAGGGCGTTCTGATGCCTCCTTGCCGACAACCTGCAAGCCTTCAAAGCAGCACTGCCAACGCGCAAACGCAAAGAGCCGCATCTGACGATGCGGCTCTTTGTTTGACGTGTTGGTGGAGCGGAGGAGGATCGAACTCCCGACCTTCGCATTGCGAACGCGACGCTCTCCCAGCTGAGCTACCGCCCCACGCGGTGTCCGGATTCTAGCGCGCGTCTTTGGCCTTCGCCAACAGGCTGCGCTCGTACCGGACCAGCCGGCTGACAAGGGCCAGTTACGAGACCCCGCCATGGGGCGACACCTATCCGGCGATCACGGCTTCGCTGCAGCCGGCGGTGCCAGCTCAGCGAAGATCGGGCCCATGGCGCCCATGGTTGCCTTGTCCGCGCCCATGTCATCGGCTGCATTGGCGATAGCGATTACGCCGTTGCCGGTTTCCGGGAACAGTGCTACCCAGGCAAGCCAGTTGCCGTCCGAGCCGCCGTGGGTGAGCACCGGCCCTTTGCGCCCGGCGATGGAAGCCTGCACGCCCCAATCCATGGCCGACGGGCTGCCGCTCTGTGCGGTCTGCATCAGGCGATAGGAAGCCGGTGCGAGCAGTTTGCCCTTGCCTCGACTGCCAGCCATCTGGTCGATGGCGAATTTCGCCATATCCTGCAGGCGCATGTGCAGGTTACCGGCCGGCGTGTACATCGGCGGTACGCCGTCATCCGATTTCTGCGGCGCAGTCGTCACCGGTTTGCCGGCGCGATGACCTTGCGGCTGATCTGCGGCGGTCGGGCCAAAGCCGGCACTGTCCATTCCCAGCGGCTTGAACACCTCACGCTGCATCAGCGTTTCAAAGTCGGTGCCGGTGACACGCTCTGCAATCACTGCAGCAATCAGGAAGCCGCTGTTGCTGTACGCGAACTCACTACCGGGCACGTTGACTGGCGCCTCCTGCAGCGCCGCGCGGATGTACGCCTCGCGCTGCACCGGCAGCGCACGCGAGTCGGTGAAGAAGGCGTCCAGCGCCGCCGCGTCCTGCAGGTTCTCCGGCAGGCCTGCGCGGTGCGACAGCAACTGCGTCAGGGTGACGCTGCCGTAGGCCGGATTGATCACAGTGAGATCCGGCAGCATCTTCGACAACGGTGCATCCCAGTCCAACACTCCCTGCTCGGCCAGGCGCGCGATCAAGGCGACCGTCATCGGCTTGCCGGTTGAACCGATCAACCAGACGTCGTCGCTCTGCGCTGCCACGGCGCCGTCGTTGCGACGCACGCCGCGTACCGCCTGCTGGGCAACCTTGTCATCGCGAATAACCAGCATCGCCACTGCCGGCGTCTGCGTGCCTTCCATCGCCGCCGCGAGGATCGGGTCCAGATCGCTCTGCGCCAATGCGCCGCCGCTGAGCGTTGTGCCCAGCGCCAACGACAGGCCGAAGAAGAGATGGCGAGACGCGTTTAAAGCCTGACGCGTCCAACGTGAACTGCAACGTGCGGTAGTCGCCATGGTGGCTCCTGAGCAGAACGATGAGTGGGGGCGTAGCATCGCAACAGCGACACTGCGGTCGTCGATACGTGGACGGCAACTCATACTGCGGAAACACGCAATGAATGCAGCAGTGCCATCCGGCATACCGCACAAAGGCAGGGGTGCGACGGGGGTTGCAGCACTGCATTCAAGCATTTCCAACAGCGACAGCATTTACCTATCAGGTGACTGGAAACGGCGGACTGCCGAACGCACTTCCAGCGATACAACACCGCACGCGATCTTGCAGCGGAGGTCACCGCGACCTTGGCGATGAAGTCACTTCACAGCACTACTGTCGGCAGTCCAGCGGCGGCGTTTCCCGTTGCAGCAACGGCTGATAGCGGAATCCGTCTCCCCGTTGGCCATCAAACTTCTGCTTGGCCTCGCGGAGTGTTTCTGGCGACTGCAGCACTTGCACAGCGCCGCCCGTAACACAGCGGGTTGTGGGCGGACGCCAGCAACTCAGCAATCCGTTGCGCATTGAAATGCACCCGCGACGAAGGCCAGCCAGTCGCTTCGCTTTGCAGCACCCGCAACCCATTGACCATGAAGTTGCCCATTCTTTCCCCGGCGCTGCGGTTGCGCACACCAGGCAAGCCTCCAAACGGCATCCCCTCGAAATCGATCGTAGCCGCCATCGCGAGTCCAGGCCGACCCAGCCAGCTCAGATCGAATGTCGCGAAAAGCGGCAACTACGGCCCCTTGCATGTTTTGATGCCCGGGCACGAAGGTTCCGCCATCCGTCTTCGTCTATTGCCCCAAGGTACCTAACCTGCCCCCGCGCACCAGCCCATACGCCGTAGTATCCTTCGGCGGTAACCACTTCGGACTTGAGGATCACGCCGCATGCGTTTTCGCCCCCGATACGCCCTGATTGCACTGCTCGCGCTGACCGCATTGACGCTCACCGCCTGCGGTGGCGGCAAGGTCAAACGTGTTTCCGAGCCAGCGGCCAGCATCCAGCAGCTCACCGTTGGCAACGACGGCAACTGGGAGGTCGAGTTGCGCCTGCGCAACTACAGCTCCATGCCGATGCGGTTTGATTCGGTATCGCTGGTCATCAAGGTCGGCGACGAAAACGCCGGCACGCTCAGCGCCACCCCGGCGCTGTCCATCGGCCCGGAGTCGGCCGACATCATCAAGGTTCGCCTGCAGCCTGCTTCTTCGGCCCGCATCGTGATGGCCGATTCGCTGGCCGGTGGCCGTTCGCTGTTCTACGAACTGGAAGGCACCGTCAGCGCCACTCCGGAAGAAAAGAAACAACGCAGTTTCGACATCAAGTCGCGCAGCAGCCTCAACCAGGCCCCGGGCCTGCCCGGCGTGCTGCGCTGATCCCCTACCGTTTCCCGCATCGTTCGAGATCGTTTTGATGAGCAACTACAAAGCCCCCGTTACCGACCTCCGTTTCGCCCTGCACGACGTGCTCAAGGCCGAATCCCTGTTTGCCGCGATGGGTCTTGAAGACGCCAGCGCCGACGTCATCGACGCCGTACTGGAAGAAGCCGGCCGCTTCAGCAGCGCCGTGCTGGCACCGCTGAATGCCGTTGGCGACCAGACCGGCTGCAAGCTCGACGTAGCCACCGGCGATGTCACCACCGCGCCGGGCTTCAAGGAAGCCTATGCACAGTTCGTCGATGGCGGCTGGACCGGCCTGACTGCAGCGCCGGAGTTCGGCGGCCAGGGCATGCCGGGAACGCTGGGCATGGCCCTGAGCGAAATGGTGTCCTCGGCCAACCTGGCCTGGAGCCTGTTCCCGATGCTGTCGCACGGCGCCGTGGAAGCGCTCAAGCATTACGGCGAAGACTGGCAGAAAGAGGCCTTCCTCAAGCCATTGGTCGCCGGCAACTGGACCGGCACCATGTGCCTGACCGAGCCGCACGCCGGCACCGATCTGGGCCTGATCAAGACCCGCGCCGAGCCGAATGCCGACGGCAGTTATGCGATCACCGGCACCAAGATCTTCATCACCGCCGGTGAGCACGACCTCAGCGACAACATCGTCCACCTCGTGCTGGCCAAGCTGCCCGATGCACCTCCGGGCCCGAAGGGCATCTCGCTGTTTGTCACGCCCAAGTTCAAGGTTGCCCGCGATGGCACGCAAGGCGAGCGCAACGCGCTGCGCTGCGGCGCGCTGGAGCACAAGATGGGCATCCACGGCTCGTCCACCTGCGTGATGAACTTCGACGGCGCCGAAGGCTACCTCGTCGGCCAGCCGCACAAGGGCCTGCAAGCGATGTTCGTGATGATGAACTCCGCCCGCCTCGGCGTTGGCGTGCAGGGTCTTGCGCAGTCCGAGCGCGCCTACCAGGGCGCACTGGCCTACGCCCGTGACCGCCTGCAATCGCGCTCGCCGAAGGGCCCGGCACAGCCGGACAAGGCGGCCGATCCGATCATCGTCCAGCCGGACGTGCGTCGCATGCTACTGACCACCAAGGCGCTGACCGAAGGCGGCCGTCTGCTCGCCGCACACGCCTACACCCAGCTCGACGCCGCTCAGCACGCCAGCGATGAAAAAGCCCGTGCCGACGCTGACACGCTGGTCAGCTTCCTCACCCCCATCGTCAAGGCCTGCCTGACCGAGTGGAGCATTGAAGCCACCTACAACGGCCAGCAGGTATTCGGCGGCCATGGCTACATCGCCGAGCACGGCATGGAACAGTTCGCCCGCGATGCCCGCATCACCACGCTGTACGAAGGCACGACCGGCATCCAGGCGTTGGACCTGATTGGCCGCAAGACCGCCGTTTCGCAGGGCGCAGGGCTGAAGCTGTTCCTGGCCGAAGTCGAGCAGTTCATCGCCGACAACGCCAACAACCCGACCGTGGCCGAGTTCCTGCCGGTGCTGGGCGCCAAGTCCAAGGAATGGGGCAAGCTGACGGTGAACGTGCTGCAGCGCGCCGCCGCCAACCCGGAAGAACTGGGCGCCGCCAGCTGGGATTACCTGTTCTACAGCGGCTATGTCGCCCTGGCCTACTGGTGGGCACGTTCGGTGGTCGCCGCACAGGCTTCCAGCCACACCGATGCCTTCAAGCAGGCCAAGCTGGAAACCGCACGTTTCTACTTCGCCCGCATCCTGCCGCGCACCCTGACCCATGCCGCCAGCATGGAAAGCGGCGCCGATTCATTGATGGCGATGGACGCCATCCGCTTCGGCGATTGAGCCCAGATCCAGGCAGTCAAAGCCCTTCTCCCGTGCACGGGAGAGGGGTTGGGGTGAGGGGGAAGCTTCTAGCTAGCCAGCCAACGTCAAAAGCCCCTCTTCCGCCCTATGGGCACCTTCTCCCGCACGCAGGAGAAGAACATGCCGAAACCCACCCGCATTTACACAAATCGTCACGCTTCGTGTATAAGCTGTTTTCCCGATGGAGACAGACACTACACCGCGTAGTCTGATCGATACCGGAGCCGATACCACTGCTCCGCTGGCCGGGTTTTCGCCATCGCCTCCCCTGCACCGCCTTGGCTCCGTGCGACTCCTGTCGCTGGACGCGCATGGCCGGGTGCTCGATTGGATCAACTGGCAAGACGCCGCCTGCCTGTATGTGCGCGATGCCGTGTCCTGGACCTTGGGCGATCCTTGCCTGCATGTGCATGGCGCCATCAACCGCGACAGCGGCCTGCAAAGCGGGCTGGACCTGCACCCGATCATCGCCTCGCGCGGCTTCGCCCGTTCGCGCGCCATTGCGCCCACACCCAACCTGACCAATACCGCGCTGTTCGCCCGCGATGCGCAGCTCTGCCTGTATTGCGGCCACCAGTTCAGTCGTCCGCACCTTACTCGCGACCACGTCATGCCCATTTCCAAGGGTGGCCAGGACACGTGGGAGAACGTGGTCAGCGCCTGCTTCCACTGCAATTCACGCAAGAGCAACCGCACCCCGCAGCAGGCCAATATGCCGTTGCTGGCGGTGCCGTATCGGCCCAGTTGGATCGAGCACCTGATCCTGTCCAACCGCAACATCCTGGCCGACCAGATGGCCTTCCTGAAAGCGCAGCTGCCGAAAAACGCCCTGCGCCGCAGCGCCTGAAAATCGCCGTTCTCTGCCGCGCGCAGGCACGCGCAAATGCCCGGAACACAGCGCAGACCGCGCCAACCTGAACTGATACTTCAGATTGGCGACAATCTCCGTCATCTGCTCCTCACATACAGAGCGCTTTGCTTGCCCCACCCTCGGTTGGCGGCGAAAATACCGCGTCGCTTGAAATACGAAGAAAATGATCGACTCTGCCTGCTATCCGCGCCTGTCGCGCGTCCAGAATCCCGAAGACCTGCGCACGTTCGATGAAACCGAACTGGGCGCGGTGGCCGGTGAGCTGCGCGCTTATCTGATCGAATCAGTCGGCAAGAGCGGCGGTCATTTCGCTGCCGGGTTGGGAGTGATCGAACTTACCGTCGCCCTGCATTACCTGTTCAACACACCGGTCGACCAACTGGTGTGGGACGTAGGCCACCAAACCTACCCACACAAAATCCTCACCGGCCGTCGCGACAGCATCCACACGGTCAAGCAGAAGGACGGCGTTGCGCCGTTCCCCAAGCGCGAGGAGAGCGAATACGACACCTTCGGCGTCGGCCATTCCTCCACCTCCATTTCTGCCGCACTGGGCATGGCTATCGCGCGCCAGCACCAGGGCGACGAGCGCAAAGTCGTCGCGGTGATTGGTGATGGCGCAATGACTGCCGGCATGGCGTTCGAGGCGCTGGCACACGCTGGCGGCATGGACGACGAGCCAAACGTGCTGGTCGTGCTCAACGACAACAACATGTCCATCTCCGAAGCGGTTGGTGGGCTGACCAAGATGCTGGGCCGCGCTACCGCCAGCCGCACGCTCAATGCATTGCGCGAAGGCGGCAAGAAAATCCTTGGCGACAAGCACAGCCCGCCAGCGCGCTTCGTCAAACGTTGGGAAGAACAGTGGAAAGGCATGTTCGTGCCCTCCACCGCGTTCGAGCAGATGGGCTTCCATTACACCGGCCCCATCGACGGCCACGATCTGCCGCTGCTGCTGTCCACGCTCAAGCGCCTGAAGGATGCGAAGGGCCCGCAGCTGCTGCACATCATGACCACCAAGGGCAAAGGCTACGAGCCGGCCGAAGACGACCAGATCGGCTATCACGCGGTCGGCCCGTTCGACCCGAGCAAGGGCCTGCCGACCAAGAGCGCGCCCAAGAAGCCAACCTATACCGACGTTTTTGGCGACTGGCTGTGCGATGCCGCCGCCGCCGAACCGCAGCTGCTGGGCATCACCCCAGCAATGCGCGAAGGCTCGGGGCTGGTCCGTTTCAGCAAGGAATTCCCGGAGCGCTACTTTGACGTGGCCATCGCCGAGCAGCATGCGGTGACCTTGGCCGCAGGCATGGCAACCCAGGGCGCCAAGCCCGTCGTCGCGATTTACTCCACCTTCCTGCAGCGCGCCTATGACCAATTGGTGCATGACGTTGCCGTGCAGGAACTGGATGTGCTGTTCGCCATCGACCGCGCGGGCGTAGTCGGCCCGGACGGCGCAACGCATGCCGGCAACCTCGACCTGAGCTTCCTGCGCTGCGTGCCGCACATGGTGGTGATGGCGCCGGGTGACGAGGCCGAATGCCGGCAGATGCTCAGCACCGGCCTGCAATACAACGGCCCGGCCGCCGTGCGCTATCCGCGCGGCACCGGCCCGGGCGCAGCCGTCGGCACCGATCTGTCCACGCTGGAAATCGGCAAGGCGCAGCTGCGCCATCAAGGCAGCCGCATCGCCCTGCTCGCCTTCGGCTCGACGCTGACCGCCGCCGAGCAGGTTGGCCGCGAGCTCGGCTTGAGCGTGGTCAACATGCGCTTCATCAAGCCGCTGGACAAGGCGATGCTGCTGGACCTGGCGAGCACCCACGAAGGCTTCGTCACCATCGAAGACAACGTGGTTGCTGGCGGCGCGGGCTCCGGCGTGGCCGAGCTGCTCAATGCCGAAGCGGTGCTGATGCCGGTACTGCACCTCGGCCTGCCGGACAGCTTCCAGCATCACGCCAGCCGCGAAGACCTGCTGGCCGAAGCCGGCATCGACGCCGCCGGCATTCGCACTGCGGTTCTCAAGCGCTGGCCAAAACTGAAGGACAGCGCCGCGCCACTGAGCGCAGCGAGCTGATCGAAAAGGCCCCGCGATGCGGGGCCTTTTCATTGAACTACACCGTAGGAGCGGAACCCTTCTGCCCTCACTCCCACCCCTTGCTGCTGGCACGCAGGTACGGCAGCACTGACAACAGCGCCAACACCGCAAGCACCACTCCGATCCACAGCGCCGAGCGCAGGCCGTAACCGGCGGAAATCGCCATGCCGCCCAGATAGGAACCACCGCCCAGGCCGATATTGATCACCGAAGTGTGCACGGCATTCACCATCGGGCCGGGATGGGCGACGCTGACAATGCGCGCCATCATCGCCGGGTTCATCGGCACGCCAGACAGGCCGATCAGAACCACCGCAAGAATCGCCACCCACTTGTACTCAGCGAACAGCGCCATGCCGAACAACGACACGCTGAGCACGCTCAGCCCGACGACCATGATCGCGAGGCTGTGACGGTAAGCCAGCCGTCCAGTGATCACGTTGCCCACGATGTTTGAGAGGCCATAAAGCATCAGGATGAACGGCACCACGGCCATGCTGAAACCGGTCACGTCGACCAGCACCGGCACGAAGTAGCTGAAGGCAGCAAAGCTCGCGCCGAGGATCAGGCAGCTGGTCGCACAGGCTTTCCAGTAGGCCTTGTTTCGGAAGGCCTTGAGCTCTTCTTCCATTTTGAGCGTGCCGCCACCGGCCAGATGCGGCAGCAGGCGCACCAGCGCGAACAGGCAAACCAGAACCAATACGGCCACCAAACCGAAAGCGACGCGCCAGCCCCAGTGCTGGTCAACGATGGTCGCCAGCGGAACTCCGAACACGTTGGAGACCATGAAGCCGCCGATCACCACCGACGCGGCAAGCGGGCGGTTTTCCGTAGAAACCAGCGCCATGCTGGTAGCCAGCGAAAGGCTCAAGCAGCCCGCGCACAACACGCCGGTGATCAGACGGATCGCCACCAGCACGCGATAGTCCGAGTTGAACGCACTCAGTCCCTGCGTAACCACATACAAGGCCAGCAACCACAACAGCGTGGAGCGATACGGCACTTTCAGCTTCAGGAAGACATAGGTCAGCACCGGTCCACCCAGCATCACACCGAACGCGTAGTACGAGATCAGGTGACCGACCTCGCCTACCGTCACGCCGAATGCCTCGGACAGACTGGACATCATGCCGGCCACCATCAATTCGGCCGTGCCCAGGGAAAATATGGCCAAACCCAGTACGTAAACTGAGATCGGCAAACGCTTTGTCGACGACATACTTCTCGACCTTCTCCTAATAATGGAATAAACGTTACAAAAACAGACGAAGTGCGGCGGCCTGAAAATCAGCCACCGTGACTTAGAGATTGATCAACAACCCGGCGACGACATCTTCGAGCACCGCCCTGTCCTGGATGTTCCGGCTCAGCACGCGCAGGCCGTAGTAGCCCGCCAGGAAGCCCCGGGCCATCTGTAAAGCCGATGCGCGGTCGCCAAGCTCGCCACTCCGCTGGCCTTCAGTGAAGACAGCCACCAGCGTCTGCTCCAGTCGCTGGCGATACTCATGATTCAGCGCGGCAACGGCTTCATCCTTGCTGCCGCGCTCCAGCGCAGAGAACAACACCATTGCATCGTGCTGCCCGGGCTGCGAGAGATCTTCGTCCATGCCCCACAGCAGCAGGGTGTGCAATCTGGCTTTCACCGGACCCGGCTGCGTGAGAATGGCCAACTGCGCGGCCATCGTCTGTTCGTGGCTACGCAGCAAGGCCTGTTCATACAGCCCCTGCTTGCTGCCAAAAGCGTTGTACAAGCTGCCTCTGCCAAGCCCGGTACCGTCACAGAGATCTTGCGCCGAGGTGCCGGCAAACCCATTGGCACTGAATACCGCCACGGCAGCATCGATGACATCTTCGTCCTCGAACTGCCTCGGGCGACCCGGATATAACGGCTTTTCAGTGCTCATGGCGGCGTCCGAGCGGAGCGATGCAGGCTCTGGCTCGCTCCGTTATGGAATGGGCATTCCAATATTCTAGCATGAGGAAAAGCGACTGGGCGGCGCCCAGCTGAATCATCCGATATTCCGCAGACACCTCAGGCAGGAAACCATGTACCGACTCGATCACCAAGGCCGGCATTGCCAACCGTCCTTCTGTATCGCAAAGCTGAAAAACCTCAGAACGGCTTGGCCAACACCAGATAGACGATGGCGATAAACAGCACCAGCGGCAGCTCGTTGAACCAGCGCAGCGCGCGCGAGGACGGCAGCGACTTGCCTTTCATCGTGCCCTTCAACCAGCGGCCGGTGAAGATGAAGTACACCAGCAGCAACACCACCAGACCCAGCTTGGCATGCAGCCAGCCCGCGGCACCCGGCGCGACCATGGTCGGGAAATCGGGCAGCACTTTGTAGCCCAGCCACAGCACCAGGCCCAGCAGAAAGGCGATGCCGAACATGCTGTGACCAAAGCCGTACAGGCGCTTACCCATCAGTTGCAGCCGCTCCACCACCGCCGCTTGGCCGGAGGCTTCGGCAATGTTGACCAGGATCCGCGGCAGGTAGAACACCGATGCCATCCATGCGACCACGAATACCAGGTGGAAGGTCTTTACCCAGAAATAAGACTGCATGCATGTGCTCCAGCGGCGGCGTAGGATGAGCGCCATTTTCGCCCATCCGCACAAGACACGCACATGCAGGACAAGCAATACGACGCCGCTTACTTCCAACGCTGGTACCGACGCGGTGATATCGGCGGCGCTGCGCGCTTGGCGCGCAAGGTGCAGCTGGCCGTTGCCAGCGCCGAGTACTACCTCGAACGGCCCATCCGCAGCGTGCTGGATATCGGCTGCGGCGAGGCAGCCTGGCGTGCACCGCTGCTCAAACTGCGGCCCAAGCTGCAGTACATGGGGTTTGACAGCAGCGAGTACGCAGTGCGTCGCTACGGCCGTACCCGCAACATGCATTTGGCCCGCTTCGGTGATTTCCAGTGGCTGCGCCCGTGCGCGCCGGTGGATCTGCTGATCTGTTCGGATGTGATGCATTACGTACCCAGTCGCGAGCTGCGTCAGGGTGTGGAAGGCCTGGCCGAGTTGTGCGGCGGCGTCGCCTTCCTGGAAACCTTCACCGCCGAGGATGATTTCCACGGCGACCACGACGGCTTCCAGAAGCGTCCGGCGAGCTGGTACCGCCGCCAGTTGCAGCAGGTGGGCTTCCGTTCGGTGGGCTCGCATTGCTGGCTGGGGCCAGCCTTCAGCGAGGACATCGCCGCGCTGGAGCGCACCCGCTGAATACGTGGCGCACGCGCTTAACGCCACAATCGTCCGATTAGGCTATGCTGCGCAGCACCATATGACCATACATATTGCATAGACATGCTCTATAACCTGCATGAGTTGACCCGCAACCTGCTCGCGCCCTGGGTTCACCAAGCGCAAGCCAATGCGGCGTTTTTCAACAAACCGGGGCATTGGTGGTCATCCATGCCGGGTGCCGACCGCTTTGCCGCGATGAACGAGTTGTTCCATCGCCTCGGCAAGGATTACGAGAAACCCGAATGGGGCATCCATGAGTTGGAGCTGGACGGCGAGATCGTCCCCATCGCCCAGCTCACCGAACTGGAAAAGCCGTTCTGCAAACTGCTGCGCTTCAAGCGCCACAGCAACGACACCTCCAAGGTTGAAGCGCTGCTCGCGCAGCCGGCCGTGCTGGTCGTCGCGCCGCTGTCCGGCCACCACGCCACGCTGCTGCGCGACACCGTGCGCACGCTGCTGCGCGACCACCGCGTCTATGTCACCGATTGGGTGGATGCGCGCATGGTGCCGGTGCAGGAAGGCGAGTTCGGCCTGGACGACTACATCGAGTATGTGCAGGAATTCATCCGTCACCTCGGTGCCGACAACGTGCACGTGGTGAGCGTCTGCCAGCCGACCGTGCCGGTGCTGGCGGCGGTGTCGCTGATGGCCAGCCGTGGCGAAACCACGCCGCGTTCACTGGTGATGATGGGCGGCCCGATCGATGCGCGCTGCAGCCCGACCGCGGTCAATAATCTGGCCACGCGCAATCCGCTGTCGTGGTTCGAGAACAACGTCATCCACACCATTCCGGCGCCCTACCCGGGCCAGGGCCGCCGCGTGTATCCGGGCTTCCTGCAGCACGCCGGTTTTGTGGCGATGAACCCCAGCCGCCACTTGATGTCGCATTGGGATTTCTACACCGACCTGGTCAAGGGCGACATGGACGATGCCGACGCGCATCGCCATTTCTACGACGAATACAACGCCGTGCTGGACATGCCGGCGAAGTTCTATCTGGACACCATCCGCGTGGTGTTCCAGGAATTTCTGCTGCCGCGTGGCGAGTGGTATGTGCGTGGCGAACGCGTGGACCCTTCGGCGATCCGCGACACCGCGCTGTTGAGCATCGAAGGCGAACTGGACGACATCGCCGGCCTCGGCCAGACCGAAGCCGCGCAAGCATTGTGCACGGGCATTCCAGCCTCGCGCCGCACCCACCTGATCGTTGACGGTGCCGGCCACTACGGCATTTTCAGCGGCCGCCGCTGGCGCGAAGTGGTGTACCCGAAGATGCGCGATTTCTTCATCGCACAGTCGCAACCGGCGGCGGCGAAGAAGAGCAAGAAGGCAGCAAGCACCAGCAACGTCACCCCGCTGCGTCGTCGCGCGCAGCGCTGAGGGCTTTGGCTTTGGCTCTAGCTTTATAGCTTTGGCTTTGGCTTTGCCTAAGCCCCTCTCCCGTTCACGGGAGAGGGGTTGGGGTGAGGGGAAGATCGAAGCAGCGGCAGTTGAACTTGCAGTGCGCTATCCGCAGCCTGCTGTAGAAGCCCAAGAACGTTGAAGACTCAAGCGCTAAAAGCTCCCCTCATCCGCCCTTCGGGCACCTCGCTCCGCGCCCCGGCCTCGCACAGCGTGCGAGGCGTTCAGTCATGCACGAGCCGGTGGCTCGTAAGCCGCATGCCTTCACCCCGCGCGCGGGAGAAGGGAAACAATCACGGCTCCCCGCAATGCCGTACTCACGAAACCGCCTTCAGCCCCACCACACCGATCACGATCACCCCCAGGCTGAGCACGCGCGCAGTGCTGCGTGATTCGCCGAAGAACACCATGTTGACCAGCACCGCAGCAGCCGTGCCCAAACCAATCCACACCGCGTAGGCCACGCTCAGTTGGATGTAGCGGAACGATTGGTACAACAACACGAACGACGCGCCGAAGCCGCCGAAAAACATCAGCGCATTAAGCGCACTCTTGCGCAGGCTGTAACGCTTCAAACCAATCACGCCCAGCGTTTCCATCAGCGCGGCGGCTACTACCAGAAACCAACCCATCTCAGCCTCCCTGACCGGCGGCGCCGGTGCTGTCTGCGGCCTTGCCATCGGCCAGCTTGAGTGCGATCACACCGATCACCAGCAGCGCCATGAAGCCGCCCTTGGCGACGCTGAAGCTGCCGCCGAACAGGAAAATATCCATCAATGCCGCGCCGACCGTGCCCACCGCGGCAAACACCGCGTACACCGTACCGGTCGGCAAGGTTTCGCAGGCGCGCGCCAGCCATTGGAAGTCCACCAGGATCACCGCGATGATCGGTATCCAGTGCCACCACACCGTTGCCACGTTGAAGCCGTAGACCCAGATCAGCTCGAACACACAGGTCAGGGCCACATAAAACCAGCCTTTATTGGCCATGTGTTTCTCCTCGTTGATTGTTTGCACCGCGCAGGCGCGCAGTGAATTGCATGGTCCGTGTCGCTACACGGCCGCCGTGCGGCCAAGGCCGGCACGGATGAAGCGCTCCAGCTCCGCGCGATGCGCCTGCGCATCTTCCGGCGCGGTGGCGGCGTACAGATGCACCTGCTCGGCTGCCGCTTCGATGGCACCGACCAACACTCTTGCCGCGTAACGCGGCTGCACATTGGCCGCCACCGCGCCTTCGGCACGCGCCTGTTCCAGCACCTGTTGCAGCCAGTCGTACAACGGCGCGTAGATGGCTTCCCAACGCCGCATTTCATCGGTCTGGGTCATGCCGCTGTACAGCAGCGCCACCACCTGGTGCTGCTCTTCCACCACCGCGAAGATCGCGCCGGCCAGCGCGTCGAGCTGCGCGGCGGGCGACAGCCCGTCCAGTTGCTCATGCAGACGCTGCAGCATCCGCGAAACCACCTGCTCGGCTATGCCGCCCATCACCGAAAGCCGCGACGGGAAGTACAGGTAATACGTGCCCTGGGCGATACCGGCGCGTTTGACGATGTCCGAGACCGTGGCTTTCTCCACGCCCTTTTCGCCGAACACGGCAATGGCGGCCTCGATGATGGCGGTGCGCTTGTCCATGGATTCGCAACTGACTGACTTTCAGTCATTTTAGGGATCGAACCTGCCGGGTCAACCGGGGCGCGCATCACGGGTAAGTGAGCGTTCAAATTCCGCACGCACTTATCCGCCTGCCGCGAACCCCGAAGTGACGTTTCGTAACGGCAGGGCCCGCAAAACAAAACGGGACGCCATAGGCGCCCCGCTTCATTGCGCATTCCGAATGGATTACAACCGCACCAGCAACTGCTTGGCCATCGCGCCGTGCAGCTTGCCGATCGCGCGGGCCAGATGCAGCGTGGCGAACAACAACACCGCGCCTACCAGCACTGACAGCGGCCACAACCAGAACGCTCCCGCAACGTTCACGCCGTCGATCCAGATACCCGCCGGCTGGTCCACAAAGAAGCTGGCCAGCGGTGCGAACATCAGCGCCAACGACAGCGACAGCAACGTCGTGGCAATGCTGAAGTACACGGTGCCCAAGGGCAGCATCAGCAGGAAATACAGCATCGTCAGCCAGGTGCGGCCGTCGGAGAACATGTCACCGATGCGCGCCAGCCAGCCTTGGCTCTTGTCGGTGTAGGCAGGACGGCGCGGCATGCGCACACCGAGCATGGTTTCGATGATGCGCCCTTCCACCAGCGACAGCACCCGCACCGAGCCCAGGAACAGCAGCAGGATCGGAATGCCGATGATCAGGATCAACAGCGACACCGACAGCGATAGGCCGGTCACCACCCAGGTGAAGAAGAACGTGCCGGTGGCCAGCGACAGCAGCATGTAGAACAGCGCGCCATAGGTGTGCGGATCCAAGGCCACGCCGAAGAACCGTGCCAGCGCCGAACGTGGCTTGGTTGCTGCCGGTGATGGCGGAATGGCCGCACCGACCGAGGCAGCCGCGGCGGCCGAGGCCACCGATGCCGGCGTCAAACGCATGCCCGGCGTGCGTAGTGCGCGGTTCACGGTGACTTCGGTTTCGCGATAGATCTCGGCCACCTCTTCCGGCGCGCCGTAGCTGCCGGCGACGCCTGCGATCACTTCGGCTTCGCTCTTGCCGGCCTGCTCGGCCAACTCCGAGCGCAGGTATTCCTCGGCGTCGTACAGCGCGTCCTGGATCATCGCCGGGTCGGCACCGGCCAGCGCGGCACGCAGCTGCTCCAGGTATTCGGGGATCGTGGTCGGGAGCGCTCTTGGGGTGTTGTCGGTGTTCATCAGTTGATTCCCTCCAGTACGGATTCCAGCGAATTCCGGGTAGCAGTCCAGGCGGCGATCCACTGCCGCAGCGCGGCACGTCCGTCGTCATTGATGCGGTAATAACGCCGCGGCGGTCCCGCTACCGACGGTTCAACGTGGCTCTCCAGCAGGCCGGCGCCTTCCAGGTTGCGCAGCACCGGGTACAACGCGCTCTGCTTGCCGCTGAGTACTCCGTCGCCTACCCGCTCCAGCTCCTTGGCAATCAGGTAGCCGTACATCGGCGCTTCCGCCTTGGCCAGCACCGCCAACAAGGCCAGCGACACCGTGCCGGTGCTCAGCTCTTTCTGAAACTTGCGTAGGTGGGCTTCCAGATCGTTCATGGCTTACTCCGGTGGACTAGCCTGAAGCCAACACTAGTGTTTAGTTCGCTATAGCGAATGTGCCGGTAGTCACTCCCACCACGGTCATGGCGCTGGCCGCCCGGCCTCTGGATCACGCAGAATCGGCCCACACCCAATCTGGAATGCGCCCGATGACGCTTCGCCCCACGCTGTTGGCCCTGGCCCTGATGCTGTCCCCGCTGCCGCTGCTGGCCGCCGATGCACCCGCCAAGTACCGCAGCGCGCAGGAAATCATCGACGCCGCGCCCGCCAGCGATTGGCACACGCCGGCGCCGGAAAACACGCTGTACATGAACCTGGAAGGCGGCCGCGTCATCATCGAGCTGGCGCCGGACTTCGCCCCGGAGCACGTCGGCAACATCCGTACCATGGCACGCGAGCACTTCTGGGACGGGCTGAGCATCTACCGCGCGCAGGACAACTTCGTCGTCCAGTTTGGCGACGTGGATGCCGAGGACAGCACCAAAGCCAAGTCGATGGGCAGCGCCAAGCAACATCTACCAGCCGAGTTCCAGCGCCCGGCCAAGGGGCTGGCATTCACCGCCCTGCCCGACCGCGATGGCTGGGCGGCCAAGACCGGGTTTGTTGGCGACTTCGCGGTGGGCAGCGATGGCGAACATGCGTGGTTGGCGCATTGCTACGGCGCGCTCGGTGCCGGCCGCAACAATGACGAAGACAGCAGCGTCGGCGCCGAGCTGTATGTGGTCACCGGACAGTCGCCGCGTCAGCTCGACCGCAACATCACCCTGGTCGGCCGCGTGCTCAAGGGCATGGAACTGCTGAGCAGCATCAAACGTGGCCCGGAGCCGATGGGCTTCTACGAAAATGCTGCCGAGCGCACACCGATCACCTCCATCCAATTGGCCAGCGAATTGCCGGCCGACCAGCGCGTGGCGCTGCAGGTACTGCGCACCGATTCCAAGACGTTTGCCGATGCAGTGGAAGCACGCCGCAATCGCGTGGATGACTTCTACAAACGCGCGGCCGGCCATATCGACCTGTGCAATATCCCGCTGCCGGTGCGTATCGGCAAGTAATCCCGCGCGCCGCAGGCCGCATCGTTCACTTCACGGGACGGTGCGGTCACCAAATGCAGACTACCGGCGGTCATACGCAGGCTCTAACGTGACTGCACCTGCACAACCGGAGACGCCACATGGCTCACGTCAGCATCACTTCTTCAGGCACGAACTTCGCTCACCAGATCAGCAACGGCAAGCACAGCCTGGTGGCTGACGAACCGGCCAGCCTCGGCGGGCAGGATGCAGGCATGGCACCGTTTGATCTGTACCTGGCCTCGTTGGCCGCCTGCACTGCGATTACCTTGCGCATGTATGCAGAGAAAAAAGGCTGGGAGCTGGGTGAGTTCAATGCGCAGCTGAGTTCCAGCCGCGATGAAGCCGGTAAGCTGCAGGTGCACCGCATGCTCGCCGCGACCGGCCCGCTATCCGATGCGCAATGGGACCGTCTGCTCGACGTGGTGTCGCGCACACCGGTCACGCTGGTGATGCGCGAAGGCGCCACCATCACCAGCGAACGCGCAACTGAAGGCAGGTAACCGCATGTATACGATCGTCATCATCTGGGACAGCAAGAACGCCGAAGTGACCCAATGGGAGGAAGCGCCCATGGTCATCACCTGGAAGGACCGCGAGGTGTCCCTGCGTGCCGGCCCGCGCGAGCGGATTGACCAGAACGGCGTCGCCAGCAAGGTGGCTGTGTACCTGCCCGATGAACTAACCGAAGAAGAATTCCAGGAACTGTTCGCGCTGCACGAGAAGACCATTCCCGAGCTGCATCTGCATTCGTAACCGGCGGCTCCTGCAGTGCATGAAGAACAACGGCGCCTTTCGGCGCCGTTGTCGTCTGCCTTACTGCTTGGCCGCGCGCTTGCTGCGGCGTCGACGCCACCACGTACGTGCCAGCCACAACACGAAGCCGCCGATGATCGCTACCGGCAGCAGGCCGGCAATGACGCGAATGACGTAGGCCAGGCTGGTGCTGAAGATTTCGCCGAAGTCGCCGAATGCGCGACCAATCTCGCTGCGGTTGCGCTGGCTGCTGGTCGACTCCAGGTTGATGGTCACCAACTGCGTATCGATGCGCCGATGCTGCTGCGCCGATGCGCGGTTGGCCTGTTCCAATCCTGCTTCGATTTCCGACAGGCGCTGCGAGATGGTCAACAGATCCGCCACGACCAGATCACGCCGCTGCTGATATTCAACCAGGCGCTCGTGTTCGTTCTTCAACCGCGCCTGGGTCAGCTGGGTTTCGGCGACCTGCTGCGCGAGATCTTCCGCCTGCGTGTTGCGCGTGGTCAGCTCACCCTTGTCGCTGGCCAATGCGATCAGCGGCTCCACCCCTTTGGGGGCGATGCGCACCTGCACCGAGCCACTGGGCGCATCGCCGGCCTGCTGCGACACATTGAGCACCGCGCAATCACCGAACGTCGCGCTTTGGCAGGCTTCGGTCACGGCCTTCACCCGGGGTGCGATGTCCTTGCCCGGCAGCCGCAGCTGCGCCGTGTGTTCGTAGGCCAGGAACGCACCATCGGGCGACTGCAGCGCTTCGGCCGGCGCGGCGCCCGCATCGGCCGCCATTTCATGCTGGGCGCAACCGGCCAACACCATCAGCACGCCCAGTCCCGCACCCAATATCCAGCCATTTCCCTGCAAACGCTTCATGCTTCCGTGTTCCCTGAAAGGTTGGTGCCGGCCACCCGGCAGCGCGGCCAGCATAGCGACAAGCCTGAATACGAACGCTAAGAAAGCGTGGATGGTGTCGTTGCCAGCCGGGCGACAGGCGCACCGGCTGTTGCAGGAGCGCCAACCGCCCGCTTCGGCAAGGTGTGCCCAACCAACGGCATGTGCGACGGCGGCGCGCTCCGCCTATGCTCGGGGATTACCCAAGATCCCAGGATTACCGATGCGCAAGCACCTGCTCGCCGCCGCCCTGCTGGCCAGCCTTGCCGGCTGCCAGAGTGGCGAAGCTCCCAACGCCCCCACCGCTGCTGCCGAACAGGCCGGCCAGGGCCAGGCCGATGCACAGTTCGCCGAACTGTCGAAGAAGGCGCTGGATACGTGGATGCAGCTGTCCCCGGTCGGCGCCACGCAGATTGGTGACCACCGTTTCGACAGCCAGCTCGACGACCTGAGCGCGGCCGGTCAGCAGAAGAGCCTGGACGCAAGCAAGGCGCTGTTGGCCGATCTGGAAAAGATCGACATCAGCAAGCTCGGCCGCGAGAACCAGGTGGATGCCGCCATCCTGCGCAACCAGCTGCAATCGGATATCTGGAACAACGAAACCCTGCAGTCCTGGAAGTGGGACCCACAGACCTATAACGGCCTGGCCGGCAGTGCCATCTATGGCCTGATGGCGCGCGAGTTCGCACCGCTGCCCGAGCGCCTGAAGTCGGCGACGGCGCGTATCGAGCAGATTCCGCAGATCTTCGCCGCCGCACGCACCAACCTGGACCCGGCACGCGTGCCGAAGATCCACGCCGAAACCGTGTCCAAGCAGAACCGCGGCATCCTCAGCCTGGTGGACACCTTCATCGTGCCCAACATCGGCCAGCTTGAGGCCGCCGACCAGGAGCGCCTGAAGACCGCCATCGGCAATCTGACCAAGGCCGTCGAAGAACAGCAGACGTGGCTGGACAACACCCTGGTGCCGAACGCCAAGGGCGAGTTCCGCATCGGCGCGGAAAAATACGACCAGAAGCTGAAGTTCTCGCTCAACTCCTCGCTGTCGCGCGCCGAGATCGGCGAGCGCGCGCGTGCCGAGCTGAGCCGCGTGCGCACCGACATGTACGGCATCGCCCAGGTGGTGTTGAAGGACAAGCCGGGCGCTCCGGAAATGCCGGCCAACCCGACCGATGCGCAGCAGCAGAAGGCCATCGAAGCCGCGCTTGAACTGGCCTATGCCGACAAGCCGGCCCGCGACAAGGTCGTCGAAGATGCCAAGACCGCGCTGGACCAGTCCACCGAGTTCGTCCGCAAGCATGACCTGATGACGCTGCCGGATGCACCGGTGGACATCATCCTGATGCCGGAATTCCAGCGCGGCGTGGCCGTGGCCTATTGCGATTCGCCGGGCCCGCTGGACAAGAACCTGAAGACCTTCTACGCGGTCTCGCCGATTCCGGACGACTGGAACGACAAGCAGGTCGATTCGTTCCTGCGCGAATACAACAGCCGCATGATCCACCTGCTTTCCATCCACGAAGGCACGCCGGGTCATTACCTGGAAGGCTGGCATTCGGGCAAGTTCCCGTCGACGCTGCGCGCCGTGCTGCGTTCGGGTCTGTTTGCCGAAGGCTGGGCCGTGTACACCGAGCGCATGATGCAGGAACAGGGTTACCTGGATAACGACCCGCTGTTCCACCTGGTGCAGCTGAAGTTCTACCTGCGCACGATTGCCAATGCCATCCTCGACCAGGGTGTGCACGTGGACAACTGGAGCCGCGAGCAGGCCATGCACCTGATGACCCACGACGCCTTCCAGCAGGAAAGCGAAGCCTCGGGCAAGTGGATCCGCGCCCAGCTCACCTCGGCGCAGCTGCCGACCTACTTCGTCGGTGCGCAGGAGCACTTCGACAGCCGCAAGGCCGTGGAAGAAAAGCAGGGCGCCAACTTCAACCTGAAGGCGTACCACGACCAGATGCTGTCCTACGGCGCACCGCCGGTGCGTTTCGCACGCCAGCTGATGTTGGATCAGCCGATCGAATGATTGATCGCTTGCTGACGTTTGAGTGATGCAGAAGCCCGGGATTTCCCGGGCTTTTGTTTTATCAGCGGGCGCGGACTGCGATATCGGGCTGTGGTTGCTCGCAGGCGCTTGGGATGCACTCAACCCGGTAAAAGCCCAACCTCTCCCACCACGTTCGCGGTTCTTGTACGCTGGGCGCCGCGCGGGGAGCGCAAGCGCGGCACGCTGGGGAGCGGGTCAGATAGTTCGACACGGCAAGCCGCGCTCTTCAGGCAAGCAGTCGGCACAACGCAACACTCAGCTCGAATTGAATCGACGTACCGAACACACAAGGAGACGACGATGCGTTTATGGATGATCCTGCTGCTCGCCCTGGGCTTGCTGGGCGGCTACAACTGGTGGAGCAAGCGCGAGCCCGCCCACTCGACCGCAATCGCAACCGCATCCGGCAACGTCAGCAGCATCGACGGTTTTATCCCGGTGGAAATGCCTGGCAACACGCCGCGCAATACCGTGCTGGTCTTGGCACCGGCCAACTGCCCTTCCGAGCAGGCGCAACGGGCTGAAGCGCTGATCCAGGCATTACAGGGCCAAGGCATCCCCGTGACACGCGGCAATTCCATCGACTTCAACATAACCAACCCCAGCGCTGAGCAGCGGGCCGCCGTGGATCGCACCGTTGAAGTTTTCAAACAAGGCGCACCGGCGGTATTCATCAACGGCATGGGAATGTCCAACCCCAGCTTCGCGCAGGTGTCTTCGGTGTACGAAAAGACCCGGCAGTAATCCTGTTCGAGCAGAAGGAACGCCGCGTGCGGAATACACCGTTCGTACCCATGATTCTGCTTGTCTGCAGCCTGTTCCCTGTCACCGGGCATACGCATCCCGGCGGACTGAATAAAGACGGTTGCCACACCAATCGCAGCACCGGCGACTACCACTGCCACCGTGGCAGCGCTTCGCCGGCACCACGCAGCAACTTCAATGCAGCGCCAACACAGGCACCCGCCCCCGCACGCATCGCACCGGCAGGATCGGCCGGCGGACATCGCGTGTTCGCCAACTGCACGGAAGCCCGCGCGGCCGGTGCTGCGCCCGTGCGTCGCGGCGATCCCGGCTACGGATCGCACCTTGATCGCGATAACGACGGCATCGGCTGCGAGCCGTACCGTTGATGCCATAGGCTGAAATTTCACTCCGACAACATTGATCGGTAGCGACGCCTCGAAGGCCGGTGCGCGCCGCAAAGCTGTGCCATCATCAACCCGCTGTGCGCAGTACGAACCGAGCGGCTTCGGCAGAAGATCGGTAATACCGCCAAAGGTCGCCCATACCTTCCTCCAGGCCGATGGCGCTCGCGCTGCCGGCTTTGTCCGGGCGTCAGGCACTCATGCAATGGATCGATGATCTGGAGAAGGACGCCTGGAACGACGTGATCGAGGAGCTGGTCTGGCACCTTAGAAACGGGCGCATGCCGACCATCATCCGCCAACAGCGCGCACCGGATAACGGCATAGAGTTCCGCTTCAAAGATCTGCCCGCGGTGATCCTGCCTGTAACGCATCCTGGGCATTGGGACGAAGCGCTCAACATCATCGAACGGTTTCCCCAGCTCAATGCCACCCGCCTCCATCGGAATGGCACATAAGCAGTTCAAGCACGCCTGCCGTCGCGATACTCGCTGACGATCCCAGCCCTGCGACGTCCACATATCACCGGCAAGCGAGAGACTGTGCGCGACGGTGACCGCGCTGACCATCCGCGATAGTCTCCACGCTGCAGCATGTCGAACATTCCCGGCTTGCAACCTGCTCGCGAATCCTACGAATGACAAACAATCACCCTCACTATCTTCAGCTCGCACACGCCGTACTCGACTGGAACAGGAAACACCTCAACAGGGATTCCTCGCTGACCGAAGCGGTGATCGGCCAGTGTTTCGCCGAGCAGTTCATTGTCGAACCCAACGGCCGCCGTTACGAAGCCACGCGTGCGAACTATCTGGAATTCCTCAACGGCATGAAGGCCGACATGGCGGGCATCGACTACGAGATCGATCACACGCTCGTTGATGACGCGGCCGTGGTGTTCTCGATGCGTGCGCGGATTGCCTACTGCGATGGGCGCACCGAACGGTTCCGCGCAATGCTGCTGATGCGTTTCGACAACGCCGGCAAGGTCACGCTATGGCATGAAGTTTATGTTCCACTGGCGATGCCCGCCTGAGCTGCTGCACCGCTGACCACGCATCAATCACACGATCCGATTCGATCCCGCGAATTCCAATGACTGAATCCATCTACACCATCACCCACGACGTCCCCTCCATCGAAACCTACCGGCATCTGCGTCAGTCCGCCGGGCTCAGCCCGAAGACACTGGAAGCGGCGGCGCGCGGATTGCCGAATTCGCTGTTCGCGGTGCAGGTGCTGTGCGCAGGCGAAACGGTGGCGATGGGCCGCGTCATCGGCGACGGCGGTACGTTCTATCAAGTGGTGGATATCGCCGTGCTGCCCGCGCATCAAGGGCAAGGCCTGGGCAAGACAGTCATGCGCGAGATCAGCGCGTACATCGAACGGGAAGTGCTGCCATCGGCCTATATCAGCCTGCTGGCGGATGGCGAGGCGTACCGGCTCTATCAGCAGTTCGGCTTTGCGCTCACCGCGCCGGCCAGTGTCGGCATGGCGCTCAAGAAGCCCGCAGCGTAGCCCCTCCTTTCCCGCCCCACCCGCGCACCACATGCGTTCCCAGCCCGAGTACAGCTGACCTGGCGCGCACGGCGCGGTATCGTTGCCCGGCCCTCGCCTGCCAGAACACCGCCAGCGCTGACCTCGCCGGTATCACTGGAGAGTCACCATGCAAACGCATAACGGTTCCTGCCACTGCGGCACTGTGGTCTTCGAGTTTGATGCACCGGTCACCGGCATCCTGGAGTGCAACTGCTCCATCTGTCACCGCAAGGGCGCGCTCTGGCACGCGGTGAGCAAGGCGCAGTTCCGCATCGTGTCCGGCGAAGCACGTCTGACCCACTATCAATTCGGCACCCGCACCGCCAAGCACTTCTTCTGCAGCCAATGCGGCACCAGCACCTTCAGCAATCCGCGCATCGCCCCGCATATGTGGGTGGTCAACCTGCGCTGCGTGGACGGAATCGACCTGACGGCATTGCCGCGTCAATCATTCGATGGCCGCAACTGGGAAGAAGCCGCGCGCCAGTTGATGATGGCGCGGAACTCAGCAGCGACGACCTGAGCCGCCGACTGAGGTCACGAGCATCCCTTGAATCCATCCACTCTGATTGGCTGCCAATGAAAAGCCTCCTGCTGATGCTGTTGCTTGCATTCTCGGTTCCTGCAGGTGCTGAGGCCCTGCATCTTCCTGCACCGATACGTGCTGACACCACCGACAAGGCACTACCTGCACTTGCCCGTCAATTGATCGTCGAGTTCCGTGACGCGGACAGGCCGCGCTATCTGGGCACGCTGTTCCGTCTGCAGATGGCCGCCGGCCACTATCGTCAGGCGGTGGAAAGCATCCACGCACTGCGGGCACTGCGCGATGACGATCCATCCCAACCGCCCCTGTTCCTTCAGTACGAAATTTACGCCTTGGCGATGGCACGCGCGGCCGAGCAGAAGCAGCCTTTCAGCCAAGCATGGCCGGCGACGTTTGCCGAGCGCTTCGCCACGCTGGAGGACAGGATTGCCCAGCAAGCCGAATTCTCCTTCGGTAGTCCGCTGCCTCGTTTGATGGGTGATTTCAACAATGCCATGGCCAAGGCTGCCGGCAAGCGCACGTTGTCGCAGCAGGAAGCCATCGAGCTGATCCGCACCTGGCAGGTAGCTTCGGCATACGGCGCATTCCAGCCATTGTTCAACGATGCGCTGGGCAAGGACGATGCCCGTCGCTACGTGATTGATCGTGATGCGTGGGTGCATACCGCCGACGGCGCACGCATCGCTGCGCTGGTGGTTCGCCCCCGTGCCGCTGCTCGGTTGCCGGCGCTGCTCACCTTCACCATCTACGCCAATGACGACTGGGCATGGGTCGATGCCAAGAAGGTCGCCGCCCATGGCTATGCCGGCGTTGTGGCCTACAGCCGCGGCAAGGGCCGTAGCCCCGATGCCATCGAGCCCTTCGTGCATGACGGTGCCGACGCGGCAACCGTGGTCGACTGGATCGCGGCGCAACCCTGGAACGATGGGCGGGTTGGCATGTACGGCGGCAGCTACAGCGGCTTCACCCAGTGGGCGGCGCTGAAGCACAAGCCAGCGGCGCTGAAGGCCATCGCCACCTCGGCCACGGCCGCACCCGGCATCGACGTGCCGATGGAGGGCAATGTATTCCTGAACTTCATGTACGCCTGGCCGGCCTATACGGCGAGCAACCGCGCGCTCGACGATGCCAACTACGGCGACCGCGAACGCTGGAACGCACTCGACCGCAACAGCTATGCCAGCGGCCGCGCCTACCGTGACCTGCCCGCCATCGACGGCACGCCGAACCCCCTCTTCAGCCGCTGGTTGCAGCACCCAGCCTACGACGACTACTGGCAGGCCATGATTCCACAAGGGGATGAGTTCGCTGCGGTCGATATCCCGGTACTCGCCACCACCGGCTACTTCGACGGTGCACAGATCGGCGCCCTGCATTACTTCCGCGAACACCTGCGCCACCGCCCCGATGCGAAACACACGCTGCTGGTCGGGCCGTTCGAGCATTTTTCGATGCAGACCGGCGTGCCGGCAGTGGTACAGGGCTACACCACCGATCCATCCGCGCGTATTGATCTGCAGGCACTGCGGCTGGCCTGGTTCGATCACATATTCAAGGGCGCAACGAACCCTCCACTGCTGGCCGACCGTGTGAACTGGCAGGTGATGGGTGCCGACCAGTGGCGGCACGCTCCCAGTCTGGATGCCATGGCCACGAGGACCCTGAAGCTGCATCTGCTGCCCGGCACGGAACCCACCCGGCATCTGCTGGCTGAGCAGCCCATTCCGCACGCCTCGGTGCTACAGCGGGTGGACTTCCATGATCGCAGCGATGCCGAGGCCCCCATGCCCAGCGAATCGTTGAACCCCCAATTGGATCCGCGCCTCGGCTTGGTGTTCGCCAGCGCACCGATGACGCAGGACACCGAACTTGCGGGCGCATTCCGCGGCACGCTGGACTTCACCATCAACAAACGCGATGTCGATCTCGTCATCGGCATCTACGAGCTCAATGACAAAGGCGAGTACCTCGACCTCGGCTGGTGGCTGCAACGTGCCAGCTATGCCAAAGATCGGCGCCATCGCCAATTGTTGCAGCCCGGCGTACCGCAACGCGTCGAGGTAAAAGACACCCGCGTGCTCGGCCGCAAACTCGCCACCGGTAGCCGGCTGGTGGTATCACTGGGCGTGGTCAAGCAGGCAGACCAGCAACTCAACCTGGGCAGTGGCAAGGAGCCCGCCGATGAAACCCTGGCCGATGCCGGCGCGCCGATGGAGATCCACTGGCAGAGCAGCAGCCACCTCGAATTCGGTGTGCGCTGATCCATGTGATGGAGCGCCCCATGCAAGCTCACGCGTCAACCACGCCTTCAATGGATTACGAATGCGCAAGCAATATCACTTCCGACAATCCGCAGACGGCCTGCTCGCCTGGGACGTGCACCGCCTAATTGCGCGCACTGCAGGGCTTCCGGTTGAGCAGATTGCCGTGCACACCATCGCCGAACTGGACGAGCCCTATTGGTACGACAACGAAGGCGATACGCCCAGTGGTCGATCCATCGCAATGCATATGCAGTTGGTGAATGCGGCCGACCTGGCCTACCCGATCATTCTGTGCCCGCAGGGACGGCTGATGGATGGCATGCACCGCGCGGTCAAGGCGGTGGTGCTTGGCATCGACAGCATTCACGCCTATCGGCTGCCCGTGCTTCCTGCGCCTGATTTCGTCGGCGTTGATCCCGATGACCTTCCTTACGACGATTGACCTGCACCCCAGCAGCCACAACAAAGACCTCAAACGAAAGATCCTTCATGCAAACCATCGATTGGAATGACTTCAGCAAAGTGGAACTGCGCGTCGGCCGCATCATCGCGGCCGAACCGTTCCCCAAAGCCCGAAAGCCGGCCTATATCCTGCAGGTGGATTTCGGTCCGGAGCTTGGCATACGCAAATCCAGCGCGCAGATCACCGCGCTGTACACGCCCGAACAATTGCTGGGAAAGCTGGTGATGGCGGTGGTGAATTTCCCGCCGAAGCAGATCGGCCCGATCATGTCCGAATGCCTGGTCACCGGCTTCCACAACAGTGAGGGTCACGTCACCTTGTGCGTGCCTGAACACGACGTTCCACTGGGAACGCGGCTGCTATGACCACGCCTGTTCGGCGGGACGAAATCCCCTTTATTCCGCGCCGCAAAGCGGTATAAAGGCGGCTCTCCCCCTTGCCAGCTGCAGCGGAGCCGCCATGCCAAAGTCCGATGGATTCACCGCCGACGAACGCGCTGCCATGAAGGAGCGCGCCCGCGAGCTGAAGGCCGAAGCCAAAGCCGGCAAGCTCAAGGTCGAGGGCGAAGCCGACATCATGGACAAGATCGGCCAGATGCCGCCAGCCGAAGGCAAGATGGCCCGGCGTCTGCACGAAATCATCACCACCACGGCGCCGGCGCTGTCGCCCAAGACCTGGTACGGCATGCCGGCATATGCCAATGCGGACGGCAAGGTGGTGGTGTTCTTTCAGGGCGCCAGCAAGTTCGGTGCGCGCTACTCCACGCTCGGTTTCAACGATACCGCCACGCTGGATGAAGGCGATATGTGGCCCACCGTGTTCGCACTGGTCACGCTGACACCGGAGGTGGAGAAGAAGGTCACGGCGCTGGTGAAAAAGGCCATTCGCTGACGCCGCACTGCCCTGCGCAAGCACGGGCTGGCGCATCCATGCGGCCTTGGTCACCGCCAACAACGGCACCGCCCGCGCGGCAATGCGCGGCGGCGCAACACATATGACCCACAGCAGCAACGATAGACCGCCTATGCTATCGGCGCTTCAGCATCCGCGTGGCAGCTGCCGCGCACGTCATCACTCATACGGAATTCCATCATGTCCCTCTCCATGTACAGCGCCTCGGTTCCCGTTCTCAAGCAGATGCTTTCCGCCCTGTCCGACGTGCTGAACAAAGCCGAGGCTCACGCCACCGAGAAGAAGATCGACCCGGCGGTGCTGCTCGGTCTGCGCCTGTTCCCGGATATGTTCCCGCTGGTGCGCCAGGTGCAGATCGCCGCTGACTTCGCCAAAGGCATCAGCTCGCGTCTGTCCAACACCGAAGTGCCGTCGTGGCCGGACAAGCCCGACGCCAGCTTTGCCGAGCTGCAGGAACTGATCGCCAAGGCGCTGGCACATGTGAGCGCCTTCACCCCGGAACAGTTCGACGGCAGCGAATCGCGCGAAGTCGTGCTGCGCGCCGGTACGCCGAAGGAAAAGAAGCTGCAGGGCAATGTCTACCTGCTGCAGTACGGCTTGCCGCAGTTCTTCTTCCACGTGACCACCGTCTACGCCATCCTGCGCCACAACGGCGTCGAGATCGGCAAGCGCGATTACATGGGCAATTACTGAGTTTTCAGCTGCAACGGGACGCCGTTCAACGGCGTCCACCCGAGGCAAACCGGTGCGGCAATCCCGCACCGGTGCCTTCGCATCCAGCCAGGTCAGCCGTCAACCGCCACAAACCCACCGGTCTGCCGCGCCCACAGGCGCGCGTACAAGCCACCGCTGGCGATCAACTCGGCGTGCGTGCCGGTCTCGACGATGCGGCCCTTGTCCATCACCACCAAACGGTCCATCCGCGCGATGGTGGACAACCGATGCGCAATGGCGATCACCGTCTTGTTGCCCATCAGCTCGTCCAGGCTGTCCTGAATCGCCGCTTCCACTTCCGAATCCAATGCGGACGTCGCTTCGTCCAGAATCAGGATCGGCGCATCCTTCAGCAGCACACGCGCAATGGCGATGCGCTGACGCTGTCCACCGGACAACTTCACGCCACGCTCGCCCACATGCGCGTCGTAGCCCTGCCTGCCCTGCCCGTCCACCAGCGTCTCAATGAAGCCGTCCGCGCGGGCCTTGGCGACCGCAGCGCACAGCTGTTCGTCGGTGGCATTCGGCCGGCCGTACAGCAGGTTGTCGCGGATCGAGCGGTGCAGCAGCGAAGTGTCCTGTGTCACCACGCCAATCTGCGCGCGTAGGCTTTCCTGGGTGACGCGGGCGATGTCCTGGCCATCGATCAGAATGTGCCCGCTTTCCAGGTCATACAGCCGCAGCAGCACGTTCACCAAGGTGGACTTGCCGGCACCCGACGGGCCAACCAACCCGATCTTCTCACCCGGCTTCACCGCCAGATCCAGCCCGGCCATCACGCCACCGCGCTTGCCGTAATGAAAGTGCACGTTCTGGAACTGCACCGCGCCGGCGGTCACGTTCAACGGTGCGGCCTCAACACTGTCCTGCACGGTAAGCGGCTGGGCGATGGTTTCCATGCCGTCCTGCACGGTGCCGATGTCCTCGAAGATGCCGTTCACCGTCCACATGATCCAACCGGACATGTTGTGAATGCGGATCACCAGACCGGTCGCCAGGGTAATGGCGCCGACGCTGATCAGGCTGTCGCTCCACAGCCACAACGCCAGGCCGCAGGTGCCCACGATCAGGAAGCCGTTGAGCACCGCGATCACCATCTCCAAACCGGTGGTGATGCGGGTTTGCCCACGATGCTTTTCAGCAAGCTCCTGGATAGCGTCGGCCACATAGCGCTGCTCGTGCCCGCTGTGTGCGAACAGCTTGAGCGTGGCGATATTGGTGTAGCCGTCAACGATGCGACCCATCGCCTTGGACCGTGCTTCAGATGCAATCCAGGCCCGGTGTTTCATGCGCGGCACGAAGTACACGCCAATCGCGACATACGCCACCATCCAGATCGCCAACGGCAACATCAACCGCCAGTCCACCTGCGCGAACAGATACAGCGCCGTGCCGGTGTAGACGACGATGTACCACAGCGAATCCACCATCTGCACGGCGGACTCCCGCAGCGACGTGCCGGTCTGCATCACCCGGTTGGCGATGCTGCCGGCAAAGTCGTTGTGGAAGAAGCTCAGGCTCTGCCGCACCACATAGTTGTGCATCTGCCAGCGCGAGCGGTTGCTCAGGCCCGGCACGATGGACTGGTTGACCAGCAGGTTGTGCAAGGCCACCAGCAGCGGGCGCGCCAGCAGCGTGATGCCGGCCATCCACAGCAGTTCATTGGCGTGCCGCTGGAAGAAGCCGGGGCCGGGTGCGTCGGACAGCATGTCGACGATGCGCCCGAGGAAGTCGAACATCGCCACTTCCACCAAGGCCAACAACAAGCCAGCCACCAATGTGGCCAGCAGCACCGGCCATACCGGAGTGAGGTAATGCAGATAGAAACGCACCACACCGCGCGGCGGCTGGCGCGTATCGACCGGTGGGAACACGGGAATCAGAGATTCAAACCAACGCAACATCACCACGGCCTGCAAAAACAGAACAGGCCGCGATTGTCCCATCGCGGCCTGTGTTGTGTCTGTCTACGTGGCAATCGGCTCAGCCTACGGGGTGCCGGTTGGATTCACTCCGCTTTCGGCTTCAACAGCAGATCCTGGAAATCAAAGCTGAAATCGGTCAATGACGACACCGCCTGCATCCGCACGTCGCGCACCTTGCCGTCCGGGTCCAGGCTGAAGTTGACGAAGGCGTCGGCGTTGAGCGAGCGGTTGTCCCAGCGCACGATGAAGGTGTCGTGCTGCCAATGTTCCATCGTGCCGACCAGATCCGCGGTGGCGCCGAAACGCAGCCGCAGCGTGTTGCCCTTCTGTTCGACGAACACATCGCCGTACCACGCATCGCGGTACGCGCCGGCATAGCCGGACAACCGCAGCGACGGCTTGGATTTGGCGTCACGCGCGGCCTGATGCTTGGCCCAACCCTCGTCGGCATTGCCCTGCGCCTTGGCCACACTGGCGGCATAGGCGGCCACCCAATCGTTGCCCTGCGCGCCCAGCATGGCGTCCAGCACGCTCATGGTGATGGCGTTGAAGGCGGCGCCGGATTCCTGATTGGTCAGCACCACCACGCCCAGGTTCTGGCCCGGCACCAGGGTCAGCCGCGACACCTGGCCCGGCCAACCGCCGGTGTGCCACACCAGCTTCTGGCCACGGTAATCACTCAGGCTCCAGCCTTCGGCATAGCCGGCGAAGTTCGGCCGCGCTGGTTCCAGTTCCGGCACCGACGGCTTGGGCACCACCTGCGGGATCTGCATCTGCCACATCTGCTGCTGGGTCTTTTCGGTGAACAGCGGCGTGCCGTCGGCGAGCTTGCCCTCAGCCAACTGCACGTTCATCCACTTGGCCAGATCGTGCACGTTGGAATAGATGCCGCCGGCACCGGCGTTGTTGGACCAGGTCAGCGGCGGCACCGGACGCAGGTCGGTGAAGTCGAACTTGGCGTGACCAACCGCCGCCTTGTCGCCGGGCTTGAGGTGATCGGCGTTGTAGCGCGTGTCAGCCATGCCGACCTTGTCGAAGATGCGCTGCTGCAGGAAGTCGGCAAACGACTGCCCGGAGACTTTCTCGATCACCTGCTGGGCGACGGCGTAGAGAATGTTGTCGTAGGCATAGCGGTCGCGGAAGCCGTTCTTCAACGGCACCTGCGCCAGGCGCGCCACCACGTCGGCATTGCTGTAGGTGGTGGTCGGCCAGAACAACAGATCACCGGCGCCCAGGCTCAGGCCGCTGCGGTGCGAGAGCAGGTCGCGGATGCGCATTTCGCCGGTGACGTAAGGGTCGGACATGCGGAACGATGGCAGGTGGTCGATCACCCGGTCATCCATCTTCAGCTTGCCGTCTTCGGCCAGCAGGTTCAGCGAGGTCGCCGTGAACGCCTTGGTGTTGGAGGCAATGGCGAACAATGTGTCGGCCTGCACCGGCGCGGGCTTGCCCAATTCACGCACGCCCCAACCGCGCTCCAGCACCACCTTGCCGTCCTTGACGATCGCAACGGCCACGCCCGGCACGTCGAACTGCTGACGTACGCGCTCTACCGTGGCATCCAGTTGCTGCAATTCTGTTGGCACGGCAGCCTCCTGTGCGTTGGCCATTGGTGCCACGCCCATCGCGAGCACCAGCCCGCCCCCAAACCACTTGTTCAATGCATTCTCCCGTTGGATCGATGCCCGCCCATCGCCGGGCCGGTCTTCTCGCGATGGTAACGCGGCCGCGCCCACCCTCGCCTCCTGCGTCACTGCCGGAGCAACCGTATGGACCTCGCCGCACGCACCACCGCCACCATCATTCCCTGTCTGCGTTATCGCAATGCGCCGGCCGCCATCGACTGGCTATGCACGGCATTCGGCTTCCAACGGCATGCGGTGTACCAGGACGGCGACACCGTTCACCACGCACAACTGACGTTCGGCAACGGCATGGTGATGCTCAGTTCGGTGCAGCCGGGCGAATGGGGCAACAACATGATCCAGCCCGATGAAGTGGGCGGGCAGGAAACCCAGAGCGCCTGCGTGATCGTCAGTGATGCCGACGCGCATTACGCACAGGCCACGGCGGCCGGAGCCGAGATCATCATGGCTATCGCAGATCAGGATTACGGCGGCCGTGGTTATGCCTGCCGCGATGTTGAAGGCCACCTGTGGTGGTTCGGCACCTACGATCCTTGGGCCCCGGCAACCGTGTAGTGCCGAGCCGTGCCCGGCAACGCCTTCGCCCCTTTGCATGCTACCGACACCCTCTCGAACGCCTCTGCCGAGCATGGCTCGGCACTACGGTTGTTCGGCGTGGCGCGTGCAGTTGGTTACAGTGCCCGCTTCGCGGCCGACGCCGTTCCTATATTTGCAGGCCTTGCCCTGAACGATCTGTTCGCTCCCGCCCCCATCGCTCCGGATATCCACGTCGGCATTGGCGGCTGGGTTTACGCACCGTGGCGCGGCGGCATGTTCTATCCGACCGGGCTGGTGCAGCGTCGCGAGCTGGAGTTCGCCAGCCGCCAGCTGACCAGCATCGAGATCAACGGCACCTACTACGGCACGCAAAAGCCGTCGGTGTACGCCGGCTGGCGTGATGCAACGCCGGAGGGCTTCGTGTTTTCGGCCAAGGCGCCCAAGCGCATCGTCACCGCGCGCAAGCTGGCCAGCACCGGCGGGCAGATCAACGATTTCATCGACGGCATCAGCCACCTCGGTGACCGACTCGGGCCATTGGTGTGGCAGTTCGAGTCCGGGCGCACGCTGGACCGTGACGATGTCGCCGCGTTCCTGGCCCTGCTGCCGACGCAGGTGAACGGCCGCCGCCAGCGACACGCATTGGAAATCCGCGATCCGGCCTTCCTCGACGCGCAAACCGTCGCGCTCGCCCGTCAGCACAACGTGGCCTTGGTCTACACCGATTCACCCGACCATCCCAACGCGGCCGACCTGAGCAGTGACTTCGTCTATGCACGCTTGATGCGCAGCCGCGATGAACACATCACCGGTTATCCGCAGGCCGAACTGACGCAATGGAAGCAACGCGCGCAGGCATGGCGCAATGGCAACGATCCGCAGGATCTGCCGCACGTATCGCCCATCGCAGCGGCCGATACGCCGCGCGAGGTGTTCCTCTACTTCATCAGCGCCGCCAAGCACCGCAACCCCGCCGCCGCACGCGAACTGCTGCAGCTCTGGCAACAAACCTGAAGCAGATTGTGCGGCGCTGAACAGGCACTTCGGCGACAATTCCCGCATGTCGACGCCTGATACCCGCAAAGCCCTGCTGCAAATCCATTTCTGTGTATTGCTGTGGGGCATCACTGCCATTCTCGGCAAACTCATCACCCTGCCCGCACTGCCGCTGGTGTGGTGGCGCATGCTGCTGGTGGTGGTCATGTTGGCCTTGTTGCCGCGTGTCTGGCGCGGGCTGTCCGCGCTCACGCCACGGCTCGCATTGGGCTACGCCGGTGTTGGCGCATTGGTGGCACTGCATTGGCTCACGTTCTATGGCTCGGTGAAGCTGGCCAACGCCTCGGTCGCGGCGACCTGCATCGCGTTGGCACCGGTCTTCACCTCGGTCATCGAACCGTGGATCGCGAGGCGACCGTTCCAGATGAAGGAACTGGCGCTGGCCATCGTGGTGCTGCCGGGCGTGGCGCTGGTGGTCGGCGGTGTGCCCGACGGCATGCGCTTGGGCGTGGCGGTCGGCGCGGCCTCGGCCCTGCTGGTTGCGCTGTTTGGCTCGCTCAACAAGCGTTTGGTCAGCCATGCCGACCCATTGACCGTCACCGCGGTGGAGCTGGGCGCAGGCACGCTCACCCTGACCTTGTTGGCACCGGCCCTGCCGTTCTTGTTGCCGGCCCTGGCCAGTGATCTGTGGGTCCTGCCCAACCTGCATGACGGCATGTTGCTGCTGGTGCTGTCCGGGCTGTGCACGCTGCTGCCGTTTGCCCTGGCGCTGGTCGCGCTGCGTCACCTCAGCGCCTACACGGTGCAGCTGGTGACCAACCTGGAGCCGGTCTACGCCATCGTGCTGGCCGCATTGTTCCTGAGCGAACAACACGAGCTGACACCGCAGTTCTACCTGGGCGTGGCGATCATTCTGGGTGGTGTATTCCTGCACCCGCTGCTCAATCGCCTTCGGCCGGCGGCGGTGCTGCCAAACACGCCGGCCGATTGATCAACGCTGCGGCCAGTACCACGCCGGCGCTTCGAGATTGCCCACGCCCCACACGCGGGTCTGGCTGAATTCCTTGTGCAGGCGGATCGCGTTGCAGGCCGGGTCCTCCTGCAACGCGGCGATCAACCGCGACGCGTGCGACACCACCCACAACTGGCTGCGCGCGGACGCCTTGATGATCAGCCGCGCCAAGGCCGGCAACAGGTCCGGATGCAGGCTGGTTTCCGGTTCGTTGAGCACCATCAGCGGCGGCGGGCGCGGCGTGTACAGGGCAGCGATCAACAGCAGATAACGCAACGTGCCGTCGGAGAGTTCACTGGCTGCCAGCGGACGCAACAGGCCGGGCTGCTGGAACTTCAGCGACAACCGGCCGTCCCAGCCTTCGATCACCACCCGCGCGCCGGGAAACGCATCGTCCAGTGAACTCTGCAGCCCGGCGTCGTCGCCGATCTCGATGATGGTCTGCCAGGCCGCGGCCAGGTCGTGGCCGTCATCGGCGAGCACCGGGGTGCGGATGGCCATGCACGGTTGCCGCGCCGGTGCGGCAGCGTCCGAGCGGAAATGATCATGGAACCGCCAGCGCCGGATGTACTCACGCAGGGCCAGCACCTCGGGCATGTGCTGCGGGTCGGCCAGCTGGCCGAACACACTGTCGAACGACGACAGGTGCTCTTCCACCACTTCCCAGCCGCGCCCGGCACGTCGCTGCACCACGCTGCCACGGCGTTCGACCAGCACATTACTGGCCCGCAGAAACGGCCCCGCCCACAGGCTTTCGCATTTGATCTGCGGATCGCGGTCGAACATCGACTTGCTCGGCACCGGCAGGCCCAGATCAATCGCATAGCCGAACTCCTCGGCGGCAAAGCCCAGCCGCAGCGATATCGGCTCGGTGCGCGCGGTGCCCTGCACCGGCACTTCGCCCGCGATCATGCGCCGGCTGATCCGCTCGGGCCCCGCCCACAAGGCGGACTCCAGTCCACCCTCGCCGGCCAACGCGCTGGCCACGCCATTGCCGGCGGTCTGCGCCAGCAGGCGCAACGCGCGATAGAGATTGGATTTGCCGCTGCCGTTGTCGCCGGTGACCAGATTCAAGCGGGTCATCGGCACGACCAGTTCATGCAACGAGCGATAGTTGGCAACCGCCAGGGTCTGCAGCATCGGAGCTTCTCAACACACCGGGAATCCACGCAGCGTGGCCGAGCGGTGTCGCAGCAACCGCGACACCCTCGTCCGCGCCTCAGTCGGCCACGACCACCCGATCGCGGCCTTGATGTTTGGCTTGATAGAGCGCCGCGTCGGCGCGGCGCAAGGTGTCCTGCGGGGTTTCACCGGGGCGATGCGACGCCAAACCAATGCTCACCGTGATCGGCACGCCCACCGGCAGCAGGCCGACGGACTCGCGCAGGTACTGGCATTGCAGTTCGGCCTGATGCAGCGGGGTTTCCGGCATCAGGATCACGAACTCTTCGCCACCAAACCGGGCGGCCATACCGCGCGCAGCGAATTGTGAACGCAATGCGCTGGCCAGTTCGGTGAGTACGCGGTCGCCTTCATCGTGCCCATGAATGTCGTTGACCATCTTGAAGTGATCGATATCAACGATAGCTACCGCCGGCGTCACCGTGCTGCCGCGTTCAATCGCATCGGACAAGGCAGCCGACAACGCGCGTCGGTTCGGCAGGCCGGTCAGGGGATCGGTGCGGGTCTGTTCGGACAGTTCCAGGTTCTGTTGTTCAAGCTGCTGGTAGTACTCGGCCAGCCGCGCTTCGTACCACTCGTGCTCGGCCCGGTGGTGATCGATCTGCTGCCGCAGCACACGCATTTCCAGCAGCTTGCTCACCTGCCGCGACAATGCATTCAGTGCTTCGGCCTGCGGCCCGTCCAACACCCTCGGGCTTGAATCGAACACGCACAACGAACCCAGCGAATGACCATCACTGCTCAGCAACGGCGCGCCCGCGTAGAAGCGGATGTGCGGCTCGCCCAGCACCGATGGATTGCCTGAAAACCGTGCGTCCTGGCGGGCATCCTCGACCAACGTCAGCTGCGATGGATGCAGGATGGTGTGGGCGCAGAACGCCTCGTCCCGTGGGGTCTGCACGGCCTCCAGCCCCTGCAGCGCCTTGAACCACTGCCGGTCGCGATCAATCAAGGTCACCGCCCCCATCTGCGTCCCGCACAGGGTGCGGGCGATGGTTACCAGGTCATCAAACGCGGGCTCACGGTCGGTATCGAGAATGCGATAGCGCTGCAGCGCAGCCAGGCGCGCAGCTTCGTTGACGGGCTTTGGCGGTTTGATCATGCGCAGCTCCCGGCTCCGGCGAGGAACCTCGCCTTCTGAACGCGGGAGAGTCTAGCCGCACCGCGCGCAGGGCGCGGTGAGGATCACACATCACCAGTTCTGATGTTGCGGCAGCAGGCCGCGCAGTTCCTGCTCGGTGAGGTTGCGCCATTGGCCGGGCTTGAGCGCACCAATCTTGACGTTGTCGATACGTACGCGGCGCAGCTGGTTGACGCGGAAACCAAACTCGCTGGCCATCATGCGGATCTGCCGGTTCAAGCCCTGCTCCAGGATGATGCGGAAGCCGAACTTGGCGATGCGCGAGGTGCGGCACGGCAGCGTCATCTGGTTATGGATGCGCACGCCACGGGCCATGCCACGCAGGAACTCATCGGTGACCGGCTTGTTCACTGCGACCAGGTATTCCTTCTGGTGACCGTTCTCGGCGCGCAGGATCTGGTTGACGATGTCGCCATTGCTGGTCATCAGGATCAGTCCTTCGGACTCCTTGTCCAGGCGGCCAATCGGGAAGATGCGCTGCTCATGGCCGACGAAATCGACGATGTTGCCCTTGACCGCGGTTTCGGTGGTACAGGTAATGCCCACTGGCTTGTTCAGCACGATGTAGACGTGTTTGCGGCCGGTGCTCTTCTGCACCGCGCGGGCGCGCAGCGGCTGGCCGTCCACACGCACTTCATCACCTTCGCCCACCACCGCGCCGGTGCCGGCGGCGATGCCGTTGACGGTGACCCGGCGTTCGCTGATCAAACGGTCGGCCTCGCGGCGCGAACAGAAGCCGGTTTCGGCAATGTGCTTGTTGATTCGAATTGTCATCGGCGGATTATCCGCCATCGCCCGCGGCCCGAACAGCGCGCGGCGCGCCGCGTTCAGTCAGCCAGCGGCGCGTCGCGTGCATCCACCACCCGGTTACGGCCACTGCGCTTGGCCCGGTACATGGCGTTGTCGGCCCGCCGCAGCAACGCGGCGACGTCGTTGTCGTCGGGGTGCAGTTCGGCCAGTCCGATGCTGGAGGTGACGACCAGGCCGTCGTGCGCCAATTCGCTGGCCTGCTGACTCACCCGCTCACGCAGCTGTTCCAGCCGCGGCAGGGCCACATCGGCACCGCTGCCGGGCAGCAGGATCAAGAACTCCTCACCGCCCATCCGGATCACGTCGCTGCGGTTGCGCACGCCCGATTCCAGCGTGCGCGCCACCGACACCAGCACCTGGTCGCCGACATCGTGGCCGTAGCGGTCGTTGATCTGCTTGAACAGGTCGATATCCAGGAAGCCAATCGACAACGGCTGCCCGTTCAAGCGCGTTTCCAGCAGGTAGCGCTCCAACTGGCGCAGGCCGGCGCGGCGGTTGGGCAGGCCGGTCAAGGTGTCGGTATCGGCGAGCTGGCGCATTTCATCGCGCTGCTGACGCATATGGCCAAGGCTGCGGTTGAGCGAATAGGCCGACATCATCAGGAACCAGGTCACCGCCAGCTGCACCGCTTCCACCCGGTATTCAACCAGCAGCGGGTTGCCGGAGACATCGGCCAGCATCAGCAGCAACAGCGGCACCACGGCGACCATGCCGTCCACCGCGTGGTAATGACCACGACGCAGCGACAGAAAGCTCACGCCCAGCGCGATCACACAAGCCAGCGCGAACATGGCGTCCAGAGCGACTGCAGTCATCGCCAGCGTGTGCCAAGCCATGAACGGCGTCATCAGCGCCACCAGCACCAGCACACCGGCCATCCAGAGCATCCAGCGGCGCGAGTTGCGCACCACCCTGCGGCCGCCGCAAAGGCGCCACAGCATCCAGCTCATCACGCCGTAGCTCAGCGCGGAAACAGCCACCATCCACACCGGCGCGGCGCGGCCCACCGGCAACCACGGCTCGGGATAGCCACTGAGTCCGCTGAGAATCGACTGCCACACCACCAGCAGCGCGCACACCACGGTGTAGGTCAGAAAATCGCGGCCACGGGTGGTGACGTAGCCCATCAGCGCCGACAAGGCCAATGCCAGCGCAATGGCAATACACGCCGTTCGCACCAGCAACCGGGCGGTGTCGCTCTGCTGCACCGGGCTGGGCGCGCCGAGGCGCACGGTGGGAATCCAGCGCGATTTGAGCGGCGGTTCCCAGGCAACAAGAATCGGATCGACATTGCCGGCCTTGGGCACCATCACCATGCCGATGCCGGCGCGGAACCGCGAATCACGGGTGCGCGCATCCTGCATGTGGCCGCACACCTGGCGCTCGCCGTGGGAAATCATCACCTCCCCGGCAAACACATTGAATATGTCCAAGGCCTGCGGCGCGCCGGGCCAGCCGTCGGCCGGCGGTTGCACCTGGATGACGTGGGTCAGCCGCGCCAGGATTTCTGGCGTACACGCCCGCACCGGCGCCTGCTGGTCCGTCGCCTCACCCAGCAACAAATAATCCCGATCAACCTGCAGCACCTGCGCCATGCCGACCATCGGCCACAGCAATACCAAAAGCATTACCAGCCGCCGTATGGCCCAAACACGACACCAGCGCCATTCCTTTGCCCCCCCGCCGTCCACCATGACTTCCCTTCTGCGTCCCCCGACGCAATCGCGCGGATTATCGCAACAACACGGTGATGGCGGTATGTGAAAACACACCCGCCGTTCACGATGTCTTCCGGTGTCGTCGTCATGCAAGGCCGAACAAACGGTGATTGCCACCGCACTTCGCACCCGTCGCTGAAGCGGGGCCTCAGTCCGCTGCGGCATTCCCGCTGAAACGCCTGCCGCGCATGGCTCGGCATTACGGCGTCATTCCAACTACTGCCCGGCATTTCGCGACGGACAAAAAAAAGACAACCCTGCAACTGCAGGGTTGTCTTGATCACACGGGGTTGTCGCTACCCTTAGAAGTTGCGCGGGCCACGCGGCTTGAAGCCGTCACGGCGCGGATGCGCTGCCGGCGCACCCGGGCGCAGACCCGGACGACCACCGCCCGGCTTCTTGTCGAAACGTGGCTTGGACGGCGACGACGAACCCGCATCTTCGCCCTCTTCAAGACGACGCATCTGCAATTGCTGGCCCGACACCCACACCTTCTTCAGGTGCTGCAGGACGTCGCTCGGCATGTCTGCCGGCAGATCCAGCACCGAATGGCCGTCATGAATGTCGATGCGGCCGATGTAGCGGCTTTCCAGCCCCGCTTCGTTGGCGATGGCACCGACGATGTTGGCCGGCTTCACGCCGTGGGTGTGACCCACTTCGATCCGGTAGCTTTCCATGCCGGCATCCGGCGCGCCGCGCGGCGTCATTTCACGACGCGGACGCTCGCCAAACTCACCTTCGCCACGCGGCGGACGCGGTGCGCGCTCGCCACCACCGTCATGACGTGGGCCACGCTCGAAACGCGGCTCGAAGCGTGCCGGACGCTCACCGCGCTCGCCACGGTCATCGCGACCACGCGAGAAGCCGCCGTCACGGTCACGCTGCGGACGCTCGGAACGCTCGTTGAACGCCGGCTGGCGATCACGGACCTGCGGGGTCAGCAGGAACGGGGCATCGCCCTGCAGCAGCTTGGCCAGTGCAGCGGCAACGTCCACCGCCGGCACGTTGTTCTCGTTCTCGAAACGCTGCACCAGGTCGCGGTAGAAATCAGTATCGCCACTGGCCAGGGTCTGGCTGATGCGCTCCATGAACTTGGTCACGCGGTGATCGTTGACCGCATCCACGCTCGGCAGCTGCATTTCTTCGATCGGCTGGCGGGTAGCGCGCTCGATCTGGCGCAGCATGCCCTTCTCACGCGGCGTGGCGAACAGGATCGCATCACCGCTGCGGCCGGCACGGCCGGTACGCCCAATGCGGTGCACATAGCTTTCGGTGTCGTACGGGATGTCGTAGTTCAGCACGTGGCTGATGCGCTCCACGTCCAGACCGCGCGCTGCCACGTCGGTGGCGACGAGGATGTCGAGCTTGCCGTCCTTCAGCTGGGCGATGGTGCGCTCACGCTGGGCCTGCTGCATGTCGCCGTTGATGGCGGCAGCGGCCAGGCCACGGGCCTGCAACTTGCCAGCCAGCTCTTCGGTGGCCGCCTTGGTCCGCGCGAAAACGATCATCGCGTCGAAAGGCTCCACTTCCAGGATGCGGGTCAGTGCATCGAGCTTGTGCATGCCGCTCACCCACCAGTAACGCTGGCGGATGTTGGCCGAGGTGGTGGTCTTGGACGCGATGGTCACTTCCACCGGATCACGCAGATAGGTCTGCGCGATGCGACGGATCTGCTGCGGCATGGTGGCCGAGAACAGCGCAACCTGACGGCTTTCCGGCAGCTTCTTGAGCACGGCTTCGACGTCGTCGATGAAGCCCATGCGCAGCATTTCGTCGGCTTCGTCGAGGACCAGGGTCTTCAACTCGGACAGGTCCAGGGTGCCGCGATTGAGGTGATCAATCACGCGGCCCGGGGTACCGACCACGACATGCACGCCGCGGCGCAGGGCCGACAGCTGCTGGCCGTACGGCTGGCCGCCGTAAACCGGCAGCACGCGGAAGTTGGGCATGGCCACCGAGTAGCTCTGGAACGCTTCGGCCACTTGGATGGCCAGCTCACGGGTCGGGGCCAGCACCAGCACTTGCGGCTTGGTGGCGGACAGGTCGATGTTGGACAGCACCGGCAGCGCGAAGGCACCGGTCTTGCCGGTACCGGTCTGCGCCTGGCCGAGCACGTCGCGACCTTGCAGCATTGCGGGAATGGTGGCGGCCTGGATGGGCGACGGCGACTCGTAGCCAACAGCGGCTACGGCTTTCATCACAGGCTCTGAGAGGCCGAGATCTGCGAACAGCAGCGGCGCGGGGGATTCTTGGGTCATGGGAACTCCGGGGGCACCGCCGCGAACGGGCGGGCGAAAAGACGCACATTGTGCGCCCTGAAACCCCTTGCTGTCGCGTGGGGGCCGAGTATCCGTTCAGCTGGCGCCCATAGGCCAGCCGCTGGACCGCCCCATCGGCGGACCATTAGCGCACAATAGCGCCCGTTTTTCCCCCTGTGAAGACCCCATGCAGCGCATTGATTTTGAGCTTGACCGTGAATACGTGGAATTGAAGCAGCTGCTGAAGCTGACCGACCTGGTCTCCAGCGGCGGCGAAGCCAAAACGCTCATTGGCGACGGACAGGTGAGCGTCGATGGCGAGGTCGAGCTGCGCAAAGCCTGCAAAATCCGCGCCGGCCAGGTGGTCGCGCTGGGCGAGGTGCAGATCCATGTACTGGCGGAGACCGAGTCCGACGACGAAGACGAAGACGATTCGGACGACTTCGACGACTCGGACGACTAAGCCGGCCAGCGCCCGCAGGCGCGGAGATAAGCCGCGAGGCCGCCGCCTCGTCAGCAGCCCAGTGTCTTTGAAGGCCACCGCACGGTGACCTTCAGGCTCAACTGCTTCGCGGCTTACTCCGCGCCTGCGGGCGCTCCCGTTCAGGCCATCCGCTGGGTCAGATGGCCGGCGATCAATTTCCTGAACGGAACGACCCCGTGTGCCACCCGCAACGCGGCCCCGCGCACCAACCGGGCCGGCAGGCGGCTGTCGTTGTACAGCGTGGCGATGGCATTGGTGGCCTCGTACAGCGGACGCGTCGCCAACCAGTGGCCACGCTCGTAACGGGCCAACAGCGCCGTCGCGCCAATATCCCCGCCCTGCCCCGCGGCCTCGTTGATCAGTTGCGCCAAGCGCTGCTGGCTTTGCAGGCCGAAGTTGAAACCGTGCGCGGTAACCGGGTGCATGCCAACCGCAGCGTCGCCCACCAGCGCATAGCGATGGCCGACGAAGCGCCGCGCGTACACACCGACCAGCGGATAGACATGCCGCGTTCCCACCGGCTGCATGTCGCCCAGCCGGCGCTCGAAGAAGCCGGTGACGGCGCGGCCGAACTGCGCGTCGTCCATCGCCACCAATTCCTGGATCTGCTGCGGCGGCAGGGTGATCACCGCCGAGGCTTGATTGCGCGGCAGCGGCAACATGGCCAGCGTGCGGCCGTAGCCGAACCACTCCCAGGCTTCATTGCGATGCGGGCGCTCGCACTGCAAGCGGGTCACCATCATCGACTTGCCAAAATCCCGCATCTGCGCGCCGATGCCCATCATCCGCCGCGTCGCGGAGAAGCGGCTGTCGGCGGCCACCACCAGCCGCGCCGTCAGCCGACGACCATCGCTCAGGGTGACGGTGTTGTCCGCGCTGCCGGTTTCGATGGCCGTGACCGAAACGCCGTCCAGCACCTCCAGATCGGCCTGGCCCTGCACCGATTCCCATGCAGCGCGGCGGATCAGGTGATTGGGCACCAGCCAGCCAAGCTGATCGACATTTTCGCGCTCGGCGGCAAACCCCAGCGCAAACGGCGAGGTGCCGTTCATGACCTTGGCGCTGCGCAACGGTGAGATTTCGTCCGGATCAATGCGTTGCCACAGGCCCATGGCCTGCATGACCTGATGCGAGGCGTGGGTAAGTGCGATCTCGCGCCCGTCGAAGGCCGGCTCGGCCAACGCCGCCGCCGATTGCGGTTCGACTACGGCCACCGACAGGCCGCTGCCTGCCAGACTGCGGATCAGGCTCAATCCGGCCGGGCCGGCTCCCACCACCAGTACATCCACCTTGCGCATTTCACACTCCGCCACCGTACTGGGGAGCAAGCCTAAACAGACCGCTGTAAGGAAACATTGATCTGGATCAGGTGCAGGGCAGAAGTGCCTGAGCAAACCTGCGGCAGGCCGAACCGCTGCCGCCGGGTGTGCAGTGATGCTGAATTCCAGGTGCCCTCACCCCAACCCCCGCTCCGCGCCCCGGCCCTTGCGCAAGGGCGTTCGATGGGCAACGAACCAATGGTTCGTAAGCTGCCCCTCTCACCCCGCACGCGGGAGAGGGGCTCAACGGCGCGTTGGCACCTGGCGGGCAGCGCGGGAAACGCCAACCGCCGGCTGCTGCGTAGCCCATCAAAAAAGCAAAACGGGCACCTTTCGGTGCCCGTTCCCAAAATACTTCGCGCGATCAGTTATTGGCGGCGCGGAGGCTGTAACCGGAGGCGCGCCAGACCTTGTCTTCGTCCAGACGGAACGACACCAGCTCGCGTACCGGCTGGGCGTTGTTGGCGAACCGGGTCGGGAAGCTGACGTTGACGTAGATGCCTTCCGGCACTGCAGCGCCGGCCGGGTACTGCACGCGGGTGATCGAGGGTTTGCCGCGCGACACCAGCGCACCGAGCCGGCTGCGGTCGGCGTTGACGTTGTTGGCGAACTGATCGCGCGTCACTGCCTTGCGGGCCACGGCCGAGGCGCCGTCCCAGACCTGGGCGGCCTGATTGCCATCGACCAGTTGCGCCACACGCTGCGCAGCGGTGGTCATCTCGGCATCCTGGCGAGCCAGCTGCGCCTGTTGCGCGGCGTTCAAGGCCGGGCCAGGTCGCGCTGAACCGGCCGCTGCGGGAGCGGGTGCGGCGGCCGCAGGTGCTGGCGCAACGGGTGCGGGCGCCTGCGCCATCAGCGCGCCGGCGGGCAGACACAGGGACAACACCATCAGCACACAACTAGGACGCATAGCTCTCTCCACGACGCTGTCAGTTGAACGGAACCGCCATCCAATCACGAAATGAGACTTGCCGCACAACCCGTCGTTTTCAGTGTGCCTGCGGGGGTACAGCCAGCTGCGCGCTGGCCGGGGCCGAAACGGCGGTTTCCGATGACGGTGTCACCACCGGCTCGGGCACCAGCAAGGCAGTGTCGATCTCCGACAACGGGCTTTCGTCCGGGCAACGTTCGTCCGGGAAACCGAAGCGCTCCTTCAAGGTCTGCCCGCAATGGGTGACGGTTTCCAGGTCCACGCCTTCCACCTTGCACTCGCGGTCGAAAGCAACCAGAAACGCATCCTTGCGGCGCACGAAATCATCGCCGCATTTGCGCATCTGCTTGATCCGCTCCAGGTCGTCCTGCACCGCATTGGTGCCGTCCAGGCCGAACTGCTTGAGCTCGTCGTTGGTCAGCAGACGCAGGCTACGATTGGGCACGGTCATCATCAGATCCGCCACGCCCACCGCCACGCCGTTGCGCTGCAGGTAATCCTTCACGTTGTCGTAGACCTCGTGCAGTTCCTTGTTCAATTCCGCACGCGAAGTCGCCGTGGAACTGATGCGCATCATGCGGTGGATGCCCACCTTGCCGGAGATCAGCCGGTTGTCGCCGGCCGCCAGCACGAACACGCAGGCGCTGTGACAGATGGAACCTTCGCGCACCCAGATGGTCCACGCCGATTCACCGATGTTGTCACCGGCGACGATGGCTGCTTCCACCTGGCCGCCGCTGGAATCCAGATCCAGGATGCGCCGGCTGATCTTCATTGCATCGGCCACCACCGCCAGGCGCGACACCAGCGCGGTGAATGACGGGTTGATCTTGCCGGCGTAGCGCACGCGCACCAGTCCGCGTTCCTGGCAGGGCGCCAGCGCCGCATCCACCGAGGCGCGATCCAGGGCTTCCAGCGCGATGCCATCGCCGGCCTCGCCCGCGTAATCGGTATCGCAGCTGACCCAGGCCTTGCCGTTTTCCAATGCCACCTCGGGCCACTCGCGGCCCTTGGCCGGCAGCACCGGCGCGACCGGCGCGGGCGCATCGGCCGCATTGATCGAGACCATGTGATCGCCATCGGCGGCCAAGGCCACGGACGGATCCGCCGCCGGCTTGGCGACCGGCTCCTGACGATTGCAGGCCACCAGCCCGAGACACAACAACGAGGACCACCAGAATCTGGGCAACATGGCGAGCAAAGCGCTTCCCTGTAGAGGCGCAACCGGCGCCGGAAAGCACACAGTCTAGTGCGGGTAGGCGCTCCCACTGCAATCCCTGCTAAACAACGGATCGTCATGTGCATTGATGTCCGGAATTGACCAGTGCAGCGCTGGCAACGGGCCTAGACTGGCCGCATGCACACGCCGTCCATGCCCTCCCACGACCAATGCGAACAAGCCCGGCTGGCCCGCGATGCCCGCTTCGACGGGCTGTTCTTCACCGCCGTGCGCTCCACCGGCATCTATTGCCGGCCGGTATGCCCGGCGCCGCCGCCGCGCCCGCGCAATGTCAGCTATTACCCCAGCGCTGCCGCCGCTACGGCCGCAGGCTATCGGCCCTGCCTGCGGTGTCGGCCGGAGTTGTCGCCCGACGACGCCAACCTGCTGCAGGACCACACCCTGCACCGCGCCCTGACCTTGCTCAACGAAGGCATCCTGCAGGACCAATCCGCCGCCGCATTGGCCACGGAGATGGGCTTGAGCGCGCGTCAGCTACAGCGCCTGTTCGTCGCCCGCCTCGGCGCGACGCCCGCGCAGCTGCATTCCACCCGGCGCCTGTTGTTGGCCAAGCAGCTGCTGACCGAAACCGCCTTGCCGGTCACGCAGATTGCGTTGGCCGCCGGTTTCAACAGCCTGCGCCGCTTCAACAGCGCCTTTCTGCAAGGCTGCGGCATGCCGCCCAGCGCGCTGCGTCGCCAACGCGGCGCCGTGAACGGAGGGGAGCCGGTGCTGCGCCTGGCCTACCGGCCGCCGCTGGATTTCAACGCGATGCTGGCCTTTCTGCGCAGGCGTTCGCTACCGGGCATCGAGTGCATCAACGAAGACAGCTACCAGCGGGTGATCGTCGCCAACGGCAGCGCCAGCCTGATCCGCGTCACCGCCGATCCCAAGCGTCCCGAACTTCGGCTGCAACTGGGCACGACCGATCCCCGCGCCATTCCCGCCATCGTCGCGCGCGTGCGCCGCGTGTTTGACCTGGATGCCGACCTGCGCACCGTGCATGCCAGTCTCGAACATGAGCCGCTGCTGGCACGCGGTATCGCCGAGCGCCCGGGCCTGCGTATTCCCGGTGGCTGGGACGGCTTTGAAGTGGCCGCACGCGCGGTACTCGGGCAACAGGTCAGCGTGGCCGCGGCAACGACGCTGGCGCGGCGGCTGGTGGACCGGTTCGGCGAACACCTGCCGGGCATGCCGGAAGACTTGGACCGGCAATTCCCGGCACCGGCCACGTTGGTCGAAGCGCCACTGGAATTGATCGGCCTGCCCCGCACCCGCGCTGCGACCTTGCGTGCCGTGGCGCGTGCCTGCGCCGAAGGCCGGCTGGATTTCAGCCGCGCGCAGACGCTGGAGCACTTCGTCCAGCAAGCCACCGCCCTGCCCGGCATTGGCCCGTGGACCGCGCATTACATGGCGCTGCGGGCAATGGGCATGCCCGATGCCTTCCCCGCGGGTGATCTGGTGCTGCAACAGGTGCTGGGCGAAGGCACCCGCCTCAGCGAAAAACAAACCGAAGCCCGCTCGCAGGCCTGGCGGCCCTGGCGTGCCTACGCCGTGCTGCACTTGTGGCATCTGTCCGCAGAACCGACCAAGGAGTCCTGACATGACCCTCTATTACGACCGCTTCGACACCCCCATCGGCCCACTCACCGTCGCCGCCGATGAAAACGGCGTACGCCACATCCTGTTCGCCGAAAACCGCCACGACGCCAAAGGCCGCGAGCAGTGGCAGCACGACGCCGATTTCGTTGCCGAACCGCGCCGGCAATTGTTGGAATACCTGCAGGGCAAGCGCCGCCAGTTCGACCTGATCCTGGCGCCGGCCGGCACCGACTTTCAATTGGATGTCTGGCAGATGCTGGCGCGCATTCCGTTCGGCGCTACCTGGAGTTATCGCGAGCTTGCCGAACGCATCGGCAAACCCACCGCCACCCGCGCGGTGGGTGCTGCCAACGGTCGCAATCCGCTGCCCATCGTGCTGCCCTGCCATCGCGTGATCGGCAACAACGGCGCATTGACCGGCTTCGGCGGCGGCTTGCCGACCAAGGCGGCACTGTTGCGGCTGGAAGGTATTGGTGTGAAAGAACCGGTGGCGGATTTGTTTGCTTGAGTTGCGGGCTTGGAATTCGTGGTTAGGCGCTGAGCCGGCAAGCGCAGAGACAGAAGCTCCCCCTCCCCAGCCCTCCCCTTCGCGGCGCAAAAGGGAGGGGACTGATCGCGGTTGCCTGCTGGATTGCATGTTCTCTTGCTCGCGCAGGTGCGATGCATGTGCGTTCAAACTCCACACCCCAACACCAACCAAAGCGCCAAAGCGTCACACGCCCGATTTATCATGGCGCGATGATTTCCATACGCTTTCCCGTTGCGGCGCTGACCTGCGCCCTGCTCGCCGCGTGCGCAACTTCGCCCACGCCATCCTCTCCACCTCCGGCGCCACCGACCGTGCTGCTGTTGTCCATCGACGGCCTGCGTGCGGACATGCTCGACAGCGGCAACAGCCCCAATCTGTCGCGCTTGGCGCACGAAGGCGTGCGGTCGGTCGGCATGCGGCCTTCCTATCCGTCGCTGACCTTCCCCAATCACTACACGCTGGTCACCGGCCTGCGCCCGGATCACCACGGCGTGGTCCACAACAGCATGAATGCCGACGCGCTGGGTGACTTCCGCGTTGGAGATCGCGAGGCCGTGCGCAACCCCGCCTGGTGGGAAGGCGGCGAACCGCTCTGGGTCAGCGTCGAGAAGGCCGGCTACAAAAGCGCCACCTGGTCCTGGCCTGGCAGTGAAGCACCGATCCACGGCTTGCAGGCGCAGCAGCGCCACCCGTATGACGACAGCGTGCCGCTGCCCGAGCGCATGGAGCTGGTGTTGTCATGGCTGCAGGGCGCGCCGGACGGAATCAAGCCGCGCTTCGTCGCTGCCTATATGGAGCATGTGGACAAAGCCGGCCACAAATACGGCCCGGATTCCCCCGAATACGCAGCGGCGCTGCGCCAGGTGGATGCGGCGATTGGCCTGTTGATCGACGGCATGGCGCGCGACGGCTCGCTGGATCGCACCAACATCGTCGTCGTCTCCGACCACGGCATGGCCACGGTCAAGCAGGATCAAGTAATCACGCCCGATGACATGGTCGCGCCGGACATCGCGCGCGCCGTTTCCATTGGGCAGTCGGTTGGTTTCGCACCGCAACCCGGCAAGCAGGCAGAAGCCGAGAAAGCACTGCTCGGTCGCCATGCCCACTACGAATGCTGGAACAAGGCGCAGTTGCCGACGCGCTGGCATTACGGCCAAAACCCGCGTGTGCCGGCCATCATCTGCCAGATGGATGAAGGTTGGGATGCAGTGACCGCGGAAATGCTCGCCAAGCGTGCACCCGGTAATAGTGGCTCACACGGCTACGACCCGGCGTTGCCATCGATGCAGGCGGTATTCGTCGCGCGCGGCCCGGCATTTGCCCAAAGCAAGCAGCTGACCGCGTTCGACAACGTGGATGTATATCCGTTGTTGACCCGACTGATCGGCATCACCGCGCAGCCCAATGACGGCGACCCGAAAGCGTTGGAGCAGGCGCTGCGCATGCCGGGCAAGTGAGCCCAGAAGCGCGCTATGCTTAAAGCCCCTCTCCCGTCTTTACGGGAGAGGGGTTGGGGTGAGGGGGCTCCTAAAAGCACGTAGAGCAAAAGCTCGCCTCATCCGCCCCTTCGGGGCACCTTCTCCCGCAAGCGGGAGAAGGGGAGGTCGTCAAACACTGTCCCCAAACGCCTTGGCCAGTTCGCGATACGCCGCATGCTGGGCGTCGTTTTCCGGCACCGGTGCGATGACTTCCAGTTCGACGATCTGATCGCCATCGGCCGGCTTGCCCGGCAAACCACGGCCGCGCAGGCGCAGCTTGCGGCCGCTGTCCGAATCGGCTGGCACCTTCAGTTCCACCGAGCCACCGAGCGTGGGCACGCTGATACTGGTGCCCAATGCGGCCTGCCACGGGGTGACCTGCAGCGTGTACAGAATGTTGCGGCCGTCCACCTCGAACTGCGGGTGCGCGGCGTATTCCACTTCCAGCATCAGGTTGCCGCCACCGCTGCCCTGCCCGCTCAGACGGATCACCTGCCCCGGGCGGATGCCCTTGGGCACGCGCACATCGAGCTGGCGACCGTCCACGGTGATGCGCAGGCTGTCGCCGTTGTAGGCGGCCTCCAAGGGCACCGAGAGCTTGGCGCGGGTGTCACGCATCGGTTGCGGGCCAGCGCTGCCGCCGAAGCCATTGCGGCCACGCGCACCGCCTGCACCACCGCCGCCACGCTGGCGGGCGAACAGGCTTTCAAAGAAATCACTGAAGCCGCCGCCCGCACCTGCGCCGCCAAACACTTCTTCGTAATCAAAGCCCTGACCGCCACCGAAACCCGGCGGTGCCTGGAACTCTTCGCCGGGACGATAGCCCTGCGCGCGCAGCTGATCGTAGGCCTTGCGTTTGGCCGGATCGCGCAGCGCTTCATAGGCCTCGTTCACGGCCTTGAACTTGTCTTCGGCGCCGGCTTCTTTGCTGACGTCCGGGTGATACTTGCGCGCCAAGCGCCGGTAAGCCGTCTTGATCTCCGCATCGCCGGCGGTGGGCTCCACGCCCAGCGTTGCGTAGTAATCCTTGAATTCCATCCTTACACCTCTGCAAAAAAGTCAGGCCCGCCACCTTTCGGCAACGGGCCGTCATGCAACCGGCAACCGCCGTGGCGCCATTCTAACGGGCCACGGCGGTCCTGCTGGTGGAAAGATGCTCACACCGCTCAGGCAGCGGTCGCCGATTCCACCTGGATACGCCGGGGCGCGGCCTCGTTGCGCTTGGGAATGCGGATTTCCAGCACCCCGTTGTGGCTGCGGGCGACGATGCCCTCCGCGTCGGCGGTGTCGGGCAGCGTGAAACGCCGGTTGAAGGCGCCGTGGGCACGCTCACTGCGCGAGAACCGCTCTGCTTCAGCGGCAACCGTCGCGGTGCGTTCTCCCTTGATCGACAACACGCCCTTGTCCATCTGCACCTCGATGCTGGACGGCTCCACGCCGGGAAGATCGGCCAGCAACACAAACTGCGCGGTTTCTTCGCGGATATCCACGGCAGGCACCCAGCCTTCGCGTGCCGTGGCGGGCGTTTCCAGCAACGGGGCCAGCAAGTGGCGGATGTCGGACTGCGTCGGCCACTGCCGGTAACGTACGATGCTCATCATGTCCTCCTGCTAAGTAGCGGCTGGCAGACCACAACGGCGCTGCCGTTCCATGCCCACGAGGTGTTGTGTGAAAACGGTCTTTTCAAGCCGTTGACGCTGCGCTTCCCCTCCCTCACTAAACTTCAATTCAGATTCAGGAGTCCGCAATGTCCATCCAAGTTGGCGATCGTGTTCCGGAAGTCACCCTCAAGCGTCTGCGCGAAGGGCTGGAGACGGTTGACACCTACACGCTGTTCGACGACCGCAAGGTGGTGTTGTTTGCCGTCCCCGGCGCGTTCACCCCGACCTGCTCTGCCCGTCACCTGCCCGGCTATGTCGAGCACTTCAACGACTTCCGCAGCCGCGGCATCGAAGTGTTCTGCATGGCAGTCAACGACCCGTTCGTGATGCAGGCCTGGGCCAAGTCGCAATCGGTGCCGGACGGCCTGCAGATGCTGTCCGACGGCAACGGCGACTTCACCCGCGCATTGGGCCTGGAGATGGACGCCAGCAGTTCCGGCATGGGCATCCGTTCGCGCCGCTTCGCGCTGTATGTGGAAGACGGCATCGTGCGTGGCTGCTTCGTGGAAGAGCCCGGCAAGTTCGAGGTGTCCTCGGCCGAGTATGTGCTGGAACATCTGCCCCGGTAATTTGCCCTTGATCATCTCCTCGGCGACAAGGAGACCAGCAGGCACATCTGTGCGCATGGAAATGACACGCGCAATCCACTTGAAAATAGCGCCCCTCTCCCGTTGACGGCAGAGGGGTTGGCGTGAGCGCCACCCTTCCCGTTTCACCCAGACACCCAGATAAAAGAAGGCCCGGCAATGCCGGGCCTTCTCACATCACATCTTCAAACAACTGCCGCAATCACCAGATCACGACACGCTTGTCGTCGGCGCGCACCATCGCATCGCCGGCCTTGCACTGGAACGCTGCGGCGTACGACGGCATGTTCGACGGCGCACCATTGGCACGGAAGTTGGCCGGTGCGTGCGGATCGGTGTTCAGGCGCACGCGCAGCTCGCCATCGGTGAAATTACGGCGCCACACGGTGGACCAATTCATGAAGAAGCGCTGGTCCTGGGTGTAACCGTCCACCGGCACATTGGCTTTTTCGTCTTCCTTCAACGCCATCTGCAGCGCGTCGTACGACACAGTCAAACCGCCCAGGTCGCCGATGTTTTCACCCAAGGTCAGCTTGCCCTTGACGTTGATGCCCGGCAGCGACTCGTAGCCGTCGAACTGCGCGACGAGCTGGTCGGTGCGGCTGTTGAATGCACTGCGATCGGCGTCGGTCCACCAGTTGTCGAAGTTGCCATTGGCGGCGAACTGGCTGCCCGAGTCGTCATAGCCGTGCATCATTTCGTGGCCGATCACCGCGCCGATGCCACCGTAGTTCAGGGCCGGATCGGCCTTGGCGTCGAAGAACGGCGGCTGCAGGATCGCGGCCGGGAACACGATCTCGTTCTTGGTCGCGTTGTAGTACGCGTTCACCGTCTGCGGGGTCATGCCCCACTCGGTCTTGTCCACCGGCTTGCCGATCTTGCCCAGCATGTAGCGGTAGTTGAACGCGCGTGCGGCCTGCATGTTGCCCAGGTAGCTGTCGCCATTGGTGGTCAGGCCCGACCAGTCACGCCACTTGTCCGGGTAGCCGATCTTCGGGGTGAAACTGGCCCACTTTTCCAGCGCCTTCTTCTTGGTGTCATCGCCCATCCACGGCAGCGATTCCAGGCGCGCCTTCAGTGCGACCGACAGGTTCTGCACCAGGTGCTCCATCGCCACCTTGGACTCGGCCGGGAACACCGCATCCACATACAGCTGGCCGAGCGCCTCACCCATTGAGCCGTTCACCGAGTCCAGCACACGCTTCCAGCGCGGCTGCATTTCCTGCTGGCCGCGCAGGGTCTTGTTGAAGAACTCGAAGTTGGCCTGCTCGAAATTCTTGCTCAGGTACGGCGCCGCGTTGTCCACGGTGTGGAAGCGCAGGTAGGCCTGCCAAGTGGTTGCCGGTACGTCGGCCAGCATCTTGTCCAGCTCGGCGAAGAAGGCCGGCTGTGCCAGCGAGAACTTGTCCTTGGCCGGAATCTGCAGCGTGTCGAACAATGCGGTCCAGCTGAAGTTCGGTGTCTGCTTGTCGGCATCGGCGGCGCTGAGCGGGTTGTAGCGCTTGGACGGGTCACGCAATTCGATACGCGACAGCGAGGCCTTGGCCAGGCGGGTCTCGAAATCCATCACGGCCTTGGCTTGTTCCTTGGCCTGCGCAGCGTCCACGCCGGACAGGGCCAGCAGTTGCTCGATGTAAGCCACATACGCGTCGCGGATCTTGGCCTGCGATTCGTCGAAGTAATAGCCCTTCTCCGGCAGACCCAGACCGCCCTGGCCGACATAGGCGATGACGTTGGACGAATCCTTGAAATCCGGGCTGCCATACAGCCCGAACAGGAAACCATTGCCCTGCGCGTAGCTGTCACGCAGGTAGCCACCGAGCGCGGCGGTGTCGTTCAGTGCCGCAATCTTGTCCAGCTCCGGCTGCAGCGGGGTGATGCCGGCGGCTTCGATGCTCGCTTCGTCCGAACCGGTGTTCCAGATGTCACCGATCTTGGCTTCCACCGAACCGGCCTCCGCCTTGGCGGCGGCGGCCTGCTGCACCAGCGCGTGCTGCACTTCCAGCGAGCGCTCACGCAGGATCTCGAAGCTGCCCCAGGTGGTCTGGTCGCCCGGCACCGGGTTGGCGGCGAGCCACTTGCTGTTGACGAAACCGTTGAGGTCCGTACACGCCGAGATGGACGGATCCAGATCGGCCGCGTTGAGGGAAATCAGCTGCGTCTTGATCTGCGACTGATCAAACGCCGGCTTGGCAGCAGCAGCGGCAGCAGGTGCTTCGGTCTTGCCGCAGGCGGCCAGCGAAGCAACGATGGCGACCGTCAGGGACAACGGGGCGAGCTTGGAAAACGACATGGACATCTCCGACCAAACAGGGAAAGGCCGCGCGAGCACGCGCGGCACCGCCTGAGAGCCTAGTGGATTCCGGGGCTGCCCGGGATCGGCCGAAGGTAACGGTGTTTCTGACGCGGATTCGGGCCAGCGCGCCATTTCCCGCATTGGAATGCGATATCAGCACGCTGTGCTGATTGCGTTATGGAGTCACCGACAAGGTTCGCAACCGCCCCCCCATTCGGCACCGCCACGCGAAAACCAGGGTGCTTCTCCCGAATTCAGACTCCAGCGTGAGCCGCGCAACGCGCACGCTCACGCCTCCAGCCACGCTCCGTCACCATTCACCGCGACGGTGGTTTGAGACCCAGCGGTACATGCCCATGATGTTCAGCTTGTTCATCGTGTCGAAGCCGATCCAGGCCCTGGTTTCGGCGCTGAACGTCACTTTGCGGTACAGCTCATCCCATGACTGTCCCGCGCGGACCAATTCAAGCACCTGCTGGTGCAGGTCAACCATATACGCGCGCAACGCGATCTGATTTTCGCGGGTGGCCGGCGAGTAATGACCGACGTCGATGAAGTCCACGTCCTGCGCGATCACCCAGTCCAGCGTCTCGATCCATCCCGGATAGTAGAAGTCGAGGAAATCGTTGTAGGGCATGGTTCCGCTCTGGCAGACATCCGTGCACTGCAGCGCTTTATAGCCGGGAAACAACACCATGATCATGCTGTCCGAATGGCTCGCCGCCACGCGATGCAGCAGTACGGTTTCACCGCCCAGCGTGATGCTCATGTCCTTGTCGAACACGCGATCGGGCACGGCGGTGGGAAGCTTCTCGCCGACGATTGGCTCCACTGCACGCTGGTTGGCGACCACGATGGTGCCGTCCTGCTGGAACACCTGGCCGCCGCTGATGTGATCGGCATGCCCGTGCGTGTAAACCACATAACTTACCGGCACGCCGAAGCGCGTGCGGATCTCGTCACGCAACCAGCCGGAGGTACAGGTCGCCGCTGGATCAATCACCAACGCGCCGTCCTTGGTGATCAGGACCAAGCCACTGTGCACCGACAGCCCAGCACCGCTGGTATGCCGATACAGGTTGCCCTTCACCTGCTCCAGCCCGCGTGGCATGTCCGGGCAGTCCGCGCCGGTGAAGTCCGGCAGCAAAGGTCGGTTTGCGTAGTGCGTGTGATCAACGGCAATGCCGTTGTCGGCGGCGTGCGCCTGTAGCGGTGCGAGCAAGGCGGCGGTAAACAACAGCGACAGCGTGCGAAGGAAAGCAGCCATGAGAATCTCCCGGGGGGCTCGTCATGAGTCGTGTGCGGCGAACCATAGGCCCGGCCACCGCAAATGTCAGCCTTTCCGCTTGAATCCGCCGCTCAGCGCAACCACCGCACAACGCTTATCATCGGGAAACCTGCGCCCGGACGACGCCGTTAATTTGACCGGGCAATCAACGCGCCGATTACCGCCACGCAGGCCAGTGCGAAGGCGGCCAGCAAGAACGCGAATGGCAGTGACCAGTGCTGGGCGATGAAGCCAATCGATGCCGGCCCAAGCAACACACCGGCATATCCCAAGGTAGTGACCGCCGGGATTGCGACGCTCTCCGGCATCCGCGTTTGTCGCCCAGCCAGAGTGAACATCACCGGCACGATGTTGGCGCAGCCAATGCCGACAAGTGCATAGCCCAACAGTGCGATGGAAAAGCTCGGCACCAATGTCGCCAGTGCAAAGCCCGCGCTCGCAAGCAAGCCCCCCAGCAACACCGCGCGAGATGCACCCAGCCGGCTGACCAGTCGATCACCCAACAAGCGCGTCACCATCATTGCCACGTTGAAAGCAACAAAACCCCAGCCCGCCTGTTCCAGGTCGATGGCGCGCACCTCGTGCAGAAACACCGCACTCCAGTCCAGCATCGAGCCTTCCGTCAGGAAGGTGACAAAGCACACCAGGCCGATCAGGACCACCACGCCACGCGGCAACGCGAACGTTGCCCCGCCCTGCGCAGCGCGCTCCGTGCGCCAATGCCGCAATGACAAGGCGGTGACCAGCGCCGCGCCGAAGGCGACGACCCACGTCGCCACCTGTTCGCTTGCACCGGCGGACAACAGCAGCGTCACCAGCACCGCGCCAGTGAGCGCACCAATGCTGTAGAAGGCGTGGAAGCCGGACATCATCGGCCGCCCCGATTCGCGCTCGACAACCACCGCCTGGAGGTTCATCACGCAATCCATCGCGCCGATGGCCGCGCCGAACACCAGCAGCACCACGCCGATCGTCAGCGGCGTCGGCGCCAGCGCCAACAACGGCAAAGTGATCGCCATTATCACGACCGTCACCAGCATCACCGGACGGCAACCGTGTCGCGCCGCCAACATGCCGGCAATCGGCATCGCCAACAGCGAGCCCAGGCCGAGACACAGCAACACCACGCCGAGCATGGCGTCATCCAGACCGGCGCGTTGCTTGGCGAAAGGCACCAATGGCGCCCAGCAGGCAATGGCAAACCCCGGCACGAAGAAAGCGGCGCGTGTGGCAGCCTGTTGATGGCGTTGAAGCGTTGCGAGGTCGGTCATGAGTGGAGTCGAACAAAGACGCAGGCGCAGGACGGCCAACATCGGGATGGAAAGAATTCAAGCCGCACCGACGGCGACTGTGTGCACGCGCAGGGAATCGGTAGCGAACCGCTCGCGTAGTTCGGCTGAAATGCTGTCAGCGATGACCAAGTGATCCACCTGATCGATGCCTGCGATACGGAAACTTGCACGCGCGCCGATCTTCTCGTGCGTGGCAACGATGAGGGTCATGCCACTCACGCGGATCATCGCCTGCTTGAACGCACACTCTTCGACGTTGATGCCCCACACGCCGGTTTCCGGATCCACCGCGCATGCGCCCGGAATGCACACATCGGCCTGCACCTGCATCAGCTGTTGCAGCGCGATGGCGCCGATGGCGCCGCCGCTTTGCGGGTCGATCTTGCCACCGATCATCAGCACGTCCGTCGCCGATTCACCGGCCAGCGCGTCCGCAACGGCCGGCGCGTTGGTCACGACTGTCACCTTTTTGTCGCGCAACAGCTGCGCAATCACAACGTTGGTTGAACCGGCGTCAAGCAGGATCACCTGCCCCGGCTGGATCAGCGATGCCGCATACGCGGCCAAGGCACTGCGGCCATCGTCAGTGCGCTGAATACGCGCGGGCAGCGCGTCGAACTGCGGCGTCGGCAACAACGCGCCGCCATAGACACGTCGGCACAAGCCCCGGCTTGCGAGATCACGCAGATCGCGGCGGATGGAATCCTCGGAAACCCCAAACGCGATGGCCAAGTCATTAGCAACCACGCGGCCCGTGGCCTGGAGCTGGTTGAGGATGCGCTGCTGGCGCTCCTGCGGGAGTGCGTCTGATTCGGGGCTGCTCATATGGATGGGCCTGGATGCGGGGCGTTGCTGACTTGTGGCGGCAGCTGCACGGGGCAGCCCCCACTTCACGAAGCGGGCGCAAATAATGCATCACCGAATACAATCATGCAATTTCGTGCATATATTCCAGGAATATCACCCAACCTCATGCAGCAACCGGCAGATCAGCTATCTGTACCCACCACTATCCGGGTACACATCGCCAACCACTGCTGCAGCGCTGGGTTGTCCTGCTCAGGCCGCAGGCAGCACTGCAGTTCAAACGCGGCATCGGCGAGGTGGATCTGCTGGTAATGGACACGCGTTGATGCGATCAACCATAAACACATCACCGCCAAGCGCATGGTGGGGTTCTTCAGGCCACCCGAATAGCATCTGCGGTTCCAGCAATAGCGTGGCAACCGCAGGCAAGCTTGTGCCCCTCAAGCACCACGGGCTTTCCCTGCATCAAGCGCGTTGGGTGACCCTCAATAAATTGGAAGCTCCCGCGATGCATGGGGCACGACGCACTGTCACCAAGCACGGCGATGGGCTTTCCCTTCACCGCGTGACTACCCGCGAGCTGGCACTCAGTGACCATGCCGCCGCTGCTAGTGGCATCCCCCAGGCAAATGGGCGATGTCATCCGCCGCGCACCCGTCGCTTGAAGGGATCGAGGTTGACACCGGGCGGGTTATTTTTGGCCTTATCTTCGGCGCTGGGCGGACGCACCATCTGGATGGTGGCGCTGCCATCGTCGCCGGCATATACCACCGCGCTGACCCCGCCTTCGTGATAGCTGGCAACGGCACCCAGCCCGATCTGCACTAACGGGCTGGTCACCCCGACATTGGCGATGCGGCGGCCAATGTCGTAGCCCTCATCGACATTGCCCAGCTCCAGTCCATGACCATCGGTGTTCAATGCATGCAGCGCGTTGTTCAGAGCCACGTTCAACGCAGTGCCGTCATGACTGTCGTAGAACACGCGGCTCGGCACGCTTCCCTCCGGCAGTGTGGCCAGCGCCCGCTGCCAGCCTTCAAGCATCGCCTGGGTCTGCAATGCCGGCTTCAGCGGCTTGCCCTCTGCATCACGCAGCATGACCTTGATCGGCCGATGCAGGTGCCCGAGGTGAGGCGCCCGATCGAACTCTTCGACTTGATGTTTGGCCCAGCGGATCGGCAGCCATGGTGTGGGCTTGAACTCACCGGGGCCACGGTTGTCAGTTGTTGCCCATAGTGCAGGCAATGCGGCCTGCCAGTAGGACGTTGGCGTGGTGCCGGGTGCGATAGGATCTGTGGCGCCAGCTTTCCGAGCTTCCTCCTCGTAATGATCCATTGCCTTGGTTTTGTTCTCAAAGAAAAAAGACCAGAGCTTGCCCAAATCCGTGCGATTGTCCTGATTGTCCTCAGCGTAATTCGGAGCAAAGGGCCGCAGGTAGCGATCCACGCGGTCAGTACGCGCAACCAACAGCGTTGCGGTGGTGTCTTCCACCACAGGCACGAAGTGCTCGTCTGATAGTGGGGGAGTACCGGGAGGCGCATAGGGTTGCCGCGTCACATCACCGTCGCGGCTTGCGATCATGGCCAAGGGCAATTCTGTCTGAGTGTCGAAGAGCTCAAAGAGCTGCTCAATCATGGGCTGTGCATGGGCAACGTTGGCATCTTGCTGCCACAGAAACAATGTGACGCCAAGGGAACCCTTGAATCTCCCGGTGTCGATCAAGTCTGCGGCACGCATGTAGTCCCGTTTTGCAAGATTCGGCGGTTCTATTGCGAAGGTTGGAATGGGCCAATATGCCACTGCGTCGCCGGCCGCATACCGAAATGCCGACCCAGTTCTTGTGCCGGCATAGACTTGCCGACTCTGCGCCGAGTCTGGGTAGTCATTCGGATCCTGCGAATAGATCGATGCGAAGTTATCGCGTTTCTCTTGGATCTTTTTCCAGACCGACACCTGATGATGGGGGCCTGGTGCAAACCCTACGCCGCGCAGTTCAAGTGACCAGGTGCTTTCATCCTGTTGCTCGTGAAGAGGGGTATTTCCAGCCACCGCGCTGGGCGCCTCACCTGACTGGCGAGATAGTGCTTTTAGACCCCAGTGGCCACCAAAGACCAGCGCGACCAGCACGCTGATTCCGCCAATACCCCAGCCGATCGCGGTACGCATGTAGCCCTTCTCCAGTTCGTTAAGTGTGGTATCGGAATCTGGGGGCGTGCCCATCAATAATATCCAGAGGGTCCATGCCAGGCAGAGTGCAACTGCGGTCCAGCCGTACGGTGCAACGCGGGGGCGCAATCTTCCTACGGTGTTCACAGGTTGCTCCCCCCGAAAATTATGCCGGTCACTAGCTGGGGAAGGGTCTTGAGATCGACAAGATCGGCCGCCGGGAATTCACCGCGTCTGTAGTACCTGGCCGATGCAACAATGAGCTTTCGTGTGGACTCACTTAATTCCTGCCACTTTGGATTATTTTGCATGGCTTTAAGTTGCTCTCGTCCCATCTTCCAATCCGCCATCAGTGTCAGCAGCTGCCTCCAATCACGATCGTCCAGGCTGAAGCCTTGCCCGATTGCCACGTCCATCGCGGTTACCCAGCGATGGTTTTCCGGATCGCGCAGGATGGCAGAGTGATAGCTGTTGTCCTCCCACTTGCTCTTCGTATTCCACATCCACTCGCGAGCCTCTTCCGGGGTCATCTCCCGTTCCATCGTTCGGTGGATCAAACTAGTAAGTCGAACGCTTGCGGTGTGCTTGTTCTCGTCCGGTGACGCGCTGTTGAACTTCGCACGTGCGGCATCTGAATTCATGCCGGCATACGTGTCTGGCAATGGAATCCAGGGAAAATTCGCACTCTCCTTGCCCAGCGCAATGTTCTGTGTGACGTCATCAGGCCGGTCCTTACCCAGGGTGGTCGGGCTACCTTTGACGGCTTCGCCGCCAAACATCTGCGGCACATGGCTTGGTACCAACGCTTCGCCATTGGTCCAAAGGGATTCGGTTTTGCTCATGGGTTCAGCGGCGGTGCTTTTCAACGACCAACCGGCGGCATGACGTGGTTCGCCTTCGGCGCGCAGCAGTTGCCGACAGGGTTCAGCACCAACCAACACAGGCTTTCCTCCGCGATGTCGCTTCGTCCAAAGCCTTTGAAAGAAGCGCATTTCGCGCAGCTTCTCCATCGCCGGAGAGCCGTTGGCCGTATCGGGAACGCCGAAGGTGCCAATGCCTACGACCGTATCAAGCCCAACCGTTGAGTCGTCGGGGCTGAAGTACAGATACACTTTGCCGCGATTGTCGCGCTCGGGAAAAACAATGGTTTCCGAGCCCTTGCCAATGCGGTGTCCCTGCCGCGGGTTCCACCGTGCCCCCGCACGGCCGCCCGCATTCGGCTGACCTTCTGAAATATCGCCGAGTGCGGGCATGGCATACGGGTTTTTTGTAACGTGCTCGACGATTCGGAGCAGGGTCGAGAGTGTATTGTGCCCACTTGGAGTAGGGCCGGTCAGAATCGAATAAGGGCTGGCCACCATGATTACGCAGTCTGCACACCGCTGTGATCGGTCTGCTAAAAGTGCCTGTGCCAGCAGGGTGATCAACGTGCCCTGGCTGTGCCCAATGATTGTGATGGTCTCAGACGGATAGAGACCTCGGATTGTGCTTACAAGCGTCGCCAAACGTTCGGCCGCGAGCACGAAGTAGCGACGGTGAGGGCCTGTGGCCATGTGCTGGCTGTTGGGCAACGTAGGGTTGGCCACATGACGTATGAACTTGTCGAAGCCCTCGCCATACATTTCCACCAAATTATTGGTGGCGTTGGCGAAGAATCCGCCTGCCTTACCGAAATGCCGATCAAGGCGATTTCCGCGCTTGTCCTGGTACTGGGTGCGGATTTTAGTCGGGTCGCCATTAGGCTCCCGCTTGATCTCGTTGTCTGCGGCTCGATATCCCCAATAGAAAGGAATCATCACGCTTTTGGCGTATTTATCCTTCCGCATGTAGAGGTGCGTGTCCGGGTCATCCAGAGCATCGATGTCGTCTTGCGTTCGCTCGCTTTCTGGCTTTCTAGCCGACGCCCTGTAGTCCACGCCATAGCGTCCCGGCCTCAGATCCGCGCGGTCCAACCGTTCGTTCAAGCCCTGGCATAACCCATCTTCGACCGAAGCGTAGCTGGCACCGGGATCGTTGACGCCGTGCAGGAAAATGACCACGCCCGGACGCTGACGGCGTACCGGTGTGTTGTTCGGCACCGTGGAATTTGGGGTAAGCCGGCTCTGGCCCACCGCTTCGTAGTTACTCACTTGCACACTCCTGTTTTCACGCTGGCTTCCTTGCCATCAATGGCCTGCACTCGCTTCGATCCGCCACTCGTTTCGGGACAGCATGCAAAGGGAGGACCGGCGTGCCGCCGAAACTTCTTGATATGAGCGCAGTCACGCAACGAACCTGAAATATGAACGTTTGCGCGCCTCATTGACCTGCATCTTCGGCGGGAGTGGATATTTCAACCGTTACCTTCTGCATGGTCTCGCGCTCTACACGCTCTCCCTGCCCGTCGGCTCCCGCAGTTCCTTCCACCACATCGCCATCTTCCATGACAAGGCGATACGCCAAATTGTTGACCACAGCGGTTACGTCACCCTCGTAATGAAACCGATGCTGTCGCGCCGCTGGATCACGCCCGAATGCGGGAATGGCGACGCTTTCCGTCTTCGGCCCCACCCAATCGTGTTTTGCGGCATGCACTTTCACGTCGCCTTGCGTACCAATCTCGATGCCGCTGCCGATGCGGATGTAGCTGCCGTCATCAGCAACCAGACGAATGGTGGGCGCAGTAATCAGCACTTCCCCTTCGCTGGCCGAGGCATGCAGAAACTTCTGCGCATTGAGTGCGATGTCTGCGTCCTGCGCTTGTATCAGCACGTTGTCGCGGTTGGCGATGGCTTGGATGCCACCATCCTGAGCGTAGAGAGACATCCCTCCCCCTGCCTGCAGAAGCGTGACGCCGCCGCTGACCGACTGCACATGGTCAGTTGCAACAACGTCGTGGTTTCGACCGGCGTAATGCAACTGCGATTGCGGAGTGGCGCTGATGATTCCTGCGTCGCCCGCGATGGCGACGACCGGCTCACCCGCTTGATCGCCTGCTTCCGGCCACTCCGTCAGGGCGCCCTGCAACTGCGTCAAGCCCTCATCGCTACTTTGCTTCGCACCGCGATTGGTCGCGGTCTGCCCCAATCCGCGAAAGAGTTCGCCGCAGTCATCCAGCAACGTCAACAGTTCTTGTCGATCCAGTTGCCCGCCGCGTGCCAGCTCACGCGCATAGCTGGTAATCAGGATTCCGTGGGCCGCGCGCAACGCCAGTGCAGCATCGGTTCGCAATTCGGCACCATCGCCACGCAGCTGCGCTTGGCCGTCCACGCGGGGCGTAGTCAACTTGCCAAGGTTGAGTTCGCTGGCAAACGGCGTGGTCGCCAACCGGGCGCGGACTTGCCCAGGCGTGTCATCCATCAGCAATTCGCTGTGGCCCTGCCCACGGTGCTCACGCGACTGGATACCGGACAGTGCGCTGTTCCCCGGCAGCCCACGCCGCCCACTGAAGGCAGGCGTTGCATGCTGGCCGTTATACAGCGTGGCAACAACGACCGGCCGATCGATATCGTTATGCAGAAACGCGACCAACACTTCCTGACCGATACGCGGCACGAATTGATGGCCAAAGCTATCGCCAGCGCTGGGCATGGCTACGCGCACCCAGGTTGAAGAACGTTCATTGCTCGCGGCCGTGCCAGCGGGATGTTCATCAGGACGCTGCCAATGGAACTGGATGCGGATTCGCCCCAGTGCGTCGGTGAACACCTCTTCGCCTGCAGGACCGACAACGGTGGCTGTCTGCGGCCCGTTCGCGGTCGGGCGATCAAACGTTCCTGCGTAACGTGGCACCAACGGAACATCCCGGTGGACTGCACTGAAACGCAGTTGGACGTCGTTCGTTGATGCCGCAGAAGGCCGTTCGCTTCCTTCCTCAACGTCGCCAAAGCCGGCCTGTTCCAGCAGCGATGAAGGCAGTTGCCACGCTTCAGGCGTGTTGTTGCGCAGTTGCAGATCAATGCCGGTGATAACAAAGGTGCGCTGCTGCTCGCTTTGCCCGGCATGGGCAGGATGATCTTCGAGAAGGATGCTCTCACCGGTAGCCAGACTGCGCAGGCGACCGCGCCCTTGGAACGTTTTTGCCTGCTGCTCTTCAGCCTGCATCCGAAGCCGCGCGTAGCGACCCAATTCACGCTCGTGGTCGGCGTAGTACGGCGCCAGTGCCTGGTAGTCGGTCAGGCTGGTGGCGGCTTGTCGGCCGTACTCACCATGTTCCTGAGCGTTTTCATCCTGGCCCTGCAGCCGCTGAGCCGGCCGATAGTCATGACTGGAAAGGCTGACTCGGCTCCCGCCAATGCGGCGCTGCGCTTCCCAACGGGTAAGCCATTGCTCCTGCGTACCGACAGCATCGGCCTGCGTTCGGAAGTGCAATGCGCGCGGCGGCTGATCCGCGTGAGGCGCCGTTTCCGTGAGCACCAGTTGGTGCGACACAACGTCCTGTTGCCGATCAAAAGTGAAGTAATACGTGATGCCTTCTTCGGCCAGCAGGCGATCAATGAACGCTTGGTCACTTTCATTGAACTGAATGCAGTACGAGCGTGGCGGATAGTCACGCTGCAGAACATTGGTATGGGAGAACGAGGCCGCGATAGTGGGATTGCGCTGGCGATGTTCATCCAGTACGGTCGCGACAATCTGCGGCACGCTCTGGTCCTGGAAGATTCTGCAGGTGCGGCGCCGATCCAGCAGCGAAAACGCAGATTCCACCTGTAGATCGATCACCGAGAAACTGCCAGCGCCCTCGCGCTTTGCGGCCTCGGTGATGATTCCGGAGAGCCAGCGTCGCTTTCCAGCACCGATATCCACACCAAAAGCCACAGGCCTACCCAGCAGCTGCTTGATCTCTATGCCCTCTTCACTGCAAAAGCAGGTCGCTTCGAGTCGAAAGGGGCGATTGAGTTCATCGCGGTAGCGGATGCTACTTGGCCATAGGGCCGGGAGCTCCCCCATGCCTGGCCATTCAACATCAATCAGTCGATGCTTCGATTCCGGGCCATCCCAGGCCGGGTGCTGTAACCACTGCATGTGCTCACTCCTTGATCACGCCCTGCCAAAAGGCTTTGGGATGATGGACGAGCAAAGTGCTTGGTAGATATGAGAAATGACTCAAAAAGTAGCGGCTGCGCGGTTATCGTTGCGCATTCTCTTTCGATTGGCCTCGACAAGGGCTTCCATCAGGAGCACCCCTACCTTGACATCTCTGGGTCTGTTCGTGACTTCGCTGGCTATAGCGCTGCTACTGAGCCTTTGCACAATGACCGTGAAGATCACTGCAAAGTGTCATCCAGACAGTTCAATTCCTATCGCGCCGCTGGCGAGCTTTACTAGGGGCGATGAGTGCTTCATTGGGCGGCACCGTCAAGATGTCTGGCTGTATTCAACATGCGCACCGAAGCGTCCGCCTCCCCAGCCCTTCCCTCCCCTATGCGAAAGGAAGGGGATGGTTTTGCGCTACTGTTGGATCACGGGCGCTGTTGCGCCATAGGCGCAAAGACGCGCTTTACTGCGCCGCTTCCTCGATGACGCCCGCCGCCTGCGCCAGCGCAGTAGCCTCCGCCGCGCCTTTTCGTTCGCTGTAACGGTCCACCAGATAGTCACTGCGGCCGCGCACCAGCAAGGTGAACTTCATCAACTCCTCCATCACGTCTACTACGCGGTCGTAGTACGGCGAGGGACGCATGCGGCCGTTGGCATCGAACTCCTGCCACGCCTTCGCCACCGACGATTGATTGGGGATGGTGACCATGCGCATCCAACGGCCCAGCACGCGCAATGCGTTGACCACGTTGAACGACTGCGAGCCGCCGCTGACCTGCATCACCGCCAATGTGCGGCCCTGTGTCGGGCGAACGCTGCCCTCTTCCAGCGGCAGCCAGTCGATCTGATTCTTCAGCACGCCGGTCACCGTGCCGTGCCGCTCGGGCGATACCCACACTTGCCCCTCGGACCACTGCGACCACTCGCGCAGTTGCTGCACCTTGGGATGGTCCTTGCCGCAGCTGTCGAGCATTGGCAGTTCATGGGGATCGAACACACGCGTGTCTGCGCCCAGCTGGCGCAGGATGCGCTCGGCTTCCAGGGTCAGCTTTCGGCTATAGGATTCCGGCCGCAAGGAGCCGTACAACAACAGGATGCGCGGCCGATGCGGTAGCGCGCCGCTGTCCAGCCGTTCGGCAAGCGGCGCAGGCAGCAGGCGGAGATCAAGCGCAGGTAGATCGGTAAGGTCGGGTTGTTCTGTCATATTCATTCGACTATTCTAGAACTATGGAAACGAATCAAGCCATCTCCGCCCTGAATGCACTCGGCCATGCCACCCGCCTGGCGGCCTTCCGCCTGCTGGTCGAAGCCGGCCCGGACGGTCGTATGGCCGGCGACATCGCCCAGGCGCTGTCGGTGCCCAACGCCACGCTGTCGTTCCACCTGAAGGAACTGGTGCATGCCGGTCTGGTACAGAGCGAAAACGCGGGCCGCAACGTCTGCTACCGCGCCGACTACCCGGCCATGAACGCGCTGCTCGCCTACCTCACGCACAACTGCTGTGCCGGCGCGCCGTGTGATTCGCCCGCCCCCAACGACTGCCGCTGAGCCTATCGACGATGACGCTCCACATCCGACCCGCCACCGAGGCCGACCTGCCTGCGATCCAGGCATTGCTGTCATCGGCTTCCCTGCCCTGTGCTGATCTGACATCCAGTCGCATCGACTTCCTGGCGGCCGACAACGGCGCGGGAATCGTCGGCGTCATCGGTGTGGAACCGATGCAGCCTGCAGGTCTACTGCGCTCGTTGGCCGTGTCGCCCGACCTGCGCGGATCCGGTCTTGGAAAGCAGTTGGTCGCTGCACTGGAGGCACATGCCGCGTTGCAGGGCATCACCGGATTGACGCTGCTGACCGAAACCGCTGCGCCGTTCTTCATGCAACTGGGTTATGCGCCGCTGGCGCGCGACCACGTCGTCGCAGCCATCGCAGCCACCGCCGAGTTCCGCAGTCTCTGCCCGGCTTCGGCAACCTGCCTGCACAAGTACATTTCCTGAACTGAGCACGTCATGACCACGAATGTCCTTTTCCTGTGCACCGGCAACAGCGCGCGCAGCGTGTTGGCCGAAGCCACCTTGCGTGCGTGGGGTGGTCACCGCTTTGCTGCCTTCAGTGCAGGCAGCCAGCCCACCGGCACGGTCAATCCCTTCGCGCTCACCCAACTGACGGCCGATGGCATCAGCAGCGCGGGTTTGCGCAGCAAATCCTGGGACGAATTCACCGCTCCCGATGCACCGCGCATGGATCTGGTCATCACTGTCTGCGACTCCGCTGCCGCCGAAACCTGCCCGGTGGTGTTCGGCGACTTCCTGCGTGCGCATTGGGGACTGCCCGATCCGGCGGCAGTGGAAGGCAGCGACGCGGACAAACAGCGAGCGTTCCTGCAGGCGCACGGCATCGTCAAGGCACGCCTGAGGGCGTTGCTGGCGCTGCCTGCCGATATCTGGGTGGATCGCACGCAACTGAAGAACGCGCTCGATCACATCGGCCTGCTGCAGCCGCAGGACGAGTCCAACCGTAATGACTGATGCAGCACCTCGCATGAGTGGTTTCGAGCGCTACCTGACGTTATGGGTCGCGTTGTGCATCGTCGTCGGCACCACGCTGGGCCACACCTTCCCTACCCTCTTCGCGCGTCTGGGCGGAATGGAAGTGGCGCGGGTGAATCTACCGGTCGCGGTGCTGATCTGGTTGATGATCATCCCCATGCTGCTGAAGGTGGACTTCAGCGCGATGCGCCTGGTGGGCCAACACTGGCGCGGCATCGGTGTCACGCTCTTCATCAACTGGGCGGTCAAACCGTTCTCGATGGCGTTGCTGGGCTGGTTGTTTCTGCGCCACGTGTTTGCGCCGTGGCTGCCGGCCGCGCAGATCGACGCCTACATGGCCGGTCTGATTTTATTGGCCGCCGCACCGTGTACCGCCATGGTGTTTGTGTGGAGCAATCTGTGCCGCGGCGATGCCAACTTCACCCTGAGCCAGGTGGCGCTCAACGACGCGATCATGGTGCTGGCGTTCGCACCGCTGGTGGCGTTGCTGCTGGGCATCTCCGCCATCAGCGTGCCGTGGGCAACGCTGATGTTGTCGGTGACGCTGTACATCCTGATTCCGATTGCGCTGGCCGCCCTGTTGCGCCGTTGGCTATTGGCGCGCGGCGGCCCCGCTCGGCTGCAGTCGGTGCTGCACCGACTGGGGCCGATATCGCTGTCCGCGCTGCTGCTGACGCTGGTATTGCTCTTCGGTTTTCAGGGCAAACAGATCATCCAACAGCCGCTGGTCATCGCCATCCTCGCCGTGCCGATTCTGCTGCAGGTGTACTTCAATGCCGGGTTGGCCTATTGGCTTAACCGACGGCTCGGCGTGGCGCATTGCGTGGCCGGGCCCTCCGCCTTGATCGGTGCCAGTAATTTCTTTGAGCTGGCGGTCGCCGCAGCGATCAGCCTGTTCGGCGTGCATTCCGGCGCGGCGTTGGCCACGGTGGTCGGTGTGTTGATCGAGGTGCCGGTGATGTTGTCGGTCGTCGCCATCGTCAACCGCTCACGCGGTTGGTACGACGCCGGCGCAAACACCCGCCACTGAACAACGAAGCCCGGCACTGCCGGGCTTCGTCATGCAGGCAAACTACTACTTCAGTGAGCGCGGCGATTGGGCAGGAACGCTGCCACCATGCCCAGCAACGGCAGGAACGAAATCACTTTGTAGACCCACAGAATACTGGTGTGGTCGGCCAGCACGCCCAGCACGGCGGCGCCCAAACCGCCCATGCCGAATGCAAAGCCGAAGAACATTCCCGACACCGTGCCGATGCGGTGCGGCATCAGTTCCTGTGCGTACACCAGGATGGCCGAGAACGCCGACGACAACACAAAGCCAATGATCAAGGTCAGTACCGTGGTCCATTGCAGGTTGGCGTACGGCAGGATCAAGGCGAACGGTGCCACACCCAGAATCGACGCCCAGATCACCGGCTTGCGACCGATGCGATCACCCAACGGACCGCCGAGCAACGTGCCTGCCGCCGACGCGGCCAGGAAGCCGAACAGGTGCAGCTGCGCGCTCTGCACGCTGACGCTGAACTTCTGCATCAGATAGAACGTGTAGAAACTGCTCAGGCCCGCAATGTAGAAATACTTGCTGAAAATAAGCACCAACAGAATTGCGATCACCCACGCCACGGTGCGCGGCGGCAGCAACGGTTCGGCGCTCGCCGTCACCACTTTCGGCTTGGCCGCACTCATCACAAGATGTTGTTGATACCAACGGCTCACATACATCAGCAGGCCAATGCCGATCAGCGCCGCGCCACTGAACCACGCCACGCTGCGCTGGCCGTTGGGTGCAATCACCGCCGCAGCCAACAACGGGCCGATGGCCGTGCCAGCATTGCCGCCCAACTGGAACACCGATTGCGACAGGCCATGACGTCCGCCAGATGCCAGACGTGCGATACGCGAGGATTCCGGGTGGAACACGGCCGAGCCGATGCCCACCAGCATCGCCGCCACCAACACCATGCTGAAGTTGGGTGCGTAGGCCAGCAACAACAAGCCGCACAGGGTTGAGGTCATGCCCATCGGCAACGAATACGGCGCCGGTCGCTTGTCGGTACGCAGGCCAATCAACGGCTGGAACAACGACGCCGTGAGCTGGTACGTCAACGTAATCATGCCGATCTGGGTGAAGCTCAGATTGAACTGCAGCTTGAAGATCGGATACAGCGCAAGAATCAGCGACTGCATCATGTCGTTGACCAGATGCGAACTGCTGATCGCAGCGAGCACGCCCACCGCAACCGGACGGCGCGGCGCGGTGGTCGATGCAGTAACGGGTGGAGCAGTAGAGGACATGGCAAGACCACGAGAAGGGGGAACCGGCTGCATGGTAGAGTCGCCGCGAACGCCCTTCTTGCGCGATATGGTCATGCACCCTCTCGAAAAGGACATCCCACTGCGGGCCGGCAAGCGCCGGCCGCTACCGGCCGGGCCGGAAACCGCGGTGTTCTGCAAAGCCCGCGACTACCGCGCGGACACACTCATTCCCCTGCATCACCATCCCGACCGCCATCAGCTGGTGTATGCCGAATCCGGCGTACTGGTGGTGCGCGCCGGCATGGGGCGCTGGGTGGTGCCCAGCACCCGGGCCATCTGGATGCCAGCCGGCACCGGTCACCAGGTGCACTGCATTGGTCTGGTGCAGATGCGCAGCCTGTACATCGCGCCTGCGGCGATGACACAAACCCCGGCCGGCGCCTCGGCGGTGTCGATCACGCCGTTGCTGGCCGCGTTGATCCGCGCTGCGGTCACGGTGCAACAACCCTATCGCGAAGACTCACGTGACGGCCGCTTGATGCGTTTGATCCTGGATGAAATGCAGACCTTGCCGGAACTTCCACTGCATCTACCCGAGCCCAGCGACAAACGCCTGCGCGTGATCGCACGGCAACTGGAGCGTCGCCCGGAGGATGCGTCCACGCTGCAGGATTGGGCCGAACGCCTGAAGGTGGACGTGAAAACCATCCAGCGCCTATGTGCGCGCGAACTCGGTATGACCTTCGGCCAGTGGCGGCAACAAGCGCGCCTGCTGCGTGCATTGGAACGCTTGGCCGTCGGTGAAAAAGTCATCGACGTGGCCTTGGCACTGGGCTACGAAAGCCCCAGCGCATTCACCACCATGTTCAAGCGCCGCTTCGGGCTGACGCCGAGCCAGTTCTTCCGGTGATGCAGCGGCAGGAACGGCTTCGTGCCGCGAAGTTTGCGACCTTCCCGTGGTCGGAATGCATGCACCTGTGGACTGTGTGTTCGGGCGTCATCAGCTTCGCGACTGAAGTCGCTCCTACGGGGGCGGTGGTTGGCTCAGGTAGCGCTCACCATCGAATTCAAACCCCATCAGGCGTCCCTGCGCATTACGCAGAAACCGCAGCGGTTCCACCGAATCCAAAGGGCCGCCCTGCGCACCGAATAAATCCACCACCGCCGGCTGCAGACTGCGTGACAACACACCCAACTGCAGCTGTAGGCTGCCGTTCTTCTCATTGATGACGGCTTCAACTGGCAAGCGTTCGCCACGGAATCGTCCCGCGTAAGCCGCGCGAACGTCGGCCTGCGGCTGCCAGGCCCATCCCTGCCAACTCGGATTCGCATGCGCCTTCGCCTGCCGCGCGCGCATACCAGCCAACTGCTCGGCCACCCGTCGCGGATAGACCTCCTGCCGCGTCTGGGCCCATGTCGCAGCATCCGGGTGATCCACCAGGTACTGGAAGAACTGCACCACGGTGCGCGAGGTCAACCAACCGGTGGCGTTGTCGGAATTGGAAAACACGCCAATGCCCACGCCAAGCTCCGGCGAGAACGCCATCATGCTGCGCGCGCCGCTGTAGCTGCCGCCGTGGATGTACAGCGTGCGCCCCTCGAAATCGCAGATGTTCCAACCGAAGGCATAGCCGCGACACGGCAGTTCATAGGCATTGCGCGCCTTGGTATCCACCTGCGCGCCGATGCGCTGTGCCGCTGTCAGCGCACTGCCATTGATGCCTACCGCCGCCACGCCACCGAGTTGCAACCGCAGCCAGCGGCCCATGTCGCGCGGCGAGGTCATCATTCCACCCGCCGAATGCATGATGGCGTCCGGCTTCGGCGGCACCACCTGCCAGCCCTGCTCCTGACCCAGCCATTGGTGGTTGAACGCAGGCTGCGCCGGGTCGAAGCCCGACGTCCGCGTCGAGGTCTCATGCAACTGAAGCGGGGTGAACAGCAACTGCTGCAACCAGTCGCGCCACGACCGACCGGTGTGTTGCTGCAGGATCGCGGCATAGATGTTGTAGCCGAGGTTGTCGTAGTCGAAGCCATCGGCCCGCTTGCTGGCAAACCGCTGCAACAACTGCGGGTACAGCGCCGGATCGGGACTGCCGATATAGGCCTCCAGCGTGGTGATGGCGTCGGCGCTCAACGGCACGCGGTGGTTGAGTAGATCGGCCAGGGTCCACGCCGCCGGGTCCACGCCATCGGGCAACTGCAGCTGCGGCCAGTGATCGGCCAGGGTACTGTCCAGCGGCAACACGCCCTGTTGATCCAGCAACTGCGCCAGCAGCCCCATGTACGACTTGGTCTGCGAAGCGATGTACATCGGCGTGGCCATCGTCAGTGGCGCGCCGCTGGCCGCGTTGCGCGTGCCGTGCACATAGCCGAGCACTTGCCGTTCGCGATCCACGACCACCACCGCATAGCCCGGCCCCAGTTCGGGAACGCCGTCCAAGAAGGTACGCAACTGCTGCGCGGCGTGCTCCGGCGTTGCAGCCGGTACGGCCATCACGCAGCCCAGCCATGCGGACAGCAGCAATAGTGGGGACAACATGGCGCGCAGGTGCATGACGTGATTCCGTGGCTGACAGCGGCCACGATGCGTTACCGCGTCAGCAGGCGTCTTGAACGGATTGAACCTGCTCATGCCCGCAACAATGCACGCAGCCGGGCCGGTGTCAGCCCACTGTGCGCACGGGCAATGCGGCTGAAGTGGGATTGATCGGCAAACCCAGCGTCGTGCGCGACATCGGCCAAGGCTTGGCCCTTGGCCAGCAAGGGCAAGGCGCGTTGCAACTGCGCACGTGCGCGGAACACCGAAGGTGCACAGCCCATCCAGCGCGCGAAGGCGCGGGCGAAGTACACCGGGTGCAATCCGACCTCGCGCGCCAACTCGGTGAGCGGGAGGGTTTCGTCCTGCAGCCGTTGGCAACAGCGTGCCAACCAGCGCGGCGGCGTTCCCGCCGAACGCTCGCCGGTGGCCGCCATGCTGGCCAGCAGTTCCCACAACCGGCTATCGACCTCGTCACCGGCAAGCTCACCGGCCAGCAGCGCCGAGAGCATTCCCCGCCCCTGCAGCAGCACGGGCTGCAACTCACGCCCACGCCATTGCCAGGCTCGCGTGATGCCCAGGTGTTCCTGCAGATCAAACGCGGCTGGCAGATCGATGCCCAGCATCAAGGCACCGGACGGACCGTAATCGTTGGCATGCATTACCCCGGCCTGCTTCACCCCCAGCGCCGGCTGCGCCAGCCGCTCCTCGCCCTGCGGCGTCTGTTCGGCGAGGGTGCCCAACAGCAACAACGAAAGCTGGTGACAGTCATGCGCGTGAGGCCGCATACGTTCACCGGGCGCATACCAGCTGACGCGTGCGGCCAGGCGCTCGCCACTGAAGATCCGCCGCCGGTTGGGTGCCTGCGCTGCATTGATCCGGTGTTTGCTTGTCAGCGTGGCCATGACGTACCGCATGCGGTAAGGAATTGAACGAAGTCTAGTCAGGCCGCGCCGCAGCACATCTGCCGTTGGTCGTGGTGCCGTCGGAGGGGGAACCGGCCGCTGATTGCGTTCCGGCTCCCGCCAGCCCTGCGGATGCCGCTCAGCCCTGCGGCGCGGCCAGCACGTACTTCAGGCCATGCATGAAACCGCGTGGTGCAACGCTGAGGTGGTCCTCGTCGTTGAGCACATCCAGTTTCAGCTGCAATGCATCGCCGCCACGGGCACGCAACAGACCGCTCATGCGCTGCGCATCAACCACCATGTCGGCATCGCCGCCATGCTGCACCGACTCGTATTCGCCGACGTACATGTAGGCCCGCACCGGCACCGCACCGGCTTTGCCCGCGGCGGCCAGGCGGCGTTCCATCACCTGCTTGTCGAACCAGTACGACGGGCTGCCCAGAATGTAGGCACTGAACAGCTGCGGCCGCTCCAGCAGCAACTGCGTGCCCAGCAACGCGCCGTAGGAATGGCCGAGGAAGATGCGCCGGCTTTCGTCACTGCGATAGCGCTGCGCCACGAACGGCAGCGCCTGCGTTTCCAGATAGGTGATGTAGTCGCCGGCGCCGCCATGCACGGCATCGGCCGGTGAACTGCTCGGGCCATTGACCGTGGGCGTGTAATCACGCCGGCGGCTCTGCATGCCGCCCTCGCCCTTGGCATAGGACAAGCCAACCAGGATGAAGTCATCAATCTTGCGGCCTTCGACATTCAGGCGACGCGCCATCTGCCAGACCAGCGGAAACGCATAGTCGGCATCGGAGACATACAACACCGGATAGCGTTTATCGGGGTTGTCGGCATAACCGGCCGGCAGGGCCACGAACACCTGGTAGTCGCGACCGCTGACCGGATCCGGCACATCCCACACTTCACTGCCAAGCGCTTCATACGGATTGCCTTGGCCGCGCTGGGCGGTTGCCGCTGCGGGCTTTGCGGCCGCCGCTGGTTCCGATTTCTTCGCTGCCGGCTCTTGAGCGCCACTGCAGGCGCTCAACGCCACCATTGCCACTACCGACATCATCCATTTGCTCAAGCAGACTCTCCAGCGACCGTGATCAGTGCCCGATGATGGCATGACGCCGCGCGGCCGAATGCCGGTCAGGACACCCGGCACCGCGATTGCCGCACAGCAAGTCGGTTGGAAGCGAGGGAGGTGAGATGGCGACCTGCGGCGATGCCTGCCCGCAGTCTGCTCAACGCAAAACCCGCCGCACCCGCCGTTGGTCCTGGTGCGGCGTTGAACAATGGCCAGCAGATCAGCCTGCGGTTGCTTTTGCAGCCTCGTCGATCAGCGCAGCCACTTCATCCGCATGCGAGGCCAGCGATGCGTGGCTTGCATCCAGGGTCAGCACGCGACGCGCGTTCATGCGATCGGACATCGCCTTCTGGTTTGCCGGGTGGATCATCCGGTCCTGGCTGGACAGCTGGTACCAGCTCGGTTTGTGCTTCCACGCCGGGTCGGTGACGTTGTCGCCGAAGGTGCTGGCCAGTGGCGCCTTCTGCGTCACCGCCATCACGAAGGCCTGGTCGGCCGGCAAGTCCTGGCAAAAACTCTCGTGGAACTTGGCCGGATTCAGCCACAGGTAGCCATCGCTGTCCGGGGCCAGATTGGGCGCGGCTTCCGGCAGGTGCTGTTGGGTGATGCCACCAGGGCTTTCGCCGGCATCCGGCGCGAAGGCGGCGATGAACACCAGCGCTTTGACGTTGTCCTGGTTGCCGGCCTGGCTGATCACCGCACCGCCATAGGAATGCCCCACCAGCACCACCGGGCCCTGCACCTGCGCCACCATCTTGCGCGTGCGCTCGGCATCGTCGGCCAGTGAGGTCAGCGGGTTCTCCACCGCTCGGATGTCGGTGTAGCCCAACGCACGCAACTCAAGAATCACCTTGGCCCAGTGCGCGGCACCGCCCCAGAACCCATGTACCAATACGACGGCTGGCTTGCTCATGACTTTGATTCCTTCAACAGGAAAGAGGCCTTGTTGGTCGCTGGCGGCTCGCATTGGCGGCGTGCGCAACAGGGGGGAGAGCGCAATGTTTCAGTTGTGCCGTAAATGGGCCGTGAGGTTTTTACGACGCAAATGGAAAACCCGGCGTTCGCCGGGTTTTCTTGAGACTGCAACGCGCGCGTTTTACTTCGCCTTGGCCTGGTTGGCCACCGCTTCGGCGGCCTTCTTGGCCGCTTCCGGGTCGCCCAGGTAGCGGAACGACTGCACGGTGAGGTCGTCGTTCAATTCAAACAACAACGGGATGCCGGTCGGAATGTTGAGCTCCAGGATGGCTTCCTTGCTGACGTTGTTGAGGTACTTGTACAGCGCGCGCAGCGAGTTGCCGTGGGCGGTGACCAGCACGGTCTTGCCGTCCTTCAACTGCGGGGCGATGGCGTCGTGCCAATACGGCAGCACGCGGTCCAGCGTGGTCGCCAGCGATTCGGTGCCCGGCAGCGCGTTGCGGTCCAGCCCGGCGTAACGACGGTCGTGGATCGGGTGGCCCGGGTCTTCCAGGTCCATCGGCGGCGGCGGGATGTCGTAGGAACGGCGCCAGATCTTGACCTGCTCCTCACCGTGCTTGGCCGCGGTTTCGGCCTTGTCCAGGCCCTGCAGGCCACCGTAGTGACGCTCATTCAGGCGCCAGGACTTGGCGACCGGCAGCCAGTCCTGATTGAGTTCGGCCAACGCGCCCTGCAGCGTGTGGATGGCGCGCTTGAGCACCGAGGTGTGGGCGACATCGAACTGCAGCCCTTCGTCCTTCATCAGCCGGCCGGCGGCAGCGGCTTCGCGGCGGCCCTGCTCGGTGAGCTCCACGTCCACCCAACCGGTGAAGCGATTGTCGAGGTTCCACTGGCTCTGGCCATGGCGCAACAGCACGAGTTTGCGGGTCACTGCGGATATCTCCGGGTCGGGGGAAGGAAAGACGCCGATTGTAGCCGGTCACCACAGCCCTCGCCCCGCACAATGCGATGACCTTGGAACAGGCAGGCTTGGACGCATGAATTCGACTTCCAACCGCTACGCGCAACTGCGCCAGCAACAAGTGGCGCTGGCCGCACAGGTTGATCTGAGCGATGCGCTGAGCGGCCTGCCCGCACGGATTGCCGGCATCGACAGTGGGTTCGAGGACGCTGGCCGCACCACGCTTTCTGCGGCGGTGCTGCTGGACAGCGCCAGCCTGACACCACTGGAGTCAACCTTGGCCCGCCTGCCTACCGCGCTGCCGTACATCCCCGGCCTGCTCAGCTTCCGCGAGTTGCCCGCCGCGCTGCAGGCGCTGGCGCAGCTTTCGCATGCGCCACAGCTGGTGCTGGTCGATGGCCACGGCATCGCGCACCCGCGCGGGCTCGGTATTGCCGCACATCTTGGCGTGCTTACCGCGCTGCCGTGTATTGGCGTCGCCAAAAGCCGGCTGGTCGGCGACTACGACGAGCCCGGCCCGCTGCAGGGCGATCATTCGCCACTGATGCTCAAGGGCCGGCAAGTGGGTTGGGTGCTGCGCAGCAAGCCGCGCTGCAAGCCTTTGTTTGTGTCACCGGGGCATCGCGTTTCGCTGGAAGCCTGCCTGCCGTTGGTGCGGGAGTGCCTGCGCGGCTACCGGTTGCCGGAACCAACGCGATTGGCGGATCGGCTGGCGTCGCGGCGATAGGTTTTCAGCGCGTTACCCCTCCCCAGCCCTCCCCCTCAACAAAACAATCCGTTGCCGCACTGGTCACGACACGCTCTCACCGCCCATGCCATCCTGCCGCCTGGTTCCAACCACGGAGAAACCATGACCACCATCATCAGTCCACGCGTGCATGACCTTGGCGGCTTCCAGGTGCGCCGCGCGGTGCCGTCGCTGCAGGCACGCAGCGTTGGGCCGTTCGTGTTCGTGGACCACATGGGGCCGGCCATTTTCAGCCCCGGTCAGGGCATCGACGTGCGCCCGCATCCACATATCGGTCTGGCGACAGTGACGTTTCTGTGGGCCGGGCAGATTGGTCACCGCGATACGCTCGGCTCCGAGCAGGTAATTCGCGCAGGTGATGTGAACTGGATGACCGCCGGCCGCGGCATTGCCCATTCCGAACGCACGCCCGCCGATGTCCGTGCACATGAGCAGGCGCTGCACGGCATGCAGACCTGGGTGGCATTACCGAAGTCGCACGAGGAAACCGATCCCGCGTTTTTCCACTTCGCCGCCGACCAACTGCCGCAGCAGCGCCGCGATGGCGCCTTGCTGCGTGTGATCGCTGGCCGCGCCTACGGCGAGGAATCGCCGGTAAAGGTGTTTGCCGACACCCTGAATGTCGCCATCGATCTCGACCCGGACGCCGAGGTCGACCTGGACACCTCGCATGTGCAGCGCGCGCTCTACATTCTGGAAGGCGACGCGCAGTTGGATGGCATCGACATTCCCGCCCAACACCTGGTCATTCCCGAGCCCGGTGCGCGTGGCCGGTTGCGTGCCAAAACACCGGTCAAGGCGATGTTGATGGGCGGCGAACCGCTGGATGGCCCGCGCCACTTGTGGTGGAACTTCGTGTCCAGTTCCAAGGAGCGCATCGAGCAGGCCAAGGATGATTGGCAGAACGGGCGCTTCGGCACCATTCCCGGCGACGACAAGGAGTTCATCCCGCTGCCGGGGTGAACTGGACCTTGGGAGGCGGCAAACAGCACCGGGAACTTCATCAACGTGCATTGTCAGGAGCAGCGTCAATCACGATGTTGGCGCTGCGTGGAATGCGGCATTCAACGCCCTCCGCTGCGTATGCGGGTTTGTGGTTGGCATCGCTCGGACAATGCGCCACGCCGGCGTTTCGCGGCGCACCTGCAAATTCCAGGTGCGCTTTACTTAGCTGAGCTACCGGGCGGATACGGCGCGACGGCCCGGCAATCAATACCCTCGCGGAAGGGCTGTCGCGACAGATCCAATTGCATTTAACGTTTTCAAAACGCACCGGCGCCGCGTATTCCGCTATTTTCCCTACGCCCGTTCTGGGTTAACTGGGGAAACACAATGAGTATGGGAAAGCGACTGGCGGCCGAATTTCTCGGCACCTTCTGGTTGGTGCTGGGCGGCTGCGGCAGCGCGGTGCTGGCGGCAAACTTCGGTGGTGATGGCAACCCGCTGGGTATTGGCTTCGTCGGCGTGGCACTGGCCTTTGGCCTGACCGTGCTGACCGGTGCCTACGCCTTTGGCCATATCTCCGGCGCGCACTTCAATCCGGCGGTGAGCATCGGCCTGTGGGCAGGCGGCCGTTTCGCCACCAAGGATCTGCTGCCGTATATCGTGGCGCAGGTGCTGGGCGGCATCGTGGCCGGCTTCATCCTGCTGCAGATTGCCCAAGGCAACCCCAACTTCCTGATTGACGGCAGCCAGGCCGGCGCCTTCGCCAGCAATGGCTACGGCGCACTGTCGCCCGGCGGCTACACTGTTGCAGCCGCCTTCCTGTGCGAAGTGGTGCTGACCGCAGTGTTCCTGGTGGTGATCATGGGCGCCACCCACGGCCGCGCTCCGGCTGGCTTCGCGCCCATCGCCATTGGCCTGGCGCTGACCCTGATCCACCTGATCAGCATCCCGGTGACCAACACCTCGGTGAACCCGGCCCGCTCCACCGCCGTGGCGGTGTTTGCCGGCTCCGGCGCGCTGAGCCAGCTGTGGCTGTTCTGGGTGGCACCGATCCTGGGCGCAATGATCGGCGGCATCGCCTACAAGTGGATCGGCAACGACAAGTAAGCCCCCACCTGCGACAACCGGCAAACGGCCCCCTCAGCGGGGCCGTTTGCATATCCGGCAGCATCTCTTTGCCAGCGAGGTGGATTCTGTAATAACGTCGGTGCTGGCCGGATACGCATGGGGATGCGCTGACGGGGCAAGGGGAACACTGCCTACCGGCCAACGCTGCTGCCTTCAGAACCATCCACGACTGTCGTCGTGCCGCCTCCGGCCGATGTTTTATGGGGAATGTGAAGTGAAGACTGTCCGTATTGTTTCCGCCGCACTGTTGCTTGCCGCCTGTGGCTCCGCCTGGGCCCAGCAGGCCGACCAGTGCCCCACTCTGCCGTCTGACAGTGGCCTGCACTGGGAACAACAGACGCAGAGCGCGTTCATCGTCTGCAAGGCCACCACCGGAGATGGCCGCGCCGTGCTCAACATGATGCTGACCACGCGCGACCCGGACCTGGCGCTGAGCCGTGCGTTGCGCGCGGAAAAAGGCGCGTTCGCTGGCGAATCGCTGCATTGGTACAAGCTCGACATGGGCGGCCGCGACCTGCCGGGGCTGGAGTCGCGCCGCATCACCACGGTCAAGCTCGACAAGAACCGTTTCGCGCAGATCTGGATTGACGCTGCCGATACCGGCGAGTTGGGCAGCCTGCAGGCCCTGACGCAGACGCTCAACCTCAGCCCGTCCACCTTGGCCGGTGCAAATCAGGAGTGAGTGGCGCTGAGTGAAGCGGTGAACCAGGGCAGTGAATGCCCGCCCCTTCACCCCGCAGCTCCACCCGCACGTCAAGCCGAGCACGCGCTCGGCTTTTGTCGTGCTTTTGGCTTTGGCTTCCGCCTCAGCGGTCATCAACGCCGCTTGACGCTCACCTGCGCGTCAGAACTTCCCTTCCTGATAATCCACGAAAGCCTGCATCAGTTCTTCGCGGGTATTCATCACGAACGGGCCATGTCGGGCGACCGGCTCGCGCAGCGGTCGGCCGCCGACCAGAATCAAGCGCGCGCCACCTGTGCCAGCCACCATTTCCAGGCGTCCTTCACCCAGCACCGCCAGCTCGTGCTGCACCACCGGGCGTGCCTCGGCGCCTTCGCCCAGCGTCGCTTCGCCTTCAAATACATAGGCGAACGCACTGTGCCCTTCCGGCAGCGGGTACACCCAGCGGCTGCCGGCTGTCAGGGCGATATCCAGGTACAGCGGATCGGTCGCGGGCTGCACGATCGGCCCGTTGACCTCACCCACCTGCCCGGCAATCACCTTCACCGTGACCCCGTCGGCCGGGGTGGTCTGCGGAATCTGATCCGGCGCGAACTCCTGATAGCGCGGCGCGGTCATCTTGTCGCGCGCCGGCAGATTCACCCACAACTGGAAGCCACGCATGCGCCCGGATTCCTGCTCGGGCATCTCCGAATGCACCAGCCCGCGACCAGCGGTCATCCATTGGACACTGCCTGGGGTCAGCAACCCCTCGTTGCCGTGGTTGTCCTTGTGCCGCATGCGGCCATCGAGCATGTAGGTGACGGTCTCAAAGCCTCGATGCGGATGGCTGGGAAAACCAGCGATGTAATCCTCGGCACGGTCGGTGCCGAACTCGTCCAGCATCAAAAAGGGATCCAGCTCCGGCAACGCCGGTGTGCCGATAACGCGGGTCAGCCGCACCCCGGCGCCGTCGGAGGTGGGCATGCCACGGAGGGTACGCAGCACGCGCGCGGACGGTTCACTGCTCATGGCCGGATCTCCTTCTGGGGTCAACCGACAATGGCGACTGCAGCTGCCCGCGCCAACCATTACCGATGCAACCGATCGTTCCAGACACGCCATCGCGGGCACGTGAGCGAAGTCCGCAGTCAGGCTGGCAACGGCCACGTCCTACGACCAAAGTCTCATCCGCTTCACCTGCCGTACACGTTGACCCCCGCCTTGCATGGGTAGAACCTTGCTGGCATCCCCCTGCGAGGCGACTCGATGAAAGGTTTTTCCAAAGCCGGCTGGGCGCTCCTGTCCCTGATCGGCGCTTTCTGTCTAGGTGTTGTGGCCTTGCGCCGCGGCGAACATATCAACGCGCTCTGGATCGTGGTGGCAGCGGTATCGCTGTACCTGGTCGCCTTCCGTTACTACGGGCTGTTCATCGCCAACAAGGTGCTGGGGGTTGATCCCACCCGTGCCACGCCCGCCATCATCAACAACGATGGCCTGGACTACGTGCCCACCAACAAGCACGTCCTGTTCGGCCACCACTTCGCCGCCATCGCCGGCGCAGGTCCGCTGGTCGGCCCGGTGCTGGCCGCGCAGATGGGTTACCTGCCCGGCACGCTCTGGCTGATTGCCGGCGTGGTGTTGGCCGGTGCCGTGCAGGATTTCATGATCCTGTTCATCTCTACCCGACGTAACGGCCGCTCGCTGGGCGATCTGGTGCGCGAGGAAATGGGCCCCGTGCCCGGGACCATCGCGTTGTTCGGTGTTTTCATGATCATGATCATCATCCTGGCGGTGCTGGCGATGATTGTGGTGAAGGCGCTGGAGGGCAGCCCGTGGGGCATGTTCACCGTCATCGCGACAATGCCCATCGCCATCCTGATGGGCGTGTACATGCGCTACATCCGGCCGGGCAAGATCGGCGAGATCTCGGTCGTCGGCCTGGTGCTGCTGATTGCCGCCATCTGGTACGGCGGCAAGGTCGCCGCAGACCCGGTGCTGGGCCCGATGTTCACCTTCACCGGTGTGCAGATCACCTGGATGCTGATCGGCTACGGCTTCGTCGCCGCCGTGTTGCCGGTGTGGCTGCTGCTGGCACCGCGTGACTACCTGTCCACCTTCCTCAAGATCGGCACCATCGTTGGCCTGGCCATCGGCATCCTGATCGTGATGCCGGAGCTGAAAATGCCGGCGCTGACCCAGTTCACCGACGGCACCGGCCCGGTGTGGAAGGGCAGCATGTTCCCGTTCCTGTTCATCACCATCGCCTGTGGCGCGGTGTCCGGCTTCCATGCGCTGATCAGCTCCGGCACCACGCCCAAGCTGCTGGCCAATGAAGCCCACACGGCGTACATCGGTTACGGCGGCATGCTGATGGAATCGTTCGTGGCGATCATGGCCATGGTGGCGGCCTCGATCATCGAGCCGGGCATCTACTTCGCCATGAACAGCCCCGCTGCAATCATCGGCACCGACGTGGTCCACGCCGCGCAGGTGGTCACCAACTGGGGCTTTGCCATCAGCCCGGAACAGCTGACCGCAACCGCGGCTGAAATCGGCGAGAACACCATCCTGTCACGCGCCGGTGGCGCACCCACCTTGGCCGTGGGTATCGCGCAGATCCTGCACGCGGTGCTGCCGGGCGACGGCATGATGGCGTTCTGGTATCACTTCGCCATCCTGTTTGAAGCCCTGTTCATCCTCACTGCGGTGGATGCCGGCACCCGCTCGGGCCGCTTCATGCTGCAGGACCTGCTGGGCAACTTCGTGCCGGCGCTGCGCCGCACCGATTCGTGGGTGGCCAGCTTCATCGCCACCGGTGGCTGCGTCGCACTGTGGGGTTACTTCCTGTACCAGGGCGTGACCGATCCGCTGGGCGGCATCAACATGCTGTGGCCGCTGTTCGGCATCGCCAACCAGATGCTGGCCGGCGTGGCACTGCTGCTGTGCACCGTGGTGCTGTTCAAGATGAAGAAGGACAAGTACGCCTGGGTGCCGTTGCTCCCGGCGATCTGGCTGCTGATCTGCACCACCGCAGCCGGCTTCATCAAGATCTTCTCCAACGAACCGGGTGTGGGTTTCCTCGCACAGGCACACAAGTACCGTGATGCCATCGCCAACGGCAACCTGCTGGCACCGTCCAAGAATTTCGACCAGATGCAGCAGGTGATGGTGAACAACTACATCAACACCGCACTCACTGCGCTGTTCCTGTTCGTGGTGTTTGCGGTGCTGGTGTACTCGATCAAGACGATTGCCGCGGCCCGTCGCTCGCCAGTGCGTACCGACAAGGAAACGGCGTACGTCGCCCTCAAGCCGCACGAGATCGATCTGTAATGGGCACCCAACTGGTCCCTGTGGGTCAGTACCAGACGTTCCGCCGTACCTGGCGGCGTCTGGTGCAGACCGCGCGCTTGTGCTGCGGGGTACCGGACTACGACAACTACGTCCGGCACGTGCAGGAGAAGCATCCCGGCCGCGAGGTCATGGATTACAAGACCTTCTTCCGCGAACGTCAGGAAGCCCGCTTCGGCGGCAAGAGCGGCTTCCGCTGCTGTTGAGTTGCAAAGCTTGAAACACGAAAAAGGCGAGGCCATTGGCCCCGCCTTTTTTGTTGCTGGTGACCGTCCAGAAATGTACTGACTTCTTCCTCACCAGGAAGAAGTGTCAACGCATTTCAGGACCGGTCACTCCATAAAACAAAGGCGCCTTTCGGCGCCTTTGTCATTCAACTCATTCCCACTCGATCGTTGCCGGCGGCTTGCCAGAGATGTCGTAGACCACGCGCGAGACGCCGCGCAGTTCGTTGATGATGCGGTTGGACACGCGGCCGAGGAAGTCGTACGGCAGGTGCGCCCAATGCGCGGTCATGAAGTCGATGGTTTCCACTGCACGCAGTGCGATCACCCACTCGTATGCACGCGCATCGCCGACCACGCCCACCGACTTCACCGGCAGGAACACAGCGAACGCCTGGCTGGTTTTGTCGTACAGGTCGGCAGCACGCAGCTCTTCGATGAAGATCGCATCAGCCTTGCCCAGCAGCTCGGCATACTCACGCTTCACTTCGCCAAGGATGCGCACGCCCAGACCCGGGCCCGGGAACGGATGGCGATAAACCATCGCGCGCGGCAGGCCCAGTTCGACGCCGAGGCGACGCACTTCGTCCTTGAACAATTCACGCAACGGTTCGACCAGCTTGAGCTTCATGTTTTCCGGCAAGCCACCCACGTTGTGGTGGCTCTTGATGACGTGCGCCTTGCCGGTCTTGCTGCCGGCAGACTCGATCACGTCCGGATAGATCGTGCCCTGCGCCAGCCACTTGGCATTGCTCAGCTTGTTCGACTCTTCATCGAAGATCTCGACGAACAGGTTGCCGATGACCTTGCGCTTGGCTTCCGGATCACTGACGCCTTCCAACGCCTTGAAGTAACGGTCGGCGGCATTCACGCGCACGACCTTGACGCCCATGTTCTCGGCCATCATCTGCATGACCTGGTCGCCTTCCTGGAAGCGCAACAGGCCGGTATCGACGAACACGCAGGTCAGCTGCGTGCCGATGGCCTTGTGCAGCAGCGCTGCAACCACCGACGAATCAACGCCACCGGACAGGCCCAGGATCACGTCATCGCTGCCAACCTGCTCGCGCACGCGGGCGATCTGGTCGTCGATGATGTTGGCCGCGGTCCACAGCGTGGCGCAGCCGCAGATGTCGGTGACAAAACGCTTCAGCAGCGCCGAGCCCTGCTTGGTGTGGGTCACTTCCGGGTGGAACTGCACGCCGTACCAACGCTTCTCTTCGTTGGCCATCGCGGCCACCGGAATACGATCGGTCACGGCGGTGATGGCGAAGCCCGGCGGCACGTGGGTGACGTGGTCGCCATGGCTCATCCAGACATCCAGACGTGGCTCGCCATTGTGATCGGACAGCCCGCCCAACAGTGCGTCGTTGCCCTGCAACTTCACTTCGGCGTGACCGAACTCGCGCTGGTCAGCGGCTTCGGTGCCGCCGCCCAACTGCTTGGCCATGGTCTGCAGGCCATAGCAGATGCCCAGCAGCGGCAGGCCGCTGTCGAACACTTGCTGCGGCGCAGCCGGTGCGCCCGGCAATGTCGTGGTTTCCGGGCCGCCGGACAGAATGATGCCCTTGGCACCAAAAGCGGCGATCTCGGCCGGATCGTGGTCCCACGCCCAGATTTCGCAGTACACACCGAACTCGCGGATGCGGCGCGCGATCAGCTGCGTGTACTGAGCGCCGAAATCGAGGATGAGGATCTTGTCGTTATGGATGTTGGTCATAAAGCCCGGCAAGTGATCAATGAAAACGGGAGGCGATGCAAAACGGATGGCGGATAGAGAAAGAGGAACGGGACCAAGTCCACGTTCCTCTTCTGCTTACCGCATCACGCGCGGTAGTTCGGCGGCTCTTTGGTGATCTGCACGTCGTGGACGTGACTCTCACGTTGGCCGGCGCCGCTGATCTTCACGAACTTCGGCTGCGTGCGCATTTCTTCGATGGTGCCGCAACCGACATAGCCCATGGTTGCGCGCAGACCGCCGATCAGCTGGTGGATGATGCCACCCACCTGGCCACGGTACGGCACGCGGCCTTCGATGCCTTCCGGCACCAGCTTGTCGGCCGTGGCAGCGTCCTGGAAGTAGCGGTCCTTGGACCCCTTCTCCATCGCGGCCAGCGAGCCCATGCCACGGTAGCTCTTGTACGAACGACCTTGGAACAACTCACTTTCGCCCGGCGATTCCTCGGTGCCGGCCAGCAGGCCGCCGATCATCACCGTCGATGCGCCAGCAGCCAGTGCCTTGCCGATGTCACCGGAGTAACGAATGCCACCGTCGGCGATCAGCGGGATGCGATCCTGCAGCGCTTCGGCAACCAGATCGATGGCGGTGATCTGCGGCACGCCGACACCGGCGACAACGCGCGTGGTGCAGATCGAGCCCGGGCCGATACCCACCTTGACCGCATCGGCGCCGCAATCAAGCAGTGCCAGTGCCGCTTCGCCGGTGCAGATATTGCCGCCGATGACCTGCACATGCGGGAAGTTCTTCTTGACCCAACGCACGCGGTCCAGCACGCCCTGCGAATGGCCGTGCGCGGTGTCGACCACCAGCACGTCAACGCCGGCAGCAACCAGTGCTTCGACGCGGCGATCGGTGTCACCACCAACGCCGACCGCAGCGCCCACCAGCAGACGCGTTGCGGCATCCTTGGCAGCGTTCGGGTTGTCGGTTTTCTTCTGGATGTCCTTGACGGTGATCAGGCCGCGCAGTTCAAACGCGTCGTTCACCACCAGCACCTTTTCGATGCGGTTACGGTGCAGCAGCGACAACACTTCGTCAGACGCCGCGCCCTCCTTCACCGTGATCAGGCGATCCTTCTTGGTCATGATGTGACGGACCGGATCGTCCAGCTCGGTCTCAAAGCGCATGTCACGGTGCGTGACGATGCCAGCCAGCAAACCGTCACTGCCCACCACTGGAACACCGGAAATGTTGTGCGCTTGAGTCAGCGCCAGCACGTCGCGGATGGTGGTTTCCGGCCCAACCGTGATCGGGTCGCGGATGACACCGGACTCGAACTTTTTGACCTTGGCCACTTCGGCAGCTTGCTGCTCGACGGTCAGGTTTTTATGGACGATACCGATGCCGCCCAGCTGTGCCATTGCAATGGCCAAACGGGCTTCGGTAACGGTATCCATGGCGGCCGAGACAATCGGCAACCTCAACCGCAGGTCACGCGTCAGGCGCGTTCCGAGGTCGACGTCCTTGGGCAGGATCGTGGAATGTGCGGGGACGAGAGAAACGTCGTCGTACGTCAGTGCTTCAGCCTGGATGCGCAGCATCGGCATACCCGAGATGTGGGGAAGCGCGACATTTTACCCTTATTTCTGCGCTGATGGCAGGGGGCAAGTGCGATGCAGTGTCGCGCTGGGAAACGCAATTCAGCTACGGTGAGGTGAAGCGCCCCCACCCTCCTCCGGCTCCCCTTGGCTTCGCCAAAGGGAGGAAGTGGTTCACGCAAATGTCCAGCGATACAGGCAGCTGCCTGTTTTTGCCCCTCCCTTTGGCGCAGCCAAGGGGAGGGCTGGGGAGGGGTAAAGCTTTTCAGCCAGCCGCTTCTGCCGCCTCAATCGTGTTCTGCATCAGCGTGGCCACCGTCATCGGGCCAACGCCACCCGGCACCGGCGTGATCCAGCTGGCGCGCTGGGCAGCGGCTTCAAAGCCGACGTCACCCACCAGGCGGCCGTCATCCAGGCGATTGATACCCACGTCGATCACCACAGCGCCCGGTTTCACCCACTCGCCCGGGATCAGCTGCGGAATGCCCACCGCCACCACCAGGATGTCGGCATTACGCACCGCACGCTCAAGCTCGGCGCGCGGGGTGAATTTGTGGCAGCTGGTGACCGTGCAGCCTGCAATCAGCAGCTCCAGCCCCATCGGGCGACCGACGTGGTTGCTGACGCCAACGATGGTCGCGTTGCGACCGCGCACCGGTTGGTCGGTATGGCCTAGCAGCGTGGTGATGCCGCGCGGGGTGCAGGGGCGCAGGCCGAATTCACGCAGCACCAGGTGGCCGACATTCTCCGGATGGAAGCCGTCCACATCCTTGCGCGGGTTGATGCGCTGGATCAGCCGGTTCGCATCCGGAATGCCCGGCAGCGGCAGCTGGATCAGGATGCCGTGAATCTTCGGGTCCGCGTTGAGCTGGTCGATCAGCTCCAGCAGTTGCTCCTCGCTGGTGCCGGCCGGCAGGTCGTAATCGAACGCCTCGATGCCGACCTTTTCCGCCGCACGGCGCTTGTTGCGCACATACACGGCCGACGCCGGGTCACCCCCCACGAGCACCACTGCCAGGCCCGGGCGCGAGCGACCGGCCGCCAGGCGCGCGTCCACGCGCACCTTCAGGTCATCGAGGAGCTCTTCGGCAATACGGCGGCCATCGAGGATGCGGGAGGTCTGCGCGGCGGAGTCGGCTGGGACAGTCATTGGGCGTGAGGCGAATGCGGGGGCGGCTATTGTCCCTGATTACGCCTGCTGCCGCTGAAACCACGCCTTGTCGACTTACTGCGCCTCGGTATCCGGCGCCGCCCCGGCCAAGGCATCCGGGTTCAGCGTCCGCGATTCGCGACGCGGCGGCGTGAACGGCGTCGGCGTCGGTTTCGCCTCTACCGGCGCATTGCCGTACAGCAGACCGACACCCGCCTTGAGCCCGCCACCTGCCATTTCCAGCTCGAAGCGCTCGGCGTCACGGCGTCGGATTTCACGCGCCACCAGGTCAGCCTCGTCTTCTTCAGCGCCCAGTTGCAGCAGCGCTGCACGCCCGAATTCCACCGCCGACTCAAAGGTCTCGCGGATCTGGAAATCCACGCCCGCATGAATCAGCGACAGCGAATGCGCGCGGTCATACGAACGCACCAGCAACTTGGCCTGCGGGAATTCATGCGCGACCAGCTCGACGATACGGTCGGCAGCGGCGCGGTCGTTCACGCATACCGCAATGGCGCGCGCGGTTTCCGCGCCCGACGCACGCAGCACATCCAAGCGCGTGCCGTCGCCGTAATAGATCTTGAAACCGAAATCTGCAGCGCTGCGGATCATCGCAATGTCGTTGTCGATGATGGTCACATCCACATCGCGCGCCAGCAGCGATTGGCTGGACACCTGCCCGAAGCGACCAAAGCCGATCACCAGCACGCTGCCACTCAGGCCGTCTGCAGCTTCCACGTCGTCCATGGAAACCAGGCCTTCCTTCACCAGCCGGCGATACACCAGCATGCACAGCGGCGTCAGCGCCATCGACAACACCACGACGGCGGTGAGGTTGGCATTGACCTTGGCGTCGATCACACCGGCAGTGGCTGCGGCCGCAAACAGGACAAAGGCAAATTCGCCGCCCTGCGCCATCAGCACGCCGCGATCCAGCGCCTGACGGTGATCGCTACCCATCACCCGCGCCACACCGTAAATGCACAGTGCCTTGGCCAGCATCATCGCAGGCACCAGCAGCGCGATGACCTTCCAGTTCGCGGCGACCACGGACAGGTCCAGCGCCATGCCCACGCTGAGGAAGAACAGGCCCAGCAGGATGCCGCGAAACGGCTCGATGTCGGCTTCGATCTGGTGACGGAAAGTGGATTCAGACAACAACACACCAGCCAGGAAGGCCCCCATTGCCATCGACAATCCACCCAACTGCATCAGCAACGCCGCGCCCAATACCACCAGCAGCGCGGCGGCGGTCATCACCTCGCGCGCCTTGGATTCGGCCAGGATGCGGAACAAGGGATTGAGCAGATAGCGGCCGACCATGACCAGGCCGACAATCGCGCCGGCGCCGATGGCAATACTCACCCAACGCGAGCCTTCCTGCGCACCGATATGCACCGGCGCCATCCACGCCACAAGCGCCAGCAGCGGCACGATCAGCAAGTCCTCGAACAACAGGATGGAGACGATTTTCTGCCCCGACGGCAGCGCCACGTCGCCGCGCTCGGCCAGCAACTGCATGACCACGGCGGTGGACGTCAGCACGAAACCGGCGGCGGCAATGAAGGCCACCTGCGGGCGGTAGCCGAACAGCATCGCGACGCCGGTCAGCACTACCGCACAGGTGAATATCTGCGCGGTGCCGAGGCCGAAAATCTCGTTGCGCAGGCTCCATAAATGCGACGGGCGCATCTCCAGCCCGATCACAAACAGGAACATCACCACACCCAGTTCGGCGACATGCAGGATGGCCTGCGGCTCTGCGAACCAGCCGAAGCCGAACGGCCCGATCGCCAAACCGGCGACGAAGTATCCCAGCACCGAGCCCAAGCCCAGCCGCCGGAACAACGGCACCGCCACCACGGCCGCGCCGAGCAGCGCCACTACTTTCACCAGTTCCGTCGAAGATTCCGCTGACATGTGCGCGCCCTGCTCCATTCCAATATGCGCACGATAAAGCACAACGTGTGCACTCCGGATGCGGCAGCCGCATTCAACCGGCGTCAGCGCCGGAGCAGCTCAATTCATCCGTGCTGCGAGCAGAACGCGGCGTAGTCGATATAGCCCGGGAAGGGTACGCCCGGCGCGCACAGCGGGCATGCCGGGTCGGCGGTGATCCGGGTTTCACGGAAGCGCATCTGCAGGGCGTCGAAACGCAGCAACCGGCCGGTCAGTGGCTCACCGATGTCCAGCAGCAGCTTCAGCACTTCGGTGGCCTGCATCACCCCGGCCAAACCCGGCAGCACGCCCAGCACACCCGCCTCTGAACAGTTCGGCGCGAACTCCGGTGGCGGCGGCTCCGGGAACAGACAGCGGTAACACGGCGCCTCGCCGCGATGACGGCCGGCATCGAACACACTCACCTGCCCGTCGAAGCGCTCGATGGCCGCGTACACCAGCGGCTTGGCGTGCTTGATGCAGGCATCGTTGAGCAGGTAGCGCAGCGGGAAGTTGTCCGAGCCATCCAGCACCACATCCACGCCCTGCATCAGCGCGTCGATGTTGTCGGAGGTCACCCGCTCACGAATGGCTTCCACCTCGATCTGCGGATTCAGCGCCCGCAGCCGCTCACGTGCCGAATCGACCTTGGCCATGCCAACGCCGGCCTCGGTGTGGACGATCTGCCGATGCAGGTTGCTGCGCTCCACCACATCGTCATCGACGATGCGCAGATGCCCCACGCCGGCCGCGGCGAGATAAAAGCCCGACGGCGCTCCCAGTCCGCCCGCTCCCAACACCAGCACCCGCGACTGCTGCAGCCGGCGCTGACCGGCCTCGCCCACCTGCGGCAACAGCAAGTGGCGCGAATAGCGGTCGTAGAAATCGCGATCTTCCGCATCCAGCAGCGGCTGCACCAACGGCAGCCCATCCACCCGCCAAGCCACCGTGCCGCCGGTCACTGAGGCCAATTGCGAATAGCCCGCTCCAGCCAGCGCCACCGCCGCATCGGCAGAGCGCTTGCCGCTCTGGCAGATCAACATCACCTCACGATCAACAGCGGAAAGATGCCGCGCCGGATCAGCCAGCAGCGCTGCCTTGGCGATACCCACCGCGCCTTCCGCCATGCCGCCAGCGCGCTCATGCGCCTCGCGCACGTCGATCAACAACACGCCATCCAGCTGCTTGGCGCGGGCTTGCCCGGGGGTCAGTTCACGAATGCTCATGCGCCGATTATCGGCCAACATCGCCCCGCAGGAACGGCTTCGGTCGCGAAGCTGGTGCTGCATCACTCGCTGACGATGCAGGCGACTGCCGGCGCCCTCGCAGCGGTCCGCTCAACGGCTTCACGGCCAAGGCCGCTCCTACCGATGACCCGATGACCAAATGCCCGGAACGCAGAAGGCGACCTTCCGGTCGCCTTCTGCTGCATCACTTCTTGCCCTTCACGTGCTTCATCAAGCGCCGCTTGGCCTTGACCTGCCGATCCGTCAGCGGGTTCTTCTTGCCCTCATAAGGGTTGACACCCTCGCGGAACAGGAAGCTCACCGGCGTACCGACCAGCTTGAAGCGCTTGCGGAAGAAGTTCTCCAGATACCGCTTGTACGAATCCGGCAGCTCCTTCAGGCGCGTACCGTGGACGATGAACGTCGGCGGATTGGTGCCGCCCGGATGCACGTAACGCAGCTTTGAAACGTGGCCACGAATGCTCGGCGGCGGATTCGTTTCGTACGCGACTTCCAGCGCCTTGTTCACCTCGCTGGTGCTGAACTCATGCGTCGCCGAGTCATGCGCCCGGTGTACCGCACGGAACAGCTCTTTCAGGCCCGAACCATGCTTGGCCGAAATACGCACCACTTCCGCCCACGGCACGAAGCTCAGCTTGCGCGACACCAGGGCTTCCGCCTGCTCGCGCTGATAGTCGGTCAGGCCATCCCACTTGTTGATGGCAATCACCAACGCACGACCGGCATCCAGCACCGCACCCAGCACGCTCGCATCCTGATCGGTCACGCCTTCGGTTGCGTCCAGCATCAACACCGCAACCTGGGCCTGCTCGATCGCACGCAGCGTCTTGACCACGCTGAACTTCTCGACCACTTCCTCCACCCGCGCCTTGCGGCGCAGGCCGGCGGTGTCGATCAGCCGATACAGCCGATCATCACGCTCCATGTCCACCGAAATGGAATCGCGCGTGGTGCCCGGCACTTCGGACGCAATCATCCGCTCCTCGCCCAGCACGCGATTGACCAGCGTTGACTTGCCCACATTCGGGCGGCCAACAAAAGCAATGCGTACACGCGAAGGATCGTCGTCCAGCGTCTCGGTCGTACCTTCTTCCGGCAAGCGCTCAATGATCTCGTCCACCAGATCATCCAGCCCCTGCCGATGCGCGGCCGACACCATCAGCATTTCATTGAAGCCATAGCGTGCGAACTCCGCACGTACGGCATTCTCGTCCGTACCGTCGATCTTGTTGATCAACAGCAACGTTGGCCGCGCAAGTTTGCGCAGCCACGACAGGATCTCGTCATCCAGCGCCGACGTGCCATCACGCGCGTCAACCACAAATACGATCAGATCCGCCTCACCGGCGGCGGCTCGGGCCTGGCGCGCCGTGGCGCCAGCCAGCCCTTCCTCTTGACCGGCAATACCGCCGGTATCAACGAGCAGGAAAGGATTGTCCTCGTTCAGACGGCAAACACCGTAGTTGCGATCACGGGTAACCCCGGGCTGGTCGTGGACCAGCGCATCGCGCGTACGGGTAAGCGCATTGAAAATCGTGGACTTGCCGACGTTCGGCCGTCCAACCAGGGCGACCAAAGGCAGCATCGCGTTAACTCCTTATTGGGCCAACCGGAATGCGGTCAGTTTCCCATCTACGTTCTGCACCAGCGCAATGCCGTCGGCAACCACCGGCGCGGCCAGAACGGCGTCACCGCCACTCTTTGCTCGCGCAGCCAGCTGCCCATCGCTCAACCGCAGCCAATGCAGATAACCCTTGTAATCCCCCACCACGGCGTAGTCGCCCTGGACAGCGGCACCTGTAACCGAACGACGGGCCAGCGCTTGCTGGGACCACATCGCCGAACCGGACGTCTTGTCCAACCCGTAAACCGTACCCTTGCCGTCGGTCACGACCACGTTGCCGGATGACACCGCAACGCCACCGCCACCACCATGATCGCGCGACCACAACGGACGACCGGTCGGCCCTTCAATGGCCATCGTCTCGTTCTTGAAGCTGCTCACGTACAGCGTATTACCTTCCAGCACCGGCGCGCCGTCAATGTCGGCCATGCGCTCCAGCTCGGTACGGCCTTCCGGCGTACCTACCGATTGTTCCCACAGCGGGCGGCCGTCCTGCATGGCCAGCGCGCTCAGCGTGCCGTCGTCGTTGCCGATGAACAGCGCACCCGGGCCAGCCACCACCGGCGCGTTACCGCGCACCGTCAGCGACGGCAGTTCCTGGGCGTTGAACCAACGCTGCTCGCCGGTCGTCGCATCCAGTGCGGTGGTGCGCCCATCATTGCTGCGCACGAACACCAGGCCCTGGGCAATTGCCGGCGCAGCGATCACTTCGCCCGGCACCTTCGCCTTCCACTTTTCGGTGCCGTTGCTGGCATCCAGGGCGATCACCTGCCCGTCCAGCGTGCCAATCACGACCAGGCCGTCACCCACACCCGGGCCACCGGAAAGACGCAGCTTGGGCTTCTTCTTTTCCTTGGCCGGCTTGTATTCCCACACTTCCTTGCCGGTCTGCAGGTCCAGCGCATGCACGCCGCCTTCCACCGCTGCCGCATAAACGCGGCCATCCGCCACCATCGGCGCCTGACGCAGGCCAATGCGGCCCTCGCCCTTGCCAACGTTGGCCGACCAGATCTTGCTGACATTGAGGGTCTGCTCAAACTTCACCAGCTCTGCCGGCTCCAACGCCTTCTTGGCTTCGGCGTCTTTACCTGCGAACCAGCCTTTGACCGTGGAGCAGCCGGTCAGCGTCATCGCTACCAGCGCCAGACCTGCAACATGCTTGAGCTTCATCAAATCTTCTCCGCTGCAGGATCGGCCACGGTACCGCCGGCATCCATCAATTTGGTTTCGAGCAGACGGCGCTGCGGCGCGGCCACATCGAGCTTGGCCAGCGCCTGCGTATACAGCTCACGGGCCTCGTCGCGCTTGTTCTGCGCAATCAGGGCATCACCGCGGATTTCCAGGCTGGCGCTGTCATCGGCGGAGCCGATCAGCTTGACGGCTTCATCCGCCTTGCCGGTTTCAATCAGCAGCCGTGCCACACGCTGGTCAATCAGTGCCTTGAACTCGCCTTCGGTCTTCAGCGCGCGCAGGGTCTTGATGGCGTCTTCGTACTTGCCCGCCTCGACCTGCGCCTTGGCCAACTCCAACGAAGCCAGGTCGGCATAAATGCCGGCCTTGCCGCTTTCCAGGGCAGCAACTTCCTTGGCAGCGTCGTCCAGATTCTTGGACTGCAGGCTGCGCGACACCGCTTCATAGCGGACATTGGCCTCGGCCAACTTGCCTACCTGCTCTTTCTGCCACCACTGCCAACCGGCAATGGCGCCAACGCCAAGAATTACTCCGCTGAGGATTCCGGCGCCATTTTTGCGCAGCCAAGTGCGGACGCGTTCACTTTGTTCGTGCTCGTCGAGCAGGTCGTCAATCGCCATGCGTACTCTCGCTCACCCTGACGGGGAGCCTTGTTGTATTGATCAACGCCTTGTTTCAGTGCGAAACCGGCGCCACGAAGCCGTCAGAGGATACCGTAAAGCGGGCCACATTACCGCGCTTGTACGGCGTCAGATCGACGTTACCGGAGGCCTGCTGAACCTCCACATCCGCTGCATTCCCCAGCACCATCCGGCCTACCTGGCCAGCGCTGAAGTTACGCGACTCGCCTGCACGGATCAGGGCCTTTTCGACCGTTGAACCGTCTGGCGCGGAAATTTCCACCCAACTGTCACCCTTGAAACGCAGTGCCAGGGCCGCTGCCGGAGCCGCGACCGCAGGACGGGCAATCGGCGCCATGGAAGCGATATAGGGGTCGTTCTGCTGGGCGGCAACCGGCTTGACGGCAGCAGCCGTCGACGGCGCGGCCGTCCCACCCGGAAGTGCAGCCTCGGCGGGCGGCATCACATCCAGCGAGGCCGTACTTGGCGGCGCCTTGCTGGGCGTTCCGCTGATCACGTACCACACCGGCACGGCCAGCACGGCAGTGATCACCACGTACATTGCGCGACGGCCAAGATTTTCGGCCATCCGCCGCATTGGCGGGGTGTGCGTGTGACTGACCAGTGTCGGCGGCACCACCGGCGCGATCTGCGCCTGCTGCAGCAAGCCTTGCAGGTCAACCTTGAGCAAACGCGCGTAGCTGCGCAGCTGGCCGCGCACAAACACCGGCGCTCCAAGGCGGTCCCAGCGCTCAGCTTCCAGCGAAGCAACCACCTGGACCGGCATGTGCAGTTGGCCGGCAACGTCTTCCAGCGACAACCCTGCGGCCTCACGGGCCTTGCGAAGCTGCTCGCCACACCCCACCACACCATCTAGCGCGTTCACACCCGGATCATTGATCACAATGCATCAGCCTTGGGGATTCGAGGCCGCGTCCGAAGGAAACTCTTCGCGCAACCGCTGTTGAAACCGACCGGCAGCCGTCCTGTCGCCAAGTCGCTCTTCTACCTGAATGGCAAGTTGTAACACGGAAAGCGTGGCTGGCGCAGCCGCAAGACGCCGCTGGTAGAAGGCTCGCGCCTCAAAGTATCGACCGTGTAGCACTTCGTTGCGGGCCATCGACTCCAGTGCGTAGGGGTTGTCCGGCGCCAGCGCCAGTGCCTGCCGAAGCTCATTCTGGGCTCGCTCGGACTGGCCGGCGTCCAGCGCGCATCCACCAGCGTTGGCCAAGGTTTCCGCACGCGCCGTGTAATCGGGATCGGCCAGTGCGCGATCAAACCAGACCAGCGCCTCGGCCGGATGGCCGCTGCCACACAGCCACGCACCGTAGTTACTCAACACGTCCCCTCGCCGCGGCGCCAGCTCTGCCGCCTTGCGGTAAGCCGCACCGGCAGCGGTCACATCGCCGCGCCGGGCTTGGACAACCGCTTCCGCGGTGAAGGCATCGGGCGCTTTGGGATCGAGCTTCTGCGCGGAGCGGGCAAACTTCGCCGCCTCATCCAGTTCGCCGCGCTTGAAACGATCCCCGACCACGGTCAGCAGCTCTTCGTACTTCACACGCTTGCGCGCTTTGCGATCATCGCGAACGTCATATTCGGGCGCACTCAACTGCTCGCCCTTTATCTTGCCGATCTTCATGCCGTGATTGCGCCCGCAGCCAACGAGCAGCAGCGAGGCGACCAACAGCAGGAGCAGACGATCAGGCAAGTGGATCCCCTGCATCCAGCAACTGCAGAGTCTTGTTGAACTCAGCCTGGCGACGGGTGCGATCCATCACCTGCCCCTTGAGCTGGCCGCAGGCGGCATCAATGTCGTCGCCGCGAGTACGGCGCACCATCGTCAGCACCTGCGAGTCGAGCAGGATCTTCTGGAAAGCACGGATCTGCTCTTCGCCCGAGCGCTCGTAGCGCGTGCCGGGGAACGGGTTGAACGGAATCAGATTGACCTTGCCCGAGTCCTTGGCCTGCACCGCGTTGTCGAACTGGCGCATCAGCCGCGCCAGCTGACGGGCATGCTCGGGCTGGTCATTGATGCCCTTCATCAGGGTGTATTCAAAGGTCACCGAATCGCGCTTCTTGTTGCCGCGCAGGTAACGCGCGCAGGAAGCCATCAGTTCGGCAATCGGGTATTTCTTGTTGAGCGGCACCAGCGTTTCGCGCAGCTCGTCGTTGGGCGCATGCAGCGACACGGCCAGCGACACATCGCTCTCGACCGACAAGCGATCGATCTGCGGCACCAGGCCCGAAGTGGACAAGGTCACGCGCTTGTTGGCCAGGCCGTAGCCCAGGTCATCGCGCATGATGCTCATCGCGCGGATGACGTTGTCGAAATTCATCAACGGCTCGCCCATGCCCATCATCACCACGTTGGTGAGGCGGCGCATCTGGTGCGGCACATTGCCCAGGTGACGCGCGGCAATCCACACCTGGCCGATGATTTCGGCGGTGCTGAGGTTGCGGTTGAAACCCTGGGTCGCGGTCGAGCAGAACGTGCAGTTCAACGCACAACCCACCTGCGAAGACACGCACAACGTGCCGCGGGTTTTGTCGGGGATGTACACGGTCTCGATGGCGTTCTTGCCATCCACGCCCATTGCCAGCAGCCACTTGTGGGTGCCGTCAGTGGACGGTTTGTCGAACACGATATTGGGGACGATGACCTCGGCATGCGCATGCAGCTTGGCGCGCAACGCCTTGCCGAGGTCCGTCATCAGGTCGAAATCGGTGACATAGCGATGGTGAATCCACTTCATCACTTGATGGGCACGGAACTTCTGCTCGCCGAGGGTTTCGACAAAGAATTTTTCCAGGCCCGCGCGATCGAGGTCGAGCAGGTTCTGCTTGCCAGCAGTCGGCACCATTTTCGGCAGCGGCTGGATGGCGGGTGTCTGTACGACCTCGTTCACGGCTTCAACCTTCAATACTTATTGCTTAGCGCGAAACCACTTCGGTAGCGGCGAAGAAATAAGCCACTTCATTGGCTGCATTCTCGACCGAATCCGAACCGTGGGCGGCATTGGCGTCGATGGAATCGGCGAAGTCAGCGCGGATGGTGCCCGGCGCTGCGTCCTTCGGATTGGTGGCGCCCAGCAGGTCGCGGTGGGCCAGCACGGCGTTCTCGCCTTCCAGCGCCTGGATCATCACCGGGCCGGAGATCATGAACTCGACCAGTGCGTTGAAGAACGGACGCTCGCGGTGCACGGCGTAGAAGCCTTCAGCTTCACGACGCGACAGCTGCTTGTACTTGGCAGCCACAACCTTCAGGCCGGCCTTCTCGAAGCGGGCGTAGATTTCGCCGATCACGTTCTTGGCGACGGCGTCCGGCTTGATGATGGAAAGAGTGCGCTCGAGCGCCATGGGAATTCTCCGGGTTCTGGGCCGGCTGGCCCGAGGGTATATGAAAAAAACCCGCGTGCGGACGCGGGCTTAGCCTGAATTGCGGTGGCTGATTCTACCGGGTGCCTTACGCCTTTGCACAGCGGCAGATGAATGATGCTGCATCGCAGCATGACCGAGAGCCCGAGCCGGGCGTAGGATCCAAACAATCGTTTGATTGATTTATTTGACCATGGGCAAATCCGCCAGCTTCTCCACCAAGGACCGCATCCTCGGCGCGGCCGAGGAATTGTTCGCCCAGCATGGCTTTGCCGGCACCTCGCTGCGCCAGGTGACCAGTCATGCCGATGTCAACATTGCAGCGGTCAATTACCACTTCGGGTCCAAGGAAAACCTGGTCAATGAAGTGTTCCGCCGCCGCATGGACGAAATGACCGGTGCCCGCCTGAGCCAGCTGGAACAGGCTCGCAGCGCCCATCCGGGCGATCTGCGCGCGGTATTGGCTGCCTTTGTCGAGCCGGCCTTGGCCATGGCCCAGGACCGCCAGAGCGGCGGCGCCTTCGTGCGGGTCATCGCCCGCGCCTATGCCGAGAAGAACGACAACCTGCGCAAGTTCTTGTCCGACCACTACGGCCACGTGCTGCGCGAGTTCGGCAAGGCCATCGGCGCCTGCGTGCCGGGGCTCAGCAAGGAAGACCTGTACTGGCGTCTGGACTTCCTGGCCGGCGCGCTGACCTACGCCATGGCCGATTTCGGGCTGATCAAGCGCCCGCACAACATCAGCGAAGCCGCGCACCGCAGCAAGGCCGCGCAGGAACTGATTCATTTCGCCGAAGCCGGTTTCCGCGCCAGTGCGCGCACGCCGGATTCAACCTCCTCCACCTGATCCACCCGTCATCGCAGACCAAAGGTTTATCGATATGTCCAATTCCCTGATTGTCCGCCGCGTCGCCGTTCTTGGCGCAGGCGTCATGGGTGCGCAGATCGCCGCCCACCTGACCAATGCTGGCGTCGACACCGTGCTGTTCGACCTTGCCGCCAAGGAAGGCCCGGCCGATGGCATCGTACTCAAGGCCATTGCCAACCTCGGCAAGCTGAGCCCGGCGCCGCTGGCCAGCAAGTCGCTTGCCGAAGCCATCACCCCGGCCAATTACGACTCCGGCCTGGAACAGCTGCGCGACTGCGACCTGATCATCGAAGCCATCGCTGAACGGATGGACTGGAAGCAGGACCTGTACAAGAAGATCGCGCCGTTCGTGAACGAGCACGCGATCCTGGCCTCCAATACCTCGGGCCTGGGCATCAACAAGCTGGCCGACGTGCTGCCGGAAGAACTGCGCCACCGCTTCACCGGCGTGCATTTCTTCAACCCGCCGCGTTACATGCACCTGGCCGAGCTGATCCCGGCCAAGGCCACCGACAAGTCGGTGCTGGAAGGCCTGGAAACCTTCCTGACCACCAACCTGGGCAAGGGCGTGGTCTACGCCAAGGACACCCCGAACTTCATCGGCAACCGCATCGGCGTGTTCTCGATCCTGTCGACCATCCATCACACCCAGCAGTTCGGCCTGGGCTTTGACGAAGTGGACGGCCTGACCGGCCCGCTGGTCGGCCGCCCGAAATCGGCGACCTACCGCACCTCCGACGTGGTCGGCCTGGACACCATGGCCCACGTCATCAAGACCATGGGCGACACCCTGCCGGATGACCCGTGGCACCAGTACTTCACCTCGCCGGCATGGCTCGGCGCGCTGATCGGAAAGGGCGCGCTGGGCCAGAAGACCGGCGCTGGCATCTTCCGCAAGGTCGGCAAGGACATCATGGTCATCGACCTTGAGAAGCAGGACTACCGTCCGGCCGACCGCACCGCCGCGCCGGAAGTGGTCGAGATCCTGAAGATCAAAAACCCGGCCGAGAAGTTCGCCAAGCTGCGCGAAAGCCAGCATCCGCACGCGCAGTTCCTGTGGGCGACCTTCCGCGACCTGTTCCATTACAGCGCCTACCACCTGGCTGACATCGCTGAAACCGCGCGCGACGTGGACCTGGCCATCCGCTGGGGTTACGGCTGGTCGCTCGGCCCGTTCGAGACCTGGCAGGCTGCCGGCTGGAAGCAGGTGGCACAGTGGATCGCCGACGACATCGCCGCCGGCAAGAGCATGAGCAATGCCCCGCTGCCCGCATGGGTGCTGGACGGCCGTGACGGCGTGCATGCCGCCGAAGGCAGCTACAGCCCGTCGCAGAATGCACTGGTGCCGCGCTCGTCGCTGCCGGTCTACCAGCGCCAGCGCTTCCCCGATGCACTGCTGGGCGAGAAGTTCGCACCGGGCGAAACCGTGTTCGAGAACGACGGCATCCGCCTGTGGACCGACGGTGACGGCATCGGCGTCATCAGCTTCAAGACCAAGATGAACACCGTGTCCGACCAGGTATTGGACGGCATCCAGCACGCCATCGGCCTGTCGGAAAAGCAGTTCAAGGGCGTGGTGATCTGGCAGAACAAGGAGCCCTTCTCCGCCGGCGCGGATCTATCTGGCGCATTGGCTGCTTTGCAGGCCGGCAAGATCGCCGAGTTCGAGGCGATGGTCGCCAACTTCCAGCGCACCAGCCAGCGCATCAAGTACGCGACCGTGCCGGTGGTAACCGCCGTGCGCGGCTTGGCGCTGGGTGGCGGCTGCGAGTTCCAGATGCATGCGGCCAAGTCGGTCGCGTCGCTGGAAAGCTACATCGGTCTGGTCGAGGCTGGCGTTGGCCTGCTGCCGGCCGGCGGCGGCCTGAAGGAACTGGCGGTGCGCGCTTCGCAGGCGGCCGGCTCGGACGGCGATGTGTTCGCCGAGCTGAAGAAGACCTTTGAAACCGTCGCCATGGCCAAGGTTTCCAACTCGGCGGTCAACGCCAAGGAACTGGGCTTGATGCGCGGCACCGACAAGGTCGTGTTCAACAGTTTCGAGCTGCTGCACATCGCCAAGGCAGAAGTCACCGCACTGGCCGAAGGTGGCTACCGCCCACCGATGCCCGCACGCCGCATCCGCGTGGCCGGTGACGTTGGCATCGCCACCTTCAAGATGATGCTGGTCAACATGCTGGAAGGCCGCTTCATCAGCCCGTACGACTACGAAATCGCCGAGCGCATCGCCACCGTGCTGTGCGGCGGCAAGGTCGATCGCAATACGCTGGTCGATGAAGAGTGGCTGCTGACGCTGGAGCGCAAGCACTTCGTCGAACTGGCCCAGCAGGAAAAGACCCAGGCCCGCATCGCGCACATGCTCAAGACCGGCAAGCCGCTGCGGAACTGAGTGAGCGTGCTTCCAGGGCGATGCCACGTCATCGCCCTCGCCCGCCCTCACGCTCACACCTATTGAAGAGATCACTGCAATGACCAAGCAAATCCAGGACGCCTACATCGTCGCCGCCACCCGCACCCCGGTTGGCAAGGCGCCCAAGGGCATGTTCCGCAACACCCGTCCGGACGACATGCTCGCCCACGTACTCCGCACCGTGGTCGCCCAGGCCCCGGGCGTGGACGTCAACCGCATCGACGACGCCATCATCGGCTGCGCCATGCCCGAAGCCGAGCAAGGCATGAACGTGGCGCGCATCGGCGTGCTGCTGGCGGGCCTGCCGAACACCATCGCCGCGCAGACGGTGAACCGCTTCTGCTCATCCGGCCTGCAGGCCGTGGCGATGGCGGCCGACCAGATCCGTCTGGGCAACAGCGACCTGATGCTGGCCGGCGGCACCGAATCGATGTCGATGGTGCCGATGATGGGCAACAAGATCGCCATGGCGCCGAGCGTGTTCGACAACGACCACGTCGCCATTGCCTACGGCATGGGCATCACCGCCGAGAAGGTCGCCGAGGAATGGAAAGTCTCGCGCGAAGAACAGGACGCATTCGCCCTGACCTCGCACCAGAAAGCCATCGCCGCGATCCAAAATGGCGAATTCAAGGACGAAATCAGCCCTTATGAAATCGTCTCGCACCAGCCCGACCTGGCCGACGGCAAGCGCATCATCGTCCGCAACAAGCTGGCCGACACCGACGAAGGCCCGCGCCTGGATTCCTCCGCCGAAGGCCTGGCCAAGCTGCGCCCGGTGTTCCGCAACGGCCAGTTCGGCGGCTCGGTCACCGCAGGCAATTCCTCGCAGATGAGCGACGGCGCCGGTGCAGTGCTGCTGGCCTCGGAGCAGGCGATCAAGGATTACGGCCTGACCCCGCTGGCCCGCTTCGTCAGCTTCTCGGTCGCCGGCGTGCGCCCGGAAGTGATGGGCATCGGCCCGATTGCCGCGATTCCGAAGGCACTGAAGCAGGCCGGCCTGAGCCAGGATCAGCTGGATTGGATCGAACTCAACGAAGCCTTCGCTGCACAGTCGTTGGCGGTCATCCGCGATTGCGGCCTGGATCCGTCCAAGGTCAACCCGCTGGGCGGCGCCATCGCGCTCGGCCATCCGCTGGGCGCAACCGGTGCGATCCGTACCGCCACCCTGCTGCACGGCCTGCGCCGCCGCCAGCAGAAGTACGGCATGGTCACCATGTGCATCGGCACCGGCATGGGCGCCGCCGGCATCTTTGAATCGCTGTAAGCGAACGCGGATCGCGCAACACAAAAGGGCAGCCGCAAGGCTGCCCTTTTTCTTTGCTTCGCGCTTGATCATCACGGACTCGGGAGTGGCGCACGCAGAAACGCTACAGATGTTTCTGCGATCAACACCGCAAAGAATCCTGCATCGACTGCATCACACAGAAAAGCAAAACGCCGCAGGCTGGGATGGAATCCCGGCAGAACGCCACGCCGGACGCCCACCCCACTAGATCGCTCGCCTCCCGCCGCAACGCAAGCACGCAGCCAGAAGCCTGGAAATCACTTCCCCGCAGGCAATCCCGCCAAATCGCGCGCAAGAAAAAAGCCCCGGTTTCCCGGAGCTTCTTATGAAATGGCGTCCCCACGGGGATTCGAACCCCGGTCGCCACCGTGAAAGGGTGATGTCCTAGGCCTCTAGACGATGGGGACGCGTATTCTTCAAAACTCAAATTGTGATTCGGATGGCCTAATATCCGAATTTGGTGGAGCCAAGCGGGATCGAACCGCTGACCTCCTGCATGCCATGCAGGCGCTCTCCCAGCTGAGCTATGGCCCCACGTCTTGTTGCTAGCCCGCCATTATGACAGGCTTCGTTGGAAATGGAAGCTTTTTCTTCCGTGGCGCCGTGGCACTTGGCTCCGTTCCAACAAAGCTCCAAAATCTGGAACCCGGTACAACTTTGATGAATGGCGTCCCCACGGGGATTCGAACCCCGGTCGCCACCGTGAAAGGGTGATGTCCTAGGCCTCTAGACGATGGGGACGCGTAAACTTCATCAGATTTTATTCGACAATCCAGACGGCCTAATGTCCGGATTTGGTGGAGCCAAGCGGGATCGAACCGCTGACCTCCTGCATGCCATGCAGGCGCTCTCCCAGCTGAGCTATGGCCCCGACGTGTTGCCGAGAACGAAATAATAGCGGGCCTTTTTTAGGCCCGCAAGACATTTGTGAAATTTTTTCTTCACATGTTGCCGCGCGCCCAGCTTCTTGACGACGAAGATGACAACAAAACGAAGCTCCAAGCATCTGCTGTGGAAGACCTACGGCGCGATAAGTTGAACTCCCGATGCCTGCGCGCACCGGACGCGACAAGGTAGTGCACCCTGATCGCACACGGGCGTCGCGATGCACACTCTCAGCACCTTCATCATTGCCTTCCTGCTTGCCTGCCTTTTCGCCGCGACAGCGCACGCCCAGCACGTGTTCAAGTGCAGCGATGGTGGCAATGTGTCGTACCAATCGCTGCCTTGCGACGGAGCAACGTTGCGCAGCTGGGAAGCCACACCGGATGTGGTCGATCCGTCTGCACAGGCGCGCATCGAATCGTTGCGCCGTGAATTGCGGCCCGAACGACGTGCCAGTGGCCGCTATCGCTCCAGCCGCTCAAGCAAGGCATCGCCTGCAGCTGCATGTGAACGGGCAAGAAGCGGTCGCGCCACCGCTTATGCAAAGGCCGGCTTGAAGCGGGACTTCACTCTTTCCAGTCATTGGGACAACCGCGTCCACGATGCCTGCTGGTAGAGCGCCGCTCACCAAGCCGGCGTTTTGGTCGGCTCGCCCGCTGTACCCACGCCTTGATCATCACGCCGAATGGATAGAATCGCGCAACCACCCATGCGCGCTCCTGCCATGCACAACCGCCCTGCCCGTCCATTGCTCAATCGCCTATGCATGATCTGCCTCAGTGGTGCGCTGCTCACCGGCATCGTGCCGGCCATCGCCACTACGGCGCCCGCTGATACACGGGAAGCCACGACGCCGACATTGGAAGGCACGCAACGGGCGCTGGTTGATGCGGCGTTGGCCAAGCTGGCTCCGCAGCGCCCTAGCGTCACCGACATGTATGTCCTGGGCGTCGCCGGTGACAGCGACGAAGATGTGTTCCGCAACGAGGTCACCTACCTGCAGCAGTTGTCGGCGCAGCGCTGGGATTCGGCCGGGCGAATGATCAGCCTGATCAATCACCCGCAGACACGCACCGGCGACGGCGCGATGCCGCAAGCGACGTACGAGAGCCTGGGCTACGCGCTGGAAGCACTGGGCAAAATCCTCGATCCCGAAGAAGACGTGCTGTTTCTGTACCTCAGCAGCCACGGGTTGGCCGACAACAGCTTCTATCTGCATACGGGCAGGAATGAAGAACACTACCTGGCGCCCAGCGATCTAGCCCAACTGCTCGCAGAGGCAAAGATCGGCAATGCGGTGATCGTGGTTTCTGCCTGCTATTCCGGCGGCTTCATTCCCGCGTTGCAGGCGCCCAACCGCATGATCATTTCTGCGGCACGCAAAGACCGCCCTTCATTCGGCTGCGGCAACACGGACAGCGCGACGTGGTTTGGCCGTGCGTTCCTAGTGGAAGCGATGAATGCCACCAATGACTTCACTGCCGCCTATTCGCAGACCAAGATGACAGTGCGGCGACGGGAGAAGGAAGAAGGTGAACGCCCCTCCGAGCCGCAGTTTCAGGCCGGCCCGGCGATCACTGCGGTATTGACCAAGTGGCGCGATGGCTTACCGGTGACCGCTGCAGTGCCCTACCCGTTTGTACATCAGCCCCGCCCTACGATTCCGATCCGCAAGGACAAAGCCGCATTGGAAGCGAACAACCGAAAGGGGCCGTAAGCGGCGCGCTGTCAGCGCCGATCAATGCAAGCGACACTGCATTCGTGCGCAGTCCGAGTCATTGCATTGACTCGGACGACCCGCCAAACCAACACAGCTTCCGTCACCACACTCAGGGCGTCGCGGATTGCAGGCGATAGCGCGTGTGACTGCTGTATTGCTTGCCGTTCAACGTGGTGCGCACTTCGACCGTGTGCTCGCCTTCGCCCAGCCTGGTCGGCAAGGCGGCGCGCCACAGATGCGTGGATGGCACGGCTTCCGGTGAGCGGTCGTACCCGCGCAGGCTGTCGGCCAGGTCGTCGGCGATGTTTTCCACCAGCAAGCGCGGATCAGGCTGCTTGACCTGTTTCATCGGCTGCCACTCACCGCCATCCACGCGAAACTCGACCGGCAAGCCGTCGTAGCCCATGAACACATTCGCGTACACGCCCCATGCCGGATAGGCGCCCTGCCGCAGCACCTTGGGGGCATGCAATGCGATCTGCATGTCATCTGCAGCTCGCGCGACGCGGTATTCGACGCTGTAACGGCCCTGCGGCTGCACGTTGAGCAGGCCGTAACCGTTGGGCGTGCCGTCGGCCATGGTCGTGTCGGGGATGCCCTGCGCATCCTTCTGGCCGGACCAGAACGCGCCGCAGGCCGCACCTACGTTGTACTCGTGCAATGGCCGGGCGCCGCGCCAGCCCTGCTCCGCCGCCCAGAACACCTGACTCTGGTTGTGGGTGTGCCCACTGAGGATCAACGGGTGCTGCACCTTCTCCAGCAATGCGAACAGACGCGCGCGATCTTCAGCGCGATAAACGTGGTCGAACAACGGAATGTGGAAGCCCAGCACCACCAGCTTGTCCTTGGCGATGGTCGGCAGGTAGCGCTCCAGGAAGGCGAACTGATCTTCACGCAGACCGCCAACGTAGGCCGGCTTCTGGCCCGGCTGGGCGATGATGTCGTCCATGCCAATGAACACCATCGACGGCTCTTCCCAGGCGTAGGTATCCGGGCCGAGCGAGCGGTGATAGCTGGCCAGCGAGGCGGCGTCACTCTGCGCACCTACATCCATGTCGTGATTACCCGGCACGTGCAGCCATGGCACGCCGAGCGAGGTCACCGCCTTGGTCAAGGCCGGATACAGCGACGGGTCGTCGTTGGTGATGTCGCCGAGCGTCATTCCCAGCCGCGCCTGATGCTTGCCGCGCAGCGGCGCGATGATGTCGCGCTCGAAGTAGTTCACGTCCAGCGTGCTGCCGGTTTGGCTGTCAGCCATTACCAATGCCTGGAAGCTGCCTGGTGCGTCGGGTTGTGGCACCAGCGCAAAAGGGCGGCACCGGACGACATTGTCTTCACCCGCATTCGGCCGCCAGATATCGGGCAAGCCGTCACTGCGGGAAGCGGCGCTGTAGCCGGCCGGCTTGATGACGAAGATCGTGGGTTGAGCCGAGGCTGGCAGTTGGTAACGGCCGTCATTGCCGGTGATGACGATATGTTCGCCATCAGACACTTTGATGCCGGCCAGTGGCTTCTCACCCGCATCCTGCATGCTATTGCCGTTGGCATCATTGAACACAACACCTTCCAGGCACGAGGCCGTGGCCGCGAACGGGGCACAGGCCAGCAGCAGGCCAGTCAGCATGGTTTGGCGCATGGAATCCTCGGCAAGCGAATGAGCAGACGCGCATTATCGCTCTGCCTTGCGACAGGTGCGTGGCGGCTGGCTTTGCCGGGAGTGGTGGTGTTGTTGCCGAGCGTATTGGCGAGGAGCAGAAGCTGCCCTCACCCCAACCCCTCTCCCGCTAGCGGGAGAGGGGCTTTAAGCGGGCTGCGTGGCGGTTGACTTTGCCGGGAGTGGCGGGAGTGAATGAGATCGCGCGCGACGGGGGCTGCGGCTCTCTGGTTAGGAGCAAAAGCTTGCCCTCACCCCAACCCCTCTCCCGCTTGCGGGAGAGGGGCTTCAAGCACGTTACTGGTTTCGCTCCCGATTGCGGGCGATCACCTTCAACTGCGGAACTGAAAGTCAGCTCGCCGCTTTCTCCGCAGCCTTTGCATGTCGGTCTTCAAGCACTGCAACCGCATCATCGAGCGACAGGCCGCGCGAACGCAGCAGCACGATCAGGTGGAACAGCAGGTCAGCCGATTCGCCAAGCAGGTCTTCGTCACGCTGGACCACGCCGGCCAGTGCGGTTTCCACGCCTTCCTCGCCCACTTTCTGCGCGATATGCCGCGCGCCTTTCTCAAACAACTTGGTGGTGTAACTGTTGAGCGGGCGGTCGTGCTCACGCTGCTTGATCAGCGCATCCAGTGCGCCGAGGAAATTGCCCGGCGCGGCGCCGAAGCAGCTGGCCTCGCCGGTATGGCAAGTGGGGCCGTGCGGCTGCGCAGTGACCAGCACGGTATCGGCATCGCAATCGACGCGGATATCCACCACATCAAGATGATTGCCGGAGGTTTCACCCTTGGTCCACAAGCGCTTTTTGGTACGACTGAAAAAGGTGACCTTGCCGCTGTCGTGGGTCTTTTCCAGCGCTTCGCGGTCCATGTAACCGAGCATCAGCACGCGCAGCGTGGCCGCGTCCTGCACGATGACCGGCATCAGCCCATCGACCTTGGCCCAGTCCAGCGCGGTCGGATCCAGCGCTTTGAATTCAGTAGACATCCCTCACCTCGATCTGTTGTTCGCGCAGGAACTGCTTGAGTTCCGGAATGGCGATGGCGCCCGAGTGGAACACACTGGCCGCCAATGCCCCGTCAACGTCAGCCTGTTCAAACACATCGGCAAAATGCTGCGGCGTGCCTGCGCCGCCAGAGGCGATCAGCGGGACCGTGCACAGCGCCCGGGCGTGGCGCAACTGGGCAATATCGTACCCCTTGCGGACACCATCGCTGTCCATGCAATTCAGCACAATTTCACCTGCGCCGCGTTGCTGCACTTCACGTACCCAGTCCAGGGTGAGTCGCGCTTCGGCGCGGGTCTTGCTTGGATCACCGGTGTAGGAGCGCACCCGCCATTGCCCGTCAGGCTCACGAATGGAGTCGATACCCACCACCACGCATTGCTGACCGAAGGCGTCTGCAAGCTCTGCGATCAACTCGGGACGTTCCAACGCTGGCGTGTTGATCGAAATTTTGTCGGCACCGGCATTGAGCACCGCGCGCGCCGTTCCGACATCGCGAATGCCACCAGCCACACAGAACGGAATGTCGATCAGCCGTGCAACCCGCTCGATCCACGCGCGGTCCACCGAGCGACCTTCGGGGCTGGCGGAGATGTCGTAGAACACCAGTTCGTCGGCGCCCTGATCGCGATAACGCAACGCCAGCTCGCTGATGTCGCCCATGTCGACGTGATCGCGAAATTTGACGCCCTTGACCACGCGCCCTTCACGCACGTCCAGGCACGGAATGATGCGGCGGCTCAACATGCCAATGCCTCGTCAAGTTTCAGGTGGCCTTCCAGCAACGCTTTGCCGAGTACCGCACCGCCACAGCCCGCAGCTTTCGACGCGCGGATATCGACCACGTCACGCACGCCGCCGGACGCCTGCACTGCGACGCCGGGCAACAGCTGCGACAGATGCGCATAGAGATCGATATTGGGGCCGGACAACATGCCGTCGCGCGAAATATCGGTGCACAGCAAATGCTTCATGCCGGCCTGCGCATAGCGAAGAGCGAGGGCGTCAAGCGTGACATCGGCGGTCTCGGTCCAGCCATGTACCGGCAGGCGCCAGACGCCGTCTTCGCCCTGGCGAGTATCGAGCGCGATGGTCAGGTGTTGCGCACCAAATTCCTGCAGCCAGCGCTGCACGCTGTCGGGCTCGCGCACCGCCAAGGAGCCGATCACCACGCGACTGGCACCGGCATCAAGGATGCGCGCGACGTCGTCGCGGCCGCGCACGCCGCCGCCGGTCTGCACCTTCAGCGCGGTGCTGGAGGCAATCTGCGCCAGCAGCGGCGCGAGCGTGTAACCGCCAGCCTTGGCGGCATCCAGATCGACCAGATGCATCCAGCTGGCGCCGATGGCGGCGAAGGCCTGCGCGCGCGGCAACGGGTCGTCGCCGTAAGTGGTCTGCTTGGCGTAATCGCCTTGCAGCAGGCGCACGACACGGCCTTCGCGGATGTCCAGCGCGGGATAGACGGTGAAACTCATTGCGTTGCGATCTCAAGGAAGTTGCGCAGGATGCGCGCGCCGGGACCGGCGGAACGTTCGGGATGGAACTGCGCGCCGCACAAACGGTCGCGTTGTACGACCGCAGTGAACAAGCCACCGTGATGACAGGCCGCGACCGTATCGGAGGTCACTGGCGCGGCGTAGCTGTGAACGAAATAGGCGCTGGAGCCGACGGGAACGCCATCCAGCAACGGTGATTCGCGCAGCGCCAGCAGCTTGTTCCACCCCATGTGCGGCACACGCACGCCCACGCCCGGATGCAGCCGGCGGACGATGCCCGGCAGCAACCCAAGACATTCGACATTGCCTTCTTCGGAACGCTCAAACAGCAACTGCATGCCCAGACAGATACCCATCAATGGCACCTGCAACTGCCGCAACGGCTCAACCAAGCCTTGCGCATGCAGCCGCTTCATTCCTTCAGCAGCGGCGCCGACGCCAGGCAGAATCACACGTTCCAAGCTCTCCAGATCGCGTGCTTCGCGAACCATGCGCACGTCCACCTGCAAACGCTCCAACGCATAGCGCACCGAGCCGAGGTTGGCGCCACCGGCATCAACCAAGCCGACCGTGCTCACAACGCACCTTTGGTCGAAGGCAACTCCGTGCCTTCGCGACGAATGGCTTGCCGCAACGCGCGCGCCAGCGCCTTGAAGCAGGCTTCAACCTTGTGATGGTCGTTGTCGCCTTCCACTTTCAGGTTGAGATTCAACCCCGCCGAATCGCACAGAGAGCGGAAGAAATGCGGCACCAGCTCGGTCGGCATGTCGCCTACCCGCTCACGCTTGAACTCCCCTTCAAACACGAAGTACGGGCGGCCACTGAAGTCCAGTGCAGCACTGGCCAGCGTCTCGTCCATCGGCAAGGTGAAGCCGTAGCGGCCGATGCCACGCTTGTCGCCCAGCGCTTCCCGCAGCGCTTGGCCCAAGGCGAGTCCGGTGTCTTCGATGGTGTGGTGCTCATCGATATGCAGATCGCCCTTGGCCACGATTTCCAGCGCGAAACCGCCGTGGCGACCAATCTGGTCGAGCATGTGATCGAAGAACGGCAGCCCGGTATTGATCCTGGCGCCGGCCACTTTGTCCAGGTCAACGAACACCCGGATCTGCGTTTCCTTGGTGTCGCGCTGCACGGTGGCGCGACGCGGCGCGTCGGCCAGTTCGTGAGCGATGCCGTCCCAGTCCCACTCGCCGCCGAACTGTTCGGTACGCAGCTGGAAACCACGAATCTTCATGTTGTCGGCGAATGCAATGTCGGTGGGACGATCACCGACCATGCCCGAGCGCGCCCAGTCGATGGAGCGATCCTGCAGGTAGGAAACCATCATGCCGATGCCCGGCTTGCGATTGGGGCTGTTGTCCTGCGGCCAACTCGGGTCCACCAATACGTCGCGGAAGACGATGCCCTGGCTGGCAAAGATCTGCAGCATCAGGTCATTGGGACCGTCAAAGCTTTCCTGCGGATAGCCTTCGCTGCCCAGTCCGTCCTGATTGGAAACAATGACGAACTCGTAGCCGGCATCACGCAGCTTGAGCATGGCGGGAATGACGTTCTTCACCAGGCGCAGCTTTTCGTAAGCATCGATCTGGAAGTCCGCCGGCTCCTCGATCAAGGTGCCGTCACGATCGACGAACAAGATGGGGGTCATGCAACTGGCTCCAGCGTGGTGAGCGCGTCAAGGACACGATCGTTCTGTTCAGGGGTTCCGAGGGTGATGCGCAAAGCGTCCTGCAGCTGCGGTGCGGCGCGTTGGTCGCGGACGACCACGCCGGCTGCCAACAACGCTTGGAATGCGGCTTCCGCATCAACAAAGCGCACCAGCAGGAAATTGGCATTCGATGCGTAGACATGGCGCACACACGCACGACTGGACAAGGCAATGCGCAGCCGCTCGCGTTCACTGCGCACGGTGGCGATGCGGCCGCGTGTCAGTTCCAGCGCGGCATCACTCAACCCGTCCAGCGCCAACGTCGAGCACGGCGTCGGAATTGGATACGGCGCCTGGCAACGGCGCAGTACCGCGATCAGATCCGTATTGGCGATGACGGCGCCGATGCGTGCCGCCGCCAACGCGTGCGCTTTGGACAAGGTTCGCAACACCGCGATGTTGTCGTAGCGATCTAGCAAGCCGACTGCAGAGGGCTCATCGGCAAACTCGGCATACGCTTCATCCACCACTACCAACGCTTGCCCGCGTAACGCGGAGGCAACCGCTTCAACCTGCTGCAGCGGGATGCTCAAGCCGGCCGGATTGGACGGCGAGCACAGGAACACCAGTTTGGCGTTGCGTTGCGTTGCCGTGGCGACGATGGCGTCGATGTCTGGCATGAAGCCGGCGCCGGTATCGCGCAGCGGCACTTCCAGCGCTGGCGCGTTCTGCAGACGCGCGCTCACGGCATACATGCCAAATACCGGCGGCGTATACAGCACCGCGTCTTGCCCCGGCACGCACAATGCGCGGACCAGCAGATCGATGGCTTCATCGCTGCCACGACCGATCAGCAGTTGCTCGGCTGAACACCCGTACAAACCCGCCAGACGTTCGCGAAGTGCCTGCGGTTGCGGTTCCGGGTAACGCCGGCAGCTGGCCTGCGCGTCACCTGGATTCGCCCACGCCGATTCATTGGCATTGAGCCATATTTCACCCTCCAGCTTGGCGCTGCGTGCCGAGGAGTAGCCCGCAAACCCGCGCAGATCACTGCGCACAAGCTCCAACACGCCGCTCATAGCTCGATCCCCAAGCGCAGGGCAACGGCGTTGGCATGTGCACCCAAACCCTCGGCACGCGCCAACGTCAGCGCACACCAACCGATGTTGGCAATGCCTTCACGGGTAGCGGCCTGCACGCTGATCTGGTTCTGAAAGCTGGCCACGCTGACGCCGCTGTATGCGCGTGCAGCACCGGCTGTCGGCAGCACATGGTTGGTGCCGGAACAGTAGTCGCCCAGCGCTTCCGGCGTGTAATCACCGAGGAACACCGAGCCTGCGGCCTCAACCTGCGGCAGCCAATCTCGCGGTTCGCGCAATGCAAGAATCAAGTGCTCAGGCGCATAGCGGTTGGAAATGGCGAATGCCTGCTCGATCGACTCCATCTTGATCAGCAGCGAGGCATCCAGCGCCTTGCGCGCAATGTCTTCACGCGCCAGCTGCGCCACCTGCTTCTCCACTTCGTCCTGCACTGCGGCGATCAGCGCATTGTCGTCGCTGAGCAACAGCACCTGTGAGTCCGGACCGTGCTCAGCCTGCGACAGCAGGTCGGCGGCGACGAACGCCGGATTGGCACCGGCATCGGCAATCACCAGCACTTCCGACGGACCGGCCGGCATGTCGATCGCCGCCGCACCGGCCTGCGCCACTTGCTGCTTGGCTTCGGTGACAAAGCTGTTGCCCGGCCCGAACAACTTGTCGCAAGACGGCACCGACGCCGTGCCATACGCCATCGCCGCGATCGCCTGGGCGCCACCGATCTTGAACACGCGGTGCACGCCGGTCAGCCGCGCGGCAACCAACACGGCGGGATCAGCGCTGCCGTCCTTGCGTGGCGGCGTGCACAGCACTACTTCACGGCAACCCGCCAGTCGCGCGGGCACGCCCAGCATCAACGCGGTCGACGGCAACGGTGCACTGCCTGCTGGCACATACAGACCCACGCGGCCAATCGAGCGAATCATCTTTTCGCAGACCACGCCCGGCGCGGTTTCCACCGAGTACGGCTGCGCCATACCGGCGCGGTGATACGCGTCAATGCGATCTGCCGCCTGCTGCATGGCGATGCGCAGCTCAGCCGGCACCGCCAGTTCGGCGGCGGCGAACTCAGCCTCGCTGACTTCAAAACGTTCCGGTGCAATACCGTCAAAGCGGGCACTGATTTCGCGCAGCGCCTGGTCACCATTTGCGCGCACCTGCGCGATCAAGCCAGCAACCGAGTCGCGCGTCTGCGCCGCGACCGTCTGCACCGGGCGAGTCAGCGCACGCGCCTGGCCGTCTGCATCCAACGCATTCCAATCCAGGATGTTCATACCAGCGACTTCTCCACCGCCAACACCATCAACCCCTGTGCACCAGCGCGCTCCAGCTCTTCCAGACGCTGCCAGCTCAGCGCGCCGTTGCACATGGTCTGCAGGCGAACCGCCCCGCCCTCGCCCGGCAGCCGCAGCAACGGCTCGGCATCGGGCAGCAGGCGCGTGAGTGCATCCACACGTTCTTCGGCGGCGCTGAACATCAACAGCTTCCGGTCCTGGGTCTTGCTCAAGCCATCGAGACGACGCAACAGCATCGCCATCAGGCCAGCGCGCGCGTCATCCAGTTCGTTCACCGGACCAGCCAGGACAGCCTCGCTCTCCAGCAGCGTCTCCACCGGCTTGAGCTGGTTGGCGGTCAACGTGGCGCCGCTGGAGACCAGATCGCAGATCACTTCCGCGGTGCCAAGCTTGGGTGCGATTTCCACCGAGCCGGACAACTCCACCACCTGCGCGTCCACACCTTTCTCCTTCAGCCACGCGGCGAGGATGGCCGGATAGCTGGTGGCAATGCGTTTGCCCTGCAGCATCTGCACGCCCTGCCAATCCCACTCTTCAGGCACGGCAATCATCAAGCGGCAGGAGCCGAAACCCAGGCCACGCAGCGGCTGGTAGGCATCGGGCAGGCCAATCTGGCGCCGCGCCTTACCTTGCTCGTCCAGCTCATTGAGGCCGACCACCCCCAGGTCGCAGACACCATCGGCAATCAAGCCCGGAATGTCGTCATCGCGTACGAGCAGCAGGTCCACCGGCAACGATTCGCCGAAGCAGAACAACTTGTCGCGGCTTTGACGCCAGCTCAGGCCACAAGCGGCCAGCAGGCTGCGTGCGGGGTCGGCCAGGCGGCCACTCTTCTGGATGGCGATACGCAGCCGGTCACGCGCCGGGGCCGTGGTTGAAGCACTCATGTTCGGTTCTCAGTTGGATTCGGTTTTGCGCGCGGCAAGCCGCTCGATGGCGGCGGCATACCCCCCGGCGCCATGTTCGAGCGAGCGCGCGACCCGGCCGATGGTGGTGACGCTCACCCCGGTCAAGTCATAGATCTCGCGGTAAGGCACGCCCTTGCGCAGCAGCGGCACCACACGCCAGCGGTCGGCCATGGCTTCCAGCTCGGCAGGGGTACAGAGATCGCGCAGGAATGACTGCACGTCCTGCGGCTTGTCCAGCGCGGCAAGTGCGCGCGCCAGCGCCTTCAATGGGGCGTCAGAAGCCTTTTCACGTTCGGAATCGATGCGCGGTTTCATGTGTATCAACGTATTAGCGTGCTAGTACGTTAGTACGAAATATCCGAATGGTCAAACTCGGGTTGAGGCGCCGTAACGGGGCTCCCGCCCTCTTTTCAGGGGGGCGCGGCGGATCCCGGCTGCGCGCCGCCCTGAATGTCGGCCATAAAAAAGCCCCGCATCGCGGGGCCTTCTGTTCAGCTTGGCGACTGACTCAGCGCGCCATCGCGCGGGTCTGCTCCAGCTCCACCTGCAACGTGGATGCCAGTTCGTCACGGGCGACTTCAAACTGCTGCTCGCGCAACAGGTCTTTGACCGCCACCACGCCACGCGCCAGTTCATCCTCACCGGCCAGCACCACGAAGCGGATGCCCGCCTTTGCGGCGTACTGGAACTGCTTGCCGATCTTCTTCGGCTCCATCTGCACTTCGGTATTGATGCCGCCGGCACGCAGACGACGGGCGATGTCCAGCGATTGCGGCATCGAGGCATCGTCCATCAACGCAACCATCGCGTGCACGCTGCTCTCGGCGATGCCGTCGATCAGGTTCGCCTCGCGCAGCTGCCAGAACAAGCGGGTCAGGCCGATGGAAATGCCCACGCCCGGCAAGCGCGACTTGGTGTAGTGGCTGGCCAGGTCTTCGTAGCGGCCGCCGGAGCAGATCGAGCCGATCTGCGGGTGGTCACTGAGCGTGGTCTCGTAGACGGTGCCGGTGTAGTAATCCAGGCCACGGGCGATGGAGAAGTTCAGGCAATACGCCGTTTCCGGCACGCCCAGGCCCTTGACCAGCTCCAGCACCTCACGCAGCTCGGCCGCGCCGGCGCGCAACGAGTCACTGGCCGACTCGCCGGCAGCAACGAGCACCGCATCAATCTGCGCCAGGGCATCGGCATGCGAGCTTGAACGCACTTCGACGAAGGCCAGAATGCGCTCGACGGCATCAACCGGCAGGTTGAACTCCGGGCCGACCAGCGTTTCACGCACGTAATCGGCACCGCGCTTGTCGAGCTTGTCGACCTCGCGCAACACCAGCGCCTGCTGCTGCGGATCAGCCACACCCTGCGCCTCGAAGAAACCACGCATCAGCTTGCGGTTGTTCAGCTGCACAGCGAACTTGCCGATGCGTAGCTCGGAGAACACCGCGTGGATGACCGCCAGCACTTCAGCGTCATAACGAATGCTCAGCGTGTCCTTGCCGATCACGTCCACGTCGCATTGATAGAACTCACGGAAGCGGCCGCGCTGGGCGCGTTCACCGCGATACACGCGCTGCATCTGATAGCGGCGGAACGGGAAGGTCAGGTCGTGCTCGTGCTCGGCCACATAACGGGCCAGCGGCACCGTCAGGTCGAAACGCAGCGCCATTTCCGGCAGGCTGGTGTCGCCCGATTCGGCGGCATTGGCCAGCGCACCGGTGGACTGCACGAAATACACCTGGCGCTCGGTCTCGCCGCCAGACTTGGTCAACAGCACATCGGACAGCTCGAAGACCGGGGTTTCTACGGGCAGGAACCCGAAACGCTCGTAGTTGCGCCGAATGACGTCCAGCATGCGCTGGAACGCGATCTGCTCGCGCGGCAGCAATTCCATGATGCCAGGCGGGGTACGGGGCTTGATCACGGGCGAAACTCCTGCAACTCAGTGGGGTGGACAGCCTCCAATTCTAGCGCCAGGCCGCCCCGCTGGCCGCATGAAGTATCATTTACCTCTTCTCTCCCCGTATCGAAGCCATGTCCCGGCCCGCCTCTGGCCCCGACCAATCCCTTGCATCGCCCGCTGCTGCGGACGGCAATAGCGCGCGTGAATGCCTGCATTGCTCGGTGCGGCACCTGTCGGTGTGCTCTGCGCTGTCCTGTGACGAAGTCCAGGCGCTGGAGCAGATAACCACCTCGATGCCCGTCGCGATGGGCGCCACGCTTGCCCGTACCGGCGAGCCGCGCGCTTATGTCTATACAGTGACGGAAGGTGCGCTGCGGCTGGTACGGACGCTGGCCGATGGCCGCCGCCAGGTGAATGGCTTCGTGCTGCCCGGCGATTACATGGGCCTCAGCGGCGCCGACCAGCACCGCTATGACATTGAAGCCATCGCCGAGAGCCGTGTCTGCCGGGTGCCGATGTCGCAGATGCGCGACCTCCGCCAGCGCTACCCGCACCTGGAGCGCAAGTTGCTGCAACGCGCTTGCCAGGAGCTGGATGCCGCACAGGACAACGCGCTGGCGCTGGCGCGCCTGCAGCCGCCGGAACGGCTGGCTGACTTCCTGCTGCGGCTCGCCGCCCGCGAAGCCGCCCTGCTCGGCCGCAGCATCAACCGCGTTTCGCTGCCGATGGGCCGTGGCGACATTGCCGACCATCTCGGCCTGACCATGGAAACGGTGAGCCGCACGTTCACCAAGCTGCGCCAGCAAGGCCTGATCGCCCTGCCGCATCTGAATGTGGTTGAGATTCTGGATGCCGTCGCGCTGCAGAAGCTGGCCAACGACGAGCTTTGAGTTTGCGGTAGCGGGTTGAGGTGCGCGTCGACGTCGGGCTTCTTCTGGCGTGTGCGGAAGACGGCCGTTTCGGCTACGTTCTTAAGCCTCAGCCTGCGCTGCACTACCTGCGCAACACATAACTGGTCACCCGCCTACTCGGGACCAACTGCAGGCCGATCCGTTCTTGTATGCGGCGGCGCCTCCTTCCTGCGAAGCTACGAGACGCCAATCAACTGGACACCCAGCGCCAAACAAACTGGACACTAACGCCAATTAACTTGGACGCTGCCGCCAACTAAGCTGGACACCGGTGGCAGACTGGACACCTGTCACGGTCACTGAGCGGCATGGTCGGCAGATTGCGGCCATTCGGTGCCTACAGAAGGCTAGGCAGTTCGCCCCTGAGGAAAGTTGGCACCAGATATCGGCGGTATGCTTGCTACGACACCCGTTTGGTTCTCATGCCATAAGAGCCCCGCAGAGGCTCGATCCGATACACCGGTGTATCAACGGAATGCAGCCTATTCCGCTCCTCAACCAAGCCTTCGATGTACTGCCTGTGCTCATCGGATATACGAACCCCAAGAACAACCGAAGCTAAAGCATTTGGCCTGAAGCGAACTACCTCAGCTCTCTTGATCAACCGCCACTCCTTCTCATACTTCCAGAGGCTAGCCTTCTGAAGCAGGGGAGCCACCAGGTCCCTCGTGTCCTTACTAAAGTAGTCCTTCTCCTTGGGATAGTGATCGCTGTAGTTGACCTGAAAGGCTTGGAAGGCCAATGGATCCATGAAGGGGCGAAATTGAATCGCCAGTCCTTTGTGCTCGTAACCGTAGTGAGCCCAAAGCACTGAATTCTCCCATTCAGCGGACAGTGCGCAGACCCGAAGCTGGCGTCGCAGTTTGGCGTGTCCTTCTCGTAGAGATCCCTCGATGACTGAAGGACCGTCCATCCCTGACTCTTGAGCCAGAGCGCTAGCTAGGCCTGCATCAGCCCCATTGGAGATAAAGAAACTTTTCAATTCGTCGATAAGCTCTTCACTGTCCTTTTCAACCAGATAGTCTGCAGTGCAATCAAACGGATCGTTCAGAGATTCTGCGTGTGCCGCATGAAGCTCGTTTCGAAGAAGAATCGCCTTCAGGCGATCCTTTGACTCATCGTCTTTGAGATCCGGTGGGAATCGAAATTTATAAAGGTGTCGTGGGATGCCGAAGCGCCCCATTGCTATCCGCCTGCGGAAAATTGGAAGCTCGTTCCACACGCCCGCAAGCACCTCCATATGAGACAACGCCGTCAGATCACGGGGGCTCTGCTGCCAAAGGTGCGAAATAGGAATTGCCACACTAGCTCTCACTGATTGGTTTGGCGCGACTATGTGCGATCAATTCTGATAGTCCCTAAAGTCAACCAGGCTAGTAATCCACGTCATAGCGGGGATCGTTCTCATCAGCATGCTCCGCCTCTATCTTCTTGACCACTCTCCCGAAGACTATCCACGCCATCGGATACTCATCGCGTAGAGCGTCCCGCGAGTCATTCCACAGCGCAATGATTTCGTCGTCCTCAACATGTCTCCGCAAAGACTGCAAAGCGACGGCGTCACCTGTGCCCTGGCTGCTAGTGCCCAGCGTTTTGGCCATCTTATTGGTACTTTGAGCAACGCTATTGAAATGCGCACCATCTGACCGTGACGTCCATACATTTCTGTTGTGCAATACATAGCCGCGAGCTTCTAGCGACTCAGTGGCATGGTCACGTCTCGCGCAAACAAGGCCATCAGGATCGCCATCGTCGTAGCAGGCGTTCTGTGCCACCCACCACTTTTCAATTAGCTCGGCTTCCCTGACCGCATCGCCGGCGCCTCCGGGGGCGTTTGCGTTTGCCGATACTGATTCAGTTGCTTCACGCGCGTGCGGATCCAGTTCCCCCTGTAACGGCATGCGGATAACATAAGACTCTGCCGTATTCACTGGCGCGGGACGTTCAGGGTCATTGGGCAGGAATCCCCTCCTATTTTGCCTCACCTGATCAAGACAATGCTCCCGTGATTGCTGTCTAACGTCTGTCACCCACGGTGCCGTCGTGAGACTTACACCAAGGCCTGGTAGGAGCAGATATGCTTGCGGGTCTCCCGTTACTGACTGGCGAAACCGATTGATTGCGACCGGATCGCCACTTCGATCAACATCAAGTGCTTTTTGCATCACTTCGGCATAGCGCTCGCAAAATGTCTTGTCCGCCTTGGTAGGTTCGCGCGCTTGCACCGCTCCAGCCGACATAGCGGAGAATGCAATCGCCAACAAGCCGAAAGACGGCCCAACTAACTCCAATACGGATTTGGTCCGCACCTCTTTATCACGCGCCATGCTTTTCATCTTCCTGATTTTCTTCCCTGTTATGCATCATCTAGTAAATTTGTTGTGCGAACCAGCTCAATAGCCTTGCACAATGCATGCATCCTCCGGTGTCGCCTTGGAATCTTCAGCACCTTGCCATATGTATTTTGCGCAAATCTTTCCCAAAAAAAATGAGTTCCTTTGAGCGCCCTCTAATACTCGCTGGGCATTCTCACAGTGCGACTGTCGGCAGCCATCCGCAGCCTGGGTGGGATCACGCCTTGGCTGCCGCCATGCGATTGACAACATCGTCGGGAATCAAACGTTCACGCCTGCCGGCGTGGAGCACCGATGCCGCCCATTCCCAGGCCACGTTGTTGGAGCCAACCCAGCGTCGTGCGTCGTCACTGGCTTGATCACTGGGCAAGATGAGCTTCAGGCGCGGCCCCAATCCAAACAGAAGATCGAACCCAAAGTTGACCTGCAGCAATCGACGCAACTGGCGTGTTGACCCACCCGGGACGTAGCCTGTCCAGCCGGCGTCTTCCAGTTGCATGACTGCATGATTGAGCCAGTCGGCCTGCGCATGGAGCACTTGATGGTCCAGGTCCAGGGCGATCTCCTTATCGGCTGCCATCGGGAAGATGCAGCGAATGAAGAATTCGAACAACTCCGGCCCAATACCTCTCAGATCAGTTCCGATCACGGCCATCAGCAAGGTGCTGTGCAGTGAGCGTCCTATGCCGAAGGACCGTGAGTGATTGCCGGCCTCAAATGCCTCCCGCAACAGAATTACCGTGGCCGCCACCGCTTGCAGGTCTGCTTGCCCCTCCAAGCGATGCAACGGCTGAGTGGGCGCGCGACGCCGGACATAGCGCCCCATGATTAAGGAGCGTTCGTCGAAGATCGCATTTTGGATGGTTGGGCGTAGCCGTTTCAACAGCGTGTCCCCCTGCGAGCCCAATGGCCTACTCACGTCCAGCAAGTCCCAGGCAGGATCTTCAAGGAGATCGCTCGATCTCGGAAGTGCCTGTTTGCAGACACGCACTGTTTCGGCGCCGGGTAAGTGTTTTCCGCTGGCGTACTTAGCCCACAGGTTGTGGTGGTGAAGGCCGTTTTGATAGGTGTGAGGCTGTAACCGCTGCCCTAGCCCGTAGGCTGTCGATTGCCCGAGCCGCATACGCAAACCCTCGAACCAAGCACCTACCTTCAGGGCATTCAGCGCCTTCTTCAGCGCCTTGGGATCTTCGGATTCCACAAAACGCACTACCATTTTGAGCCGGGCGCTGTGATACGACTTTATGTACTTCAATGACTTAGTAGTCATTTTCCCCGAAAAATAGAGTAACGATTCGGCCCAAGTTTCCTTCTGGGCATGAATGCGTGCAATAGCTACGCTAGTGGCATGACGAACCGTGACACGCCCATTGACCCGTTGAGCCAGATGCTGGAGCAGGACCTTCTGCATCGTTATGGGCCGGTAATCGGCCAAGATGACCTACGACAGGCATTGGGCTACACCTCCGCCGACGCTTTCCGACAGGCGCTATCGCGCGGGGTGCTACCGGTACCGGTGTTCGTCATTGCCCATCGAAGGGGCAAGTTCGCTCTAGCCAAGGATATTGCACAGTGGTTGGCCAACTTGCGCCAACAGGCACTCGACGTCAGGACGCCCGAATGAAGCCCGGTATCGCAGCTTTCCATCAGGAGGGAGGGCAACCATGACCTAGTGCCATCGTCTTCCAGACAATATCCGCACTTGGAAATGCAAAAAGCCCCCAAGCGTTAGAGCGCCGGGGGGCCTAGGAATGCATCCACACATACCGCTTGCATTCTCGGCATCTCCACTTCCTTCGTCAATCCCCATCGGCTGAATCACTGGCCGGTGCGGTGACCTGTTGCCGCTGCCGAGCCCGGGATCCTCCCAAGGTGTCTTCTGGCGCGCGGCAAGGAATGCCATGACCGTACTCAAAGAACTCTGTCGGTGCTTGCTGCGCACTGATCTGTCCCATCGCCAGATCGCACAGAAGGTCGATCGATCCCCTTCCACTGTGGCGCGTTACAGCAAGCGCCTACGCACCCTTAATGCTCAATGGGAGCAGGTCCAGCCGCTGGATGAAGTGGCTTTGGACCGTTGGCTAAACCCCGCCAAGACCGGCTTGAAAAAGCTGTTCGTGGAGCCGGATTGGGCCTACACCCATGCCGAGCTACAGCGACGTGGCGTTACCTTGGCCCTGCTGCATGAGGAATATGCTCTAAGTGCAGAAGCCGGGGTGATGTCTGATACCGAGTTTCGGCGGCGCTACCACCGTTATGCCCGCTCCCGTGGCCTGGTTATGCGCCAGGTCCGGATGCCTGGTCACGACCTGTTCCTGGATTTCTCTGGCGTCCGCCCCTCACTGGCCGACCCGCAAACTGGGCAGAGAACACCGGTCGAACTTTTCGTTGCGGTGATGGGGGCCAGCCGCAAGACCTTCGCCTATGCCGTGGCCAGCCAAAAGTCCGTGGACTGGATCGCTTGCAATGCCAAGGCCATGACCTTCTTTGGCGGCGTACCGACGTATCTGATTCCTGACAATCTCAAGGCGGCCGTTACCTCGATCTCCCGCCAGGATGGCCCTTTGCTGAACATGACCTACGCGGAGTTTGCTGCGCACTACGAAACGACCGTGCTGCCGGCACGTCCCCGCAAGCCCAAAGACAAGGCGCCGGTGGAGATTGGCGTGCTGTTGGTGCAGCGTTGGGTCTTGGCCCGCCTGCGCAACCGGGTGTTCTTCTCGCTGGAGGAACTGAACCAAGCCATTGCTGAATTGGTTGACCGGCTGAACCAACGGCCGATGCGGAGTTGTGGCGGTAAATCGCGCCAGCAGTTGTTCGAGGAACTGGATGCCCCCGCGCTGTCGCCCCTGCCGAGCACCCACTACGAGTATGCGGAGTGGAAACTGAAAGTGTCGGTGGGACAGGACTACCACGTCGCCTGGGAGGAGCACTTCTACTCCGTCCCGCATCGGCTGGTCGGAAGCAAGGTCAACGTCAAGGCTACCCGGGACGCAGTGTATGTATTTCACCGCGACAAACGGGTTGCTAGCCATGTTCGAAGCCGGGTGGTTGGTGGCTGCAGCACGCTTCCCGAGCACCAGCCGCCAGCCCACCGTGCCTACTCCCAAGACACGGCGGAGCATCTGATGGAGTGGGCCAGACAACAAGCAGGTGCACTGCTGGCCTTCGTCCAGCGGCACGGCGAGGTTCACCGCCGACCGGTGCTGACGTTGCAGGCGTGCCGCGGGCTCCAGCGCCTAGCTCGCGAACATGGCATGGACCGACTGCAGGCGGCGTGCGATCGCGCTCTGCGTGCTCACGCCAACAGCGTTAGTTCGGTGAAATCCATCCTGATGAGGCAATTGGACCGTGTCAGCCCTACCGAGGCAGAAGCGGCCAACGAAGACACGCTGCCAGCGCACGAGAACGTGCGCGGCGCCCACTACTACTCCTGACTGGCGGAGCCATCATGTCCCTGGAACACACCATCGAACACCTGCGTTGCCTGAAGCTCACCGGCATGATCACAGGCTTGGAGCATCAACGCTCCCAGTCCAGCTACGGCGCACTGGGTTTTGACCAACGACTGGGCCACCTGGTCGACGCCGAGGTCAGCCAACGCGAGAGCCAGCGTTTCAAGCGACTGATCGCCAATGGGCGGTTGAAGGTCTTCGCCGAGCCGGAAGCCATCGACCACCACAACGGCCGCGGCCTGGACCGCTCCGTCGTGGCCGACTTGCTGACCTGCGGCTGGATCGAGCGGCAGCAAAATGTACTGATCACCGGGCACACCGGTACCGGCAAAACATGGCTGGCCTGCGCCTTTGCTGTTCAGGCCGCGCGCAACGGCATCTCGATCGGCTACCGACGCGTGGGCCGGTTGCTGGAGGAAATGGAGATTGCACATGCGGACGGCTCGTTGCCCAAGCTGCGTGGTCAGTTGGCAAAGACCAAGTTGCTCATTCTGGATGACTTTGGCCTGACCCCGCTGAACGGGCGCGGGCGTGCCGATCTGCTGGAACTACTTGATGATCGGGTTGGATCCGGCGCCACAATTGTGGCCGGGCAGATGCCGGTCAAGGACTGGCACGCGTTCATTCACGACCCTGCATTGGCCGATGCCATCATGGATCGGCTCATCCATAGCAGTCATAAGTTGGCGTTGAAGGGAGACTCCCTGCGCAAGGCCAGATCCACCAAGGCACGAGAGTAGGCACTGCTTCCCCGAGGCTGGGGCTGGCGGCCTTGGGGACCTGAATCAACGTCTTCAGGCATAGGAGCGCATCGAATGCATTACACCACTCACTAAAGGTGACTAGGCTGTCGGGCAACTTGAACATTTGCGGGGTAGTCGCGCGTGATCCCAAGGCGCTATGCGCCCCAGAGCAGGCATCTGACTAGTTGTTGCATAGCCAGTCTGGGTTAGGATTCGTAGTCGCTAGTTACCGCGGTACACGCCGCCAAAGATTCCCGTATGGACAGCGAAGAGCTATTGAATGCTATTGCAACCGCACTGACTTCGATCACTGACCCGCACTACTACGAGGACGAGCGGGGGTTCCAAGGGGAATTTTATGCACAACTGCGCCTGCGGCTGCAGGATCTTGTGCTGCCTGAGGACGCGCTGCTTCGGGAGGAGTACCAGAAGAGGATGGGGCAGCATTATCTGCGGATCCGTCCAGACATCATTCTCCACGAACCGTTCGATCCTGGTCGGCACCGTGGTCCAGATCAAGGCAACCATGCAGTGATGGAACTTAAGAGACGTGCGACGCCCCGCACCACCTCTGACGCGCTCAGTAACCTAATTGCCATGATCGAAACTCTGAATTATCCACTCGGTGTTTTCATCAACATCGGCTCGTCGAAGACCTGGGTAGAGTTGGTGCCTGACTCCCATCGCGCTCGCATCGCCTGCCTAGCGGTCTATCTCGCTGAGAACGGCGAACCTCAGGTTGTTCGGGGCTGAGTCTAGGCCAAGTGCTGTTCGTCGGAAAACCCAAGCTGCGCTGCGCTGTAGCTTGGGGAATCCGCGCAGCTATATCAGGTACGGACAACGATAATGAGTATCGAAATGGACGATGTCGAAACTGGTAAGGCTGGCAGTACTTACTCTGAGATGACAACAACTTTTCAAGAGGTTCTGAAGGTGGTGGGCCAGGTTGGGGAGGCCTTTAGGAGCATATGTGAGAATCTGGCTCCGTTCATTAGCATGGTTGACAAAATCGTTCGCCAGTTTCCGCCTGCATACCAGAAGGCCCTGATGGAGCTAGCAAACGAGGGTTGGTACGTGGATCCTGAATGGTTGCTTGGCGATGTATTTTCCCTGCTTAGCCAAGTCTGTGGTGACGGCAAAGAACAGGCTAGAGAATGGATAGTTCAATACTATTCCGAAAACCTGGATGCCGTCGAAAAAAGGCTGTGTGATCGCTTCCCTAATCATGCCAAAGTGCTTTCCCGAGCATTCCAGGCGCATATAAACGGTCATTACGAGTTATCCGTTCCAGTATTCTTGATTCAAGCCGAGTCAATTTGTAGGTCCGAACGAGGGTGCGAACTTTTTGGGCAGCGGGCGCGAGAGGAGTTAAAGAAGACAGATTTGGCCAGTCGTATGTCGGCTGCTCCCCTCCTTAATTCCACTCCGATGAATGCAAACTCATCGGAGCGAGATCCCACGTCCAAGGCTTTGAATCGACATCGCGTGATTCATGGTGAGGATCTGGATTACGGGACACTTGAGAACAGCTTCAAGGCCATCTCGTTGTTGGCCTTTGCATCATCGGTTCTTGTCCAACAAAGGGTGGACTTTGAAGGTGACGATTCATTCGTTGTCGCTTCCTCCCCATAGCAGAGTGGCCCGGTGTCTTTTGCACAACGAACGTCGCTGATTCTGATCGGCGACCTGACACTGATCGAAATTCCGATGTGTTGATCATGATCGGGTGGTGGTACTGATCAACCCCGTCGATGTACGCACCAATTGTGCTCCATCAGCTTTTCCGTTCCGTTGCGTTTCAACCTTAGCCGAATTGGTTAGTCTCGCTGCGAGGCCGAGCTTGACCAGCGATAAGGCAGCGATGTGTCCAATCTGGCACCGCTGTCCAGTTCATTTGGCAGCCGTGTCCAATTCGCTTGGCGGCAGTGTCCAGTTCGCTTGGCGGTGCTGTCCATGTGCTTGGCTGTATGTACGAAGCGAAAGAGCATCACAGCGATAGCTGCAGATGCCACTCGCAAAGATCCCCCTCTCCCCAACCCCTCTCCCGCGAGGGGAGAGGGGCTTTTGGCTGCTGCAGCGCTTCTGATCTCGACTGCCCGATGCCGATACATCAAATGGGTAGCAATGCAGTTGCGCGCTCGCTGAAGCGAACTCAATCCTCGAGCAAGACATCACGCAGTGCCGCGTATTCCGGCGCGCAGGGCTCGGCGTGGGCCGGGCGCGTTAGCAGCTCGGCCAGCGCGGCAGGCACGGCGACTTCACGACCGATCAATGGTTCGACCACCGACTCGAACTTGGCCGGATGCGCGGTCGCGGCGACGGCCCAATGTTCGTCCGCCGCAGCATCGCCACTGGCACGCAATTGCTCCAACACCTGCACAGCCGTAGCCGTATGCGGGCAGAACACTTCACCATGCTGGCGATAACGGCGTTCAATGGTTTCGCGAATGCTCGCATCGTCCACTGCACGAGAAACAAATGCTGCGCGCAGGGCGGCGTCATCGCCTTTGTACAACCAGCGCAGCCGCTCGAAGTTGCTTGGCGCACCCACGTCCATGGCGTTGGCCAACGTGGCCAAGCTGGCGGTCGGCGTGTAGTCGCCACCGTTGAAATAGTCCGGTAGCACCCGGTTGGCATTGGTCGCCAACACGATGCGTCCCAACGGCACCCCCAGCGCGCGCGCCATCACCGCAGCCATCGCATTACCGAGGTTGCCAGTCGGAATGACGAAATTCAGCGGCCTGCCGTGCGCGGCCTGATGGCTCAGTGCAGCGTGCGCGTAGTAGCTCATCTGCGGCAGCAGGCGGCCGAGGCTGATGCTGTTGGCAGAACTTAATGGCACCTGTGCCTGCAGTGCGGCGTCATTCAGCGCCTGCTTGGCCATGGCCTGGCAATCGTCAAACGAACCGGCCACGCGCAGCGCACGGATGTTGCCGCCCAAGCATCCCAGCTGATGCGCCTGACGCGGCGAAACGCGGCCATCCGGGTACAGCACCACGACGTTGAGGTTTGGTTGATTGTGGAACGCTGCCGCAACCGCCGCACCGGTATCGCCCGACGTGGCTACCACGATGGTCAGTGGACGTTCCTGCTCCGCTCGCAGGCGCGACAAACTCGCCGCAAGGAAGCGCGCGCCAAAATCCTTGAAAGCGGCGGTGGGGCCGTGAAACAGCTCCAGCACGTGGTCATTGCGCGTCGCCAACGGCAGCAACGGTGCGGGAAAGTCGAACGCCTGCTGGCAGATGCCGGGCAACTCGGCCTCAAGCCCGTCGTCGACGAAGAACGGCTGCAGCAGATCGGTGGCGGTGGCTGCCAGCGAATCACCGGCCTGCAGCGCGCGCGCTTCCGGCATCTGCTGCGGCACGTACAGACCACCATCCGGTGCCAGACCGGCGGCAATGGCCTGACTGAGATTTACGGCGGGGGAAGCGTTACGGGTGGAAATGAAGTTCATTGCGGTTTCCGGAATGTAAGTGTGGCGTTGCGACTGCCCTCGCCCGCTTCCCTGCGGAAGCGGCTTGCGGGGCTAGAGCAACGTTGCGCCGGGGCTGTTCAATGGCGTCACCCAGGCCTGACTGCCGAAGCCTGCGGTGGCGAATGCGACCTGCACGTTCTGCGCGGCGGCTTCTGCGGCTTCGCGCGTCTCGAACCACGCAAAAATGCTGGGGCCGGCGCCTGAAATGCTGGCGCCCATCGCGCCGGCATCCAATGCCGCCTGCTTGGCGGCATCAAAGCCGATGATCAACGACGCACGACGCGGCTCGATCAGCACGTCCGCCAGACCCGCCCGCACCAGCCCCGCATCGCCGGCATGACAACCGGCCAGAACCAGCGCCAGGTTGGTGCTTTGAGCGACGAATTCCTTGAGTTCGTAAGTGCCCTGCAAGGCAGCGCGCGCGCGTCGTGTTTCCAGCAACGCATCCGGATGCACCAGCAGGCTGTGCCAGGTTGCGGGAACCGGTACCGGCACCAGACGCTCCAGCGTGGACAGCACCAATCCACCGAGGAACATCGGCCCGAGGTTGTCGCCGTGGCGACTGCCACTGGCGACCGCTTCGCCGTCCAGCGAATACACATACAGCTGTTCGCGACTCAGCGGCGCATCCAGCAGTGCATTGGCAGCCACCAGCGCCGCCACACAGGAAGCCGCCGAACCGCCCATGCCGGAACTGAGCGGAATGCCCTTGTCGATTTCAATCTCGAAACCAAACGACAGGCCCAAACCTTCGCGCAATGCGATCAAGGCAGCGCCCGCCGTGTTGCTGGCAGCTTCACGCGGCAGTTCTACGGCCGCGCCACGAATGGCGGCGATGCGGACTTCAGGCACATCAATACGCCGCACCGTCACGGTGTCGCCGACGCCGGCCACGGCGTAGCCGAGCAGGTCGAAGCCCACCGCGACGTTTGCGACCGATGCCGGTGCGAATGCGCGCGCTTCGCGCAAACCGGAACCTTTCAACACCTCACTCACAAGCGCGCTCCTTCGCCCGCTGCAACACGTAGCACATCGGCAAACACGCCCGCAGCGGTCACTTCCGGGCCAGCGCCCGGCCCCTGCACCACCAACGGATTGTCGCAATATCGACCGGTAGTGAACTGCACCACGTTGTCGGTGAGGCGCAGATTGGCGAATGCGTGATCGGCCGGCAGCTCAACCAGACCGACACTCGGCTGCTGGCCCGGTTTGAACTGAGCGACATAGCGCAGCACATTGCCGCGTTCGCGCGCGTCGCTCAGGCGCTGTGCGAATGCGCCATCCACTTCCGACAGGCGCGCCATGAAATCTTCCACGCTCGCACCCTGCAACGATTCGGGCACCAGGCTTTCCACGGCCACATCTTCAAGGCTGATGTCGTTACCGGCTTCGCGCGCCAGAATCACCAGCTTGCGCGCGACATCGACGCCGGACAGATCGTCACGCGGATCCGGTTCGGTATAGCCCATGCCGCGCGCCTGCATGACCAGTTCGGAGAACGGCACGCTGCCGTCGTACTTGTTGAACAACCAAGCCAACGTGCCGGAGAAAATGCCGGCAATCGCGGTGACTTCGTCGCCGGTATCCACCAGATCACGCAGCGTGGTGATCACCGGCAAGCCTGCGCCCACCGTGGCCTCGTAGCGGAAACGCGCGCCGCTGGTTTCGGCAGCAGCGCGGATGGCGTGATAGCGCACCAGCGGGCCGGCGCCGGCCTGTTTGTTTGGCGTGACCACATGGATGCCAGCGGCCAACCAGCCGGCATAACGCTCGGCTACTTCCGGGCTGCCGCTGCAGTCGACGATCAAGGTGTGCGGCAGACGCGCGGACAGCAGGTGTTCGGTGAACTGATCCAGATCGGCCGGCAAACGCGCCGCCTCGAAAGCGGCCTTCCATTCGCCATGCAGGCCGCGCTGGTCCAGCAACATTTTGTTGCGCGAAGTGATCGCACGCAGGCGCAGATCGAGCTTGGCCTTGGCCAGCAATTGTGGTTGGGCGGTATTGAGCTGGTCCAACAATGCTGCACCGACATTGCCCGGGCCGATCACGCCGACCGAGAACGTCTGCGGCGACAACCAGAAGCCCGCATGCGCCGCACGCAGCGCCTTGGTCGCATCGCAGCTCTCGATCGCGACCGAGATATTGCGCTCGGACGAGCCCTGCGCGATGGCCAGAATATTGACCTGCGCGCGCCCCAGCGACTCGAACAGGCGCGCAGCCACACCCGGCTGCCCGGCCATGCCGTCACCCACCGCCGCCAGCACGCTCACGCCGGTGGTCAGCTGCACACGCTGCACTTGGCCGGCCGCCAGTTCGTGCGAAAAACCCTGCAGCAAGGCATCACGCGCACGTTCGGATTCAGCCTGTTTCACCACGCAGCAGATCGAGTGCTCCGATGAACCCTGCGAAATCATCACCACCGAAACATGTGCATTGCGCAGCGCCGCGAATACACGCTCGGCGGTGCCGGGCACGCCAATCAAGCCAGTGCCTTCCAGGTTCAACACGGCCAGATCTGCGCTGAGCGTCAGCCCCTTGATCGGGCCACGGCTGGAGCTTTCTGCGCTGATGCGGGTGCCCGGATGATCGGGCTGGAAGGTGTTGCGGATGATGATCGGCAAGCCGCGCTCGATGGCGGGCGACATCGTCTGCGGATGCACCACTTTTGCGCCGAAATAGGCCAATTCGCAGGCTTCGTCGTAGCTGAGCGCATCCAGCTGCACGGCCTCGGGCACCACGCGCGGATCGGCGGAAAGCACGCCGTCCACGTCGGTCCAGATATGCAGCTCATCGGCGGCAAACAGCGCTGCAAAAATGGCGCCGGAGAAATCACTGCCGTTGCGGCCCAACGTGGTGATATTGCCCTTGCGATCACGCGCGACAAACCCCGTCACGACCACGCGCTTGGCCGGATGCGACTGCCGCCACAACGCCAGCTTGGCCGCGCTCGACTTCCAGTCCACATCCACACCAAGCTCGCCGTGGTTGACCACCAGTACGTCGCGCGCATCCAACACATCGCATTCTTCGCCCAATGCCTGCAGGTGATGGCCCAGCAAGTGCGCCGAGAACACTTCGCCCAGGCCCTGCACGCGGTCCAGCACTTCCTGCGGCAGTTCGCCGATCACCGCCAACGCGGCCAGCACCTCGCGCAAGCGCTCGAAGCGCGCATCAAACCATTCAATCGTTGGGCCGGAATGCTCACCCAGCAGCGACACCGCTGCGGCACGATGACGTGCGCGCAGTTCGTGCCAACGGTCGTCCCAAAGGCCATCGCCGGCCGCAGACAGTCGCGCCAGGTCGATCAACGCATCGGTGACGCCCTTCATCGCCGACACCACCGTCACCTGGGTTTGCTCATCGCGCGCCAACAGCAACTGCGCCACATGGCGGTAACGATCAGCATCGGCCACCGAGGTGCCGCCGAATTTATGGACGACGGTACGGACGGCGGCGGGATCGGCGAGTGAAGCGGCAACTGACGACATCGGATGAACCTCGGCTGGAGGCCCCGACACGCATCTGGATGGAGTTCCCCCGCATCCTGATCCGGGTGCGGGGCCGTGGTTTTCGGAAATTACGCGAAGACGACGGACCGCACCAGGCGAGTGGTGGCGGTAATAGTGGTAATGGAGGTGGCCGAACCGGATGCACACCCCTGCTCGCCCGGAAGGGGCTGCAGGTAATTGGCGCTGAGTGGGTTGGCAGGCATGCGATCAAGAGGACTACAGCAGGGATCAGCCTGTCAAGTGCTGCAGTGCAAAATGCCAATAAAGCAGAACGTCGCCGAAGCTGCCTTTAAAAGTTGCAATTGTCATCAAACGCGAACGTCGCGCATTTAACTAACAAGCATCGGCAATTAGCGCGAACGACCCGCTGACCGCCCGTTTGCGGGCAGCCTGACCAGCAACGTGTTTTCGACAGCCCGAAAGAAGCCAGCGCAGACACCTTTCGCTATCGACTGCGCGGATCCGCTCAGGCAGAACCGGCCACCGGCGCCGTTGAACGATGCGCCGCCGCACTCCAGACAACCCCGGCCACCAGGCAAATGGCAGCCAGCATCTCTGCCGGCACCGGCCAACGCTGCTGCCAGAGAAAGCCATAGACCAAGCCGAACAAGGTCTCGAACACGATCATCTGCCCGCCGAGGGTCAGCGGCAGCGCACGGCTGGCGCGGTTCCAACAGGCATTGCCCAGAATCGAAGCAAACACCGCCACCGCCGCAGCCATCGCCCAGAAGCCGGCCCATTCGCTACTTGAATGCACCTTGCTGTCGCCAAAGAAAGCCACCGGCGCCAGCAACAAGGCCAAGCCGCCAGTCGCCACACCCGTCAGCAACGACCAATCATGCCCGGACACCGTCGGCACCCGCGCCAACCAGCGCGTATTGCCCACCGAATACGCCGTCCACGACACCAGTGCGCCAACGCCGCACAACAAGCCAATCAAACGTTGTGTGGCGTTAGTCTGTACATGCGCCGAATTCATCGCCTCGTGGCCCATCAACACGACACCGGCCACACATAAAGCCAATGCGGGCGCCAGCCGCGACAACGGCAATGCACCGGGCTCCCGCGAGCCGACCACTGCCACCAACACCGGCACCATGCCCACGATCAACGCCGCCGACGCCCCGCCGCTCCATTGCACCGAGATCGACAACAGCACGAAGTAGACGAGATTACCGAGCAGGCTCAGCCAGGTGAGCGCTGTCCATTCGACCTTGCCGATGGTCGCGCGCAGCGCCGGCCAACGCGGCACCAGCAGCACCACCGCAACAAGCCCATAAACAAGGTAACGGGCAGCGGCAAGCTGCAACGGCGAGAAGCCGGACAACACCGCCGGCGCCAGGAACACCAACCCCCAGAGCGCACCGGAAGCCACGCCATTGGCGATACCGACGCCCATTGAACGATTCATTTCTCGCCACACATCTGATTGGGTCGCGCAGTTTAGGACGCGGCCTGCGGCATGTCTTGACCGAAGCTACTGCCCGACGCGCGCCATTGACGCGGAGTCAGCCCGCTCTCCCGTCGCAATGCACGGGTCAACGCACTTTGTTCGGAATAGCCGGCACGCTGGGCAATGTCGCTGATCGCAGCGCGGCTGTTCAACAGCTGCTGCTTGGCCCAACGCAGACGGGCCGCGCTTACCCAGGCTTGCGGGGACAGCGCAAATTCCCGGGCAAACAACGCATGCAACCGGCTTGCACTGACGCCGACCTCAGCCGACATCCGCGCCACCGACCAATCACTGCCGGGCGATCTCGCGATACACATACATAAGGCCTGCAGGCGCGCACCACTGCCGTCTGGCGCGAAATAGCGCAACAGCTGCGGCAGCGGATCACTCTCCACGCCCTCTTCCTGGATACGCTGCAACTGCTGGCGAATGCCGCTGGGCAGCGCCAGCCAGCGCTGTCGGTACAGGTGTTCAAGCGTGTCATCGTCGAGCACACCGGCATGGCAATCGATGATCAGACAGCAGTTCTCGCCCAGCGCTTCCATGTCATGCGTCTCGCCAGGCGCAACAAATGCCCCTTGCAGCAGATCCACACGCCCGCCGACACCACCCACTTCCAACTGCAGATCGCCGCGTATCGGCAGCACCCACTGCGCATAGTCATGACACTCCAGGCCCGTGGCCTGGAGATAACGACGCAGGTGGCGATCAGTGAGCGGCATGGGCGCAGTCTGCACGGGCGGCGGCTCGCCTCGCAACGTCACAGAGATAACAAATCAGAAGGTCGCCGGACCGTTCACGACGCTCAATAACTGCGGCGCTGTCATCGGCAACGGCATTTCGTTTCGGCCACCTGCCAGCAAACGTGGTGACCCCGGCCCGATTCGAACGGGCGACCTGTCCCTTAGGAGGGGACCGCTCTATCCAGCTGAGCTACGGGGCCTAAATGCGGTGGCAAGAGTACAGGCAACCGCATGATCGAGCCAGCGCCGTTCACGCTACAACGCGCACAGAGCGCTTGATACATGCGGGCAACCACTCGCTCACGAAGCAAACCGTGCCACCGAACTCCGCACTCATGCCGGTACTTGCGGCATGGCGTCGACGCACGCACGGCCACCTGCACTTCCCCACATATGCAAGCCGCTGGATCGCTTCAGGCTTTACTCATTGCCCCATGCAACCTCACACAAAGACGTCCCTTGGTCCGATTGACACAAATTGAGATGAATCGACACAATGTGCGAGTTTTCAAATCTAACGGAATAGGAGCCCCATCAATGAAAAAGATGTCCGCTGTCCTGGTACTCATGGGGCTTTCCCTCCCCGTCGTCGCTCAGGAAGTAACACCCTCCATCGCCCCTGAAGTCGCACCGACTGAAGTTGTCGCCCCTGCAGCTGAGCCTGCCCCCGTGGTGGACGCGGTTGCTGTTGAACCCGCCGCCCCTGAAGCGCCCGCACCGGATGCCAGCGCCCAGAACCAGTGGGTCGATGCCTCGGCCGAACAACCGACCGTCGCTCAGGAATCCGTCATTCCTGACAGCATCACTCAAGATGTCGTCTCGACGGAATCGGCCGTAGCCGAAAATGCTGCCGTCGACGCGGCGAGTGAAGTGGCCAACGCTGCAGCTGAAGCAGCAGGTGAAGTGGCCAGCGCCGCAGCAGAAGCCGCCGGCGAAGTGGCCAGTAACGCCATGGCAGCAGGTGCACAGGCCGCACAGGCCGTCGCGACCGGCACACTGACCACCGCCGCTACGGTTGGTATTGGTCTTGCCGCCGCTGCAGCGGTCTACAGCGTGGCCGCTGACCACAGCGACAGCAGCAGCTCGCCGTCCCCGGGCGGCACTACCGGTACCTACTGATCAACTGATCAGTCGCCACGCCGATGCCCATGCCGGACACCTTGTCGGCATGGGCTTTGTTTTTGCCCTGAGGGGCGAGGAAAAACTCCGATGCATTGCAAACGCCTCGCCATTCTCCTGGCGTCCGCACTCCTCCTGCCCGGTTGCATCTGGGCGCCCGGGCAGCACATGCGCCACGGCGTGTTGCTGCGCGACGATCACGCGCTGGGGCAGGATCAGATCGAACTGATCCCGATCACGCCGAAGCTGATCGCAATGGAGCGTGCCGAGCGCGAAGCGTTCACTTTCCCGGCAGCACTTTCGAGCTATCAGCCTTCGCCCTATCGCATCGGTGCGGGCGACGTTCTGTACATCACCGTTTGGGATCACCCCGAACTGACCGTGCCGGCGGGCGCGCAGCAGCAGCTCAACGCGGCCGGCCGCCTGGTTCAATCCGACGGCACGTTGTTCTATCCGTACATCGGCAAAATTCCCGCCGCCGACAAAACACCGGGACAGCTGCGCGAAGACATCACCGCCAAGCTGGCGCGCTACATCGAAGCACCGCAGGTCGATGTTTCCGTCCTCACCTATGCGAGTCAGCGGGTCTGGGTCACCGGTGCATCGCGCCAGCCGGCTGCAGTCGCACTGACCGTTACGCCGTTAACGCTGGCAGACGCGATCAGCCAATCCGGGCTGGATCCAGTTCAAGCGGACTTGTCCGGCATCCGCCTGACCCGCGATGGCATCACCCACATCATCGACCTGGACCGCATCGGCCAGGACCGTGCCGGCGCCAATATCTATCTGAAGGCTGCCGATCAGATTTACGTGCCCTACCTTGATCGCAAGGAAGTATTCGTCGTGGGCGAAGTGAGCCAACCGGGTGCGTTGAGCTTCCGTACTGGCGACATTTCACTCAGCCAAGCGCTGGGGCGCGCGCGCGGCCTGCTGCAGACCACGTCCAACGGCAATGCCATCTACGTCATCCGTGGCGCCGGTGATCTACAGCAGGCGCCGTCCAAGGTATTTCATCTGGAAGCCCGCTCCCCGGCCGCTTTCGCGGTGGCGAGCCAGTTTGAACTGTTGCCGGGCGACGTGGTGTTCGTCGGTGCCGCGGGCGTTACCCGCTGGAGCCGCTTCGTCAATCAGCTGCTGCCGTTCTCGGCAATCATCAGCAACGCGGCCAGCACGCGCAGCGATCTCGACAGCAATTGACGCCGCTGAATGATGAGCAGGAACGCTCCGATCAGCTGGCCGATAACGCGCCTCATCTTCACCCTGCTTCTGCTGGTTGCGATGACCGGTTGCGGCGCGATTGGTCAGTCCAGCGTCAAGGCGGTTCGCCTGGCAATTCAGGGCGCCCCGGATGTGCAGGCCACAGCGGACGAAGTGGCCGCCAATCGCTTCCCGCAGATCAAGGTCACCGGCCCAAGCGGCGGCGCCATTCTGGTGCTTGGCAACCTCGATGGCGGTCGCCAAGCGTGGTACAGCAGTGAGCGCAGCATCGTGTTTCTGCGCGACGGCGTGGTTGTCGCCACCCACGGCGGCAGCCCCGAGCTGCGGCAGATGTCGATCATCGGCACGCATCCCTTTCACGACTTGCGCCAGCTCAAACCTGGCACGCGCGTCGTACGTCGCTATGACGTGATGCCCGGCCATCGCTATGGCATGCACGTCACCGGCACCCTTCAGAAGCAAGGCAACGAGCGCGTGCAGATTCTGGGGCGAACGCGCGAACTGCTGCATGTCCGCGAGCAACTGAGCGGCAGCGGTTGGAAGCGCGACAACCACTATTGGGTTGACCCCGGCAACGGCTTCATCTGGAAGAGCGTGCAGGCCATTGCGCCCGACACCAGCCTGGAAATCGTCCAACTCAAACCCTACGCTCCGGACCTCAAACCGCGATGAACCAGCGCCTGCCCGCCGCAATACTCGGCATGATGCTGGCCGCATCCAGCCACGCAGCTTCACCGATCAACATCGAAGCGCTCGGCAGTGTTCGTCATCCGGGCATGCACACCTTGCCCACGGATGCGCGTTTGAGCGCCGCAGCGCTTGCCGCTGGCCCTGACGAGCAGGCGTACATGTTGGGCGCCGCATTACTGCGCTCGCAGGCTGTTCCCGCTCAAGCCAGGCTGAAAGCCGGCGTGTTGTTCGACCTGGAATTGCTGGCAGCGCAATCCTCCACCGCCGAGGCGGCAACGCACATGCAGCGCCAGTTCCAGCACATGCCGGTGACCGGCCGCGCCATGCAGATGCTGGACCCTCGCCCACTTGAAGCGACACTCGCGCAGAACACGCCAGCACAGAACGGCGACCGCCTCGTCTATCCGCGCCGGCCCGATACGGTCAGCGTCATCGGCGCGGTGCTGAAACCGTGCACCTTTCGCCACGATTCGCTCACATCGGCGACGACGTATCGCGCGCAATGCCCTGCCTTTCCCGCTGCGAACAGGGATGCGCTATTCGTCATCCAACCGGATGGAAGTCATCAAAAGATCGGCATTGCAGCGTGGAATCGCCAACGCGCGACATCACTCGCGCCAGGCGCGGTCGTGTTCGTGCCCTTGGCCGAACACCTGGTGCGCAACATCGCTCCCGCCATCAATGAGGAAGCGGCCGCCTTCCTTGCCACCCAGGTATTGGATGCCCGCTGAGCATGAACATGAAAGTTTCCCCGTCTACGTCGCTAGCCGGCGCTGGCTTGGCACTGCTTGCGCTCAGCATCTGCAACGTGCTGCACGCACAGGAAGGGCCCATGCCCACCGCCAGCGACTGGGGGGGCATTGGCTTGCTGCAGACACCTACCGCGCGCATGGCCGATGAAGGTGAACTGAGCTTCACCGCAAGCCACACCTCGCCCTACAGCCGCTACACCATGACCTTGCAGCCGATGCCTTGGCTGGAGGGCTCGTTCCGCTACATCTCGGTGGCCAACCGGCGTTACGGCTCGGAGTCGTTGAGCGGCACGCAGAACTACAAAGACAAATCCATCGACTTCAAACTGCGCCTGCTGCGCGAAAGCCGCTGGATTCCCGAGGTCGCCATTGGCATGCGCGACATCGGCGGCACGGGTCTGTTTTCCAGCGAATATCTGGTCGCTAACAAGCGCTGGGGACCGGTGGATGCGAGCCTGGGGTTGGCCACGGGCTACATCGGCAATCGCGGTGATTTCAGCAACCCGCTGCGACATATCGATGACCGATTCGCGACCCGACCAGGCTATGAGAACAGCACCGTCACTGCCGGCAGTTTGAACACCAGCGGCATGTTCCGTGGCCCCATTGGCGTGTTCGGCGGCCTCAGCTACCAAACGCCTTGGAAGCCGCTGCAGCTGAAGCTCGAGTACGAAGGCAACGATTACCAGCACGAGCCGCAGTACAACCACCAGCGCCAGCGTTCGCCGATCAATGTTGCTGCTACCTACATGCCGCACCGGAATCTGCAGTTGCTGGCTGGCTGGGAGCGCGGCAACAAAGCCGTGTTTGGTATCAGCATTCACGGCAACCTTGCCCAGGCGCGACCGTCGCCTAAACCGCTCGATCCGCCACCGTTCAATTCGCGGGCACAGCGTGCCGCCAATGCGGCTGCCGGAGCAGCATCGCCCCGGAAGATGGCAACTGATTGGCCCACCATCGCCGAACAACTTGAAGAGAATGCAGGTCTGCGCGTCTCCCGGATTTCCCGAAAAGGACCGGAGCTGATCGTCACCGGCGAGCAACAGCGCTATATCCAACCTGCACAAGGACTGGGCCGCACCGCACGCGTCCTCGACGCTTCGCTGCCCAACGACATTGATTGGCTCACGGTCCGCAACACGCGCGCCGGCGTGCCCATTGTTGAAACCAGCATCAAGCGCGACGTGTTCGCGGCCTATCTGGACAACCGCGCAACGCTGCCGCAGTTGGCGCGCAACATCGAACTGGGGGCGCCCCCCAATCAGTACCGCCACACCGTGTATGAAGCACCGCTGCGTCATTTCAATGGCGAGTTCAATGTGGGCTACCGCCAAACGCTGGGTGGACCGGACGGCTTCATCCTGTTCCAGCTGACCGGCCTGTACACCGCGGATCTACACTTCACGCAGAACCACTGGCTGCACGGCGTACTGAGCTACAACGCGTACAACAACTACGACAAATTCCGCTATGACGCGCCGAGCCGCCTACCGCGTGTACGCACGCATATCCGTCAGTACCTGACCACCGAAGACCTCACGCTTCCCAATCTGCAGTTGACCAGCACCGCTCAACTGGGGCGCGATCTCTACGGAATGGCCTATGCCGGCTTGCTGGAGACCATGTACGCCGGCGTTGGCGTGGAACTGCTGTACCGCCCATTCGGCCGATCATGGGCGCTTGGTTGGGATCTGAATCAGGTTCGACAACGCGACTTTGACCAGCGTTTTTCCCTGCGCGATTACCGCGTCACCACCGGCCATGCCAGCCTGTACTACAGCTGGGGAACGCAGCAGAAGATGGTCGGCACGCTCAGCGCCGGGCGCTACCTGGCCAAGGATTGGGGCGCCACCGTGTCGGTGGCCCGCATGTTCAACAATGGCGTCAGCATGGGCGCGTATGCGACCAAGACCAACGTGTCATCGGAAGACTTCGGTGAAGGCAGCTTCGATAAAGGCATTTTCGTCTCGGTGCCGTTCGACCTGATGCTCCCCCGCTCCACCCGATCCCGCGCGAACCTCAACTGGAATCCGCTCTATCGCGATGGCGGCGCGCGACTGACACGGCGTTATGAGCTGTTCGTGCTGACAGCGGAGCGGGATACAGATGCGATCCGTCACAACCTCACAGAAACAACCCTTTAGCTATAGCTCTAGCGGGACTCACAAAGAGCGAGGTGACGCTGGCCCCCTATGCGAGCGTGTGTGATGGCCCAGCGGTCTCCGCTCAAGTCCTATAGTTAATGCAGCGACATAGTCTGCTTCCGCGATCAGCATCCCAAACATCTGGTATCGGAGTCGTTGAGGAAGGCGCCCCACTTCCAATCACCTCTCCGGGTGTCGCAGAGAACGCTCGAGCACGGCCTGTGGCATACGCTAAAGACCTGATTCAGACCGGCCAAGGTTGTGTGGGGCTAGCCACCGCAGGACAAGTTCCCACGCTTCGCGACACTAAGCCAGCCGTCTTTTCCGCCCCATCCACGGCACATAGCCGCGGCCCAGTGCTGATCCGAAAGTTCGACTCGGGATCCTTTAGGCTTGGCACCCTGCCCGTCCCCAAAAGCCTACTTACGGACCTGCCAGCTTTTGACCTGGAATATCCGTAGTACCGGAAGCCCCCTCCTGTACTTCGGCACGGAAAATTCGGCTTCTAGTTTTGTTGGAATCCTGGTTCACGTGGGTACTGGCCACGTACGTCTTCAACCTTGGCCTGCATGTTGCACGCTTTCCATCCCCGACCCAACTCTAGATCTCCCGCGAGGTCAGATCGAAATGGTAGTGAACAATAGCAATCGTTACTCGCCCTGCATGACCTCAAAGAACAGCGTCGCCTTATGCCGGGCCGTCCAGCTCTTGATCTCCTCTTCGATCACCTCGCTCATCAGTGTCTCTTCTGGAAAAATTAACGCTTGAGCAGATTCTTGGTGGGTCCTTGCGCCTTCGCACCCCCAGCGCCAAAGCGATTGCCAAACTGACGAAGACGCTGTTCATTGCCGAAACAGAAAGTGCCGAACTACAAATGATCCCCAAAAACACCAACACCTCGATAGTAGAGTAACCGCTCCCGCGAAGAGCCCGGGCCAGGAACCCCAGCAGAAAGAGAAGCCCCAAGACTCCATGATCGAAAATGGCACGAAGGAAGTAGGAATGGAGAATGACTGAATAACAGCGCCCATCGCCTGTGAAACTGAAAAGCTCCTGGTAATAGACCAAGCTACTGCAGGCGTAACTGGAAAGCGGCGTTAAAGGGGCACTGCCGAAGAGAAACTTCCAAGCGGGCCAATATTCAACCTCGCTCGCAAATACCATCATGAAGTTGTACCGATCTATCGACTCCACTCCCCCGCCATCTGATCGAAAGGCGAAAATCGAAGCCGCGACCAGCGCCAGCACTGCAAGTCCGGCCACATGAAAGAAGGTTCGAAGCGTAAGCCGATTGAGAAAAATGCCACAGTAGAGCATCAGCAGTGCAAGCATCGAGCTTCGCGAGCCCGAAAGACCAATAACTGCAGCCAGCACGCCGAACCAAACAGCCCATTTTGGCCCAAGATCATCCCTCAATACATAAAATACGATTACGAGAAAAATGATCTCGAAGTTATTTTCCACGTACAACCCCGGCCGAGACCCCATTCGCGGCGTAAGATCAAGAAGCGCGGAATAGGCATACTTCAAGAACATGATGACAAGCAACAATTTGACGAGCCTAACCGCCCTTTCTCTCGAAAATACGTTCCTCCTGAAGAACACGCACAAGGGAACAATGTAAAAAAATGCCTTGTATGCTTGCGCGAAATCCAGAAAACCGGCAGGCATCGAAAACGTCATCAAAGCATACGAAATACCCACATAGAGGATCGCAGCAGCGAAGAATCCGATGAGGGGGCGCTTCGGAATTCTAAATACCAACAGGGCACACATCAGAAGCACCATCTCGAAGATGGCATTCGCGGGAAGCACGTTGTACTCGAACGGACTCAAAAGCCCGACCAACCCTACAAGCAAGAAGGAATAGAAGTACAACTTGTCCGCCAATTCGGCTATCGATAAGCGCATCGAATTTCTACCAGAACTTCCAGCCACTGAATCCATGACCGCTCAAGAACACCTTCCTTCCTCGCAGCACCTTACTTAACAATCTCGCAACACCACCCCGAAAGCTCTTTACCACCGCCATAACAATAGGCACACCCCATCCGGCTCGGAAAGCTATCAAAACATAAAGGCGCTGGCTAAGCGAAAGACTCCTTCCCATTAGCATCCTGCGATCGGACGGAATTTCGCTAAAAAATTGACAGGCATCGGAGTAGCAATCCCGATAAGTCAGCAGACTACATCCACTCCAAAGCCCTGCAGCAAACTTCGGCAACGAATAGAAGAAGAGTTCCTTGATGATCGATGGCCCCACGCGCGCCTCTTCACCCTTTGAAAAACGCAACAGATGAGTCAACGCAACGAGCTGGTCGCCGAAGCGGGTGTAATTCCCATGGATACTTGACACTGCACGAACGCCATACCGATATCGCACCAACTTATCCACGCTGATTCTCGTTGAGCCAAGCAACCATAAGGGAACCACCGCCAGATCCTCATGAATCCTGCCTTCCAAAAATTGAAGATTCGGCTTAAAGAAAATTTCCCGTCGAATGATCTTATTCCAGGCACTGTGACCGAGAACATCAAAGCGAGTTATCGAATTGACCTCAACAGGGCCACTCTCAAACGGCGGCCTAACGGTACCCAGAGAGCACTCCGCATCAACGTCATAGCTCTCAAATCCAGTCAGGAGCAGATCAAAATTACCGGGAGAGAACTGCGAAATAAAATCAGATGGCCGCTCAACCATCACCATGTCGTCCACGTCAACAAACCACAGATAGCGCCCACCTGCCTCCCGAGCACCGAGATTCTTCGCACGCCCCTGTCCACCATTCTCTAGATGCAACACTTTGACGGACGAAAACTGTGCAGCGAAGCTGTCCAATGAACCGCCTGTGTCGTCGGTTGACCCATCATTCACCAGTACCAGATCCACACCTTCGACATCCAGCAACGGCCGCACCGATGCCAGGAACGACGACAGATGCGAGCTTCCGTTATAAACGGGTACGATGATCGAGAGTAGGCTCATGACCCGTTTCCAGGTGGATTCTTAATCGCTTTCCAGCGAATCTGAGCGTCAGCGAAGAAAAAGTGCTGGTAATCAACCAGATAGCGGCGCCACAGGCGGCGCGGCTCTCGGAGCAAGCGATAGGGCGCGCGCAGATTCAGCCGATTGATCCAATCGGGATAATATGTGACCCCGGATACCGAGGCTTGGTCAAGATAGCCCCCGCATGTAAAACCCAACCCTTTCCAGCCTGACGCCTTCAGGCCGAGAAGAAACTGATCTTGCCTAGGCGCTCCCATACCGCAAATAACCACGTCGATCTGTTTTTCATCCACACATTGATAACAATCTCGCAACTGTGTCGAACTTTCAAAGAAACCAGAGCGAACCATCACTACATCCACATCGAACACTTCACGAAACAGTGATGCCGCGGTTTCCGCGACCCCAGTCATACCGCCAATCAAGGCAACCCGCAGACGATGCTCTCGACAGAACGAGAGCACCTGCGGGGCCAACGAGTTGCCATCGAACGACTGCCGAGGCACTGACCGCCCCAGCTGTCGCGCAGCACTTGACGCCAACAGCTCGCCATCGGGAAACACTACATCGAATGCACTCAGTGCCTCAAAATACTCTGGACAATCCATCATCACCCGCACTGAATACGGATTGACGAACGTAACCAGTAGCGCCTCATTCAGCTCCACGCTGAAATCACGCCAATCAGGCATTGGCTTGGATAAAAGACCAACGAGTTGTTGCAACCGTCCCGCTGCACTTTCCCGCTCCGCACTCACAACCCGAGCTTCTTCAATGCACGGGATACGAGACTCTGCCGCCAGGACTTTCCCCAATGATGGATTGCGTACGTGTCCCGCGTGATACTACTGAGCATCAGCTCCTTTACAGGTCGCGAAGCGTCATATGGGTTGTATGGATAAAAGTGCTCTTCGGACAGGACGGAGATCGTGTCCGGATCGCCGGCTGCAATGCAGGCCATGGCCACCTCTGGTGCAATGAGATATGACTTTCGTGCAGAGAATCTATCGTCGATATAATTCATGCATGCGCGGGGAAACCAATGCCCTGGAACAGAACCAATCACACCGGTGGTAGGCCGACCAGGCGCCTCCCTCCCCAAGAAGCAGGCATTATCCAACAGCGGGTCGAATGACTTAACCACCTCGATATCGGCATCCAAGTACACCCCCCCCTCTTCACTGATGGCGCGAAGCCGGATGTAATCCGATAGAAAGGCCCACTGCCCCTTCTTCAGACAATGCCTGAGAAATGGGGTATCGAGTCTCGAATTCGATTCATCCCATCGCACGAGGCGATAGCCCGGCAGCTTCTCGAGCCAACTGTCCACACATCGCTGATACAGCGGCGGCAACTCCCTGCCACCGAACCAGCAATAATGAATAACTCTAGGAATCATACTGAAGCTCCTCGCGCAAGGGCAGCAGCCAAGAAGTCGCGCGAATCCCTTCTCAGCTCCGCGAGGCGTTGATTCACGACAACGTAATCGATCACCCCGCTGGGATAATGCACCTCGCCCTCGACGGCCTCAATCAAACGGTCCTGCAAACCAAGCAACGTCAATAGTGATTTGAAGCGCGTCAATCCGCGAACAATATTGCCGACTGCAACGAACTGCTTCTCAAAAACAATTGAGAAGATCATTCCATGATAGGAATCAGTTACCACGAATTCTGCATCACGAAAGCGGCACAACCACTCCCCCATATTCACGTAACCAGCCAGATCTACTTCTGGCGCGGCAACGATCACCTTCGACAGCCGTTCGGATCGTTGCACCGCTTCCACGACGGCAAGCGTCGCCGCAGAACCATCCAACACGTAGGCATACAAGCCACGTTCCGCGCGGCCCGTTGCCAACGCCGCGACCACCGACTCATGAAAGCTACGGTCTATCAACAATGTGGGATCAAGCACATGAGCTACACCCTCGCAGCCGAAGTACTCGGCGCACAGAGCGATACCACTATCTTCACGAACCGATACTGCGCTGAAACCTGATAGCAGGCGCGATACAGCAGCTACCTTGTACTCATCCGTCCAGCGATCGGTACCAAAAGACGCCGCATATGAAATGCGTCGAACCATCGAACCCTCAAGAAACGAAAGGAAGTAGCTGTCATAGAAGCCATCATCGATGTAATCAAGGCGCCAGACCTGGTCGCTTCCAACTACAACAGTATCCACACCAAGACGATCACATTCTGCCTTTAGCTCCAAATCCGAATAACAGAGACGAGACTTCCCGGGCAGGAATTCATCAATGAATTTCGCATGCCGCTGCAGCTTGAGGTGCTGATTCCGGAAGTTCGCCAGATTCTGGCCCGGCAACCACTTAAGAACCTCGACAATCGCTCGCTTCCACCACACCCTGTTGTGCGCTTTACGCAGAAGTACCGGATGATGTCCGAACTCCTGCAGTAACGCATACAGCGCTGCGGCCTGGATGATGCCTCCATAATTGGAGTGCAGAGGCAGCGTCAGCAGCCCAACTCGTTGCATCATGACCTTCTTCCCCATGGCCGGAGGACAAGCGCGTGGAGCACTGCCCTCAGTGTTCGATACGTCCTGCGTAGCAGTTGACGACTTTGATGGTTGTAGAGCACGTCGTATGGCAGAAGCCTCAAGAAGTACCAGGCCAGTCCTCCTCGTCGTTTCGCGACTAGCAACGCGCCGTGCGAGGCTTGTGATAGCCGCATACGCGTGATGTACCGACGCGCCTGCAACGACGTCAAGCCACCCTCAGAGGGCGGCACACGTTTGTGCGGACGCCAGATTCCACGCGTGTCCATATAGGCCAAGCGTGCCCGCAACCCCTCCCCCCGATGGCGGAAAGTGGCCGCTTGCGATTGGTGAATCCGCGCGGGCTCAATTGCATCAAGTGCAACATCTCCACGCTCATACGCATCGATCAACAATCCCCGGATGACTGGATTGCGAACGATCACCACGTTGGTCCCGAGGCTGTTCATCACATACTCCGGCAACCATGCATCGCCCAGAACTACGTCCGCAGTTTCGCAAGCAACATCGTCACAGAAGTCGCATGCCAGCGGCTTAAACAACCCCAGCCCCCAATCAGAGCCGTAGAGGCGAAAATTTTCGACTTGCTCTGTTCGATCATGCGAGCGCACTTCTATGGAATAGTCATTGGCAGGCCGCAGTTTGTCCTTGACACGAAAATCGACATCAACCAGCTGCTTCGGCTCGACACCCAACTGCCAAGCAAGCGATTCCGCAAAGCCTCGCGACTTCATATGGCCGCAGAATATTCCAACAAAGTATTTGATCTTCCCGTGCAAAAGCGGGTCTGACGCCACGGCTTGACGCAGGGCCTTGATGTGACAAGGAACTCCGGTGATTGCAAAGCTACGCCCACTCCCCCGACGCACCTGATCGAGAACATCGTGAACTCCAGTAGGGTAGTAGATCGACTTCACACGCGATCGCAGTTCCTCGATCGTGTCTGAAATCAGGTACTCAAAGAGTCCTTCACCGGGGCCACGCCCCACGTGGATGACCGCATCCACCTCACCACATCGGAGCAGCTCCTCCAGCACCCACGTCGTCAATCCACCCGAACTCCCGGTGGCACGATGAGGGCCTCTCACAGCATGACCTGCATGTAAGGTCAAATAGAATCCGGTTGATGGATGATGCCTGATGCCCTGCAAACCGCCGAAGAGTGGAGCTGCAATCTGGTCTTCATTCTGGCCATCGCCGAATGGACAGGTATCCGCAGCGAGCTCATCCAGTTGTGGATGGACCGGTTCAGGCATTCCGAGATCATTGACGCGCATTCTGACGCCCGATTCCGCAGACGCACAGCCACCACAGCCTACGCAGTAGCCACCCTTGACGACATCTCCCAGCGAAATGCGCCCTTTCATGCCTGAAAACCGTGACAAAGGAATCGGTTCGCAGCTCGTATATATAGCCCCACGAGCAGGGCTTCGGTCACAACTGCGGCGAGGATGGCCCCATTGATTCCAGCGATACCTATCAGCAGATAATTCAACAGCAGATTGACACCTGCGACGATCGCCATGATGCGAATCTTCGACCGCATGCGATCACCCGTACTGAGAATGGCTCCCGCACTGGTAGACACCAGCCGCATTGGAATACAGGGCGCTAGCCAAGCAAGTATTTTTGCGGCCATTGAATACTCCGAGCCGAACAGCAAGGGGACCAAGTACGGTGCCGACACCGCGACTGCAATAGCCGCCACTATCCCCAGCCCCAGCATGTATCGGTTTCCATCCCGATAAGCAGCCCGGAGCGCATCGGGGCTCTGATACGCCCACCGATGAAACCGAGGCATCAGCAGCTTCTGGTAAATGGCTGTCGGCAGCAGGTACAGCGCAGCCAGCAGACTGACCGCCACGCCCAAGCCGGCGGTCGCTTCAGGCCCCAGATAGTGGCTGACAAAGATGATGGCGCTCTGGAAGTAGATCAGAAAAAAGAAATTGCCCAGACCAAAAGCCCAAGCCCCTGATGCAACTTCCGATACAGTTGGCGGCGTAACAGCCACGCCTGTTGCGGTATTTCTGTGCCCGACAATGTTCATTCCGCCGGATGCCACGCTGACTATATGAGGAATGCCCGCAATCGCCAGAACACCACCTACCACCGCATACATCCAGGCAAACGTCATCGCATCGGACAAGCGGGCCGTCATCAGCACCCACACTACCAGCAGAAAACGCATCACCTGCGGCATGATCTGCCATGACATCAGCGGCACCGCTCTCTCTTCCAGCAGAAAGCGAGTTGCCACAATCTCCGCACTTGCAGTCGACAACAAGGTGATAGAGAGAATCAAGATACATCCGGCAACCGGATCCTCGATGCCCATGCTGATCACGGCCCATATCGCAACGCCCAGCATGGTCGTCAATGTACTGGTCACACAGAATAGAAAAGTTGGCCGTATCCAGCGCATGGCCTGCCAGCCCTCACAACCGAACACTTTCAGCCAGAATCCTTGCAAACCAAAGCCGGCCAACGGCGAAATTATATTGATTGCGGTGAACGCAGCGACGAATATCCCGTACTCATGCGGCCCAAGCACGCGGGCGGTCAGCACTTGGGTAAGGAAGGCCAAGCCTGCCCCTCCGATCACAAAAAGACAGACGACCGAGATGTTTTTGATTGAATGATTCATGATAACTAACCGCTTTTCCGATCTCAGGAAGCGGTTGAGCTGTACTCGTAGTAGCCATAGCCGTAGGAATCGGTTGCCTTCCGCTTGACCGCATTGAAGACCACCCCCTTCAACTGAACCTTGTTTTGCTCGAATCGATTGCGAGCTGACTCCAATTCCCTGCGCTGATTCAATCCACAGCGCGCCACGAGCAAGCAGATACCAGCATGACTGCCGACGATCGCCGCATCTGTGACAGCCAGAATCGGAGGTGTATCGATGATGATCAGATCGAACCGCTCTCCTACTTCTGTCAGCAGATCGGTGAAGTTTCGATGCATCAATAGTTCCGATGGATTTGGCGGAATGGCTCCCCGCGAGATAAAGCTCAGGGTTTCAAGGCCAGGAACCGTATGAACAACGCGCTCAAGCACAGCGCTACCCGCCAGAAGTTCTGACAGCCCCGGCCCCTGCTTCGTGCCGAATATTTTGTGAAGCACGCCTTTGCGCATATCAGCATCAATGATCAACACTCGTTGCCCAGCCTGCGCGACCACTCCGGCCAGATTCGAAGAGACAAATGTTTTACCCGCTCCAGGAGTGGCTCCTGAGATCACAACCACATTGTTCTTGGATTCCAACCTAGCGAAGTGCAGGCTCGTCCGCAGACTCCGTATCGCTTCAACGGCCAGGTCAGCGGGGTTGATCAACGCAAGCAGCTTGGCTTCGACAACGCCACTCGGTTGGATCGACAACTCGCTCTGCTGCTGAACACTAAGCGGGATGGCGGCGTAAACCGACATACCCAGCGCCTCGATCTGCGCGGGATCTTCGATACCGCGACTCATCAGCTTCCGGAGCAAAACCAGGCCGATAGACAGGAACAATCCTGTCATCATTCCGATCGCGACTATCAGCAATCTACGTGGCGCAACCGGAGTGGATTTGTCCACCTCGGCCGCATCCACGATGCGGACATTTCCTACGGAACCCGCACGGGCCACATCAAGCTGTTGGACCTGATTTAGCATCGCTGTGTACATTTCGTTCGCCACCTTCAAGTCACGCGTCAGCCGCAACAACTCCTGCTGCGCTTCCGGCAATCGTCTGACTTGTCCAGCGAAGCCGCGCCTCCGCTCTTCCAGATCGCCCACTTGGCGTAGCAATGTCCGGTAAGCAGGATGATCTCGCGTGAATTTTCCTTCCATCTCGGCTCGCTGCAACTGCAATTGCTGAAGAGCAGCCTCGATAGCCACCTCCTGATCGAGCAGACCTTTTGTCTGCAACGCCAGATCTACGGAATTCGCCCTGGTCTGGTAATCACTGAGTGCAGCCTGCGCCGTCTCTACCTGCACTCGAACAACAGGCAATTGCTCCCTGACAAACTTCAACTGCGCGGATGCCTCGGCGGAACCCCGCTCCACGTTCTGACTCACATATGCTGAAGCAACCTGCTGAAGAACTGTCCGTACCAATTCCGGCTCTACCCCTTCATAAGCCAATCGAAGGATTCCGGAATTTTTACCGGCCTCGGTAACGACCACTGCCTTCTGCAACCGATTGACAACACTACGCTCCTCCAACCGAGTCACCTGAAAGCGCATGCCTGGATGCGCTCGCATCTCCGACACCTGCATAGTCATACCCGCACCCGTTGCCAGCGTCCCCACCTTCCCCGCCAGCAGCTGTTCGCCCTTACGGTCAAAGAGGACGTAGTCGCCATCAACACCGGCAACCAGGTGTAGTTTCTCGCCTAGAAGATCACTGGGCACGTCCATCTGGTGGATCCTGAGCCGCTCTCCTCCCCAGCCAAACTGATTCAATCCAAAGCGGACATCCGACAGAGCCTGCGAATGGCTTGCCTCAGCACGCCTCGCAAGAAGCCCGCCAAATACTGGAAAACGTGAGGAACTCACCTCGATGTCGAGCCCCAGCGTCCGCACCGCGCTACCTATTACGCTGCGGGATGAGATCAAGGCCATCTCAGTATTTGCATCCGCAGCTCCTCTACCGAGACCCAATGACTGGGCAACATCCGTTACCCCCAAGACGGCGGGAGTTCTGGATTCCACTTGCACAACAGCATCAGCCCGATAGACCGGAGCAGCCAACAACGCATAGATTCCAGCTACCAGAACGAACGCTCCGGTGATGGATGCAATCCACCACTTGTGATCAAGCAGCACCCCCATCAACTCACGAAGATCGATCTCATCGGCATTGCTCTGAGCACTTTCGCGCATGTCCGTCTTCATCAAACCTGTTGCTCTTCTTTCCAGAAATCGATTTCCATGAGTGCGAATTGAAACGCGGACTCAATGGCGTTTATAGATAGCGACACCAACCGGCCACAGCTTCCTCGATCAATCCATGAACATGCTCAAAAGCCGCACGCTGCTGCCGATACGGATCCGGAATTTCTCGCTCCGATTGCCACTTCCCAAGAAGAAATGCCTTCCCAGTCGTGTGCGGGGCGACAGCGACAATCCGATCCAAGTGCTTCAGCTCCATCACCAGGATCAGATCGGCCCAGCGCAATAACTCATCGTCAATCTGTCGCGCCTTATGGGCGCTTCCATCTAGGCCAACCTCCTGCAACAGCGCCTTAGAGGTAGCATCCATTGGGCGGCCAGCCATCGCGGCCAAGCCCGCTGATGCAACCTCCAGATCGCGTCCAGAGACAGCTGCGCGAAGCATCACCTCTGCCGCAGGGCTTCGACAGATGTTGCCCACGCATACCAGCAACACCTTCCTGAACATCTGTAATCCTACGAATCCAAATCAATAGAAGCTCTGCGAAATCTACGAGCGCCAAGTGCGATCACACGCCGCTGGCACGGGAGCACTCCACCGTCCTGCCAACATCAATACGCTGCCCGTTGACCAAGCACCTTTACAGCGGTCAGCAGAATGATCCGCAGGTCCAAAACAGGACTCCAACGACGGATGTAGTCAATGTCGTACTGCACGCGCTTTCTCATCGACCGTATATCCGGAGTTTCGCCACGCAGCCCATGCACCTGTGCCCAGCCAGTAATTCCTGGTTTGACGTAATGCCGGTGCATGTAACGCTCTATCAAACGCTCATAATGATTGTTGTGCTGAACTGCATGTGGGCGTGGACCCACTACCGACATGCTTCCGCCAAGTACGTTGAATAGCTGCGGCAGCTCATCCAAACTCGTTCTTCGCAAAAAGGCACCAAGCCGCGTAACACGCGGGTCATTCCTGGATGCTTGAGTAATCTTTCCAGGAACGTCCTGATGGACGCGCATGGAACGAAACTTGAGCATCCAGAACTCCCTTCCGGCAAGGCCGTGTCGGCGTTGCCGGAATAACGCAGGACCTGGCGAGCTCAGCTTCACAGCCACTGCCAGCAGCGCCAGCAAGGGCGCCAACAGAGTTAGCGCAGCCGCGGCAACCACTAGATCGAGAACCCGCTTGATCAAACGGTAGTCCTGTTTGGCCAACCCTTGACGGATGCCAATCATCGGCACGTCCCCGGTAAAGTGCACCCCCGGGTTCAGCATGCCAAGGCCGCTGATATCGGGAATCAGCCGCACGGGGACGGGAAAGCGCTCGATCACCTTCAACACACTTTTTACCGGAGCAGTCCCACTCAACGGCAATGACACCCACACTTGGTCAAACGCGCCACGATGCTCCTCCATGTAACTGGCCAGATTCTCCAGAGAGCCCAACCGCGGTGGCGCCGCACTTTCTCGCAATGGAACATCGTCGGCACTGGAGAAGTAGCCAATTACCTTCTTCCCGATTTCCGGCTTTCCGGTGAAGAGGCGATGCAACTTCAAGGCAGGCCCACGCAGGCCAATCAACAGCACACGCTCACAATCCAGACCCCGAGCTCGCAGCCTGTGCAGTTGCACGCGCACGGCAACCCTGGAAATCGTAAGCATCAAACCGCCAATCACGTACCACAGCACCAGCCATGCAGCGGGAACCGTGCCCCCCATGCCTGTCCATCTTGCATACAGCCCAAATGCAGCAAATGCCACACTCCATGCCAACAGCAGCAATCCGACATCGGCGAAGAAGCCTCGAAGCCACCAGCTTCGGTACACCGGAATCGTGGTGAAACACACCATCACGTTCAACAAAAGTGCACCGAATGACATGCGAGCCAGTGAACTCGGCGCCTGCATCCCACTGAGCAGAAGGTGAGCGACTACCGCTACAGCAAGCACAGCAGTCGCATCAAGGAGACGCAACGCGAGATCCAAAGCCACACGCCCTTCGACGCGCACACGCGTCGACCCGAACTTGGCCGGTGCCTTTTCTGCAACTCCATGCGTCACTTGCCACTCTCCTTGAAAATCCGGCAGCGCTTCGACAAGGCCACCTCAGGCAGCCCTGAAACAAGAGCACTGCCTCTCGACATATTCCGCACAAAAGCTGCGACACAAAATTCCGCTCAGAATGGTCGAATTAGAACTACGATCACATGATTGATCGGCGGCATTTAACCAACTACTTTCCGTGCATACCAGTGCACAACACCAGTTTCAGACCATGCTGACCTATGACCGTCAGCTACGTCCCAAATGCCACGATTAACCACTAGGAATCAGGACAATTCCCAGCTCAATATCAAAGCACCCAATGCTTTCGGCACGCTGAGGTCCGTCGACCAGATACCGAAATCTCACTATCCGACCAGAACGACGTCGCCGGATGAGCCAATTTTCCGCGGGCAAGTGGATCAACCAGCTATCCGACCTACCGCTACTACCGAAGATGGCGACAGCGCAGATCAGATGATTCCGATCTAGCTCCAGGCGATGCATGGCGCAGCGTGCAATAGAGAAAGGAATCGGTTGTCGGGAATGCTGCTGGTTCTCCGCCCGATATCGGAACCGATCAATTATTCACGGCTAGCGTTACCATCGCTGCACATCATTCCCGCACTAACTCGTTCTACCGGAAACGTTCATTGATGAACTCAAAGCCATCCAACATCCTCATCTGCGGCGGCGCCGGCTACATCGGCAGCCACATGGCTCACTGGTTGAGCGAACACGGCCACACCGTCACCGTGCTGGACAACCTTTCCACCGGGCATCGCGATGCGGTGCGTTGGGGCGAGTTCGTCGAGGCCGATCTGCTGGATTCCGCGTCGCTGGATCGCGCCTTCCAGGGCCGCCGCTTCGATGCGGTCATGCACTTCTGCGCCCGCTCGCTGGTCGGTGAGTCGGTCAGTCAACCGAATGCGTACTACGCCAACAACGTCACCGGCACGTTGAATCTGCTCGATGCCATGCGCCGGCACGGCGTTGATCGCATCGTGTTCTCATCGACTGCTGCGGTGTTCGGCAATCCGGTCAGCGAGCGGATTGATGAGGATCACCCGAAGCAGCCGATCAATCCTTACGGCGCCAGCAAGTTGATGGCCGAGCGCATCTTGGCCGATGCCGCGACCGCCTATGGCCTGCGCTCGGTCGCGCTTCGCTACTTCAATGCGGCGGGTGCCCTGCCCGATCACGGCATTGGCGAGGCCCATGCCTGCGAAACCCATTTGATTCCCAACGTGCTGCGTGCCGCGCTTGGCAATGGGCCGGCGCTGAAGGTATTCGGCGATGACTACCCGACCACCGATGGCACCTGCGTGCGCGATTACGTGCATGTGCAGGATCTGGCGCAGGCGCATGCACTCGCACTCGCGTACATGGAAAGCAACGAGGGCGCGCATGCCTTCAACCTCGGCAATGGCCGGGGCTTCTCCGTGCGCGAAGTGATCGACTGCGCGCGTGCGATCTCCGGTCACGCGATTCCGTATGAAGTCGCACCGCGTCGTGAGGGTGATCCGGCAACCCTGGTGGCATCGAGCCAGAAGGCGCGCGAGCTACTGGGTTGGCAGCCGCGCTGGACCGAACTGGCGCCGATCGTCGAGAGCGCCTGGCGCTGGCATCGCGATCCGCCGAGCTGGTTTCCGAGTCACGCCTGATCTGGCGTCACGGATGTTCGATAAAGAAACAGCGCTGCCATAACTACGGCAGCGCTGTTTCTGTTTGAGCTGCATTCAATGCATTGATTGAAGTTGCACTCCACGTCCGCTGCCTTGCGCATACGAACGACGATTCCGCTCAAGAACCACACTAACCGGCGGTCGCACTGACACACCGGTCGCGCGTTCTACATCGCCCGAACTCAGGCGATATCCAGCACCGGGAACGACTTCACCAGCTCATCCAGCGCCTTGATCTGCGCCAGGAACGGCTCCAGCACATCGAGCGGCAAAGCGCTGGGGCCATCGCAGCGGGCGTTATCCGGGTCCGGATGGGCTTCCAGGAACAGACCGGCGATACCGACCGCCATGCCGGCACGTGCCAGCTCGACCACCTGACGACGGCGACCGCCCGATGCCTCACTGCCCGCGTCGCGACGCTGCAAGCTGTGGGTGACGTCGAAGATCGCCGGCAGGCCGCCGGTGGCTTCAATCATTTCGCGGAAGCCGAGCATGTCGACCACCAGATTGTCGTAGCCGAACTGCGCGCCACGCTCACACAAAATAATGCGTTCGTTGCCCGCCTCGCGGATCTTGCTGGTGATGTGCTTGATCTGGGTGGGGCTGAGGAACTGCGGCTTCTTTACGTTGACCGCGCGACCGGTGCGGGCGATGGCGGTGACCAGGTCGGTCTGCCGTGCGAGGAAGGCCGGAATCTGCAGCACGTCCACCACTTCCGCCACAGGTCCGGCCTGCGCAACTTCGTGCACGTCGGTGATCACTGGCACGCCGAAGCGCTGCTTCACCTGCTCGAAGATGCGCAAGCCTTCTTCCATACCAACGCCACGGAACGAAGTGATCGACGAACGGTTGGCCTTGTCGAAGGACGCCTTGAACACATAAGGAATCCCCAACTTGCGGGTGACCTCCACATAACGTTCAGCGGCGTACAGCGTGGAGTCCAGGTCCTCCAGCACGTTGAGTCCACCAAAGAGCACGAAGGGCAGCTTGTTGCCAACCACAACGCCATCGGAAATCGTTACGTTCATTTGTTCGTCCTGTTCAACATCAGGGGAAGCCCCCGCCAAGGTGGGCGAATATCGCCGAAATCGGCGCCGAGCGACAGCACTTCGCGCCGCGACGCAGCAGGCGCGCAACTGATCAATGCAAGCCAGCGGGCCGCGGCCATTTCAGCCAGACGCGCCAGCGTAGGGCCATCGGTTCACTCTGATACTATGTGGCGCTCACCCCGTCGCCCCCACTGCACCCACGACGGCGCCAAAATAACGTTTAGAAACAGGAGTTTGCATGTCTTCCGAGCTACTCAAGGCTTTGGCTCTGGATGCCACCAACGCTGGCACCTATCTGGGTAATGGGGAATGGTCGGCCGCCACGGGCGCGGGCGTCCTCAAGCCGCAGAACCCGACCACCGGCGAGGTGATCGCAGAAGTTCAAGCCACGACCGAGGCTGATTACGAAACCGTGATCGCCCGTGCGCAGGAAGCCTACAAGGTGTGGCGCACGACGCCCGCCCCGCGTCGCGGCGAAGCCGTACGCCTGTGCGGCGAAGCACTGCGCAAGCACAAAGATGCGCTGGGTTCGCTGGTGGCGCTGGAAATGGGCAAGTCCAAGCCGGAAGGCGACGGCGAAGTGCAGGAGATGATCGACATCGCCGACTTCGCACTGGGCCAGAGCCGCATGCTGTACGGCTACACCATGCACTCCGAGCGCCCGGGCCACCGCATGTACGAGCAGTACCACCCGCTGGGCCTGGTCGGCATCATCTCGGCCTTCAACTTCCCGGTTGCGGTGTGGAGCTGGAATGCATTCCTGGCCGCCATCTGTGGCGACATCTGCATCTGGAAGCCGTCCAACAAGACGCCGCTGACCGCCATTGCCACGATGAAAATCTGCAATAACGCACTCAAGGACGGCGGTTTCCCGAACCTGTTCTTCCTGATCAACGATGCCGGCACCGCGCTGTCGGAAAAGATGGTCGAAGACCGCCGCGTGCCGCTGATCTCGTTCACCGGTTCGACCCAGGTCGGCCGCACCGTCAACCAGAAGGTCGCTCAGCGTCTGGGCCGTTGCCTGCTGGAACTGGGCGGCAACAACGCCATCATCATGGACGAGACCGCCGACCAGAAGCTGGCCGTGCCGGGCATCGTGTTCGGCGCCGTCGGCACTGCCGGCCAGCGCTGCACCACCACGCGCCGCTTGATCGTGCATGAATCCATCTACGACAACGTGCTGGCCACGCTGGTCAAGGCGTACAAGCAGGTCGAAGGCAAGATCGGCGACCCGACCGATGCCGCCAACCTGATGGGCCCGTTGAACAGCCCGGAAGCCGTGCAACAGTTCCTCGGTTCCATCGCCAAGGCCAAGGCGGCCGGCGGCACCGTCGAAACCGGCGGCACCGCCATCGACCGCGCGGGCAACTTCGTGCTGCCGGCGATTGTCACCGGCCTGAAGAACAGCGATGAAATCGTCCAGCACGAAACCTTCGCGCCGATCCTGTACGTGATGAAGTACAGCACCCTGGATGAAGCCATCGACATGCAGAACGGCGTGCCGCAGGGGCTGTCGTCCTCGATCTTCACCGAGAACCTGAAGACCGCCGAGAAGTTCCTGTCGGCTGCCGGCAGCGACTGCGGCATCGCCAACATCAACATCGGTACGTCCGGTGCGGAAATTGGTGGCGCTTTCGGTGGCGAGAAGGACACCGGCGGCGGTCGTGAGTCCGGTTCGGATGCGTGGAAGGTGTACATGCGTCGCCAGACCAACACCATCAACTACTCCGATTCGCTGCCGCTGGCCCAGGGCATCAAGTTCGACCTGTGATGAACGCGGCTCCCGCTTCGGCGGGAGCCTTTCAACGATGCGGACGGGATACCCCCGTCCGTCTCCGCATCTGATTGGAGGTTCAACGATGAGCATCCCCGCACCACGCCAGACCAGCACGTATGCCGTGATCAGCCTGGTTGCCGGTATTCTCGGCTGGACCCTCATCCCCTTCCTGGGCAGCATCGGCGCCATCATCTTCGGCCACCTGGCACGCGGTGAGATCAGCCGCAGCAACGGCCGGATGGAAGGCGATGGCTTGGCAATCGCCGGGCTGATCCTGGGCTGGTTGTCGGTGGCGATGTGGATCATCGGCATCCTCGCCTTCATCCTGTTCTTCGGCGGCTTGGCCTGGATCGCAGCATTGAATTCGTGAGGTCCGCATGAGTCACTCTGATTCAACCGAACGCTTCAGCAGCCGCGTAGCCGACTACGTCCGCTATCGCCCGGGCTATCCGCCCGCGCTGCTGGAATGGTTGCATCACGACATCGGCGTACCGAGCGAAACGCGCGTTGCCGATATCGGCGCAGGCACCGGCATTTCCACGCAGGTGTTTCTGGCGGCCGGCCACCCGGTGATCGCCGTGGAGCCCAACGGCCCCATGCGTGATGCCGCCTCGCAATGGCTCGGTGCCGACTATCCGCGCCTTCAGCTCGTCGACGGCACTGCCGAAGCCACAACCCTCGCCGACGCCAGTGTCGGCTTGGTCGCTGCAGCGCAGGCCTTTCATTGGTTTGACACCAACGCGGTACGCCGCGAATGGGCGCGTATTCTGCAGCCCGGCGGCATGGCCTTGGTGTTCTGGAATTCCCGTCTGTTGGACGCCTCGCCCTTCCTTCTTGGCTACGAGCGCCTACTGATCGACTACGGCACCGATTACACCGAGGTCGCCGAGCGTTACCAAAGTGATGACGAAATGCGCGTCTGGTTCGGCGACGGCCTGCGCGGCATCGCGCGCTTCCCGAACGTGCAGCATCTGGATCTGGAAAGCCTGCGTGGCCGCTTGTTGTCTTCCTCGTATGCGCCGCAAGCCGGGCATCCGCGCCACCTTCCCATGCTGGCCGCACTGCAGCAGTTGTTCGATGCCTGCGCCGTCAACGGCCAGGTTGCCTTCGAGTACCAAACCCGTGCGTTTATCGGCACGTTGAACTGAGCTTATGTATTCCATTGCCCGCCCCTTTTTGTTTGCTTTCGACGCCGAGCGCGCGCACGGTCTCGCACTGTCCGCGCTGGACCTGGCCTGGCGCACCGGCACCACACCGCTGGTCGCAAGCCGCGCCAAACCGCTGCCGACCACGGTTTATGGTTTGAATTTTCCCAATCCCGTTGGCTTGGCTGCTGGCCTGGACAAAAACGGCGAGCACATCGAAGCGCTGTTCGCGCTGGGCTTCGGCTTTGTCGAAATCGGCACCATTACCCCGCGCCCGCAGGAAGGAAATCCCAAGCCGCGCCTGTTCCGGCTGCCCAAGCACGGCGCCATCATCAACCGCATGGGCTTCAACAACCTGGGCGTGGATGTGCTGGTGAAAAACGTCGAGCGCGTACGCAATCGCCCCGGCCCGCTCGGCATCAACATCGGCAAGAACAAGGACACGGCCAACGAAGATGCGTTGTCCGATTACCTGATCTGCATGGAAAAGGTGTACCCGCTGGCCGACTACATCACGGTCAACATTTCTTCGCCCAACACTGCCGGTCTGCGCGAGCTGCAGGAAGAACAGGCATTGCGTCGCCTCATCACCGGCTTGCGAGATGCACAGGAACGGCTGGCCAGTCAGCACGGTCGCCGCGTGCCGATGCTGGTCAAGGTGGCGCCGGACCTGAACGATCGCGACATCGACGCCGCCGCGCGTGTACTCAGCGAACTCAGCGTCGATGGCGTCATCGCCACCAACACCACCATCAGCCGTGGGTCGGTTGAAACCGATCCGCTGGCCAAGGAAGCAGGCGGTTTGTCGGGCGTACCGTTGCTGGGTCAGTCCACGCTGGTGCTGCGTCGCTTGCGCGCGCGCCTGCCGGAATCCGTGCCGTTGATCGGCGTGGGCGGTATCAGTTCCGGCGCTGACGCCGTGGCCAAAATGGCCGCTGGCGCCTCGCTGGTGCAGTGCTACAGCGGCTTGATCTTCCAGGGCGCCGGCTTGATCGGCGACTGCGTCGATGCGATTCGTCGCCGTCGCGAATCTCCTTCCGGAGGCGCCGTCGCACCGCTATGACGACCACTCCCCCCGCCTGGTCGCTCACTGAGCGCGCTTCGCTGCAGCACCTCAATACCTTCCACGTCACTGCGTATGCGCCGCGCCTGTTGCAGGTGAACGATCCCGCCGCCCTTCCCGAAGTGCTGGCCACCATCGTCGGCAACAGTCCCCTGCTGGTACTGGGCAGCGGCAGCAATGTGCTGCTGGCTGCCGACCCGGAAGGCACGGTGCTGACCTTCAACAACCGCGACATCACCATCCTTGAGCACCGCGCCGATCACGCCATCGTGCGCGCCGGTGCTGGCGTCATCTGGCATGAGCTGGTGGCGTGGTCGCTGGGCGAAGGCTTGTCTGGACTGGAAAATCTGGCGCTGATTCCCGGCACCGTGGGTGCCGCGCCCATCCAGAACATCGGCGCCTATGGCGCGCAGGTGGGCGATTTCATCCAGACTGTCGAAGTCTGGGATACGCGGGAGCAGACGTGGGCGCGACTGGATCAGGAAGCCTGCCGCTTTGCGTACCGCGACAGCCTGTTCAAGCACGAAGCCGATCGCTACCTGATTACCGCTGTCGAGTTCCGCCTGCCGCTGCTGCATGAGCTGCGGCTGGACTACGCCGGCATTCGCGAAGAACTCAAAGCCATGGGCATCGACCTGCCCGTCGCCGCCGATGTCGCCAACGCCGTCATCGCCATTCGTCGCCGCAAACTGCCCGATCCCGATGTACTCGGCAACGCCGGCAGCTTCTTCAAGAATCCGGTGCTGCCGTTGGATCAGGTGAACGTGCTGCTGCAGCACTATCCGGAATTGCCGGTGTTCCCGGGCAATGACGAAGGCAGCCGCAAGATCTCCGCCGCATGGATGATCGAAGCCAGCGGCTGGAAAGGACAGCGCGACGGCGATGCCGGCATTTCGCCCAACCACGCCTTGGTGCTGGTCAATCACGGCGCGGCGACGGGTGCTGAGCTGTTGGCGCTCGCGCGTCGCGTGTCGGCATCCGTGCTTGAGAAATTTGGTGTACTCATCGAACCAGAGCCAAGGCTGATCGGCGCGCAGTGGTGAGTAATTCTGCAACCCCCTCTGCCCTTTCCATCCCGGTACGCGCGGCGCTGTTGATGTTTGGCAGCGCGATGGCGTTCGGCCTGATGGCCATCGCCATCCGCTACGCCACCCGCTACGTACCCACCCAGGAAGTCGCCTTCTTCCGCAACGCCTTCGGCTTGCTGGCGCTGTTGCCGGTCCTGCTACGCCCGGGCCGCGGCTCACTTCGTACGCAGCAGCTGCCGCGCTATTTCATGCGCAGCGCAATCGGCCTGGCCTCAATGCTGTGCGGCTTCTGGGCGATAGGTCACCTGCCGTTGTCGCAGGCCATCTCGCTGTCGTACTCGACGCCGCTGTTCGTGACCATCGCGGCGGTGTTGTGGCTGGGCGAAAAGGTGCGCATTCGACGCTGGGCGGCGGTGATCGCCGGCTTCATCGGCGTGCTGGTGATCGTGCGCCCAGGCTCACACGGCTTCGAGGCCGGCAGCCTGATCGCCGTGTTGGCCGCTTTGCTCAGCGCGCTGGTCGCCATCCAGATCAAACAACTCACCCGCATCGACGGCCCGGACACCGTGGTCTTCTACACCTACGTATTCTGGGTGCCGTTGTCGCTGGTGCCTGCCTTGTTTGTCTGGGTATGGCCCGCCGGCATCGCCTGGTTGTGGCTGCTGCTCACCGGCGTGATGGGCACGGCCGGCCAGCTGCTGTGGACCCGCGCATTGAAACTGGGCGAAGTCTCGGCACTGACGCCCATCAGCTTCACCCAGCTTCCGCTCGTCGTCGTCATGGGCTGGCTGCTGTTCGGCGAAACCCTCGACCGCTGGACCGTACTCGGCGCGCTGATCATTCTCGGCTCCAACGCCTACATCGCCCATCGCGAAGCCGTTCTGGCACGCCGGTCCGCCACGCAATCGCCCATAGCCGCCGCCAAGCCCGGCGAATAAACCGGGCAGCCCGCGCTCCGCGTTCGAGCAACCTCGGGGTGCAGCGAGCCGAGCGCACAGGTAGTGCCGAGCCATGCTCGGCAGAGCCTCACAAGGAATCCTGCCTTACGCGCACCCTGCTGCTGCAGAACGCGCGACGCCCAAGCCGTCAGATCAAACAAAAGCAAAACCACACCCAAGATCAATCACGCAAATCAGCCAGCCGGCTTCGGATTGTCGCTGCGAAAAAGCTCCCACTCGTCCACCTGCGACCCATCAGGTAAGTGGCACACGCCAAACTCACCACCATCCTTATCCTTCCGGATCTCCACCTTGCCGCCCTTGCTCACGCAATGCACCGAGGCAGGATTGGCCATCCCGATCCGCTGTGGCCCAACCTCAACCTTCGCCTCCTTGGCCGCACAACCCGCCAAAACACCAGCAGCGATGACGACGCCAAAACAGCCTACGGATGACTTCATGGTTCAGCTCCTTCAGCGCCTCTGATGACAGGCAACAGCGATCACGCTAGCAAAGCTCCGGTCAAGAACGGCAGAAAGCAAAAAGGGCCTGTGCAACGAAGCGCAAGCCCTTGTTCTTAAATCAGTAATTGGTCGGGACGGCCGGATTTGAACCGACGACCCTCTGCCCCCCAGGCAGATGCGCTACCAGGCTGCGCTACGCCCCGATCGTTACTGCTTCGCCTTGCGGCGAGCCGGCGATTATACCGGCTTTGAATCAAAAATGGATCAGCGGCGCAGCAATTGCAGCACTTCTTCCAACTCCATCCGCACCTGCTTGATGATCTGGTTGCTCAGTGCCGACTCTTCCTTGGCACCGTCGCCTTCCAGGCGCAAACGTGCGCCACCGATGGTGTAACCCTGTTCGTACAGCAGGCCGCGGATCTGCCGCACCATCAGCACGTCATGGCGCTGGTAGTAACGACGATTGCCACGGCGCTTGCCCGGCTCAAGGCTGGGGAACTCGGTTTCCCAGTAGCGCAGCACGTGCGGCTTGACGTCGCACAACTCGCTGACCTCACCAATGGTGAAGTAGCGCTTTGCCGGAATCGGCGGAAGTTCGCGGTTACTGCCCGGATCCAGCATATGCCTCTACCCTTTCCTTGAGCTTCTGGCCCGGACGGAAGGTCACTACCGTACGAGCGGAAATCGGAATTTCCTCGCCGGTTTTGGGGTTGCGGCCCGGGCGCTGGTTCTTGCGCCGCAGGTCGAAATTGCCGAAACCGGACAGTTTTACCTGACGCCCCTGTTGCAATGCATCGCGCAGCACATCGAAGAACGCGTCGACAAACTCCTTGGCCTCACGCTTGTTCAGACCGACTTCGTCGAACAGACGATCCGCCATCTCCGCCTTTGTCAATGCCATACCAGCTCCCTGTGTGCCGCCTCAACCACGGATCTTTGCGCCGTGCCCGCGATCAATGGCAGCCACCACCTCGGTGACCACGGTCTCGATGTCGCGATCCGTGAGAGTGCGTGATTTGTCCTGCAGAATCAAGCCCATAGCCAAGCTCTTGAAACCCGGTTCGACGCCCTGCCCAACATAACGATCGAACAGCACCACCTCGCGCAGCAGCTCACCTGCCGCCTGTCGAATGGTCGCAGCCAACTCGGCCCAGCTGACCGATTCAGCAACTGCCACCGCCAGGTCACGGCGCACTGCCGGGAACCGCGAAAGCTCGGCTGAGCGCGGCAATGCACGTCCCGCCAACGGCTCCATATCCAGCTCGAAGCCCAGCACGTCCACATCGATGTCCATCGCCTTGGCCACGCGCGGATGCACTTGGCCGATCCAGCCGATGCACTGGCCGTCGCGCCAGATATCGGCCGAACGGGCCGGGTGCGCATACGCACGCTGCGAGGCACGGAACTCCAGCACAGCGCCGGAAGCAGCAGCCAGCGATTCCAGGTCGCCCTTCAGATCATGGAAATCCACCTTGCGCGCCTTATCGCCCCACTGCAGCGCAGCGGCGTCGCCGCATACGGCGGCAGCGATACGCACCGTCTCCTGCGGTGCCGGCCTGCCCTCGCCGGCGGTCTGCGCGAACACGCGGCCCACCTCGAACAAACGCACACGCCCCGCCTGACGGGCCACATTGCGGCCCAGCGTTGCGACCAGCCCCGGCAGCAGCAGCGGGCGCATCACCGCCAGCTCGGCGGACAACGGGTTGGCCAGCGGCACCAGAGCTTCGTCCTGGCTCCACTGTGCAAGCAACTGCGCGTCAACGAAGGCGAAGTTGATGGTTTCCAGCATGTCGCGCGCCACAAGCTGCCGACGCACGGACAGATCGTCCAGACGCGTCTCGCTCGGCATGGCGATGCGCGCAGCGCCGCCCGGCAACGTGGTCGGGATCTTGTCGTAGCCGTGGATGCGGGCCAGCTCTTCGATCAGATCCTCTTCGATGGCGATATCGAAGCGGCTGCTCGGGCCAGTCACAGCCCAGCCATCGGCGGCGGCCTCCACCTTCATGCCAAGCGCGCGCAGGATGCGCTCGACTTCGGCGTCTTCAATCTGGATGCCCAGCACGCGCAGGATGCGTGCGCGGCGCAGCGTGATGGCAGCAGCCACCGGCAGATCGGCTTCGCGCGCAGCCTCGGTGACCGGCGCCGGCGTACCGCCCGCCAGCTCCAACACCAACTTGGTTGCATATTCGATCGCGGTACGCGGCAACTGCGGATCAACGCCGCGCTCAAAACGATGGCCGGCGTCAGTGTGCAGGCCCAGCTTGCGGCCGCGCCCCATGATGGCGGCCGGCGCGAAATGCGCGGCCTCCAGGAACACGTTCTTGGTTTCGTCGGTCACGCGGGTATCGAAGCCACCCATCAGGCCGGCAAGACCCACCGGACGGTCTGCATCAGTCACCACAAGGAAACTGTCGTCCAGCGCGGCGTCGCGACCATCCAGCAGCTTGAGCGTTTCACCCGCACGCGAACGACGCACCGCGACACTGCCCTTGAGCGTATCCAGATCGTACGCGTGCATCGGCTGGCCCAGTTCCAGCATCACGTACTGGGTGATATCCACCAGCAGCGACACCGGGCGCACGCCACTGCGACGCAGACGCTCGGCCATCCACAACGGCGTGCGTGCGGCGGTGTTCACGCCTTCAATCACACGACCGAGGTAGCGCGGCGCTTCAGCGCCTGCATCGAGTTGGATCGACAACTCACGCGATCCCTGCGCCGGCACCGCAGCAGCGGCAAACGGCAGCACTTCGCAATGCGTCGCAGCGGCCACATCGAAGGCGATGCCACGCACGCTGAAGCAATCCGCACGGTTCGGCGTCAATTTGATTTCGATACTGGCATCCGGCAAGCCGAGATAGTCGACCAGCGACATGCCGACGGCTGCGTCATCGGGCAGCTCCAACAGACCGGACGCATCGCTGTCCAACCCCAGCTCCTTGGCCGAGCACAACATGCCGTTGGACTCCACGCCACGCAGCTTGGCCGGCTTGATCTTCAACTCGCCGATCTGCGCACCCACCATCGCCAGCGGTGCGACCAGCCCGACACGCGCATTCGGTGCACCGCAGACAATCTGCAGCAGCTCGCCCTGCCCCGCATCGACCTTGCACACCTGCAGACGGTCAGCTTCCGGATGACGCTCGGCTTCGACAATGCGTGCAACCACTACGTGATCCAGGCCAACGCCCAACGCCGTGACTTCCTCGACCTCCAGGCCAATGGCAGTCAACACCGCGCTCAATTCATCGCGCGAAACGTTGGTGGGAACGTGGCTACGCAGCCAGCTTTCGGAGAATTTCATCGTTTTCCATCCTGGTGGGCCGGCGCATGCGCCTGGCCTGTGTGGAGATACCGCAGCCGAGCATTACTCGGCGCTGACATGGGGCTCAGGCGAACTGGCGCAGGAAGCGCACGTCGTTCTCGAAGAACGCGCGCAGGTCATTCACGCCATAACGCAGCATCGCAAAGCGCTCTACGCCCAGGCCGAATGCAAAGCCGGTGTAACGCTCCGGATCGATGCCGACACTCCTCAGCACGTTCGGATGCACCATGCCGCAGCCCAGCACTTCCAGCCAGCGAGTGCTGCCATCGGGCTGCTGCCACGCGATATCCACTTCCGCACCCGGCTCCACGAACGGGAAATAGCTCGGCCGGAAACGCATCTCGAAATCGCGTTCGAAGAACGCACGCACGAACTCGGACAACGTGCCCTTGAGGTCGGCGAAGGTGGAATGCTCGTCGACCAACAGGCCTTCAACCTGATGGAACATCGGCGAGTGGGTCTGGTCGCTGTCGCTGCGGTACACCTTGCCGGCGGCAATCATCCGCAACGGTGGCTTGTGATCGCCCATGTAACGCACCTGCACACCGGAGGTATGCGTACGCAGCAGACGGCCATCGCCGAAATAGAAGGTGTCGTGCATGGCGCGCGCCGGATGATGCGGCGGGAAATTCAGCGCCTCGAAATTGTGCCAATCGTCCTCAATCTCCGGACCTTCAGACAACTCATAACCCAAGCGACCGAAGATCTCGGTGATGCGCTCCAAGGTACGCGTGACCGGGTGCAACCCGCCGCGTTCGCCATGACGGCCCGGCAATGTGACGTCGATACTTTCCGAGGCCAGACGCGCATCCAGCGCAGCGTCTTCCAACAGCACCTTGCGCTCACCCAGTGCAGTGGAAACCGCGTCGCGTGCGAGGTTGATCGCCTCACCAGCTGCCTTGCGCTCGTCGGCCGGCAATGCGCCGAGCTGCTTGAGCTGGGCAGTGATGCTGCCGCTCTTGCCCAACAGCGAAACACGCAGGTTTTCCAGCGTTTCCGGGCTCTGCGCCGCGGCCACATCGGCCAGCGCCTGCGCAGTCAAGGATTGGATATCACTCATGGGATCGACGAAACCTCTGGCCGGCGTGCCTACGCGGTAAGCGCCGGGCCGACCCCCGTCGCCACCATTGCTTGATCGCCGCGCAATCATCGGCAGCGGCAATCAACACAAAAAAGAATGGGGAAGGACTTGCGCCCTTCCCCATGCATTGTCTCACCACAGCCGCTGCGCGTGAACGCTACAACTGCTGCAGGAAGAACTTACGCTGCCAGTGCGCTCTTGGCCTTTTCTGCCAGCGCGGCAAAACCGGCTGCGTCGTGCACAGCGATATCAGCCAGCACCTTACGGTCCAGGGTGATACCAGCCTTGAGCATGCCATTCATGAAACGGCTGTAGCTCAAGCCGTTGATGCGAGCAGCCGCATTGATGCGGGTGATCCACAGCGAACGGAAATTGCGCTTCTTCTGCTTACGGCCAATGTAGGCGTACTGCTGTGCCTTGATGACTGCCTGCTTGGCAACGCGGAAAACCTTGCGACGGGCGTTGTAATAGCCCTTTGCGAGATCCAATACTTTCTTGTGGCGGCGGCGCGCCTGCACACCACGCTTTACTCGTGCCATGGTTCAGTCCTCAGAGGTAGGGAAGCATACGGTCCAGACGGCCTGCGTCTTCTGCACGGACGTGATTCGTCTGACGCAGGTTACGCTTCCGCTTGGTCGCTTTCTTCGTGAGGATGTGGCTACGGTTGGCGTGACCGCACTTGTACTTGCCGGAGGCGGTCTTGCGGAAACGCTTGGCCGCCGCCCGGTTGGTCTTGATCTTGGGCATTGCTATGTCCTTGATGGTCGCTTTTCACTGACTGGGCGGTGGCTACGCCACACTTTCCGTCCGTGCCCTTGTCTGTTTAAAGCCCACACTCCCGATGGAGGCAGGCAGGTCCTGGGTAACACAAACAACAATCCCGGCGAACCGGGCCGCCCATTATGCCCACGAAGCCAGCCACTTGCAATCGCAAGCAGCGCTGATCTCAATGGGAAATGAGCATACAAACAGGGAGGCCGGCTTTTCGCCCCTCCCTGTTCAGCTGACAGGCGGCTTGATGCCGCCTTGCCGCTTACTTCTTCTTCGGCGCGATCATCATGACCATCTGCCGGCCTTCCAGGCGCGGACGGGACTCGATCACGATGTCCTCACCCAGATCGGTCTCGATCCGGTTGGCCATTTCGCGACCCAGTTCCTGATGGCTCATTTCACGACCACGGAAGCGGATGTTGACCTTGATCTTGTCGCCTTCTTCCAGAAAACCGCGCATCTTGCGCAGCTTGATCTGGTAGTCGCCCTCGTCCGTGACCGGACGGAACTTCACTTCCTTGATCTCGACCTGCTTGGTCTTCTTCTTGGCCTCATTGGCCTTCTTCTGCGCTTCGAACTTGAACTTGCCGAAGTCCATGATCTTGCACACAGGCGGATCGGCCTGCGGCTGGATTTCGACCAAGTCGAGACCCTCATCTTCGGCCATCGACAGCGCTTCATCGCGCGTCAACACACCAATCATTTCTCCGTCACTGCCAATCACGCGGACGCGCGGCACACGGATTTCCTGATTTTTGCGGTTCTGTTTGTTGTCAGGGGTACTGATATTGCAATCTCCCAGTGGAATCGAACCGGCCCCAACGGATATCCGCGGGGGCCGGGGCTCTAACGTGCTTACTGCTTCAATTCGGCCTGCAGCCGTTCGACAAAGGCCTGGACAGACATCGAGCCCAGATCCTCACCCGACAGCGTACGTACTGCCACGGCGCCATTGTCTCTCTCGCGGTCGCCCACGACCAGCAGATATGGCACCCGTTGCAGGGTGTGCTCGCGAATCTTATAGCCGATCTTTTCGTTGCGCAAATCGGCCTCGACCCGGAAGCCTTGATCCGCAAGGGTTTTGCGAACCTGCTCAACGTACTCGGCCTGCGCGTCGGTAATGTTGGCCACCACGACCTGAACGGGCGCCAGCCAGGCCGGGAATGAGCCGGCGTGGTTCTCGATCAGGATGCCGATGAAGCGCTCCATCGAACCGACGATGGCGCGATGCAGCATGACCGGGTGCTTTTTCTGGCTGTTTTCGTCCACGTACTCGGCGCCCAGACGGCCCGGCATCATGAAGTCGACCTGCATGGTGCCCAGCTGCCAGGTACGACCGATGGCGTCCTTCAGGTGGTACTCGATCTTCGGACCGTAGAACGCACCTTCGCCCGGCAGCTCCTGCCACTCGACACCGCAATGCGACAGCGCCGTGCGCAGTGCGCCTTCGGCCTTATCCCAAGTGGCATCGTCGCCGAGACGCGATTCCGGACGCAGCGCGATCTTGATCTGGATGTCGTCGAAACCGAAGGCCTCATACACCGCCAGCGCCTGCTGGTGGAAAGCCGTCACTTCGGCTTCAACCTGGCTTTCGGTACAGAAGATGTGGCCATCGTCCTGAGTGAAACCACGCACGCGCAGGATGCCGTGCAGCGCGCCCGAAGGCTCGTTGCGGTGGCACGAACCAAACTCGCCATAACGGATCGGCAGATCGCGATAGCTGTGCAGGCCCTGATTGAACACCTGCACGTGGCCCGGGCAGTTCATCGGCTTCAACGCGTAGGTGCGCTTCTCCGATTCGGTGAAGAACATGTTGTCCTGGTAGTTGTCCCAATGACCGGACTTCTGCCACAGGCTCACATCCAGAATCTGCGGACAACGCACTTCACCGTAACCGCTGTCGCGATACACCTTGCGCATGTACTGCTCGACGACCTGCCAGATCGACCAGCCCTTCGGGTGCCAGAACACCAGGCCCGGCGCCTCTTCCTGCAGGTGGAACAAGTCCTGCTGCTTGCCGATGCGACGGTGATCGCGCATTTCGGCTTCTTCGATGCGCTTGATGTAGGCCTCAAGCTGCTTTTTGTCGGCCCAAGCGGTGCCGTAAACGCGCTGCAACTGCTCGTTTTTGGCATCACCGCGCCAGTACGCGCCAGAGATGCGCGTCAGCTTGAAAGACTTCAGGAAACGCGTGTTCGGCACATGCGGGCCACGGCACATGTCCACGTATTCCTGGTGGTAGTACATACCCATCGCAGTGATGTCATCGGACATGTCTTCGATCAAGCGCAGCTTGTAGTCCTCGCCACGCGCCTTGAAGATTTCGATCACTTCCGCACGTGGCGTCACCTTCTTGATGACGTCGTAATCGGTGGCGATCAGCTCTGCCATGCGCTTCTCGATCGCCGCCATGTCTTCCGGCGTGAACGGGCGCTCGCTGTAGATGTCGTAGTAGAAACCTTCCGCGATAACCGGGCCGATCACCATCTTGGCGTCCGGGTACAACTGCTTGACCGCATGGCCGACCAAGTGCGCGCAGGAGTGGCGAATGATCTCCACACCTTCTTCGTCTTTGGCAGTGATGATGCGCAGCGATGCGTCGTGAGCGATCACATCGCTGGCATCCACCTGCACGCCATCCACGACGCCGGCAATGGTGGCTTTGGCCAGACCGGCGCCGATGGATTGGGCCACGTCCATGACGCTGACCGGATTTTCGAATTGACGGACGCTGCCGTCTGGGAGAGTGATGTTGATCATGGGGATTCACCAGAAGCCATTGCCGGTTTTCGGCGCGGCATGACAGGAAATTCGGGGCAATAAAAAAGCGCCACAACGGCGCCTGCAACAGGGCTGTGGCGTGGCATCAACAGTGGGCAGCGGTAGTGCTCATGTCACACACTCGACCGGCGTTTTTGCGCGGGCCACCTATCAACAGGAGTTCGGCTGAATTCTAGCGCAATCGGCGCACGATGGCCGCCCCTTCGCCAGCCCGGCTTGGCAGGTCCAGATCAAAGCGGAGCCAAATTTCGGGCAAAAGAAAAGCCCTGATTTCTCAGGGCTTCAAATGGAGGCCTGGGTCGGAATCGAACCGGCGTACGCGGATTTGCAATCCGCTGCATAACCACTCTGCTACCAGGCCAAACTTTGCAACTTGAACTACCGGGAGACTTCTTCCCGATATGAAAAAACCCCGTTTTACGGGGTCTTTTCAGAATTTGGAGCGGGAAACGAGACTCGAACTCGCGACCTCAACCTTGGCAAGGTTGCGCTCTACCAACTGAGCTATTCCCGCTTGGGATGCGGCGCATTCTACAGACTTCAGAATCAACGCGCCAGCATTTTTAACAATTTTCTTCACATCATTCGGGAGTTGCTTCCAACTTCCTTCAGGGAACATCCGTTGCCAGCCGCGGCGACGAACCACCCAACCCCTCAAGGCGCCATACAGGACGGCAGCCTCTAACTTGAACTGGAGCGGGAAACGAGACTCGAACTCGCGACCTCAACCTTGGCAAGGTTGCGCTCTACCAACTGAGCTATTCCCGCATGAGGCGGTACCAATTCAATCCCAAACTGGAGCGGGAAACGAGACTCGAACTCGCGACCTCAACCTTGGCAAGGTTGCGCTCTACCAACTGAGCTATTCCCGCTTGGGAGGCGAAATTCTACAGGCAATCGCCTACCTGTCAACAGCCCTTTCAGCTTTTTCTGGCGCGTTCGCGTGCAGTTTTTTCTTCTTCGCGCAGACTCGGCCATGCAGCCACCATGTATTGCACGCCCGAGATCAAGGTCAGCATCGCGGCAATGGCCAGCATCCAGTCACCGATATGGAAAACCGGCGCCCCCATCCAGATATCCGTGTACGGCACTTTGGGCGAAACCGAATACAACAGACACAACAGCGCAACCATCTGCGCGGTGGTCTTGACCTTGCCGATCATCGCCACGCGCACCTTGGCACGCTGCCCGATCTCGGCCATCCATTCGCGCAATGCCGACACCGCGATTTCGCGGCCGACAATCACCGCCGCCCAGAATGCCATCCACGGCGTGGGATGCCCTTGCACGATCAGGAACAGCGCCACCGCCACCATCAACTTGTCCGCTACCGGATCAAGGAAAGCGCCGAATGCAGAATGCTGCTCGTAGCGTCGCGCCACCCAGCCATCGAGCCAGTCGGTAATTGCCGCCAGGCCGAAAATGGCCGCCGAGGCGAAGTTGGTCCAGGCATAGGGCAGGTAAAACACCAGCACCAGTACCGGGATCATCACGATCCGCAACAACGTCAGCCAGGTGGGGATGGTCAATTTCATTAAATGTATTACTCCGCTGTCAAATCGGGAACCGACAGGCCATGAAGGTTAGCGTAGATACGCGCGGCCAGGGCATCATTGATTCCTTCCACCCGGGCGATTTCCGCCTCGCCAGCGGCTTTCAGCCCCGCCATTCCGCCGAAATGCTTGAGCAGGCTCGCGCGCCGACGCGGACCGATGCCGGGAATATCTTCCAGCTTGCTGGTCATGCGCGCCTTCTGGCGGCGACCACGGTGCCCAGTGATTGCGAACCGATGTGCTTCGTCGCGCACCTGCTGAATGAACTGCAGGGCCGGCGAAGCCGCGCCAGGGCGCAGTTCGCGCCCATCGGGCAACACCAGTGCTTCGTGCCCGGCGCGCCGCTCCACACCCTTGGCCACGCCTACCAGCACCACGCCTTCGACGCCCAGATCGGCCAACGCCGCCTGTGCCTGCGCCAACTGGCCGGCGCCGCCGTCGATCAACAGCACGTCGGGTAGCACGCCGCCCTCCTCCACTGCACGTCGGAAGCGGCGATCAATGGCCTGATGCATGGCCGCGTAGTCATCGCCCGGCTCGATGCCGCTGATGTTGTAGCGCCGGTATTGCGCGCGCACCGGCCCGGCGGCGTCAAATACCACGCAGGACGCCACCGTGGCTTCGCCCATCGTGTGACTGATATCGAAACACTCCACGCGCTTGACCGGCTCGGCCAGGCCCAGCAAGTCGCGCAATGCATCGCTGCGCGCCCGTTGCGCACCTTGGCTGTCCATTTCCGTGACCAAGGTGATCTGCGCGTTGCGGCTGGCCAGTTCGACGTAGCCTGCGCGCTCGCCACGCACGTTCCATTTCAACACCACTTTGCGTTCGGCCGACGCACTCAATGCGGCTTCGATCATCTCCGCATCGGGAATCTGCCGATCCAGCAGCACTTCCGGCGGCGGCGCGTGTTCGACGTAGTACTGCGACACGAACGCGGCCAGCACTTCCTCGGCGCTGTCTTCGCCATTGGTTCGCGGGAAAAACGCGCGCGTACCAAGGTTGCGACCATCGCGGAACGCCAACAACATCACGCACGCACTGGCGCCTTGCATGGCGCAGGCGAGCACGTCCAGATCGGCGGCTTGCCCATCCACGTATTGACGGTTCTGCATGCTGCGCAGCGAGGCAACAAGATCGCGCAGACGCGCAGCGCGCTCGAATTCCAGCGCATCGCTGGCTGCCTGCATCGATTGCATCAATTCATCGGCAAGCTGGTCACTCTTTCCTTCCAGAAACAACCCCGCGCGCCGCACCGATTCGTCGTAATCGGCCTGCGCCACCAGCTCCACGCACGGCGCGCTGCAACGGCCAATCTGATACTGCAGACACGGCCGCGAGCGATTGCGGAACACGCTGTCTTCGCAGCTGCGCAGCTTGAACAGCTTGTGCATCAAATTCAGCGTTTCGCGCACCGCACCGACGCCCGGATACGGGCCGAAATAGCGGCCAGGGATTGCGCGCGGACCGCGATGCAGCGCGATGCGCGGCCATTGCTCACGGGTCAGCAGCACCTGCGGATAGGTTTTGTCGTCGCGCAGCGAGACGTTGTAACGCGGCGACAGCGACTTGATCAGCTGGTTTTCCAGCAGCAGCGCCTCGGCTTCGGTGCGGGTGACGGTCGCGTCCATCCGCACCACCTGCGACAGCATCATCATGATGCGGGTGCTTTTGGGCGAGCCGTTGAAATAGCTGCCCACACGCTTGCGCAACGCACCGGCCTTGCCGACGTAGAGCAGCGTGTCGTCGGCTGCGTACATCCGGTAGACGCCGGGCGCGGTACTCAGCGCGGCAGCGAATGCCTTGCCATCAAATGCGGGGGAAGCTGCTTCGTTCATCCTTCAATCGGCACGTCACTCAACTCACCACTGAGCGGATCAAACCGAAGCACGGCGTGCGCGTCGGTTTCGGCGATCCAGATCGCGCCAGCGGCCACCGACAACGCGCCGGGGCCATGCAGGCGACGCGGCAGGTTGACGGTGGAAATATCACCACCACCCAGTCGCAGCGTGCGCAACGAGCCATTACCGGCGTCGGCGATCCACAACATTGGCGAATCCGGGCCCATCGCGATTGCCAGCGGGTATTGCAGACGCGCATTCAAACGTGGCCCGTCGACATTGCCCGACTCCCACGGCCCCTGCCCGACCAAGGTCTGCACCAGGTCGCCTCGCAGTTGCACCGAGCGGATCGCCGAACCCAGCGAGTCACAGACATACAACGTCTGCTGTACAGCCACCACGCTGGTCGGCTGGGCGAACGCGGCCAGATGCCCGCTGCCGTCACGCACTTCCACCGGGCCAGCACCCGAGCGCCAGCGCAGTTCGCGGCTGCCCAGGTCGTAGCTCCAGATGCGGTTGTCGCCGGCCATGGCGATCAGGATTTGATTGTCGGCCACCGCCACATCGGCCGGATGGTTCAGCGCACTGTCCCAGGGCTGGTTCAACACGCCGGCCTGCGGGTCACCTGCGCGCCCGTTGCCGCACAAGGTGTCCACTTGTCCGCTCTGCAGGTGGATGCGGCGCAGCGCGTGATTACCGGTGTCGGCGACGTACAACACGTCGCGCACCAGCGTCAGCCCTTGCGGCCGGTTGAAGGCTGCTTCGCCAAGGCCGCCATTGATCAGGTCCGCGCTGCCCAAGCCGAATTGGCGCAGCACGCGACCGGCGTGATTGCACTCCAGGATGCGGTGATGGCCGGTATCGGCTACATACAGGCGCTCCGGGGTGACGACCAACCCGCCGGGGAACAACAGCGGCAGACGCGGCTCGGCATTGATCTCGCGAGCACCAAAGCCCTCTTCATCCAACGGCCGCTGCTGGCCTTCACACAGCCCGTTGAGCGCCCGCTCCAACTCACCTGTCGCACCGACCAAGCGTTCCTGCTCGATGCCCTTGGCATCCAGCAGAACCAGCGTCGGCCATGACTGCACGTCGAACTGACGCCATGCATCCCAGTGCGCGTCCAGCACGATGGGCGCGCTCACACCCTGCCGGCGCAACAGCTTCAACGCCTGCTGCGGTTCGCGCTCGAACTCGAAGCGCGGCACCTGCACCACAATCAGATGCAGGCGCCCGGGATTGCGGGCCTGCCAGCGCGTCACTTCAGCGACACGCTGCATGCTCCAGACCGAGGCGCCGTTGACGAAAGCCAGTGCCACCGGACGACCGCGCAGCTCCTGCAGGGTGGCAGGTGCCGCGTTGAGCCAGATGCCGGACGTGGGCAGTTCCATCGCGCGTTTTTCGTTCATGTCGGGATTATGCCGGAGTCATCTCGTTGGAACAGTCGCTGCACCGTCGCGCGGGCGGCCGCGTCCACCAGTGTCCAGCTGCGCTCAAAATCCGCATCGCCACCGTAATAGGGATCGGGCACCACCGCGCTGTCGCTGATACCGGCCCACGGCAGCCACAGCACCGCCCGGTCACTGGCCTCTGCAGGTGCGAGCTTCAGCGCCTCAGTCAGGTTTTCGCGGTCGGCGCAGAAGATGTGGTCGAAATGCAGGAAATCCTCGGTGATCAGCTGTCGCGCCCGAAGCGTGGAGATATCCACCCCATGCCGCTTTGCGCAGGCCACGGCGCGACGATCCGGCGGATCTCCCGCGTGCCAGCCCGACGTGCCAGCCGAGTCCACCTGCACCCGACCGGCCAGGCCGGCCTCGGCGATCCGCGCACGCAGCGCGCCCTCGCCCATCGGTGACCGGCAGATGTTGCCCAGGCAGATCACCAGCAGCTTCAAAGCGCGCCCTTCATCAGCGCATCGGCGCGCTCAAGATCTTCCGGCGTATCGATACCCGGCGGGAACGGCGCCGGCGACAACGCCACGGCGATGCGATGCCCGGCTTCCAGCACCCGCAACTGTTCCAGCGATTCGATCTGCTCCAACGTGCCCGGCGACATCGCCGCGAACTGCTGCAGAAAGCCGGCGCGGTAGCCATAAATGCCGATGTGCCGCAGCCACTGCGCGGCCGGCAGCGCGTCGCGTGAACGCGCAAAGGCGTCGCGATGCCACGGAATCGGCGCGCGACTGAAGTACAGGGCATCGCCGTGTACGGTGCGCACCAGCTTGACCACGTTGGGATCGAACAAGGTCGGCGCATCTTCCACCGGCGTGGCCAGCGTGGACATCGGCGCACCGCTGTCGGCCAGCACGCTGGCGACGGCTCGAATGCCGGCGGCCGGTGCAAACGGCTCGTCACCCTGCAGGTTCACCACGATCACATCGTCGGCCCAACCCGCTTGCCGGGCACACTCGGCCAAGCGGTCGGTTCCCGAGGCATGTGCCGGGTTGGTCATTGCCACGCGGATGCCATCCAGGCCATCGACCACATCGGCGATGCGTGCGTCGTCGGTGGCTACCCAAACCTCAGTGGCGCCAGCCGCCAAGGCACGGCGCGCGACATGCAGCACCATCGGCTCGCCAGCCAGCAATGCCAGCGGCTTGCCTGGCAAACGCGTGGACGCGTAACGAGCGGGAATGGCCACCACGAATTCTGGAATCACACTCATCTCAACTCCTTGCAGCGACAGCCGAACTGCCGCTCGATCATTCCCTGCCGTACACGACACGTCATTCGCGCGCCAGCTTGCCCAAGCGATCAAGCAGCGCGATCCAGAAGGCCGCTGGCAGTTCGGCCTGCAACGGCACGGCGTAATGCCAGCGATTGGCGAAACTGCGGCATTTCACCGCGTCCTTTTCGGTCATCAGCACCGGCAATTCGCTGCCGAATGACAGATCCGAAGCCACGTAGCGATGGTGGTCGGCAAAGGCATGCGGCACCACGCCAATGCCGCGCGCACGCAGCATCTGGAAGAAGCGCTGCGGATTGGCAATGCCCGCCACCGCATGCACGCGCTGGCCCGCAAAGGACTGCAGCAATTGTTCGCGACCGCCGTTCAACGGCCGCGCACTGGTGATACGCAAGCGCATCGACCACTCACCAAAGCCCGCGCCGGCAACGTCGCCGGTTGCATCACTGGCCTGCCCCAGGTTGACCACGCGGAAGTCACATTCGCGCGCACGCGCCACCGGCTCACGCAAGGGACCGGCCGGGATCATGCGGCCGTTGCCGTAACGGCGCACCGCGTCGACCACTTCAATTTCGATATCACGCGCTAAGCGGTAATGCTGCAGGCCGTCGTCGCAGACCACCACGTCGCAACCAACCTCCATCAAAGCCTTGGCCGCAGCAACGCGGTCGGCGTCCACGCGTACCGGCGCACCGGTTTTCCAGGCGATCAACGCCGGCTCATCGCCGCCCAGCTCGACGGCCAACTCCGACGTGACCCAACGCGCCGTCCCTGCTTCGTCGCGACCATAGCCGCGACTGGCGACGCCGGGCTTCCAGCCGGCCTCACGCAAACGATTGACCAGTTCAATCGTCAACGGTGTCTTGCCGGTGCCGCCAGCGGTGATGTTACCCACCACGATCACCGGCACGGCGACCTGCTTACTGCGCAGCCAGCCGCGCCGATACAGCTGTCGTCGCAAGCCGGAAACACCGGCATACACCGGCGCCAGCACCTTGGCGAACAACGGCACGGGCGCGTCGTCGTACCAATAGGCCGGCGTCTGCGGACCACGCTTCTCCATCAGTCCTGGCTCTCCCGGAACTGCATGCGATACAGGTGCTCATACAAGCCGCCCAATGCCAGCAATTGCTGGTGGGTGCCGCGCTCGACGATGCGGCCCTGATCCATCACCAACACCTGATCGGCATGTTCGATGGTGGACAGGCGGTGCGCGATGACCAGCGTGGTGCGGTCGGGCATGAGCTTCTGCAGTGCGTCCTGCACCAGACGCTCGGATTCGTTGTCCAGCGCGGCAGTGGCTTCATCCAGAATCAGGATCGGCGCGTCCTTGAGCATCGCGCGCGCGATGGCAAGACGCTGACGCTGACCACCGGACAGTTTGCCGCCCTTGGCACCGACCTGCGCATCCAAACCCTCGGGCATCTGCTCGACGAACTCCAGCGCATTCGCGCCAGCAATGGCTCGGTTCAAGGCATCGGGGCCGCGCTCGCGCAGCTCACCGTATGCGACGTTCTCCGCGACGCTGCCATTGAACAACGTGACCTGCTGGCCGACCAGAGCGATCTGCCGACGCAGATCAGCCAGTTTGTAGTCCTGCAGCAGATGACCGTCGAGCAGGATCTGTCCGGCTTCCACTTCGTAGAAACGCGGAATCAGCTTGATCAAGGTCGACTTGCCGCTACCGGAACGGCCAACAATCGCGGTAACCGTTCCCGGCTGCGCGATGAAGCTGATGTCCTGCAATGCCGGCTTCGGCTGCCCTGGATAACGGGCGGTGACATTGCGGAACTCCAGCTCGCCTTTGGCGCGTGCCAACGGCACAGTGCCGGTATCAGGTTCATCGGCTGAATCCAGTACCGCAAACAAGCGCTGCGCCGAAGCGATCCCGCGCTGGGTCATGTTCTGGACGTTGGTCAGCTGCTTGAGTGCGGGGATGATGGCCAACATCGCCATCAACAAACCAACGAAGTCACCGACGGTCAGGCGCCCTGCTGCGGCCTCGTGACCGGCAATCAACAGCAATGCCGCCAATCCCACCGAACCAATCAACTGCACCATCGCCGAAGAAATGCTGCGCGTTGCTTCCACCTTCATTGCCAGGCGCAGGTTGGTGTTGGCCAGCGACGAATAACGCTCCAGCTCATTGGGCTGCGCACCGTAAATCTTCACTTCCTGATTGGCCGACAGGGTCTGGTCCGCCGCCTGCAACAGATCTGCACCACTTTCCTGGATGCGATGACTGATGCGGCGATAGCGCTTGGCCACTTTGTTCATCACCCAGGCCAGCGGTGGCGCCAACGCGAAGATGGCAAGCGTTACCTGCCAGCTCAGGTACAACATCACGATCAGCGCGCCCAGCGCCTGCAGCGACTGCTGCAGCACCACTTTCATCGCATCCACGGCGGCCTGCGCGACTTGGTCGCTGTCCGAACCCAACCGCACCAGCATTGAAGGCACCGGCTCGGAATCGAAGCGCTGCCCGGGTAGGCGCATGTACTTGCCCAGCACCCGCACACGCATGTCGCGGGCGATGCTGCGCGCGGCTTTGCCCATGCCGATATCAGTCAAATAGCCCGCCACACCACGCAGCAGGAACAAGCCGACAATGGCCAGCGGCATCCAAACGTTGATGTCCTTCGGATTCACCAGACTATTGGTGACCGGGCTCATCATCGCCACGAAGTAACTGCCCGCACTGGCCTCGACCAGCATGCCCAACCCAGCCAGCAGCAACAGTCCGCGATACGGCTTTGCAAACGCCAAGAGCCGTTTGTACGTCTGCCAAGCGGTTTCCGTCGTAATGCTCATGGCTTCGCCTCCGGCGCCGTGGCAATCGCGATCCTGCGGAACCCCAGCTGACCCAACGCATCCTGCGCGGTTACCACGGCCTGGTACGGCGTGCGTGCATCGGCACGCAGCAGCACCGTCTGTTCGCGGTCATCACCGGCAACCTGCGCGATGGTCTGCTTGAGTGCTTCCACGTCGGTGCGCAGCACTTCCTGGTCATTGATGAAGTAGCGGCCATCGGCATTCACCAACACGCTCAGCGAGCGCGGCGGCGAGGTGTTCTTCTGATCACTGGCCGTTGGCAACTGCACTTGCAGGGTCGAGCGTGCATCAAACGTGGTGGTGACCACGAAGAAGATGATCAGCACCAAGATCACATCGATCAATGGCACCAGATCGATATGCGGTTCGTCCTGGCTGCGGCTATCGCGGATGCGCATCGTGACTCAGGCCTTCGCGGTTGCTGCCGGGCGCGGCGCTGCCGCGGCGGCGTTGGTCGTCAGCACGGCGGCGCGGCCATCCAGCGAATCCAGCAACGCAGACGCTTCCTGCTCCATTTCGATCACATAGCCATCGATGCGGCTGCGGAAATGACGATGGAACATCAACGCCGGGATCGCCACGATCATGCCGGTAGCGGTGCACACCAGCGCCTTGCCGATGCCGCCGGCCAGCTGATTCACATCGCCCACGCCGTGGTCGAGGATGCCCATGAACATCTGGATCATGCCGACCACCGTGCCCAGCAGGCCCAACAACGGACCGGCCGACGCAATGGTGCCCAGCGCATTGAGGAAGCGCCCCATCCGGTGCACCAGATGACGGCCAGTGTCCTCGATGCGCTCGCGGATCTGGTCGCGCGGACGATTGCGGGCTTCCAGTGCCGCAGCCAGCAGTGCGCCGAGCGGAGAGTTGGCACGCAGTGATTCGATATGCGAGGCGTCCAACTTGCCGCGTGCGGCCCAGTTGCGGACTTCCTGCCCCAGCCCCGGCGGCAGCACCTCGTTACGGCGCAGGCTCCAGAAACGCTCCAGGACGATCGCCAACGCCAGCACCCCCAACAACAACAACGGCAGCATCGGCCAACCGCCGGCCTTGACCAGTTCCCACACGTTCCAACCCCTCCGGCACCATGGCCGTCTGTTCGATCCCGGATAGGATAGCAGCCGCCCGCGCCCGCTCAGCGGCATCCCACCAGCGTGAACGCGCCATCCGCCGCTCACGCAGCTGCAAGCCGTCGCGACCCAGCCAGACCCGCACCGCGCCGCTACCTGCACTGCCCAGCACTTCGGCACCGGCACGCTGCCAACGCGCGACAACGTCACGGCGCGGATGGCCAAACCGATTACCGTGCCCAGCCGATACCAACGCCAAGCGCGCACCGGTCGCCCCCACGAAATCCGGGCCGGATGAATTGCCGCTGCCGTGATGCGGCAGCACCACCACATCCGCCTTCAGCTGCGCCCGCGCACGCTTGACCAACCCGCGCTCGATCACCTCGCCAACATCGCCCATGAGCAGCACCGAGCCGTGCCTGCCCGCCACCTTCAGCACACAGCTGGATTCATTGCGCAGATACGGGAAGTCGGCGACCGGATGCAGAAACTCAAAGCGCACGCCATCCCATTCCCAAGCGTGACCGGCCACACACTCAGAAGCCGCCGGCCACGGCAACCCCGGCGGCGCATGCAGCTCGTCCACAGGCAACGCCGCCTGCACGGCGGGCACGCCACCGGCGTGATCGTGGTCACCATGACTGATCACCAAACGATTCAGCCCATCCACGCCCAATGCCCGCAGCGCCGGCACCACCACCCGTTCGCCAGCATCAAAGCCGTCACGTACCGCCGGGCCCGCGTCGTACAGCAAGGTGTGCTGCTGCGTGCGCACCAGCACCGACAATCCCTGGCCTACATCCAGCATCACCAGCTCGAACTCCTCCTTGGCCGGCAGTTCACGCCAAGGCAGTAACAACGGAAGCCACAACAACAGTGCCAGCGGCTTGGCCGGCACCCCGCTCGGCAACAACATCCATAGCGCGCCCAACAAGGCCAACGGCAACGCGAACCACGCAGGCTCAGGCAGCCACCACAACGAGAAGCGAGTGCCCGCAAGAAATTCAAACAACGGCCAACTCAGATCAAAGCACCATGCCGATGCGCGCCACACAAGCGCGCCACTCCCTGACCACACCACCTCCAGCGCAGTACCGAGCACCGCCAACGGCACCACCACCAGGCTCCACCAGGGAATGGCGACCAGATTCGCCAATGGCCCAATCGCCGACGCCTGACCAAACAACATCGCACTCAACGGCAACAAGCCCAGCGTCGCGACCCGCTGCGCGGACAGAAAGCCACGCAACCAATGCGTGCGCTCCGGCAGACACCACGCCAACCATGCAACGCCCGCAAAACTCAGCCAGAAGCCCGCACTCAGCACCGAAAGCGGATCGACCAGCAGCACCGCCAGCGCGGCCAAACCCAGCGAACCCAACACATCGACCGGCCGCCGCCACAAACGCGCCAGCACGATCACCGCCACCATCAACACCGTGCGTACCGTCGGCAACGCGAAGCCTGCTACCGCCGCATAAACCAGCGCCGCGATAAATGCACCCGCAGCTGCCGCCTGCGGCCGTGGCCAGCGCAGGCCCAACCACGGCAGCAAACGCCAGATGCCGCCGATCAACCAAGCGCCACACACCGCCACCATGCCGACATGGAAACCGGAGATCGCAATCAGATGCGTCAGCCCGGTGGCGCGCAGCCGCTGCCAGTCGTCATCGGTGAGGCCGCGCGTGTCGCCCAGGGCCAATGCCTGCACATAACGCGACGATGCCGATGGCACCTGCCCCGCAATGCGCGAAGCCATGCGCTGCCGCCACACCGCCAGTCCACTTGGCGGCGCAAGCAAACGTGCGGTTTCCGGAGACCGCACCAAACCTGTCGCACTGATCCGCTGCGCAAGCGCATGCCGCTCGGCATCAAAGCCACCGGGATTGGACAGCCCACGCGGCACACGCAGCCTCACCTGCAGTCGCCAACGCTGACCGGCATGCAATTGCATGCGCGGGCCCGGCGATGTGGCGCCGAAATCGTCGTACCACGACAGCTGCAGCCGCCGTCCCTGCAGGTGAGGCGTTGTGTCGTCGCCGTCCACCCGCAACAGAAAGCGCGTCCGTCGCGCCTCATGCTCCGGCAGGCTGATCACCGCACCGCTGACCGTGAATTCACGTCCTTCTGCAGCGAACGGCAGCTGCGCCGCCAATCCCCAACCGGCATGCAGACCGACCCAGCCGATTCCCGTCAACACCACACCCGCAAGCCGCAGGCTCCGGCCGCGCCACCACAACACGATGCCCGCTATCGCGAACAACCCGGACACCGACAACGGCGGCAGTACAGGCGCCCCAATCGCCGCGCAGATGCCCGTTAGAAAAAACACTGCGACGGCCTTGCCGGCGACCGGAACTTCCGCTGCGGCGAACGCGAGCCGACCGCGTGCGCGCATCCCTGTTTGACTACCGCCCATGTCTCGCCCCTTCTGTTCCCAGAAGATGCTTGGCCAACAGGATCCTGAAGCACCATCGGCAACAAAGGCCGGCGCAGGTCGGGCAACGCCGCGCCCAACTGTTAGTGCCAAGCCATGCTCGGCAGCGGCCGCACCGGCAATGTCAGAGCACAGCATGACTGCGCAACTGAGCGTGGTCTGCCATAACGCCGCGCCACGCTCAGCACTCACTTCTTCCAGCAAAAAAAGAACAAAAAAAAAAGCGGACCCGAAGGCCCGCTCTTTCTTTCAGCGAAACACCGCAGCCTTATTCGGCCGGGGTGCCCTCGCCTTCTTCAACGGCCTTCATCGACAGGCGGATACGGCCCTGCTTGTCGACTTCCAGCACCTTGACCTTGACCACATCGCCTTCCTTCAACACGTCGCCAACCTTCTCGACGCGGTCGCTGGAGATCTGCGACACGTGCACCAGACCATCCTTGCCCGGCAGGATCGTGACGAACGCACCGAAGTCCATGATCTTGGCGACCTTGCCTTCGTAGATGCGGCCCGGCTCGACGTCCGAGGTGATCTGCTCGATGCGGGCCTTGGCGGCCTGTGCAGCGGCGTTGTTCACCGAAGCGATGGTGATGGTGCCATCGTCCTGGATGTCGATCTGGGTGCCGGTTTCCTTGGTGATGGCCTGGATGGTCGAGCCACCCTTGCCGATCACTTCGCGGATCTTGTCCGGGTGGATCTTGATGGTCAGCAGACGCGGCGCGTAATCCGACAGCTCGGCACGCGGCGAGGTCAGGCCGTGCGCCATTTCGCCGAGGATGTGCAGACGGCCAGCCTTGGCCTGCTGCAGTGCCTGCTTCATGATCTCTTCGGTGATGCCTTCGATCTTGATGTCCATCTGCAGGGCGGAGATGCCCTCAGCGGTACCGGCAACCTTGAAGTCCATGTCGCCCAGGTGATCTTCGTCACCCAGGATGTCGGACAGGACGACGAAACGCTCGCCTTCCTTGACCAGGCCCATGGCGATACCGGCAACCGGCGACTTGACCGGCACGCCGGCGTCCATCAGCGCCAGCGACGAACCGCAGACCGACGCCATCGACGAGGAACCATTCGACTCGGTGATTTCCGACACAACACGGATGGTGTACGGGAAGGCTTCCAGCGACGGCATCACTGCCAGCACGCCGCGCTTGGCGAGACGGCCGTGGCCGATTTCGCGACGCTTAGGGCCCATCATGCGGCCGCACTCACCCACCGAGTAGGGGGGGAAGTTGTAATGGAACAGGAAGTTTTCCTTGTACTCACCGGCGACGGCGTCGATCACCTGGCCATCACGGGCGGTGCCCAGGGTGATGGTCACGATGGCCTGCGTTTCACCGCGGGTGAACAGCGAGGAACCGTGGGTACGCGGCAGCACGCCGGTCTTCACGGCGATCGGGCGGACGGTGTCCAGCGCACGGCCGTCGATGCGGACCTTGGTGTCCAGCACCGAGTTACGCATGGTGCTGTATTCCAGCTCGCCGAATTCCTTCGACAGCTCGGCCGGGTTCCAGCCTTCAGCGGCAACGCGGCCAGCCAGGGCTTCAACCGTGTCCTTCTTGATCGCCGAGATGGCGTCGCGACGCTGCAGCTTGTCACGCACCTGGAAGGCTTCGCCCAGCTTGTTGCCGACGGCTTCCTGCAGCGCGCTGATCAGCGTGGTGTTCTTGGCCGGAGCAACCCAGTCGCTCGGCTTGGTACCGGCTTCAACGGTCATCTCATTAATGATGTTGATGACCTTCTGCATTTCGCGGTGACCGAAGGTCACAGCGCCAAGCATCACTTCTTCGGACAGCAGCGCGGCTTCGGATTCGACCATCAGCACGGCATTAGCGGTACCAGCGACCACCAGCTCCAGCTGCGATTCCTTCAGCTCCGACACGGTCGGGTTGAGGATGTATTCGCCATCCTTGTAACCCACCTTGGCCGCAGCGATCGGACCCTTGAACGGGGTGCCGGCCAGCGACAGCGCAGCCGAGGCACCGATCAGGGCAGCGATGTCGCCGTCCACGTCCGGGTTCATCGACATCACCGTAGCGATGATCTGGACTTCGTTCTTGTAGTCTTCCGGGAACAGCGGACGGATCGGACGATCGATCAGACGCGAGATCAGCGTTTCCTTCTCGGTCGCACGGCCTTCGCGCTTGAAGAAGCCACCCGGGATACGGCCGCCGGCGTAGAACCTTTCCTGGTAGTCAACGGTCAGCGGGAAGAAGTCCTGGCCTTCGCGCGCGCTCTTGGCGGCGACGGCAGTGACCAGCAACACGGTGTCGTCCATCTTGACGATGACTGCGCCGCCGGCCTGACGGGCGACTTCGCCGGTTTCAAGCGTGACGGTGTGTTTGCCGTACTGGAAGGTTTTGGTGATTTTTGCCACGGAAGTTCCTTGGAATGCTTTCTTCGAATGGACCGTTGCCAACCCATGCCGGCAATGGTTGGCCGGGCGGTTCCGGCCGATCTACGACGATTTTGAAGCGCTTAAAACAAAGCCGCGGCGCATCGCTGCGCCGCGGCGGTATTTCGATTAGCGGCGCAGGCCGAGCTTTTCGATCAGTGCCTTGTAGCGAACGACATCCTTTTTCTTCAGGTAGTCGAGCAGGCTACGACGACGGTTGACCATCTGCAGCAGGCCGCGGCGGCTGTGGTGATCCTTCTTGTGCTCCTTGAAGTGACCGCTCAGCAGTTCGATGCGTGCGGTCAGCAGGGCCACCTGGACTTCCGGGGAACCGGTGTCGTTGGTGCCACGAGCGTTGTTCTCAATAACTTTCTGGGTGTCGATCGACATTGTTTTTTCTCTTTGATGCGTGGCCAGCAGGAACGTACAAAACGCACCGCACAGCTCGCCGTTTGAAATAACCGCCTGCCGACGGCAGGACAGTGCCCCTTCAAGGGCCGCAAAATTGTAACGACCTCAACCATTTGCCACAAGGAGCGGGTGGTACTAGGCGCTTACTCGTTCAGAGATTGAAGCGACGCTGTGGGCTCAACCGCCCGTCCGCTTCCACCTGCCCCAGCCCCAGCGGCAGGCCGTCCAGGCCGAAGACACCGGCCAGACCCTCCGGCCACTCTGGATTGCGCAAGCGCTGGCCAAGGCAGAAGCGGGTAGCCTGGCCCGGATCGAGCTCCACCCGGCCAAAACTGCTCAGGCCCGCATCGATCGGCAGCAGCCATTCCAGCAACGACGCTTCATCACCCCGTTCAGCCACTTCACGCAGGGCATCCAGCCCGATCATGTGCGGCGCCATGAATGGCTCCACCCACAACCGGCGCAGCGCCGTGATGTGCGCGCCGCAGCCCAGCACCTCACCCAGATCGCGGGCGATGCTGCGGATGTAGGTGCCCGAACCACAGGTCACCCGCAGCGACAGGCGCTCGCCCTCCTGGGCCAGGATTTCGATGTCCTGCACATGCACTTCACGCTCCGGCGCCTCGATGGTCTCGCCGCGGCGCGCCTTCACATACAGCGGCTCGCCGCCCTGCTTCAGGGCCGAATAAATCGGCGCCCGCTGCAGGATACGGCCAGTAAAACCGGCCAATGCCGCTTGCAATTGCTCACGACTGATCGCCGGCACGGCGCGCTCGCGCAGCACCACGCCATCGGCGTCATCGGTGTCGGTGGTTTTGCCCAGCGTGATTTCAGCGTCATACGCCTTGGCCGAGCCCAACAGCAGGCCGGCGATCTTGGTCGCCTCGCCAAAACACAGCGGCAGCAGGCCAGTGGCCAGCGGATCAAGGCTGCCGGTGTGGCCGCCCTTCTCTGCACGGAACAAACGGCGGGCCACCTGCAGCGCGGTGTTGGAGCTCATGCCGGCAGGCTTGTCGAGCAGAACGATGCCGTCCAAACGACGGAATTGAATACGGGGGCGCATGAAACACCATTCTCGGGCCGGCGCGAGATCACTCCACGCTCGGCGGGAACTGGAAACAACCTGCAACGTTGAGCGCAGGCCAGATATGACAACAGCCCTTGCGGGCTGCTGCTTCATTCTTCGTCGGAGCCAGGCTTCTGTTCCGATGGCGGAAGCAGATCGCGCAACAGATTGTCGATGCGCTCACCACGGTCCACCGAATCGTCGTAGTGGAAATGCAGCTCCGGCACATGCCGCAGCTTCATCGCCCGGGCCAGCGCCATGCGCAGCTCATACGCGATCTCGCGCAGGCCCTTCATCGCCTCTTCCGAACGTTCCGGCATCAGCGCGGTGACGAACACCTTGGCGTGAGCCATGTCGCGGGTGATTTCCACGTCCGAAACGCTGACCGAGGGCAGCCCATGCTCGCGCACAGCCGCGTGCACCAGCGTGCCCAGATCACGGCGGATCTGCGCGGAAACACGGTCAGTACGGTGGAAAGTCTTCGGCACGTTGTCTAGCTCGCTTGATTGTTGCGTTGATGAAACAAGGCCGGCCCGCGCACTGCGGACCGGCCGATACTGCAATTACAGGGTACGCGGCACTTCGATACGCTCGAAGCACTCGATCTGATCGCCCGGCTTCACGTCGTTATAGGCCTTCACGCCGATACCGCACTCGGTACCGTTGCGAACTTCTTCCACGTTTTCCTTGAAGCGACGCAGCGATTCCAGCTCGCCCTCGAACACGACCACGCTGTCGCGCAGCACGCGGATCGGCTTGTTCCGCTTGACCACGCCTTCCACGATCATGCAGCCCGCCACAGCACCGAACTTCGAGCTGCGGAAGACGTCGCGGACCTCGGCAATACCGATGATCTCTTCGCGGATCTCCACACCCAGCAGACCGGAAGCCACCTGCTTCACCTGGTCGATCACGTCATAGATGATCGAGAAGTAACGCAGGTCCACGCCGTTGGATTCAATGATGCGGCGAGCCGAAGCATCTGCACGCACGTTGAAGCCGATCACGGTGGCCTTGGAGGCGACCGCCGAATTGGCGTCGGACTCGGTGATGCCGCCCACGCCGGAGTGGATCACGTTGATGCGGATGTCGTTGTTGGACAGGCCGACCAGCGACTGGCTCAGTGCCTGCACCGAACCCTGGACGTCGGCCTTGATCAACAGGTTCAACACCTGCTGGCCTTCGCCCTTGCCCAGCTGCGACATGATGTCTTCCATGCGGCTGCCGGCAGTGGCCACCAGGCGCGACTCGCGACGCTTGGTTTCACGCTGCTGTGCAACGTCCTTGGCCAGACGCTCGTCTTCGACGACGACAAAGTCATCGCCTGCTTCCGGCACGCCGGACAGACCCAGCACCTGCACCGGAATCGACGGGCCAGCTTCAGCCACCTGACGACCGGCCTCATCGAACAAAGCGCGCACGCGGCCGTACTGAATGCCGCACACCAGGTAATCGCCCTTCTTGAGCATGCCCTGCTGCACCAGCACCGTCGCGACCGGGCCACGGCCCTTGTCCAGCGAAGATTCGATGACCACGCCCGAGGCGCGGCCTTCGGACACAGCCTTCAGCTCAAGCAATTCAGCCTGCACCGAAATCGCGTCCAGCAGATCGTCGATGCCCAGACCGGTCTTGGCGGAGATTTCCACCATCTGCACGTCACCACCGAAGTCTTCGGCCACGACTTCCTCAGCGAGGAGTTCGTTCTTGACCCGCATCGGATCAGCCGAGGACTTGTCGATCTTGTTGATCGCAACCACGATCGGCGCCTTGGCGGCACGTGCGTGCTTGATGGCTTCCTTGGTCTGCGGCATCACGCCATCGTCGGCGGCAACCACTACCACCACGACGTCGGTGAGCTGCGCGCCACGGGCACGCATCGAGGTGAACGCGGCATGGCCCGGGGTATCCAGGAAGCTGATCACGCCCTTCGGCGTATCAACGTGGTACGCACCGATGTGCTGGGTAATACCGCCGGCTTCGCCAGTGGCGACCTTGGTGCGACGGATGTAATCCAGCAGCGAGGTCTTGCCGTGATCGACGTGACCCATGATCGTGACCACCGGCGGACGCGTGACCGCATCGCCCTGGTTCACATCATTGATGGCCAACAGCGCGTCTTCGGCGTCGTTGTTGCCGGCACGCACGGCCTTGTGGCCGAGTTCTTCGGTCACCAGCACGGCGGTGTCATGGTCGATGGACTGGGTGATGGTGGCCATCACGCCCATCTTGAACAACGCCTTGACCACTTCGCCGCCCTTCAGGGCCAGCTTCTGTGCCAGATCGGCGACAGTGACGGTCTCGCCAATGGCGATCTCGCGCACCACCGGTGCCGTCGGACGCTCGAAGCCGTGACTGCCACTGCTGTTGCGCGACTGATCATTGCCACGACGGCCCTGCGGTGCACGCGCACCCGGACGGCCACGGGAATTGTTGTTATTGCTGTTGCCGCGGCGTGCACGGTCGGATGCCGACAAGTGCAGCTGGCCACCAAAACGGTTGCCGCCATCACCATCGGAACGCGACTTGTTGCCGGGCTTGGCATTCGCACCGCCACGGTCATCACGCGCCGGAGCGGGTGCTGAGGTCGGTGCGCGTGCCACGCCGGGCGCAGGACGTGCGCTCTTGGCCGGAGCCGGTGCCGCAGCGACTTCCGACTTGGCCGGAGCAGCCTTGGCAGCTTCGGCTGCCTTGACGGCGTCCTCAGCAGCCTTGCGCTCGGCCTCTTCGCGCTGACGCTCAGCGTCTTCGGCCGCCTTCTGGCGAGCGATGATTTCCTCATCACGCGCACGATCCTTCTCGGCCAGCATGCGCTGTTCGTCCAGATTGCGCTGACGCGACTCTTCGAGCTTGCGCAGGATATCTGCACGCTCTTCGTCCGGCGTCATCGCAGCCTTGCCACCTTCCGGCTTGACGTAGGTACGCTTCTGGCGAACCTCGACATTGACCGTGGTCTTGCTGCGACCAGCATTGACCGTCACTTCCTGGTGCTTGCGACGCGCCAGGGTGATCTTTTTCGGCGCGGCCTCAGCCTCGTCGGCGGGCTGCTCTTCCTTGCCGTGGGAACGGCGAAGGAAACCAAGCAGCTTCACTTTCTCGGTACTGGTCACGATCTGATCGGGACCGCTGAATTTCATACCGGCCTGAGCCAGTTGTTCCAGCAGTTTCTCGACCGGCGTGTTGACCAGTTCGGCGAGCTTGCGGATGGTGGTTTGCTGCGACATTCGGATCCTATGATCTTGTTGGCGCCCCCTCGATACAGACGAAGGCAGCGCGGAGTCTACGCCCTGAGCGGCTCAGGGCAATGTTCATCGCTGGCTCATTCGCCACGCTCCAGGCGGGCGATCTCCTCGGCGCGGGCTGCCAGGACCAGCGCCGCGGCGCGTTCAAGATCCATACCCTCAATGCCGAACTCCAGAACCTCGTCGGCAGCCAGATCCGACAGATCCTCGCTCGTACGCACGCCGTGACCGGCCAATGCATACGCAGTTGCTTCATCCATGCCCTTCAATGCCAGCAGGTCGTCGGAAGGCACGCCATTTTCGGCACCCTCTTCCACTGCCAGCGCTTCATTCAGCAGCGCATCGCGAGCACGGGCGCGCAGTTCCTCGACGATGTCCTCGTCGAAGCCCTCCACCGCCAGCAACTCGCCGACCGGCACGTAGGCAATTTCTTCCACGGTGCCGAAACCTTCGGTCACCAGGATGCCTGCGATTTCCTCGTCCACTTCCAGCTTGTCCATGAACAGCTGACGCGCAACGACCTGCTCAGCCTCGGACTTCGCCGTGACCTGGTCCTGCGTCATCACATTCAGCTGCCAACCGGTCAGGCGGCTGGCCAGACGCACGTTCTGGCCGCCCTTGCCGATGGCCTGCGCCAGGCGATCTTCCGCCACGGCCAGATCCATCGAGTGACGGTCTTCATCAACAATGATCGACTGCACTTCGGCCGGCGCCATCGCATTGATGACGAAGTTGGCCGGGCTCTCGTTCCACAACACGATATCCACGCGCTCGCCATTGAGCTCGTTGGACACCGCCTGGACGCGCGAACCGCGCATACCGATACAGGCACCGATCGGATCGGTGCGGGTGTCGTGTGCCAGCACCGCGATCTTGGCGCGGTCGCCCGGGTCGCGTGCACAGGCCTTGATCTCGACCAGGCCCTGGCCGACTTCCGGCACTTCGAGCTTGAACAGTTCGATCATGAATTCCGGCGCGGCGCGGCTGATGAACAGCTGCGGGCCACGCGGTTCCGAACGGACTTCGGCCAGGTAACCACGCACGCGGTCGCCAGCGCGCAGTACGTCGCGCGGAATGCCCTTGTCCTTCGGAATGAACGCTTCGGCGTTGCCGCCCAGATCCACATAAATATTGCCACGCTCAGCGCGCTTGACCACACCGGTCACCAGCTCGCCCACGCGATCCTTCCACGCATCGACAACCTGCTGACGCTCGGCTTCGCGCACACGCTGCACGATCACCTGCTTGGCAGCCTGCGCGGCGATGCGACCGAAGTCCGGGTTTTCAATCTGCTCTTCGATGTAATCGCCGAGCTCGACGCCGTCGGCTTCCTCGATCGCATCCATCATGCGGATCTGACGGTCCGGCGATTCCATCACCACGTCATCAGCAACCACTTCCCAGCGACGGAACGTTTCGTAGTTGCCGTCTTTCTGGTTGATGGACACGCGCGCAAGCACGTCCTGATCGGGATAGCGCTTCTTCGCCGCCGAGGCCAGCGCCGCTTCGATCGCGTCAAAAATCACTTCACGCGGCACGCCTTTTTCGTTGGCGACTGCGTCAACTACCAGCAACAGTTCCTTGCTCATCGGCTCACTCCGCGCGCGGCTTTTTGGCCGCCGGTTCGTTGTTGGATTTATTCTTGGCCTTGTCACCCTGCTTGGGCGCCGGACCAGTCGGTTTGGTCGGAGCAAGGCCCAAAGCGGCCCAGTCCGGAATGATGCGAGCCTTGTCGATGTTGTCGAACGAAGCCACAAACGGCTTGCCATCCACAACAAACGTCACAGTGCCCTTGGCCAGATCCACTTCAGCGATCTCGCCCTGCAGACGGCGGCGGTTCTCCTGCGGCAACTTCAAGGCCACCTTGGCCGACTGGCCCAGGTGCTGCTCGAAATGCTCCAGCGTGAACAGCGGGCGATCAACGCCCGGGGAAGACACTTCCAGCGTGTAATTACCGCTGATCGGATCTTCCACATCCATCTGCGCCGACACTTCGCGGCTCACCCGCTCGCAGTCGTCTACATTGACCATGCGCTCAGGCTGTTCGGCCAGCGGCACGTCAATGTAAAGGCGCAGCGTCGCGCCGCCGGGTGCCGGCAAATACTCGACGCCCAACAAATCGAGCCCCAACGCTTCCACGGTGGGGCCCAGCAGATTCGCGATTTCAGTAGCTTTGTCGCTCACAGCCTGCCTTGTTTCGATAAATGAGGACCGGCGTTACCCAGTCGGGACTTTCCGTATTGCGGAAACAACAAAGGGCCCATCAGGGCCCTTTGTCCGGCATGAATCCGGTGAATTGGATTCCGGTTACAAGAACGGAAGCATTCGTTCTTGCGAGCCCAGACTCTGGCCTTTATCAGCATGACTGATGATAAAGGCCGAAGCTGGTAGCGGGGGCAGGATTTGAACCTGCGACCTTCGGGTTATGAGCCCGACGAGCTGCCAGACTGCTCCACCCCGCAGCAGAAGCGGAATTATGAAGTAATTAAGCGAAAGTTGCAAGCTTTATTTACTTCACCGATTTCCCCGTTTCGGGAGAAACCACCGGAAGAAACTCTTCCGGGTGAACCACCTTTCGGTGATTCCGACTTCGCCGGTGAACCGGCGCCGTCGTCAACTCAGGAGGTGAATATTACACGTTTCACGAGAGTTTGTATCGTTTTTTATGACAAATGTGCAAAAGCATTGCGCATCCACTCCAGAATCGGCCCCAAACCCAGCGGCAGCACCAGAAGTACGATGGAATTCACGCCCAGCACGATGCCCAGGATGCGGTCATTGTTACGCGGCAACGGCTCACCCACCGGTTCATCAAAGTACATGACCTTGATGACACGCAGGTAGTAGAAGCAGCCGATCACCGCACAGAGGACACCCAGCAGCGCCAGCCACAGCAAACCGCCGTTGACTGCCGCGCCCAGCACCGACAACTTGGTCCAGAAGCCAAGGAACGGCGGGATACCGGCCAACGAGGCCATGATGCACAGCACCAGTCCAGCCATCCACGGACTACGGGCATTCAAACCCTTGAAGTCCTCGATGTTCTCGGCTTCAAAGCCGGCGCGCGACAAAGCAATGATCGCGCCGAATGCGGCGGTCGACATGATGGCGTACGCCACCGCGTAGAACATTGCGGCCGAATAGCCCTGCTCGCCACCACCGGCAATGCCCATCAGCAGGAAGCCGATGTGCGAAACGGTCGAGTACGCGAGCATGCGCTTGAGGTTGGTCTGCGCGATGGCCATCAGGTTGCCGACGATCAGCGACAAGGCAGCCAGGCCAGCCAGCACATACTGCAGCTCGGCCGACAACGGGCCAACGCCCGCTTCCAGGAGGCGATATGCCATGCCGAAAGCCGCCAGCTTCGGTGCCGAACTGATGAACAGTGCGATCGGCGCCGGCGCACCCTGATAGACGTCGGGCAGCCACATATGGAACGGCGCGGCGCCCAGCTTGAAGGCCACGCCGGCGATCATGAACACGGCACCGGTCAACAGCAGCAGGCGTTCATCGGAATGCGCGATGGCGGCATGAATCACGTCCAGGTGCAGCGAGCCGGTGGCGCCGTAAACCAGCGACATGCCGTACAGCAACAGACCCGAGGCCAACGAACCCAGCACGATGTACTTCATGCCGGCTTCCGCCGCCAACTTGTTCTCACGGTTGCTGGCAACCAGTGCGTAGGAACACAGCGCCAGCAACTCCAGGCCCAGGTAGACCATCAGCAGGCTGCCGGCCGAAACCAGGATCATCATGCCGGCGGTGGCGAACAGGATCAGCACCGGGATTTCGCCCTGGAACAGATTACGTTCGCGCAGGTAGCTCCAGCCGTAGACAAGGCTCAAGCCACTGACCAACACCACCACGGTCTTCATGATGTCGGCGGCGTTGTCACGGATGAACATGCCGTGGAACACCTCGCCCTGCCCGCCCACGCCGCCAAGCAGCATCACGAAGGCGACAGCAAGGATGGCTACCGAGATGAAATGGGTCCAGACCTTGTGTCGATCACTGATGAACAGATCAAGGATCAGCAGAGCGAAGGCGCCACCAATCACCACCATTTCTGGCAGCAACGGCGGGAGGTCGGCGGTGGTCAACGGCAGAAGCGTCGGCGTGGTCATCATCAAATCCTGGAATCAATACTCTCGACGGGCCGCTTAGAGCAGCTTGCTCGATGCGATCTGCATCGCCAGCTTGGCGATGGACGGCTCCATCAGGTCGGTCAACGGCTTGGGATACAGGCCCAACGCCAGCGTACCGACGGCGAACACACCCAACACCAGCCATTCACGGCCGTTGATGTCCTTCAGCTCGGCGACATGGGCATTACCCACTTCGCCGAAGAACACACGCTTGTACAGCCACAGCGAATACGCGGCGCTGATGATCAGCGTGGTGGCAGCGCCCAGCGCAACCAGCGGATTCCATTGGAATGCGGCCAACACGATCATGAACTCACCGACGAAACCGCTGGTGCCCGGCAGGCCCGAGTTGGCCATGAAGAACAGCAGTGCAAAGGCGGCAAACCACGGCATCACGTTGACCACACCGCCGTAATCGGCGATGCGACGGCTGTGCATACGGTCGTACAGCACGCCCACGCAGGAGAACATGGCGCCGGACACGAAGCCGTGCGAGATCATCTGCACCATCGCGCCCTGCAGGCCCAGACGGGCTGCGTCGGCGTTGCCGGCCTCACGCACCAACCACAGTGCGGTGAAGGTGCCGAGGGTGACAAAGCCCATGTGCGCGACGGACGAATAAGCGATCAGCTTCTTCATATCGTCCTGCACCATGGCCACCAGACCAACGTAGATCACCGCCACCAGCGACAGCGCGATCACCAGCCATGCCCACTCGCTGCTCGCGTCCGGCACGATCGGCAGGTTGAAGCGCAGGAAGCCGTAGCCACCAATCTTCAGTGCGATGGCCGCCAGGATCACCGAACCGGCAGTCGGCGCTTCAACGTGCGCGTCCGGCAGCCAGGTGTGCACCGGGAACATCGGCACCTTCACGGCGAAGGCGATCAGGAACGCGAAGAATATCCACGTCTGCTCCTTGGCCGAGAGCTGCAGCTGATACAAGTCGGCCAGCTGGAAGCTGCCACCCTTGATGTACAGGTAGACCAGTGCCACCAGCATCAGCACCGAGCCGAGGAAGGTGTACAGGAAGAACTTCATCGCCGCGTAGATACGACGCGGGCCGCCCCAGACACCGATGATCAGGAACATCGGGATCAGCATGGCTTCGAAGAACACGTAGAACAGCATCGCGTCGGTCGCGGCAAAGATGCCGACCGTGACACCTTCCAGAACCAGGAAGGCGGCAACGTACTGATTGACGCGCTTGTCGACCACGCCCCAGGCACCGATCAATGCCAACACACCGATCAGCGTGGTCAACAGGATCAGGGCGATGGCGATGCCATCAACGGCAAGGTTGTAGCCAATGCCGAAGGCCGGGATCCACGGATGCTGCTCGACAAACTGCATGATGTCGGCCGCAGTGCGGTCGTAACCGCTGAGCAGACCGAGGCTCAACAGGAAGGTGAGCAGTGCCACCGCCAAGGACGCCCAACGGGCGGCCTGAGCGTTGCGCAAGGCGAGGATCAACGCACCGCCGAGAATCGGCAGCCAGATGAGAATACTAAGTAGAGGCCAGTTCGACACGTCTTCTATTCCGTACAAGTCAACGCCAGAAATGCATCAGCAGGCCCAACAGGGCAATCAGACCGATGATCATTACGAAGGCGTAGTGATAGAGGAAACCGGATTGGGTGCGGCGCAGCAGGTTGGCAGCCAGTTCGACCACGCGGGCCGTACCGTTGACCGCTATCCCGTCGACGACCGTGCTGTCCACGGCACGGGCGGCCTTGCCGAGCTGCACACCGCCGCCGGCGAAGCCGTCGATCCAGAGCTTGTCGAAGCCGTACTTGTTTTCCAACACCGAAACCACCGGCGCCAGACTCTTGCGGGCCTTGCCTGCCAGTTCCGGCTTCCAGACGTAGAACGCCCAGGCCAGCACGAAACCTGCAACCGTCAGCCAGAACGCCGGCATCTGCATGCCGTGAATCGCGTAGGCCACCGAGCCGTGCCAGAACTCGGCACCGACCGCAGCAATGGTGTCACGCGCCGGATCGTAGAAGTCCACGATGCCGGTGAAGAACGACATTGCCTGGCCCGGCACGCCAACCGCAGCAGCGTGACCGTCCCAACCGGTACCGAACAGCATCGGGCCGATGGTGAAGAAGCCGATCAGCACGGACGGAATGGCCAGCAGGATCAACGGCACCGTCACTACCCACGGCGACTCGTGCGGCTCATGCGCACCATGACCGTGATGGTCATCGTGATCATGGCCGTGATGACCGTGGTCATCATGCGCATCGCGGAAGCGCTCCTTGCCGAAGAAGGTCAGGAACAACAGGCGGAAGCTGTAGAAGCTGGTGACGATGACGCCACCCAACACTGCCCAGTAGCCATACGTCGCTACCCAGCTGGCGTTGGCGTCATGCGCATGCAGCGCCGCGGCTTCGATGATGGTGTCCTTCGAGTAGAAACCCGAGAAGAACGGCGTACCCACCAGCGCCAACGTACCGATCCACATGGTGATGTGGGTGATCGGCATGTACTTGCGCAGGCCGCCCATCTTCATCATGTTCTGTTCGTGGTGCATGCCGATGATCACCGAGCCGGCACCGAGGAACAGCAGCGCCTTGAAGAAGGCGTGGGTCATCAGGTGGAACACGGCGCCGGAGTACGCCGACACGCCCAGTGCAACGGTCATGTAGCCCAGCTGCGACAACGTCGAGTACGCAACCACGCGCTTGATGTCGCTCTGCACGATGCCGATCAGGCCGGTGAAGAACGCGGTGGTGGCACCAATGAACAGGATGAAGTCCAGCGACGCCTGCGACAGCTCGAACAGCGGCGACATGCGGGTGACCATGAAGATACCGGCGGTCACCATCGTCGCGGCGTGGATCAGTGCCGAAATCGGGGTCGGGCCTTCCATGGAGTCCGGCAGCCACACATGCAGCGGAACCTGTGCCGACTTGCCCATCGCACCGATGAACAGACAGATGCAGATGACGGTGGCGATGCTCCACTGGTGATCGCCGATCAGCTGCACCATGGCATGGCCGGTCGCGTCCGAACCCAGCACGCTGCTGGCGTTGGCAAACACCGTGGCGTAATCCAGCGAGCCGAACGCCCACAAGATACCGCCGATACCCAGCAGGAAGCCGAAGTCGCCGACGCGATTGACCAGGAAGGCCTTCATGTTGGCGAAGATGGCGCTGGGCTTCTTGTAATAGAAACCAATCAGCAGGTACGACACCACACCCACCGCTTCCCAGCCGAAGAACAGCTGCAGGAAGTTGTTGCTCATCACCAGCGTGAGCATGGAGAAGGTGAACAACGAGATGTAGCTGAAGAAGCGCTGGTAACCATCATCCTCGGACATGTAGCCGATGGAGTAGATGTGCACCAGCAGCGACACGAAGGTCACCACCACCATCATCATCGCCGTCATGCGGTCGATCATGAAACCGACGTGGGCCGAGTACTGGCCGACCTCGAAGAAGGTGTAGAGGTTCTGGTTGAACGGTTGCGCCCCGCCCCAAAGCAGCTGGTACAGCGTGTGCGCCGAAAGCGCAAAGCTGACCGCCACGCCGAGGATGGTGACGTATTGGGCGCCCTTGCGCCCGACCTGGCGTCCGAAGAGGCCGGCGATGATGCTGCCGAGCAGCGGTGCAAGCACCGCCACAATCAACAGACTCTTGGAGAGAGTGATTTCCATCTCGGATCAGCCCTTCAACGAATCGACTTCGCCCACGTTGATGGTGTGGCGGGTACGGAACAAGGTCACCAGGATCGCAAGGCCAATTGCAGCTTCCGCTGCGGCCACGGTCAGGATGAAGAACACGAACAGCTGTCCGGCGGTATCGCCGAGCTGACGCGAGAAGGCTATGAAGTTGATGTTCACCGACAGCAGCATCAGTTCGATCGACATCAACAGCACGATGATGTTCTTCCGGTTGAGGAAGATGCCGGCTACGGAGATGCAGAACATCACCGCGCCCAACGCGAGCATATGGCCCAGAGAAATCATGGCTTGGCCTCCTCGCCACCATCGGTTTTCGTTTCCGACTGCACGACCGGCTTTTCAGCGGCCATCTTGACGATGCGCAGGCGGTCTTTTGCCTTGGTCATGGTCTGCTCGGTCGGGTTCTGCGTCTTCAGGCCCTGACGACGGCGCAGGGTCAGCATCACAGCTGCCACCACGGCGACGGTCAGGATCACGGCCGCGAACTCGAACGGCAGCAGGTACTCGGTGAACAGGCTGCGGGCCAGCCAGGTGACATTGGAGGTATCGGCCGCAACCGCAGCGGCGTTGTCCACCGGGAACGGCGCGGTACGGGCCTTGATGCCGATCAAGGTCAGCATCTGCACCAGCATCACCACCGCGACCACCAGGCCGACCGGCAGGTAACGCACCCAGCCTTCACGCAGATTGGTGGTGTCGATGTCCAGCATCATCACCACGAACAGGAACAACACCATCACCGCGCCGACATACACCAGCACCAGCGTGACACCCAGGAACTCGGCCCCCACCAGCAGCCACACGCAGGCCACCGAGAAGAAGGTCAGGATCAGACACAACACGGCATACACCGGGTTGCGCACGCTGATCACGGACGCAGCAGAAATGCCTGCGATGACCGAGAAGAACCAGAAAGCAATATTTACCCAATCCATCTCAAGACCTCAGCGGAAGGCAGCGTCGGCGGCGCGGCGCTCGGCGATTTCGGCTTCAAGCCGGTCGCCAATGGCCAGCAGCTGCGGCTTGGTGATGATGTTCTCGCCACGCTTCTCGAAGTGGTACTCAAGAATGTGGGTCTCGACGATCGAGTCCACCGGGCAGCTTTCTTCACAGAAGCCGCAGAAGATGCACTTGAACAGATCGATCTCGTAACGCGTGGTGCGGCGGGTGCCGTCTTCGCGTTTGGCCGAGTCGATGGTGATGGCCAGCGCCGGGCACACCGCTTCGCACAGTTTGCAGGCGATGCAACGCTCTTCACCATTGGGATAACGGCGCAGCGCGTGCAGGCCACGAAAACGCGGCGACTGCGGGAACTTCTCCATCGGGTACAGCACGGTGTACTTGGGCTTGAACGCGTACTTCAGCGTCAGCCACAGGCCGCCGAGCAGCTCGAGGAGCAGCAGGCTTTTGAAATAGTGGGTGATCTTATTCATGAATCAAACGCCCTTCTGGATCACGCCGTAGAACACCATCAGTGCCGTCACCGCGATCCAGAAAATGGTCAGCGGGATGAACACCTTCCAGCCCAGACGCATGATCTGGTCATAACGGAAGCGCGGGAAGCTGGCACGGAACCAGATGTACGCACTGGCGAAGAACAGCACCTTGAGCAGCAACCACGGCCAACCGCCGGTCCAGATCCAGTTGATCCACGGCGAGATATCCGCCGTGACCCAGCCCTGGATCGGGCTCAGCCAGCCACCGAGGAAGAAGATCGCGATCAGGAAGCTGACCAGGATCATGTTGGCGTACTCGGCCAGGAAGAACAGTGCAAATGCACCGCCGGAGTACTCCACCATGTGGCCGGCAACGATTTCCGACTCGCCTTCCACCACGTCGAACGGCGCGCGGTTGGTTTCGGCGACGCCGGACACCCAATACACGACGAACAGCGGGAACAGCGGCAACAGGAACCAGTCGAACAGACCGGAGTTACCCTGCTGCGCCAGCACGATCTCGGTCAGGTTCAAGCTGCCGGCCGCGATCATCACGCCAACCAGTGCGAAGCCCATCGCGATTTCGTAGCTGACCACCTGTGCGGCAGAACGCATCGCACCGAGGAAAGCGTACTTGGAGTTGGACGCCCAACCAGCGAGGATCACGCCGTACACGCCGAGCGAGGTCATCGCCAGCAGATACAACAGACCAACGTTGGCGTTGGACAGCACCAGCTTGTAATCGAAAGGAACCACTGCCCACGCCGCGAACGACGGAGCCAGCACGATCAGCGGCGCCAGGATGTACATCGCCTTGTGCGCACTGGCCGGAGCGATGATTTCCTTGAACAACAGCTTGGTGACGTCAGCGAAAGCCTGCAGCAAGCCGCCCAGACCGACATACATCGGCCCGTGACGCACATGCATCCAGCCAATCAGCTTGCGCTCCCACAGCACGTAGAAGGCAACCGAGATGATCACCGGCATGGCGATCAAGAGAATCTTGATCACCGTCCACAGCACGATGCCGATGTCGCCCAGGGACATGAACCACTGGAACAAGGGCTCGATCGCGTTTAACAGCAACTCGTTCATGCAGCCACCACCGTTACACGAGCGGCACCCAGCGGCGCGGTTGCGCCGTGGCCCGATTCAATCCACACCGTACCGGCGGCGACACGCGCATCGACCACCACCGACAACGTGGCACGACCTGCATCGGTACCGACCTTGGCCATCTGGCCTTCGCTCAGCTGCAGACGCGCGGCGTCCTGAGTGTTGAGCACGATGCGCGGTTCGTTGTTCAGCGGATGCGACTGCAGCGCCTGCGCACGACGCACGACGGCGTCGGTGCGGTAGATCGCCGGGGTCGATGCCACTTCCAGGCCTTCACCAGCCAGCTGCGGCTGCGCCGAAGCGGCAACCTTCACCGAGACCGGCTGCAAGCCAGCACGCAGGCCTGCCAGATCGGTGAAACCGAAACCTGTCAGCTGCATGTCACCGCCCAGGGCGCGCAGCACACGCCAGCCCTCGCGGGCCTCGCCTTGCAGCTTGCCGCCGGCGCGCGTGGTCTGCTCACGACCGTCGAGATTGGTCAGCGTCGCGTCAATTTCCGGCAGCGCACCAATCGGCAGAATCACATCGGCCACATCACGGGTCGAGGTGCAGGCGAACTGGCTGAACGCGACAACCTTGGAACCGGCCAGCGCCTTGCGGGCGGCGGCAGTGTCGGCGAAGTCCAGGCCCGGCTCGATGCCATACAACACATAAGCCTTGCGCGGCTGCGCCAGCATTGCGTTGACGTCCTTGCCGGCCGGCAGCACGCCAGCGCGGGACAGGCCAATCGCATTGGCACCCTGCGGAATGCGGCACAGCTTGGCGCCCGTAGCAGCAGCGAAGTCGCTGACAGCAGAACGGATCGCAGCGGCCTGCGGATGATTTTCAGCAATGGCGCCGACGATGATGACGGTGTTCTTGCCACCCTTCACCGCGTCAATCAGCTGCGCGTTGCCCAGTGCGTCGACGAAGCGTGACGGTGCGACGATCTGCTTGCCGGCCAGCTTGAACGCAAAGTCGAAATCAACCGGGTTGATCGTGAAGATCTGCGCGCCATTCGTGGTCTGTGCCTTGCGCAGACGCGCATGCAGCAGCGGTAGTTCGTGGCGGATATTGCTACCCAGCACCACGATACGGTCAGCAGCTTCGATCTCGGCCAGCGAGGTGCCAAATACCTCAGCAACCGGCGCATCGGAGAAGTCGCGATTGTTGATGCGGTGGTCGATGTTGTTCGAGCCCAGTGCCGCCGCCAGACGCGACAGCAGCGCGCCCTCCTCGTTCGAGGTGGACGGGTGCACCAGCACGCCAAGGTCATCACCACGGTTGGCTTCAAGAATTTCGCGGGCAGCGGCCAAACCCTCGGCCCAGCTCACGTCCTTCCACTCACCATTGATCTTCTGCATCGGCTTGGTCGCGCGGTCTGCAGCGTACAGGCCCTGGTGCGAATAACGATCACGGTCGGACAGCCAGCATTCGTTGACCAGCTCGTTGTCACGCGGCACCGCGCGCAGCACTTCGCCGCGACGCACGTGCAGGAACAGGTTCGAGCCCATCGCATCGTGGTAACCCAGCGATTCGCGTGCAGTCAGTTCCCACGGGCGTGCCTTGAACTGGAACACCTTGTTGGTCAGCGCGCCGACCGGGCAGACGTCGATGACGTTGCCGGACAACTCGGTGGTCAGCGGCTTGCCGTCGTAGGTACCGATCTGCAGGTTCTCACCGCGGTACATGCCACCCAACTCGTAGGTGCCAGCGACATCGGCGGTGAAGCGCACGCAACGCGTGCACTGGATGCAGCGGGTCATCTCGGTGGCAACCAGCGGCCCCATGTCCTCATCAACCACAACGCGCTTGCGCTCGTTGAAGCGGCTGACCGAACGGCCGTAACCCAGCGACACGTCCTGCAACTCGCACTCGCCGCCCTGATCGCAGATCGGGCAGTCCAGCGGGTGGTTGATGAGCAGGAACTCCATCACCGAACGCTGGTACTTGAGCGCCTTCTCGTTGCGGGTCTGGATTTTCATGCCATCCATGACCGGCGTGGCACAGGCCGGTGACGGCTTGGGCGACTTTTCAACATCGACCAGACACATACGGCAGTTGGCCGCGATCGGCAGCTTCTCGTGATAGCAGAAGCGCGGGATCGGAATGCCAGCCTTGTCGGCGGCCTGGATGATCATCGAACCCTTGGGTACGACCAACGCCTGGCCATCGATCTCGATGGAGACGTGCCCATCCGGCACGACTGGCGTCACATTGGGATTTGCCGGTTGCGCGCTCATGCGGCAGCAGTCTCCACCTTCTTGCCGTCAACCATCGAATGACCGTTGACGATGTAATACTCGAATTCATCCCAGAACTGGCGCAGGAAACCCTGGATCGGCCATGCGGCCGCTTCACCAAACGCACAGATGGTGTGGCCTTCAATCTGCCCCGCCACTGTCTTGAGTTGGTGCAGGTCTTCCATCGTTGCCTGACCTGCAACGATGCGCTCCAGCACGCGGTGCATCCAGCCGGTACCTTCACGGCACGGGGTGCACTGGCCGCAGGATTCCTTGTGGAAGAACTGGCTGATGCGGCAAGCAAACTTCACGCAGCAGACACTGTCATCCAGCACCACGATGGCACCCGAACCCAGGCCGGAACCCAGTGCACGGATGGTGTCGTAATCCATCGGCAGACCCTTCAGCTCGGCAGCGGTAAGCACCGGCATGGAGACACCACCGGGGACCGCGCCCTTGAGCGTGCGACCCGGCTTCAAACCACCGGCAAGCGCCAGCAGCTCGTCGAAGGTCGTGCCCAGCGGCACTTCGAAATTGCCACCGCGCTGCACGCAACCGGAGACCGAGAAGCACTTCGGGCCGCCGTTGGCGGTCTTGCTCAAGCCCTTGAACCATTCCGGACCGTTACGGATGATCGCTGGCACCGACGCATAGGTCTCGGTGTTGTTGATCGTCGTCGGCTTGCCGTACAGGCCAAAGTTCGCCGGGAACGGCGGCTTGTAACGCGGCTGGCCCTTCTTGCCTTCCAGCGACTCCATCAGCGCGGTTTCTTCGCCGCAGATGTACGCACCGGCGCCCAGCGCGCCGTAGATATCGATATCCGCACCGCTACCCAGCACGTTCTTGCCCAGCCAGCCGTGCTTGTAGGCATCAGCCAAGGCCTGCTCGAAATGCTCGAACGGCTCGTGATGGAACTCACCACGCAGATAGTTGTAAGCAACCGTCGAACCGGTGGCGTAGCAGGCAATCGCCATGCCCTCCACCACCGAATGCGGGTTGTAACGCAGGATGTCGCGGTCCTTGCAGGTGCCCGGCTCCGATTCGTCCGAGTTGCACAGGATGTACTTCTGCACATCACCCTTGGGCATGAAGGACCACTTCAAACCGGTCGGGAAGCCCGCACCGCCACGGCCGCGCAGGCCGGACTGCTTGACCATCTCGATGACGTCGGCCGGCGGGATCTTCTCCTCGAGGATCTTGCGCAGCGCGGCGTAACCGCCAGTCTTCAGATAGCTCTCGTACGACCACGGGGTGTCGTAATGCAGCGTGGTGTAGACCACGTTGTGCGGAAGCGGCGCCGGTCCGACCGGGCCCTTGGATTCGTGGTGTGCCATGTCTTACTCCAGCCCATCCAACAGCGCGTCGACCTGATCCAGCGTCAGGCGCTCATGGTAATGACCGTTGATGACCATCATCGGTGCGCCAGCGCAACCGGCCAGGCACTCTTCCTCTTTCTTGAGGTAGACGCGGCCGTCAGCGGTGGATTCACCGTGCTTGATGCCCAGCTTCTTCTCGCAATGGCGGACGATGTCGTCGGCGCCGTTGAGCCAGCAGCTGATGTTGGTGCAGATAGCGACGTTGTTGCGGCCGACCTTCTCGGTCTCGAACATCGAGTAGAAGGTGGCGACCTCGTAGGCCCACACGAACGGCAGATCCAGGTACTTGGCCACGCCGGCGATCAGCTCGTCGCTGAGCCAGCCCTGGTTCTGTTCCTGTGCCGCATGCAAGCCCTGCAACACGGCCGAACGCTTGCGCTCGGGCGGGAACTTGGCCAGCCAGTGATCGATGTGAGCACGGGTCTTGTTGCTCAACACCACCATCGGGTCGACGTCACGCGCCGTCTCGAAATTACCTGTCGCCTTCATCGGCCGACCTCAACGAATACCAGATCATGAAGAACCGATGCCCGCAGCAGACAAGCCGCGCAGGCACCGGACGTTGTGTTGTTAGCCGGCATTACCGGTCGACCTCACCGAACACGAGATCGTAGGTGCCGATCATCGCCACCACGTCGGCCAGCATATGGCCGCGCACGATCGAATCGAGCGAGGACAGGTGAGCAAAGCCCGGCGCACGCAAGTGCGCACGGAACGGCTTGTTGGCACCGTCGGAAACCAGATAGCAGCCAAACTCGCCCTTGGGCGCTTCCACTGCGGCATAGGTTTCACCGGCCGGCACGCAATAGCCTTCGCTGAACAACTTGAAGTGGTGGATCAACGCTTCCATGTCGTCCTTCATCTCCGCACGCGCGGGAGGAGCGACCTTGAAGTTCTTGACCATCACCGGGCCGGGGTTGGCCTTCAGCCACTGCACACACTGCTTGATGATGCGATTGGATTCGCGCATCTCGGCAATACGGACCAGATAGCGGTCGTAGCAGTCACCGTTGGTGCCCAGCGGGATATCGAAATCAACCGCATCGTACTTGGCGTACGGCTGCTTCTTGCGCAGATCCCAGGCAATACCCGAACCACGCAGCATCACACCGGTCATGCCCCAAGCCAGCGCATGCTCCGGCGTGATCACGCCGATACCGACCGTACGCTGCTTCCAGATACGGTTGTCGGTCAGCAGGGTTTCGTATTCGTCGACGCGCGAGGGGAACTCATTGGTAAAGTTCTCCAGGAAGTCGAGCAGCGAGCCTTCGCGCGAAGCATTCAAACGCTTCAGCGCATTGCCCTTGTGCCAACGCGATTCCTTGTACTTCGGCATCGTGTCCGGCAGATCGCGGTAGACGCCGCCCGGACGGTAGTAGGCCGCATGCATGCGCGCGCCAGAAACTGCTTCGTAGCAGTCCATCAGCTCTTCGCGCTCACGGAAGGCGTACAGCATCACTGCCATCGCGCCCAGATCGAGCCCGTTGGAGCCCAGCCACATCAAGTGGTTCAGGATACGAGTGACTTCGTCGAACATGGTACGGATGTACTGCGCACGCTCCGGCACTTCGATACCCACCAGGGTTTCGATGGCGCGGACATAAGCGTGCTCGTTGCACATCATCGAGCAGTAATCCAGTCGATCCATGTAACCGATCGACTGGTTGAACGGCTTGGACTCGGCCAGCTTTTCGGTCGCGCGATGCAGCAGACCCACATGCGGATCGGCACGGACGATGGTTTCACCGTCCATTTCCAGAATCAGACGCAACACACCATGTGCGGCCGGATGCTGCGGGCCGAAGTTCATCGTGTAGTTGCGAATCTCCTGCCGGGATTCGGCCGGATTACTGGCAAAGGCCTGCGAGGCCTGATGGAATTCCTTGTTTACTTCCGCACTCACTTGCTTGCCTCCGTCTGCGCGCGCTCGCCTTCCGCGGTCTGGAAGCGGGCGTCATCGCGGATCACGCGCGGCACGCCGACGCGCGGCTCGACCGAGGTCACCGGCTCGTACACCACACGCTTCTTTTCTTCGTCGTAACGCACTTCGACGTTGCCGATCAGCGGGAAATCCTTGCGGAACGGATGACCCACAAAGCCGTAATCGGTCAGGATGCGGCGCAGATCCGGGTGACCCTCAAAGATCACGCCGTACAGATCGAACGCTTCACGCTCGAACCAGTTCAAACCCGGCCAGATGTCCACCAACGACGCAACCACCGGCAACGACTCGGTCGGCGCGAAGCAACGGATGCGCAGCGCCTGGTTGTGCTGATAGGAACGCAACTGGGCAACCACCGCGAAGCGCTGCTTCGGCAGTGCGTCGGGCTGGGCGCCATTGGCGGCTTCATGGCTGGGGAATTCACCCCAGGCGAAACGACCGGCACCGGTGCCTTCCACGCCGCGGCTGAAGCCGTGCGAGGAGACATCGGAGGTATCCCATTCGTCGCTGCCGTAGCCGAGGTAATCGACACCGCACAGGTCGGTGGCGTGCTCGAAGCCGAATTCGTCACGCAGCGCCAAAGCGACCACATGCCAATCAGCCGACGGAACCTCCAGCGTCACTTCGCCGCGCGGTTCAACCACAGAGACCTGCGCACTGGCGAAACGCGCGCGAAGTCGGTCAATGAGTGAAGATGCTTGCTGGGCCATGGGGGCTGGCGTGCTCTTGATTTGAAAAGGGGGTCAGCGGGCGATGGTCTGGGTGCGCCAGATCTTCTTCTGCAGCTGAAGAATGCCGTACACCAGCGCCTCAGCCGTCGGTGGGCAGCCCGGGACGTAAACGTCCACCGGCACCACACGGTCACAGCCACGCACCACTGCATAGGAGTAGTGGTAGTAGCCGCCACCATTGGCGCAACTGCCCATCGAGATGACCCATTTCGGGTCAGGCATCTGGTCGTAAACCTTGCGCAGCGCCGGGGCCATTTTATTGACCAGCGTGCCAGCAACGATCATGACGTCAGACTGACGCGGCGACGGACGGAACACGATGCCGTAGCGATCCAAGTCCAGGCGCGCCGCACCGGCGTGCATCATTTCCACCGCACAGCAGGCCAGACCGAAGGTCATGGGCCACATCGAGCCGGTACGTGCCCAATTCAACAGCGCATCAACGCTGGTGGTCACATAACCCTTCTCGAGCAGAGGGTTGTCGCCTTCGGGACGGAGAATGTCATCAACCCGCCCTTCCGGGATCGGATTGTTCATCAGGCCGTCGAGAGTCTGAATCACTCCCATTCCAGCGCTCCCTTCTTCCACACGTAGATAAAGCCGAGGAACAGCATGCCGACGAACAGACCCATGGTGACGAGCGAACGCGCGCCCAGCTCCATGAAGACCTGGGTCCAAGGCACGATGAAGATGATTTCCAGATCAAAGACGATGAACTGGATGGCGATCAAGTAGTAACGCACGTCGAACTTCATGCGCGCGTTTTCGAACGCCTCGAAGCCACACTCGTATGCGGAAAGCTTCTCACTGTTCGGCGAACGCGGAGCGAGAAACCGACCGATGAGCATCAGCGTCACGCCGATGCCGGTGGCGACGATCAGAAACAGCAGGGACGGCAAATATTCGGCCAGCACAGCGATTCTCTCTTGCCTCTGCCCTGAACGCCTGACGGCGACGGGACATGGGGGATTGACGGGACTTGCCACGCCGGGCGCTGCTACGCCCGCGAACCCGCTTACAAACTATGGTGCCCAAGAGGGGACTCGAACCCCTACGACTCTCGTCGCTACCACCTCAAGGTAGTGCGTCTACCAATTCCGCCACCTGGGCCTACGTCAGCACTACTGGTCAGCAGTGCGCCGCGTATTGTAACCGTCTTCAGTCTTTTTGTGAGCCTTCGACCGGCTTTTCTTCATTCCCTGACGGAATATTTTCTGCCGGGACAGTTGCCTGCGGCACTTCGCCCACAGCCGCAGCCGGCGGAGCGGCCTGCAGCTCACCGGCCGGCACTGCCGGGGCAGCCACCGGAGCGACGGCTTGCGACATCACACCCAGGCCTTCACCCGTCGGGCGAGCACCATGGGTGGCGTACCACGCCATGAACAGACTGATGCCGAAGAACACCACGGCCAGCCACTTGGTGGACTTGGACAGGAAGTTGGATGCACCACGCGCACCAAACACCGTCCCGGAGGCGCCCGCACCAAAGCCGGAGCCCGCAGCGGCGCCGGAGCCACGCTGCATCAGGATCAGCGCGATCATCGAGATCGCCACCAGCACATAGACCACATTGAGGATCAACATCAGCATTTTTGAAATCCGTCCCGGACAATTCCAGTTAGCGACCGGCGGCTGCCCTCGCGATGGCCAGAAAATCGGCCGCCACCAGTGAAGCGCCACCTACCAGCCCGCCATCCACGTCAGGCTGTGAGAACAGCTCTGCTGCATTGTCGGGCTTGACGCTGCCACCATAGAGGAGCGGCAACGAATCGGCGATTCTAGCATCGCGCTCGGCGACTACGCCACGAATGAACGCATGCACGGCCTGCGCCTGCTCCGGGCTGGCGGTGCGACCGGTGCCGATCGCCCATACCGGCTCATAGGCCACCACGGCTTTGGCGAATGCCTCGACCCCGGCCAGCTCCAGCACCGGCGCCAGCTGCGCGGCAATGACCTGCTCGGTCTGGCCGGTTTCGCGCTGCTCCAGCGTCTCACCGACACACAAGACTGGGATCAGGCCAGCATGAATTGCCGCCACGAACTTGCGCGCCACCAGCTCGCTGCTTTCGTGATGGTACTGACGCCGCTCGGAATGGCCCACCAAGCCGTAGCGCGCACCGACATCCACCAGCATCGTCGCCGACACTTCGCCGGTATAGGCGCCCTTCTCATTGCAGCTGACATCCTGCGCGCCAAAGGCCAGTGCAGTGCCCTCGAAGTCTTCCACCAGATCGCCCAGGTAAGGCAGTGGCGGCAGAATCACCAACTCCACACCTTCCAGTGGCAGCCCAGCGGCCACCCGCCCCACCAGTTCGGTGGCGAATTGACGACTGCCATGCAGCTTCCAGTTACCAGCAACGATCTTGCGGCGCATCCTGAGCCACTCCCTATAAAAAATGTGGGCAAAGGATAGCTGAAATAGCGACACCAGCAGGACAATCGCCGGACATCGCGGGACAAGATGCAAAAACGCCGCCGAGCCAATGGCTGCGACGGCGTCGTTTTCATCCCGACTGGCAGAGGCCAGCAGCCGGCACTTACTTCAGCTTGATCTCGCGCAGGCGCTCTTCAAGGAAGCCGTGGGCGGTGATCGCCTCCGGGTAGCGGCTCGGGTTTTCCGGAGTGATGCACGAGGGCAGCACATCAATCAGGAAATCCGGGTTCGGGTGCAGGAAAAACGGCACCGAATAACGCGGCTTGCGCGCCAGCTCGCCCGGCGGATTGACCACGCGGTGGATCGTCGACGGGTACACGTGGTTGGTCAGGCGCTGCAGCATGTCGCCGATGTTGACCACGATGGTGTCCGCGTCCGAAGTGAACGGCACCCACTCACCCTCATGCGACTGCACCTCCAGGCCGGCGGCGCTGGCACCGACCAGCAAGGTGATGAAGTTGATGTCGCCATGCGCACCGGCGCGGACATTGGGGATGTCCTCGGTGGTGATCGGCGGGTAGTGGATCGGGCGCAGGATCGAGTTGCCGTTATTGGTCTTGTCGGCAAAGAACTCCTGCGGCAGACCGATGTGCAGCGCCAGTGCCGACAGCACGCGCGAGCCCAGTTGATCCAGCTTTTGGTACAGGCCATAGCCGTGCTCCTTGAAGCCGGGCACTTCGCTCGGCCACAGGTTCGGCGGCATCACTTCGCGATACTTGGAGTCATCGCCGATCTCACGGCCGATGTGCCAGAACTCTTTCAGATCGAAATGTGCGGAGCCCTTGGCGGTTTCCACGCCGAACTGCGTGTAGCCCCGCGCGCCACCGCCGCCAGCGATGTGGTACTGCTTTTTGGTCTCTTCCGGCAACGCGAAGAATGCCTTGAACACGCCATACGCGGCGTCGATATCGGCCTGCGGAATACCGTGGTTGCGAATGCCCGCAAAACCCCATTCACGATACGCCGCGCCCAGCTCGGCCACAAAGGCCTCACGGTCGGTATCGAAGCGGGTGATGTCGAGGGTGGGAATACGGGAACTCATTCAACTACTCCAGAGAAAGGAACGGGGCGCCGGCTATTGAAACCGACGCCCCGGCAACAACCTATGATCCAGCTCAAACCTGTGCGGCAGCCGAACGCACTGCTTCGGCCAGGGCCTCAAGCGTGGAGGCCATCAGGCCAGCCTCATCAGCCTCGACCGTGACCCGCACCACCGGCTCGGTACCGGAGGGACGCAGGAATGCCCTGCCCCGCCCGGCAACTGCCGCCTGTGCCGCAGCCAGTGCAGCCTGCACCGGATCGCTCTTGACCACTTCACGCGCGCCCGATTCCAGTCGCACATTGATGGTTTTCTGCGGCACCGCAGACAGCCCCGCCATCGCCTGCCGCAGACTGATATCTGCCCGGCCCAGCACTTCCAGCACCTGCAGCGCACTGACGATGGCATCACCGGTGGTGGCACGGTCCAGGCACAGAATGTGACCCGACGCCTCACCGCCCAGCGTGCCATTACCTTCAACCAGCGCCTGGTGCACGTAACGGTCACCGACGTTGGAACGAACGAACGGAATACCCAGGCGCTCCAGCGCCTGCTCCAGCCCGTAATTGGTCATCAGCGTGCCGACCACCGGACCGCGCAGGCGGCCATTGGCCTGCCACGCCTTGGCCAGGATATAGAGCAGGCCGTCGCCGTCCACTGCCGCACCGGTGTCATCGACCATCAACACGCGGTCGCCGTCACCGTCGAACGCGATGCCCATGTGGGCGCCGGTCTCGACGACTTTGCGCGACAGGTTGTCGATATGCATCGAACCCACGCCGTCATTGATATTGACGCCGTTCGGCTCGGCGCCGATGGCAATCACCTCAGCACCCAGCTCGCGGAACAGCAGCGGCGCGACGTGGTACGTGGCGCCATGGGCGCAATCCAGCACCACCTTGAGGCCGTGCAGATAGAAATCACGCGGCACGCTGGCCTTGCAGAACTCGATGTAACGGCCGACCGCATCGCGCGCGCGCACCGCCTTGCCCAGGTGCTCGGATTCCACCGTGGTGAACGGCTGATCCAGCGCTGCTTCCAGCGCCAGCTCAGTGGCGTCGTCAAGCTTCTCGCCTTCGCCGGAAAAGAACTTGATGCCGTTGTCGTAGTGCGGATTGTGCGAAGCACTGATGACAATGCCCGCGTCCGCGCCCAGCGTGTGCGCCAGAAACGCCACTGCTGGGGTAGGCATCGGGCCGATCAACTGCACGTTGGCCCCGGCTGCAACCAGGCCCGCCTCCAGTGCCGACTCGAACATATAGCCGGAAATCCGCGTGTCCTTGCCAATCACCACGGTCGGCTGGCGGCCCTTGCGCTCGACCAGCACGCGACCGAGCGCATTGCCCAGGCGCAACACGAAATCAGCAGAGATAACGCCCTGCCCGACCCGACCGCGAATGCCGTCGGTACCGAAGTACTTGCGGGCCGCCATCACTCAATCACTTCTTCGTGCTGCGGCTGACGCATCATCATCGCCAGCAGGTCAGCCAAGCGGTCACGCATTTCGCGGCGGTCGCAGATCTGGTCGATGGCGCCGTGTTCGAGCAGGAACTCCGAACGCTGGAAGCCTTCCGGCAGTTTTTCACGCACGGTCTGCTCAATCACGCGCGGGCCGGCGAAGCCGATCAGCGCCTGCGGCTCGGCGATGTTGATATCGCCCAGCATCGCGAACGAGGCCGACACGCCACCGGTGGTCGGGTGGGTCAGCACCGAGATGTAGGGCAGACCGGCTTCACGCAGCTTGGCCAGCGCGGCCGAGGTCTTGGCCATCTGCATCAGCGAGAACAGGCCTTCCTGCATGCGCGCGCCGCCGCTGGCGGAGAAGCACACGTAAGGCGCGCCCATTTCCAGCGCAGCCTCGGCAGCCAGCGAGAAACGCTCGCCGACCACCGAACCCATCGAGCCGCCCATGAAGGCGAAGTCGAACGAGGATGCCACCAGCGGGCGTCCCTTCAACAGGCCGCGCATGGCGATCAAGGCGTCGTATTCGCCCGTGTTTTTCTGGCTGGCCTTGATGCGCTCGACGTATTTCTTCTGATCCTTGAACTTGAGCACATCGGTCGGCCCGAGGCGGGCGGCGATCTCGGTGGTGCTATCGGCATCAAAGAGCGCTGCCAGGCGCGCGCGCGCGCGGATGGCCATGTGATGTCCGCACTTCGGGCAGACCTCAAGGTTCTCTTCCAATTCGGGGCGGTACAGGGCCGCGCCACAGCTGCTGCATTTTTCCCAAAGACCCTCTGGGACGCTGCGCTTCTTGGACGGTGTGTTGTCGGTGCGGATGCCCGACGGCATCAACTTGCTGAGCCAACTCATGCGGAATGATGGTTCCATTCAGGGCGGCCCGAAGGCCGCGACAGGGCCGACAGTCTAGCTCACCGCTGCGACCACGGCGCATCCTGATTGGCTCGAAACCCTACTGCTGCGTACGTTTGCACTGTGCCAGACCGCCCGCCGCCGCACGACCAGATCCTGCTATCTGCCATTGAAATGCGGCCTTGGGCAGGGTGACAAGAACACGGCGGCCTGCTTTGCTGCGCTCCATGCAGCCCGGGGAAGCGCAGCGCCCCCCCCGGGGCTACACTGCCCGCCCGTTTGTCGGCGCAGGCACCTATATCGCTTCGGTAGAAGCCTTCTGCTTTCCCGCCCGCACCGTTTAACCGGCTGCTTCAGTTCCCCAGAGCTTGGCGCAGCGGCTTGAGGAAACGGCTGGCCGCCTCGGCGGCTTCTGCGGGACTTGCCGCGTCGGCCATGACTGAAACCAAGGCACTACCGACCACCACGCCATCGGCATCCACCGCCATGGCGGCGGCGCTGGCCGCATCCTTGATGCCGAAGCCAGCCACCACCGGCACCGTGGAACGGCTGCGCAATTGCCGCAGCCGCTCGCCGGCCGCGACGCTGTCCAGACGCTCGGACGCACCGGTAACGCCGGCAAAGCTGACGTAGTACAGATAGCCCTGCGCGGCGTCGCACAGGAGGTCGAGACGAGCATCCGTACTGGTTGGCGAGGCCAGCAGAATCAGCGCCAGCCCGGCGGCAGTGAACGCGGCACGGGTTTCCTCGGCCTCTTCCGGCGGCAGGTCCACCAGCAACACGCCGTCTACGCCAGCGGCAACCGCCTCGCTGGCAAAGTTGGCGGCGCCTCGGATCTCAACCGGATTGAGATAGCCCATCAGCACCACCGGCGTGATCGCATCACGCGCACGGAATGCTGCCACACTCTCGAAGAGGTAGCGCAGGTTCGCGCCCCGGGCCAACGCGTGCTCGGAACTGCGCTGGATGGTGGGGCCATCGGCCATCGGGTCGGAAAACGGCACGCCCAGCTCGATCACATCCGCGCCGGCCTCGACCAGCGCATGCATGACCGGCACCGTGGCTTCCAGCAACGGATCGCCCGCGGTGATGAAGGGAATCAGCGCCTTACGGCCGGAGGCCCGCAGACGGGCGAAACAATCGTCGATTCGGGTCACGGCCATCTCAAGCACATCCTTCAATCAGTTCAACCGCTTCAGGCTGGCCCCAGTAGATCGAGGTCACCAACCCATTGAGTGTTTCCAGGCGAATGGCCAGCTTGGCGGCCTTATCGGTCCAGGTCAGGTAGTCGCCATCGGGCGAGACATACGCATGCGGGCTGGTCACCACACCGGCGGGAAGGCGCTTCTTTGCCTCGATCACGCTCATGCCCACCCACACACCGAACGGCAGTACCGGAGCGTCTGCTGCCGGCGCATCGACCTTGATGCTGGGATCGTCCATGCCATCCACCTCGAACCGGGCGATGTGGTCGGCCAGCACCATCATCGACATGCCTTCCGGCAGACTGCCCTTGTCGTAGTACTCGCAGTCGCCTTCCATCAGTTCGCGCATGCCCGCCGAGACGAACACCTTGTCTCCCGGCGCCTTGCCGAACGGAGCGCCGATGCGCAGCTCGCCGAATTGAGCGAGATCAGCGGATGACGAAGCCACAGATGCCGCTGCAGGAACCGCAGCGCTCGAAACCGGCGCTGCAGGCGGCGCCACATCCTGCTCGGCCGGCTTGCAGGCAGCCAATGCCGCCACCGCGCACAACAACGCGCCTCGCATGACCGGGCCGTTCACAACACCAACCCTTCGCGTGCGGCGATGGTGTGCACGTCCTTGTCACCACGGCCGGACAGGTTGCACAGCACCAGCGCATCCTTGGGCAGCTCGCGCGCCAGCTTGATCGCCTGCGCGACCGCGTGGCTGGATTCCAGCGCCGGCAGAATGCCCTCGATGCGGGTCAGGCGATGGAACGCGGCCAGCGCCTCTTCGTCGGTGATGCCGACGTATTGCGCGCGACCGGTATCGGACAGGAACGAATGCTCCGGGCCGACGCCGGGGTAATCCAGACCGGCGGAAATGGAATGCGTCTCGGTGATCTGGCCGTCGTCATCGCACAGCACATAGGTGCGATTGCCGTGCAGCACGCCGGGGCGACCGGCCGAAATGGACGCGGCGTGGCGACCGGTATGAATACCGTCGCCCGCTGCTTCGGCGCCGTAGATCTTCACTTCACGGTCGTTGAGGAAGGCATGGAACAGGCCAATGGCATTGGAACCACCACCGACACAGGCGGTGATGGCATCCGGCAGGCGACCGTAATCTTCCAGCATCTGCGCGCGCGCCTCGCGGCCGACGATGGCGTTGAAGTCACGCACCATGCGCGGGTACGGGTCCGGGCCGGCGACGGTGCCGATGATGTAGAAGGTGTCGCGCACATTGGTCACCCAGTCGCGCATCGCTTCGTTGAGCGCGTCCTTGAGCGTGGCCGAGCCGCTGCTCACCGGCACCACGGTCGCGCCCAGCAACTTCATCCGGTAGACGTTGATCTTCTGCCGCTCGATGTCGGTGGCGCCCATGTACACCACACATTCGATACCCAACCGCGCCGCCACGGTGGCAGTCGCCACGCCGTGCTGGCCGGCGCCGGTCTCGGCAATGATGCGGGTCTTGCCCATGCGCGCGGCCAGCAAGGCCTGGCCGATGGTGTTGTTCACCTTGTGCGCGCCGGTGTGGTTCAAATCCTCGCGCTTGAGCAGGATCTGCGCACCGCCCACATCCTTGCTCAGGCGCTCGGCGTGGTAGATCGGGCTGGGACGGCCAACGTAATGCTTCAGGTCCTTGTCGTAGGCGGCAATGAAGGACGGATCGGCCCGCGCTTGGTCGTAGGCGGCGGCCAATTCCTGCAGCGGCCCGACCAGCGTTTCAGCGACGAAGCTGCCGCCGTAGCGGCCGAAATGCCCGCGCGCATCGGGGAAGGCGTGGAAATCAGAGATCGACGGATCAGTCATGGCATCACAGCTTACGAAGAACAGGTCTGCACTCTAACGCAGGCCAGATGACATAAAAATCGATTCTTTCGCGGCCATATGTTAGAAAAACTCACATGAAACCCAGCCAATCCCTGCCTTCACTCAACGCCCTGCGCGCTTTCGAGGCCGCCGCCCGGCTGCGCAGCGTCAGCCAGGCCGCGGCCGAACTGCACGTCACCCACGGCGCGGTAAGCCGGCAACTGCGCGCGTTGGAAGACGAACTCGGGCTGGCCCTGTTCGAGCGCGATGGGCGCGGCATCCGCCCGACCGCGGCGGGCAATCGTTTGCTGGAAGCAACCTCCGGGGCGTTTTCACAGTTGCGTGACTGCATCGCCTCGCTGCGCCGCCCGCAACGTGGCGACGCGTTTGTGCTGGGCTGCCCCGGCAGCCTGCTCGCCCGCTGGATGATTCCGCGTCTGCAGAACCTGCAGCGCGATCTGCCGGGACTGACCCTGCACCTGGCCGCACAGGACGGCGACTTCACACCCCACCTCGACGGCCTGGATGCCGCGCTGCTGCTCGGCCAAGCGCCGTGGCCAACCGGATGGACCGTGCACACGCTGGCGACCGAACGTATCGGCCCGGTGTTCAGCCCGTCGATCAAGGGCGCACAGGTACTGGCGCATCAGCCAGCCGACGCGGTGCTGGCCCATGAACTGCTGCATACACGCTCGCGCCCGCAGGCCTGGCCGACCTGGGCCGCGCTCAATGGCATCGAGGCCGCCGCGCTGCGCTACGGCACTGGTTTCGAGCACCTGTATTACCAGTTGGAAGCGGCGGTGGCCGGGTTGGGCATCGCCATCGCACCGGAACCGCTGGTCGCCGACGACCTGGCCAATGGCCGATTGATCGCACCGTGGGGTTTCGTCGATACCGAAGGCTGCTGGGCCTTGTGCACGGCTGGCAACAACGACGACCCGCGCGTATTGAAACTGGCAGAGTGGCTCCAACGCCAACTCGCCTGAGTCCCAGTGCAGGAGCGGCCTTGGCCGCGAAGCTGATGTTCTGCACGCCGTACGCGAAAGCCGCAACCCGGCATTGCCGGGTTACAGGTTATTTCTGCAGCCGAACCTTCGCTTGCTTCGCGGCCGAGGCCGCTCCTACATGCTGCGAAGTCGATTGGCGTTGGCGGCGTCAGCCCTGCGTCGGGGCGGCCAGGCGTTGCTGCACATCCTCGCGCAGGCGCGCCAGCTCTACTTCGGCCTGCTGCCGCTGCTGCATGCCTTCGCGATGGATGCTGCGCACTTCTTCGACCGTGGCAATCAACTGCTCGTGCACGTGCCGCAATGTGGCCACGTCAATCACGGCGCGTTGATTGGCCTTGGCGGTTTCCACCGAGGTTTGACGCATCAGGTCCGCATTGCGGCGCATCAGCTCGTTGGTCGCGTCGTCGATGGCGTTGGACAACTCAACTGCGTTTTTCTGCTCGCCCAGCGACAGCTGGATGGCGAACTGGCGCTTCCACGAGGGAATGGTGATGTCACGCACCGCGTTGAATTTTTCAATCAACTGAATCGCGTTGGCCTGGATCAGCCGGATCATCGGCAGCGACTGATCAGCCGCGTGCTGCATCACCGTCAGATCGCCGACGCGCTTGTCCAGCAGGCGGATGGCGTTGTCGATCTCGCCACGGCGGATGCGCGATTGCGGATCCTCCAGGCCCACCAGCGATTGCAGTTCACCATTGAGCTCAGCCAACCGCTGCTTGCCTGCGGCGACATGCAGACCAAGACTCTGCCGCTCGTCGCGGACGATGGCGTGCATGCGGTCGAACTCGCCAACACGTTGGCCCATCGTCGCCTGCTGCGTACCGACGTCGCGCATCAGCTGTTCGATCTGCTGGTTGGTGTCACTGAACTTCTGCACCAGCTCGCCCTTGGAGGCGCGCATGCGGTCGATCAGGCCGCCGATCACCGGCACCTTGGAGCGCTCATTCAAGCCGTCGAGTTTCAGCGAGCGGGCAATGCGCACCACCTCGCCCAGTTTGTCGCCCGACGCATCCAGGTCGCGGTTGCGGACATGCTCCAGCAACTGCGTGGAGAACGCAGCGCTCTTGCCGGCGGCTTCGCGCCCAAACACATGCAGGTTGCCGGGGCTGATGTCGTCCAGGCTGCGCGTGATCTGGGCGATCTGCGGGCGGTCGGCTTCGGTCAGGCCCAAGGCAACCAGCGCGGTGACATCCAGCGCCACGGAGAATTCGGCCGGCACCGGCATGTTGTCCTGGGTCATCTGCAGCTCTCCTTGAGGATGATGCGCGGCGCGGCGCGCGAGTCTTGGAACACGATTGAAGCGTTTCAGCGAAGTCTAGCCTGCATCGCCTCGACCTCGGCCAGTATCCGTGCCTGCGCGTCCGCTGCCGAGGCCAGCCGTGCCGACATGCCCGCCGCCTGGGTGGCCAGCACCTGCTGCCGCCACAGCGGCAGCAGCACGTCGCGGATGCGCTGATAACGCTCCAGCAATTCGACACCCTGCGCATGCAGCAGCTGCAGCTGCGACGCTTCCAGCGCACGCAGCCGAGCCACGCTGCGCAGGTGCTGCAGACGCCGCTGCAGCGCAGCAGATATCAACTCTTTATCTGGACCGACCTGTGCCTGGACATCGAGCAACACGCGCTCGCCCGCCTCGGCCCAGGCATCAATCGCATTGACCGCAGCACCGACAAAAGCGGCCTGCTCCAGCCGTACCGGCAACCCGCGCCGCAAGTCGGCGACGATGCCGTCGGCACGCAACAGGCAGACATCCAGCTGCCCGGCCAGGCGTTCGGCCTGCGCCTGCGCTTCCACGTCGCGCCCCAGCAGCCTCCCCAACAAACCAACGCTACGACGAATGGCGCCGACATCGTGCGCGCGCATGGCCTGATGGATGTTGTCCATCTCAGCCACCAAACGCACGGCGGCATGGTCGTTGTCGGAAGGCGATGTCTTCTGCTCGACCACCGCCAGCAGCGGCGCGCCATAGTTGGCCACCGCCAACGGATCCTCCAGCGCCAACGCAGGAACCGGCGGCTCCGGCAAACCGATCATGCCAGCAGACTCAGGATTCACCGGACGCATCGTCCTTATGACTGCCCTGCTGGCCCGGCACCACCACTTGGCCACCGTAGAAGTGCCGCATCAGGGCTTCATCCAGCGCCTTCTCTTCCGGGCTGCGTGCTCGGCGAACCCGCGGCGTGGGCTTCTCTGTCGCGGGTTCCTTGGCCAACCAGTCACGCAGTTGCGCCGCGAGTTGCGTCAACGCGTCGCCTACTTGACCTTGGCGTTGCTGCGAATCGGCCAATGCGCGCAGCAGCGGCTCGAAATCCTGCACCGGCGCCGCCAGCGGCGTTTCAGCCTGCGCGACAACGGGCGTCGGCCGTGCGGCCACTGCCTGCAGCAAGGCAACGATCTGCTCCCACGGTACTTCCGACGCTGCAGTCACCGGAGCTGCGACCGGCACCTCATCGGCGCGCAGCCCCTGCAGGCCACTGGCGATATCGGCCAGCTGCGCGACGACGCGCGCGCCGGTATCGGCATCGTCGCCGCCCATGGCCTTGTCGCGCATGAAGTCGCGCTTGATCTGCTCCCAACGTGCCAGCTGCGTCGCGTCCATCACTTCGCGCAATTCGGCGAGCTTGAGCAGGTTTTCTTCGGAGCCGCTGGTGAGCAGCTGCGACTCGCCAAGGTAATGGTCAGTCACCAGCTGCTGCAGCTCGGCGGCATTCATCACCGGCGAAATCTTCTCCGACAGCTTGTTCATGTTGCGGTAGCTGCCCTGCAGCCGGAACGAGGGCTCAACGCGGTACTTGTCCGACTGCGCGGCGCTGGCGATGTATTGCTGGTTGACCCGATACACCACCTCGCGCACCTGCATCAGCCGCTCCAGCGTGGCGACGATCTCGTTGATCTCCGCGCCGCTGTAGGCATGGCTCAATGCATTGGTCGAAACCTCCTTGCCGCTGGCCTTGTCCACCAGCACATAGAGATCGGCCAAGTCGCGCGTGGCCATCGGCGCCAGTACCTGGCTGGAGGTGAGGCTGTTCTCGATATAGCTGAGCTTGAAGGCCTCTTCCATTCCGCCGAGTACATCGCCGAGGTTGTAGATATCGGCACGGTTGGCCAGCATATCCGGCACTTTGAACACTTCGCCGGACTCGGTGTACGGGTTGCCGGCCATCACCACACAGAATTTCTTGCCACGCAGATCGTAGGTCTTGGTGCGGCCTTTCCACACACCCTCAATGCGACGGGTGCCGTCGCACAGCGAGATGAATTTTTGCAGAAATTCCGGATGCGTGTGCTGGATGTCGTCGACATACAGCATCGTGTTGTTGCCCATCTCCAGCGCCAGATTGAGCTTCAACAGCTCCTGCCGCGACGTGGCATCCGGCGCCTGCTCGGGATCCAGCGAACGCACTTCGTGGCCCAGCGCCGGGCCGTTGATCTTCATGAAGACCAGGCCCAGACGATTGGCCGCGTACTCCATCAACGTGGTTTTGCCGTAGCCGGGCGGGCTGATCATCATCAACAAGCCCATCAAATCACTGCGCTTATTCTCGCCAACCGTGCCCATCTGCTTGGCCAGGTTGTCGCCAATGATCGGCAGATAGACGTCGTTGATCAGTTTGTTGCGCACGAACGAACTAAGCGGGCGCGCCTGGAACTCGGAAAGCCGCAATGCGTCACGCTCGCGCGCACTGATGCGATGGCGCAGCGCCTGATAACGCTCGAAGCCGGGCTGAAACTGGTGCCGATGCGCCTGCCAGCGGCCAAGAAAATCATCTACCGACAATGGCAGATGTCCTTCGCGAATGCGCGGGTGCTCGCCGAGCAATCCAGCCACATCGGCGATCAGCGTCACATCGCGCACCTGGCTGCGCAGGCTGCGCTCAGCCAGCAGCATCGCCACGGCCTCCGGCACATAGCCCGCCAGCGCGACAAATTGCGGCTGACTGCACATTGCCTGCAGCCAATGTTCGACCTGTGCCCACTGCAGCGCCGGCCGCTTGGCCAGCTTCTGCAACGAACGATCAAATGCTTCGCTCTGCGCTGCGACCTGCAGCTGTTCGCGCAGACCATTTACCAGCTGCCGCGCATAGCCGCTGAAGCCAAACGTCGGTTCGCCAGCCGCCAGTTCGGCGAGCAGGTAGTCCGCACCGGTCATTGCTGCGGCCGTGTCGAACGACAGCTCGTTCTCCGCCTGAAAAGCCGCCAACGCCTCCGCGATTTCACTGCGCAAGGCATCCAAGCCTTCGCGTGCAGCAAACATGCGGGCGATGGCAAATGCGCCTGCGGCGCGCTCGACCCACTGCACAACGTCTTCACGTTTGCCTTCGCGCGACCAGAACAACAACGCCAACGCGCGCGCAGCCGGCGCATGGACCAAGGCACCAGCGCTTTGATACAGCGGCAACAACGCCTGCAGAATCAGCGTGGCGTCGTGGTCGTGAATGCCTTTTTCGTAACCTTCGCGGTAACGCGGTGCTGCGAAGTCGCGCACACGCTTACCGAGCACGTCGGCCTGCGCCGCATCGCGCAGCAGCAGCTCCACACTCAATCCGTCGCGGCCGAGGATGGCCGCATCCAGAATCAAACCGGCCAGATACTCGCCGCGATACAGCGTGGGCGACTCCGAATCCAGCGTCACCGGCCAGTAATCGCGCAGCGCTTCCAGCTCCGGATCGACAATGGATTCGTAGTAGTCGGTTCCAGTCAGGTGCACCGACAAGCCATCACCGCGCGGCAGGATGGTCAAATCCAGCGGTTGCGTATTGACGCTGAAACGGTGGCGACCAAGGCGAATCACATTGCCGCCGCTCTCGAACAGATCGCTGCGATCACGCAATGCACGCACCGCTTGGTCGCGCACGCCTTTCAAGCGCGCGTCGACATCATCGGCCTTGACGCTGTCCTTGTACTCACGCAGACGCTCGGCCAACTCACGCAACTTCAGAATCAGCGGATCGCCGGCAAAGAAGGCATTGAGCTCGTCCACCGTGGTAAAACGCTCGGCGCGTTTGGCCAAGCCCTCAAGAATACGATTGGCGGCATCCAGCACCGACTGCGCCTTGCGCTGACGGGCATCCAGCAAGGTCTGCTTGTGCGACTCGAAGGTGTCCAGCAACTCCTCGCGCTTGTTGAGGATGTCGCCAAGGAACTGTTCGTGCTCGCCGAACTGGCTCTCCAACTCTTCCAGCTGCACCATCAAGCGCGACAACTGTTCGTCGGCGCGCTCAGGATCGGTCGCCAGGCCGAGTGCGCTGGTGATGGCCTGACTGAACAGCGAGAACTGCGCGCCGAACTGCGCAACGGCCTCGGCCGAGCCCAGCGAACGACGGCGCTGGTCAGCACGTGCGCGCGACTGGTTGAGCTTGGCGTAAATGCCGGAAATCGCCTCGACCACGCGTGTGCGCTGCGCGGCGTCATCCACCTTCAAGCTGGCCATCAGCTCGGAGAGCATGTCCAGCTCGCCCGACATCGCCTGCATCTGCTCGATCTGCGTGGACAGCTGTTTTGCGGTCTCCGCCTGCTGGGCGATGGAGTCCAGCTCCTGCAGGCGTTCGCCAAACGGCAGCAGCGCCTTGTCGCTACCGAGGAACTCGCCCGTCGCCACGCCGACGCGATCATGCGCATCCTGCAGCGAAGCGTTCATCGCATCAATCGCGGCGACGTCCACATAACGGAAGTCGCGCACGGTCAACAGCCGCCCGCGCAGCTTGCCGACCTCGCCCAATGCCTCGACGAACTCGCTGATCCTCGTCCAGTTCTGCGGCTGCACGCGACCAAGCAAGGCGCGGTGCTGACCGGTGACGTCGGCCATCGCCTGCGCCGACTGCTTGCGGATGCTCTCGACTTTCTCGTACTCATCGAGCATCGATTCGCCGGTCGCACTGATCTCGCGCAGCAGCGTGGCCGCGCCTTCGCAGTTGGCGTCGTCCAGCCAGTGGTGCGTATCAAACAGACGGCGTGCGTTGTGGGTCAGCAACTCGTAGCGCTGCAATGACACCTCGCGGCTGTCGATCTCACGCCCCATGTCCAACAGGTTTGAGATGCCGCGCACCAACTCGGCGTTGCCGATACGCGCCATGAAGCTGGTGCCGGCCGGCCGGTGCGCGGCGAACTCGTCACTGCTGAACGGCGTCTGCCAGACCTGCATCGGATGGATGCGGGTCGGCTCCTGATTTTCGGCGTTGAACAACACCATGCGGCCGTCGCGCAGGAATGCGTAACCCAGCCCGAACACCGGATTCTGCAGCGCCCTCTGGATGCTGTTGTAAACGAACAGCGCCGACTTGCCCGCCTCGCGTTCGTAGAAGATGTACAGCATGTCCTCGCCGTTGGGCGAGCGGATGGAGCGCTTGTAACGCATGCCCTGCATCGAGGCATCGAATGCCTTGTGTTCGCCGCTTTGCAGGTAGTAGCCACCGGGAAAAATAATGCCGTGGTCGTCCGGCAGCTGCACGCAGGCCTGGACGATGGCGTCATTGCGCACCACCTTGCCGGTCAACGTGTTGAAGATCAGCCCGCGACACACGTCCTCGCGATACGGCTGCACCTTGAGCAGGATCAGCGAACCCACCTGGGTGAACTCGATGTCGGCGTCATCCACCGACTGGGTGCTGTCCTCGACCGGCTCGCTGTAGACGCCCTGCCCGGTCTCGGTGTTGTTCTCGACCTTGATGGTCAGGTCGCCGCCGGTGGTTTCCACGAAGATCGTGTCGAGGATGTTCAGGTGCGGGAAGCGCCCGGTCACCAACATGTCGCGGCTTGCCCGCGTCCACTCGAAGTCAAACGGCGGCGGCAACGCGATGTCGCGCTCGCCGCGTGCATCGATGTAAGTCAGCTCGCCACTGGGCGGCAACGACCAGCGGAACACCCGCACGTCGCTGCTGCGCTCACCAATCTGAAACGCGGCCAGCAACTTGCCGTCGCGCACGATCAGCTGCAACAGCCGCGCATGCTTGTAGTAGGCGTAAAGCTCGGTGAAGTCGTGCACAAAGCCCGGCTGGGCGAGGAAACTGGTTTTCAGGTCAACCGGGGTAACGTCGTAGCCCTCGGCGCCTTCCACCATGCGGTACAGGCCAAACACATCCTCGACGCGCGTCTGCGTCTTCAAACCGATGAACACGTTGTAGCCGAACAGCAACAGGTCATCGCCGACCTGCACGATGTCGCGGCCGACGCAGTTGTTTTCGGTGCGGATGCGGAAGCGCCCGGCGACCTCCATGCGGCTGTCGCCGAACTCCTGCAGGCGCCGTTGGTTCATCACTTCGACCAACTGCCGCAGGCGCGTGCCTTGATCGCTCAGGCGCTTGCGCAGTACCTCGTAGGCGCCGCCCTGCGCCACCGCTTGATCGGCGATGGAACCGGCATCGGTCGAAACTGCGGAGTCCTGGTTTGTATCGGCCATCGGTTGTTCCCTGCCATGACGCCGCGCGGCCGATCAGCAGCAGAGCGAGCGCCATCATTCACGCCAGCACCGGAACCACGCCCGGCACCCTCGATTGAACGCCTGGGCGATGAACCGCCCAGGCGCGTGCTCACTCAGCCTGCATCCGTCTCGGCAGCCGCACCGCCATTGGTGAGCTGCCTGGACGGTTTGCCGCGTGCAGCCATGTCCACACCCAGGTAGCGCTGCATCAAGTCCTGCACGATCGGACTCTTGTCGGTGAGGCCCTCAATCGACCGGCCCAGCGACACCGCCTTGACCAGATTCTCGAACATGCCGCCGTCACCGCCGACCATGTCGATGTCGGCATTGCGCAATGCACTGGCGACGATCTCGGCATTCTCCTTGGACACTTCCTTGCCGGCATCCAGCGTCGCCATGGCCTGCTTCAGGCTGGTTTCCAAGGTCATGCGGAACTCTTCGTGACCGCGCGCCGTGTCGCCCAACGAATCGATCGCCAGGAACTTGCGGGTCAAGCCTTCGGCTTCGGCCGACAGCTTCTTCTCGATCACCGAAGCTTCGGCCAGGCCCAGCGTCTCGGTCGCAGTCGCCTTGGCGCGGCCCATCTGCTCTTCGCCCAGCGCATGTGCGGCCAGCTGCTCGGCCAGCACGCGCGCCTCGGCGCTGCCCTGCTTGAAGTTGGCATCGGCCATGGCATCGACCACGCGCGCTTCGGCAATGCCGACCTTCTCGATAGCCAGCGCACCGGCTTCCTTGACCTGCGCATCCGCCAGACCCGGCGCCGCACGTTCGGCGCGGACGCCATCCGCCAATGCCTTCTTGGCTTCGGCCTGCTTGCCGGCGGCGTCGAACTCCGCCTGTGCCAGCGTGGTGATTTCCACCGCCTTGTGCTTGGCGGCAGCCTCGCTGGCCTCGGCTTCCTTGACCTGCTTGAGCAAGGCTTCCTGCGCCCGGGCTTCGGCTTCCAGAATGGTGACCTGCTTCAAGCGGTCGGCCTCGGACACCTGACGCACTTCCTTGATGCGTTCTTCTTCCTGCGCAACGGTCTTGTCGATGGAGATGCGTTCGCGGGTGATGTTGGCCACGTCCATCTTGCCCTGCTCGACCACCTTGTCACGCTCCACGCCCTGCAGCTGCACTTCGCGGTCGGTGGTGACCTGCTCCAACTGGCGCGCACGCGCAACGCGCTCGACTTCAATGGCGACTGCACGCTGGCGGTTCTGCTCGGCCACTTCCACTTCGCGCAGGCGGTTCTGATCGCGGATATCGATCAACTGCTGCGCCTCGATGCGGGCGTTCTCCGACAGCTGGCGCTGCTCTTCCTGCACCTTGAGCGTCTCTGCTTCCTCGCGGGCGCGAATGGTTTCCACCTCACGCTTCTGCCGCGCTTCGGCTTCGGCCTGCTCGCGTTCCAGCGCAAGCGTGGCTTCCTTGGCTTCGACATTCTTCTTGGTGATGGCCAGTCGCTCGTTCTGCGCCAGGTCATTGGTGATGACGTTCTGCGCAGCGGTCAGCTCGGTGATCTTGCGGATGCCTTCGGCGTCCAGGATGTTGCTCGGGTCGAGCAATGACTTCGGCGTCTGTTCCAGGTAATCGATGGCCACGTCTTCCAGCGCGTAGCCGTTCAGATCGTTGCCGATCACCGCGATGATTTCGTCGCGGAACTCCTGGCGCTTCTCGAACAACTGGGTGAAGTCGAACTTCTTGCCGACCGTCTTCAGCGCTTCAGAGAACTTGGCGTTGAACAGTTCGTCCACCGCGTTCTTGTCCGATGCACGATCGGCGCCAATGGCTTTGGCCACGCGCAGCACGTCGGCCTGGGTTTCGTTGACACGCAGGTAGAACGCCACGGTGATGTCGGCGCGCATGTTGTCACGGCAGATCAAGCCTTCCTTGCCACGGCGATCCACCTGCAAGGTGATCAGGCTGATGCGCATGTGTTCGGCGCGGTACAGCACCGGAATGATCAACGCACCGGTGAAGTGCACCTTGGGCGTGGCGCTCATGTCGTTGACGATCAGCGCAGTGCCTTGGTCAACTTTTTTGTAGAACGCTTTGAACAGGCCTGCCAGCCCCAGGAAAAACACCAGCAGGATGCCTACGCCAATTACGAACGGGGCCAGCGCAGCTAGACTCATCAGTGGATCTCCTTGTCGCCTGAAACGTGAGGAATGGAAACGTCCAACGCTGGCAGTTCGGCATCGCCGACCACCAGGTAGTGATTGTGTTCGCGCAGATAGTCGACCAGGCGCACCTGGTCGCCGCGCACATAGCGGCGGCCATCGCGGCTGCGCACCTGCAGGATCAGCCCCGCGCCGCCGTCATCGACCTGCGCATAGCCGTGTTCAGCCGTGACCTCGGGGGAAGTCACCCGCCCGGCTTTGCCGAGAATGGATTCCTGTTCGACCGGACGCAGCTTCATCAGCAGGCGGCGGATAGGCCGCAACACCCACGAAGAAACCACCGCACCGGGAACCAGCGCACCGATAGCCACGGCGCTGCCAATGCCCCAGCGCAGCGGCGTGGGCAGAGATTGAAGCAGGAAGAGGTGGACCAGATAGGTGATCGTCCAACCGAAGAAAGCCAGCAGCAGTACCACCAGCATGGTCGGCGCACCGCCCAGACCCAGCCGCGCGAACATCGCCGCCAGGCCAGTGGCTCCGTCATCGCCGGAATGAAAATCGGCACCATCGCCGCTGCCAATGCCGCCGTCATCGACGATGCCGGTCGCGGCCAGCATCCAGTAGATCACGGCAAAGCAAAGCACGACGCTATATGGCAGCGTCGGATATGACAGCACTACATCCAGAAATTCCGCCATGTACCCTATCCATGTGGCACTCGGCTACCGTGCGGCTCGCTCCTTTCCATCGTGGAAAGACGCGGGCTATCCCCGCAGGCATCCGTGCATTCGCCCTTGCCGCATCATAAGGGAATACCCCTACGCAGGAACGCCCGGCACTCCGGATTGCCAATCGCCATGACTCAGTGTGTGACGTCAGCCTGCAGATTCAGTTTCATCGACAGCGGCGTCGGCACGGCGCACTTCCTCGACAAACTGACGCATCTTGTAGCCGTCCTTGAGGCCCGGCGCGGACTCGATGCCGCTGGACACATCCACGCCCCAAGGCTGGGTCACGAGAATGGCGTCATGCACGTTTTCCGGGCGGATGCCGCCGGCCAGCAGGTACGGGCGGTGCACACCGGACGGAATCCGTGACCAGTCGAAGGCCACACCGGTGCCGCCACTGCCGCCCTGCGCATGGCTGTCGAACAGGAAACCGGCCGCATGCGGGTACATCTGCTGCAGGCCGCGCACGGTGACTTCGGCGCCGCCGCCCATGGCGATGGCCTTCAGGTACGGCATGTTGAAGCTGCGGCAGAACGCGTCGTCCTCGTCACCGTGAAACTGCAACAAGGTCGGCCGTACCGCGCGCAGCACTTCGCGGATTTCCTCGCGATTGTTGTGTTGGAACAGCGCCACCACATCCACCATCGGCGCGATGGCCTGGCGCATTGCCCGCGCCTCGGACGGTGCCACGCGGCGTACGCTGCCTTTGGCGAAGATGAAGCCGATGGCGTCCACGCCCAGTTCGCTGGCCAGACGGATATCGCCGGCACGGGTCATGCCGCAGAACTTGATGCGGGTACGGAACAAGGTACGGCTCATAGCGTCACCTCTGCCGGCAATTGCCAAGCATCAGAATACAGCGGCCCGACGAACACCAGCCCCTGCGGCGGCGCAGTCGGCCCAGCCAGATTGCGGTCACACCCAGCCAACAGCTCGCTGATCCATTCCTCCGGCTTCTCACCAGCCCCCACCATCAGCAGCGAGCCGACGATATTGCGCACCATGTGATGCAGGAAGGCATTGGCTTGGACCTGCACTTCGACCACGTCGCCCTGACGACTCACCGTGATTTCGTGCAGGTGCCGGCGGCCGTGCGTTGCCTGGCACTGCGAGCTGCGGAATGCACCAAAATCGTTCTCGCCCACCAGCCGCTGTGCGGCGCGATGCATGGCATCGGCGTCCAACGCGCGGCGCTCCCAGCTCAATATCTGCCGATACAGCGCCGGACGAATCTGGCGATTCAACAAGCGATAGCGGTACCGTCGCGCCTTGGCCGAGAAGCGTGCGTGAAATGCATCATCGACCGGCACACACCAGCGCACGCAGATCGACGGCGGCAGATGTGCGGTGGTGCCCAGCACCCAATTGCGCGGCGAGCGCTCCACCTCACTGTCGAAATGCACCACCTGGCATTCACCATGCACGCCGGCATCGGTGCGGCCGGCACAGACCACGGTGATCGGCGCATTGGCCATTTTTGACAACGCATCCTGCAGCGTCGCCTGCACACTTACGCGGCCGCCTTCCCCGAGCTGTTGCCAGCCCTTGAACTCGCTGCCGTCATATTCCACGCCCAGCGCGTAACGCATCTTCAAACCTCTTGTTTTCAGGCGCCGCAGAACGCGGCTGCCACTTAGTCGCTGTCGCGCTCGGACCACACCGCCAGCTCATTGCCACCGGGCTCGATGAACTGAAAACGGCGGCCGCCGGGGAAAGTGAAGATCGGCTTCACCACGTTGCCGTCGCGGGCTTCCACCTCGGCCTGTGCCGGCGCCAATTGCGCGGCGTACAACACCAGCAACGGCGCACCCGCCTCGGAAGTCACCGGCGTGCCGCGAAAGAAGCCACCTTGCAGCAGCCCGTCATCGAAAGCGGTGTAATCGGGGCCGTAATCCTCGAACGTCCAGCCAAACACCTGCTCGAAGAAACGACGGCTGGCGGCCGGGTCGCGCGAGGCAAATTCCACATAATCGATACCACGTTCGCGCTTCATCTCAAGCCCCTCAGCCGAGTCGATTCAACAGCTCAAGGGCTTCGTTCCGCGCCGACGGATCGCTGCCAACGGCCACTTCGTTGAGCAGCGTGCGCGCGGTTTCTGCGTCACCCAGGTCCAGATAGGCAATGGCCAGCTCCAACCGTTCACGGCCAGCGGGCGCTGGGTTCAGCGGTGCAACCGCAGCCATGTCACCAGCCAGCCAACGGGCCTCATCGGCGGCGGCCGGCTCGGAGACCGGTGGCCCTTCCTGCGGGCGCGCATAACCGCGCGATGCTTCAAACATGAAGGTCGGTTTGTGCTCAACCGGCGGCAGCGGATCAACCGCAGCCGGCGCTTCGGGGATCACCCAAGCCGGTACATCGACAACCTGCGGCTCGCGCGTTGCGTGACCTTCTTCCTTCCAGCTTTCGGCGACGAACGCGGCCGGCGCGTCGACATCGGCGACCGGCACCTCGTCACCAACGCGGTCAAGTTCGGCGGCGGTTGCCGGCATGGCGGAAGCCAGCGCCTCGGCATTGAAGCCATCCCGCGATGCAGCCTTCAGCGGCGAGGGCTTGCGGCGGCGTGAGAGCAGCCATGCCACGGCGCCCAGCACCAGCAGTGCCAAGCCCAGCCACAACCATCCCAGCGAAGCGGCGGCCTCCTGCTTGTTGCTTGCAGCCAAACGCTGTTGGGCAGCAGCCAGATCCGAATCCTTCATCGCAATCAACGATTGCTGCTGTTTCTGCAGCTTTTCCAGCTCGGCGACGCGATCACGCAGCTCCTGCATTTCCACATCGCGCGTGGCGAGGTCTTCCCGCGCCTGTTGCAGTTGTTCGTTTGCCAGCATGTCACCCTCGCCGCCGGCATCGAGGCCGGTCGTCATTCCTGCAGTCTGTTGACCACCGGCAACGGCCGGGGCGATCTCCAACCGCGCGTCACTCGGCGCTGCGGTGGCATGGGGGTTGGCAGCGGATTTTGCCGCAGCTGCCGCATCAGCGATGGCCGGTTGCGGGATTGGTGCACGCGCCTGGCGCCATTGCGCGGTCTGCTCGCGGACGATGTTGCGGGCTTCGACGGCGTTGACCCGTGCCAGTTCTTCCTCGGCCGGCGTACGCAGCACCGCGCCCTGCTTGAGCAGGTTGACGTTGCCGCGAATGAAGGCTTCCGGGTTGGCACGCATCAACGCGACCATGTTCTGGTTCAACGAATAGCCGTTTTCGCGGGTCAGTGCGCTGGCGATCTGCGACAAGCTCTGACCGCGCTGCACCGGAGCCAACACCCCCTCAGCGTGCGGCGCAGCGGCGACTGGCGGACGTGCGGCGGCACGAACGGGAGCCGCCGGTGCGGCCGGGGCAGCCATTGGCGTGGCAACCGGCTGCGGCACTTCCGCCGGTGCCTGCGGCAGCGGCTCTGGATCGCGAACAATGAGGTTGGACGGCGCGGCCTCCGGTGCATCGATCACCGGCTCGGCAACGGCCGTGGCGGTTTCCGGCGCGGCGACCAAGGCCGAGTACTCGCGCACCAGCCGGCCCTGCCCCCAATCCACTTCGATCAGGAAGCCCACCGAGGGCACCTGCACCGGCGTGGAACTGGTCACGCGAATCACCGCGCGGCCTTCGCGGTCCTGGGCGAACTGGAACTGCAGCTCGCTCACCAGACCATCCGGTGGCGGCAGCCCGACACGCTCGAAGGTTGCCGGTGCGGCCAGCCCTGCGCGGGCGTTGTCCAGTTCGCTCGAATCGCTGGTGATGACCGGAATCTCGGCCACCAGCGGCTGCCCGGGCTTGGACAGCACGCGGATGTTGCCCAGCCCCAAGGCCATCGCGGCGCTGCTGAACAGCGCCAGGATGAGAACCATCACGCCTTGTATGGAGCGCATCGCGCCTGTACCCGGAAGTTTCATGGCGGCAAATATAACGGCTGTACCGCCTTTCTAGTACCGCGCTGTGCACACGGAGGTAACAACGCCGGCATTGCGCCGGCGTTGTCTGCCACCTCAGCCGCCGTTGGCGACCAGTTCGGCCACCTGCACCGCGTTGAGTGCGGCGCCCTTGCGGATGTTGTCGGCCACCACCCACATGTTGAGACCCCGCGGGTGCGAGATGTCTTCACGGATGCGGCCGACGTAGACCGGGTCGGTGCCCGAGGCATGGGTGACCGGGGTCGGGTAACCGCCCGCCTTGCGCTCGTCCACCACCTTCACGCCCGGTGCGGCGGCCAGCAGTTCGCGGGCCTGCTCGGTGGTGATCTTCTTCTTGGTCTCGATGTTGACCGCCTCGGAGTGGCCGTAGAACACCGGCACGCGCACGGCGGTCGGGTTCACCAGAATGGTGTCGTCGCCGAGGATCTTGCGGGTCTCCCAGACCAGCTTCATCTCCTCCTTGGTGAAGCCGTTGTCCAGGAACTCGTCGATGTGCGGGATCAGGTTGAAGGCGATCTGCACCGGGAACTTGGTCGGCTCGATTTCCTGGAAGCCCAACAACTGCGCAGTCTGCTTACCCAACTCTTCCATGCCGCTCTGGCCAGCGCCGGACACCGACTGGTAGGTGGCGATGTTGATGCGCTCGATGCCGTATTCGCGATGGATCGGCGCCAGCACCGGCATCAGTTGCATGGTCGAACAGTTCGGGTTGGCGATGATGCCGCGCGGGCGGTTCTTGGCCGCTTCCGGGTTGACCTCGGACACCACCAACGGCACGTCATCGTCGTAACGGAAGGTGGAGGAGTTATCGATCACCACCGCACCAGCAGCAGCAAACTTCGGCGCGAACTCCTTGGAAATGCCACCACCGGCCGAGAACAGGGCGATCTCGACGCCGGCCGGGTCGAACGTGGCCAGGTCTTGGATGGTGATCTTCTGACCTTCAAAGTCGACCGTCTGGCCGGCCGAACGCTCGGAGGCGAGCAAAGTCAGCTTGCTGATCGGGAAGTCGCGCTCAGCCAGGATCGACAACATGGTCTGGCCAACAGCGCCAGTGGCGCCAACAACGGCTACATGGAAACGACGGGCTTCATTGCTCATGGGGTGCACTCGTAAAAGGTTTGGGGGGGGACACACGTCGAGCCAGGTTCGGGGAACCTCCAGCGGTCAGCCGCAGAGGCTCCCTACCGTTTTTTGCTGTCGATTTTGCTGGCGGTAATGGTCATGCGGGCGCTGCCGTTGGTCAGCAGATCGGCATTGATCGCATTGGCGGGACGGCCGGCTTCCGGCCCCAGGCCCAACCCGGCCAGCAGGTTGTCCACCGCCACCTGCACCATCGCCCGGCGCGTGGCCAGCGATGCACTGCCGATGTGCGGGGTCAGCACGATGTTGTCCAGCGCCAGCAGTTCCGGGCGCACGTTCGGCTCGTTTTCGTAAACGTCCAGCCCCGCCGACGCCAGCCGGCCATTGCGCAGCGCATCCACCAGCGCCAGCTCGTCAACGATGCCACCACGGGCGATGTTCACCAGCGTGGCGGTGGGCTTCATCTTCGCCAGTGCGGCGGCATTGATGATGTGGTGATTCTGCGCGGCGTACGGCAGCACCAGGACCAGGTGATCGACGCTGGCCAGCAGCTCATCGAAGCCGACATAGCGTGCGCCAACCGCCTGCTCCTGCTCGGCCGGCAGCCGCGAACGGTTGTGGTACAGCACGTTCATGCCAAAGCCGTGATGACCACGACGGGCAATGGCCTGGCCAATGCGGCCCATGCCGAGAATGCCCAGCGTGCTGCCATGCAGATCAGCGCCGAGCATGGTGGTGAACGACCACTGGCCCCACTTGCCCTCGCGTAGCCAACGGTCGGATTCGACAATGCGCCGCGCCGCCGCCATCAACAGCGAGAAGCCGAGGTCAGCCGTGGTTTCGGTGAGAACGTCTGGCGTATTGGTGGCGATGATGCCGGCCGCACCCAACGCGGCAACATCCAGGTTGTTGTAGCCCACACCGACATTGGCGATGATCTTCAATTCCGGTGCGTTGGCGATTTCGGCGGCGCCGATGCGATCGTTGAGCGTGACCAGCGCACCGTCCACATCGGCCAGATGCGTGGCAATCGCGGCACTGTCGTGCGCGCCGACCTCATCGGTGGCAACCACGTCGCAGTACGCCGCCAACTGCGCGACGGTGTCGTCGAACAGTGGCTGCGAAACCCAGACGCGCGGTCGTTGATCAGCCATCGACGTGACCGGGGATGCGCGGCGCCATGTCGCCGACATCGCCACATTGCGCGCGGTGACGCAGCGCCTGGTCCACCAGCACCATCGCCAGCATCGCCTCGGCGATGGGCGTGGCGCGGATCCCTACGCACGGGTCATGGCGACCGGTGGTGATCACATCCACCGCATTGCCGGACGTATCCACCGTGGCGCCCGGCAGGCGCAGGCTGGAGGTCGGCTTTAGCACCATCGACGCGACGACCTGCTGCCCGGTGGAAATGCCACCGAGGATGCCGCCGGCATGATTGGACTGGAAGCCTTCCGGTGCGATCAGGTCGCGATGTTCGGTGCCCTTCTGCGCGGCGCTGGCGAAGCCGTCGCCGATCTCCACACCCTTGACCGCATTGATGCTCATCAAGGCCGCAGCGATGTCGCCATCCAGCTTGCCGTAGATGGGTTCACCCCAACCGGGCGGCACGCCATCGGCAACTACATTCACGCGCGCACCGACCGAATCACCGGACTTGCGCAGCGCATCCATGTACGCCTCCAGCGCCGGCACCTGTGCGGCGTCGGGCCAGAAGAAGGGGTTCTCTTCAACCGCATTCCAGTCAAAACCGACCGGAGTGATTTCGCCCAGCTGCGACAGGTAGCCGCGCACGGTCACGCCGTACAGTTGCTTCAACCATTTCTTGGCGATGACGCCAGCCGCCACGCGCATGGTGGTTTCGCGCGCCGAAGAACGGCCGCCACCGCGCGGATCGCGGATGCCGTACTTCTGCCAGTAGCTGTAATCCGCATGGCCCGGGCGGAACTGCTGGGCAATGTTGCTGTAGTCCTTGCTGCGCTGATCGGTATTGCGGATCAGCAGCGCAATCGGCGTGCCGGTGGTGCGGCCTTCGTAGACGCCGGACAGGATTTCTACTTCATCGGCCTCACGACGCGCCGAAGTGTGGCGACTCTTGCCAGTGGCACGGCGCTGCAGATCGTGCGCGAATTCTTCCGGCGCGATCTCCAGCCCCGGAGGACAACCGTCGATCACACAGCCGATGGCCGGCCCGTGGGATTCGCCAAAGGTGGTGACACGAAAAAGATGTCCGAAAGTGTTCACGTTGCTGTTTTGCTCTCGCTGTCTGCGGTTGCCCTGCTGCCGTCATTCCCACGAAGCCGGCGAAGACGACAAAGGCGCGAGCCTTCGTCGTCAGCCTTCTTAGGCCCGTGCTGCCGCCAGTTCGGCGATCCGGTCGTGGTGGGCGCGCAGTTCGCTCGCCTCCACTGCAAAGATGCCCATCTGCCCGACCTTGAACTCGATCCACGACATGTAGACCTCCGGCAGCAGCTTGATCAGGTGCTGTTCGGATTCGCCCACTTCGCAGATCAGCAGACCTTCTTCGGTGAGGTGATCCGGCGCGTCGCGCAGGATCTTCAGCACCAGGTCCAGGCCGTCGTCGCCGGCACGCAGCGCCAGGTCCGGCTCATGCGAATACTCCTGCGGCAGCGCGTCGGTCTCGTCATTGGTGACGTACGGCGGGTTGGTCACGATCAGATCGTAGACGCGGCCCTTCAGTCCGTTGAACAGGTCGCTCTTGACCAGCTCCACGTTGTAGGCCAGCAGGCGCTCCTTGTTCTCCACTGCCAGCGACAGCGCGGCATCATTGACGTCGCTGCCGTCCACCTGCCAGTTCGGGTAGTAATGGCCCATGGCGATGGCGATGCAGCCCGAACCGGTGCACAGGTCCAGCGCGCGGCTGACATCGCGGCCGGCCAGCCACGGCTCAAAGCCATTGAGGATGAGCTCGGCAATCGGCGAACGCGGCACCAGTGCACGCGCATCGCTCTTGAAGTTGAGCCCGGCAAACCACGCTTCGCCCGTCAGATAAGCAGCCGGCAGGCGCTCGCTGATGCGGCGCTCGAACAGTGCCAGCACACGCTCGCGCTCTTCCAGCAGCACGCGCGCAGCGCCGTACGCCGGGCCGAGATCCGGCGGCAGGTGCAGGCTGTGCAGGGTCAGCTGGGTCGCCTCGTCCAAGGCGTTGTCGTAGCTGTGGCCGAAGGTCAGACCTGCGGCATTGAAACGGCTGGCGCCGTAACGGATCAGATCGATGATCGTGTGAAGTTCAGCGGCCGCTTCGGCAGTCATGGCATACGGAAATACTTGAATGGTCTGCGATTATAGGCGCCTGCCCGGTATATTGAGCGCCCAGTTGCAGCGGAAACTTCGGCGATAGCCGCCAACCGGCACCGAATCAACCGCCAAAACCGCATCCTGGTGCAGCGGCGGATGCCGGCAATCCCCTACACTCGCGTGCCCCGCCTGTGGCCCAGTGCCTGCGGCGGCACCCTCTTGAACGGAAGCAACGGCCATGTTCAGCCGCAATACCAGCATCATTCTCGCCATCGCCCTGGCCGCCGGACTTGGCCTGGTCCTGGCCCAGAAGGTCTTTGGCCCGAGCAGCCAGGGCACCGCCGGCAGCAGCTCGATCATCTTCTACGGCACGCCGCGGACGCTGCCGGAGTTCGATCTGGCCCAGTCCGACGGCACCCGGCTGATTCCCGGCGAGCTGCGCGGCCATTGGACCCTGGTGTTCCTGGGCTTCACCTCGTGCCCGGACGTCTGCCCGACCACCCTGACCGAATTGGCCCAGGCCCAGAAGCAGTGGCAGTCCATCCCCGACAGCCTGCGCCCGCGCGTGGTCTTCGTCTCGGTGGACCCGGAGCGTGACACCCCGGCGCGACTGGGCGAATACGCCCACGCCTTCCACAAGGACACCATTGCCGCGACCGCCGACGTGCCGTCGCTGGAGCGCTTTGCCACCTCGCTGGGCATGCTGTTCCAGAAGGTGCCGGGCAAGCATTTTGAAGAAAACCCGGGCGACTACAGCATGGATCACTCGGCCAGCATCGCCGTGCTCGATCCGCAAGGCCGTCTGGCCGGGCTGATGCGGCCCCCATTCAATCCGCAGGCCATCGCCAGCGACCTGATCAAGCTCACCGAGAACACCGCACCATGAGTCTGGTAACAACGCTCAGCTACATCCTGCCCCACCGCCTGCTGTCCTCCGTGGCGCGCTCGCTGGCCTATTCGCAGAACCCGCGGATCTCGCGCTGGCTGATCGACACCGTCAGCAGCAAGTTCAACGTCAATCTGGCCGAAGCCGCCAACCCGGACCCCCGCAGCTACCCCAGCTTCAATGCGTTCTTCACCCGCGCTTTGAAGCCCGGCGCACGCGTCGCCGCTGCCGACCCGCGCACGTTGACCATGCCGGCCGATGGTCGCATCAGTCAGTTGGGGCCGATTGCCGACGGCCGCATTTTCCAGGCCAAGGGCCAGTCGTTCACCGCCGCCGAGCTGCTGGGCGATGCCGCCGACGCCGAGCCGTTCAACAACGGCCTGTTCGCCACCGTGTATTTGTCGCCGCGTGACTATCACCGCGTGCACATGGCCTGGACCGGCACCCTGCGCGAAACCGTGCATGTCCCCGGCCGCCTCTTCAGCGTGGGCACCGATGCGGTCGCCAACGTACCGGGCCTGTTCGCCCGCAACGAGCGACTGGTGTGCCACTTCGATACCGATTTCGGCCCGATGGTGCAGGTGATGGTCGGCGCACTGCTGGTCAGCGGCGTGGAAACGGTGTGGAGCGGCGAGGAAATCCCTGCTTACGGCGACCGCATCACCCGCAAGGACTGGCGCGGCAAAGGCATCACGCTGGAGCGTTTTGCCGAGATGGCGCGCTTCAACTACGGCTCCACGGTGATCGTGCTGCTGCCGCCGGGCGTGGCAGCGTTTGATCCTGCATTGAAGGCTGAGAGCCCGGTGCAGCTGGGTCAGCCGCTGGCGAAACTGCTGCAAGGCTGATCGCAGGCTGGGAGGGAACGAAGCGTACTCCCAGCCTGCTTGGGTGCAACGGTAAGGCTGGGATTGCCTCCCAGCCTACGAAATGCCTGAGAATTCCTCCTCGCGACCGACCCAACCAACAAAGCACAACAAGAAAGGGCGCCTTGCGGCGCCCTTTCTTCGTTCAAGCAAGCGCCGAACTCAGCGGCGGCAGCCTTCCAGTTTCAGGCTCTGCCCGGGCTTCAGCGCATAAGCCGGTGCACGAAGGCCGTTGGCACGCGCCAGCGCGGGAACTCCGCACTGGAAACGGTTGGCGATGCTGCCCAAGGTATCGCCGCGAACCACGGTGTAGCTACGCGGCGTGCGACGGGCCGGAGCGGGTGCCGGACGCGGTGCGGGCGTCGCCACCGGCGGTGCGGCCTGCGCGGCCTGCATTGCCTGCACATCACCCACCGCGACGCTGCCGGTGAAACTTGCCGCCGACGGGCGCTTGATTGCTGCATTGATATCGGCGGTGATCAAGGTGCGCGCCAGATCCGCCCGTGGGCCGCTCACGCAATACCGGTTGTACAAACCGGCGATGCGGGTGGTGGCGTTGATGGTGGTGCCGGCCGGAATCCAGCCGTCAGCCTCGTAACGCGGATTGAGGTTGCGCAGCGCGCGCATGTAGCCATCACGGGTGCCGGTGCTACCCAAGCAGATGGTCAACTCATAGATCGTGGTGGACTTGGCCAGGCGAATCGTCGCCGGCTGCGCGTTGATCTTGGGAAGCTCCACGCCGTACTGCTGCGGGTGCAGGAATATCCACGCGGCGGCGATCACCATCGGCACGTAGTCCTTGGTTTCGCCCGGGAACTGGTTGTAGGCCGAATCGGTCCAGAAGCTCTGCCCGCCTGCCTCACGGTAAATGCGGGCAGCGCGGCCCTCGCCGCCGTTGTACGCGGCCAGCGCGTACTCGATGTTCTTATTGAGCCCGCGCATGCGCTCATTCATATAGGCCGCACTGGCCTCGGCGGCGCTGCGCGGATCAAAGCGCGTGTCAAAGCCGGTGCCGTCCGGGCCCAGACCGAAGCGGCGGCCGGTGGCCGGCATGAACTGCATCAGGCCCGCTGCACCCACGCGCGATGAGGCATGCACGCGGCCATTGGATTCCTTGGCCATGATGCCGAACAGCAGCGCCTCAGGCAGGCCGTTCTTCTCCCACTCCGGCCACATCACCGGACGCAGGTTCATGTAGTTCTCGTAGCTGGTCAGCAGCGACGGACGCATATCGGTGAGCCAGCGGCGGATGCCGGCCTGGATGGCCGGGTTGTACTCGACCATGTCGTCGAAGGCGTGGCGATGATCGTTCAGCAGCGCTGCCGCACGCGCAGCCTCGGGCACGTTGGCGATCAGCGGCGCAATGTGATCCGGGTCGGCTTCCAGCGGCCCAACATCTTCGGCCACATCTTCACCAGTGCTGTCGGACTGCTTCTTGAGCAGGCGCTTATACGTGGTCAGCAGGCCGCTGACCTGGCAGCCTTTCTGCGCGATGCAGGCGGTGAGCACGTCCTCCATGTCCTCCAGCGCCGCATCGGCTTCCACGGTTCCGCGCGGATCGGCATTGGTCACCAGCACCAGCGCGTCGTTGTAACGCTTCTCTGCGGCGGTCATGCGCGCATCGATGGCGTCCACCTTGGCCTTGTCGCGGGCAGAGATGGCGTGGGCGGCCGGCATCACGGTCAACAGCGTGGCGGCTACCAACAATGGCAAGGGACGAACCGAAAACAGGGAAACGGGCATCAGCGACACTGCAGACGAAAGGTGAAGCAGGGTAGCCGCCGGACTTGTCCGGGGGCAACAATGGCACCGCGCCGATACAGTCGGCCGTTAGAATCCTCTCCTCATTCATCTCTGAGTGCCTCCATGGACCCGATCCTGCTCGGCAAAGGCGTCACCGACGACATCGCCGTCACCCTGCTCCCGCGTTTCGGCAACCGCCACGGCCTGGTGGCCGGCGCAACCGGCACCGGCAAGACAGTGACCCTGATGACGCTGGCCGAAGGGTTCTCGCGACTGGGCGTGCCGGTGTTTCTTGCTGACGTGAAGGGCGATGTGGCCGGCCTTGCGGTCGCGGGCGAAGGCAGCGAGAAGCTGGCCCAGCGCGCGGCCGAACTCGGCGTCCCCGATTACGCGGCAGCGGCCAGCCCGACCGTGTTCTGGGATCTGTACGGCAAACTCGGCCACCCGGTGCGTACCACCGTCAGCGAGATGGGCCCCACCCTGCTCTCGCGCATTCTTGAATTGAACGACACCCAGTCCGGCGTGCTCGACATCGTCTTCAAGCTGGCCGACGACCGTGGCCTGCTGCTGCTCGATCTGGACGATCTGCGTGCGCTGCTCGGCCTGGTCGCCGAAGAACGCAAGGACATCTCCACCGAATACGGGCTGGTCAGCGCGCAGTCGGTGGCGGCGATCCAGCGCTCGCTGCTGCGCCTGTCGCAGGACGGCGGCGAAGCCTTCTTCGGTGAGCCGGCGCTGGAACTGGCCGACATCATGCGCGTCAATCATGACGGCCGCGGCGTGATCGGCATCCTCGCCGCCGCGCAGCTGATCCTCAAGCCGCGCCTGTATTCCACCTTCCTGCTGTGGCTGCTGTCCGAGCTGTTCGAGCAGCTGCCGGAAGTGGGCGACCTGGAAAAACCCAAGCTGGTTTTCATCTTCGACGAAGCGCACCTGCTGTTCGACGACGCGCCGCCGGCACTGGTGCAGCGCATCGAGCAGGTGGTGCGCTTGATCCGCTCCAAGGGCGTGGGCGTGTACTTCTGCTCGCAGTTCCCGGATGACGTGCCGGGCAACATTCTTGGCCAGCTCGGCAACCGCGTGCAGCACGCGCTGCGTGCGTTCACCCCACGCGACCAGAAGGCGGTCAAGACCGCAGCCGAAACCTTCGTGCAGAACCCCAAGCTCGACGTGGTCGCCACGCTGTCGCAGCTGGGCACCGGCGAGGCGTTGGTTTCCACACTGCAGGACAAGGGCATTCCCTCGCCGGTGCAGAAGACCTTGATCGCACCGCCGCGTTGCCGCATGGGCTCGATCACCGATGCCGAGCGCGCCCAGGTACGTGCCGGCAGCCCGGTCGGCACCCGCTATGACACCCCAGTCAACCGCGAATCGGCCGCTGAACTGCTGGCCCAGCGCGCGGAAAAAGTGGTCGAAAAAGCCGATGCGCCGAAGGCCCGCACCCGCGAGCAGGACGAAGCACAGGAAGGCGGTTTCGGCCAGAGCATCAAGGACGCCATCTTCGGCACCAAACGCCGCCAGGGCATGATCGAAACGATGGCCAAGCAAACCACCCGCACCGTCGGCACCAAGCTGGGCAACCAGATTGTGCGCGGCATCCTCGGCGGCATTTTTGGCGGAAAGCGCTGATCCATGAGCCGTTGGCGCCCGCCTGCCGAGAAGAGCACCGCACTGATCACGCCGCAGGGTCATGCGCGCCTGAAAACGGAACTGGATGAACTGTGGCGTCAGCGCCGGCCGGAAGTGGTCAAGGCGCTGGCCGCCGCAGCGGCCGAAGGCGACCGTTCCGAAAACGCCGAGTACACCTACCGCAAGAAGCAGCTGGGCGAGATCGACCGCCGCGTGCGCTACCTCAGCAAACGGCTGGAAGCCCTGCGCGTGGTCGACACCACGCCCAGTGACCCGGAGGCTGTGTTCTTCGGTGCGACGGTCGAGCTGGAGAACGTGGCTTCCGGCGAAAGCCACACCTACCGCATCGTCGGCCCCGACGAAACCGACGCACCCAGCGGCTACATCAGCATCGACTCGCCACTGGCGCGCGCCTTGTTGAAGAAACGTATCGACGATGAGTTCGCAGTCGAGCTGCCGAGCGGTGCCACCCGTTTTGTGTTGGTCGACGTCAGCTACGAAAGCTGATCAACGCAACGGACGCGGATACACGCGGCCTTCGCGCAAGGGGCGGAAGTAGTCGGCCTGCGCGTAGAAGTCCGCGTCCTGTTGCGGATGCCAACCGGGTACGCCGGCCAGCGGCAACGGACGCAGCTCCGCCGGCGCAGCAAGCACCTCACCGGCCATGATCGCTTCGGCGACGCGCGCAATGCAGGCCGAATCATCATCGCCCTGCACCACCAGGCACTTGCCAACCAGCAAGCGCCCCGGCACCAGCATCTGTTCCATCAACGCGTGACCAATGACGCCCGCGACGGCGATATCGCCGTTGCGCCAGCGCGCGGCATGCGCCTGAAAAAGTGTTGACCAGTCGTGCGTATCCCACGCATCAACCAGCGCGATATCACGCACCCGCACGATCACACCGGTTTCGTCGAACTGGGTCAGCGCCTGCTGCGCGCGATTACGCACTGTCGGCCCCGTCACTGCGATATGCCGGCATTGCTGCGCGTTGAACGCATGTTTGATGGCCGGATAGCGCGCCCAGACCATCGCATTGAACAGGTCATGCCAGTTCTGCAACCGCGTAGCGATGCGCCCCTGCTGGATGCGGATTTCGTAATGCTCGCCGTCTTCCAGCAACGCCGCGTCCTGCGCGACGAAACAGCGACCCGGCAACGACATGCACGCGTTGAGTGTTTCGATATCCGGCCAGTCATCGGCCGTCATCAGCGCGTGCCACGCCGCGAATTCGCCAAACAATGGGTGCTGAAAACAAGCCGCATCCACCTGCTCACGCGGTGGCGCGATAAAGCGACGCCGGGCAGTGCCAGCGCCGCTTTCAGCCGCTGCTTCGGTCACAGCACCTTGAGATCGAACGGCGTGCTATTCGCTTCAATGATCGCGTCGCCAAACAGATCGTGATCGTCGCTTTCGGTGATCTCGACGTTGACGAAATCACCGATGCGCAGTTTGGCTTCAGCGGCATTCTGGATATGCACCAGGCCGTCGATTTCCGGCGCGTCGGCCTTGGACCGGGCCACGGCGATGCCGTCTTCGATCACATCGACCAGGCACTGCTGCACGCTGCCAATCTTGGATTCAAGCTTGGCGGCGGAGATGGCGGCCTGCTTTTCCATGAAACGCGCCAGACGCTCCTGCTTCACTTCTTCCGGCACGGGATCGGGCAGATCGTTGGCGGTCGCGCCGTCCACCGGCGAGTACGCGAATGCGCCGACGCGGTCGAGCTGGGCGACATCGAGGAATTCGAGCAACTGCTCGAACTCGGCATCGGTCTCGCCGGGGAAGCCGACGATGAAGGTCGAGCGCACGGTGATGTCCGGCGCGATCTCGCGCCAGCGCAACACGCGCTCCAACGTTTTGTCGACCGCACCTGGGCGCTTCATCAACTTCAAAATACGCGGGCTGGCGTGCTGGAACGGAATGTCCAGGTACGGCAGGATTTTGCCTTCGGCCATCAACGGCACCACGTCATCCACATGCGGATACGGGTAGACGTAATGCAGGCGCGTCCACGCATCCAACTCGGACAGACCTTCGCACAGCGCCTTCATGCGCGTGGCGTATTCCTTGCCGCGCCAGGTGCCCGGCGCGTACTTGCGGTCCACGCCGTAAGCCGAGGTGTCCTGCGACACGACCAGCAGTTCGCGCACACCGCCCTTCACCAGGCGCTCGGCCTCGCGCAGCACCTCGTCAACCGGGCGCGATACCAGATCGCCACGCATCGACGGGATGATGCAGAAGCTGCAACGGTGGTTGCAGCCTTCGGAAATCTTCAGATAGGCGTAATGGCGCGGGGTCAGCTTGATGCCGTAGTCCGGCACCAGATCCACGAACGGATCATGCTTGGGCGGCAGCGCCGCATGCACCGCGTCCATCACGCTGACGTAATCCTGCGGGCCGGACACCGACAGCACGTCCGGGTAATGCTCGCGGATCATGTCGCCCTTCTTGCCCAGGCAGCCGGTGACGATGACCTTGCCGTTCTCGTTCATCGCCTCGCCGATCGCGTCCAGCGACTCCGCCACGGCCGAGTCGATGAAGCCACAGGTGTTGACCACCACCACGTCGGCCGAGTCGTAGGACGGCACGATGCTGTAGCCCTCCACCCGCAGCTGGGTGAGGATGCGCTCGGAATCGACCAACGCCTTCGGGCAGCCAAGGCTGACGAAGCCGACTTTTGGGTTCAGCTGGGACATGTTCACGAAATTCTTGGGGCCGGGGCCGGAATGACCGCAGGGCCGGAAAGCGGGCGATTATACCGACCCCCAGCCGCCGCGCCCTGCAACTGGCTTAATGGGGCCAAGCAAGACAAAGATCCGCAAAGCCCCTCTCCCGCATGCGGGGTGAGAGGGGCAGCTTGCGAACCACTGGTTCGCTGCCCCACGAACGCCCTTGCGCCAGCGCAAGGGCCGGGGCGCGGAGCGGGGGTTGGAGTGAGGGGGCGCCGCAATCCCCTCCGCCGCAGCGACGACGAACGCGTCGCCACGCGCCTGAAGGCGAACTATGGAAAGCTCCCCCCATCCGCCCTCCGGGCACCTTCCCCCGCAAGCGGGAGAAGGGAACCTGACATTCCCACCACCACGGAGCGTCTCATGCCCCAATGGATCACCCTCCCCACTGCCCTCGGCCCGGTCCGCGCCTGGCAGGCCTTGCCGGAAGGCACCCCGCGCGCCGGCCTGGTCGTCATCCAGGAAATCTTCGGCGCCAACGCGCATATCCGCCATGTCGCCGAACAGTACGCCGCCGAGGGCTATGCGGTGCTGGCGCCCAACTTCTTCGACCCGCTGCAGCCGGGCCTGGAGCTGGACTACGACGCCGATGGCGTCAGCCGTGGCAAGGAACTGGTGACCGAGCTGGGCGTGGATCGCGCCGTCAGCATCGTGGAAGCCGCGGCCCAACAGCTGGCCCAGTACGGGAAAGTCGGCACGGTCGGCTACTGCTGGGGCGGCACCATCGCCCTGCTGGCTGCGCAACGACTGGGCTTGCCGTCCGCCAGCTACTACGGCGCCCGCAATGTGCCATTCCTGGACATCCCCTTCAAAGCCCCGGCGATCTTCCACTTTGGCGACCAAGACGCCTCCATCCCAGCCGCCGCCGTTGCAGCGCACCGTGAAAAGCAACCCACATTGCCGGTATATGTGTACCCGGCCGACCACGCCTTCAACCGCGAGGTCGGCATGCACTACCACGCTCCCAGCGCCGAACTGGCGCGCGAACGCACCTTGGCCTTCTTCAGCGAGAACCTGCGATGACCGAAGCTGTGACGTCCGATTTCGAACTCGATACCCGCCTTGCCGCCGACAGCGTATTGATTGCTGACGGGCCGCTGTCCCAGATCCGCCTGATGAACGACGACCGCTTTCCGTGGGTCGTGCTGGTGCCGCGCGTACCCAACGCCAGCGAGTGGATCGACCTGGATGGCGGTCAGCAACGGCTGCTGCTGGCCGAGATCAACCAGATCTCCCAGCACCTAAAGCAGAAACCCAATGTCACCAAGATCAACATCGGCGCGCTGGGCAACATCGTCCGTCAGCTGCACATCCACCTGATCGGCCGCAACGAGAGCGACCCGGCGTGGCCCGGCCCAGTCTGGGGCAGCGGCAAGGCGCAGCGCTTCGATCCAGACGTGTTGGCGCAGCGTGTCGAAATCTGGCGCCAGCGGCTACGATAAGCGCCTTCCCACCCAACGGACATTTCCGCCGATGCGCTCCAATTTGATCGCCGCCCTGATCCTGATCATCGTCGGCCTGTTTTTCCTGGCCAAGAACCTGGGCTGGATCAACGGCAACATCGGCACGATGCTGGCCACCTGGTGGCCGGCCATTCTGGTGGCCGTCGGTATCGGCATGTTGTTCGGGCGCGGCAAGTAAGCGCCGCCAGCCGGAAACAGGAAGGGCGCGGAATTCCGCGCCCTTCTTTTATCTGCAAACCGTCTGCGCCGATCAGGTGCGCGGCAGGGTCACGCCGGTCTGGCCCTGGTACTTGCCACCGCGGTCCTTGTACGAGGTCTCGCAGATGTCGTCCGGGTCGGCCTGGAAGAACAGCATCTGCGCCACGCCTTCATTGGCGTAGATGCGCGCCGGCAACGGCGTGGTGTTGGAGAACTCCAGCGTCACGTGGCCTTCCCATTCCGGCTCCAGCGGCGTGACGTTGACGATGATGCCGCAGCGCGCGTAGGTGCTCTTACCCAGGCACACCACCAGCGTGTCGCGCGGAATACGGAAGTACTCCACAGTGCGCGCCAGCGCGAACGAATTCGGCGGGATGATGCACTCGTCGGCGACGATGTCCACAAAGCTTTTCGGGTCGAAGTGCTTGGGGTCGACGATGGTGGAGTTGATGTTGGTGAACACCTTGAACTCACGCGAGCAACGCACGTCGTAGCCGTAGCTGGACGTGCCGTAGCTGACGATCCGCTGGCCATCCACCTGCTTCACCTGGCCGGCTTCGTACGGCTCGATCATGCCGTGCTGTTCGGACATGCGGCGGATCCAACGGTCGCTCTTGATGCTCATTCAATGATCCTGATTGCGTGGTGCCGCAGCATGGCCACGGCGGTCGGGGTGGCCGATTCTAGCGTAGACCCGGCGCCCATCCGTACCCGTCAATATCCGGGTACACATATATATAAGAGACTCAGGGATGCCGGGCCTGTCTGTCCAACCCCCTGATCCGGCGTCAGATCAGCGACGAGACAATCGGAATGCTGGCGCGCGGCCGCTTGGCCAGCTCCTCCATCATCCGTTGCGCCGCCGCCAGGTAGGCCTTGGCCGCTGCCGAATCCGGTGCCGAGACCACAATCGGCGTACCCGCATCGCCCTGCTCACGGATGCCAATATCCAATGGCAACGAGCCCAGCAACGGCACCCCGTACTGCTCGGCCATGCGCTGGCCACCGCCCTCGCCAAACAGATGCTCGACGTGACCACAGCCGGAGCAGGTGTGCATCGCCATGTTCTCGACGATACCGAGCACCGGCACCTCGACTTTCTCGAACATCTTCAAGGCCTTGCGCGCGTCCAGCGTGGCGATGTCCTGCGGCGTGGTGACAATCACCGCACCGGCCACCGGGATCTTCTGCGACAGCGTCAGCTGGATGTCACCGGTACCCGGCGGCAGATCGATCAGCAGGAAATCCAGGTCATCCCACAACGTGTCGTTGAACAGCTGTGTCAGCGCAGATGTCGCCATCGGCCCGCGCCAGATCATCGGCGAGTCCTGTTCGATCAGGAAGCCGATGGACATGGCTTCCACTCCGAACGCCCGTAGCGGCTCGATGCTCTTGTTGTCCGGGCTTTCCGGGCGGCCACTCAAGCCCAGCATCGCCGGCACGCTCGGCCCATAGATATCCGCGTCCAGCACACCCACGCGCGCCCCGAGCTTATGCAAGGCCAGCGCCAGGTTGACCGACGTCGTGGACTTCCCCACCCCGCCCTTGCCTGACCCAACCGCAATGACATTGCGGATACGTGAATGGGGAGAGAGGCCTTTTTGAACCTTGTGCGACGCCACCGCGCTGATCAACCCGCTCACTGCAACCTCAACAATTAAACACAGTCGCGAACTATAGCCGTATCCCCAGAAACAGACTCCGGAATGGCCTTCGTCGCGGCCAACCAACGCGACCACAGAAAATGACATTTTTCCTTGCATTTCAATGCCTTATAAGACAATTCCGACATTGACAAGAAATATTAACCGTGTGTTAATCCGCCGCCACCGGCAGTGAAACTTTCTGAGAGGTATGGGAGTCGGGCGTTGCCACTGCCGAGCCAAGGCCCGCGAATTCCACCAAGGAGCAACACCAGATGGCACGTCACACGTCACCCAATCGCAGCCCCCTAAGCCTCGCGCTGACCTCCGCACTGATCCTTACCGCTACCGGGCATGCCGGCGCGCAGGAAGCACCTGCCGGCAACGGCGGCCAGGACGAAAAAGCCACGCAACTGGACCGGGTCAACGTCACCGGTTCACGTATTGCGCGCACCGGCTTCATCACCCCTTCGCCGGTCACCGCGATCACTGCCGAGGAAATCCGCGGCACGGGTGCCCTGAACATCGGTGACCTGATGACCAAGATGCCGCAGCTCACTCCGAGCTACACCATGGGCAACTCGACGCGCTTCATCGGCACCGCCGGTCTGGGCCTGCTTGATCTGCGTGGCATGGGCACATCACGCACGCTGGTACTGGTGAATGGCCGCCGCCATGTTGGCGCCAGCCCTGGTTCCACCGCGGTCGACGTGAACACCATTCCGGTTGAATGGATTGAGCGTGTAGAAATCATCACCGGTGGTGCCTCGGCCGTGTACGGCGCCGACGCCGTCGCCGGCGTGGTCAACTTCATCATGAAGAAGTCCTTCGAGGGCTTTGAACTTCGCGGACAGAAGGGCATGGCCAACGAGGGGGGCTTCGACCGCTCGTTCGTCAGCTTCTCCGGCGGCAACTCGTTCGCTGATGGCCGCGGCAACGCTGCCATTGCAATGGAGTACAGCAAACAGGATCGCTTCGGCCGTGGTGATCGCGCAATTGGTCGTGAGTATCTGGTCAGCGTTCCGAACCCGTCGTTCGATAAAAGCAAGCCGCCGAGTGAAAGCAACCCGCAAACTGTGCTGAGCCGCCCGGGTGGTAACCACTCGATTTCCTACGGCGGTACGTTCAATGCTGGCGCTGCATTCGACTTCCGCAATCCCGCAACCTACGGCAACCGCTACGTCTTCAATGAAGATGGTACGTTCCGGAAGAATCGCTACGATGGCGTTGTTGTCAGCAACACTTCGTGTGTGGACTGCGATTTCGCCGACCTGAACGCGGTAGCAGACTTGCAGCCGGCATTTGACCGCTTCAGCTTCAACACGGTTGTCAATTTCGATCTGAATGACAACCACCGCATGTTCTTCGAAGGCAAGTACAGCAAAACCGAATCCAACTACTACGGTCAGCCCAGCTTCGATTCCAGCCTGCGCGTTCGCCGTGACAATGCATACATCAGTCCCGAACTGGGCGCACTGATGGACGCGAACAATATGACCCAGCTGGTCATGGGCCGCTTCAACGGCGACGCTGGCCGTCGCGGTGAATCGATCGAGCGCCAGACCACGCGCGCCGTGCTCGGCGTTGAAGGCTACCTGTCCGAAAACTGGAGCTATGAAGCGTCGGCGAACTACGGTCAGACCACGATCGCCCGCCAGAACCTCAACAACCGCATCAATGAACGCTGGCATGCAGGCTTGGATGCAGTGGTCGACCCGAGCAACGGGAAGATCGTCTGCCGCTCGTCAATCGACGCCGACGCCATCAACCCGAATACCGGGCTGCGCTACAACCCACTTCTGGTGAATGGCTGCGTTCCGTTCAGCGTTTTCGGCAACGGCGCGGTCAGCCAGGAAGCCGCTGCATGGTTCAACACCTCGGCACTGAATAGCTCCAAATTGTCCCAGACGGTGTTGTCGGCCTCCGTCGCCAACGGCTCGCTTTTCTCACTGCCGGCCGGTGACATCGGCTTCGCCGGTGGCGTCGAATACCGCAAGGAGCAGAGCCAGGAGAATACCGATCCGCTGGCTGCGGCAGGCTTGACCTTCCTCAACGCCATCCCGAGCCGCAGCGGCAAGTACGACGTCAACGAAATTTTTGTTGAAACCACCATCCCGCTGCTGGCAGACCTGCCGGGTGTGAACCGCCTCGCTCTGGATCTGGCTGGTCGCTACTCGGACTACAGCACCATCGGTTCGACCCGCACTTGGAATATCGGCCTTGATTGGACCATCCTGCCGTCTTTGCGCTTCCGTGGCACGCACGCCAAGGCGGTCCGCGCACCGAGCATTGGCGAATTGTTCAATCCGCAGTCGCAAAATTTCGCTGCGATCAACGACCCCTGCAACACCAACGTAGTCAACTCCAACCGCCCCTCCACAGCCAAGGATCCAGCCCTGCGTGCAGCCAACTGTGCGGCATTGGGCATTCCGGCGGACTGGGTTGACACCTACTCGGCCTACCGTCCAGGCGTGAGCGGTGGCAATCCGGACCTGAAACCCGAACGTGCAAGCTCGGTTTCGTTGGGCTTCGTTTGGCAGCCAGAGTTCTTCGAAGGCTTCGGCATGTCCATCGACTACTGGCGCGTCACCTTGAACGACGCCATCGGTGCGGTGTCGGCACAGACCAACGCAACCCGTTGTGTTGACGCTCCCGGCGGCATCAACAACGCCTTCTGCAGCTCCATTCTGCGTGCACCGAGCGGCGGCTATACCTCGCCGAACGGCAACGACTTCCCGGGCTACAGCATCTACAGCTGGAGCGCTCTGAACGAGAACCTGGCCAAGTCACGCCGCGTTGGCGTCGATCTGGAAATGGACTACCGCTTCGATCTGCTGGGCGGCAACACCACCCTGCGCTTCGTTGGCACCCGCATGATCCAGTCACGCGAGTGGGCGTTCCAGGACTTCCCGGAGGAGTACACCGAATGGGTCACCTCCGTGACCGATCCGCGTTGGCGCGCGCAGTTCAATGTTGGCTACAAGATCGCCGATTTCCGCGTCAAGTGGGACATGGTCTACGTCGACGGAAACCTGCGCGTCTCACCGGACAGCTACAACTCCAGCCCGGGCCAGGCTTCGCCGATCCGCAACGGCTCGTATACCTACCACAACACCCAGGTGGGCTACACACTCCCGAACTCGAAGATCGACCTGTACATCGGCGTCGACAACGTGTTTGACAAGGATCCGCCGCGCAACTACTTCGGTGCCGACGTGGGTTCGGGGTTCTACGACAACATCGGCCGTTTCATGTACATGGGCGCCAGCTACAAGTTCTGATCTGACGATTCAGTCGTACATGTGGAAAGAACAAGCCCGGCATATGCCGGGCTTGTTCATTTATTCAAATCTCAAAGCACTAAACGCCGCTAGAGCACTCGCCGCTCAGACATGCAACATCAATCTGGACCCATTCACCACGCTGGCGTCCTACGTTGGCCATGGCCGCTATCAGCTTGTGCTTCATACGCCACGCGGCGCAATAGCACACGCTCAGTACGACCCACCAACACAGCCGCAACGGCAGCTTAGAGCCGGCCAGAATCGTCCCTTCGGTCACGCAGGTCTGCGCCCAGTACTGCGCGCACGGCCTCAGCCACTGCGTGCCGCGCTGGAACCGACTGCTTCTGCGGTGCTGGCAGCTGGGGCAAACAAATCCGCCCGGCCAAAGTAGCTGCATCCAGGCCTGGAAGCACTCCGCCTCGGCTCCATAACGCGCCAAAAACTGAAGCCCCCTGACCAGACACCGGGACGCGACGGTAGTCAGGCCCCTTCTAGGGCAGCAGAAATATGAATAGAGAGAAATTTCCACTCCCCCAAGGAAACTCCCAATGGAATCAAAGCACAAACGCCAAAATCACTATCAGGCTGATCCTATAGTTTTTTTTCCAAATTAGTGCTTTCGCGCAATTTATTCGTTAAAGTCAGGTTACGTTCACCTCAAAGCAAGCGCCCTGATGACTGACTTTAGGGCAGCCCAAAAGAGCGATTGAGGCCGAACTACCAACTTCCGGATCATGCAGGGGATACAACAAGTGCAAGCCCGTAAAGGTGACTCCATCAAGCGCAGCGTGCTGACCAGCGCATTGCTGACCGCAATCCTTATCCCGGCCACTTCAATGGCTCAGGAACAAGCCAGCGCAGCCAAGACCCTCGACAAAGTCACGGTCACCGGCTCGCTCATTCCGAAAACTGAAGTCGAGACGGTAACCCCCGTCATCACAATCACCGCCGAGGACATCCATTCGCGCGGCTTCACCAGCGTTGCGGACGCACTGCGCTCCAACAGCTTTTCGAGTGGCGGCGTCCAGGGTGGCGAAACCTCCGCCTCCTTCACCCAGGGTGCTGAGGCCGTCAGCATGTTTGGCTTGGACCCCGGCTACACCAAGTACCTGATCAACGGCCGCCCGATGTCCAACTATCCGGCGCTTTATAACGGCAGCGACGTGTTCAACAGCATCAGCGGCATTCCGATCGATGCAGTGGAGCGGATCGAAATTCTGCCCGGCGGCTCTTCTTCGCTGTACGGCTCCGACGCACTTGCCGGTGTGGTGAACTTCGTTCTGAAGAAAGATTACGACGGCACCACGTTGCGCGTCCGAGGCGGCACCTACTCTGAAGGCGGCGGTTCAAGCTTCCGCGCCAGCCTGTCCAACGGACTGCGAGCATTCGACGACCGCCTCAGCGTGGTTACGTCCCTCCAGTACGAAAACCGTGATCCGGTTTGGGGTTACCAGCGCGACCTGACAAAAACTGTCAACCTGCATGGTTACAGCGCCCCGGTCGCATCTCGCGACTATTTGATCATCGGCTATCAGGACATCGGCAACCTTGGCCTGTCGAAGAACGCCTATTTCCTGCCCGACGGAATCGATTGTTCCAACACCACCACCCAGTTCGGTGGCACTGAAGGTTTCCAGAACCGCCCAGGGAGTGGTCAGTACTGCGGTTCACTGTACTCGCCTGGTTACAAAACCATTCGCAATGGCAAGGAAAGTGCTCAGTTGTATAGTCGAGCCACCTTCGACGTCAGCGACAACTTCCAACTCTATGGCGAAGTTTTGTACAGCCGCGAAGCCGCCGAGTACGCAACGGGCAGCTCCTATACTTGGTGGGGAACGGGCACCAAATACGGGTATTACTACGATCCTGACTACGATTCGTTGCTCAACCTACAGCGCGCGTTCTCTCCGGAAGACATCGGCGGCGGTGGCTACAACAATCTGCTCAACAAGGACACCACTAAAAGCTACACCTTCACCTTGGGCGGCAATGGCAGCTTCGGCGAAGCGTGGGACTATGACCTCAGCTTTACTCGTAACGAGAGCAAGCTAACCTCGCGGAGCTGGGTTCGTTATGCAGACAAGATCAATGATTTCTTTGAGCAGACCATCCTTGGCGAACAGCTGGGCGTAGATCCCTATTTCGGCAACTACCCGGTTTTCCGTCCGAACTACGATGCGTTCTACTCCACCCAACTTACTCCCGAGCAGTTCGCCAGCTTTACCGGCTTTGGCACTGCCAACGCCAAGACCTGGGACAACCTCGGACGCGCCCAGCTGACCAATGGCGACCTTTTCTCGCTTCCGGCAGGGCCGGCAGGTCTCGCCGTAGCCGTGGAAGTGGGCAACGAAGGTTGGAATTACACGCCGATGCCCGGCATCATGGATGGCGAAATCTGGGGCCAAACCGACGTCGGCGGCGCCGGTCACCGCGTTCGCTATGCCGCCATGTCCGAGCTGCGCCTGCCTGTCGCCAGCATGCTGACGGCCACGCTGTCCGGTCGTTATGACGCATTCAAGGCCTATGGCGAAACCATTGACAAGCCGACATGGGCTGCAGGCTTGGAATTCCGCCCATTTGATAGTTTGTTGATTCGCGGCAAGTACGGCACCGCATTCAAGGCACCGACCTTGTCTGATCAGTTCCAGGGCTTGAGTGGTTATTACACATTCGATACCGACTACTACCGCTGCGGCCAGGAAGGCTACACACCCGGGGACGTAGACGGCTGCTCTTATGAGTCCGAGCAGTACTTCGGCACACAGTCCGGCAATACAGAACTCAATCCGATTAATGCCAATACATGGAATCTTGGCTTTGTGTGGGCTCCGATTCCGAACCTGTCGGTCAGCGCAGACTACCTGTTCTGGGATATTGAAGACGAAGTCAAGCAACTCTCTGCGGATCAGATTCTGCAGCAGGAGTACTACTGCCGCCGTAACGAGGCCGGCCCCGGCGTTACCTCGTGCGACAACGTATATGCCTGGGTCCAGCGCAATACGAGTAACGAGGCACTGCTCTCGGTCTATACGCCCAAGGTCAATGTCGCCAAGCAGAAGCTGGAGCTGTTCACTGCATCGGCAAATTACATGCTGGACGTTGGCAACTGGGGCGCCCTGAACTTCTCGGCCAATTACACCGGAAAGCGCAAGCACAAGCTGCAGACCGACCCGTCCCAGCCGTTCATTGACCTGATCAATGAGCCGAATGCCAACTGGGTCTATGACGCAGGCCCCAAGTGGAAGGCAGATGGCGCCATCGGCTGGGCCATTGGTAAGTGGACTTCCACCCTGTACGCAAACATGCTCGGTTCGACACCGAACTATCTTGCGTATGCCAATGACAGCTTCAGCTACGTCCATAGCTCGGGCGCGAAGGCAGGAAAGTGGGGCACCTACACCACCTTCAACCTCGGCGTTGACTATGCAGCGATGGAAAACCTGAAGCTTTCCCTGCAGATCAACAACGTTGCCAACAAGATGCCGGAGGATCAGGCCCACAACTACCCGGGCACGGCAACCACCCCGTACAACAGTGCGCTTTACAGCGCCCTGGGCCGCTCAGTCTTTGCCGAAATTCGTTACGATTTCGCCAAGTAATCTGATAAGCAGAAAAGAAGAGGCCCCCGTTCACACGGGGGCCTCTTTGCATATGCGGACCGATCAATCAGATAGCGATTGCGGGACGGAAATTCCGCCTTCGCCAAGCAATGCGCGCAGCGGCTCCATGGCGGCACCGTAGCGCCTCCAGCGCTGCAGGAAACGGGGATGCAGCGGCTCACGAACCTGTACCGCACTCGCCGTCGCCGTTGGAGCCTCGTTCTCATGGAAGCGGAGGCAGGCTTCATCCCACGGCAAGCCGCAATGGTCAATCAAGCCGCGCGTAACAGCCTCTTGATCCCCCACAAGGTCTTCGTAGCACACCTGAAAAATCCGACCTGGAAAGGCACTCATCCAATGCTGCATCAGCCTTTCAAACTGAAGGTAATAGCGCCCTACATCCAGCAGATCATACGAGTAGTCGTAGAACGATGACTCCACCGCGAACAATTGCCGGAAATTACCAAGGCATGTATCCATTGGATCGCGGCGCAACAGAATAATTTTCGCACCTGGCAGCGCGTTCAATATGTGCCCCACATACTGAAAATTGTGGGGGAGCTTATCGACGAAATGTGGCGTATGCCCGGTCCCCGGCCGAGTGGATCGCACATACAGTTCGCCAACTGCAGCCCAATCCATTGCCGCGCTTCGTGCGACCACATCTCTGTCCAACAGCGTTCGCCCTGTTGCGCCGCTAAGACGGCGCACCGCCATCGGGAAGTTCATCAACTCTCCAGCAGAGTGGACCATTGGATGGCTTGAGAGGATTCTCTCCACCAACGTGGTTCCGGTACGCGGCATGCCAAGCACAAACAATGGCTCGCTACTTGCGAACCCCTTGGCCTCTACCTTGCGACCATCAAACTCCGCGATAAGCGCTGCAAACAAGTCCGCGTCATCCTGCGACTTATATCTACGACTCAGGGCGACCTGCCGTTTGCCTGCTACAAGGTGATCAAATGAAGCGGGGTAATCGCCAATATCCTCCAGCTCCTTAGCCACGGCCAGGTTCAAGTACAGACCCGCCTCCGGCTCCTTCCCGTACTGGTCAAGCAGCGCATGCAAGCATTGCAAATGATTCGTCTGGCGACTCTGCTTCTTCAACTGCGAGAGGGATAAGTGGGCTCTCCATTGCCTTGGATCGAGTTCGATACATTTCTGGTATTCCTGCTCCGCAGCCTCCATATCGCCCGCGAACAACAGCGAAGTGGCGAGGTTGTATCGATAGCCCGCACGTTTCGGCAGCAGTTCGACTGCTTGCGCAAATGCCCTGGCTGCCAACGCATGTTCATTGCAGCGCGTCAGCACTACACCCAAGGTATCTGAGGTCAATGCATCCGTATTGCCGGCATCCAACGCCCGAACTGCCGCCTCGGTAGCCTCCCGCATACCTCCTGAAGTGGCATAGGCTCGTGCCAGTTGCGCAAGGTAGTCAGGGCGGCTTGGATTCAGCCGAACCGCTGTTCTCAGGTGTGCCACGGCGGCGCGCAAATCGTTCAAACCAAGCGCAGCCACTCCGGCTACAAATTGAACTCCTGCATGATCGCTGACCAAAGGCAACAACGGCTCAATTAGACGTGCTGCGTCCTTCCATTGAGCCTGATTCAACGCCTGTACTGCTTGCGCATACAGCGCACGAACCTGATCATCTGAGCCGTTCGGCCGCAAGATTTTGGCCATTTTTTCTACTCCACCCTTGTAGCCAGCCATTTCAACATATCGCAGCACGTACTGGCTTCGTCACGCCGCAGCCTCTCATCCGTCAACCCAGCAAGGCCATCGCCGCATTGAACCCCGGCGCGCCCGTAACCCCACCACCCGGATGCGTTCCCGAGCCACACAAATAGAGCCCAGGAATCGCGCCGCGATAGTTGGCTTGGCCGACCATCGGGCGGGCGCTGAACAACTGGTTGAGGCTCAATGCGCCGTGGAAGATGTCGCCGCCGATCAGGCCGAAGGTTCGTTCAAGATCGAGTGGGCTCATGATCTGGCGGCCGAGTACCGAGGCCGCAAAGCCTGGCGCGTGTTTGTCGACGGTGGCGATCATCAGGTCGGCGACTTCATCGCGGTGATCGTCCCAGCTTCTGCCATCGGGTAATTGCGGTGCGACGTGCTGGCAGAACAGGCTGGCGACGTGTTGTCCCGGAGGTGCGAGCGAGTCATCCAGCGTACTGGGAATCAGCATCTCCACGATCGGTTCACGTGACCAGCCGTGTTGACGTGCATCGAGGTAAGCGCGATCCATGTAATCCAGACTCGGCGCGATGATGATGCCGGCGGTGAGGTGGTCGCCCTGCCCCGGTAGCACCGTGAAATCCGGCAACCGTGACAGCGCGACATTCATGCGGAACGTACCCGAGCCGCAGCGCCAGTTGCGCATGCGTTCGCGCGTTGCTGGCGGTACGTCGGCCGAATCGAACAGTCGCTCGTACAACAGTTTCGGATTGACGTTGGCGACGATGGCCTTGCCACGCAGCACTTCGCCTGTCGCCAGCATCACGCCCGTCGCCACGCCGTCTTCAACCAGCACCTTCGCCACGCCGGCATCGGTGCGGATTTCCACGCCCGCTTCCGTTGCCGCGCGCGCCATCGCCTGGGTGATCGCGCCCATGCCGCCGATGGCATGGCCCCACGCACCTTTGACGCCGTTGCTTTCACCGAATACGTGATGCAGCAACACGTACGCGGTGCCCGCCGCGTAGGGGCTGGCGTAGTTGCCGACAATGCCGTCGAAGCCGAACAGCGCTTTGATCGCTGCGCTCTCGAACCAACGATCCAGATATTCGGCGGCGGAGATGGTGAACAGGTCCAACAACTCCTGCTTCAAACCCGCGTCCAGTTGCTGCAATTGCAGGCCCAGCTTGCCGACTTTCCACAGTTCCGGCAGCGCGCGCAGCCAGCTGCCATCGGTGACGTTGGGTGGTGCCTGCAATGCGAGCGCGCGAAGTACGTCGGCGAAGATTTCCAGCCGGCGCTCGTACTCGGGCAGACGCTCGGCATCGCGCTGCGAAAATTTGGCGACTTCGGCCTGTGTGCGGCCACCACCAGCCAGCAGATACTGACCATCGGGTAGCGGCAGGAAGTTGTTGATCCGGCGCGGCACCACCCGCAGGCCGTGCCGCGCCAACTCCAGGTCCGCAATCACTTTGGGTTGCAGCAGCGACACCGTGTACGCGGCCACGGAGTTGCGGAAACCGGGATGAAACTCCTCGGTGACTGCCGCGCCACCGACGACCGAGCGGCGCTCCAGCACCAATACACGCTTGCCGGCCTTGGCCAGATACGCCGCGCAAACCAGGCCGTTATGGCCACCACCGATGAGGATCGCGTCCCACTGTTTGGCTGATGTCTTGGTCATTGGCGCTGTATAGCATTCGCGGGGAATCGCCGCCCATCGGGATGCCCTCAAATTCCGTGGTCGGCTGCGGCGGTGTTTTGAAGTCTCGGGGTGAAAGCTCCCCCCTCCCGCCCTCCCCTTGCCTTCGACAAAGGGAGGGGGTCTATCTTCTTGGCCTGTCAGGGCGCAAGCCACTCGTACGCCTGCGTGTCCTTCAATAGCAGGGCATTACCTTCGACACCCCTTGGCGATCAGTTTCAGGCGTATCTTCTGCGATCGGCCCTGGTTGCGGGGCCATACCTGTGCTCTGCAAACGGCCTGGAGGCCATTCCCGTGATCGTTAGTAACCCCAAGATCCTCCTGCTGACCCTGGCCGTTTCGGCCGCGCTGGTCGGCTGCAAGAAAGAAGAAACCCCGGCTACTACGGGCGCTGCTCCGGCAGCTGCCGCCACCGAACTGAAGCTGGACGAATCCAAGCTGCCGGCCTACAACGCCTTCACCGCTGCCGACCTGGACGCCAGCAAGGACGCCTGTACCGACTTCGGCGGCTATGTAAACGACAAGTGGCTCAACGCCAACGAAATTCCGGCTGACCGCACCAGCTGGGGCGCCTTCACCATCCTGGACGAGCGCTCGGTCGCCGTGCAGCACCAGCTGGCCGAGCAGGCCGCCGCGATGAAGAATGCCACCGGCGTCGAAAAGATCGTCGGCGACTTCTGGGCCGCCGGCATGGATGAAGCCAAGATCAATTCGCTGGGCATCACCCCGCTGCAGGCCGACCTGACCGCGATCGATGCGCTGCAGGACACCGCCGCCATCGCCGACTACCTGCGCAGCACCGCCGCCAAGGGCGAAGGCTTCCTGTTTGGCTTCGGCCCGGAAGCGGACTTCAAGAATTCGTCGATGAACATGGCCTACGCCATGCAGGGCGGCCTGGGTCTGCCGGATACCACCTACTACACCGACGCCAGCAAGGCCGACAAGCTCAACGCCTACAAGGCACACGTCGCCAAGGTGCTGGAGCTGTCGGGCGTTGCCGCGGCCGATGCCGCCAAGCAGGCTGACGAGGTGGTGAAGTTTGAAACCCGCCTGGCCAAGGCGTCCAAGTCCAGCGTCGAGCTGTCGCGCGATGTGTCGCTGTACTACAACCCGGTCACCGTGGCCGATGCCGACAAGCTGACCCCGAACTTCAGCTGGACCGAGTTCTTCAAGGCCCAGGGCATCGCCGCACCGGCGTCGTTCTCGCTGGCCATGCCGAGCTTCCACGAAGAAGTCAGCAAGATGCTGGGCGACACCGACCCGGCCGCATGGCGCGCCTACCTGCGCTTCCACACCGTGGATGGCGCTTCACCGTTCCTGAGCGACGCGTTCGTGCAGGAAAACTACGCGTTCTACGGCAAGGAACTGAACGGCCAGAAGGAAATCAAGCCGCGCTGGAAGCAGGTGCTGGGCACGGTTGAAAACAATGCCGGCGAAGCCTTCGGCCAGATGTACGTCAAGGTCGCTTTCTCGCCGGAAGCCAAGGCCAAGATGGAAGAGCTGGTCAAGAACCTGGCCGGCGCACTGAAGGACCGTATCCAGGGCCTGGCGTGGATGAGCGACGAAACCAAGGCCAAGGCCATCGCCAAGTGGGAAACCTTCACCCCGAAGATCGGTTACCCGGACAAGTGGCGTGACTGGAGCGGCCTGAGCACCACGCACGACGACTACCTGGGCAACGTGCGCGCCGCCAACGCTTTCAACTACAAGTTCGCGCTGGCCAAAATCGGCCAGCCGGTCGACAAGACCGAGTGGGGCATGACCCCGCAGATGGTCAACGCCTACTACAACCCGCTGCAGAACGAGATCGTGTTCCCGGCCGCCATCCTGCAGCCGCCGTTCTTTGATCTGAACGCCGACGACGCCGTGAACTACGGCGGCATCGGTGCTGTCATCGGTCACGAAATGACCCACGGTTATGACGACCAGGGCAGCCGCTTCGGCCCGACCGGCAACTTCGAGAACTGGTGGACCCCGGCTGACGCCAAGGGCTTTGAAGGCCTGACCGGCAAGCTGGTCAGCCAGTTCAACGAGTACAAGGTGGGCGACCAGCAGGTCAACGGCACGCTGACCCTGGGCGAGAACATCGCCGACCTCGGCGGCCTGGCCACGGCGTACGACGCCCTGCAGAAGGCAACGGCCGGCAAGGAAGACCCGAAGGTCGAAGGCTTCACCCGCGACCAGCGCTTCTTCTTCAACTGGGCCACCGTGTGGCGCACCAAGTACACCGACGAGAACGCCAAGGTCCGCCTGGCCACCGACTCGCACGCCCCGGCGCAGTTCCGCGCCATGGGTGCACCGTCGAACCTGCCGACCTTCGCGGCGGCGTTCCAGTGCAAGGCCGGCTCGCCGATGGTCCGCGCTGGCGACAAGCAGGTGGTCATCTGGTAATTGCCGCGTTGCGGTGATGTTGCACAGGGAGGCCCGGCATTGCCGGGCCTTCTTCTTTGCGCGATATGTAGGAGCGGGCTCGGCCACGAAGCCGACGGGCATAGAACACGCTTACCGGACTGCAATCGCAGGTGCCCGGATCGGCTGGCATTCGCGGCTTCGCGACCAAGGTGGCTCCGACGCAGGCCAATCCGCAAAAACCGCGACCACACCCGGCGCCAATCACGCAGCAGCTTGTTAAACTCCGCCCACTTTGTCCTTCTGCGGATATGCACTACATGCCTACCCTTCGCCCGCTCTCTATCGCCCTGGCTTTCAGCCTGGTGGCCGTCCTGTCCACGAACGATGCCCAGGCGGCACGCAAGAAAGCTGCGGCACGGGCACCGGCGGTAAGCGCGGCCTGCACCGATTTCTACGAGCTGACCAACGCCAACTGGCTCAAGGCCAATCCGGTTCCGCAGACCGGCGCGGTCACCGCACTGGGCCAGCTGGCCAACAACGCCCGCGACCAGCAGCGCCAATTGCTGGACCGCTCGATGAACAGCCCGCAGGGCAACGTGCAGAAGCTGCTGGGCGACTTCTGGGCCAGCGGCCTGGATGAAGCCGCCGTTGAAGCCGATGGCTCCAAGCCGATTGCGCCGCTGCTGACCCGCATCGACGCGATCAAGAAGGCCAAGGACATCCCGGCCTCGATCGCCGCGCTGCACCAGGTGGGCATCCCGGTGGCGTTCAACTTCGCCCCGGACGTCGACCTGAAGGCGCTGGACCGCCACATCGGCTACTTCATGCAGGGCGGCATGGGCCTGCCCGACCCGGCGTTCTACACCCGCACCGATGCCGACACCGTCGCCCTGATGAGCCGTTACCGCGGCTACGTGAAGCAGATCCTCGCGCTCACCGGCACCCCGGCCGACAAGCTCGACGCCGAGTCGGCGCTGGTCATCCAGTTGGAAACCGAGCTGGCGCGCAGCGCCCATTCGGTGGCCGACATCAACAACCCGTTCAACAACTATGCGCCGGTCGCCACCAAGGATCTGAGCCGCTACCGCAACCTGCAGCTGGACGCCTTCCTCAAGGCACAGGGCGTCAATGACGACCTGGTCTCGATGGCCGATCCGGCCCTGTTCCAGCAGCTCAACAGCATGGTCACGCGCCTGCCCGCCGCGCAGTGGAAGGCCTATCTGCGCTGGCGCGTCGGCGACTCGATGGCGCCGTACCTGTCCAAGGCCTATCGCGATGCCGAGTTTGAATTCCGTGGCCGCGTGCTGCGTGGTCAGACCATCGCCCCGGCACGTACCGACGCCGTGCTCGACGCCATCAACGTGGCCGCCGGCCCGATGCTCGGTCACGAATATGCCAACGCCTATCTCAGCCGCGACGCACGTCGTCAGGCCGGCATCATGGTCGATCAGATCCGCGAAGCGCAGATTGCCGCCGTCAAGCGCAGCACCTGGCTGAGCGCCGAAGCCCAGGTCGAAGCCGAAGCCAAGCTGGCGGCGATGAAGATCGAAATCGGCACGCCATTGCGCGACCTGGACTACACCGTGCAGCCGATGGGCCGTGGCAGCTTCGGCGGCAACATGTTGATCGCCTCCACCTGGCGCCACGCGCAGGAAATGAAGCGAATCGGCAAGGGCAATGCCGACCGTCGCTGGGACGTGCTGCCGCAGCAGCCGGCCATCAGCTACGACATCGCGCAGAACCGCCTGATCGTCACCGCCGCCGCCCTGCAGGGCCCGATCTTCACCGAGTCGGCCAGCAGCGCTGAAAAATTCGGTGCGTTTGGTGGACTGGTCGCGCACGAAGTCAGCCGCGCCATTGATGCCAAGGGCGCCATGATCGACGCCAAGGGCGAACTGCGCAGCTGGTGGACGCCGGCCGACAAGAGCGCCTGGACGCTGCTGGGCAACCGCGTTGCCGCGCAGTACAGCGGCTACGCATTCCCGGGCGTGAAGGATGCCAAGGTCAACGGCGAACTGACCCGCGACGAGAACATGGCCGACATCTCCGGCGTGGAAATTGCCTGGGAAGCGTTCAGTGCTTCGCAGGCCAATGCCGCAGCGGCCGACAAGCAGGCGTTCTTCAAGGGCTGGACCGCATTGTGGGCACAGCAGCTGTCGCCGAACGATGCCGTGCAGCGCTTGGCCTCGGACGTGCGCGCACCGGGCCGCTGGCGCGCCAACGCGCCGCTGTCCAACCTGCCGGCCTTCGGTGCGAGCTTCACCTGCAAGCCGGGCCAGCCGATGCAGCGCACCGACGCCGAGCAGATCAAGATCTGGCGTTGATGCGAAATTGAAGAAAGCAAAAAGGCGCGGAATTCCGCGCCTTTTTGCTTATTTAACGGTGTAGAGCCGAGTCATGCTCGGCTCTACCGTCGTCTGCTACTTAACCCGGCGCAGATGCGGGCCGCGCTTGTTGAACGGCGGTTGCCCGCGCCAATAGCGAATCAGCAGCCAGCCGAACAACATGCCGCCCAAGTGCGCGAAGTGCGCCACGCCCGGCTGCCAACCGGTGAAGCCCAGCAGCAGTTCAATCGCGCCGAACACGATCACAAAGGTGCGGGCCTTCATCGGAATCGGCGGGAACAGCAGCATCACCCGCTGGTTCGGGAACAACATGCCGAAGGCCAGCAGCAGGCCGAACACGCCACCCGATGCGCCCAGCACCGGATTGAATTCGCCAAACAGCGAGGCCACCACCAACTGGCAGATGCCAGCGCCGACCACGCAGACCATGTAGTACGTGAGGAAGCGCTTCTCGCCCCAAGTCATCTCCAGCGGCGCGCCAAACATGAAAAGCGCCAGCATGTTGAAGAACAAGTGACCGAAGCTGCCATGCAGGAAGCCATAACTCAGCAACTGCCACGGTTCAAAACCCGGCGAATCCAGGAACGCGTTCTGCGAGCCGAATGGCCACAGCATCAGTTGATTGAAGATACCTGCGGTCTGCGGCAACTGCTGCAGCAGGAACAGGGCGACGTTGGCGATCAGCAACGTCTGGGTGATCTTGGGCAAGCGCGGGAACATGACGGCATCCGGGTGAACTGCCGTCCATGATAGCCGCAGCCGCTAGCCCGGCCCCCAGATCGCTTCATCCAGTGTGCGCGGCGGTTTGGGCCGCTTCACCCGGCCGTTCTCGACCGTCACGCCTTCTGCACGCAGCCGTTGGCTCTGCTCGCGCCAACCACGCGAGCCCTCCGGCATGGCGATGCGTCCGTCCGAACGCAGTACCCGATGCCAGGGCAGTTCCGGGTCTTCGTTGTTGCCCAGCAGTCGTGCCACCAAACGTGCCCGGCCCGGCAAGCCGGCTTTGGCCGCCACCTCGCCGTAGCCCAACACCTGCCCATGCGGAATGGCGCGAATGGTGTCCAGAATGCGGGCATGACTGACGGCTGGATCACCCGTATCTGGAGCAGTCATCGCTTCTTCGCTATCCCGCTGCCGACCAGCAGCACGCCCGCCAGCACCAGCACGGTGCCGACGCTCTGCCACGGGCCCATCGGTTCGTCGAGCAGCCATACGCTCAGCACAATGGTGGAAACCGGGCCCAGCATACTCACCTGCGCCGCCAGCGACGAGCCGATACGCTTGACTCCGACCATGATCGCCAACACCGGCAACACCGTGCAGACCGTGCCGTTGAGCAACGACAGCCAATACACCTGCGGCGCATACGTCCACAACGCGCTGATTGGCTGGAACAGCAGGTATTGGCCGATGCACAACACGCAGGCAACCATGCTGGCGTACGCCGTCAAACGCACCGCGCCGATACGCGCCACCGACTGGCCGCTGCCAAACAGATACACCGCATAGCTCAGCGCGCTGGCGAATACCAGCGCCGAGCCGATCAGCGTGCGATGACCATCCAACTGGATGTCATGCCCGAATGCCAGCAGCACACCGAGATAGCTCACCAGCAATGCCGCCACCTGCATGCGCGTGGGCCGTTGTTTAAGCACCACCAGTGCGATCAGCACCACCAGGGTTGGGCTGAGATACAGAATCAAACGTTCCAAGGTTGCGCTGATGTATTGCAGCCCAAGGAAGTCGAGATAGCTGGACAGGTAATAGCCACTGAAGCCCAGCAACGCCCCCCTTCCCCTATCGCTACGCGACAGCGGCTGCGCGCGTCGTGCCGCCCACATGCCCATCACGATGAAGAACGGAAACGCGACCATCATCCGCAGCGCCAGCAATGCAGTGGCGTCGGCGCCGTGGCGATACGCGAGTTTGACGATCACCGCCTTGCCGGAGGCCGCGATGGCGCCCATACCAGCCAGCAGCAGGCCATTGATGAGCAGGCGTCGGGAGCTGGTAGGAAGTGGCGTGGTGGCCGGTTGCGTTGAAGCGGTCATCGGCGAAGGGCGTGCGGGGGGCGCCCATTATCAGGGATGCGTTGTGGTGCGTGATGCCGTGGAAGCCAGGAGCAGCGCTGAAACAAGCGCGTGAAGGCTGAGGAGTGAGAGCTACAGGCTGAAAGCTGAAAGCCCCCTCTCCCGCCCACCCCTTCACTTCGCGAACGGGAGCGGAGGCACACCTTTCACGCAGCGCAGGGGAGGATTGAGGAGGGTTGTCGTTGCTCTGCGGATCTCCACACACTCCCGCCCTAGCGCATCAACACCACTTCTTCCGCCGAGGTGGGATGGATGGCCACCGTCTCTTCCATCTGCCTGCGCGTCACACCGGCCTTCACCGCCACCGCGAAACCCTGCAGGATTTCATCGGCGCCTTCACCCAACAGGTGGATGCCCACCACTTTTTCGTCGTCACCTGCACAGACCATCTTGAACACGCTGCGCACGTCGCCATCGCCCAGGGCCTGCAGCATTGGCCGAAAGCGGCTGTGGTAGGTGCTGACCTTGTCGAAACGCTTGCGCGCTTCTTCTTCGCTCAATCCCACGGTGCCGAAGGGCGGGTGTGCAAACACCACGCTGGGCACGTTGTCATAGTCGAGCTTGGCGTCGGGCTGCCCGCCATACAGGCGGTCCATCAAGCGACGAGCAGCGGCGATGGCGACGGGCGTCAGCGTTACCCGGCCAGTGACATCCCCCACGGCAAAGATGCTCGGCACCGAGGTGTTCTGGTAGTCATCCACGGCGATGGCGTGTTTCTCGCCCAGCGTCACTCCGGCGTGTTCCAACCCGAGTCCACGGGTGTTCGGCGCGCGGCCGGTGGCGAACAACACGCTGTCGAAGACCGCATTTTCCGGGCCGTTGTGCAGCAAGGTACGCACGCGTGCGTGTTGCCGTTCGAGCGCTTTTACCTCACAACCGAAATGCAGTTCCACGCCCTGCACTCTCAAGTTTTCGGCTAACTGTTCCGACACCTCGGCGTCGAAGTGCCCCAGCAAACGTTGGCCACGCACCAGCAGTGCAACGTCGCCACCCAGCGCACGCAGCACGCCGGCCAGTTCAACCGCGATGTAGCCGCCGCCGATGATCGCCACACGCTCAGGCCGCGCCTGCAATGCGAAGAAGTCATCTGACACGCCGCCCAGTTCAGCGCCGGGCAGATCCGGTTTTACCGGATGCGCGCCGGTGGCGATGATGATGTGCTGCGCGCGCAGCTGGGTACCGTCGTCGCATTCCACCGTGTGTGCGTCCAACAAACGGCCACGACGGCTGATGCGGATCACACCGGTTTCGTCCAGCCGCTTCTGGTAGCTGGCGTGGATGTTGGCGATATAGCCTTGCCGCCGCCGCACCAGCTGCGCCCAATCCAGCGCCGGCTCGGTGGGTACGTCAAAGCCCATTTTTGACGCCAGGCCAATACGGTCGGCAAGGTCCGCCGCCAGCCACATCGCCTTCTTCGGCACGCAGCCCACGTTGACGCAGGTGCCGCCCAGCGGCGCAGGTTCCAGCATCGCCACGCTGGCGCCGTGGTGTGCCGCGCGGAATGCCGCCGCCAAGCCGCCGGAGCCGCCGCCAATCACCACGACATCGTAGTTGCCGGCGCTCATTGGAAACGCTCCGCGCGATACGGCGTTGGATCAATGGCAGGTGTCTGCCCGGTCATCAAATCGGCCATCAGTTGCCCACTCCCACTGCTCATGCTGATGCCGAGCATGCCATGACCGGCTGCTAGCCAGACGTGAGCATGCGTGGGCGAGCGCCCGAGGATGGGCATGTCATCCCAGGTCATCGGCCGCCAGCCATACCAACGTTCATGCACGGTATCGCCCAGCGGCTGTTGCAGATAGTCATGCGCAGCCTGCTGCAAGGCGTGCAAGCGGGTGTCATTCAAACGGCGGTCGTGCCCGGAGAATTCCATCGTGCCGCCGAGACGCAATTGCCCGTTCCAGGCGATGACGAACACCGAGCGGTCCTTCAACACCACCGGGCGGCTCGGCACCTGCGCCGGTTGGCTGCCGGTGATGGAGTAGCCCTTGCCCGGTTGAATCGGCATGCGCAGGCCAACACGGCGCACCAACGCTGGCGACCACGCGCCAGTGGCAAGCACGAGTTCCGCGGCACGGCGCTCGCCCTTCGACGTCTGCACACGAACACCCTGCGTGTGTGGATCAAACGACAGCAGCGTGCAGTGCTCTTCAATCTCTACGCCACGCGCGCGCAACACACGACCGAGTTCGGCGGTGTAGAGATCCGGACGCAGACTGGCGTCGCCGGGAAAACGGATCGCCCCAACGACGCCGTCATTGAATGCGGGTTCCTGACGCAGATAGTCAGGGCCATCGATCAGCCGCGTGTCGATACCAAATTGGTGGAGGGCTTCGCATTCGCGCGCGTGGCGCTCGAAGTTGGCCTGATCGCGGAACACATAATCCAAGCCCTTTTCGGCGAATTCGCAATCAAGCCGATAGCGGCGCACCCAATCAGCCAGACGCTGTCGCGAGTCATTCAACAAGGCCGCGCGGCCTTGCGTGCTCTGCAGCCAATCGTGGCGATTGCAGCGCGCAGCAAAACGCGCCAACCAACGCCACAACGCTGGATCAAAACGCGGCGGGATATACAGCGGCGCTTGTGGCGACAGCATCCAGCGCAACGCCCGCATTGGCACGCCGGGCGCGGCCAAGGGTGGCGCATGGCTGGGCGTGATGGTGCCGCAGTTGCCGTGCGAGGTTGCACCGCCGAGTCGGCCAGCATCGAGCACGCGCACCTGTCGCCCTGCTTCGGACAGTGCCAGCGCGGTCGCCAAGCCGGTGGCACCGGCACCAATGATCAGAACATCGTCTTGGGGGGATTTCACCCGCCAATTCTATTCCTCAGCCTTCGCGCTGACGCCGCAATGGTGGCAGTTGCAAGTATGTGATCGCGCGCCACAGCCATTCCACCGGGCCGAAGCGGAAGTAGCGGAGCCAGCAATGGCTGAGCAACACCTGCACCGCGAACAACGCAGCCGCGAACAGCAACTGCCAAGCGCGACCCATCTGCTCGAACCAACCCAGTCCGTAGCCGTAGAACACCAAGGTGCAGATCAGCGACTGGCCAAGGTAATTGGTCAACGCCATGCGTCCGGCCGGTGCCAAGCAACGCAGATACGCGCTCCAGCGCACGCCCCACGCCAGGTAACCCAAGCACATCAAAAGCCCGGCAACCGCATTCAACGCGTAGGTGCCGGTTGAACGCAGGTCAAAGCGCCCCGGGGCCACATACGGCAGCCACCAGACACTGAGCAGCATCAACGCCAAACCAATCGGCAATGCACCCCAACGCAAGCCTGCGAACAGGCGTGGATGTTCGGTCGGCCGGGCAATCGCCCCGCTGCGTGCAAACCACGCGCCGATCAGGAACATGCCCAGCACTTGCGGCCCCACGATCATCAGCGCGCCCAACGCGGTGCCGAAATCCCGCAGCCGTTGCAACACCGCAACGCCATAGCTGCCGTGCGCATAGGCTTGCCGTTGCGCTTCAATCGAAGCCTGCGCGGTGTCTGCCAGCTTGGCGGCTTCGGCTGCCGGCAGCAGCGACATCACCGCGCCCAGCAACAGAATCAATACGGCCGCGCCCAGATACGCCGCCGTGCCCAGCGCCGGCAACCAGCTGCGCGGTGCTTCGCGAAAGGCCAGCAACACGAAGGACAACAAGGCATAAGCCACCAGAATGTCGCCAGCCCACAGCAGCAGCGCGTGCAGCAAACCGATCAACAACAAGCCCGAGCTGCGACGCAGATAGAAGCGGGTGAAGTCGCGACCGGCAGCTTCGGCGCGCTGCGCCATCACCGCAAAACCCACGCCGAACAACAGCGAGAACAAGGTAAAGAACTTGCCCTGCACGAAGACGTAGACGAAGCCATCGGCCCAGCGGTCCAGCCCCTGCCAATGCGCGTCGATGCCGGTGAAGGACAGGTCCAACGGGCCGGCGAAGGCTTCCAGATTCATCAGCAGAATGCCAAACAGTGCCAGACCACGCAGGACGTCCAACGTGGCGATGCGCTCATTTGGCGTGACAGGCTGGAAAGCAGAAGTGGACAAGGCGAGCACGCTCTGGCGACAGGTGCGCGATTAAAGCACGCGCCCCGTCCTGCAACGGAGTGCCGGACAATGGCGGTGCCCGATTGCGGTAGCGCCGAGCCATGCCCGGCAGCAGCTCTCCCGGTAACGCCCCAGCGCTGCGTAGCTGCGCGCTGGCTCGGCCCTGAAACGCAAACGGCCCGCACAGGGCGGGCCGTTTGCTGCATTGCTGCCGGTGCGGCAATCAGTGCTGGTGACCACCGTCGCCGTGCACGTGACCGTGCTGCACTTCTTCTTCGCTGGCTTCACGCACTTCGATGATTTCCACGTCGAAATGCAGATCCTTGCCGGCCATCGGGTGGTTCAGGTCAACGTCGACCACGGTCATGCCGACCTTCTGGACGGTGACAGCGCGCGGGCCGAAGTTGGTCTGCAGGATCACCTGCGTACCCGGCACCAGACGGGTGGTGCCGAAATGCTTCTTCGGCACGCGCTGGGTCAGACCTTCGCGGCGCTCGCCGTAGGCTTCGGTCGACTTCACGTCAACGCCAAACTTCTCGCCGGCTTCCTTGTCCATCATGGCCGCTTCCAGGCCCGGGATGATGTTGCCGTGGCCGATCAGGATCGCCAGCGGATCACGGTCCGTGGAGCTTTCGATCGGCTCCTGGCCGATTTCCGAAACGGTGTAGTGGAAACGGACGACGCGGTCTTTTTCGATCTTCATGCCTAACTCTGTCTGGTGGCTGCCCGGGGCAGACGTTGAGACGGCCTTGCCGGCCGCCGAGGACGCCGCCATGATGACGGCCTTCTGAGGTGGCGCATTATCCGGGCTCCATGCACATCACGCCAGTTTTCCGCTCCCGCCCGTGGCAGTTGGCCGCCACGCTCCTGATCACTGCAGCCTTGGCCGCCTGCGGGCACAGCCCCCGCAAGCCTGCGCCGCCGTCGGGTCAGACCTATTCACCGGTGGCGCCAGCCGACCCCGCTGCAGCCGCCTCGGTGTTGATGCGGGCGCTGGGTCTGGTGGGCACGCCCTACCGCTACGGCGGCAATACGCCGGAATCCGGTTTCGACTGCAGCGGTCTGGTGACCTATGTGTACCGGGACATGCTGGCGCTGAACCTGCCGCGCACCTCGCGTGAGCTGTCTGCCATCCAAGGCCCGAAGATCGCCACCGACCGCCTGACCACCGGTGACCTGGTGTTTTTCGGCAGCAAGGGCAACGTCTCCCACGTAGGAATTTATGTCGGTGAAGGCCGCTTTGTGCATGCGCCAAGCACCGGCGGAACCGTAAGACTGGATTACCTGTCCGGCCCGTACTGGCGCGACCATTACACCGGCGCCAAGCGAGTTTTGCGGTAAACCGTGAATCACATCACCATAAATAACGAATAATTAACGAAATTTGTACCTATACCCACGCTTCAAAGGGCATGATCGCCCATCGAATTTTTTTGTGACTGCCGCGTGACGACTGACAACACGTCCTACCCGAGCCAGCCGAAGCCCTTTTCACGCTCCACCCGCCGCCTGTTGTGCGCCGTGGCGCTGGCCTTCGCCAGCCTGCCCGCCTTCGCTCAGAGCGCTGCGGAAGTTGAACCCGCTGCCAAGCCGGCACCCGCCCGCGCTGAAGCACAACGCAGCAAGGCCGACGCCGCTGCCACCGCCACCCTGGCTGCCCTGCTGCCACATCTGGCCGCCAGTGACACCATTCCGCTGATGGACCGCTCGGCAATGTTTGCCGGCGACCTGAGCCGCCTGATTTCCGCTTACGACGCCTCCAAGGGCGTTGCCGCCGCCACCGATGCCGCGCTCGCCAACGACGCTGACGGCAAGGTGCAGTCGGTTCTGCGCCGCGCCATGACCCTGCTGGGCACGCCGTACCGCTGGGGTGGCACGTCCCCGGACGCCGGTTTCGACTGCAGCGGTCTGGTGGGTTACGTATTCCGTACCGCGCTGGGCATCGAACTGCCGCGCGTGTCCCGCGAGATGGCCAGCCAGGCCAGCTCGGAACTGATCCGCGACCGCGCCTCGCTGGCTGCCGGCGACCTGGTGTTCTTCGGCCGTCGTGGTCGTGTTGACCATGTCGGCATCTATGTCGGTGAGGGCCGCTTCCTGCACGCCCCGAGCACCGGCAAGGACGTGCGTACCGATACGCTGCTCACCGGCTATTGGAGCGACAAGTTCATGCAGGCGCGCCGCGTCCCGCTGTAAAGCGTTCGCAAGCCGTGCCGCCAAAGCCGTCGCCCTCCCGGGTGGCGGCTTTTTTCATGGGTGTGACAATTCGCGCGAACCGAACAAACCTTAATACGACTCATGCCAAACGTGCGCCAATTCACATATCAGATGTGATTGCACCCTTCTGAATCAGGGGTATATGGTTGCCACCGAACGCAAAGGTGACCACGCATGGCCGCAGCACCTGATTCGAGCAAACGTTGTGTTATCTGGTTCGGGAAGCCGGGGGCGCGAGAAAAAGTGATGCTGGCTGCGGATGGCTGGCAAGTACGTGCGGTTCTACCCCAACAGCCCGCCGACATCGGCATGCGCGGCGGCGACATGGTGGTTGGCTTGATTGATTTCCGCTCCAGCTCAGACACCGAGTTGGAGCGCATCCGTCAGCTCACCGCCGAGCACGGCCACATGCCGCTGTTTGCCCTCACTCCGGCCACGGATGAAGGCGACACTCATTTGTCACATCCCCTGCTTGCCGCCTGCCGACAACAGTTCCCGCATCCGCCGGATATCCGCGAACTGCTGCGCCAGCTGCAGGCGCTGGGCGATGCGCCCCTAGCGCTGGCCCACGATGAAGTGCTCGACACGCTGCTGGGCGAGAGCGATGTGATGCTGGTGATGCGCGCCACGCTGCGCAAGTTCGCGCCGGTCGATCTGCCGGTGTTGATCACCGGCGAGACCGGCACCGGCAAGGAAGTCGCCGCGCATGCGCTGCATCGCCTGTCCTCGCGCCATGGCAAACCCTTCCAGGCGGTGAACTGCGGCGCCATTCCCTCCACCTTGGTGCAGTCGGAATTGTTCGGCCACGAACGCGGCGCTTTCACCGGTGCAACGACGCGCCGTCATGGTCTGTTTGAAACCGCGCACAACGGCACGGTGTTCCTGGATGAAATCGGCGATCTGCCGCTGGATGCACAAACCAGCCTGCTGCGTGTTCTGCAGGAAGGCACCATCGAACGCGTGGGCAGCAACCAGCCCATCCATGTCGACGTACGCATCCTTGCCGCGACCCACGTGGACCTGGAACGCGCGGTGGACAACGGCAGCTTCCGCCGCGATCTGTATTACCGCCTGAACGTCTTGCGTTTGCCGATGCCGCCGCTACGCAACCGCGATGGCGATATCGAATTGTTGTCGCGCCATTTTCTGGCGGATTTCCGCAGTCGCCACCGCATTCGTGCGCGCGGCTACAGCAGTGAAGCCCGTCATGCGATGGAACGTTTTCAATGGCCCGGCAATGTGCGTGAGCTCTTGAACCGGGTGCAGCGCGCGGCCATTACCGCCGAAGGTGAATTGATCACCTGCACGGATCTGGAACTGGGCGCCGACGGCAGCGGTGCCGATCACGGCCAACTCAGCCATGCGCGCACGCATGCCGAACGCGAAACCTTGCTGTCATGCCTGCAGCAGAGCCGCTACAACGTCAGTGCCTGCGCGCGGATGATGAAGGTATCGCGCGTGACGATTTATCGAATGTGCCGCAAGCATCAGTTGACCTTGGAAGCGTTGCGTTGAGGTTTGCAGGAATCAGCCCCCTCCCTTTCGCATAGCGAAAGGGAGGGATGGGGAGGGGTGCTTTTTGGCTGAAACATTCGCGGTTTCGCGGTAACGCCCCTGCCGAGCATGGCTCGGCACTACCGTGCCGCTGTTGCATTTCAGAACTACTCACTTCTCACGCCAATGCGCCAACACTTCAAAGCATGTACGGCACCTTGAACGCCAGGCTGAAGTCCGGTGCATCCGGGGTCAGGCCGATACCGAGCATGCTCACGAACGTGGCCTTTGGCGTCAGCGCGTAGGTCACGCCGAGGTTGAGCGTGCCGGCGTTGGCGTCGCTGCCGATCACCTTCATCCATTTGCCGTCCTTGTAACGGGTGGACGCGCGGGCGCTGAGTTTGTCGCTGAAGGAAATACTCAAACTGGTGCGTTCGTTGAAGGCGAACGCGATACCCGCGCCGAAGTAATACGAGCCGCCCAACTTCACTTCGCCCGGGTTGATCGTGTCCGGGTTGGAGTCAATGTCATCGAAGCTGCGTTTGAACGAATGGATGTAGCCCAGGTTGGCGAACAGAATCGCCGGGTCCGCCGTTTTCACTGCTGACAAACCCAGGTTGGCCTGCCACACGCCATTGCCGGTCGGTTGCTTGGCCGGCACCGCGAAACGGATGAAGTCATCGTCGTCGCGTTCGATCACTTTCCAGTCCAGGCCATACGGCTCGCGGCCCGTCGGTGCGGTGACGCCGCCAGTCAACACGGTTTCCGGACGCCAGCCGCGTTCGCCGAACAACTTGTAGTTGGCGCTGGCAGTGACATCGCCAATGCCGGTGCCGTGGGTTTCTTCCTGTGCGATGGCTGCGGCCGAACCGCCAGCGCCGCCCTTCTGGTAAATGGTTTTGCGGGCGATGTAGGGCACATCCAAGTTCAAGGTCAGCCGTGGATTGAGGCCCCAGCGCGCGGCGAAGTTGTAGGTGACCGAGTCGGACTCCACGTTCTCGATGGCGATGTTGCCCAGGAAGATCGCGTCCAGCGCAAGGAAGCCGTTGAGGGTGAGTTGCTTGCGGTCGTAGCGCGCATAGCTGACGCTGTTTTCCAGCGTGAGGCGGCGATTGAACAAGGCCGACTGCTGCTGTTTGACGTCGTCCACACTGCGCCGCGCGGCCTCTTTGGCCTGCTGCGCTTCAGTCGCGCTGCTGGCATAGCCGTCGCCGGATCCCGCGGGCTTCGGCGGCGATTGCTGCGCGGCTTCGGCGGCGATTGCTGCCGCCTGCGGTGGCACCGTTGCCGGCGCCATGGCCTGCGCCGTCTTGCCGCCAACCCGCGCCTGGATCGCCTGCACCTGCATGTCCAGTTCACGCAGCCGTCGCACTTCCTGCGCGTAGCTGGCCTTCAGTGCCTCCAGCTGCGCGACCAGTGCGCGTACATCCTCTTCATCCGTGCTCGTGCTGTTGCCGGCTTCCGCCTCCTGCGCCGCCACTGAAGGCGAAACCACAGCCAGACTCACCAGCGCCGCCATCGCCAGTCGGTTCATTGTCGTATTCCTCTGCGTTGTCCTTGCCAATGCCCGTGCAATGCACGGGCGGTTCACTGGCCACCCACCCCGCCAATCCCCCGATTGAGCGTGATGGCTTGTGCCACGTTTTGTGCCAGCGGCAGATTGCCGCCCAACGATTGCCTGACCAGATCGATCTGCAGGCGGTTACCCACCTGCTGACCGTCGGCCATCAACTGGATGCTCTGCCCCACGCTGCCACTGCGCATCCATTGCTGCACTGCCCCTTGGCCTTCCAGACGCAACTGCAATTGCGCCGTGTTGCCGTCAAAGCTGGCCGAGGCACTGGCTTCGCCCGCCTGTGCCAACGCGCTGCTCGCCCCGCCCCCATTGCCCTGCCCCGGAATCACACCGTCATTGCGCACGTTCAGATGCAACACGTTGCTGGCGCGGTTGCCGTCGCCTGCGATCTGCACGCTCTGGCTCAGACCAGCGACGTTCTGCAAACCGCTGCCATCAATGGCCCGACCGCTCGCATCGGGCAGCGGCGCGTTGGCGGCGGTGATGTTGACGCTGGGGGTGAAGCTGACTTTGGGCTTGTTGCCCTTGCTGAAATCCATCGCCAACGTGAGCGCGCCCTGCAGCGTCTGGCCGCTGGCGGTCTGCCAGTTGGAAATCATGGTCACGCCGAACCACGCCACCGCATTGCCACCGACGGTGTAACGCCCGCGCATCAGATTGAGTTCGTTATCGGGAATTTCCTGCAGACCCTTGCCGGCGTGTGCAGTGGTCTCTCCGGCCTGGATGGGCAGCGCGACACCCAGCGCAAGCACCAACAGACAGGGTTTGAAAATGGTCATGACATCGCTCCTTCAGAACAGGTCGGCATGGGTAAAGCCGAAGTCGACCAGTTCGGCATCGGTGATCGGCCCAGGCCCCTGGCGTGCAGCCAGCGCACGCGCGCTTGGCCGTTCACTGGGTTGCAGCAGTGCCGTGTTGCGGTCGAAGTCGCTGCCAATCACCACGAACACCGCGCGTGACGGCCACGCCTCCAGAAACTCAGCCAAGGGCACCACCCGGTTACCCAGAATCGGGTCGGCCACTTCAGCCATACCATCGCGGATCTGCTTGAGCACGACGAAGTGGCGGAAGCCGCGCACATCCATCAGCACCAGCCCGGGCACCCGCAGGCTTGCCAGGCGATCTTCGTTGACGCGATAGCCGCGTCCGCGCATGCCCAGCGATTCGACGTAACGTTTGATGTCCAGCAGCGAGAACCCACGCTGGCGGACCAGTTCCGGATCAGCCACGCCCATCATCCCTTCGATCACCGTCGCCTCGTCGGTGTTCAAGTGGTAGGCATGTTTGAGAATGGTTGCCAATGCAGCCGCACCGCAGCTGTAGTCGGTGTGCTGTCGCACCAGGTTGCGGAAACGACGCTCCTGCATGCTCTCGACCTGGCCGCTGTACAACCCGCCGTTGGGCAACACGCCACTGAAGGCGACGTCGCCGGCGCGCACCATCTGCGGTGCCATCAGCAATGCACAAGCCAGAATCAGAGTCTTGCCGAACATGAGTGTCGCGTCTCCAACGTCTTCAGCAGGTGGGAGCCCCAGCTCCACGGGGGAGAGGAACAGGGGCTCCCGGTGTCACCCGGCCATTGGCGGATGGCCGGGCTTGTTGCTCAAGGCTGAAACATCATCCAAGCGGATGACGCGGCCAGTTACGGCTCGTTGCCGCCACCACCGCCGGTGCCACCACCCGTGGAGGGTTGTGCGACAGCCAGTGCCAGGCTGTTGGCCTGCAGGTTGCCGGTGCCCGAGGACACGTTGACGCCAATGTTGCCGGAGGCGCCAGAGAACGCGCTGCCTGACAGGCTGGCGGTATTGGTCGCATCAACCGCGATCCAATCGATGTCCAGTACATGCCCGCTCAAGCTTGCGGTCAGGTCGGCGGTGCCCATCTCCGAGAAGCTCAGGTTGCCCTTCTCGTCGGTATCCCATGCCATGCCGCCCACTCCCGGCTTGTTCGGGTTGGCCACAGCACCCTGGGTCTCGTTGTCCCAATCCGAGTGACCGGTCTGGTCACCTGCCGGATGCCTGTCGCCTTCCCAGTTATCCGGGTAGAAGTTGGTCTTCTGGTAGGAGTTGCCGGTGCCGGTGTAAGTGCCGGTGCCGGTGCCCTTGGTGGTCCCGGTGACCTTGCCGCTCATGCTGATCGAGTAGCTGTTGACCAGGTAGTCGTAGTAGCCGTCATTGCTGACTTCGTTGCCCGAGGACACCTGGTTGGAGCTGATGCTCGAAGTTGCATAGGCGCTGGTGGCTACCGAGGCGGCCAGAGCGTTCTTCTGCTCGTTGTTGTTGCCCGAGGTGACGTTCACGCCGATGTTGCCCGAGGCACCATTGAAGGCATTGCCACCCACACCGGCGGTGTTGGTCACACCGTAGTTCATGGTGTAGTTGTTCATGCCGCTCTGGTGGACGAACACTTCCGCGTCGGCCATGCCGAAGCTGAAGGATGCATCGGCTGCCGACAGCGCAGCTGCGTTGTCCTGGGCGTTGTTGTCGCCGGCGGCGACGTTGAAGCCAAGGTTGCCCGAGGCAGTGGAACCCACGTCATCGGCAATCGACGCGTCGTTGGTCAGCAGGCCGTTGTCGGCTTCGTTGTTGGAGATCGACTGACGGTTGTCGATGATGGCAATCGCCGCCGAATCCAGGTCGATGTCACCGGTGATGGTCGGATCACCGGAGAAGTTGACGTCCGAGCTCAAGCGGATGTCCTTCTCGAAGTTCACATCAACGCCGTGGTTGTTCTTTTCCTTACGCTCGTCGGCGCTGATGTTCGAGGTCTTGTTGACGTTCTCGGTGACATCGTTGGACCAGGTGCTGGTGGTCTCGGTGTTGGTGCGCGTGTCGGTGTTGCTCCGGGTATCGGAGTAACGCAGCCAGGCAGCGGCATCCAACTTCAGGTCGATATCGGTATCGACGTTGGTATTTACGTTCGTGTTTACGTTCGTATTGGTGTTGGTATTCGTGTTGGTATTGGTGCGCGTCTCGTTCACGTTGTGCTGGTGATCGATGTTCGCGCTCGCGTCTTTGTCGTCCGCCGCACTGGCCGCCGCACTCATGGTGAGTGCCGTGACCGCCATGGCGAGTACAGTCCATTTATTCGCTTTCATGGTGCCCTCTTCAGTTTTCTGATGATCGAGTGGATGGAACGTTGCTCACGGGGTGCCCTGCACGGAGATGCTGAATCTGTTCTCCGTTGCATTGCCTGATCCCGCGATCTGATTGAGTTGCAACACACCGTCAAACCCGCGCAATGCGGATGCTTCCACGCCCACCCTGCGGGTGACGCGCGGATCATTGACGGCAGGTTGCCCCCCTGCCGACGCGAGCGCCGAGGACGACGCCATTGCGTCATCGCTTGCCTCGCGTATGCCCTGTGCGGCCAACGTCGCGGTCACGGAGTTCAACTCCGCGTTGCCGCTGCCACTGGCCTGATTGATTGACGCAATGCCGCTGGCGCCGGCCAGTGCATTGCCTGCGATGCGGGCGCTGGCCTGCATCGGTGTGTCGAATACATCGGAGAGATGTCGCTGCGTGGCGCTGACGCTTGCCGTTGCATTACGGCCGCTGGCGAAGCTGTGCAGATTGGCCTGCAGGTTCAAATCACCGGCGGCCTGATTGACGGTGATTGCGCCGTTGGCACCGGCCAATGCATTGCCGTCGATATGCGCATCCGTGGACAGGTACGACAACATGCCCGCATATGCGTCCGCCCTGGATTGCGCCAACAGCGGCGCAGCCATCGCCACGCCCATGATCAGCGCAAAGCATTTCGCTGGAAGGTGCCGGCTCATTTGCCACCTGGCCCGGTCGGCTGACCCAGCGGGAACTGCGCCAATGCGCCGCGCACCTGGTCACCAATGCCGCGCGTGGCGCCGCCCACCGCGCCCATCGGGCCGCCGATGGTGCGTGCCATCTGTCCACCGGAGAGTGCACCGCCGTCGCCGACCACACGACCCAGCGTGCCACCCACCACGCCAACGGTGACGCGCTCGACCGTGGTCTGCCCATGGTGGGACAGGGACGCATCGGCCAGGCCGGATTCCATCGAGGCGTAATCCGCATCGCTGAGTTCGTCCATGCCGCCTGCGCCCAGTGCGGCGGCCAACTCTTTGCGCGGCGATGGATCGGCAATCAAGGCCATGCCCGGCGGTTGCATGCGGTAGGCCGGCCGCGTGGAGACATCGCGCAGCAACACAATCTCGCCCGGCTGCGCCTTTACACCTTGGCGCGCGCCCGACGCCTGCACCACAGTGCTGGCAGCTGTCATCAGCACCAAGGCCCCGATCAAACCGGTGACGCGATTACTGGTCCTGCTGTCCATTGCCCCGCCCATTCGTTCCGATGGGGGACTAAGAGCAGCAACCATGCCAACGCACTTTTATCAATGAAAACAAGGCGATGAGTGCAAGGTGTAAACCGCGCGACTGTATCCCTGTCACAGCGGCACAGCGGGGCGCGGGTACACATCGGCAGCCATTCACGGAACCACGAGCACGCAGCAGCGCGGCTCTCCAGCCGCTGTATCAGCCGTGTTACAGGTCGGTGTTACACCCTGTTACAGCTGCCGAAGGGATCACGATTTTCGGCAGCACCTGCTTCGGCAAACAAAAAAAAAGAAGGCCGGCAAGCCGACCTTCGTTCTTGTGTGTTGCGATGCTCCCAACGTTAGCTGCGGGTATCACCACTGCCCACGCTGACCGTTCCCACCGCGTCGTAAACCTGCTGGTCCAGCAATCCGGTTTCCTTGGCCACGATCACCGGCACCACCATCTGTCCGGTCACGTTGGTCATGGTCCGCATCATGTCGAGAATGCGGTCGATGGCGTACAGATAACCGATGGCTTCCAGCGGCAGGTTGGCCGCGCTCAGCACCACGGTAGCCATCACCACTGCCGTACCCGGCACGCCGGCCGTGCCGAAGCTGCCCAGCACCGAAGCGATCATCACCACCACGTATTGCTCGGGCGTCAGCGGCACGCCGGTGTATTGCGCGATGAACACCGCGCACAGCGCCGGGTAGATCGCGCCGCAGCCATCCATCTTGATGCTGGCACCCAGCGGCACCGCAAACGAGGCGTAATCCTTGTTGACGCCGAGATTGTCGGTGATCGAGCGCATCGCCACCGGCATCGCCGCAAAACTTGACGAGGCCACGAACGCCACCTGCATGCCCGGCGCCGCACCCCGGAAGAACTTGATCGGGTTCAACCCATGCGCCAGCAGCAAGCCGCTGTAGACGATGACGATGTGCAGCGCGCAGGCCACGTACAACGCCAGCACGAAGTTACCGAGCGGCAGCAGCTTCTCGAAACCGTAGGTGCCCACCAGCCCGGCGATCAAGCCAAAGGTACCCAGCGGCGTCATCTCCAGCACGAAGCGGGTGACCTGGATCATGATCTCGCTCATCTGGCCCACCAGCTTGCGGGCCTCGCTGACCTTCTCGCCCAGTTTGACCATCGCAAAGCCGAGCAGACCGGCGAAGAAGATCACCGGCAGGATCGAACCACGCCCGGCCGCCAGCACCGTTTCGCCGGCCGCATTGACCCGCGTGCCGATGCCGGCCAGCGCGTAGAACACATTGGACGGCACCACATCCATCAGCACCCGCGCCACCGACGGCACGTCACGCGGCGTGTACGCGCTGTCCACGCTCAGCTTCAGGCCACCGGTGCCCGGCTGCATCACCGTGCCCACCGCCAGCCCGATACCCACCGCCAGAATGGCGGTGATGATGAACCACAGGAAGGTGCGCCCGCCCAGCGCGGCCACCGACTTCTGGCCATGCAGCGAGCTGATCGCGTTGATCACCGCGAAGAACACCAGCGGCACCGCGATCATCTTGATCAGGGTGACGTAGATCTCGCCCAAGGGGCCAAACCACATCTCGGCGGCGGGCCCCAGGACCCAACCGGCCAACGCGCCCAGCACGAAGCCGCCCACAACACGCTGCCAGAAGGGAATCCGCAGCCAGGCAGATACCACGTTCATAAAGGGAATCCGGAAAACAAAATCGAGGCGGCCACGATAGCGCAAGCCTTGCCGCAGCACGATCCCGGCAGGGAAAAGCTGCGTGTCATATGCATGCCTTCCGGGCTTGCCCATAATGGCCGTCTGTCTTCACGCCGGTATCACTACAGATGCAAAAAGCCACGTTCCTGTCCGCTGCCCTGTCCACCCTGCTGCTCGGCGCCTGCGCCAGCACCGCGCCCCAGTCCTCCACGGCCGCCACTTCGGCAATCCACGTGGACGTGCCCAAGGTGGCGCACCCGGACGGTGAAACCCCGCAGTGGTGGTACCGCGATGGCGCAGCCCGCGCAGCGGCCAATGGCGCCATGGCCGGCAAGGCAAAGAACGTGATCCTGTTCTTGGGCGACGGCATGAGCCTGACCACCGTCGCCGCCGCCCGCATTCTGGAAGGCCAGCGCAACGGCAATCCGGGTGAAGAGAACCTGCTGTCCTGGGAGCGCTTCCCGGCCACGGCATTCAGCAAGACCTACAACACCGATTCGCAGACCCCCGATTCGGCCGGCACCATGACCGCCATCACCACCGGCGTGAAAAGCCACATGGGCGCCATCGGCGTCAGCGCCGGCAGCCGCAACAACTGCGCCGACAGCCTCAACAAAGAACTGCTGACCTGGCTGCAACTGGCCGACAGCGCTGACATGGCGACCGGTATCGTCTCCACCGCGCGCCTGACCCACGCCACCCCGGCCGCCACCTATGCGCACTCGCCCGAGCGCAACTGGGAAAACGACACCGACCTGCCCGAAGCGGCCAAGGCCGCCGGCTGCGCGGACATCGCCCAGCAGTTGCTGTCCACCTCGCGCTACGGTCGTGGCCCGTTGGTCGCCCTCGGCGGCGGTCGCGGCCAGTTCACCACCATCAACGAACAAGACCCGGAATACGACGACAAGGTTGGCCTGCGCCTGGACGGCCGCAACCTGGTCGCCGAATGGCAAGCCGCCCATCCGCAGGGCGCCTATGTCTGGAACGCCGACCAGCTCAAGGCCGCCGGCAACGCACCGGCACTGCTTGGCCTGTTCGAGCCGGACCACATGCAGTACGAGCAGGACCGCGCCAAGGACCGTGCCGGTGAGCCGTCGCTGGCCGAACTCACCCGCGCGGCCATCGCCAACCTGTCCAAGCACAAGGAAGGCTATGTGCTGATGGTGGAAGGCGCGCGCATCGACCACGCCAACCACAGCGGCAACGCCGCCCGCGCACTGGGCGACACCATCGCCATGTCCGACGCGGTCAAGGCCGCCATGGACGCCACCTCGGCCGACGAGACGCTGATCATCGTCACCGCCGACCACTCGCACACGCTCAACTTTGTCGGCTACCCGGCACGCGGCAACGCCATCCTCGGCAAGGTCAAGGACAAGGGCGGCGAAGACGGCATGGGCGCGTTGGACTTGGCCCGCGACGGCATGGGTATGCCGTACACCACGCTGAGCTACGCCAATGGCCCGGGCTACACCGGCGCCAGCAACCAGCAGCCAGCCGGCCCGAAGAAATTCCCGCACGGCCCGAGCAGCTTCGAGGCCGCCAATGGCCGCCCCGACCTGACCCACGTCGACACCGAGCACCCGGATTACATGCAGGAAGCGCTGGTGCCGTCCAAGAGCGAATCGCACGGTGGCGAAGACGTCGGCATCTGGGCACGCGGCCCCGGCAGCAATGCCGTGCGCGGCACGATGGAACAGAACACCATCTACCACCTGATCGTGCAGGCCACTCCACGTCTGCGTGAGCGGCTGTGTGCGCTGTCCACCTGCGATAGCAAGGGCGTGCCGGTCGATCTACCGAAGCCGAAGAACTTCGAGCGCAAAGCGCAGTGACGTGTAGTTGAGCCCCTCTCCCGAAAAACGGGAGAGGGGTTGCGGTGGGGGCGCTCGAAAGTCAGCCCCGTAGGCTGGGATGCAGCACTGCGCAATCCCAGCACCGCCGAGCCAAACGCTGGGATTCCATCCCAGCCTACGGGCTGCTCCCATCATCGTTTGCCGCCCGCACGAATTGCGGTTGCCGCACCCCGCGCCGATACTCGGCACCGCCATGCACCTGCTTCCGCCCTCTCTGCTCGACGCTGCGAACCACCTCCCGGTGATGGTCGGCTTCAGTGGTGGGCTGGATTCAACCGTGCTGCTGCACCTGCTCGCTCACACTGCTGCGCGTGCACCCGGCAACTTGCGCGCGGTGCATGTCCATCACGGCCTGCAAACGCAGGCCGATGACTGGGAGCGGCATTGCCGCGATGTCTGCGCACAATGGAATATCCCGCTGCAGGTCATCCGTGTCGACGTCGCCCGCGACAGTGGTGAAGGGCTGGAAGCCGCCGCGCGCAATGCCCGCCACACCGCCTTCAAGGCACAACTGCAGCAAGGCGAATGGCTGGCCTTGGCGCACCATCAGGACGACCAGGCCGAAACCTTCCTGCTGCGTGCGCTGCGCGGATCGGGCGTTGACGGGCTGGCGGCTATGCGTGAGTTGCGCGCGTTCGGCAACGGCCAGCTGTGGCGCCCCTTGCTACTCGTGTCCCGCGCCGCGCTGGAAGCCTACGCGCAGCAACATCAATTGCAGTGGATCGACGACCCCAGCAACGACAGCGACGGCTTTGATCGCAACTTCCTGCGCCTGCAGATCATGCCGCTGCTACGCGAGCGCTGGCCGCATGCGGCCGCAGCGATGGCACGCAGCGCCGCGTTGACGAGCGATGCCAGCGACCTGCTCGAACAGCAGGACAGTGACGACCTGCGCACTTGCCTTCAGGCCGACAACACACTTTCCATCGCGGCACTGAAACAACTGAGTGACGCCCGCCAAGCACGCGTGCTGCGCCGCTGGACGCGCCACTGCCAACTGCCGCCACTGCCGGCCAACGGCGTGCGCAGCATCCACCGGCAGCTCCTGCAGGCCGCAGACGACCAGCAGGCCGAGTTCCGCTGGGGCAAGGCAAGAATCGTGCGCTGGCGCGAGCAGCTGCACGCGATAACACTGCTGCCGGAATGGCCGCCGGGCTGGCAAGTACAGTGGGATGGCCGCACCCCGATCTCGTTGCCCGACGGCGCAACCCTGTCGCTGCACGGCACCAACGCATTCGACCAACCGCTCACGCTACGCCAACGTCAGGGTGGTGAGCGTATCCAGCTGCCGGGGCGCGTGCATTCACACGCGCTCAAACACTGCCTGCAAGCGGCCGACACGCCGCCGTGGCTGCGCCCGCATCTGCCGTTGCTGTGCGATGGCGAAACCGTACTGGCCGCCGGTGATCGCATCATTTCCGCAGCGTTGCAGCTCTGGTTGCAGGCGCATGACGCGCAGCTGCAGTGGCAACCGCCAGATCCGGTGAATTGACCCTTTCCCGCTGGCCGCTCACACTTGCCCCCATGCCCAAGAAGTCCCCCAACGAAGCCTCGCCGGTCGCCCACTTCGAGCAGTCGCTCGACGAACTGGAGCTGCTGGTAGAGAAGATGGAAGCCGGCGATCTGAGCCTTGAGCAGTCGCTGGCCGCCTATGAACGCGGTGTCGGCCTGTATCGCCAGTGCCAGCAGGCGCTGGAACAAGCCGAACTGCGCGTGCGCCTGCTCACCGATCCCGCCCAGCCGGAAAAATCCGAGCCGTTCGACAGCGTTGGCAATGACGACTGACGCCCTGTTTGCCGCCTGGCTGCAACGCATCGAACAGCAACTGCAACGCGCCCTGCCCGACCCCGACATCGCCCCGAAAGGCCTGCACCAAGCCATGCGCTACGCAGCATTGGGCGGCGGCAAGCGCATGCGTCCGCTGCTGGTGTACGCCGCCGGCCACGTATTTGGTGCTGACGATTCCCGCCTGGATGCTGCCGCAGTGGCAGTCGAATTGATCCACGCCTATTCGCTGGTACACGACGACCTGCCGGCAATGGACGACGACGATCTGCGTCGCGGTCGCCCGACCACCCACATCGCATTTGACGAAGCCACCGCGATCCTTGCCGGTGACGCCCTGCAAACCCGCGCCTTTGAAGTGCTGGCAGAAGCCGATCTGCCAGCGGAGCTGGCCTTGGCCTGCCTGCGCACCTTGGCCAGTGCTTCCGGTGCCGCCGGCATGTGTGGCGGCCAAGCGCTGGATATCGACGCCACCGGTCATCAGCAGCCACTGGCCGACCTCAAGCGCATGCACGCACTCAAGACCGGCGCACTGATTCGCGCGGCGGTACGCATGGGCGCGCTGTGCGGTAACGCCAGCGACGACGAACTCGCGCGGCTGGACGCATTCGCCGACACGCTCGGCCTCGCCTTCCAGGTGCGCGACGACATCCTCGACGTGGAAGCCAGCTCCGAGCAGCTCGGCAAAACCGCAGGCAAGGATCAGGCACAGGACAAGTCCACCTTCCCGTCGCTATTGGGCATGGACGGCGCCAAGGCCACGCTCGACGAACTGGCCGACACCATGCAGGCGACGCTCGCACCGTTCGCCGATCGCGCCGCTGCACTGTCCGCATTGGGCGAACTCACCGTAAAGCGATCGCACTGAGCCGCAGGCTGGGATGAAATCCCGGCCACGCATCGTCGTTGATGCGAATGACGCCGGTCTCGATGCCGGCAACAACGCAACAATCGGAATGCCGCATCACGATCACCGACTCACCATTCCTGCTGCGCAACGTCTCCAATACATACAAACACCAGAAACAAAAAAGCCCGGATTTTCCGGGCTTTTTTGCAACCACCTGCAGATCGATTACTTGATCAGGCGCAGGGTGAACGGATAGCGGTACGTCACGCCTTCATTGGCCTTGATGCCAGCCATGATCGTGAGCACCAGCCACGCCACGCCCAGTGCGATCGAAAGCGGGATCACCACAATCAGGCCGATGCCGAGCGTCACCACCGACAACACCACCAACGCCAGCGCAACAATCGCCAGCGTGATATTGAAGTTCAACGCTTCCTTGGCCTGATCAGCTGCAAAGCTCATGGTGTCTTTCTTGACCAGCCAGATCACCAGCGGGCCAACAATGTTGCCAACGCCGCCGGTGACAACGCCGGTCAACGCGGACAGGTGACCAAACATCGCCCACTGACGCTCTTCACTGCTTGCATCGCCAACCGGCGGCGGTGGCGGATTGTTCTGATAGTCGCTCATAGCGTCCCCTTATCCTTGTTGTGGGTTGAAATGTGTAACGGATCTACCGCTATAAGAATGACGCCTAAATCAGGATAAGCATAGCCCGCAACTATCAAATGCCATCTCAATTGTCGCCGGCCACCGTCATCTTCCCGACCAGGATCGAGCCGACCGACACATGCGAGCGCGGATCGACGTCGCTGCCCACCGCCTCGATCCCGGCGTACATCTGTTTGAGGTTGCCGGCGATGGTGATGCCGTCGACCGGATAGGCAATCTGCCCGTTCTCCACCCAGAAGCCGGCAGCACCGCGCGAGTAGTCGCCGGTGATGCCATTCACGCCCTGCCCCATCAGCTCGGTCACCAGCAAACCGGTGCCCATACCCGACAGCATGGACGCGCGGTCGCCCGCGTTGGCCGCCACTTTCAGGTTATGCACGCCACCGGCATTGGCGGTGGTCTTCAAGCCGAGCCGACGCGCCGAGTAGCTGCCCAGGATGTAACGCTGCAACACGCCATCGGTGATCAACGCCGAATTGCGCGTGGCCACGCCTTCGCCATCGAAGGTGCTGGAACGCAGGCCGCGCGGCAGCAGCGGCATTTCATCGACGGCAAACCATTCCGGGAACAGCCGGGTGTTGACGCTGTCGAGCAGGAAGCTGGCGCGGCGGTACAACGCGCCGCCAGACACCGCACCCAGCAAATGGCCGATCAGCGAGCGCGCCATCTCTGCGGAAAACAGCACCTGCACTTCGCCGGTCGGCAACGAGCGCGGCTGCAGGCGCGACAGCGTACGCTCGGCAGCGATGCGGCCCACCTGCGCCGGGTCGGTCAGGTCTTCGCGCGCCAGTCCGCTGGTGTACCAGCCGTCGCGCTGCATGCCATCGCCTTGACCGGCGATCAGCGCACAGCCGATGGAATGGTGGCTGCTGCGCTCCCGGCCGATGAAGCCGTGCGAGTTGGCGTACACCGACAAGCTCTGCGCGGTGGCCGCCGAGGCGCCGTCGGAGTTGCTGATGCGGCTATCAGCCGATCGCCCTGCCGCTTCACAGGCCAGCGCCAGGTCCAACGCCTCATCGGCGCTGAGCGCCCACGGATGCCAGCCATCCATGTCCGGGAACTGGGTCGCCATCAACTCGGCATCGGCCAGGCCAGCGGCCGGATCGTCTTCGGTATGGCGGGCAATCGCGCAGGCCTGCGCCACGGTGGATTCCAGGCTGGATTCCTGCAGATCGGCGGTGCTGGCGCTGCCCTTGCGGTGGCCGAAGTAGACGGTCACGGCAATGCCGCGATCGTGGGTGGATTCCACCGTTTCCACCTCGCCCAGGCGGACGTTCACATCCAGCCCGCGCTCCTCGCTGCAGCTGACCTCCGCCTGTGTGGCGCCCAGGGCACGGGCCTTCTCCAACAGCCGCTGGGAGATGCCGGCCAGCTGTTCCAGGCGCGGCAGGCTGTCATCGGTGGAAGCGTTGTGGGTGGTAATGGCGTTCAATGCTTTATCCTTGTTGGCCGAATCCCTTCACATCGCCCGGCGTAGCCTGCCCGGACGGGGTGCGGATCCTTTGCGAAGCACCGGCCATCTGGGCCGGACTTGAGATGTGATGCGAGCCCCTCGCAAGGTTTCCGGTCAAGCATGGCCGGAAAGGCATGATGCGAATCTCTCGCGAAACCCCGGCCCTTTGTGACCGGATTTTTCAATAACTGAAGTTTAGTGGGTAGCAGTACGATGCGCGGACGCGACCAAGATACCGGCGAATTTTTAGGCGAAAGCCGCAGCCAGAACCGGCGCGAAGCGCTGGAAGTGCTGGCCCTGGGCGAGAAGCTGGTAGAGCTGACTCCGGCCCAGTTGGCACGCCTGCCGATTCCGGAAGGCCTGCTGGAACATATCGAGTACACCAAGCGCATCACGTCGCACGGTGCCCGCAAGCGCCAGCTGGCCTTCCTGGCCAAGCAGATGCGCCGCGAAGAGGACGAAACCCTGGAGGCCATCCGCGACGCGCTGGATGCCAACAGCGACACCTCACGCCGCGAAGTGGCCATCATGCACCGCATGGAGCGTTGGCGTGAGCGCCTGCTGGCCGAAGGCGATGCCGCCCTTGCCGAACTGCTGGACGAGCACCCCGACGCCGATCGCCAGGAGCTGCGTACGCTGGTACGCAATGCACTGGCCGAGAAGGCCAAGAACAAGCCGCCGCGCGCCTACCGTGAGATCTACCAGGTGCTGCGCGAGCTGATGCTTGCACCGGTGCTGAGCGCGGCTGCGGAAGTTGGTGGCGATGATGATGACGACGCTGATGATGTGGAAGGCGACGAACAGGATTGATCTGGACTGAGGGGCTTTGCTGCTGGTTTGGTTCTGTAGCGAAAGGCTCCCCCTCATCCGCCCCTTGCGGGGCACCTTCTCCCGCAGGCGGGAGAAGGGATTGCATATCTGCAGTTCGAGGGGGACTCTGCAAAGTTCCAAATGCCAGCTGTCCCTTCTCCCGTTTACGGGAGAAGGTGCCCCAATGGGGCGGATGAGGGCCGCTCCTGAAGCACCCTCAAGCCTGCGTACCACCCACGGTAATCCCTTCGATCAGCAACGACGGCTGGCCGACGCCGACCGGCACGCTCTGGCCGTCCTTGCCGCAGATGCCGACGCCTTCGTCCAGCGCCAGGTCGTTACCGATCATGCGCACTTTCTGCATCGTCTCCGGGCCGTTGCCGATCAAGGTGGCGCCCTTCACCGGCGCGGTGATCTTGCCGTCTTCAATCAGGTACGCCTCGGTGGCGGAGAACACGTATTTGCCGCTGGTGATATCCACCTGGCCGCCACCAAAATTCACCGCGTACAAGCCCTTCTTCACCGAACGGATCATCTCCTGCGGGTCGTGATTGCCGGCGCGCATATAGGTGTTGGTCATGCGCGGCATGGTCATGTGCGCGAACGATTCGCGGCGACCGTTGCCGGTAGGCTTTACGCCCATCAGGCGTGCGTTGAGCGTGTCCTGCATGTAGCCGACGAGAATGCCGTCCTCGATCAGCGTGGTGCACTGCGTGGGCGTGCCTTCGTCGTCGATGTTGAGCGAGCCACGGCGGCCGTCCAGAGTGCCGTCGTCAACGATGGTGACGCCCGGTGACGCCACGCGTTCGCCGATGCGGCCGGCATAGACGCTGGTGCCCTTGCGGTTGAAGTCGCCTTCCAGTCCGTGGCCGACCGCCTCGTGCAGCAGCACGCCGGGCCAGCCCGGGCCGAGCACCACCGGCATCACCCCGGCCGGGGCCGGGATCGCTTCCAGATTGACCAGCGCCTGCCGCAGCGCTTCGCGGGCCAAGCCTTCCGGGCGGTCATTGGCAAACAGTTCTTCATAGCTGTAACGGCCGCCGCCGCCGGAATAGCCGGATTCGCGGCGTCCGTTCTGTTCAACGATCACCTGCACGTTCAAGCGCACCAGCGGCCGCACATCGGCCGCCAACACGCCGTCGCTGCGCGCGATCAGCACGGTATCGACGCCGCCGGACAGGCTCACCATCACCTGCTGCACGCGCGGGTCCGCCGCGCGCAGGTAGCGGTCCAGACGCTTCAGCACCTCGACCTTGGCTTCGTTACCAATGCTGTCCACCGGATCCAGCGCCGGATACAGCGCGCGGCCGCTGCCGCGCACCAGCGCGCGCACGTCCTGCGCACCGCCATCGCGGGAGATGGCGCGGGCCGACTGTGCGGCAGCCAGCAACGCGGCCGGCTGGATGTCGTCGGAATAGGCAAAGCCGGTCTTCTCGCCGGAAATGGCGCGCACGCCAACGCCTTGCTCGATGGCATGGGCGCCGTCCTTGACGATGCCGTCCTCCACGCTCCAGCTCTCGCGGCGCGAATGCTGGAAATACAGGTCGCCGAAGTCGATGCCCGGCCCCAGCAGGGTGCCGAAGGTACGTTCAAGGCGGTTGGCGTCCAGCCCGGCGGGCAGCAACAGGCGGGTTTCGGCGAGCGTGAGGGCGTTGTCGGTCATGACATTCCAGATGGGGGCCGGGCCTGCGCTTCGCAAGCTGGCGGGGCAATCAGAAGTGGATTCGCGCCCCGGAAACGCGGGGCGCGCAATGGAAGCGCGAGGGGATCAGCGGCTCCAACGATGAGGGCTGCGCACAGCGTGTCAGAGACCGGGGGCGGCTGGCGTGATTACCGGCGGCGGCGCGCGCGGGGTGTCGCGGTCGATCACTTCCACCTTGGGGTCTTTCCACGGCCCGGTGACCTTGTAGGTCTTGGAGCCGATTTCGCCCAACGGCTTGCCAAGCACCGCATTGGCCGCAGCGCCGACCGCCGCGCCCACCGGGCCACCTGCGACCGCGCCGACCACGGTGAGCAGATTGCCCGAGCGCGGGTTGACGTCGATGGTCTGGTCGAACTGCTGGCTGCGCAGGTCGGCCTGGCCGCGAATGGTGATGTTGGCCGCCGGCGCCTCGATGGCGATTTTGTCGGTGCTGGCCATGCCGCCGTCAAAACGCACCGCGCCTTCGACGTGATTGAACGCCAAGCCCTTGGAGAAAAGATCGCGAAAATCCAGCATCAGTCGACGCGGCAGCTGCGCCACACTCAACAGCCCGAGCACTCGACCGGCGCCCGGCTCCACTTCCAGCAGCTGGCCGTTGCGCAGGTTCATGCTCAGCCCGCCTTCCAGATTGGCCAGACTGAACGCCATCGGCGCGGCGTTCCAGTTGACCTGCAACTGCATCTGCCCTTGCCCGCTACGCACCTGGCCGCCGTAGCCGAGCCGCTGCATCAGATCACCGAGGTCTTCGGTCTGCACGTTGGCGCTGGCTTCGGTGCGGGCTTGCGCGCCCATGCCGCGCCACTGCCCATGCACGTCGATGGTTTGTTTGGGCGCGCGGATCTGCAGCTCCTGCACGCGCAGGCCATCGGCCAACGGTTGGGTGCGCAGGCGCGTCTGGCCCAGCTTCACCGTGCCGAATTCCAGGTCTTCGATATCCAGCGCCAGCGGCGGGATGTTGGCCGGATTGACCGGGGCCATCGGCGTGTCGGTGGATTCCACCGCTGCCGCTTTGGCGGCCTGCCAATGCACACGCTCAAGCTGGCCGCTGACGGTGCCGCCATCGGCCTGCGGAATATGCAGGTTGCCGGCCAATGCCGGGCCGCTGAGCTGCACCGCCACCGCATCGGCACCCGGGCGCAATTGCAGGCGCGTCTGCGGGAAACGCCCGCCGATCAGCAGCAATTGGTCGGCCAGCACGTCGACATGTTTCAGCGCGAGTCCGTCCTTGTCCTGGGCGCTATCACCACCGCGCGCCAGGCTGATCCACTCCAGCGCATCAAGTGAGGGCGTGCGGCCGTTGACCACCAATCCGTCGGCTGGCGGTTCGTGATCCACCCGATCACTGCCCATCGTCACCTGCACGCCGGTCTTGCCGTTCTGGCTGCGCGCGGCCAAGGCCATCAACTTGCCGAAAGCGACATCGATACGCCCGCTGCCCATCGGCAAGGCGGCCTGCACGGTGGTTGGCAGTGCCTCGCCGGCCGGCTTATTCAGTGGCGCCGGCAATTGCAGCCGCGTGCCCTGCAGATCCGACTGCAGGGTGAGCAACGTTGGCGGCGCGGCACGGCTGCCCGCCGCGACCTTGGGCAAGCTGACGCCAACGGTCCAGTTGGAGGTGCCGTGCACATACGGTTTGAGCCAGCCCAGCTCGGGCGCGCGATTGAGCAGGTTGCCAGCGTCCAGCGTGGCGGTGAGTTCCGCCTCGAACGCATTCGCGGGATTTTTGACCGGGTCGCCCGCGCGCAATGCCAGCACGCCATCGCGTTCCTGATGCCGCACCTGCAAGGCCGGCGCGTCAAACCCATTGCCACCGTACTGAACCTTGCCGCGCACGTTGTCGAACTGCAGATCCCAGCGCTTGTCGGCCAGACGCGCGCCGCGCAGATCCACCGTGCCCTGCAGGCGGCCGGCGCCATCGCCGCGACGCAACGGCTGCTGCAGGTCGAAGCTGACGCCGGCCGTGCCGGATACCGTCAGGTTGTCCAGGGTTTCGCCATAGGTCGCCTGCAACGGGCTCTGCTTCAACATCGCCAGCAGCTGGCTGCCATCGTCCACGGTATTGGCGCGCACCTGCAGCAGCGACTCGTGGAAGTCGGCAATGCCGGCCTGCATGCGGTCGACCTTCACCCCGGCCAGCTCGCCCTTGCCCTGCAACTCAAACCCATTGGCGATGAAGTTGATGTCCGCATCCACCTGGCGCATCACCGGCCAATCCTTGTGGAAGCGGATGCTGCCGTCATCAATACGCCCACCAGCTTCAAAGCGGCCGTCATGGTTGTCGAACGGCCAGTCGTCCAGGTCGCCCACGGCCAGCCCGGTGCCGCCGCGCAGGGTGCCGTCCACCAGCGCCGCGTCCAGCCAGTCCATGGCGGCCTGGCTCATGCTTGAGCGCACCCAGAAACTCTTGGCGGCGGTCAGCGGAACGTCGTCGATCTTGGCAGCCAGACTCATCCACGGCCGCGTGCCGTCGCCCTGGAACCACATGCTGCCGCGCACATCGGCCGCGTAGTTGCGGCCCTGCACACGCAATGCCGGCGTACCGACCTGCCAACCGTCGCCCTCGCGCCAGCCGATCAATTCGCCTGACAGGCGCAGCTCGTGCAGCACGCCAAACCCGGTGGGCCAGTCGAAACGCACTTCGTGGTCGGGCAGCAGGCTCAGCGATACCGCTTGTGCGTCGCCTTCAAAGCGCCCGCGCAGGCCACTCAAACCCGGGCTCTTGCCGACGGGATCGAAGCTGGCATCAAGCAGCTCACCTTCCGCGCGCAACGGGCCATCGGCATCGCCGACGATGCGCACGTCGGCAAAGCGCAGCTTGGGCCGCGACTGGTTCAACCAGCGCCGCAGATCCGGCGACAAGCGCTCGCTCAGCGCCGCCACGCGCAGCAGCGGGCCAGCGTCGAGTTGTTTGCCCTGCAGCGCGAAATGTTTGCCGCCGGCCAGCAGCAGGCCATCGAGCACCTGTGGCTCGCCGCTTTCGGTAATGCGCAACAACGGCGCATCCAGCCGCCAGCCGCCGTCGATGGACTTCCAGCGCGCACGCAGCTGCAGCTGTTTGAAACTGCTGGAAGGTGCCTCGGTTGCCGACTGCAACGGCGCGCCGGACAGTTGCACGTCTTCCAGCTCGCCTTCGGCGGTGACGGCGACCACGCGGTGATCGTGCAGCTGCACCCAACCATTCAACTCACCCTTGCCTTGGCGCAACTGCACGCCGGCAAAGCGCAACAACGGCGACCACGCCGCAAGATCCGCCGGCTCGGCCGACAGCCACGCCTGCCCATCGCCGCGATCGCGCTGGAAATCCAGCACTGCGGTCAACGGTGGTGCCGCGGTATCAATCCAACCTTTGGCGCCGACCCGCAACCGCTGGCCGTCCACACGAAGGCGCAGATCCACGCGCGGAACGCGCGCCTGCACGCCGATGGACGGCGCCGCGACCTGCAACTGGCCGCCGATAACCTGCAACTCACCCAGACGCCGCAGCGCATCGAGTGGATCGCCACCGCTGTCAGCGCTGGGCAAGCCACGCACCGACCAGCGGCCGTCGTCGGCGCGCTGCAAGGTCAAGGTCAAACCACGCAGGCGCAATTCGGTCAGCGGTGCACCCGGCAACAGGCCCGAATACAACGCAACAAGCACTTCAGCCTGACCGACACGCACACCGCCGCCGCTGCCAATACGCAGGCCATCGAGCTGCAGCAGCGGACCGCGCCGGGTCCAACGCGTGTCCAAGCGGTCGAACGCCACCGGCTGGCCGGCGCGTTCACTCAACCAGGCGGCGACCTTGTCCGGGTGCGACTCCACCATCGGCAACAACTGGCTGAGCGTGCCGACCAACAAAGCCACGCCCACCAGAACCAGCGCCAGTGCAAACAGCACATGACGTCGGAGATGCCGCAAACGGTGGTGCCACAGCGTGGTCATTCGCCAACGCCGCCCTCCACCACGGAAGCGAGGCCGCGATCAGAGCAGCACAACATCGAACTGCTCCTGCAGGTACTGGTCATCGGCCTGGAAACGGATGCTCTTGCCGAGGAATTCCTCCAGCTCGGCCACCGCCGCCGACTCTTCGTCGGTGATGCGCGCCACGACCTTGGACGAGGCGATCACCAACAGGCGCGCCGCCTCGAACTGGCGCACGGCGCGGGTGATCTCGCGGAAGATCTCGTAGGTCACAGTCTCGGTGGTTTTGATGCTGCCGCGCCCGCTGCACTGCGGGCAGGTTTCCGACAACTGCCGCTCCAGGCTTTCGACCGTGCGCTTGCGGGTCATTTCGACCAGACCCAGCGGCGAGAAGTCGTAGACCGTGGTTTTGGCGTGATCGCGGGTCAGCGCTTTTTCCAGCGTACGCAGCACCTGACGGCGATGCTCGGGATCATCCATGTCGATGAAATCGATGATGATGATGCCGCCCAGGTTGCGCAGCCGCAGCTGGCGCGCCACCGTCTGTGCCGCCTCCAGATTGGTACGGAACACGGTTTCTTCCAGATTGCGCTGGCCGACGAACGAACCGGTGTTCACGTCGATGGTGGTCATCGCCTCGGTCTGATCGATGACCAGATAACCGCCGGATTTGAGCGGCACCTGCTTGTTCAACGCCCGGACGATCTCATCCTCCACGCCAAACATGTCGAAGATCGGGCGGTCGCCGGTGTACAGCTCCAGCTTCTCGTCCAGCACCGGCATGTACTTGGCGACAAAGGCCTTGAGCTGGATGAAGGTTTCCTTGGAATCCACCTTCACCTTGTCCACGTCCTTGCGGATCAGATCACGCACCGAACGCAGCGGCAGGCTCAGGTCTTCATAGATGACGCTGCACGACGCCGCTTCGCGGCCACGCCGTTCCACCACATTCCACACGCGCGACAGGTACGAGATGTCCTCGGCCAGCGCCTCGGCCGGCTGGCCTTCGGCATTGGTACGCACGATGTAACCGTAGCCGCCGTGCTGGGCGGAAATTTCCGTGACCAATGACTTGAGGCGGGCGCGCTCGGCTTCGTCTTCAATGCGCGCCGACACACCGACCATCTTCGACTGCGGCAGCAGCACCAGATACCGCGAGGGAATGCTGATGTGCGTGGTCAACCGCGCACCCTTGCTGCTGATCGGGTCCTTGACCACCTGCACCACCACGTCCTGCCCGTCGCGCAACAACTCGACAATCGGCACCGACGAGGGCAACGGCAGGGTCGGCGCGGTTTCATCGGTGTCGCCGACCACCGGCGCCGGTCGCACCACATCGTTGGCGTGCAGGAACGCGGCACGCTCCAGCCCCACTTCGACGAACGCGGCCTGCATGCCCGGCATCACCCGCTGCACCTTGCCCTTGTAAATGTTGCCGACCACGCCACGGCGCCAACCGCGCTCGATGTGCAGCTCCTGCAACATGCCGTTCTCGATCACCGCCACACGGGTTTCGCGCGGCGTGACATTCACCAGAATTTCTTCGGACACGTCCTTCATTCCCCCTCGTCCATGGAACTGCTTGCCGCCCCGGCAGCGAAGGCCGACAGCAATGCGTCGGTCTGCTGCAACGGCAACCCCATTACCCCTGAATAACTGCCCGCCAGATGGCTGATGAAACGCTCCGCGCCCCCTTGGATCGCATAGCCACCGGCCTTGCCCATCGGTTCGCCGGTGGCGACGTAGGCAGCGATCTGCTCAGCGCTCATTGACGCGAATGTCACTTCGGACGTCACCGTCTCCAGCGCATGCCGCCCGTGCGCCACCAGCGCCACCACGGTGATTACCCGGTGCGTACGGCCGGCCAGCGAGGCCAGCATCGCGGCCGCATCGGCCGCATCAGCCGGCTTGCCATACACCCGGTCACCCAGCACGACTTCGGTATCCGAGCCCAGCACGACCGCCTGCGGGTCATCGGCCAGCCGCGCCAAGCCGGCGCGCGCCTTGTCCAATGCCACCCGGCACACGTAGGCTTCGGCTGGCTCACCTGCGGCACGCACCTCCGGCACGTCCACATCCAGGACATGGAAGGGCACACCAAGGCGGGTCAGGAGTTCATTTCGACGGGGGGAGCGGGAGGCAAGATAAAGCATCGCGGAAGCATAACCTGCGCCAGCTACCTGAATGATCCGCCACGTCGCGAATGTGACAGCAACCCCGCGCTGGCTCACCACACGTTCATCGCTCCGAACTTCAACTTCACGATCCATCCAAGGAGGATCCTCATGCGCCGCCAACACGCCTTCGCCCCGCTGCTGCTGTCCCTGTCACTTGCCTTGGGAGCCACGATGACCGCCCACGCTCAAACCGTCCCGACCGTTGTCGCCAGCGACGCCACGTTGCTGAACATCTCCGCCCAGGCCGAGGCACGCCGCGTCCCGGACATCGCCACCCTGTCGGCCGGCGTGGTCACCCAGGCTGCGGATGGCAACACCGCCATGCGCGAAAATGCCGTGCAGATGGACAAAGTGATGGCCGCGATCAAGGCCGCCGGCATCGCCGAGCGCGACATCCAGACCAGCGGCATCAACCTCAGCCCGCAGTACCGCTACGCCGAGAACGAGCCGCCGAAGATCACCGGCTACCAGGCCAACAACACCGTCAGCCTGAAAGTGCGTGACATCGCCAAGCTGGGCAAGGTGCTGGACAGCCTCGCCGCCCAGGGCGCCAACCAGATCAACGGCCCCAGCTTCGAGATCGACCAGCCCGAGCCGGTCTACGACGAAGCCCGTCTGGCCGCACTGAAGAAGGCCCAGGTCCGCGCCGAGACCTACGCCAAGTCGCTGGGCCTGCGCGTGCGCCGCATCGTCAGCATCTCCGAAGGCAGCCAGGGCGGCTTCCGCCCGATGCCGATGATGGCCATGGCCGGCCGCTCGGCCAAGGCAGAAATGGACACCGCTGTCTCCCCGGGCGAAACCACCGTCTCGGTCAACCTCGACGTGGTGTTCGAACTCGGCCGCTGATTCAAGCGTTCCATGTGAATCGACAGCGGCGCCTTGGGCGCCGTTGTCGTTTCCGGAGGCAATGCAAGAAGCGGCGCCATTCAAACCGCAGCAAACGCGACCGTAGGCTGGGATGAAATCCCAGCACCACAAAACCCTCCCCAGCAACTCCAGCAATCCCCAAAAGCTGTCCAGCAGATAACCAACAATCCAAACCCCGCTTGCCGCCGCCCCAATTCACTGGCGCACTGGCCTCACGCAGGCCGGAACCTGCAACCCCGTCCTGTGTCATCGCGCGTTGTCTTCTGTCACACGCCCACGCATGGAGGTCGAACATGGTCCGCACGCAACCCCGCACCCCGTCGCTGCACTTCGAGCCGTCCCGCATCTTCGCCTACAGCACTGCCATCGCCCTGCACGCACTGGCGCTGGGGATGTTGCTGATCCCACTGGCCCAGGCCCCCATCCGCAACGACACCGTGCGCGAACCGCGCTGGCAGGTACCGGAAGTGAAGCCGGTGACCCCCACGCCACCGCGTCCTGATCCCATCCCCGTCACTCGCGCGCCGGCACCGCCGCGCCAACCCGCCCTGCCCGCGCCGGTCGACAACGCACCCATGCCGATCTTCGCCACCGAAGCCATCATCAGCGCACCGGTCGACGTCGCACCCGTCGAAACCAACGCACCGGCCATTGATTCCATCGCACCGTCCTCGCCACTGGAAGGCGTGCAGCTGCGTTACCAGCGCGCACCCGCACCGGCCTATCCGCGCGATGCGTTGATGGCCGGCGCACAAGGCACCGTGACCCTGCGCGTACTGGTCGGCGAAGACGGTTCACCACTGGAAGTCACCATCGAACGCAGCAGCGGCAACCGCAGCCTGGACGCTGCTGCACGCACCCAAGTGCTACGCCGCTGGAAGTTCCACCCGGCCGTGGATGCCGGCCGCCCGGTACAGGCCTACGGACTGATTCCCGTTGATTTCAAACTGGGCTGACGGCAGGAAGACGTGCATGTTGAGTACCTGCAGGGAGGCGCCGGTTTAGCGTTTCCCTGCAGGTCGCTGTTTGAATGTAGAAGCAGCATTTATTGCTACGAACCAAGCCACACAGCGCCCAGCAAACCACTCAATCGCGAAGCGCATTGCCTCGTACCCGATCCACCACCCCGAACGCCAAAAAACAACATGGGCCGCAACGGCATCGCCGGCGGCCCATGTTCATTTCGCGTCAGTGTGAATCAGTAAATGGGTGCAACGCCGTACATTAGAAACACTGCGCAGCAACAGTCCCCGTCACTCCGTTCGCCGTACGCTCACCAGCCTGATTGATGCCGAGTGTTCCGCACTTGGTGTCCTTCGTGGCCTGCGATCCTTTCGGCGTCGCGGTCAGACTGAAGGTGGTGGCATCCGGCTTACCCGGATCAATCGTGTAGTACTCCGCGATTTCATCGTCACAGGCAGTCGTTGGCACTTGCGCATCCTCGTACCCCTTCATCGGATAGCTGGTGTAATGGCGCTCCAAAAACTGCACTTTCTCCAGCAAACACCCGGCAGCAGCCACACGCCTCGTCTTGACCACATGTTCGACGTAGCTCGGGTACGCAATACCGGCCAGGATGCCGATGATCGCCACCACGATCATCAGCTCGATCAACGTGAAACCCTTTTGATTGGACATCGTCATTCCCCTGTTCATTCCGGCAGGATCTCACGCCAGCTGATGCGACTCGCTCGGCCACCAGCGGGTGGATTGATATCCTCACTCTGAGTTTCTTTGCCACCGCCACCGCTGATCGCACTACCGGCACCTTGACCGGTACCCACGGTCACCAGCGTATCGGTCACGTTCACTTCTGTGGGTTGCCCTCCCTCTACGCCCACCGAACCGATGACCCCGGAATTTCCATCCTTGTCGGTCAAACCAGTGGAGTCGGTGAAGTAACCACCACTTTTCGGGCTGGTGCCAGTGAACAGGTTGATGGCATTGATAAAGCCCCTGCCGTTGGCGCCGGTGCAGTCCACTCCCGTTGCCGGAATCACCGAGGTCAGATACATCGCCGAACCGTACACCGTCGGGGCCGAGGTCACCCGCTCCGGCACCGGCAGATCGATATACCAGCCCTGTTTGCTACTGCTCAGTGCGGAATACGCCTCAAAGCCACGCGCGTCCTGGCCTGTCTTGGTCTTGCCGGAGAACGGGATGGTCCGCGCTTCCAGATCGGTACGGCTGCTGATGGTCGAATTGGAATCGACAATGCCGTAGATACTCTGCACCTGCGAGGGTACGTTCGGGTCATCACCGGGCACGTCAGCGTTGGAGATGAAGCGGCCGGTACCGAAGCCAACAAACACCTTGCCCGACGTGTCGCGGCCCACCGCCAAACCACCAGTGATCGGCTGCGGCTTGTTCTGCGGATCCTTGGCCTGGAACAATTTGACCGCCGCCGTCGGGTTGGTACCTTCGAAATTCCAGCGCCAGATGTTGCCCTTCAGGTCGCCGCCATACACAACGTCGATCTTTCCGTCGCCATTCAAATCGGCCATACCAGTAGACATCAGCCCGTTGCCGGTGCCCGCATCAGCCACCAGCTTGTGGGTCTTGATGATCGAACCACTTGCAGAAAGTTCGTAGGCATACAGCACGGCCGAGCCATTGGTGCTGTCAATGCCGTTCGGCACCAACGCATAGGTCTTGCCCGCGTTGCCATTGCGAATGCGAACCGCACCAAACACGTAGCCCATGTCCGCATCCGGATCGCTGCCACTGTCCGGGGTCTGGAAGGTCTCATCCCATAGCACGTCGCGGGCGGACATCCTGTCCGGAGCGGTCACATCCAGCGCGAACACGCCACGACCACCACGCCCCAGCGCCCCCACCAGGATGTTCTTGCCATTCCCCTGGTTGGCACGACTGATTACGTCGATGGAACCATCGACAAAATAGCGATGCTCATAGTCCGGCGAACTAAGCGTGGCCATGTTCTTGAAATCCAAGCCCTTGGGCACATATGAAAACAGGACCTTGCCGTTGTCCGTCCTCAAGGCATGCAGCATGCCGTCGTTGGCACCGACAAACACGGTACTGGCATCCACTTCACCCACGAAGGCAGGGGAAGAATCGATGATGTCACCCAGCGGGTAGGCGCGTTTGCGTAGCGTTCCGTCTTTTTGACCTTCTTCCTTGCTCTGATCGCCACGCAGGTAATCGATGTTGTCAGCGGCACCGACCGATGCCGCTGTTCCGGTTGCCGCGCGCGCAAACACGCTGGACGAGGCAAGTGCGTTATTGAACAGCTGAGCCGTACCGCCAAAGCTGGTCAATACCGTGCGCTCAGCGAATTTGGCATTGACGCCCCCAGTCGCAAAGGTTTTCGACAACGTCCACAACGGCGTACTCGACACCCCGGTCAAGGCCGCATTGAAGGGGCTGGCGGTCATGTCGCCAATCCAGGTGCCGGAGGTGAAGCCGGCCACGAAGGTCAACGTCGTCGATTCGGTTTTGGTCGAACTGGACGCAATGTTGGAACCGGACGCACTACGTGCAGCGATGTTCTTCAGCGCTTCATCCAACGCATCGGCGAACTTGTCGGTATCCGTGGCCACCACGAAGCTGCCCTTTCCGTTGAGGCTCGCGTGCCACAGGTCATCAATACGTTCCGCGCCAGCATTTTTGATAGGGTCCGGCCAGGTGGTCGGTGGCGGCTTGGTCGGGTCATATTTGCCCTGCAGACCAATGGAGATACCAAATGTCACCATGTTCTGCCACGTTTTCTCCTTGTCATCGTTGGCCAGACCCGGCATCAGATCCGTCTTCCAATAGTGGTACGCCACATCGGCAAGCGTGTCGCTGTAGTCATCACCGTATGTGCTGCCCTTGTCGGCATTACCCACCTTAGGACTGTAGCCGCCAGCACTATTGTCCTGATTCCAATAGCCGTCGGTGGTCAACAGCGCGTAGTTCTGACGACAGGCCAACATATTGCCAGTGCTGTCCTTCCAGGGATCATCGGTACTGAAGTAGCGCCCAGCTCGCTGCAGTGCGCCGTGCAGGGGGGTATTACCCGACGCACCTGCGCCCTGTAGTCGATCATAGAAATTCTGGCGATTATCAAGGTCAAATAGACCATCATTGGTTTGGTAGGGAATCGGATAAGCCGGAATCGCCCCTCCCACACTTTCGGATCTCCCACCTCGATTCCAAATCGTGTCAAAACCGACTCGGAAGTTCTGACCCAAGCGCCCAAAGGCTTCAGACGCACCGGCTTTGGCCATCTTATTGCGCGTACGATGGTATTGGTACCAATTAGCGAAATTTTTCAGCTCATCCAGTTGCGCGCGCGGCGGGAGAATATTGTTATTCAGATCCTTCACGGTGCGCGGCGGGGTCGCATCTTCCCACTTCTCAGCAAAAGCGGTGTAGCTCAGATTCGCTGCATTCCGGTTGCCTGCGTTGTACACCCGGAAGCTGATGTTCGCTGGCGGCGAAACATAGTTAACGCTTTCCACGCTTGAGCCATTCTCACTAACGTAACGCGCCGTACCACTGCAATTATTGTTTGAATATACGTACAAATCGCCGTCACCATTACCTCCACCGAATGTATTGATGATCACCGTCGCGCCCGCCCCCGCCACATTGAGCGTGATGCAGGACGACCATCTCCCGCTACTGATGGAGCTAAAAGACGAAGACGCCAGTTGCTTGCTCGCCGTTCGCCGTTGTACGACCCCACCTGCAGACGACGTACTGGTAGCGATGGCGTACTTATCATAATCCGCCGCTTTCGAGGGAACGGTGATATTCGGCTTGGGTATATAGAAAAACGAATCTTCCTTGTCTCGCAGATCCAACGAACCGGCCACCTCGGTCAATGAGGTAGCCACTTTCTTGAAGTCGGCCGCTGCCAACCTATCATCCAACTTGGCACTCGAGGTCCGCCAGGGCAGATAGCTTTTGTCCGGGTTGTAATACAGCGTATTGGTCACATAAGAGCGATCATTGATGTTGTCACTCAACAACGAACTGCTGTCATTTGGCATCCGCAGATAGCCCATCGACCCGGAATCATCCAGGATCATCAGAATATTCGGCGGAATCGAATCACCACCGGTCAGCAGCGGGTAGTTCGGAAACGAGGTCGTATCAGCGGCCTGCGCGGAGGCTGCCGCCATCATCGACACCAGTGCTACGCATGTGCCAATACGAAAGCGCTCAGCCAGGTCACGATTGGAATGAGAATTGGTTTTCATGGCGTGCCCCATCAGCGGCGATACAACGATTGAACAATGACCTCGGCACCCGAAGGGGTGGAGGCATACGCGGTAATGCGGTAGACGCTCTGTTCGGCAGTGCTGATGCAGGCTTTGGACACATCAACGCAATCCGATGCACCGCCACCACTAACCGAAGTACCAAAGTCCTCAATCACAAACAGGGGCGAAATCGAGACCGCTCCATCAGCGCTCTTCACTGCGACACCGGTTTGATATTGACCACCCGTGGTCCAGAAATTACGCGCGTTCCACGCTGGCTCATCAGCAGGGTCTGGCGTGGCACAGCGGCCCTTGTCGCAACCAGAAGGTGGAAAGGTGATGGTAGAGGCGTCACGCACAACGATTTCCGCCTGCCGCAAACCAGCCTCAGCCACCTGAAACGCCAGTCCGCGTGAAATCGTATTGGCTGCCATACGTTCCTGCATGATGGCCCCGCGCATCGAGGCCAGACCCAATAGGGTGATCACGATAAGCAACATCAGCACCACGATCAGCGCCGCGCCGGACTGCCTTTGCCGCATCGAATGGGAATACATCGTCTTCATTGGATGTCGTCCTGATGGTTCCGCAGCACGATGAAATCCTCCATGGTCCGTTGCAGCACGGCACCGCCCTCACCCTTCACGTCACCCGCTGCCATCGCCCCGCGTTGTGCCTGAAAAGTCATCGCGAGATGAATTGCGGTCACCAGCGACCAGTTGCCTCCGCCAGCCACCGTTGCGGCATCCACATAATTGGTAGCGTCGCCCACCTTGTAACGCACGGTCATGGCAGTGATGCCTTCTGCGATTTCACTACGACCGCCCTGCGCGGTGCGATACAGCGAGGTTCCCCCGCGTCCGTTGTCTTCCACCGTCCAACTCGCCTCATACGGCGCCACCACAAATGCGGGCGAACGGCCGATACCACGCGGGCAGGCAAGCGAATCCGCAGCAGTCGGCACGCGCGGAACGCGGAAGCAATAACCAGGGCCGGAAACCGTTTCGTCGCACTTGCCGGCATCTGGCGCCGTCGTGAGTCCTGCCCCGCAGTTGGTGCCGGCGGCATGCTCCACCGTCGCACCGGAAATAGCAGTCGCCTTGAAGGCAATGGCATGGTCACTGTTGCAGGCCATCAATTGCTCGCCTGCCGTCAGCTTGTCCACGGAGCTCAAGGTCAGTGCGTTATCCGGTCGGGAATGCTCGGTCACCCGGTACTGCTGGCCATTGGCAAGGTACAAGGAAACGAAATCGCGCCCACCCGCCGTACCGCCGAACACACCATTGGCAAAACGATCCCAGAACTGCGAATCCGGCGCAGTAATCTGCACCGTGATCGGATTGGCGGCGTTAAAGCGCGAGCACGGGTTCACACCAGCTTCGCGAATGTCACGCGCAATCAACTCAAACGCGGCTCGCTGGTTTTCCTGAATGCGATTCACTGACTCGCTCGCGCCGTACACGCGTCGATTCGACATGAAAATACTGCCCGCAGCAGCGACCACCAACAGGCCCAGTAACAGCGCCACCATTAATTCGATCAGCGTAAAGCCCCGCTGACGGGCACCCATATTGGCGTTCATAGCTGACTGGCCACCTCAACCCGCTCCTCCTCAATACCACCCGTGGCACGCGTATCGTTCCACTGCACGCCCACCGTGCAAGTCATGGTGTCCGCAATGCAGACCACGCGGCCCTTCGCATCGGGCGCGACGGTCTGTTTCAACCCGCTCAGCCATGCATCCATGCTGCCCGGGTCACCCGTGTTCTCGCCTTCGACAAAGATATTGGTGTTGTACTTACCCAGGTTGTCGCGATCGGCGCGAATGATGTCCATCATCGAATACACCTGCACGGCCGCCTGCGTCCGACTGGCCGAGCTACCGGTATTCTTCAAGGTAATGGCCTGCAGCGCAGCGATACCCAGCACGCCGATTGCCAGCACCAGCACGGCAACCATCACTTCGATCATGCCGATGCCGCGATGTGCGGCCGGGCTGAAACTGAAACGTCGATTAGCACCCATCAGATATCTCCCGGAGCGGAGCAGTCCGCACCCGCCTCACGCCTGGCGCTGGTAATGCGCACCACTGCAGCAGAAATGTCCACCGCGTTCTGCCCACTCAGATCCGCCGCACACAACGAAATAGTGCCACTGCTTTTGGCGCCTACCTGGACAAAACCTGACGGCGTAAAGGTAATGCGCGTGTTGCCGCCTGTAATGTTGGGGCTGAGCTTCAAAGCCACCTTCGGATTCGCCGCAACCGAACGCAGCGTTGTAGAGGCGCCATCCTTGGTTGAGAACACAATCCACTGACTGCCTGCAGCACCCGAGCAGGTCTTGCCGTCATTGCTCGGACAAACGGTCGTCGGCAGCCGGCGTGAGATCGCCTCGGTACGGGCAACCTGCAAGGCAGCGATCATTTCGTTGCCGCTGGATACCAAACGATTGTGGCTGATCATCTTGCTGAAACTGGGCGCAGCAATGGCCGCAATGATTCCTGCCACCGCCACCGTGACCATCAGTTCGACCAGCGTAAAGCCCTTGCCAAAGCGCTTCCCAAGCGCCCTTACGCTCCCCGTCGGCATATTCCCGACCATGCGCAAGCTCCCCAGATTGACTAAGCTGACACGCTAAGCCAGCCCCGCCCGCCAGTCACTTACAGACCGATGGACGGCACTTCGCCCACGACCAATGGCAACTTGCCCTCCGCCCATGCCAGAACAGCCTACCCTCACGCCGCTGGACACCCTATGGAAGGCGCCGGCGATCATCTGGACAATCCTGGCCGGCGAAGGCCTTGCCATCATCCTAGCACTGGCGCCGGAACATAACGGCAGCCGCTGGGTACTGTTCGGCGCCCTGTCGCTGATGGTGCAGTGGATATCACTGTCGTCGCTGGGCGCGTTGTATCTGCTGCGCAACCCGCTGTCCCGGTTGCCGCCCACCTGGATCGCCAACATCGCGCTGCTCGTACTGGTTGCCTGCAACCTGCTGGTCTGCACCGCAAGCTGGTGGGCACTCAAAGGTCTGCTGCCCATCTCCTCGGAGAACTGGCTGCCTTCACTGCTCCGCTTCACCTCGATCATCGTCACCTTCGGCTTGTTGGGCCTTGCGGCTTTCCAGAACCACTGGCGCCTGCGCCAACTGGCCGTCCGCGCCAAGCAAGCCGAGCTGGAGGCGCTGCAGGCCCGCATTCGTCCCCACTTTCTGTTCAACACACTCAACACCGGCGCCGCACTGGTTCACCAGCGGCCGGAAGATGCCGAGCGCTTGTTGCTGGACCTGGCCGATCTGTTCCGCGCTGCGCTGGCCGGGCCGCAGGAAATCCCGCTGGCCGAGGAAATCGCACTCTCCAGACGCTACGTGGAAATTGAAGCACTGCGCTTCGGTGATCGCATGCGCATCCACTGGGAGCTGCCCTCGCCGCTTCCGCAACTGCAGGTGCCCACGCTCTCGATCCAACCACTGGTCGAGAACGCGATCCACCACGGCATCGAGCCGTCCGCCGAGGGCGGCGACATCCGCGTCACCGTTGCGCAGAACAAGCAGCAGATCATCATCACGATCGAGAACGATCTGCCCGCAGCCGGCGCCCGACCACTGCGCACCGGCCACAAGGTCGGCCTGGAATCAACGAAGGCGCGCATCCAGGCAATGACCAACGGCGAAGGCGACGTCACTACGCGCATCGAGAACGGAAGGCACATCGCCACCGTCACCCTGCCCGCCTGAAGCCGCCGCACACAAAAGCCGCGACGCATCCACGTCGCAGGCTGGGATGAAACCCCAGCATCGCAAGGCCAGCGCAAGCAGAAAATCCGTTGACCGGGCGGCCCCATCGCTTCGCGACTTACGCCACACCTCAAACCGCGTAAACCAACCCCCTTCGCATTGCACGAAGGGGGATTTCAAAAAAACTTACTTCAGCGAGGTCAAGCCACGACCTGATAGCACGGGCGGTATTCACCGGAGATCTTCATGCGGCGCTGCTCGACAAACGCACGCAGCAGCGCGTCCAGCGCCTGCATCATTTCAGTGTCGCCATGAATCTTGAACGGGCCGAATTCTTCAATGCGGCGCATGCTCTCTTCCTTGACGTTACCGGCAACGATGCCGGAGAACGCGCGTCGCAGATCCGCCGCCAAGTCCGGCGCCGGACGCCCCTTGTGCAGATTCAAACCCGCCATCGCTTCGTGCGTCGGCACGAACGGCTGCTGGTATTCCAGCGGAATTTCCACCTGCCAGTTGTAGAAGAACGAGTCACGCTGCGCCAAGCGGAACTCGCGCACCCGCTTGATGCCCTGCGCCATCTTGCGCGCCACGACTACCGGATCGCCGACGATGATTTCGTAACGCTCAGCTGCCTTGTCACCCAAGGTCAGACGAATGAAACGGTCAATCTGCTCGAAGTACGGCGCAGCAATCGCCGGGCCACTGAGGATCAGCGGGAACGGCAGTTCCTTGTTTTCCTCACGCAACAGAATGCCCAGCAGGTACAGGATTTCCTCCGCCGTACCAACACCGCCCGGGAACACAATGATGCCGTGACCAAGGCGCACAAACGCCTCAAGACGCTTCTCGATGTCCGGCATGATCACTAGGTGATTCACGATCGGATTCGGTGACTCGGCCGCGATGATGCCCGGCTCGGTGATGCCGATGTAACGCGTATTGGTCTTGCGCTGTTTGGCGTGCGCGATGGTCGCGCCCTTCATCGGGCCCTTCATCGCACCCGGGCCGCAGCCGGTACAGATGTCCAGCCCGCGCAGGCCCAACTCGTAACCCACCTGCTTGGTGTACAGATACTCGTCACGCGAGATCGAGTGACCGCCCCAGCACACCACCAGATTCGGATCGCTCGGCTGCAGGATGCGTGCATTGCGCAACACACCGAACACCGCATTGGTGATGCCGTCCGACGTCTCCAGGTCCGATGCGTACTCCGGGCCCAGCTCGATGGCCATGTACGCCAGGTCGCGCACCACCGAGAACAACAACTCGGCGATACCGCGAATGATTTCGCCGTCAACAAATGCCGCCGACGGCGCATTGCTCAGGTCGATGCGAACGCCACGATCCTGCTGCGTCACCTGCACATCGAAATCCGGATACAGATCGCGCGCCGCGCGCGGGTCATCCGAGGCACTACCACTGGTCAGCACGGCCAGCGCGCAACGGCGCAGCAACTCGTGCATACCGCCGCCCGAGGCGTCGCGCAGCCGCGCCACTTCCGTCCGCGACAGCACATCCAACCCGCCGCGCGGGTAGATACGCGCATCCTGCACCGGCAGCGCCCTCGCTGCCCCCTCAATCTTGGTCATTTCCACTTCAACTCCTTCTCATTGGCGATCGACTTTAGCGCTGCCCCCATGAAAAGGAAAACGGCCGGGTTGCCCCGGCCGTTTTCGGTTTACATCCGATCAATCAAACGATCAGAACTTGTACTTCAGGCTCAGCATCATCGACCAGCGCGACACGCCCGTGTTGCCCTTGTCGTTGTTGTTTTCCTGGATCGAAGCGTTGTCGGTCTTGCCGGTGAAGTTGTAGATGTACTTGCCGGTTTCCGGGTCAACACCACCATAGTTGGCCACGCGACGGGTCGCGTAGAAACCATAGTCGTCGATCAAGCCCCACTTCTTGTTCAGCAGGTTGCCGACGTTCATCACGTCCAGCGCGATCTCAGCCTTGTGACCCTGGAAGAAGCCCGGGATTTCCTGGCTGATACGCACGTCGAAGCTGTTGACCCACTTGGCGCGGTGCGAGTTGGCCGAAACGACCTGGCCCTTGTAGCCAGCCAGCTCCGGGTTCTTGTCCAGCCACTCGAAGAACGACTGCTCCATAGCGGCGTCCTGCTGGAACTTACCGCCCACGACCTTGCCGAACAGCACATCGCCGTAACCCGACGGCACGTAGAACAGGTCGTTGGTACCTGCGCCGTCACCGTTGGCATCGTTGTAGAAGATGTAGCTGTACGGACGACCCGAACGGCCTTCATAGAACAGACCGACGCGGGTAGCGTTGTCACCGAAGAAGGCGTGCTTCCACTCCAACGTACCGGTCACACGGTCCTTGATCGCATAACGCGAGTTGTAAGCCACGTTGTCGTTGGCGTTCAAGCTCAGCGTGTTGTTCCAGTTCGAGGTGTTCTGCGAGCTGGACAGCGGGCTCACTTCCTTGGACTGGGTATAGGTGTAACCCAGCGACCAGCCCCAGTTCTCGGACATCGGCTTGGACAACGAGAAGGTGGCCTGCGAGCCGCTACCCTTGTCGGTATTGCGCAGCAACAGCACATCGCCGATATCGCTCGGACGGTTGGCACGGTTGCCAGCACCATTGCTACCGTCTGCGATGCCGTAGTTCACGCCCTTATCGACGCGGCCGTTATTGGCATCCAGGCCAGCAGCGTTCCAGTAGATCGCACGACCATCCTGGCCATAGGCCGTCGGAGCCATCACATCCAGGCGCTCGAAGTACAGACCGTCCTTGACCTTGGTGAACAGCAACTCAGCAGAAGCCACGACGCCGTACCACGGCAGTTCGTGATCAAACGCCAGGTTGGCCTTCCACACCGATGGCAGGCGGGTGCCCGGCTCGATCAGGTCGACGTTCATACGCGCAGTGGCCGGGCCACCTGCCGGGATGTACGGATTATTGCCATCCGGGGTAAAGATCGCGCCCGGGTTGCGCTCGTCGTACTCGATGTAGTTCAGACCCGTGTTCTGGTAGGCACCGGCCAGCCAAACGTTCGGGGCCATACCGCCAAACAGGCCCACGCCGCCGCGCAGCTGGGTCGGACGATCGCTATCGAAGGTGTAGTTGAAGCCAACGCGCGGCTGCACCAGATTGGTATCAACCAGCGTGGTGTTGTTGTAGCCGTACAGTTCTTCGATACGCGGGTTGTACAAGCCCTGCTTGCTGTAGCTCGGGATGTCGATACGGACACCGAACATCAGGCTCAGGTTGTAGTTGATCGCCCAGGTATCCTGCACAAACACGCCGGTGTTCTTCAGCGTGAAATCGGCCGGGATATCCGACCGCGAACCGTCAGCACGCGGAGCGCGCAGCTGGTAGCGAGCCGGCTTGTTTTCCAGGAAATCATTCAGGCTGTTGAACTCGTACACACCGTTGAGGTTACGGCCGTAGAAGTTGGTCAGGTCGTTCTTCGAGTAATCGAAGCCGAACTTGACGGTGTGGTCACCGACGTACCAGGTACCCGCACCGAAAGCACTCAGTTCCTTGCTCTCGACGATGTTCACATGGGTGTTCTGCTCGGTACCCAGGTAGAGCGAGTCATTGCCGAACTTGATACGGACCTGCGGCATGTTGACCAGCGGCACGCGGTTGGCCGAGTAATCCTTATGCGACACCTTGAACTCGGTCGAGAAGTTCTCGGACCAGTCACTGAACAGTTCACCCATCCAGGTTTCGTATTCGGTCGGCTGCTGGTACCAGAAGTTGCTCAGCGAAATTGCGCTGCTGCTGACCTGCGGGAAGCGAACAACGTTCTGCTCCATCTTGTTATAACGCAGGGCGGCACGGTGGTTTTCGCTGATGTTCCAATCCAGCTTCGCCGCGTACTCTTCAATCTCGGTGTTGTTGGCCTGGGAGACCAGGCTGCCGGGGTTGTAACCCAGGCCGTTCATGTAGTCCTGCACCTTCGTCACGTCGGCAGTGCTGATGGTGCCCTTGCCGATCGGCGTATCGCCGAGGCTGATGCCCGCAGCCGAACGCTCATACTTTTCGTAGTTGGTGAAGAAGAACAGCTTGTCCTTGATGATCGGGCCACCCAAGGTCATGCCGTAGGTTTTCTCGTCTTCAAAGCCGTTGAACTTTTCGCCACGCAGCTCTTCGCGGACCATATCCTTGTCACGGTACGAACCATAGATCGTGCCGTGGAATTCATTGGTACCCGACTTGGTCACGGCGTTGATCACCGCACCGGTACCGCCTGCAATGGTCGTGTCGTAGTTGGCCAGGTCGATATTGATTTCCTGGATGGCGTCCATCGACACCGGCTGACGCTCGGTCGGCAGGTTGTTGGAGCCGAGGCCGAACGGATCGGAGGCACTGATGCCGTCGATGCGAATGGCGTTGTAACGGGTGTTCTGACCACCGGCCGAGATCGCGCCGTCAGCCTTGCTGACCTGCGAGATGCGCGGATCCAGACGGATGTAATCCTGGATGTTGCGGTTGGCCGAAGGCAGCGCATCCATCATTTCGCGGGTCACGTTGCTACCCGAACCCATTTTGTTGGCGCTGAAAATTTCCGAACCACCACCGACAGCCAGAACCTGCACGGCTTCCAGGTTGGTCGCAGCCAGATCACCAGCCAGCGCTGCGTTGACAGTGTTGACCTGATTCAGGTTCAGGTAGACACCCTCTTCGGTCTTGGTGCCTTCGCCCGACTTGATGATGGTGATGGTGTACGGGCCACCAACGCGCAGGCCGCGGGCGTTGTAGCGACCAGCCGCATCGGTGGTCGCACGGCTGACCGTGCCCGACTCGACGTGGGTGATGGTGACTTCGGCGCCAACAACCGGCTGACCGCCGTTGTTGATGACCTGACCGCCGACGCCGGCGGAGGTGCTCTGGGCGAAAGCCGGTGCGGCCGTAAGGGCGACAACCAGGCCAAGAGCAAGCTTGGACATCCTGATGCGTGGGTGATTCATAGGTAGGTAGCCTCGAAACGAGTGGCGATTGAGAAAAAACGCGATCCTTCAGCCCCGGGGTCAACCGGGCGCCTGATCGGCTTGAATCTGGGGGTCCCTTACCGAAGCGGTTGCAGCCGCAACGGTTAAGATAAGGTTAACACGGTAGTGACTGTTTATGACTGGAATAAGACAGTCATGCTGCAACGCGGCAAGACAAAAACTGCCAAATCAATCAGTTAATGGATTGACTCGAGGTAGGCAGCCACCCCGTCCAACAGCATCTGCACGGAAATCGCGACAAGCAGCATGCCCATCAGCCGCTCCAGCGCGATCAGCGCGCGGGATCCCAGCAGCTTGTAGAGCAGCGTCGCCGACATCAAAATCGCTGCTGTGGCGCCCCACGCCAGCAGCAACGCCAAACTCCAATCCCCCAGCCGATGCGGCTCGTTGCTGCCCATCAGCATGACCGCTGCCATGCCGGACGGCCCCGCCACCAGCGGGATAGCCATCGGCACGATAAATGGTTCGCCATCAGGCACCGCCCCCATCAGGCCTTCCGGCCGGGGGAAAATCATGCGGATGCCGATCAGGAACAACACGATGCCGCCGGCAATGGCCACCGACTCCTGCCGCAGATGCATGAGCTCCAGCGCATAGCGGCCAGCCCACAGGAAGGCCATCAACACGCCCAGCGCAATCAACAGCTCACGGATCAGCACCACCCGCTGCCGCTTGGGCGTCAGCGGTTTGAGCAGGCTCAGGAAAACGGGAATATTGCCCAGCGGATCCAGGATCAGGAACAGCATCAAGGCTGCTGACAGGATGGTCACGCCGGCAGTTCCAGCACCCTCCCCCGCCACGGCGCGCCGCTGGCCGCCAGCAATTGAACGCAGGCCTCGGCGTAGTTCACCGGGTCGACCGCCACTGCATCCTCTTCGTGGGTAAATGCGCGCGCGCGCAACCCGGTGCGCATCGGCCCCGGCTGGAGGCCACTGACCCGGACCGGGCCGTTGCTGAGTTCGTGATGCAGGGAATCCAACAGGCCCCGCAATCCGTATTGAGCGACGCCGTAACCCCCCCAGTAGGCTTGGCCGACTCGCTGCGGGTCGTCCAGCGCAAAGACCACGGCGGCATCGTCGCGTTGCCGCAACAGCGGCAGGCAGGCCTGCGTGAGCCAGGCGCGGGCGGTCAGATTCACATGGATGGCGCGCGCGAACGCGGCCGGGTCACCAAGCGCGAACGGCGTCAGACCCGGAAAATTGGCCGCGCAATGCAGCACTCCGTCCAGCCGCCCCAGCTCGGATTCCAATCGCTCGGCCAGCGCTGCGTAGTCGTCCGGGCTGGCGCCTTCCAGATCCAGCGGATAGAGCAGCGGCTCCGGCCCGAGCCGGGCGGCGCTGTCATAGACCCGGTTGAGCTTGGCGACCTTGCGCCCCAGCAATACCACTGTGGCGCCTGCGGCCGCGCAAGCATTGGCGGCCGCAGCCCCCAACCCTCCTGCCGCGCCCGCCACCAACACCACCCTGCCACTCAGTTCCGGCATCCCGGCACTCCGTGGCTGCGCACTCACGCTTGACCGGCCTCGGCGACGATGCGCTTGAGTTCACCGGATTCGAGGAGCTCCAGAATAATGTCGCAACCGCCGATCAACTCCCCATGCATATAGAACTGAGGGAAGGACGGCAGGTTCGAGTAACGCGGCAGATTGGCGCGCACTTCGGGAAACTCCAGCACGTTGACCGTGCGTAGATTGATCGCACCGGCGGCCAACAAGGCCTGCACCGCACGACTGGAATAACCACACATCGGGTACTGCGGCGTACCCTTCATGAACAGGACGAGGGGATGTTGTTCCACCTCCGCCTGGATTTGCTCCATCACCGGCATTCAAATTCTCCCTGCTGCTGCGAAAGAACGGCCTGTCCTGGTCGGATAGACTTTCCGTGGCCGCCAATTGTAAGCCGAGCCGGCCCACTCCCGGCGCCCTCACCTCGAAAAGAATGTCCCATGCCCGTAGAACTGCCTGAATTGCCCTATTCCCGCACCGCGTTGCAACCGCACATGTCGGCCGAAACCCTCGACCTGCACCACGGCCGCCATCACCGCGCTTATGTGGATGCAGTCAACGCGCGCATCGCCGGCACCGAAATGGACGACATGCCGCTGGAGGACATCGTCCGCAACAGCCAAGGCAGTTTGTTTGAGGCCGCCGCACAGGCATGGAATCACGCATTTTTCTGGCAATGCCTGCACCCGCGCGCAGGCGATGACCCACACGGCGCACTCGCCGAACGCATCAATCTGCAGTTCGGTGATGTGCAGAAGCTGCGCGAGGAATTCAACCGCGCCGCGATGGCCGTTTTCGGCTCAGGCTGGGCCTGGCTGGTGCAGCACCCGGACGGCAAGTTGGCCATCACCACCACGCGCAACGCCAATACGCCACTGACCGGCGACAGCACGCCGCTATTGACCTGCGATGTGTGGGAACACGCGTATTACAGCGATTACCAGAATGAGCGCGCGCGCTATCTGCAGGCGTTCTGGAAACTGGTCAACTGGGATTTCGTCAGCGCACAGTTGCGCTGAATTGCGTAGCGCCGTTGTGCCGAGGTCAGCACAACGGCATTGTCAGTAGCGCCTCAGCGCAGCATGGCTGCGCTCTATCGCGCGGACTCAATCATGGGCGGCGACCGCGTCCAGCACGCGCGCCGAATACACCAGCGCAGCGCCGGCATTCAGTGCAACCGCAACGCCCAGCGCTTCGGCAATTTCCTCGCGACTGGCGCCTTGTTTCAACGCTGCATCGACATGCGTGGTGATGCAGCCATCGCAGCGGGTGGTCACGGCGACGGCCAGTGCAATCAGTTCGCGGGTTTTGCCGTCCAGATGCGCGGTCTGCGCACCCGCTCCGCTGAGCGTGAGATAGCCCTTGAGGGTATCGGGCGACAACTTGCCCAGCTCGCCGATGCGGCCTTTCAGTTCACGGCGGTATTCATTCCAATCCAACATGGGACGTCTCCGGTTGAAGTGCCGGAGACGTTACGCCCGAGGACCTTATGGCGGTGTAACGACTGCGCCTCAGCGGCGCAGCGTTTCCAGCACCGGCGCCACCTGCTCCGGAACACCCAGCGCAGCACCAACGCGTTCCAGCGCATCCGCCAACGCCGTCGCCGAGTCATCACGCAGGTTCGCGTGACCGACCTTGCGGCCTTCGCGCGACTGCTTGCCGTAGTCATGCCAATGGCCGCCCGGCTCAGCCAACACCGGACCGGCATCCGGCATCTGCCCGATCCAGTTCAGCATGCAGGCATGGCCCAGCATGCGGGTGTCGCCCAGTGGCAAACCCAGCACCGCGCGCAGGTGGTTTTCAAACTGCGAGGTTTCGGCGCCATCACTGGTCCAATGACCGGAGTTGTGCACACGCGGTGCCATCTCGTTGGCCAGCAGCGCATCGCCACGGCAGAACAATTCGAGCGCGAACACGCCGACATAATCCAGCCGCTCAGCCACACGACGTGCATAGGCGATCGCGGTTTCCTGCTGTGCAGTCGAAACCGTTGCCGGCGCCAAGCTCGCCGACAACACGCCGTCCACATGCCAGTTGCCGGTCAGCGGCCATGCGCGGAACTCACCATCGCGGCCGCGTACGGCAACGACACTGATTTCGCGATCAAACGCGACGAAGCCTTCCAGGATCAAACCGGTCTTTTCGACCTGCGCACCCAGCACCTGCCACGCGGCGTCGATATCGGCGGCATTGCGGATACGGAACTGGCCTTTGCCGTCGTAGCCAAGGCGACGTGTCTTGAGAATGCACGGCATGCCGAACTCAGCCACCTTGGCAGCCAACTCGTCGCGGCTGCGGATATCGGCGAACGGCGGCAGCGCGATCCCCAATTCTTGGAACAAGGTCTTTTCGCTCAGGCGATCCTGCGCCACCGCCAATGCGGCCGGGTTCGGAAACACCGGCTTGCGCTCTGCCAGCCAGCGCGCGCTGGCAGCCGGAACGTTCTCGAAATCGAAAGTGACCACATCCACCTTGGCGGCAAATTCAGCCAACGCGGTGGTGTCATCGAACGCCCCCACCTGCAGCGGCGCGACTTGCCCGGCGCAGGAATCTGCCGCGGGATCGAACACCACAAAGCGCAGGCCCAGCGGGGCACCGGCCAACGCCATCATGCGGGCCAGTTGCCCGCCGCCCAGGATGCCTACCGTAGTCATTGGCGCGGGTCGTCCGCAGCCATCACATCGTCGGTCTGGCGCGTGCGGAATGCCTCAAGCGCCTGACCGATGGTCGGCTGTTCCGGTGCCAGCATTGCGGCGGCAAACAGCGCGGCATTGGAGGCACCGGCGTTACCGATAGCGAAGGTGGCGACCGGAATACCGGCCGGCATCTGCACGATCGACAACAGCGAATCCATACCGTTCAGCGCCTTGGACTGCACCGGCACGCCCAGCACCGGCACGGCGGTCTTGGCGGCCAGCATGCCCGGCAGATGCGCGGCACCACCGGCACCGGCGATGATCGCGCGCAACCCGCGCGGACCGGCCTGCTCGGCGTAGGTAAACAGTACGTCCGGCGTGCGATGCGCCGAAACCACCTTCACTTCATACGGAACGCCCAGCGCATCAAGCTTCTGGGCAGCGTGCTGCATGGTTTCCCAATCGGAACGGGAACCCATGACGATGCCGACAAGCGGCACGGAGGGGTTGGGGGTCATTGGCCGTCACCTGCTGCAAAGACGTATTCTAGCCGCCTTCCCCGCAAGACCACGACCTGATGGATCGCAAACTGCTCGACCTGCTTGTCTCCCCGGACACCCGCCAGCCGTTGGCCCAGCTGGAAAGCGCTGGCCTGGACGCGCTGAACCACGCTATCGCCGCCGGCACTGTCAGCCGCACCGACGGCACTGCCCAGACCGAGGCGCTGCGCGAGGCCCTGGTCACCCGTGACCGCAAACAGGTGTTCCGCGTCGAAGACGGCATCCCGGTGCTGCTGGCCGATGAGGCCATCGATACCGCGCAGATCACCGATTTCCCGGGCAAGTAATGCTGCCGCACCCGCCGCTTGCCCCGCCGCAGGAACAGATCGACGCCGATGTCGCCCGCGCCCTGGCCGAGGACATCGGCAGCGGTGACGTCACTGCCGCCCTGCTGCCCGACAGCGCCGACATCGCCTATCTACTGTGCAAGCAGGATGCGGTGATCGCCGGCCGGCCGTGGTTCGACGCCACCCACCGCGCGCTCGACCCGGACGTACAGATTCACTGGCGGGTGCTGGAAGGTGACGCGGTCAAGGCCGGCACCGTGCTGGCGACCCTGCAGGGCCGCAGCCGCAGCCTGGTCAGTGCCGAGCGCACCTCGCTCAATTTCCTGCAGACCCTGTCTGGCACTGCCACGATTACCGCGCGCCATGTGGCCGCAGTGGTTGGCACCAAGGCGCGCATTCTCGACACCCGCAAAACCCTGCCCGGCCTGCGCCTGGCGCAGAAATACGCGGTGCGTTGCGGCGGTGGCGACAACCACCGCATCGGCCTGTTCGACACGGTGATGCTCAAGGAAAACCACATCCGCGCCGCCGGCTCGCTCACCGCCGCCGTGCAGGCCGCACGCGCGCAGCAGCCGCAGTTGCCGCTGGTGGTGGAAGTGGAAGACCTGCAGCAGCTTGAAGAAGCCCTCGCCGCCGGTTGCGAACGCATCCTGATCGACGACTTCACCCCGGCCATGCGCCGCGATGCCGTGCGCATTGCTGCCGGACGCATTCCGCTGGAGGTCTCCGGCAGCGTTGACCTGGTCGGCCTGCGCGCGATTGCCGAAGACGGCGTGGACTGCATATCCATCGGCGGTCTGACCAAGCACGTGCAGGCCATCGATCTGTCACTGAAACTCGGCCCGCCACCGGGCTGAGTCTTCATCGATGCCACCGATGCAGCGTTACCGCGCGCACTTCCTGCAGCCGCGCTCACGGCATCCACACAACCTCAACTGCAACACTCCCCCTGCACCCCCGCGGAGTCCGATGTGGCGTACCGATCCTTGTTGTGCGGCCTTGCCCTGTTCGTCCCCGCCTTCTCCGCTGCGGCGGTCGAGGCCTGCGACATTCCCGTGCGGTTCGGCGTCAGCGAGGCGGCCAAGGCCATCGTCCGTGCCGCCTGCGACGAACATCGGCTGTGGTATCGCCCCTTCATTGACCGCGATGGCCGCATCGCCAGCCTCGGCGTCACCGAAGCCGAATCCGAACACCTGGCCGACAACGGCCTGATCGCCTGGCAGCGCGTCGCCGGTTATTGGCGTGAAAGCGGCACGTTGTCGCCGATGGGCGCCATTCCCGGCGCCACCAGCTGCATGCAGTCGGCAGGCAACCGCTACACCGACAGCGACTGCCGTGCGTTCCTGATCGACAACCCGTGGTCGGCGGCTTTCATCTCCTGGGTAATGACCCGCGCCGGCGTGCCGGGCTTCAATCGCTCACCGCGCCATATCGACTACATCCGCGCCGCTTATCAAGGCGGCGCCAACGGCTCGCCCTATCGCCTGGCTGATCCGGGCGCCGAGAAACCTGCCCCCGGCGACATGCTGTGTTTCCTGCGCAACCGCAGCAGCACGTTGAACTACGCTGGATTGATCGAAGCACTGGGCACCGGCCGCGCCGGCAACTGGAAATCGCATTGCGAAGTGGTCATCGGTGCCAACGTCGGCGGCGACCGCACGCTGTATCTGGTCGGCGGCAACGTCGCCAACTCCGTGGTGATGCGCAAGCTGACACTGGATCGCACCGGCCTGCTCGAACTGCCCAAAGCCAACAACACGCAAGCCACGGCTTCGATCACCGAACAGGGCTGCTCGCCTGGCCACGAGGAGGAGTGCAACCTCAACCGTCAGGACTGGGCGGCACTGCTGAAGCTGACCGCCACCGCTCCGGCACCTGCTTTGGCGCCCGAGCAAGCACCTGCATCCCAGTCCGCAACGCCGTTGCCGCCACTGTCGGACGAGCCGACCCCTGTACCGCCCACACACTGACAGGCTCCGGCCGCTATCTGCGGAAGTGCTGTGCCAATCGCCGTCGCTTCAATGTCCGTTTTTGGAACGAAATGATGCTGCGCCAAGGGCGATGGGATGCCCTACAGTATCGGCATGCCTACCCTGCTTATTTTGATGATCGTCGGTGCGATTGGTTTTGCTGCCTGGGATCGATCCCGCGCCGCCGCTGACCGCGCCACCGAACTTGGCCGCAATGCCTGCCGCGCGGCCGATGTGCAATGGCTGGACCAGAGCGTGCACGCCACCGGCCTGCGCCTGCGCCGCCTGCCCAGCGGCTGGCTGGGCTTCGAGCGCAGCTTCCGCTTCGACTATTCCTACGACGGCGTCGACCGCCATACCGGCCGCCTGGTGCTGCGCGGCGGCCAGCTGATCTCTTTCACCGGCCCGTCGGCCGCCCAGATCGGCCGCCTGCGCAAGAGCACGGAAGAAGCCGAGGACGTTTGATTCCAGCGTCGCTGTGGGCGCGGCTTCGGCCGCGCGCTGGCGATGCCGCCCGCGTCGGAGAGGGCTGCCATCAAGTGATCTGCAATTGCGGGTGCTATTCGAGCCCGCAAACCAATAGCTTCGCGTCCAAGGCCGTTCCTACAGTGGCTCTGCAACCTTGGTAGGAGCGGCTTTAGCCACGAAGCTCGCAACGTGACAACCATTGCGAAGGCCAGCGACCAGGCATTCCACAACTGCGAATGCAGCGCGCGCACGGAGCCTCCGCTTCGCGACTTATGCCGTTCCTCAAATACCGTTCCTCCAACGAAAACCGCCACCTTTCGGTGGCGGTAGCGAGCGGATTACTTGACCACGCGCAGATGCGGGCGCTTGCCTGCCGGTGGCGGCGGTGGTGCATCCGGCGGCGTGGAATCAGGCGGCAGATCGTCATCGACGCTCAATTCGGCACCCGGAATATCGTCCGGCAGCGCCATGCCCTGTCCGGTCTCACGCGCATACACGGCCAGCACCGCTGCAATCGGCACATGCACCGCGAAACTGGTCCCGGAGAAACGCGCAGTGAAGCTCACCGCATCATTGTCGATATGCAGGCGCATGACCGCCCGCTCGGCAATGTTGAGCACAACGCGTTCTTCCTTGACCGCAGTAGGTGGCACCTGCACACCCGGCACGCCGGCATCGACCATCAGGTGCGGTGTCATGCCGTTGTCGTTGATCCACTCCACCAACGCCCGCAGTAGATACGGGCGATGGCTGCTCATACGGAAAGTTTCTTCAGTCATGTGACAAGTGTACTTGGCATTGATGCATGAACGCCGCCCTCAGGCGGCGTCCGATGATCCGACATACAGCCGGCATCCATGCTTTTGGGTGTCACTGGCCGCCGCGATGACGGCCTGACAACTCAGCCGCCGGGCAGCTCGCGCAGCTTCCTTTCCTGGTCGGTCAGACTGCGGACGAAGCCCGGATGGCGGAACAGGCGATTGCCATAGTCCTCGATCGGCTTGCCGTCCTTGGGCAACGGAATGCCCAGCGACTCCAGACGCCAGATGATCGGCGCAATCGCGCAGTCAGCCAAGCTCATTTCCGGATTGAGGAAGAACTTGCTCGCCTTGAACAGCGGCACCGACTGCGCCACCAATTCCTTCAAGCGCTTGCGCCCCGCCTCGGCCTGGGTTTTGTTGCCCAGTTGGATGGCCTGCACCTGCGGCACCCAATCGTGCTCGATGCGCAGCATCGCCAGACGCAGGCGCGCGCGCGACAGCGGATCCACCGGCATCAACGGCGGATGCGGGTAACGCTCGTCCAGGTATTCGCTGACCACGGATGCCGCATACAACACCAGCTCGCGCTCAACCAGGGTTGGCACGGAATGGTAGGGATTGAGGTCGATCAGATCTTCCGGCGGATTCTGCGCGTCAACCGGCACCAAGTCGTAGTTCACGCCCTTGGCCGCCAGCACCAGCCGCACACGATGGCAAAGCACATCGTCGTTGGCAGAGAACAAAGTCAGGGTATTACGCATACGCACACTCGCCGCCATCAAAGGCTCTCCAACGGCCGGAATCCGCCAGCCTTGCGGCACCACCGGCCCATTGCCTGTGGTTGCCTCGGTCCTCTGAGTGTGCCAATCGGCAGGCACTGTTGCCAAGGCCCCCGTTCACTCGGCTTGCCGCGCCGCTCAATGAACGTCTTTCCAATACTCGGCCTTGACCAGATAGGCCAAGAACGTCAGCAGCGCAAGGAACAGCACCACCCATACACCCAGACTCTGCCGCTTCAGGGCGGCCGGTTCGCCTGCGTACTCCAGGAAATTAGTGATGTCACGCACCGTCCTGTCGTATTCCCGCGCATCCACGTTGCCCGGCTGGCCCATCGTGAAGCCCACCACCGGCGGCTCCAGGCCTTCCTGCTCCGGCTTGCCGTGGATGGCGTGCTGGATGCCCTGCAGCTCCCACAGCGGGTTGGGCATGGACGCATTGGGGAATACCGAGTTGTTCCAACCCAACGGCCGCGACTCGTCCAGATAGAACGACTTGAGGTAGCTATAGATCCAATCGGTGCCGCGCACACGGGCGATCAGACTTAGATCCGGCGGCATCTTGCCGAACCACTTGGTGGCTTCGTCATGCGGCATCGCCACTTGAATCTGCTCACCAAAAGCGGCGTCGGTAAAGTTGAGGTTGTTCATTACCTGCTCTTCGCTCAGGCCCAGATCTTCGGCCATCCGCGAATAACGCAGGTATTTGAGCGAGTGACAGGCCGAGCAATAGCTCATGTAAGCCTGCGCACCGCGCTGCAACGAGGCCTGGTCACCCAGGTCATTGCCCGCTTGCTGCAGCTTGCCGCCTTCAGCAGCCAAGGCCGACCCACCGAACAACACCGCGACGGCCAGTACCAGCCGCACCATCCACTTGTCAGTCATGCGTCGTCACCCGTTCCGGTACCGGCTTGGTGCTGTCGAGTTTTGTCCATAGGGGCATGGTGATGAAGAAGGCGAAGTACAGGAAGGTCAGTACGCGGCCCACCCAGGTTTCCCAGATTGCCGTGCCCGGGCCAGAGCCAATCACCATCAACCACAGGAAGCACACCACCAGCATGCCCAGCATCACCTTGGAAATCGGGCCGCGGTAGCGGATCGACTTGACCTTGGCCTTGTCCAGCCAAGGCACCAGGAACAGGATGGCGATGGCCGAAAACATCACGATCACGCCGCCCAGCTTGTTCGGCACCACCCGCAACATCGCGTAATACGGCGTGTAGTACCAGACCGGCTTGATGTGCTCTGGCGTCACCAGGCGATTGGCTTCGGTGAAGTTGTCATGCTCCAGGAACAGGCCACCAAAGGCCGGCGCGAAGAAGATGATGAAGGCCGCAAGCGTGAGCAGGAAGCCGACGCCAACCAGATCCTTGACCGTGTAATACGGGTGGAACGGAATGCCGTCAGCCGGCGCATTCGACGACCAGCGGTTGCCCTTGGGCCCCTTCTTGATCTCCACGCCGTCCGGGTTGTTGGAACCCACTTCGTGCAGCGCGCCCAGATGCAGCACCACCAGCAGCAACAGCACCAGCGGCAGTGCGATGACATGCAGCGCGAAGAAACGATTGAGGGTGGCATCGCCGGGCAGGTAATCGCCCATGATCCATTCGGTCAGGCCGTTGCCGATCACCGGAATGGCGCCGAACAGCGAGATGATGACCTTGGCGCCCCAGAACGACATCTGGCCCCACGGCAGCACGTAGCCCATGAAGGCTTCGGCCATCAGCACCAGGTAGATCAGCATGCCCAGGATCCAGACCAGCTCGCGCGGCTTTTTGTAGCTGCCGTACATGAGCCCACGGAACATGTGCAGGTACACCACGATGAAGAACAGCGAGGCGCCGGTGCTGTGCATGTAGCGGATCAGCCAGCCCCACTCCACGTCGCGCATGATGTATTCGACCGAGGCAAAGGCCTCGGCGGCGCTAGGCTTGAAGTGCATCGTAAGAAAGATGCCGGTGAGAATCTGGTTGACCAGAATCACCATCGCCAGCGAGCCGAAGTAGTACCAGAAGTTGAAATTCTTCGGCGCGTAATACTCGCTGACGTGCTTGCGATACACCGGCATCAGGCCCGGGGCACGCTCATTGACCCAGTTGGCGACGCCGGTGGCGGTACGAACAAGAATGTTGGCCATGCTCAGGCAGCCCCCTGCGGATCAACGCCGATGACGATGGTGTTGTCGTCCGTGTAATGGTGCGGCGGCACCAGCAGGTTGATCGGCGCCGGCACATCCTGGAACACACGCCCGGACATGTCGAAGCGCGACTTGTGGCAGGGGCAGAAGTAGCCGCCCTTCCACTGTGCGTCGTACGGCTCGGGGCGGATTTCGGCAACCATTTCCGGCGAGCACCCCAAATGGGTACACAGGCCGACCAGCACGGATACATCGGGCTTGATCGAGCGGTACTCGGGGTTGGCCTTGAGCACATATGCCGGCTGCTGATCCACGTTGCCGGACTCAGGGTCCTTCAAGCGGCTGTCCAGCGTTGGCAACGCATCGAGAATGGCTTTGGACCGTTTGACGATCCAGATGGGCTGGCCGCGCCATTCCAGGATCAGCCGTTGGCCTTCCTGCAGCGCGCTGATGTCTGCGGTCACCGGCGCGCCCGCGAGCTTGGCGCGAGCGCTGGGATTCCACGACTTGATGAAAGGGACTGCTGCAAAGCCGACGCCAACTGCTCCGACCACCGCGGTGGTCGCTGTCAAAAACCGCCGACGGCCGGTATTGACTGGATCGTTTACCCCATCGTTTGCCATCCGGCACTCCGATATTGATTAGGTAGCTTAAGGCTGCCAGCAGTCTGGTGGGGGCCAGCCCGCTCTGAAACAAATCGTTCGCGAGTGTAGCGGAACGCTTAACGCCCGCACAACGCGATCAAACACCAGTCCGCGCAATTTGTCACGGCCTGTTGCAACAGGAACAACCCGGTTACTGCCGCGAAGCCTGCTCGCCCCGGTAGCGATCAGCCAGCTGTGCCACTCGCCTGACGTAGTACTGGGTCTCCTTGTAAGGAGGCACGCCGCCATGACGATCCACCGCGCCTTCGCCGGCGTTGTAGCCCGCCGCCGCCAAGGTCAGGTCACCGTTGAAACGACGCAGCAACCAGGACAGGTACTGCACGCCACCACGGATGTTCTGCCCGCTGTCGTAAGAATCGGTCACACCGAATCGACGTGCGGTCGCTGGCATCAGCTGCATCAAGCCCTGCGCGCCGGCGCGACTGAGCGCGGTGGGATTGAACGCCGACTCGGCGTGGATGATGGCGCGGACCACCGCCTCTTCCACCCCGAACTCACGGGCGGCGGCGGCGATTTCGGTATTGAACGCTTGGGTGTTGAGGCGTACCGAACCAAAGTTCACGCCCGACTGCACGCCGCAGGCGAAGCAGCGCTCGATGTAGCTGTAATTGATCGTGCGTACCGCGCCGATGCTGGCCACCTGCGCCGGGCGGGCGCTGGTGTAGTGGCGCACGCCGTCCTTCATATAGGAGTAGACCTGCCCGCTGACCACGCGTTGCGCTCGGCTGGCCGGGGCAGCGGGTGCCGGTGTTGCGGCAACGGCGGGGGAGGCAATCTGGGCGGCTACCCTCGTGGGGCTGGCTTCGGCGTTGGCGGCGGCGCCCACCACGGGCGCTGACACGGGTACAGGCGCCGGTACTGGAACCGCAGGATGGCGCGCGCCGCCCGAGGAGGGGCGATAGCTGCTGACCACGCTGCAGCTGGCGCCGCTGACGCGCTTGTTGACGTAATTCGGAATTCCATCGCTGCCAATGCACTTGTACAGCGTGCCGGCACTGGCCGGCAGGGCGACCAATGCAGCAACCAGAATGCCGGTGATCCCCAATATCCCCTTCATGGGCGGGAGTCTCCCAGCTTCACCGGGGCTTGCCAAGTATTTGACGCCGCCGTTCCGCCCTTGATCGTCCCCGGCCGATACAATAGGCCGCTTCGATGCCGGCCCTTGGCCGCCAGCCCGCCCACCCGTCTGGAATAAGCACCATGCCCGGGACGCCAGCCTCTCCCCTGCCGATCACGGCCGGCTCTGCCGCGCCGCCTGTTGAAATGACCACTCCTGAATTGATTCCCCTGCCCGGCGTCAAGCCGAAGGTTGCCGGCGGCGCGCGCGGCAAGCTGTACATCAAGACCCACGGTTGCCAGATGAACGAGTACGACTCGACCAAGATGGCCGACGTGCTCGCCGAGGCCGAAGGGCTGGAGCTGACCGACAACCCCGAAGAAGCCGACGTGGTGCTGGTCAACACCTGCTCCATCCGTGAGAAGGCGCAGGAGAAGGTGTTCAGCCAGCTCGGCCGCTGGAAGGCACTGAAGGCCGGCGGCCGCAACGTCATCATCGGTGTCGGCGGCTGCGTGGCCTCGCAGGAAGGCGAAGCCATCATCAAGCGCGCGCCGTATGTGGACCTGGTGTTCGGCCCGCAGACCCTGCACCGCCTGCCGGAGCTGATCCGTGCCCGCCGCGAGCAGAACAAGCCGCAGGTGGACATCAGCTTCCCGGAGATCGAGAAGTTCGACCGCATGCCCGAGCCGCGCGCCGAAGGCGCCTCGGCGTTCGTGTCGATCATGGAAGGCTGTTCCAAATACTGCTCGTTCTGCGTGGTGCCTTACACCCGCGGCACCGAGGTCAGCCGCCCGTTCGAGGACGTGCTGGTTGAGTGCGCACAGCTCGCCGAACAAGGCGTTCGCGAGATCAACCTGCTCGGCCAGAACGTCAATGCCTACCGTGGCCCGTACGGCGACGGCGAGATTGCCGACCTGGGCCTGCTGATCCGCACCCTGGCCGAAATCGACGGCATCGGACGCATCCGCTTCACTACCTCGCACCCGCTGGAATTCAGCGATTCGCTGATCGACGCCTACCGCGACGTGCCGAAACTGGCCAACTACCTGCACCTGCCGGTACAGGCCGGCAGCGACCGCATTCTCAGTGCGATGAAGCGCGGTTACACCGCGTTGGAGTTCAAAGCCAAGATCCGCAAGCTGCGTGCAGTACGCCCGGATATCTCGATCAGCTCGGACTTCATCGTCGGTTTCCCCGGCGAGACCGATGCCGATTTCGACAAGACCATGAAGCTGATCGAAGACGTGGGCTTCGACCAGAGCTTCTCCTTCATCTATTCGCGCCGACCGGGCACCCCGGCAGCCGATCTGGAAGACACGCTCAGCGATGCCGACAAGCACGCGCGGCTGTCGCGGTTGCAGGCCCACATCAGTGCGCATGCCGCCGGCATTTCCGAGCGCATGGTCGGCACCGTGCAGACGGTATTGGTTGAAGGCCCGTCGCGCAAAGATCCGAACCAGCTGACCGGCAAGACCGAGAACATGCGTTCGGTGAACTTCTCCGGCCACCCGCGCCTGATCGGCCAATTTGTCGATGTGGTCATCACCGAAGCACTGAGCAACTCGCTGCGCGCGCGGGTTGTTGTGTAAGGCTACGCTGCGGCGCAGGGATTGTTAGCTTCGCGGCTTAAGCCGCTCCTACAGCGTCTTAAGCGGTTGTAGGAACGCCCTCGGGCGCGAAGCTGGCGACCTGAAAGGTGGAGCGTTTTCCGGCTGGGCGCTGTTGTCTTCAGCGCCGCAGGCTGGGACGGAGCGCAGCGCAATCCCCGCGCCAAGCGGTGTCGATCATCGTCATGCTGGGATTTCATCCCAGCCTACGGATCGCGGCTGGTCATTTTTTCATCACACCGCCAGAAGCCCCGCCAGCATTGGGCTGCGCGCGGTTATCCACACCTTCATGCAGTTTCGATCCACATCCGATGTGGACAACCCAGCGGCGCATGGCACTTTTTTGACCAAACTGTCAGAGGCCTTGCGGCACAAGGGCTGCGGCACGATATCCACAGCTTCGTCGCGCCCGCATCCACATGGGTTGTGGAGAACCTGCCAACGCCCGCAGCGCGCTGGTGGATACCTGCCCACGGCGCTACCCTTCCCTGCTCAGGACTCGGCCCTGCCGCACCCGCAATAAGCGATTGAACGATGACCACGACCACCCACCGCGACTTCACCCTCGACCCCATCGACAACGAACGCCTGGCCAATCTGGCCGGCCCGTTCGACGAGCACCTGCGCCAGATTGAACTGAAGCTGGGTGTGGAGATCGCCAATCGCAGCCATGTGTTCCGGGTCAGCGGCCCGGGCAAGACCGCTGCCGAGGCCGAGAAACTGCTCAAGGTGTTGTATGCAGAGGCTGCCGACACCCTGTTCGACAGCCACGGCATCCACCTGCGACTGAACCAGGCCAACGTCGACCAGGTGGTCGATCACGCCTATGAAGCGCAGGACATCGCGATCAAGGTCAAGCGCGGCACCGTGCGTGGACGCGGCGCCAACCAGACCAAGTACCTGCACCAGATCGCCACCCACGACATCAACCTCGGCATCGGCCCGGCCGGCACCGGCAAGACCTTCCTGGCCGTGGCCATGGCCATTGAAGCCTTGAACGAATCGCGCGTGCAGCGCCTGATCCTGGTGCGCCCGGCGGTGGAAGCCGGCGAGAAACTGGGCTTCCTGCCCGGCGATTTGACCCAGAAAGTCGACCCGTACCTGCGCCCGTTGTACGACGCCCTGTACGAAATGATGGGCGTGGAAAAGGTCGCCAAGCTGCTGGAGCGCAACGTCATCGAAATCGCGCCGCTGGCCTATATGCGCGGGCGCACGCTCAACGATGCGTTCGTGATCCTGGACGAGGCGCAGAACACCACCATCGAGCAGATGAAGATGTTCCTGACCCGCCTGGGCTTCGGCTCCACGGCCGTGGTGACCGGCGACCTCACCCAGACCGACCTGCCCAAGCACATCAAGTCCGGCCTGCGTGACGCCATCGAAGTGTTGCGCGACGTAGAAGGCGTGAGCTTCACCTTCTTCGAGGCCCGCGACGTGGTCCGCCACCCGCTGGTCGCGCGTATCGTCAATGCGTATGACCGCCGCGATCTGCAGCAGGTCAAACCTGGAGCAATCGAATGACCAAGGGCCCCGTTCGTCTTGATGTAGCCGTGAGCTACGCACTGCCCCGCGCCGGCCTGCCGGCCGCGGTGAGCTTCCGCAAATGGGTGGCCGCCGCGTTGAAGGGCCGCATCCGTGAAGCCGACCTGGCCATCCGCGTGGTCGATGCCAAGGAAGGCCAGTCGCTCAACCGCCATTACCGTGGCAAGGACTACGCCACCAACGTGCTCAGCTTCCCGGCTGAATTGCCCGAAGGCCTGCCCAAGGGCGTGAAGTTCCCGCTGCTGGGCGACCTGGTGATCTGCGCGCCCGTGGTTGAACGCGAAGCCGAAGAACAAGCCAAAACGCTCAACGCCCATTACGCCCACCTCACCGTGCACGGCGTGCTGCATCTGCTGGGCTGGGATCACGAAGACGACAAGGAAGCCGAGGCGATGGAACAGCTGGAGCGCGAGATCCTCGCCGACCTGGGCATTGCCGATCCTTATGCGGGTGAGCGCTGAGTCGGGTTCCGGCCGGGTAACGACGCACAACCACACCCGTTTGTTAGAGTCGTCCGCAACCAAGGATAGGAAAAGACCATGCAGTCAAATGCCCTTCCCAGGCGGACGCTATACCTTCTGGCAATCGCCCTGCTCGCACTGATCAGCGTCGGTCTTCTTTCCCCCGCTCCTCCTGGTTTCATCCTGGGCGTAGTTGTCGCCCTAGGCGCCATCGTGTTGATGGGGGTCGGACTGATACCCCAGGTCCGCGACGCGCTGAAGCGGCGACTCGATACACCCCGCGGTGAAATCGTCTGCATCGTGGTAACCGTGATCTTCCTCTTTGCTACCGTCACCTGCGTCACGGTGTGGTGGGTGCTGGCTTCGCGCAATGCGGAAATGCAGCGTGCGGTGATGACGAGGAACCATATGGCCGTACTCTTGAGTGCCGCGTCAGCAATGGCGCTCACAGGCCCCATCGCCTGGCGCTGGCTTGCCTCCCGCCTGTTGTCCCAGCCGGTTTCGTCCCTGCGATTTTTCCGCGCCACCTCCGGTGCAATGCGCTTGCTGATCGTGCTCAGCCTGGTGTTCCTGCTGCTCACCTCCAGGTTGTACCAGGCCATTCAGCCGTGGACCGAACGACCCTTCCTGCAGTGGCTGGAGGGAGTGCTGACCGTGGTGCATTGGAGCTTGGCCGCAGTGGTTGTATTTGCCTTCCTGTCCGGTGTGAGCCAGCTGCTGCAGCGCTGCTTCGGCCCTCGGCAAGACCCCCGATCCCCGCACTGAGCCTGCCGCCGGCCGCTATCATTGGCGACCACATCCAACTCATGCGGATCGCCTGTGCGCCCGACTTCGTTCCTACCTTTGTTGCTTGCCATCGGCGGCACCGCCCAGGCCCAGTCCAGCATCGACCTGCCCGCGTTGATTGAATGCCGGCAGAGCGTCAGTGAGTTCGCTGCGCTGGTGCCGGTTGCCGCCGATCCGCTCAAGGCCGTCGCGTTGGGCTGGCGGCCGTTGCCACAGGGCAACCTGTTCATGAACGAGTACCTGCTGAACACGCCAATCACCGTGTTCGGCCGCAGCGCCGAGCACATCGCCATAGCCGGCGGCACCATCGTTGCCCTGTTCGACATGCCCGACCCGCGGCCGCTGGCCAAGGAGATGGCGCTGGAAATCGGCTACGACGCGCCGGAGAAGTTCATGGCCGGGCGCGAATTGGTCAGTCGCGATGTCATCGATGCCAAGTCCGGTGAGGCGCTGATCGAGTCGGTGATCCTGAGCGTGTCCAACGTCAAATCGCACCCGGGCAAGACCTTGGCCGGCTGTACTTACAGCCTGGACCAGCCGGCCGAAGGTGAAGCCCCGGCCAGCCCGGCGACCCCAGGCAGCGAGGCCCCGGCCGAGGTGACCGAATCTGCTCCGGTCACCCCCGCTGGTTGAGCGGCCGGCAACAAACATCCTGCTAGACTTCCCGGCACCGCCCGGCCTGCCGGGTGCCGTCAAACCAAGAGATGTCTGAAGACGACAGTACTACCTCGCCAGAAAACGGCGAGAAGAAACGCAGTTGGTTGGAGCGCCTGAGTTCGGCGTTCTCCAACGAACCCCATACCCGCGACGAGCTGGTAACGATCCTGCAGACCGCACAGCAGGACGGACTTATCGCCGCCGATACCCTGCGCATGATGGAAGGCGCCATTTCGGTGGCCGAGCTGACCGTCGGCGACGTGATGATTCCGCGCTCGCACATGGTGTCGCTGCAGGTGGAGTCGCCGTTCCTTGAGCTGATGAAGCAGGTGGTCGAATCCGGCCATTCGCGCTTCCCGGTGCACGGCGAGAACAAGGACGACGTGCTCGGCATTCTGCTGGCCAAGGACTTGCTGCGCGGCGTTGTGGCCGACAACAGCCACGCCACCATCCGCGAGCTGTTGCGCCCGGCGGTGCTGATCCCCGAGTCGAAGAAGCTCAATGTGTTGCTCAAGGAGTTCCGGCTCTCGCGCAACCACATGGCCATCGTGGTGGACGAGTACGGCGGCGTTGCCGGCGTGGTCACCATTGAAGACGTGCTGGAGCAGATCGTCGGCGAGATCGACGACGAGCACGATGAAACCGAAGACCACACCGCACAGATCGCCGCGCTTGCCGATGGCCGCTATGTGGTGGACGCGCTGACCACCATTGGTGATTTCAACGAGCGCTTCGGTGCCGATTTCTCCGATGACGACTACGACACCATCGGCGGTCTGGTCACCGAAGCCATCGGCCATCTGCCGGAAAACGGCGACGAGCTGACGCTGGACCGCTTCGTGTTCCGCGTGGCCCGCGCTGACGCACGCCGCGTGCAGGCATTCCACGTCACCATCCTGCCCCCTGAAGACCAGGACGCCGCTTGATCACCTTCCGGTTGCCGCGGCTGCTGTCCGCGTTCGCATTGCTGTTCCTGCTGCTGACCGCCGGCATTGCCGCCGCGCAACCCGTTCCCACCGATGCGCCGGCCCCCGCGCCGCGCATCGGTGTGGTGACGATGCAACCGGGCGAGGTTTTCTTTGAGCGCTTCGGCCACGATGCGCTGGTGGTGGCCGACCCGGTGACGGGCCAGGCCACCTCGTACAACTTCGGTTTCTTTGATCCATCCGAGCCGGATTTCGTCGGCAACTTCGCGCGCGGGCGGATGATGTATTACCTGGTGGCACTGCCGCTGGAACAGGACCTGGCCCAGTACAGCGACGCCGGCCGTGGCGCCAGCATCCAATGGCTGGACCTGCCGCACGAACAAGCACGCGCATTGGCCGATGGTCTGGCCGAGCGGGCCAAGCCCGAGAACGCGCGTTACCGCTACGACTACTTCACCGCCAACTGCGCCACGATGGTGCGCGATGCGCTCAATCAGGCGATGGACGGCGGTCTGCAGTCACAGCTTGCCGGCCGCTCTCGCGGCAACACCTATCGCAGTGAATCGGTGCGACTGGCCTCGCCGTCGTGGTGGATGTGGCTGGGCTTCGACCTTGGCTTCGGGCCCAGTGGCGACCGGCCGCTGTCGCGCTGGGAAGAAGCGTTCGTGCCGATGCGGCTGGCCGACAGTCTGCGCGAGGTACGCAACAGTGAAGGCCGACCGCTGGTACAGGCCGAACAGGAATTGCTGCCGCAGCGTCTGGCACCCGAACCCAAGGAACATCAGCGTCGCTGGTGGCCGTGGCTGCTGCTCGGCCTGGCGATTGCCGGTGCCATCGTCGCTGCACGTCAACGCCCGCGTCTGATCGCCGGCTTCGCGTTGCCGTTCTGGTTGTTCTGCGGCGTGGCCGGTGCGTTGCTTGCCTACCTGTGGGGTTTCAGCGAGCACTATGCCGCCTGGGCCAATCGCAACCTGCTGCTGGTCAACCCGCTGGCGCTGCCGCTTGTTCCCGGCGCGTGGACATTGCTGCGTGGCCGTCAGCCGCGCCGCTGGTTCAACGTGACGCTGTGGCTGCTGGCGGTGATTGCCGCGCTGTCGTTGCCGCTGCATTGGCTGTCGCTGCAGGCGCAGTTCAACATGCAGTGGATTGTGCTGTTGCTGCCTATCCACATGGCGCTGGCGTGGGTGCTCGGCAAGCGACGCTTGGCGGTCACGGCCCGCTGAGGCACGATGCCCGGCATGGAATCCATCACCACTCCCCTGCCGAACAACCCCGCCTGTGTCATCAGCTGTACCTGGTATGGCGAGGACGGCAAGCCCCGCGCACTGGACCTGGACAGCATCAGCGACATGCTGCAGAGCGATGCCAAGGGCTTCGTCTGGGTCGGCCTGTACGAACCCAGTGACGAAGTGCTGGACAAGATCGAAGAAGAATTCGACCTGCATCCCCTGGCCATCGAAGACACCCGCAAGGCGCACCAGCGGCCCAAGATCGAGACCTATGGCAACTCGATGTTCGTGGTGGTGCACACCGCGCAGGTGGTGGACGAACGCATCCGTTATGGCGAAACCCACGCCTTCCTCGGCCCGCGCTTTCTGGTGACGGTGCGCCACGGCGCATCGTTGTCATATGCGCCGGTACGCGCGCGGCTTGAGCAGGAGCCCGAATTGCTGGCGATGGGACCATCGTTCTGCCTGTACTCGGTGTTGGACGCCGTGGTGGACAACTACTCGCCCATCACCGACAGCTTCCGCGACACGCTGGACACGTTGGAGCAGGACATCTTCGCCGACACCTACAAGCGTCGCACCGTCATCCGTCTGTACGAGCTCAAGCGCGAGCTCAACAAGATGCGCCTGGCCGTGGCACCGCTGCAGGATTCACTTGCGCAGCTGCAACGCAGTCAGGCGCAGTTGATCAGCGAAGAGGTGCGGCTGTACCTGCGCGATGTGCAGGATCACGCTGCCCGCGTCAACGACGCCATCGATACCCTGCGCGAAATGCTGGGCACCGCGTTGAGCGTGAATCTGTCGCTGGTGACGCTGGCGCAGGGCGAAACGGTCAAGCAGTTGGGTGCCTGGGCCGCACTGTTGGCCGCACCGACCTTGGTCACCAGTTGGTACGGTATGAACTTCGCGCACATGCCCGAGTTGGCCGGGCGTTTTGCGTATCCGCTGTTGATGCTTGGCGTCGGCGCGGTCTGCGTGGTGCTGTACCGCTTGTTCAAGCGCTCAGGCTGGCTGTAGAGCGGCTTCAGCCGCGAAGCCAATGGACTGGCGGCGGCGCCCCTCCCCGACCCTCCCCTTCGCCTGCGGCGAAAGGGAGGGCAGAACCCCTTCCAGCGTCAGGCCACGTAGATGGTTTTGATGTTCATGAATTCATGGATGCCGTGCTCGGCCAGTTCGCGGCCAAAGCCCGAACGCTTGGTGCCACCGAAGGGCAGACGCGCGTCGCTCTTGACCACCGCGTTGACGAAGGCAGCACCGCATTGCAGTTGGGCGGCAACGCGCTCACCGCGCTCGGCATCGCGGCTCCACACACTGCCGCCGAGGCCGAAGCTGGTGTCGTTGGCAACACGCACCGCCTCGGCTTCGTCTTTCACCCGCAGGATCGCCGCGACCGGCCCGAACAGTTCCTGCTCGTACGCCGGCATACCCGGCACGACGTTGTCGAGAATGGACGCCGGGTAGCCGGCATTGCTGTCCGCAATCGGCTCGCAGCCCAGCAACACCTTCGCGCCCTTGGCGATGCTGTCCTGCACCTGGCGATGCAACTCGTCGCGCAGATCAGCGCGCGCCATCGGTGCCAGCGTGGCGGCTTCGTCCTGCGGGTCGCCATACACACGGGCCTTGGCGGCTTCAACGAAGCGCTGCACGAAGGCATCGGCAATCGACTCCACCAACACGAAACGCTTGGCGGCGATGCAGGTTTGGCCCGCGTTGTCGAAGCGTGATTTCACCGCTGCGGCAACGGTCAGCTCAAGATCGGCATCGTCCAGCACCACAAAGGCATCGCTGCCGCCCAGTTCCATCACGCACTTCTTCAACTGGTCGCCGGCATTGGCGGCGATGGAACGCCCTGCCCGTTCGCTGCCGGTCAAGGTAACTGCCTTGATCCGGCGATCACGCAGCACGTCGGCAGCTTGGTCGTTGTCGATATGCAGCACGTCGAACACGCCGTCCGGAATGCCCGCAGCGGCGACCACCTCACGCAGCAGGTCGGCACAACCGGGCACATTGCTGGCGTGTTTGAGCAACGCCACATTGCCGGCCATCAGCCCGGGCGCGAGGAAGCGGATCACCTGCCAGAACGGGAAATTCCACGGCATCACCGCCAACACGCAGCCGATGGGCTGGTAGGTGACGTAGCTGCGTTGCGCGTCGGTGGGAATGGATTGAGGCGTGAGGTAATCGACCGCGTGATCGGCGTAGTACTCGCAGGCCGCCGCGCTTTTTTCGATTTCCGCCAAGGCCTCGCGACGCAGCTTGCCCATTTCCGCGGTCATGGTCCGTTGGATGTCGTCGCGCCGATCGCGCAGGCCGGCGGCGAGCTTGTGCAGCAACACTCCACGCGCGTCCAGCGACAGTGCAGACCAGGCCGGAAATGCGGCTTCGGCTGCGGCCAGGCGCTGTTCGACAGCCGCTGCGCCCATCAATTCGACCGTACGCACGGCCTGACCATTGAAGGGATTGATTGTCTGGTACGACGCCATGGGATCACCTGCATTCAACGAATGCGGAAATGGTAGCGCCGACAGTGTTGCGCGCAGGTAAACCCCGCGCGCAAAACATTTCTGTAGCGCCGAGCCATGCTCGGCTGAAGCTTTGCCGGAAAGCCCTGCCGAGCATGGCTCGGCACTACCGAAATCGTTCCCTGCAAGTGCCGGGAACACCGGCTGCGATCAACCGTTTTCCTGCAACGCCAGCTGCATGTCCCGCTGGCGACGCTTCTCCGAGCGCGCGGAGATCCACCAGCCGATCACCGCCACCAGCGACACCGCCAGCACCATCAGCGTGGCCAATGCGTTGATCTTCGGGCTCACGCCCATGCGCACCGAGGCGAAGATCTTCATCGGCAAGGTGGTCGAGCTGGGGCCGGCGACGAAGCTGGCGATCACCACGTCGTCCAGCGACAGGGTGAAGGCCAACAACCAGCCCGATACCAGCGCCGGGAAGATGATCGGCAAGGTGATCAGGAAGAACACCTTGAGCCGGTTCGCGCCCAGGTCCATGGCCGCTTCTTCCAGCGAGCGGTCCAGCTCCTGCAAGCGCGAGGACACCACCACCGTCACGAAGGAAATGGTGAAGGTGACGTGCGCGATCCAGATCGCCACAACTCCTTTCGACGGCAGGCCGAACAGACCGCCCATCGACACCAGCATCAGCAGGATCGACAGGCCGATGATCACCTCCGGCATCACCAGCGGCGCCGTCACCAGCGCACCGAAAAGGGTTTTGCTGGGGAAGCGCTTGAAGCGGGTCATCGCCATCGCTGCCATGGTGCCGATCACCATCGAGGCGCTAGCGGTCCAGAACGCGATCTTGATGCTGATCCATGCCGCCTGCAGCAACTGGCGGTCGCGGAACAACTCGCCGTACCACTGCGTGGAAAAGCCCGCCCACACCGTCGCCAGCCGCGAGGAGTTGAACGAATACACCATCAACAACAGGATCGGCAGGTACAGGAAGGCGAAGCCGAGCAGCAGGATGCTCCACCCCAGCCAGGAGGTGCGGCGGCTCATGCTCATGCCAGCCTCCCTTCCAGCTCACGCTGTTGGGAGCGGTTGAAGATGATGATGGGCACCAGCAGCAACAGCAGCATCACGATCGCCACCGCCGAGGCCAGCGGCCAGTCGCGGTTGTTGAAGAACTCGCCCCACAACACGCGGCCGATCATCAAGGTATCCGGGCCACCGAGCATTTCAGGAATGACGAACTCACCCACCGCCGGAATCATCACCAACATGCAGCCGGCGATGATGCCGCTGCGCGACAGCGGCAGGGTGATGCGAAGAAATGCCTGCCACGGGCGCGCGCCCAGGTCGTAAGCGGCTTCCAGCAGGCGGTTGTCGAGTTTCACCAGGTTGGCGTACAGCGGCAGCACCATGAACGGCAAATAGCAGTAGACGATGCCGACATAGGCCGCGAACGGGGTATAGAGCATGCGCAGTGGCTGGTCGATCAAACCGAGGTCCATCAACGTGCGGTTGATCAAGCCATTGCTGTCGAGAATGCCGATCCACGCATAGACGCGGATCAGGAACGAGGTCCACGACGGCAGCACCACCAGCATCATTGCGATGTTGCGCGCCGACGGCGACATGCGTGAAATCACATAGGCCATCGGGTAGCCGATCAACAAGGTCAGCAGGGTCGAGATGACCGCGATCTTGATCGAGCTCAGGTAGGCGACCACGTACTGGCTGTCGGTGAACAGCGCCGCGTAATTGCCCAGGTTGAGGCTGACCTTGAAGGCTTTGTCCGCGACCACGTACTCGAGGATGGGCGTGTAGGGCGGAATCGCCGAGGCCATCTTCGAGAACGACAATTTCAGCACGATCAGGAACGGGATGGCGAAGAACAGCAGCAGCCACAGGTACGGCACGCCGATCACGCCCGCGCGGGTCCCCGGCAGCCAGCGCCGCCAACCGGTTGAGTTGGGAGCGGTCACGCTCATGAGGTGAGCACCACGCCGTCGTTGTCGTCCCAGGACACCCAGACTTCATCGTTCCAGGTGATGCCGTCGCTGTCCCACCGCTTCATGTTGGCGAAGTTGGAGAGGATCTTGGCGCCGCTGGGCAAACGCACGTGGTAGACCGAATGGCTGCCGAAGTAGGCAATGTCCTCGACCACGCCGAATGCCTTGTTGGTGTCGCCTTCCGGTTCTTCCTTGGCGATGTGCACTTTTTCCGGGCGCAGCGCGAAGGCCACCGGCTGGCCTTCGTAGCCGGTGATGCCGTGGCCGACGTAGATTGGTGCGGGAAAGTCGGCGGTGCGCACGGTGACGTACTCGGGCAGGTCTTCGTCGATCACGCCTTCAAACGAATTCACCGAGCCGATGAAACCCGCCACGAAACGATTGGCCGGCTGCTCGTAGATGTCGTCGGGCTTGCCGATCTGCTGGATCCAGCCCTGGTCCATCACCGCGATGCGGGTGGCCATGGTCATGGCTTCTTCCTGATCGTGGGTGACCATCACGCAGGTCACGCCCAGCTGTTCGATGATGTTGACCAGCTCCAGCTGCATCTTGGAGCGCAGCTTCTTGTCCAGCGCGCCCATCGGTTCGTCCAGCAGCAACAGCTTGGGACTCTTGGCCAGCGAGCGGGCCAGCGCCACACGCTGCTGCTGACCGCCGGACAGCTGATGCGGCTTGCGCTTGCCCAGCTTCTGCAGCTGCACCAGTTCCAGCATCTCCCCGACGCGGCGGGTAATCGCATCCTTCGCCATACCATCCTGCTTCAGGCCGAAGGCGATGTTCTGCTCCACCGTCATGTGCGGGAACAGCGCATAGGACTGGAACATCATGTTGATCGGCCGCTCGTACGGCGGCAGCGTGGTGATCGGCTGGCCGTCGAGCAGGATCTTGCCCTTGGTGGGCGTCTCGAAGCCGGCCAGGCAGCGCAGCAGCGTGGATTTGCCACTGCCCGATCCGCCCAGCAACGCGAAGATTTCGCCCTTGCGCACGTCCAGATTGACGTCATCGACAGCGACGAAGCCATCGAACTCCTTGCGCAGATCGCGGATGGACAGATAGCCGGGCTCGCGGTTCAAGGCGATGGCATCCGGCTTGGCTTCAACGGACATGCAGGGCTCCGGGAGCAGGCAGTAGGGAAAACGGGCGTAGTGTAGCCCCCGTGTTTTGCAGACGACACCGCCGGGTATGGCGGTTGAGCTTGCAGGGACAGTACGTGGCGTGTGGGTGAGGACAGGTGAAAGCCTCGCAGCCCGGTGTGGTGGTGGCTGAAATGACAAAGCCTCCTTACGAACAAGGAGGCTTTGTTGGTTTGGGGGTTTGAGCAGGGTTACCGCTCATCCGCCTGAAAGCTGATAGCCCCTCTCCCGCTGAAGACTGATAGCCCCTCCCCCGCGTGCGGGAGAGGGGTTGGGGTGAGGGCAGCTTTTAAGCTTTTTGCTCTACGGCATGCCTCAAAGCGCAAAGCCCAAGCCAAAGCCCCCTCATCCGCCCTTCGGGCACCTTCTCCCGCATGCGGGAGAAGGGAGTCGCCGAGCACGGCTTTGCTCTGAAAGCCCCTCTCCTGCGAAGCGGGAGAGGGGTTGGGGTGAGGGTAGCTTTTAAAGCAACCCATCAACGGCCGGTCTTCACCTCAGTCCACAGACGGGTGTACAGCTTGTCCGTCTCCGGGGTGTTGATCGCGTAGGTGAACATCTTGGCCGCCGTTTCATCGGACGGGTAAATGGTCTTGTCGTCGCGGATCGCCGCGTCCACCAGCGGGGTGGCCGACTTCACCGGGTTGGCGTAGTGGGTCACGTTGGTGTTGTTGGCAGCCACCTGCGGCTCAAGCAGGTAGTTGATGAACGCATACGCGTTCTCCGGGTGCTTGGCGTCCTTCGGGATGGCCAGCATGTCGAACCACTGCGGCGCACCTTCCTTCGGGATCGAATAGGCCACTTCGACGCCGTTCTTGGCTTCCTCGGCGCGGTCACGGGCCTGGATGATGTCACCCGACCAACCGACCACCAGACAGGTGCTGCCATTGGCCAGCGAACCCACGTACTGCGAGGAATGGAAGTTCTGCACGAACGGGCGGATCGACTTGAGCAGGTCGGCGGCCTTCTGCAGCACGGCCGGGTCGCCGCTGTGCGGGTCTTCGCCCAGGTAATGCAGCGCGATCGGAATCATGTCGGCCGGGGTGTCCAGGATGGTCACACCGCAGTCCTTCATCTTGGCGATGTTTTCCGGCTTGAACACCAGGTCCCAGCTGTTGGCGATATCCGCGCTGCCGCCGAAACGTTCCTTGAGCTTGGCCACGTTGTAGCCGATGCCGGTGGTGCCGATCATGTACGGCACGCCGTACTTGTTTTCCGGGTCCTGGCCAGCGATACGCGCCATCACCGCCGGGTCCAGATTGGCCAGGTTCGGGATCTTGCTCTTGTCCAGCGGCAGGAACACGCCGGCCTGGATCTGGCGGCCGAAGAAGTTCAGCGTCGGCACCACGATGTCGTAACCGCTGTTGCCGGTGAGCAGCTTGGTCTCAACCATCTCATCGCTATCGAACACGTCGTAGGTGACCTTGACGCTGGTCGCTTTCTCGAAGTTCGGGATGGTGTCCTCGGCGATGTAATCCGAGTAGTTGTAGACGTTGAGGACCTTGACCTCGCCGCCTTCGGGCGTTTTACCGCCGTCTTCCTTGCCACCACAGGCAGCGAGAAGGGAGATGGCGATGCCAGCGGTCAGGATGCGCAGATTCATGGGTTCTCCAGTGTGATCCGGGAGCGATGTAGGGGAACCGGCAAGGCCGGCGGGTGGCGCATTGTCCCATCCGCGGACGGCATCACGCCAATCAGCGCCCCGCAGGAGCGCCGATTGGCGCGAAACCAGCGTATCGGGGCGGCTGGGCGAAGCTGACAGACGAATGGGTTACCGGCTTCGCGCCCAAGGGCGCTCCTACCGGATCTCGAACATTTCGGTGCGGCGACGGGCGCTCAGACATTGAGCAGCAGGAACTCCCGCTCCCACGAGCTGATCACGCGGAAAAATGTCTCGTACTCCTTGCGTTTGACCGAGATGTAGGCCCGGCAGAAGCGCTTGCCCAGCAGCTCCTGCAGCGCCTCGCACTCTTCCAGCCCGTCCAGGGATTCGCCCAGTGAACGTGGCAGTTCGTAACCCAGTTCCTTGGCATTGCCGGTGATCGGTTGCGTGGGCTGCAGCTTCTCGCGCAGGCCCAACAAACCGCAGGCCAGGGTCGCGGCCATCGCCAGGTACGGATTGGCATCGGAGCCGGCAAAACGGCTTTCCACGCGGCTGTTTTCCAACGTATCGATCGGCACGCGCAGGCCGCAGGTGCGGTTGTCGAAACCCCACTCCACATTGCTCGGCGACACCTCGCCAAACATCAGGCGGCGGTAGGAATTCACGTTTGGCGCGAAGAACGCCATCGCTGCCGGCACGTACTTCTGCAGGCCCGCCAGGTAGTGGTCGAAGGTCTCGCTGTACTCGCCTTCGCTGACACCGGCAAACACGTTGATGCCATCGGATTTGCGCACCAGGCTCTGGTGGATGTGCATGGCGCTGCCCGGCTCGGTCTCCATCGGCTTGGCCAGGAAGGTGGCGAACACGCCGTGGCGCATGGCCGCCTCGCGCATGGTGCGCTTGAACAGGAAGACCTGGTCAGCCAGCGACATCGCATCGTTATGGGTGAAGTTCACTTCCAGCTGCGCCGCGCCGGATTCGTGGATCAGCGTGTCCACGTCCAGTTTCAAGGCGTCGCAGTAGTCGTACATCAGGTCGAGGATGGGATCGAACTCATTGACCGCGTCAATCGAATACGACTGGCGTGCCGTCTCCGGGCGACCGGAGCGGCCGGCTGGCGGCAGCAGCGGGAAATCCGGATCGGTGTTTTTCTGCACCAGGAAGAATTCCACTTCCGGCGCGACCACCGGCTTGAGCCCCAACTCCTCGTAGCCGGCCAGCACCCGCCGCAGCACGTTGCGCGGCGCCAGCTCATGCGGCTGCCCGCCCTTGGTATAGCAGTCGTGGATGATCTGCGCGGTGGGGTCGGCAGCCCACGGCACCATGCGTACAGTGTCCGGATCCGGGCGCAGCAGCATGTCCGCGTCCGCTGGCGAAGTCAGCTCGTAGTAATCGTCCGGGAACTCACCGGTGACGGTGGTGGCGAAGATGCCTTCAGGCAGGCGCGTGCCGTAATCGTGGCGGAACTTGTCGGCCGGGATGATCTTGCCGCGCGCATTGCCGGTGATGTCCGGCACCAGGCACTCCACCTCGGTGATGTGCCGCTCCTTGAGCCAGCGCAGCAGCGAGCTTTCTTCCTGCACATTGGCAACGGTCTTGACGGTCTTGCGGGTACGGGGGCGCGAGGTCATGGCGGATCAGCTTTTTGGTTTTTGCATCTGGTAACGACGACAGGCCTCGCCGAAGGCTTTGAAAATGCCCAGATAGAACGGGTTTTCACGCACCCGCCACTCCGGATGGAACTGCACACCAAGCAGGAACCCCGGGCCCGGGCCACGGAAGGCTTCAATCAGCCCATCAGGTGCGCGGGCTTCAACCTGCAGCCCCTCACCCAGGCGCGCAACGCCCTGCCCATGCACGGTGTTGACGCGGACCTGCTCGCCGCCGGCAATCCCGGCCAGCAACCCACCCGGCACCAGTTCCAGTGCGTGGGCCGGGCCATATTGCACGTCCAACGGTGAATCCGGATCTTCACGGTGATCGGCCAGCCCCGGCACGTCATGCACTTTCGGGTGCAGGCTGCCGCCGAAGGCGACGTTGACCTCCTGAAAGCCCCGGCAGATCGCCAGCACCGGCAAGCCCATCGCCAGCGCCTGCGGCAGCAGCCCGAACACATTGGCGTCACGCGCCGGGTCGTGTGGATTGCCCGGCCAGCTGGGGTCACCGTCGTAATGATGCGGCTCGATGTTGCTGGTGGCGCCGGTCAGCAGCAGACCGTCCAGTTGCCGCAGCCAGTGCTCCGCCGGCAATGGCGGTTGCAGCAGCGGCAGGATCAGCGGTGTGGCGCCGGCGCCCTCCACCACCGCCCGCACATACTTTTCACCGACCACGAGAAACGGGTGCGATCCAATCGGTTTGCTGTCGGTAGGCAGGCCGACCAGCGGCAGAGTGGTCATGCATCTGGCTCAGAAGACGTGCAGGCACGCTACCCCTGGCCCTGCATTTAGGCAACCGCACTGCACCTGTCATTCAAATCTCACGCGGCACAATGGGCCCGTTACTCCGCCGCGTGCGCTTGGCGCACACAAGCCGGCCGTTACACTCCCTGCCCCACATCCAACCGATCTGCCCGATGTCCGTGGACACCCCACCGCCCGCTTACCCGCCCAGCTGGTACGCCAGCAGCCAACCGGAACTGCCTGCACGCACACCGCTGCGCGGTCAGTCGCGTGCCGACGTGGCGGTGCTGGGCGCCGGTTACACCGGCCTGACCGCTGCGCTGGCTTTGGCCGAAAAGGGCTACAACGTCACGGTGCTGGAAGCCGAGCGCGTGGGCTGGGGCGCATCCGGCCGCAATGGCGGCCAGGCCATCGTCGGTTACGGCTGCGACCAGGACACGCTGGAAAAACTGGTCGGCGATGCCGATGCGCGACAGCTGTTTGATTTCTCGCGCGACGGCATGCAGCTGCTCAAGCAGCGCATCGTCCGTCACGACATCGACTGTGATTGGCGCGACGGTCACGCCAGCGTGCCGATCCATCCGCGTCAGGAACGCGCGTTGCGTGCGGACATCGAACGCATGGCGCAGCGCTACGACTACCCGCTGGAATGGTGGGACCGCCCGCGCCTGCAGCAGGAACTGGCCAGCGACCGCTACCTCGGCGCGATGTACGACGCTGCCAGCGGCCACCTGCATCCGCTGGCCTACGCGCAGGGGCTGGCGCGTGCGGCCGAAGCGGCCGGCGTCGTCATCCATGAGCATTCCCCGGTGGTCCAGATGCAGCGCGGCCCGCAACCGGCGCTGATCACCGCACAGGGCCGCGTCGATGCCGATTTCGTGGTGCTGGCCGGCAACGCCTGGCTGCAGGACATCGCCCCGGAGCTGGAAACCCGGATGATGCCGGTGGGCACCTATATCGGCGCCACCCAGCCGCTGGGCGCCGAGCGCGCCAAAGCGCTGATCCGCAATGACATGGCCGTGGCCGATGTGAACTGGGCGCTGGATTACTTCCGCCTCAGCCGCGACCACCGCCTGCTGTTTGGCGGCCAGGCCAATTATTCCGCACTGCCACCGCCCGGCCTGCGCGCCAGCATGACCCGGCGCATGCGCCGCGTTTTCCCACAGCTGGCCGACGTGGAGCTGGACTACGTGTGGGGCGGCTATATCGACATCACCCGCAACCGCGCCCCGCATTGGGGCCGGCTCACGCCGACGGTGTACTTCGCACAGGGCTTCTCCGGCCACGGCGTGGCGACAGCCGGTTTGGCCGGTGAAGTGATTGCCGAGGCCATTGCCGGGCAATCAGCTCGATTGGATGTGTTCGAGAAGATTCCGCACGGCGTGTTCCCGGGCGGCAAAGCGCTGCGCATGCCGATGCTGGTGGCGGCGATGTCCTGGTACAAGCTGCGCGATCTGCTGTGGTGAGGCGGGGACTGAGATTCGCGACACCGTAGGCTGGGATGAAATCCCAGCACGTCCTGATGACCTTGATGCTGGGATTCCATCCCAGCCTGCGTTTGGGCTGCGGACACCGCCGCTAAAGCTTTCTGCCAGCCAGTCGCTACATGTTGCAGATGACCATCAGCCTCTCCCCTATGGCCGCACTGTCGCCCGCCGGTTTCGACAGCCCGCCCATCACGCCGCTCCCCCAGCGCATCCTGCTGGTGGAGAACTCGCGCACGTTCACCAGCATGCTGCGCGAAGCCATCGAGCAGCGCCTGGAGTTGCCGGTCAGCGTGGCGTCGAGCCTGGCCGAGGCCGGGGAATTGCTGGATCGCGAGGATGGCTGGTTTCTGGTGCTCACCGGCCTGGTGCTGGCCGATGGCGACCGCGATCAAGTGGTCGCCTATTTCGTCAATCGCGGCCTGCCGACCATTGTGGTCAGCGGCGTCTATGACGAAGACCTGCGCAAGCGCGTGCTGCAGCAGCAGATCATCGACTACGTACTGAAGAACACCCCCGGCAGCATCGACTACCTGGTGTGGCTGGTGCAGCGAATGGAACGCAACCGGCGCATTTCCGCGCTGGTGGTGGATGACTCACCGTCCGCACGCTCGTACGCGGCCGCGTTGCTTGGCATGTATGGCTACCACGTCAGCCAGGCGGCTGATGGCGCCGCCGCGCTGATTGCGCTGGAAGCCGACCCGGCCATTCGCCTGGTGATCGTGGACCAGGAAATGCCCGGCATGGAAGGTGTCGAACTGACCCGGCGGCTGCGCGCCCTGCGTGCACGCGACAAAGTGGCGGTGATCGGCATTTCCGGCAACACCGATCCGTCACTGATTCCGCGCTTCCTCAAGAACGGCGCCAACGACTTCCTGCGCAAGCCGTTCTCGCGGGAAGAATTCTTCTGCCGCGTCTCGCAGAACGTAGACCAGCTGGAGTTGATCGGCACGCTGCAGGATCTGGCGACCCGTGACTTTCTCACCGGCCTGCCCAATCGCCGCAGCTTTCTGGAAAACAGCCAGCGTCAGTTGGCCCACCCCAGCGACCGCCGTGATGTGGCCGTGGCCATGGTCGATATCGACCACTTCAAACACATCAACGACAGCCTCGGCCACGAAGCCGGTGACCAGGCGATCCGTGCAGTGGCGGGCATCCTGCAATCACACACGCGCCCGCAGGACATCAGCGCACGTTTCGGTGGCGAGGAGTTCTGCCTGCTGGTGAACGGGCTGGACGATGCCGCCAGCGCCGCGCATTTCGAGCAACTGCGGCAAGCGGTGCAAAGCCTGCGCCTGCAGTTTGGCGACAAGACCTTGGCCATGACGGTGAGCATCGGCGTGTGCCGCATGCCGTCGCGCCCGGGCAACCTGCACCAGCTCATCACCGAAGCCGATCGCCAGCTGTATCTGGCCAAGGCCGGCGGCCGCAACCGGGTCTGCAGCGCAGCCGCACAGTGAGCGCCATCTCGTTTTGATCCAGATCAACGCGCGCTGAAACCCCCGCCCCTACAGTGCCCCGCAAAGCACTTCACAGGGGATCAACGCGATGGCACTACTGATTTGGCAGGATGACCTCAACACCGGCATTGAGGTCATCGACCATCAGCACATGCGCATCGTGGAGATGCTCAACCACCTGCATGTCGCGCAGAAAAGCCTTGAACGCATGGCGGTGGCCGAGGTGATCGACGAACTGGTCGATTACACGATGTCGCACTTCGCCTTTGAGGAGGAGTTGATGGAAGAAGCCGGCTACCCGTTCTGCGCCGCACACAAGCGCGTGCATGAAGTGTTTGGCAAGCGCGTGAGCGAGTACCGCCTGCGCTTCCAGGCCGGCGAAGACGTCACCGACGAACTGCGCAACATGCTGTCGCGCTGGCTGTTCAACCATATTCGCGGCGATGACAAGGCCTATGCCGACCAGGTCAAACGCCACCTCAACCAGTTTGCCCGTGAACACGAAGAAGGCAGCTGGCTGGGCCGCACCTTGAAGCGGATTTTCCGCTGACCGTTTGTGCGGGAACGGCGTGATTGCGACTCCCTCCTCCAGAAGACTCGCAATCGCGTCGTTCCTGCCTCCCTTTGCTGTAGGAACGCCGCAGATCCGCACCGCCTTTCGTCTTTGTGTGGGATGCAAGGCAACGCGCTATGGCGTTCCTACGGCCCCTCGCTTCTGCCGCTGGCCGATGGCCCACAGCGCCCAAGCGGTGACCAGCGCCGTCGCGCACAGATAGCCGCCAACCGCAGCGATGCCGAACTTGCCGGCCAGCCAGGTCGCCGCATACGGCGCGGGCGCCGCACCCAGAATGCCGGCCAGATTGAAGGACAACGATGAACCGGTATAGCGCACCTGCACCGGATACAGGCTGGCCAACATGGTCCCGCACGGGCCATAGGTCAGGCCCATCAGGAACAGTCCCAGCGACAGAAACACCAACACCTGCAGCGGATGGCCGGCCTGGAACAGCGGCTGGAACAACAGCCCGAACACGAAGATGCCGGTCGTCGCCCACAGCATTGCCTTCACCGTGCCGTGGCGGTCGCCGTACAACGCGGCCAACGGAATGCCGGCAGCGAAGAACAGGATGCCGACCATCTGCAGCAGCAGGAAATCCTCGCGCGCGTAACGCAGCACCGACGTGCCATGGCCCAGCGTGAAGACCGTCATCAGGTAGAACAGTACGAAGGTGGCGAACGCGGCCAGCGTGCCCACCAACACCGCGAAACCGTGGTTCTGCAGCACCTCGCGCATCGGCAGCCGCACCCGCTTGCCGCTGTCCACGGCCTTCTGGAAATCCGGTGTTTCGTGAATATTGAGCCGCACCCACAGCCCCACGATCACCAGCAACGCGCTCGCAACGAACGGCACGCGCCAGCCCCAGGCCAGGAAGTTTGCATCGTCCATCAACTTGCCCAGCAGCAGGAACGTGCCGGCCGACAACAGGAACCCCAACGGCGCACCCAGCTGCGGAAACATGCCGTACCAGGCGCGCTTGCCGGGCGGTGCGTTCTCGGTGGCCAGCAGCACCGCCCCGCCCCACTCGCCGCCCAGCCCCAAGCCTTGGCCGAAGCGGCACAGCGCCAGCAGGATCGGCGCCAGCAACCCGATGTCCGCGTGGGTCGGCAACAGGCCAATCGCCACGGTGGACAGGCCCATCGTCAGCAGGGCCGCCACCAGCGTGGCCTTGCGGCCGATGCGGTCGCCGTAATGCCCGAACACCGCCGAGCCGACCGGCCGCGCGATGAAGGCCACCGCAAAGGTCGCCAGCGATTGCAGCAGCGCCGCTTCGTTGCTGCTCTCGGGGAAGAACAACTGCGGGAACACCAGCACCGCTGCGGTGGCGTAGATGTAGAAATCAAAGAACTCGATGGTAGTGCCCACCAGGCTGGCGGCCAGCACACGACGGGGGGAATTCAGGGGAACGGGGATGGCAGCGGTCGACATGGTTCGGGTTCGGAAAACGTTGGCGCCAAGTCTGCCACGCGCCCCCCGCCTGCCGCCGCCTGGTTACAGCCGACACCGTTCCTGACGCCGTTGCCGGATCCGCAGACTGGCTGGCATTGTAGGGCTTCTCGCGGAGGATCGACTGGCTCGCCAAAACCACCAACGTGAGGCCGATGCGCACGTACTGAACGGTTTACTGACGTCGTGTTCAGTACGCGTGCACATCGATTAATCCTGGCCAAGCGCGGGGCTGGCAAAGGCGTGTTTTTCACGGTGTCCGCCCTATCAAGGACGGTAGGTTGGGCACAGGCGATTCATGCCTTGCCATGCTCTCAAAGGAGAAACACGATGATGCATCGACATGTACGTTCCGGCCTGCTGGCCATGGCCTTCACGCTGGCTGCAGCCGGCGCGGCACAAGCGCAGAACACGATGACGGCACCGCAGGTACGTGCACAGTTGGAAGCCCTGGGCTTCACCGACGTGCATGACGTCAAGTTCGACGGCGGCATGTGGGAAGCCGATGCCACCAGCGCCGACGGCAAGCGCACCGAGCTGCATCTGGACCCGCGCACCGGCACGGTGTATCCGGACACGGCAGTGTCGCAATTGAGCGAGGCCGACATCCGCGCCAAGCTGTCCACCGCCGGCTACAGCAACGTTCACGACGTGAAATTCGACGATGGCATGTGGAAGGCGGACGCCAAGTCCTCCACCGGCACCAAGGTGGAAGTGAAGCTGGATCCGATGAGCGGCGACGTGATTGCCGAAAAGCGGGATTAAGCGAAAGCATCCATCAACAGAAACGTGCCCGGCAGGCGCTGGTATTGATCGATCTGTGGCACCAGTCGCTGGAAGTGCTCAGTGGCGCAATGCGCATCCAGCGCCGCGCGATCAGGCCATTGTTCGATGAAGACAAAGTGCCCCGGGTCTTTTTGGTCAATGAACAAGTCATAGGCCAGGCACAGCGGCTCCTGCCGGGTTTTTTCGATCAGCTCGCGGTACAGCGGCTCTACCTGCGCAACAAACTCGGGCTTGATGAAATCCTGTGCGATGACTTTGAGCATTTGTTTTCCGAACGATAAGGATGGGGGAACGGGTGCGGTGACGCGGGTGAGGTGATGGGCGGCGTTGCGAGTGAGGATTGAGTGGAAGCTGCATCTCCATCCAGATCAGGAGCTAGCGCCCGAGCTAGATCCAAAGCCAAAGCACCACTCCCCAACCCTCCCCTTCGCTGCGCGAAAAGGAGGGGGCTTTGGGCTCCCCCGCGCCTTCGACGCGTGGAAGGAACTGCTCCTGCAGCCACATGGAACCGCCCCTCTCCTTTGGCAAAGCCAAGGGGGAGGCTGGGAGGGGGGTGGCTTCTGCTATTGCTCCAATTCTTCGCTACGCATAGAACAGAAAGCCACTCACTCCAGACTGATCCACGTCGCTTTCATCTCGGTGTATTTGTCGAATGCGTGCAGCGACTTGTCGCGGCCGTTCCCGGACTGCTTGTAACCGCCGAACGGTGCACTCATGTCGCCGCCATCCCAGTAATTCACCCAGACACTGCCCGCGCGCAGACCGCGCGCCACGCGATGCGCGCGTGAGATATCACGCGTCCACACGCCGGCGGCCAGTCCGTACTCGCTGTCGTTGGCCAGTTGCAGCGCCTGTTGTTCGCCATCGAATGCAATGACCGACAACACCGGCCCGAAGATCTCCTCGCGGGCGATGCGCTGCTGCGGTGACACGTCGTCAAACACCGTCGGTTCGACATAGCAGCCGCCGGCCACCACGTCGGCACGCTTGCCGCCCAGCAGCAGGCGCGCACCTTCGGCCGTGCCCTCTTCGATATAAGCCAGCACGCGCGCGGCCTGGGCTTCGTCCACCATCGCGCCCATCGCTGCATCCGGCTCGAAGGGATGCTTTGGCTGCATGTGGCGGCCGTGCTCGATGACCTTCGCGACGAACTCGTCCTTGATCGAACGTTCCACCAACAACCGCGACGCAGCCGTGCAGACTTCGCCCTGGTTGTAGAAAATGCCGCTGGCCGCCGCTTCTGCTGCTTTATCCAGATTGGGCGCGTCGGCGAACACAATGTTCGGGCTCTTGCCGCCGCATTCCATGTAGGCGCGTTTCATGTTGGACAGGCCTGCGCATTGCAGCAGCCGCTTGCCCACGGCGGTGGAACCGGTGAACACCAGTCCATCGACATCCATATGCAAGGCCAGCGGCTCGCCCGCGCCCTTGCCATTGCCCGGCACCACGTTGAATACACCTTCGGGCAGGCCGGCTTCGGCCACCAATTCGGCAAAGCGCAGGGCACTCAACGGCGATTTCTCCGACGGCTTGAGCACCACCGAATTGCCGGCCGCCAGCGCGGGGGCGATCTTCCACGCTGCCATCAGCAATGGGAAATTCCACGGCACAATCGCGCCGACCACACCCAGCGGCTCGCGGGTGATCAGGCCCAGTTCGTTGCTGCCGGTGGGCGCGACTTCGCCGTAGAGCTTGTCCACCGCTTCGGCGGTCCATTGAATGCAGCGGATCACCCCGGCGATATCGACATTGCGCGCCTCGCCCACGGGCTTGCCCATGTCCAGCGTTTCCAGCAGCGCCAGCTCGTCGGCATGTTTTTCCACCAGCGCCGCCAAGCGCAGCAGCACCTGCTTGCGACGGGTCGGCTTCAGGGTCGACCAATGGCCGGCCTGGAAGCTGCGCCGCGCGGCGGCCACGGCGTGGTCGATATCCAGCTGGCCGCAGTCGGCCACCTGCGCCAGTACGCGGCCGTCAATCGGACTGATGCAGGCGAACGTCGCGCCGCTGGCTGCATCCACATGACGGCCGTCGATGAATGCGCGGGTGCGCAGCGTCAGGCCGGCGGCCAGCGTCTGCCATTGTTCGCGGAGGTGGGGAGTGGTCATGGCTGAATCCTGTTGTGCAGCAAGGCGGCCGGGGCCGCAGGCCTGCATGGTACGCCGCCGCGTGTTCACAGCCGGTATGAATCCGGACCGCTTCCTGAGCGAATGGGATTGGCCGCGCAGGGCTCCGGATCACTACAATGCCGACCCACGTTTCAACCGGCAGCCGCATGGACATCATCGTCAACCAAGAACTCAAGGCCTATATCGACCCGCTGACGCAGGACGAACACGACGCGCTGGAGCGCAGTCTGCTGGCCGAGGGTTGCCGCGACGCGCTGGTGCTGTGGGGCGACGTGCTGATCGACGGCCACAACCGTTACGGCATCTGCACCAAACACGGCATTCCGTTCAACACCGTGCAGAACACGCGCTTCCAGTCGATGGACGATGTGCACCTGTGGATGATCGAGCAGCACCTGGGCCGCCGCAGCGTGTCCGACTTCCAGCGCGGCGTGCTGGCGCTGCGCAAGCGGGCGATTGTCGAGGCGCGCCACCGTGCCGAGCAGGAACAACTGCGCCGTGAGAGCGAAGGTGAGGCGGCGCTGGGCAACGGTGAGGCCGAAGGCGATTCGCCGCCGTGGGACCCAGCGCCCAAGTTCTCCAAGGCCGACCTGGCCCGCGAAGCCAAACTCAGCGCCAGCCAGGTGAATCTGATCGAAAAGATCAGTGCACATGCCGCGCAGGAAGTAATTGAAGCGGTGAAAGCAGGCGAAATCTCACTCAGCGCCGCCGCCGTGGTCGCCAGCCTGCCCGAAGAAGAGCAGCGTGCCGCCGCACAGGGCGGCAAGAGCGAGCTGAAGGAAGCTGCCAAGCGCGCACGCGAGTCGCGTCGCAAGCCCAAGCCGGCCAAGGAATTCGAGTTCGACGAATCGGCCTCCGGCGCAGACGACACGGCCGCCGTGCATCCGGAAGTGGAAGCCCTGCGTCAGCGCGTGGCTTCACTCACGGCCGAGAACCAAGCCCTGCGCATGGAACTGGATGCACTGCGCGCACGGCTGGTGCCGGCACATTCGGACGAGTACAGCGAAGCCGCCGACGCTTGATCGCCCCCCGCCCACGCCCTACCCTGCGGCCACGTCCTGCAAGGAATGAGCGATGGCATCGGCATCACCGGAACTGGAACACTTCGTTCGCGAAGCTTTGATGCGCGGCCACAACCGCCAACAGGTCAACGAGGCCTTGTTGGCGGCAGGTTGGAGTGACCAGCAGATACGCGGTGTGCTCGATGGCTGGGCGCAGGTGGATTTCGCCCTGCCCGTGCCGCGCCCACGCGCGTCACTGTCCGCGCGCGAAGCCTTCCTCTACCTGGTGCTGTTCAGCACGCTGTATTTCTTCGCATGGAACCTGGGCAGCCTGTTGTTCCAGTTGATCGAATACGCGTTGCCGGATCCGGCCGACGCCGATTGGAAGCTGCTACGCCTGAGCGGCGGCATCCGCTGGGCGATCTCGGCACTGGTGATCGCCTTCCCGGTGTTCGTCTTCGTCGCCCGCCACGTCAGTCGCGATGTGGAACGCAACCCGATCAAACGGCTGTCGCCGGTACGCCGCTGGTTGACCTATCTGACCTTGTTCGTCGCCGCCACCGTGTTGATCGGCGATCTCACCGCGCTGGTCTTCAACCTGCTCGGCGGCGACTTGAGCCTGCGCTTCGTGCTCAAGGTGCTGGTGGTCGGCGCCATCGCCGGCACGGTGTTCGGTTATTACCTGTGGGACCTGCGCCAAGAGGAGGTCGACGCATGAGCCGTACCGCTTGGGGAAGCCGCGTACTTTGGGCCACCGGCATCGTGACTGCCGCAGCCATCGCAGCCGGTGTCTGGGTCATTGATTCGCCCTCACAGCAGCGCCTGAAACGGCTGGATGCCGCGCGCGTGTCGGACCTGCAGACGCTGGAGATCGCCGCCCGCAATTACTGGCGCGAAAACGACACGCTACCGCCCAACATTCTGGCGCTGGCCGCGCAGCCCGGCATGGTGCTGACCTACAAAGACCCCTCCGGCGGTCCCGACTACCGTTACCGCACGCTGGACGCCACGCATTACGAGCTGTGTGCGCAGTTCGACACCAGCAGCGCCGAGGGACCGCAACGCGGCCGCATCGGCGAATGGACGCACCCGGCCGGCCATCACTGTTTCCGTCGCGCGGTGGGTGAAAAGGACAGCGAGTAAGCCGTGAGCCTCCTGGATGATCCCCGCCGCGCCCAACTGCGCCGCCTGAAGCTGTATGCACTGGCGATGTTGCTGGCGATGCTGGCCGGTTTCATCGTCAGCCACCTCAACGGCGAGCGCGGCATCTGGGCCTGGGTGGGCGCGTTCTGTGAAGCCGCGACGGTGGGCGCATTGGCCGATTGGTTTGCCGTGGTCGCGCTGTTCCGCCGTCCGTTGAACCTGCCGATCCCGCACACCGCCATCATTCCGCGCAACAAGGAACGCATTGCCGACAGCCTGGCCGTGTTCGTGCGCGACCACTTCCTGGAACCGGAAGCGCTGCTGGCCAAGCTCAAGGTGTTCGACCCGGCCGCACGTTTGGGGCAATGGCTGTCCGAGCCGCAGCAAGCGCACATGCTTGCCGGCTTGGCGCGTGGCTGGGCGGTGCAGGCATTGGACCTGCTCGATGAAACTGCCGTGCGTCGCGCCATCCAGAAATTCGTGGTCGAACAACTGCGGCAATGGAACGCAGCAGCAACCGCCGGCGAACTGCTCGGCCTGCTCACCGCCGACAACCGCCATCAGCGCGTGCTCGATGAGGGCCTCAAGCGCGTTGCCGACTGGTTGGACAAGGAGAGCGTGCGTCAACACGCCTCGGCGTTGATCGTGCGCTACATCCGCAAGGAATGGCCCAAGCTGGCCAGCACGGTGGATTGGGTCAAACCGATTGACGAGATCGGCGACACACTCGCCGATCGCCTGGCACGCGCCGGACTGGAAGAACTGCAGGCGGTATTGTCCGAAGCCGAGCATCCCTTGCGGCAGGATTACGCACGCTGGCTGAGCGACTACATGCAGCGCCTGCGCAACGATCCCGCATTGGCTGCCAAGGTCGACGCACTCAAGCAGCAGGTCATCGATCACCCCGCCGTGCAGGATTACGTGCAGGGCTTGTGGCAGCGCGTGCACGACTACCTGCGCGATGATCTTTCAAGTGAGAACTCTGCTCTCGCCGGCCATCTTGAACGCAGCCTCGGCAAGCTCGGCGCGGCCATCGGCAGCGACCCGGCACTGCGCGACGCCCTCAACCAGCACATGCTGTCTGGCGCGGAGAAACTCACCAACCGCCTGCGCAGCGGCGTCACTGCGCACATCGCGCAGACCGTGAAAGCCTGGGACGAAGAAAAACTGGTCGAACAACTGGAACTGAGCGTCGGCCGCGATCTGCAGTACATCCGCTTCAACGGCACCTTGGTGGGTGGTTTGATCGGGGTGTTGTTGCATGCGATTACGGAGTGGCTGCGGTTTTGAGGGTTGTAGTTTTGCTGAAGAGCCCGTAACGCCTGACGCCGTCCCTTCTCCCGTCCACGGGAGAAGGTGCCCCGCAGGGGCGGATGAGGGGCGCTTTCGATGTTCTCGAAAATCCAGCATCTGCTTCGGACCCGCCTGCACCTTCTTCATTTGCATTGATCTCGACGTCCCCTCACCCCAACCCCTCTTCCGCACACGGGAGAGGGGCTATGAAGCTGCGGCCGCCGATATCACTCGCATCCCCAAAAAGTTCACCAAGCACCCAAAGACAATTTAGCTTGCCCTCACAAATAAGAATGGTTATCGTTACGAGCTAGGCCGTACGCCCAGCCTCTCGCGGCATGGATGCCCTGCATCTCCCCGCACAGCCCCGTGTACCCCCGATAAAAATTTTGCCGCGCGACGCTCACAGCGATCGCGTTGTGCATGCGGGCAGCACGCGGGAATTTCACTCCGGCAGCGCACACATTCTTTGTGTGGCGAAGCCGTGGGCACTCCTCTGTTGGCCGCTCCACTTCGCCACTTGAGGAAACATCGATGCATCGCCCCACTGCCACGTTCCCGCTTTCATTGCTGTCCGCAGCGCTCACCCTCGCCCTTGCCAGCAATGCGCACGCTGAAGCCGCGCCGGCAAGCAGCGCCACCACGCTGGATACGGTGAAGGTGGTTGCCGATGGCGACCTGCCCACCTCGTACACCGTCAAGCAGGCACGCACCGCGACCAAGCTGGATCTGTCGCTGCGCCACACGCCGCAGTCGGTCACCGTGCTCACCCGTCAGCGTCTGGATGACATGGGCCTGTTCGCGATGTCGGACGTGATGGGCCAGGTGACGGGCGTGCATGTGTCCGTCACCGACAGCGAGCGCATCAACTTCGTGTCGCGTGGCTACAACATCACCAACTTCCAGGTGGATGGCATGCTCAACACCTTCGGCGGCTACATCAAGACCAACAACGACAGCGTCATCTATGACCGCATCGAAGTGGTACGCGGCGCCACCGGCCTGACCACCGGCGCGGGCGATCCGTCGGGCACCATCAACTACGTGCGCAAGCGCCCTACCGACGAATTCGCGATGAGCGCGAACCTGGTGCTTGGCCGCTGGGGCAATCAGCGTCTGGAAGCAGATATCGGTGGCCCCGTCGCACTGGATGGCCGCGTGCGTGCGCGCTTTGTCGCCGCCAAGCAGCAGAGCGACTCCTTCCGCGATGTGTATCGCCTCGACAAGAACGTGTTCTACGGCATCGTCCAGGCCGACCTGAGCGACAGCACCCTGCTGGAAGTGGGCTACGAATATCAGTCGCCAGAAACCTCCGGCGTCACCTGGGGCGTGGTGCCGTACTGGGGTGCCGACGGCAAGCCGGCCAATCTGCCGCGCTCGACCAATCTGTCGGCGCGCTGGAGCCAGTGGCCCATCGTCGAGAAGAGTGCCTTTGCACGCATCGAACAGAGCCTGGGCCACGACTGGTCGATCAAGGGCAGCTTCACCCGCTCCAAGCGCGAGACCGAAGGTGAAGTCTGGTACGGCGCATCCGGCTACCCGCGCGCGGATGGCACTGGCGTCAACGCCTTCATCGGTGCGTTCGGCGAACGCAGCGACATGCAGGTGTTCGACCTCAATGCGAGCGGCCCGTTCAAGTTGTTCGGTCGTGAGCATGAGCTGGTAGTCGGCGTCGGCCAGTCCGTGCGCAAGGGTGAAGTGCCAGGCTCGGACTTCGACACCCCCGATGGCTACGAGCAGGTACCTGATTGGCGCCACTGGACCGGCAACGTGCCGCCGCTGCAGGTCAACCGCTACAACTGGCTCTCTTCGCAGGACGAACTCAAGCAGCGCGCTGCCTACGTCGCCGCACGCCTGCAGTTGGCCGACCCCTTGATGGCGGTGCTGGGCGCACGCTATGGCAGCTGGGAAACCCGCAGCTGGAGCTACGACCGCGACGCTTCCGGAAAATTGCTGGGCACCGAGCGCGGTGGCTACAAGCCGGATGATTCGCTGACGCCCTACGCCGGCCTGATCTACGACTTCAACAAATTCTTCAGTGCCTACGTCAGCTACACCGACATCTTCCAGCCGCAGAATTATCGCGACAAGAACAACAGCTACCTGGAGCCGGTGGTCGGTGACATGTGGGAAGCCGGCATCAAGGCCGAACTGTTCGGCGGTCGTTTGAATACCTCGGCGGCGGTGTTCAAGGGCGAGAAGGACAACGTTGCCGAAATCGACGACTCGGTGCCGGAAGGCTCGCTGCCGGACGGCTCAACCGCCTACCGTTCCACCGGCAAGGGCAACGAGGTCAAGGGCTGGGAAGTGGAAGCGCAGGGCAGCATCAGCGAGCGCTGGAACCTGTCCGCTGGCTACGCGCACACCATCATCCGCAACCAGCAGGGCGTGCGCCAGAACACCACCACGCCGGTGAACACCTTCCGCCTCAACACCGGTTGGCATCCGAGTGGTGCATGGAGCCGGCTGTCGCTCGGCGGTGGCGTGACCTGGCAGAGCGAAATCTGGCGCATGAGCAACCGCCCCGCCGATGACTACCTGACCAGCGGCAAGACCTACAAGTCGCGCATCACCCAGGACCCGGTGGTGTTGGTCAACGCCTTTGCCGGTTACCGGTTCAACGACAACTTCTCGGCGCAGTTGAACATCAACAACCTGCTCGACAAGAAGTACTACAGCAACGTTGGTTTCTATGACGGCGTGAACTGGGGCGAGCCGCGCAATGTGCGGTTGAGCCTGCGCTGGAAGCTGTAACCGTCTCCAGGGAAGGCACTGCTCCGTGCAGTGCCGGCCATGGATGGCCGTTCTTTGATCACCGGCGTGCAGCCGGTGATGCCACTTCGATTCGACATTGCAGGTTCCTGTGGACAGCACGCCTTTCGCCAGCCCCTGGCACACCCGTCTTGGCAGTTTCTTCGCACGCCCCTGGTTGGGCGTGTTGTCGCGTTCGCTCGCCGCCATCTTCGGCGGCTACGCATTGGCCGCAACGTGCGCGATGTTCTTCGCCGTCGCCCTGCCCATCGCACGTAGTCAGGCCGTGCTGACCGGCATGCTGGTCGCCATCGTGTTGTGCGCCTGCGCGGCGTTGTGGGCGTTCGCCACCCGCACCGCACTGCGTGCATGGGGCGGCATCCTGATTCCCACCGCGCTGTTCTGGCTGGGCACACAGTGGTTTGGAGCAGCGGCATGAAGAATGGTTTCCGCCAATCCATGGCATGGCTGCACACCTGGACCGGCTTGTTGGTCGGCTGGCTGCTGTTGCTGATTTTCATGGCCGGCACCGCCAGCTATTACCGCGAAGAAATCAGTCGCTGGATGCGCCCGGAGCTGCCGCGCAGCACGGTGAGTGCCGACGACGCGGCCGCCCGCGCCATCACCTTCCTGCAGCACAAGGCACCGCAGGCCGAGAGCTGGAACGTCACCCTGCCCGATGCCCGCAACCCGGCCATGCGCATGTTCTGGCGCAATCCCGAATCCATGGTCAAACCGCCGGCCGAAGGCGAGAAACGCCGACGCCGGGGCGGTGGCCGCTTCGGCGATGCGACTGTTGATCCAAACACTGGCACCGAAGTCACCGCGCGTGAAACCCGGGGCGGCGACTTCTTCTACCGCGTGCACTTTGACCTGCACTACATCCCCGTGGTGTGGGCGCGTTACCTGGTGGGTTTCTGCGCGATGTTCATGCTGGTGGCGATCATCACCGGCGTCATCACCCACAAGAAGATCTTCAAGGACTTCTTCACCTTCCGCCCCCAAAAGGGGCTGCGTTCGTGGCTGGATTTCCACAACGTCAGCGCGGTGATGGCGCTGCCGTACCACGCCATGATCACCTACACCGGCATCGTCACGTTGATGTTCATGTACCTGCCATGGGGCGTGAATACCGCCTATCCGAAGGACGAAGATGCGTTCTTCAGCGAGGCGTTCGCGCGCATGGCCGACATCGAATCACCGGGACAAGGCACCGCGGTCGCGCTGCCGATCCAACAGTTGATGGACAGCGCACGCAAGCGATGGAATGGCGCAGACGTTTCCGGTTTCACTCTGTACCGGCCAGGCGCGGCCAACGCGATCATTGATATTCACCAGCGCGACGGCAAACGTCTGTCGGTGGACACGCCATCCCTGCGTTTCAACGCGGTGAGCGGTGAGTTGATTGAAGCCAGTCCAAACGCAGGCGGTGCCACCGCCACCCGTGGCGTGATGTACGGCCTGCATCTGGCGCGTTTCGCTGATTGGGGGCTGCGTGCCCTGTTCTTCCTGTCCGGCCTGATCGGCTGCCTGATGGTTGCCAGCGGCGTGATGCTGTGGGCAGTGAAAGAACGGCCCAAGCATGCCAAGTCCGGCAAGACCGGCTTCGGCCTGCGTCTGGTCGACGCTTTGAACATCGGCGCTGTCGCCGGCCTGCCGATTGCCTTCGCCGCGTATTTCTGGGGCAATCGTTTGCTGCCGCTGCAGATGACCGACCGCAGCGACGCCGAGATCAACGTATTCTTCTACGCGTGGGCGGCATCGCTGCTGGCCGCTTTCATCTGGCCCAAGCGGATGATGTGGGCGTGGCAGTTGTATGCAGGCGCGGCAATGTTCGCGCTGATTCCGTTGCTCAACGCCTTGACCACGCACACGCATCTGGGTGTAACCCTGCCGCAGGGCGACTGGGTGTTGGCCGGCTTCGACCTGTGCATGCTCGCCTTCGGCGCGATGCTCTGGTACTGCGGCCTGCGCATGCAGCGTTGGCAGCCGGCACTGAGTGCGGCCGAGAAAAAACGCCGCCAACAAGCAGCAGCGGCCACGGAGGCATCGGCATGATGCTGCTGTCACTTGCCCTGTCGTATTCGGGCTTCACCGCGCTGTCGCTGGCCATGGACAAACACCAGCAGGAGTTGCACGGCAAGGCACAGCACAACACCAAGCGCATGCGCGTGTGGCGCTGGCTGGGCTGGGCGGCACTGACTGTCGCCTTCGGCCTGTGCGTCTGGAGCCAAGGCTGGGCGCTGGGCCCGGTGGTGTGGCTGGGTGCGTTGACCGCTGCCGGATTACTGATCGCCTTCGGCCTGTATCCATACCGGCCGCGCTGGATCGTGCCGCTGGCGTGGGCGCTGCCGGTGCTGGGGCTGGTTGCAATGCTGTTGTGAATGTCGGGCAGCACCTTCTCCCCGAAGTCGAACTCCCCTTCTCCCTCCGGGAGAAGGTGCCCCAAAGGGGCGGATGAGGGTCCGAGCGGCGCTTATTGTCACTAGCTACTGCCGCACCCTCTCCCCAACCCCTCTCCCATCAAGGGAGAGGGGCTCGCATCAGTACCCGCTGACGCAACGCTTGCGACTGCAGCTTCAAAGCCCCTCTCCCCTTGCGGGGCGACGGAGAGCAGCTTGCGAATCATTGATTCGCTGCTCTCCTAGCGCCCTTGCGTCAGCGCAAGGGCCGGGGGGCGGAGCAGGGGTTGGGGAGAGGGGGGAAGGCTCCCGCGCTATCCCGGAATCAACGAAAACATATGCGCAGGCACCGGCTGCCCATTGATCAGCAATCGATTGCGCGCTATCCCCTCACGCAGGGCACCGGATTTGAGTGCCACTTTTTCGCTGGCCGTGTTGCCCACCGCCACGACTACTTCAATGCGCTGCAAGGCTTCGTTGGCGAAACCATGCGCGGCAAGCGCGCGCACGCAGCGCGGTGCAATGCCCTGCCCTTGCATCGATTGCCGCACCCAGTACCCGAGGTTGCAGAAGCGCTGCTCGCGGCGGATGTCGTTCAAGCCCGCACCGCCCAGAAAGACGCCGCTGTCCTGGCAGAAAATCCCGAACTCCAACGCCGTTCCGGCTTCGCGCTGCGCACGACAGGCGGCGAACCATTCCAGCGCCTGCGCGGCGCTGTAGTCATGCGACGCCCACGGCATCCATCGGCGGATGCTCTCCGCCGATTCCCGCACCGCCTCGACGAACACTGCGGCATCGCCATCCTCGAACGGCCGCAACAACACGCCTTCAAATGCAATGGAAGATGGCTGCATGTGACTCCTTTCCCGCGCTTCAGCCCAGCCGCCGCAGCTCCCACGCACGGTGGATGCGCGCGTTGCGCTCGAAATCCGGGCCGATGGTCTGCGCGGAAATCTCCTGGCAGTTGGCGAACGTGGCAATCGCTGCTTCATCCAACTTGAAGCGACGGAAGTTGTTGGAGAAATACAGCACGCCATCGGAGGTCAAACGGTTCACCGCGGCGTCCAACAACCGCACGTGCTCGCGCTGGATATCGAAATCCTCTGCGCGGGCCGAGTTGGAGAACGTCGGCGGGTCGCAGAAGATCACGTCGTAACGGTTCTTCTCCGCTTCCAGCCAGGTGATCGCATCGGCCTGCACCAGCGAGTGCTGGCTGCCGCCCTTGCCGTTGAGCGCGAGGTTGTCCGCGCACCACTGCAGATAGGTGCCGGAGAGATCGACACTGGTGGTCGAACTGGCACCGGCCACTGCGGCCTGTACGCTGGCCACGCCGGTGTAGCAGAACAGATTGAGGAAGCGCTTGCCGCGCGCTTCGTCGGCCATGTGCCTGCGCAGCGGACGGTGGTCGAGGAACAGACCGGTGTCCAGGTAATCAAACAGATTCACCCGCAGCAGCGCGTCGTTCTCGCGCACCAGGATGAACTCGCCACGCTGCTCGAAGCGGCCGTACTTGCTGCCGCCCTTGCCACGCTCGCGCGACTTCAGCGCGACCTGCTCGGCCGGCACCTGGAACACCTCACGCGCGGCCGACAGCAATTCATTGCGACGGCGGCGCACATCCACATCAGGAATGGTGGCCGGCGCGGCGTATTCCTGCACATGCAGGAAGGTGCGGCCCTTGCCGCCGTCCTCCCGGTAGACGTCGATGGCCGCCGCGTATTCGGGCAGATCGGCGTCATACGCACGGAAGCAACTGACGCCTTCGCGCGACAGCCAGTTCTTGAACTTCTTCAGGTTCTTGCGCAGGCGGTTGGCCACCATCTGCGCGCCTTCGCTGAGTTCGCGCGGCTGGCCATCGTTCTCACGCGCCGGCACGGCGATGGGGTCGCAGATGATCAGCGCGCACTCGATGGCACCGTTGAACAGCTGGTAGGTCTTGCGCGCGCGCAGGCCGGTGGCAAACGCCAGATCGGCGCTGCCGCACAGCAGGCTTGCGCGCCACTGCGGCACCGCACGCTTGAGCGCGTCACCGATGCGGCGGTACAGCATGGCGTCGGCAGCAAGGCGTTCGTCGTAAGGCGGATTGCAGACCACGCAACCGGTTTCCTGCGGCGGCACCTGCATATCGGCCACGTCACGCACGCCGAACCAGATGGCCTCGCTGACGCCGGCCACCGCTGCATTTTCCTTGGCCGCGCTGATCGCCTTCGGGTCGATATCGCTGCCGTGGATGACCTGCTTCAACGCCGCACGACCGGCCGTTTCACGCGCGCGCGCTTCGGCCATCAATTCCTTCCACTGCGCCTGGTCGAAACCGCGCCAGCGGCTCGGCGGCAGGCTGCCATGACGCTGCAGGCCCGGTGCGACGTCGGCGGCCATCAAGGCGCCTTCGATCAGCAGCGTGCCGCTGCCGCACATCGGGTCCAGCAAACCACCGCCCTGCGCGTGGATCTTCGGCCAGTCGGCGCGCAGCAGCACGGCGGCGGCGAGGTTTTCCTTCAGCGGCGCATCGTTCTGCGCCATGCGCCAACCTCGACGGTGCATCGGGCCGCCGCCCAGGTCGATGGAAATGGTGGCGCGGCCCTTGCGCAGCGACAGGTTGATGCGCACGTCCGGGAACTCGACATTCACCGACGGCCGCTCCATGCCCTGCGACCGCAGGCTGTCGACCACACCATCCTTGACCCGCTGCGCGGCAAAGCGCGCGTGGGTGATGGCGGTGCCGGACACATGCGCGTCCACCGACAAAGTCAGCTCGGAAGTGATGTGCTGGTCCCACGGCATGGCGACCACGCCCTGATACAGCGAGCCCTCATCCGGACATTCAAACTCGGCCAGCGGCCACAACACGCGGCTGGCCAGGCGCGACCACAGCACCACCCGCTGCGCGTCGCGCAGTTCACCTTCGGCATTGACGCCGGCAATGGTGGCGGTGGCCTTGCTCAGGCCCATCGCCAGCAGTTCGTCGGCAAGCAGGTACTCAAGGCCCTTGGCGCAGGAAACAAAGAATTTCACGGGATCGGATCAGCTGTCAGAAAGGAAGGGATGCGGGCGGGCACGGCGACCGGCCCCGGAGGGCATCCAGGGTCGCTATTGTAGGCAGTTGCAGGCCCCGACGCCGGATCGGCTGCCCGGGGCGGCCTTCACAGGCGGCTCAGAGCGCGCGCAGCAGGGCCTCGAAGGCCTGCGCGGAGGCCTCGACGTGGTTGCTCAGGCGGTGACCGTCATCGACCAGCAGCAGCCGCGCCGAGCGCTCAGCGGCCCAGCGGATGACTTCAGCGGCCGGGATCAGCTCATCGCCCCAGGCATGCACCACGCTGATCGGCACCGGCGCGGCGTCCAGCGCCGGCATCGGCCCCATGGTGGTCGGCGGCACCATCAGGAACAGGCCCTTGACCGGCACCTTCAGCGAGGTGATCGCCGAAATGTAGGCGCCCAGACTGGAACCGGCCAACACCAACGGACCGCGCGCGGCCATCTCGGCGGCCCGCTCGATCAGCCGCTGCAGCCGCGCCGGCACATCGCCGACCGAGCTGATGTCGTGGCGGGCATCCAGATCGGTGTAATCCGGGCGCTCATGGCTCCAGCCAAGGCGCTGTGCGACCTCGGCCAACGCGGTGACCTTGGTCGCCTCCGGGCCGCTCTCGAAACCGTGGGAAAGAATGCAATGTCCGCGGCTCATGGCGACCGCACGCAGTAATCAGGACTCATGCGCGAATGCTAGCATCACGCCATGCCACTACCGCCCCCCATCACCGCCGTTCCCCTGCCCTACGAGGCGCTGCTGACCCACCGAACACTGTCGGACGTCGATCTGGTGGTGATCCATTGCACCGAACTGCCGGACCTGGCCACCGCCCGCGAATATGGCGAACGCGTGCATTACGAGGCCGGCACCGGCAACAGCGGCCATTACTACATCGACCGCGACGGCAGCATCCTGCAATACGTCGCACTGGATCGGGTGGCGCACCATGTGCGCGGCATCAACCCGCGTTCCATTGGTATCGAACTGGTCAATCGCGGCCGTTGGCCGGACTGGTTCGATTCCCGTAACCAGCATATGCCCGAGCCTTACACCGAAGCGCAGATCGCCGCGCTGATACGGCTGCTGCAGTGGCTGCCAGAAACACTGCCATCGCTGCGCTGGATTGCCGGCCACGAGCAGCTGGACACCGCGCGCATGCCGGCCAGCGATGACGCCACGCTTGAGGTGCCGCGCAAGCTCGATCCCGGCCCGTTGTTCCCGTGGCAGGACGTGCTCAACGCCATTCCGCAGCAACCACTGCCGCTCTGACGGCCACAGGCGCTGCGCCTACTGCGCCAGCGGTTGGTACTTCTCGCCCGCCGTCACTGCCAGATCCAGCCGATTGGCGGCTGGCGCAATCGGGCAGACCACATGCGGCGTCAATGCGCACGGCGGGTTCATGGCGCGATTGAAATCCAGCACCAACTTGCCGTCCTGCGGCGCAGCTGCGTACAGGTAGCGCGCGCCGCCATAGGTTTCACGGCCGCTGGTGCGGTCGGTGAACACAAAGAAAAGCCGTTGCGATGCCGGTGCCGCTTCATCCAACACCGGCTGCAAGCGATGGCTGCGCCCGTTTATCTCGAACACCGCTTCGCCCAACAGAGTGGCCGGTAACGGCGTGCCAATCGAGGTCAACAACACCGAGTGGCGTGGCTCCGGGAAGGGATGCCACTGCGCTTCCACCCGCCAGCGGGTTTCCACCGGGAAGTAATCAATGCCGCGAAAATCACGACGCCGCGGCGAACTCGCATCGCGATAACGCCAGCCCAGCGTCACGCCGGTGCGCACCAGATAGAACTCACCGCTGCCCAGTTGGATACGGCTGGCATCGCGAACGCCGGCCGTCACCGGGCGCAACGTGGCCTGACGCAACGGTTTGCCATTCAAAGTCGCGCCGGTACCGGCCTGGCCGTGGATGACCGCCGTACCATCTGCAGCAACCTCCAGCGTCCCCAGTTGCGCCGGGCCGCTCGGCAACACGATGTCATTGGTGGCGGCGCTGCCCACGCGATGGCTGCCCAGTTTTACCCGGCCCGAACCGGTGTAACTCAGCCAGCCATCGGGCGCACGCAGACGTGCGATCCGCTGCGAGCGCCACTGCTCCACTTCACGGTGGTACTGACGCGAGTCGAGCAGGAACGGATTGTCCTGCTGCTTGCAGGCGACCAGCGCCAGCAACAGCAGTACACCGCTCCCCCACTTCCTGAAATCCATCCTGCCCCCTGTTGAATCGGTCACACGGCGTCCCGCTGCAGGCAGGCGGGCTCAGCCGGTCGCCACCGGCCGTTGCGCGTCACTTGACCAACCGCTCCACGAATCCGCAAACACTTTCACGCCATGCAGGCCGACATGTTCAAAGGCCAGCAGCAGGTGGCAAGCGGTCACGCCCGAACCGCACATCACCACCGCTTGATCGGGTGCGTAGTCGGCAAGCAGTGGCTGCAGCTCCGCTCGCAACTCCTGCGCCGGGCGAAAGCGACCCTCGCGCAGATTCATTGCCAATGGCCGATTGAGTGCACCCGGCACATGCCCGGCGATGCGATCAAGCGGCTCCACTTCACCGCGATAACGCTCGGCGGCGCGTGCATCCAACAACCAACCCGGTGCATCCGACAAACGCGACTGCACCTCATCGGCACTGACCACTTGGCTGAGGTCGAACGACCCCGGATACGGCGCCACCGCCGGCACGTTCACCTCACCAGATTGCAACGCATGCCCGGCGGCCTGCCACGCGGCCAAGCCGCCCTCCAGCACCGCGACATCGCGATGCCCGATCAAACGCAGCAGCCACCACAAGCGCGCGGCCGCCATGCTGCCATCGGCGGCGTCGTAAACCACCACCTGCGTGCTGGGCGTGATGCCCCAACGGCCCAGCGTCGCGGCGAAGGCCTCGCTGTCGGGCAACGGGTGTCGGCCGTGACCTTGCTTATCGAGATTGGACAGATCGCGATTCAGATCTGCATAGACCGCGCCGGGAATATGCCCGGCCGCGTATTGAGCGGCACCCGACTGCACATCGGCCAACGAGAAGCGTGCATCCACTACACGCAGCGCGGTGCTGGCGGTGGCGCGCGCATCGACCAACCGCAGGCGTTCTTCATTCAACGCCGCTGCAAGGCCCGGCACATCGACCAGCGTGGTCCAGCCCAGTTCTGTTGTTTTCATCCGAGCAACTCCAAGCGACGACGCAGGTTATAGAGAATGGCGGCGGTGGCGCCCCAGATGCGATGCCCCGGCCATGCGTATTCCATGACATGCCGAACGCGGCCGCGGTGTTCCATTTCCACCAGACGCAGGTTGTCCGGGTTCATCAGGTAATCCAGCGGCACCTCGAACACTTCGGCCACTTCGCCCGGCTCCGGGCGCGCGACAAACGCGGGGTCCACTATCGCCACCACCGGCGTTACGCGGAAGCCGGTGATGGTGATGAAGGGATCCAGATAACCCAGCGCCAGCACTTGGCTGGACGGCAGCGCGATTTCCTCATCACTCTCACGCAGCGCCGCCGCCAGCGCATTGCGGTCGCTGCGTTCCACCCGTCCACCGGGGAAACCCACCTGCCCGCCGTGATTGCGCAGCGCCTCGGTGCGACGCGTCAACAGCACCTGCGTTCCGTTTGCGCGCGGCACCAAGCCTGCCAGCACCGCCGCCTCGACCGGCGGACCGGGAGGCAGCAGGTCTTCCAGTTCTTCGCGGTTCCATCCCGCGCCGCCGGGCGCATTGCCCAGCGGCAGCAAGGCCTGTTGCAGACGCTCGCGGCCAGCCAGCTGCGCGGCAAAGCCGGTGGCCTCATTGGCACGCACAGGCAACACCTGCTCCATCAAACGGCGCCGTTCGCTGTCGCTCATGCGCATCCAACTCCCGATCTCGTTGCCCGTGCGCCAACAGCCCCGGCAGTAACCGTCACTGTCCAGGGTACACAGACCGATGCAGGGGCTGGGTACAGCATTACGCGGTGGATCCATCAATTCAGACATCGCGCTAGCGTAGCGCGCCGCGATGACAGCGCACAGCACTACCGCGCGAGACCTTGGCCTGCCTGCACGCGAATGCCTCTCCCGACGTGCCGCACAGATCAGCGCCGGAAAATCTCCGCCTCGCACTGTACCCACCGTGCCCGCATTTCATTTTGTGAGGCGCATTGAAGCGCGTTGAAGCCCCGTATTTAGCCAAGCAGACTCGTCCTGCCTTCAGGGGGAGGCAGTCACCGCCCGACGCGAAATTCCTCGCCGCAGAACACCGGCTTCAATCCTGCCAGTGCTTGGCCCGGGCGTTTGTCTTTTCGCTTTTCTCAGCCTGCTACGGGAGCTTGAAAAATGAATTTGGCCAGATCCGCTTTGCTGTCTTCGCTTGCGCTGGGCGTATGCCTTGCCGCACACGCCGCCGATGCGCCCACAGACACTCCGCAGCATCCCGCTCCCGCCCAAAGCGGCATGGTCGCAGGCATCGACGCCGCTACCGGCAAGCTGCGCACGCTGACGGACGCTGAAATCCAGGCCCTTTCCAATAAGGCCAACACCATGGCCACCAGCCGTAGCAGCGCCACACCCAATGCGGCCTGGGCAAAAATGCCGCAGACCGAAGCGGACGCGGCCAAGACCTTTCGCAGGCATGCAAATGGCATGACTTCGGCCGAACTGCCAGTCTCCTCGATGAGTTCCCTGACGGCCGAGATCGCCAACGACGGCAGCCTTACCATTCTCGAAAACGGCGCCCCGCTGGGTCATGGCCAGCAGCAGGTGTCCAAATGAAGACCTCATTGCTTTGTGCTGTGGTGGGCGCAAGCCTGTTCGCCGCAACGGCTCAGGCTGCCGTCATCACTCCAGTTAACCAGGATCCCGCCAACAAGGGACTCAATGACCCCAGCCCGCGTGCGCCCGAAGGCGGCAATCCGGGAAAGACCGTCGGAGAGCAACGCCGGCTCGTCTATCAATTCGCGGCCGACCTGTGGGGCTCGGTACTGCAAAGCGAGGTGGAAACACGCGTTGGCGCCAGCTTCCAGGACCTTGAATGCACAGCCACCGGGGGTGTGCTCGGCTCGGCAGGCCCTACCTGGGTAGGTGGCAAGGACCCCACTGCAACCGAACCAGGAATGCTCGCCCACGGTGCCTTGGCCAACGCCATTGAAGGCAAGCGGCTATCTGCAGCTGCCACGGACATCACCAGCCGTTTCAATGCCAATCTCGGCGGCAGGAACCCGAACGGCACGGCGTGCATGACCGGGTCCGGCTGGTACTACGGCCTCGATGGGAAAACACCCGCCGGGCAGATCAACTTCCTTGACGTGGTGATGCACGAGATCGGCCATGGTCTGGGCTTCTCGGGATTCGTCGGCTACACCTCCGGCGTCCTCGGTGAACGCACGGGTGCTTTCCAGTACCGCGGCTATTCGGACGTCTACACACACAATGCGTTCGACAACCTGACCGGCAAGCGCTTTGACGACCCGAGCATGACCAACGCCATGCGTGCGACGTCCATCCGGACGCGCGGCGCCCCGGCTTGGGATGGCGCCAACACCAAGGCCCAGACGGCCTTGTGGCTGGACCCGGCAATCGTGCTCTCGATCCCGGACACCACGCCTGCAGTGGCCAGCCAGTTTTTCGGCACCGCATCGTTCGGCCCTGCTGCCACTCCGGAGAACTTCAGTGGACCGTTAGCCATCGCCAACGATGCAACCGGCACAGATACCGCTGATGCCTGCGAGGCACTACCCGCCGGCAGTCTGACCGGGAAGATCGCCTTCATCAACCGCGGTACCTGCGCGTTCGAGATCAAGGCCTTCAACGCGCAGACCGCCGGCGCGGTGGCTGCCATCATCGGCAACGTTGCTTCTTCCGGCGATCCAGGTACCGCTCCTGGCATGGCGGAAGACGCCAGCGTCGAAGCCACCATTCCCACCGTGAGCGTGAACCTGGCCGATGCACAACGCATCACAACAGCACTGAATGCGGGCACTGCCCTCACTGCGTCATTGGGCAAAGTAGCCGGGCAGATGGCTGGCGCAGACGCAGCCGGACGGGCCTTGCTGTACGCACCGGCAGCCGTTGCCAGTGGCTCTTCGTTCTCGCACTTTGAGAGTGTGTTGATTCCCGATGCATTGATGGAACCAGCCAATAGCGACAACACCGACTCCGCACGCATCGTCGATCTGTCACTGGCCATCTTTGCCGACGAAGGTTGGGTATTGAACAACGGCAATGCGCGCATCGGAACCTGCGACACCGGGGTGAAGCTGTTCAAAAACCCAGGTTTGATTGCCGGCGCCAATGTGCAGGCGCAAGACCGGCTATGCCGCGTCAGTGCCAACGGCAACCGCAGCCTCTATCTGCGCTGCATGAACGACACCGCCGCCGACCTGAAGGCCGTGGGCATGGTGAGCAGCGTCGAACAAGCCGGCATCCGTTCGTGCGCAGCGAAGGTGATCACACCCTAAGTGGCTTGCTGGCGCTCGCTGAACGCCGTGATGCCATCGCTGTCTTCTGCAGCATCGGCGCGATGGAAGCGCAGCGTGCCCAATCCAGGCATTGCCGCTTCCGGCTCAAACACCACCAGCGTGTGCGCGGCATCGCCGGTCTGTGTCTGCTCGATGCGCCATGCCAAACCGGCCTCGGCCAACAGACGTGTAACGAACGCCCAATCGGTTTCGCGGTATTGCGTGGTGATCGCCCGCTTTGGAAGTGCGGACTGCACGTCGAAGCGGAACAGCGCCTGCGGGTAATCCGCGAACACTTGCTCGCAGATGGCGCGAATGTCCCTGTCCTGGAAGATCAGCGCATTGCGACGGAAGCGCAGCAACGCCGTCCACGGCTCCAGCACCAAGCGATAACGGGCCAAACCGCCGTCACTGCCAAGTTGCGCGACTTCCGTACACAAACCGTGCCATTGCCGCAGCGCGCCGTCGGCCAGCCGCAGTTGCAAGGTCAGTGGTTGTTCCAGCCACGGATCGATGTCCAGCAAGGCATCGACGGAAAGGCAATCAATCTGAAAGCGCGGCTCGCCGCAGACGCTTTCTTCGCCCTCAAAGCGTTCCACGATCAGGCCGTCGTGCGGCCCGTGCAGTTGAATCAAACGATGGTGATGCGACAAGGCCGCCAACGAGGCGAGCATTGCCGAGCGCGGGATGTCCATATCGACAGGCTCATGCGGGGGATTGTCAGGCGGGCGGCGCCAAGCACCACCCGCGCGGATTATCCTCGTCTGCACGCAGCGGGCAGGACGCGCGACACCGTTTTTGAGACATATCCGAAGAAGTGGTCAGAATCACTGATCACCCGCAAACGCGAGCGATGCAAAAGAATGTCTGCGCCGCTCCCCCAACTGCCCGCGCAGTGACAACGCGCGGCCTGCGCTTACTTGAGCCGCACGGTCCACTCCACTTCCAGCACTGCCCCCCGATCAAACAGACGGCTGACCTGCACCCAGCTGGCCGCGGGGTACTTCGCGTCGGTGAAGAAGGTCTTGCGCTGCGGAATGACCTTGATCAACGCATCAATGTCGGTGGTGAAAACGGTCTCCTTCACCACATGGCTGCTATCCACACCGAAGCGCTTCAGGATGTCACTCAACTGGCGATAACACGATTCCACCGCCACCGACATGTCCGCACCGGAGCAGGCAATACCCGAGATATGCAGCGTATCGCCATCACGCACGATGCCGCTGTAGCCAATATCGGCCTCCCAGCTCCCCAGCGAATGCCGTTCCAATGCAACGTCCGCGGCATTGGCGGAACAGATGAACAACAGGCTTGAAAGCAGCGGAAAAAGAAAGCGCATGAGTTCCCTCTTCTGTGTTGGATTGAAGTTTCAGCCACATGAAATCCATACAACATGGCCCGCATCATTGCGGGCCATGCTGCACCACTCAGCCAGCCAAGGCTTGCTCGTGCACACCGGCCACGGCGCGGCCGGACGGGTCTGCCATGTTGGCGAAGCTGGCATCCCAGGCAATCGCTGCAGGTGACGAACAGGCAATCGACTTGCCGCCCGGCACCGTTTCCGACGCAGCACGGCTGGGGAAGAACTGCTCGAACAAGTGGCGGTAGTAGTACGCCTCCTTGGTCTGCGGCGGGTTGTACGGGAAGCGCTTGTCGGCGGCCGCCAGCACGCGGTCGCTGACCTGCGCTTCGGCATGCGCCTTCAAGCCGTCAATCCAGCCATAGCCAACGCCATCGCTGAACTGCTCCTTCTGCCGCCACAGGATTTCCTTCGGCAGATAGCCTTCAAACGCCTCGCGCAGCACCGCCTTCTCGATACGACCGCTGGCCTTGTCCACCATCTTGTGGCGCGCATCCATCTTCATCGCCACGTCCATGAACTCGCGATCCAGGAACGGCACGCGCGGCTCCACGCCCCACGCCATCATCGATTTATTGGCGCGCAGGCAATCGTAGTTGTTCAGTGCATCGAGCTTGCGCACCAGTTCCTCGTGGAATTCACGCGCGTTCGGTGCCTTGTGGAAATACAGGTAGCCGCCGAAGATTTCGTCACTGCCCTCGCCGGACAGCACCATCTTCACGCCCATCGCCTTGATCCGCCGCGCCAGCAGGAACATCGGCGTGGACGCGCGAATGGTGGTGACGTCGTACGTCTCCACATGACGGATGACTTCCGGCAGCGCGTCCAGGCCTTCCTCGAAGGTGTACTCGAAACCGTGGTGCACGGTGCCCAGCATTTCTGCCGCCACCTTGGCTGCGGCCAGATCCGGCGAACCCTTCAAGCCGATGGCGAAACTGTGCAGACGCGGCCACCAGGCCTCACTCTGGCCGCCATCTTCAACGCGATGGCGTGCGTAACGCGCGGCCACGGCGGCCACCAGCGACGAATCCAGGCCACCGGAAAGCAGCACGCCGTACGGCACGTCGGTCATCAACTGGCGATGCACCGCGCGCTCGAAGGCTTCGCGCAATTCGGTCAGCGAGACATCCACACCTTCCACCGCGTCGTAGTCGCGCCAAGGGCGTTCGTAGTATTTGGTCAGCGTGTCGGTGCTGCTGTCATACCAATGGCCCGGCGGGAACTGCGCCACATCAGCGCAGGTGTCCGACAGCGATTTCATCTCGGAGGCCACGCACAGGCGGCCCTGCTTGTCGTGGCCCCAATACAGCGGCACCACACCAATCGGGTCGCGGGCGATGATCACCCGGCGCTTGGCTTTGTCCCACAGCGCGAAGGCAAAAATGCCGTTGAGACGGTTGAGGTAGGAGGCCGGTTCGTCCTCCCGGTACAGCGCGTTGATCACTTCACAATCCGAGCCGGTCTGGAACGCGTACGGCTGGGTGAGTTCCTTCTTCAGCTCCTGGTGGTTGTAGATCTCGCCGTTGACGGCCAGTGCCAATTCGCCGTCTTCGGACAGCAGCGGCTGCGAGCCGCCGGACGGGTCAACGATGGCCAGGCGCTCGTGCACCAGGATGGCGCCTGCATCTACATACACACCGCTCCAGTCCGGGCCGCGATGGCGCTGACGCTGGGATTGATCAAGCGCCTGACGACGCAATGCCTGCAGGTCGTCGCCGGGTTGCAGGCCGAAAATGCCGAAGATGGAACACATGGGAAAGCTCCTGGGATTTTGTGGGGACAAACATTCGAAGCAACGGCGACCAGACACTGGAGCCGTTTGGTGTTCCCGCCCGGCATAAAAAAACCCGCATCGACCGATGCGGGTTTTCTGGTGTCCTGAGCGTGTTGCCTGTTCTAGCTCTGGTCGCAGTCCCGCAGTGGCCGCGCACGATTATTCGCGCGCAGATTATTGCGGTTGTTATTGTTGACGGCGGTGGTCAGGAACGAGGACATGGCGCCGACCGTATCCCGGTTTCAGCAGCCACGCAACTGTTGCTTTGGCAACAGATTCAGCGAGCGGGCCGGCGCGCTCCCTGATAATCGCCGGCCTCCTCGCCCGGACCTCATGGATGACCCTCTTCTCACCCCGCGTGATGCTCTGCACCTTTTCCCTGTTCATCTTGACTGCCTGCGGCGCGACCGCGCCAACCCGGCCGATCAGTGACACCGAGCGCGATGCGCTGGCCGCAGCGGCGGATGGTCAGTTCGACTCGGCGATGCGCGTGGCCAGGATGTACCAGGCCTGGAACGACCCGCGTGCGCTGGACTGGTACGCGCGCGCCGCCGCGACCACGCCGCGCACCCACCACACCACCAGTGCCGAAGAACGGCTCGGCACCATTCTGGAACGCGGCCGTCTGGACAGCAGCGACGAGCCGCAGAAGCCCGAGGCCGTGGTGCTCAAGCCATCGCCGCGCAAGGCTTTCCGCTGGTACCAGAGCGCCGCGTACCACGGCTCGCCTTATGCGATGCACGACCTGGAGAAGTGGTACACGCGACAAGGCGACCTGGCGGGCGCATTGCGTTGGCGGTTGCGCTCGGCGGTGTACCAGCGCGAGTTGTACAAACTGGACGCACTGCGCACAGCAACCAGCGGTTCGGCCAAGGCAGGCAGCCCTATTGCGATCGCGCTGTCGTCGAACGCGGCCATCGCACGCATCCAGCGGCAAGCCGCGCGTGGTGACGCCGAAGCGCAGGTTGATCTGGGCGCACTGCATGAAGCCGGCATCGGCGTGGTCGAAAGCAAGGCCGAGGCGTTGCGCTGGTATCAGCGTTCCGGCGAGCAAGGCAATGTCTATGGCCAATACTTCAGCGGCCTGATCCTGGGCCGGGGCGGCAAGGGCATGGAGAAGGATGTGGATGCAGCGGCTGCATGGTTTGCGCGGGCCAACGCGCAGGAGTTCTATCTGGCGCAGGAATCGTATTGGCGCAACGCCATCGCGCCGCCGTTCTTCATCTTCGAGTAGTGGCGTTGCCTGCGCTGCACACACAATCGCGGCCGCAACAAGACTGCATCATCCGCTTGATGTCGCCCAGAATGGCGCGTCAACCGCAGCAGATTTCAGCACCATGAGTACTTCCACGTTCCGCAATGAAACCATCACCCGCGAGCGCATGCAGGCCATCGTCACCGCGCATCCGCGTGCGGCAGTGTTTGAATCCTGCATTCTGGACGGCGGCGATTTCTCGCGATTGGACATGGATGGCTTCCAGTTCAACCAGTGTTCGTTGGCCGGTGCACGCTGGCTGGCCGCGTCGCTGGAAGAAAGCCAGTGGAACAAATGCCGTGGTGGCCAGTGTGATTTCAGCTCGGCCCAACTCAGCGATTCGCGCTTCGACCATTGCGACCTCAACAACAGCTACTGGCGCCGCGCAACGCTCTCGTCGGTGCAGTTCAAGGACTGCAAACTGACCGGCGCGCATCTGCAGGAAGTGACCGGCTGGGCCTTGGAATTCCGCGATTGCCTGCTGGTCAGCGCCGATCTGCGCGGCTTGTCGTTCCGCAGAGCGCAGCTGGAAGGCATGGATTTTTCCGATGCCGATTTGTCCGGCTGCGACTTCCGCGACGCCGTCTTCAACGGCGGCAGCCTGCGCAACGCGCAAACCCGACTGACCCGCTTTGAAGGCGCCGACCTGCGCGACACCGACATCACCGGGCTCAACGTGATGGACGCCAAGCACTTCAAGAAAGCGGTGATCTCGCACCGGCAAGCGGCGGCCGCATTGGCTGCGTTCGGGTTGATTGTTGCTTAGATTAACCCGTGTTTCCGCGGCGTTTCATGCCGAAAGACCCGCTCGTGCCGCGCTTGTCGTGGCGGCACAAAAGTACTCAGGTGCGCAGATAGTCAGGCGATAGATCCTTGACTGACTTCGCCCCCGCCAGCAGCATCGCCACGCTGAGTTCGTCGCGCAGGTGTTCAAGCACGCTCTGCACGCCCTGCGGGCCACCAACGGCCAGGCCGAACAACACTGGCCGCCCGATCGCCACGGCATCGGCACCGAGTGCCAGCGCCCGGAACACATCAATGCCACGGCGAATGCCACTGTCGAAAATCACCGGCACGCGCCCGTCAACCACCTGCACGACCTCGCGCAGCACGCTGATCGCTGCAGGTAAACCATCAAGTTGCCGACCACCGTGGTTGGACACATGGATCGCCGCCGCTCCCCCCTTGATGGCCGTGTCCGCATCGCCCGCACGCAGGATGCCCTTGATGATGACCGGAAGCCCGGTCACCTCACGCACGAAGCCGATGTCCTCCGGTGTGAGGTCTATCTTCTGGCTGCGGAAATCCCCGCCGCCACCATGACGCGGATCGTGATTGCCGAAGGTAAACCCGGGTGGGAATGGCTTCCCGAGTTGAATGAAAGTTTCGTTGTTCCCTGGGCCGATTGCATCGGCGGTGATGATGATGGCGGAATAGCCGGCATCGCGGGCACGTTCAAGCAGGCTGCGGGTCACACCGACGTCCGTATTGAAATACAACTGGAACCATTTCGGCCCGAGCGTGGCGTTTGCAATCTCCTCCAGCGGCCTGGCCGATGCTCCCGACGATTGATACAGCGTGCCGGCCGCAGCCGTACCGGTGACAGTCGCCACTTCGCCATCGGGGTGAACCATGGTGTGTGCCCCGACCGGGGCCACGATGATCGGATACGGCAGCCGATGCCCCAACAGGTCGATCCCAAGATCGATATCGCTGGCGGCGATACCGGCCAACCGGTGCGTCAGGATCGGGAAATCATCAAAGGCACGGCGGTTCTCCCGCAACGTCCATTCGGCACCGGAGGCGCCTGCGACAAACGCATACGCGCCAGCGGTCATCACCAACCTTGCCTGCTCCTGGAGGAGATCCAGGTTGATGATGTCGAGCGAGCGGCTCACTACCGGAGCAACGGCAGCAGCGGTGATGGAAGCCGATGGCGCCTTGGCTTCGGCAAGTGAAGCCGGGGCAGCACGCGCGCCCATGGCGGCGGCCAGGCCTGCCACGGCCCCCTGCATCAGGTTGCGACGGGATATGTTCATGGTTTCCTCTCGTCTCAGACTCAGGAATGTCACCACTCGCCGCGACGACGGCTCAACACTCAGCGATACCTCTTCGGAATGCCGAAAATTTTCGGGTGCGCGGAGCGATCCATTTCCTCGTCGCACCATTGGCATTGCCGTTGTGATGGAACTGCCACCATGGCTGTCCGATCCGAGCAATGGACCGGTACGAATTGCTCTTCACCGGCTCCAATCGGCGCGATGTTCATGGGCTACGTTCGCCGACGGAGTTGGACTGGACTGCGAAAGCGTGCGCCCGTCGTTTGATCGAAAGCCGTATCGGCGTCTGCAGTCCTGGCCTACGGAGCCAACGTCCATCGGATCGCAAGCAGCAACGGTCGCGGAAGTAGCGGCGGCGTCATCACGATGCTTTTCCTTGACGACTCCGAGGATATTCCGAACCCAACAACCTGTCTGCTTCGTGGCGGAAACCCACTTTTCATGGCCACTGTCCCCAATCAGCCGCAGGTACAGTCACAGCAGGTGAATCAGCATGGCCGCCACATGGCCGCACTTTTGCCTGCTGCTCAGCCGGGCAAGCGCTTCTGCAGCCGCTGCGAGGTGAACAGGGCGCCGATTGCCAGCAACGTCAACAGCGCCGAAAGCGGTGCCAGCATCTGCAAGCCCTGATGATCGGCGATATAGCCGCCCATAGCCGATCCCAGCGAAATGCCGATGAAGATCGACGATGAGTTGAGCGCGATGATCATGCCGCGCCAGTCGGGTTCCAACGAAACCATGCGTCGCAGCTGCGAGGGAAATCGAAGTGCCCGGTTTCTCCATGTATGCAGCCTGGCACCCCCGCCACGACGCCGATGCGGCGCACCGCTGGTTGCGCGAGACGTTGCTTGCTTCTGCGGCAGCGGAAGCCGATACGAAGTTGATCGACACGCCACTGCGTGCGCCTTGGGAGCTGAGTGATCGTTGAGTGCGGACCGGCGGCTTCCCCGCCGCCGCATCAAGCTCCCCGGACAGGAATCATCACTTGAATCGCAGCGGCGTTTTCAGCAGCCTCGCACCGGCAGACTTCAGGCGAGCAGTTTTTCGATCAACTTGCGATACAGATCCGGCAGCAATTCAAGATCGGCCACCCGCACGTTTTCATCCACCTGATGAATGCTGGCATTCACCGGCCCCACTTCAATGCACTGCGCGCCCAACGGCGCGATGAAGCGGGCGTCGGACGTGCCGCCGCCGGTGCTTTCTTCCGGCGCGGCACCCGCGAATTCAGCCAGCACGTCGCGCGCGACGCTGCGCAGGCGCCCTTCCGGCGTGTAGAACGGCTCGCCGCTGCGGTGCCACTGCAGCTCGTAGTCCAGACCGTGGCGATCCAGCAGCGCGGTGATTTCCGCCTCCAACGTCTCGGCACTCCAATGCGGGTTGTAGCGCAGGTTGAACATCACCTGCAGCTCGCCCGGGATGACGTTGTTGGCGCCGGTGCCGGCATTGATGTTTGAAATCTGCAGACTGGTCGACGGGAAACTTTCGTAACCATCGTCCCAATGCCGCGCGGTGAGTTCGGCCAAGGCCGGCGCCGCCAGATGAATCGGATTGCGCGCCTTGTCCGGATACGCAACGTGGCCCTGCACGCCCTTGACCCGCAGCTTGGCCGACAGACTGCCGCGACGCCCCACGCGCAGCAGGTCGCCCAGTTTCGCAGTGGAGGACGGCTCGCCGGTGATGCACCAATCAATGCCCTGCCCGCGCTCACGGAACAACCTGGCGACGTGGCGCACGCCATCAATGGCATCGCCTTCTTCATCGCTGGTCAGCAACACCGCCAGCGTGCCCGGATGATCCGGATGTGCGGCAACAAACTGTTCGGCTGCAACCACGAATGCAGCGACGCTGCCTTTCATGTCGGCCGCACCGCGCCCGTACAGCACGCCATCGCGCACCTGCGGCTGGAAGGGATCGCTGGCCCAGGTGTCGACCGGGCCGGTCGGTACGACATCGGTATGTCCAAGCAACACCAGCACCGGTGCACCGGTGCCATGCGTGGCCCACAGGTTATCGACGTCACCCAGGCGCAGGTGCTCGCAGGTGAAGCCTGTCGCCGCCAGACGATCACCGATCAACTGCTGGCAGCCGGCGTCTTCCGGCGTCACCGAGGGGCGTGCGATCAGGTCGCAGGTCAGGTCGAATACGTCGCTCATGGGGGCCTTGATTGGGAGCGGCGAGGCTCCCTGGTTGATACGTTGTCAGTGGTTTTGCGCCTGAAGCCGCGCCTACCGGGGATGTCAGTCGATGTTGAAACGCTTCTTGAAACCGTTGTCGCTGAAGCCTTGGCTGAACTCACCATCGTCGGTGATGACGACGGGACGTCGGATCAACTGCGGGTACTCACGCAGCAACAGCTTCCATTCGGCATCGGTCGCGGCGCCCTTGCGGTTGTCCGGCAGTTGTCGCCATGTGGTCGACGACTTGTTGATCAGCGCTTCGAGCCCACCGGCGTTGCTCCCCCACTCGATCAAGGTTTCCGGAGTGGGCGTGTTGTCGCGGTAATCGACGAAGGTGTAAGCGACGTTGAAGCGGTCCAGCCACTTGGTGGCTTTCTTGCAGGTGTCGCAGTTCTTGAGTCCGTAGATCGTGGTCATTCTGAAATCCAAAGCTCGCAATGATGTACTCCCCTCTCCCGTTTAAGGGAGAGGGGCTGGGGGTGAGGGCGCCTTTAAAGCCCGTAGAGCAAAAGCATTCCCCTCATCCGCCCCTTCGGGGCACCTTCTCCCGCAAGCGGGAGAAGGAAAAAGAACAGAGCGCTGCGCCTTCGCCCGCCCCTTCGGGGCACCTTCCCCCGGAAAGGGGCTGCAGTCCCGCAAGCGGGAGAAGGAAAAACACAGGGCGCCGCACCTCCGGCAAGATTCAGTCCGCCAACCCACGCAACAGGTCATTCACGCTGGTCTTGCTGCGGGTACGCGCGTCCACCTGCTTGACGATGACCGCGCAGTACAGCGAATGCGTGCCGTCCTTGGACGGCAGCGAGCCGCTGACCACCACGCTGTACGGCGGCACATAGCCGTAAGTGACTTCGCCGGTAGCGCGGTTGTAGATGCGGGTGCTCTGACTCAGGAACACGCCCATGCCGATCACACTGTGGTGACCGACGACCACGCCTTCCACCACTTCCGAACGTGCGCCGATGAAGCAATGGTCTTCGATGATGGTCGGGCTGGCCTGCAGCGGCTCCAACACGCCGCCGATGCCGGCGCCGCCGGACAGGTGGCAATGCTTGCCAATCTGCGCGCAGGAACCGACCGTCGCCCAGGTATCGACCATGGTGCCTTCGCCCACATGCGCACCAATGTTGGTGAAGCTCGGCATCAGCACCACATCCTTGCCGAAGTGTGTGCCACGGCGTGCAATCGCACCGGGCACCACGCGCACGCCGGCCTGGCGGAAGCGGGTTTCGTCGTAGCCTTCAAAGCGCGACTCCACCTTGTCCCAGAACGGTGCCGGGCTGCCTTCCATCACGGTCATGTCGTTGACGCGGAAGTACAGCAGCACTGCCTTTTTCAACCATTCGTTGACCTTCCAGCCACCGTTGCCATCCGGCTCGGCGACGCGGAATTCACCGGACTCCAAACCATCGATCACGCGGTTCACCAGCGGACGGGTCGAGCCTTCGATCTCGTCCATCGTCAACATCGCGCGGCGCTCGAACGCGCTCTCGATGCTGAACTTCATTTCCGCTACGCCCGGTGCAGGCGGCTTGCGCAGGCTGCGTGCACCCAACGCTTCAGTAGCGGTCGGCTTGACCGCCTTCGGCTTGGCGGCAGCCGCCTTCTTCAGCGGCGCCTTGACCGGCTTGGCTGCGGGCTTCGCTGCGGCCTTGACCGGTGCCAGCGCCTTTTTGGCGACGACCTTTTTCACAACCGGCTTGGCAGCAGGCTTGGCGGTCGTGCTCTTCTTTGCGGCGGGCTTCTTGGCAGCAGGCTTCTTGGTGGCCATCAGTGGGGGTCTCCAGGCGTTCTATCGGGTTCCAGACAAGTCATCAACGCGTCGCGCAGTGCCTGCCTGGAGGTTTCAGTAAGGGGTTGATCGTGGCGATCAGTCAGTTGGAACTGATCCTCGGCGCGTTCGCCGAATGTGGCGATGCGCGCGTCCTGCACACGCAGCCGTTGGTCGCGCAGCACATGCGCCACGTCGGCTAGCAGACCAGGGCGATCAGGCGCTACCAGATTCAACACGGTGCGATCGCGTTGACTGGATTCAAGGAACTCGATGCGCGGCGCGAAGCGGAAGTGCTTCAGCTGCCGTGGCATCACCCGCCGCGCCGGGCGCAGGATCTGGATATTGCCGGCCAGCGCCTTGCGCAGCGCCGCTTCCAGCCGCGCGGTGTCGCCGTCGGCAAAGCTGCCGACCGGCGTGACTTCAAACGTATCGAAAATGGTGTCGTCCGGGCCGTCCAGCACGCGAGCGCGATGGATGCCGTAACCGGCGCGGTCCAGCGTCATCACGATGGCGGCGAACAAACCATCGCGATCCGGCGAATGCACGAACACTTCCAGCGCGTCACTTTCCGGGGTGATCCGGCGCACTTTCACCAGCGTGCCGCCCTTGCGGATCTCCACCAGCGACGCGGCCTGCCACACCAATTGCTCGGGACGGAAACGTACGAAGCTTTCATCCGGCATCGCCGCAAACTGGCGGTCGATCACCGCATCGGCGTAACCAAGCAGGTTCATTTGTTCGCGCACGTTGTCGCGCGCTTCCAGCACGCGTTCGGCTTCGGGCAAAGCGAACTCGACACCTTCGCGCAGCGCGCGGCGGGTAGCGAAATACAGGTCGGCCAGCAGCCGATCCTTCCATGCGTTCCAGAGTTTCGGACTGGTGCCGGCGATGTCGGCGCAGGTCAGCAGATACAGATAATCCAGGCGATCACGGTCGCCGACCAGTGCGGCAAAACGGTGGATCACATCCGGATCGGTGATGTCCTGCTTCTGTGCCGTCACCGACATGCGCAGGTGCTGCTCCACCAACCAGGCCACCAGCTCGGTGTCGGAACTGCTCACACCATTGGCGACGCAGAACTCGCGCGCATCCACCGCACCCAGTTCGGAATGATCACCACCGCGGCCCTTGGCGATGTCATGGAACAAGCCGGCCAACAGCAACAGTTCCGGCTTGCGCAGGCGCGGCCACACTTCATGGGCGATGGAAAAACGCTCGTCCGGACGCCCGGAGGAAAACAAGCCGATGTTCCGCAGCACCATCAGCGTGTGCTGATCGACGGTGTACACATGGAACAGATCGAACTGCATGCGCCCGGACACCTGCGCGAACGCCGGAATCCACTGCCCAAGCACGCCGAGGCGGGCCATGCGCGCCAAGGTATCGACCGCACGCGGGCCACGCAGCAGCGCCATGAACTGGTCGCGCACTACCTCGTCCACCTGCGTATAGGCAGGAATTTCATCCAGCATTTCTGCCAGGCCGCGCGCGGTCATCGAGTGCAGGCCGCGCACATCCGAGGTACGCGCCCAGCAGGCAAACAGCGCGAAGATGCTGCGCACATCGCCGTGCGGCCACAGCGGATCATCAGCCGACAAATAACCTCGTCGTAGCGAGAATCCATCGCCCACCGACTCCGGTGCTGCCTCGCCGTCGAACTGTTCTTCAAAGCGCTGCAGCAGGCGGTCGCTGATACGACGAATTACCGCCGCACTGCGATAGAAGCCCTGCATCATTTTTTCCACGCCCAGGCTTTCGACGTCGTCGCCGAAACCCATGCGCGCAGCCAACGTCTTCTGGTAGTCGAAACGCAGCCGCTCTTCAGCGCGCTGCGCCACCAGATGCAGGCCAAAGCGCAGCCGCGCGAGCACCAGTCGCTCGCGCTTGAGCGCGGCGGCTTCGTCCAGACCCAAGTGGCCCAGGCCGACCAGTGCGTCGATATTGCTCACGCCGAACGCGCGCAGCGCCATCCAGCCGAGCGTATTGAGATCACGCAGACCGCCGGGGCCATCCTTGATGTCTGGTTCCAGATTGTCGGCGGTGTCGCCAAAACGCTGATGGCGCTGCAACAGCTCATCGCGTTTGGCCAGAAAGAATTCGCGTGGCGGCCAGATCAGACTCGGCGACACAGCGCGCGCCAAGCCATGCTGCGCCGTCGCGTCAGCACACAACGGGCGCGCTTCAATCAGCGCGGTCAGCACGGTCTGGTCGGCGGCAGCCTGCGCGCATTGTGCCGCTGAACGCACCGCATGGCTGGCCGGCAAACCGGCGTCCCACAGCAACGCAAACAAGCGTGCGAGCGCCGCTTCGTGCGCCTGCTGGATCTCAGATTCGCCGAGCACCAGCAGGTCGATGTCCGAACGCGGGAACAACTCACCGCGTCCGTAGCCGCCCACTGCAAACAGCGCCAAGCCGGCATCGCCGGAAATGCAGCGCTGCCACGCTTCGCGGATCAGCTGATCGGCAGCGCGCGCGCGCACGCCAAGCAGGCGCTCGACGTTGTCGCCCTGCTCGAAGCGTTTACTCAAGCCAGCATCGGTGTGTGCGAGTGACTGCCGCGCCTGCGCGGCCCACTGTGCATCACCGGCAGAATCTGCCGGCGCGTCCGGTACGTTATCGACCAGGCCCGCCGGCAGTTGACTCATGCCTGCGCGGATTCGGCTGGCGACAGCGTCAGCACTTCCACACCGTCTTCGGTCACCGCGATCATGTGTTCCCACTGCGCCGAGAGCTTGCGGTCCTTGGTCACCACGGTCCAACCATCGGGCAGCACCTTGGTGTAACGGGTGCCTTCGTTGATCATCGGTTCGATGGTGAAGGTCATGCCGGCCTTGAGCACCAGGCCCTGGCCCGGACGGCCGTAATGCAGCACCTGCGGTTCGTCGTGATAGACCTTGCCGATGCCGTGGCCGCAGTACTCACGCACCACGGAAAAACGCTCGGACTCGGCGTATTCCTGGATGGCGTGGCCCACGTCTCCGAGCGTCGCGCCTGGCTTGACCGCACGGATGCCGCGCCACATCGCTTCCTTGGTGGTTTCCACCAAGCGCTTTGCCATCACCGACGGCGTGCCGACGTAGTACATGCGACTGGTGTCGCCGTGCCAACCGTCCTTGATGACGGTCACGTCGATGTTGACGATGTCCCCGTCCTTCAACACCTTGGCTTCGCTGGGAATGCCGTGGCAGATGACGTTGTTGACCGAGGCGCACACGGTCTTGGGGAACCCGCGGTAGCCCACGTTGGCCGGAATCGCACCTTGCACATTGATGATGTGGTCGTGGCAGATGCGGTCCAGCTCTTCGGTGGTCACACCGGGCTTGACGTGGGGGGCGACGATGTCGAGCACCTCGGCCGCCAGGCGGCCGGCGATGCGCATCTTTTCGATTTCTTCAGGGGTTTTCAGTTGGATTGCCATCTGCCGATTATCGCCCATTTGGAGGGGATCACTGAACCTTTCACATTATTGAACGGCTTGGCACGGGCCTGCACCCTGTCGCCCGGCCAGCGCTCCGGGCCAACGCGCCTGCCAGACCCTGCTAAATCTTCCATCAGCGGATTGCTATCAGGCCATTCCCAAACTGACAGTAGACCTGTCGGATCAACGCCTCTTTCGTGCACAAACATCACAAAAAAAGGCCATTGAGTCATATCTGAGCCGGCGATCCAGTCTTCAGGGGACACACTGAATCCCGCACCGGCTGCCGCGTCCTTGCCTTGCCAAGAGGGCTCGCCGACACGGCAGCCGGTGCTCTTCCCCTCACCGCTCAAGGATCACCATGAACGTCCGCACCACCTCCCTGCTCGCCGGCCTGCTGGCCGTTGCTCTGCTGCCGGGCGCGGCCCATGCCAAAACCGATGTCACCACCACCTTCCAGGTGAAGGTCAAGATCACCGAATCCTGCAACGTGACTACAGTCACCGCCACTGACGTCGATTTCGGCGAAGTTGCCCGCACCACCGACCCGGTCGCGATCGATGCAGACGGCGCATTGAACGTGAACTGCTCCAAGGGCACGCCTTACCAGATCGGCATGAATGCCGGGGCCAACTCCACCAGCGCCACCGCAAGTGCCAATAACCGCAGAATGGCTAGCGGATCCAGGCATGTTTCCTACGGCTTGTACGTCGATGCCGCAAGGAGCGAATTCTGGGATACCGCCGGCAGTACCAACACCGTCAGCGGCGTCGGCAACGGGGTCAACCAGCCCATCCCGGTTTACGGTCGTATCCAGGACGCTCCGAACGTTCCCGCCGGCGTTTACACCGACACCGTCACCGCCACCGTCACCTACTGAGCGGGCGCCCTTCATGCACACACGCCACCCGCTCAGGATGCGGGTGGCGAGCCTGTGCTGGCTCGCCACCGCGTTTTCGCTATTTCTCGCCGCGCCCTCAATCAGCCGCGCCGGCGGTCTGCAGGCGTCCCCCATCCTGCTGGAATTCGGCAATACCCAGAAATCGCAGACTCTCTGGCTGACCAATACCGGCGAGCACCCACTGCGCGCGCAGATCCGCGTGCAGCAATGGACCCAGTTCGACCAGGAAGATCGGTTGCAACCCTCCAACGCCCTGCTCGCCAGCCCGCCGCTGGTCGAAATTGCCGCCGGCCAGAAGCAGTTGGTGCGCGTGGTGCAGGCGGCCGCACCGGGAACCAATGCCAATGAAGCCGCCTTCCGCCTGATCGTGGACGAATTACCCGGCGGCGCCGAAACAGTGACGTCCGGCCTGCAGTTCTTGTTGAGTTACTCCATCCCGGCCTTCGTCCTGCCGCCCGGCAGCGTGCCGCAACTGGAACGACAAGGACCGTACATCCCCACCGACGCGCAGCTGCTGCAGGGCCATTGGAATGTGCAGGGCAAGAAAGCGACGTTGACCGTGCGCAACACCGGCAACCAACGCATCCGGATCAGCCAACTGAGCTGGGTCACAACGGCAGGTGAGCGGATGGACATCGCCCCCGGCCTGTTCGGCTACGTGCTGGCCGGCCAGCAGATGCGCTGGACGCACACCCTGCCTTCGCCCTTGCCCGCCAACGGCACTCTGAGCGCAAAACTCAATGACGACCCCGAACCGCAAGCACTGCCGCAGATCACCACTGGCCCATAGGCTCTGCCAGGCCATCGCGACGGCAGTCGCAGCCCTGATCCTGCCCGAGGGCAGCGCCAACGACGCCACCACCGTTGCTGCGGGCGAACAGGAGTTGTACCTGGAAGCCCGCGTCAACCAAGCCAGCAACGGCAAATTGGCGCGCTTCGTATTGCGCGGCGACACCTTGCTGGCCAGTGAGGCCACTTTATGGGAGCTGGGGCTGATACTGCCGGTCGAGGTTGCCGCCCAGCGGCTGATCGAACTCCCGTCGCTGGCAGGCCTCAGCGTGGAGTACGACGCGCCGCACCAGCGCATCAATCTGCAGGTGCCAGTGGACATGCTCGACCGCCCGCCAGTGCATATGGACCTCTCGCGCACCCAAGCCACCCTGCCAGACCCAAGCCAGCGCCTGCCTGGCGCAACGCTCAGCTACGACGTGTACGGCCAGCATGCTGACGGCCGCGGAAATCTAAGCGGCTTCAGCGAGCTGCGGGTGTTCGGCGTGGGCCGCGGCGTGTGGAGCAACACCCTCTCCAGTCGCTTCACGACAGGCAACACCCACCGCCGCGCCAGCAACACCCGACTGGACAGCAGCTGGCAACTGGACTTCCCCGTACCCATGCTCTCCCTGACCGTGGGCGACACCATGACCAGCAGCCAGGAATGGTCCCGCGCAACGCGCATCGGCGGCATCCGCTTGTCGCGCAATTTCGCCCTTCAGCCATACCGCACCATCACGCCATTGGCTTCGTTTGCGGGCGAGGCGGTGCTGCCTTCCACGGTTGACCTGTATATCGACGGCATCCGCCAGTCCAGCCAGCCGCTGCCGCCAGGGCGCTTCCAACTGGACAGCAGCCCCTCGCTCAGCGGCACCGGCCAGGCGCAACTGGTCATCACCGACCTCAACGGCCAGAGCCGCACGATTGGCTTCAGCCTGTACGGCACACCGCAACTGCTGCAGGCCGGATTGTCGGACTGGTCGGTGGAACTGGGTTCAATCCGCCGCGACTATGGCATCCGCTCTTTCAATTACGGCAACGACCCATTGGCCAGCGCCAGCCTGAGCTATGGCGTGAACAATCACCTCACCCTGCAGACCCACGCCGAAGGCAGCCACGGCATCCGTCAGGCCGGCGCCGGCGCGGTACTCCTGCTCGGCAAGCGCGGCGGCGTGCTGACCGGCTCCTGGGCCGGCAGCCGGGCCGGCACACTGACCGGCAATCAGCACGGGCTGGGCTATCAATGGAACTCCCCCCGATTTTCCGCCTCCGCCAGCACCCAGCGCCGCAGCGCGGGGTATCGCGACGTGGCGGCCGTGCACGAGGGCGCCACCTTGCCGCGACGGACCGAACAGGCCTTTCTGGGCGTGACTACCCCCGCCGGGCACATGGGCGTCAGCTATGTGACCCAGCACTACCTGGACTTTCCGCGCAGTCGCTATGCCAGCCTGAGCTGGTCGCACTCGCTGGCCGACAACATGCAACTCAGCCTCAGCTTCAACCGTGACCTCGCCAACCGCGACAGCGACAGCGCCTTTCTGTACTGGTCCATGCCGCTGGACCGGTACTTGACCACTTCCGCCTCCGCGCGCCATGACCGTGGCGGCAACGGCCTGTCCGTGGAAGCCAGCCGCAGCGCGGACCTGGACCAAGGCGGGCTGGGCTGGCGCGCACAAGCCACCACCCAAGGCAGCGACGACTTCGGCCTGCGTGCGGAGATCAGCCAGCATGGCCGGCACGGTCATATAAGTGCCGGCGTGGACCACGACAACGGCAGCCACCGCCGTACATCGACCTACGCGAGCGCCGGCGGCGGCCTGGCCTTGCTGGACGGTCGCCTGTATTCCATGCCGCGCGTCCACGACGCCTTCGCCCTGGTTTCCACCAGCGGCATCGCTGACGTACCCGTGCAACTGGAGAACCGCACCATCGGTGTCACCGACCAGCGCGGGCAGTTGCTGATCAACCACCTCAACGCCTGGCAACGCAACCAACTGTCCATTGATCCGCTGGACCTGCCCGCCGACATGGTGCTGGAGACCACCCGCAAGGACGTCGTGCCGGAAACCCGCAGCGGCGTCCAGGTGGATTTCCCGATGCGCCGCACCCTGGCCATGCAGTTCGGCGTGCGCGACCGCGACGGCCAGTGGCTGCCTGCCGGAAGCCACCTCACCGTCGAGGCACCGGACAACCCGCCGACCACCACGCTCGTCGGCCATGAAGGCAAGGTCTACCTGCTTGACCCACCCCCGCAGGCACGCTTGCACTTCCGTTCCGACAACGCGCAATGCACCGCGCCCCTTCCCGAAGCCCCCATTCGCGAAGGCCGCATCAATCTGGAGGACGTTGTATGCCAGTGACTTCCCGCCGGGCAAACCTCCCGCACCTCATACGGCATCTGCACGGACACGCAATACTGCCGCCCCTCATCGCACTGATGGCCCTGATGGCGCCGCTCGCAGCGCGCGCGACACCTTCCTGCAAGCCCACCCTTCACACATCGCTGAACTTCGGCGCCGTCCCCAGCGACGACTACAGGGATGCTGAAACCTTTGTTGAGTTCGAGTGCAACGGCCCTAGCGGCGTGTTCGCAAGCCAGGCCAACTTTAGAGCCTGCTTGTTCATCAATGAAGGATCCGATCCGCCAGGCGTCAACCCGCGGCGCATGAAAGACGGCCTGGGCAACTATCTGGACTACGACCTCTACTCCGACCGCCAGCGCTCCAGCTTGATCGGCCCCCTGGGCAGCAGCGCCCCCACCCACAGCGTTACCTTCGCAGTCCTTCCGAGAGATAACCGCTGGATGACCTTGCCTATTTATGGCCGCGTGCGCGCCGCGCAGAACCAACCTGCCACGTCCACCTACTCAGGTGTCCCGGGCGCCACGGTTGTCCGGTACAGCTATGCCTTCTTGAGCACACCTACCGAAGACGATTGCCGCAACGGCGTCGCACCATGGGGGGGCGGCAAAGGCAGCGTCAACATCGCCTGGGGCAGGGTCTACGTCAACGTCGAAAACGCCTGCAGCATCATCACGGCGACGGACATGGACTTCGGCACCGTTGGCACCGAGGCTGACGCGCAAGACCAGACATCACTGATCAAAGTGCAGTGCCCGACCGGCGCACCCTGGACCGTCACCCTGGACAATGGCGCCAACGCGACCGGCGACAAGCGCTTCATGGCCTCCGGCCAGAACCGCCTCGGCTATGAGCTGTACAGCGACGCCGCGCGCAGGAAACGCTGGGGCAACACGGCAACTACCGGGATCAAAGGCAGCGGCACCAATAAGCCGCACGACCTGACGGTATACGGGCGCATCCCCGACCTCTCCGAAGCGCCCCCGGGCAGCTACCAAGACCAGATCACAGTGACGCTGACCTATTAAGCGCCCTCTCCAGCGACCGGCCTGCCCACTCCGGACAGGCCCGCCTGCGCCACGATTTGCGGCCAAGCCCCCTGCCCCGCTATACTTCGCCGGCTTTGCTGGGCCAATGGCCTGTCAATCCCGCCCACACCGGGCGTCACCGGTGAATCCTCACCTGTCGCCCCCATCCGTGCCGGGGTGCCCTGTTCACCAGGGTTCGGCCACGGAGGCGCCAGGGAAGCCCAACCCCGGAACCTACCGCTTCGATGCGGATTCGCCCCTATTTCATGGCGACCGGTTCCCTGTCAGGAGTTTTTGCAATGCCCCAGATCACCATGCGTCAGATGTTGGAAGCCGGCGTCCATTTCGGTCACCAGACCCGTTACTGGAACCCCAAGATGGCTCCGTACATCTTCGGCGCCCGCGGCAAGATCCACATCATCAACCTGGAAAAGACCGTCCCGCTGTTCAACGATGCGATGAACTTCATCTCGTCCGTTGCCCAGAAGCGCGGCACCATCCTGTTCCTGGGCACCAAGCGCAGCGCACGCGAATCCATCAAGGAAGAAGCAGAGCGTTGCGGCATGCCGTTCATGAACCAGCGTTGGCTGGGCGGCACCCTGACCAACTTCGCCACGGTGAAGAAGTCGGTGGCTCGCCTGAAGGAACTGGAAGCCGGTGAAACCGACGGCAGCTTCGACCGTCTGGTCAAGCACGAAGTGCTGGGCCTGCGCCGCGAGCGCGACAAGCTGGAAGCCTCGCTGGGCGGCATCAAGGAAATGAACCGTCTGCCCGACGCCATCTTCGTCATCGACATCGGTCACGAAGACATCGCCATCAAGGAAGCCAAGAAGCTCGGCATCCCGGTGATCGCCGTGGTTGACACCAACTACAACCCGGAACTGGTTGATTACGCCATCCCGGGCAACGACGACGCCATCCGCGCTGTGCAGCTGTACGCCCGCGCTGCTGCTGACGCCGTGCTGGAAGGCAAGGCTGCTGCTCCGAACGCTGCCACCGTGCGCGAAGACGAGTTCGCTGGCGCCGTTGCTGCCGACGAAGCCAAGCCGGCTCGTCGCGCACCGGTCAAGAAGACCGCCGCCAAGACCGGCGACGAGGCTTCGGCCTGATGCACCGGGCGGGCACAGCCACTGTGCCCGCCTGCCCTGCTCCGGCCCCTTTCGGTGCCGGCATCTGACAGGGCCTCGTAACAAGGGCCGGCAATCATTGCCGGCCTACCCCTTTCTATTCGTGAGGAAATTCCATGGAAATCACTGCTTCCCTGGTCAAAGAACTGCGTGAGCGCACCGGCGCCGGCATGATGGAGTGCAAGAAGGCTCTGTCGGAAACCAACGGCGACATCGACGCAGCGGCGGAAGCCCTGCGCAAGTCTGGCGCTGCCAAGGCCGACAAGAAGTCCGACCGCGTCACCGCTGAAGGCCGTATCGGCGTCGCCGTGAACGGCGGCAAGGCTGTGCTGGTCGAAGTGAACTCGGAAACCGACTTCGTTGCCAACGACGTCAACTTCAAGGCGTTCGTGGACAGCGTCGCCGCTGCCGCCCTGGCCTCGGGCGCTGCCGATGCAGAAGCCCTGAAGTCGATCAAGCTGGAATCCGGCTCGACCGTCGAAGAAACCCGCGCCACCGCGATCCAGAAGCTGGGTGAAAACATCCAGATCCGTCGCCTGGTGCACGTTGACGGCAGCAACAACGTCGGCGCCTACGTGCATTCCAACGGCAAGATCGGCGTGCTGGTTGACCTGGCCGGCGGCAACGCCGAGCTGGCCAACGGCCTGGCCATGCACGTGGCTGCGATGAACCCGCCGCACAACAAGGCGGCCGATGTGCCGGCCGAGTTCGTTGCCAAGGAAAAGGAAATCGAGCTGGCCAAGATGACCGACAAGGACAAGGCCAAGCCGGCTGAAATCCTGGAAAAGATCATCAGCGGCAAGATCAACAAGATCATCAGCGAAGTGACCCTGTACGGTCAGAGCTACGTGCTGGACAGCGACAAGACCGTCGAGCAGGCCGTCAAGGCCGCCGGCGCTGATGTTGTCGGCTTCCACCGCCTGGCCGTTGGCGAAGGCATCGAGAAGGTGGTGGAAGACTACGCCGCCGAAGTTGCCAAGGCGATGCAGGTCTGATCCTGCCAGCGCACCGGTAACAAACAAAAGAAGCCGCGGATTTCCGCGGCTTCTTTTTTGGCTCCCGCACCCCACCGAACGCGACACAAACCACCGCCAATTCAAAGCAAACTGTGACGCCCCTTTTATATTCGGGACGTGCATGTATTCTTGGGCCACTGCCGCCCGCATCCCAGACATGTCCCCCGAGCTCACCGCTGCGTTGTCCCTCTGTCGAAACCTGCCCTCGCCGCCCGCCATTGCGTTGCGCTTGATTGAGTTGGCGCAGGACCCGGAAACAGACATCGCCAGCGCTGCCGACGTCATCTCGCTGGACATGGGCCTGAGCGCACGGATGATGCGCATCGCCAATTCCCCGCTTTACGCCAGCCGCCGCCGCATCGAGAACCTCGGTCAGGCGCTGACCATGCTCGGTTTGAATGCAACGCTGCAGCTGGCGCTGGGCTTCAGCCTGGCCCGCGCGCTGAACGACGACGAGCGCCACGCGCAGCTGCACAACGCTGTCTGGCGCCGCAGCATCCTCAGCGCATTGGCCGCACGCTACCTGGGCCTGTCCTGCGGCGCGCGGCGCGTCGAGGAACTGATGCTGGCGGGATTGCTGCAGGACATCGGCATCCTCACCCTGCTGCAGATCCGCTCGGATGACTATCCGCAACTGCTGGCCAGCTGCACCAGCAATGACGAACTGCTGGCGCGCGAACGCAGCAGCCTGGAATGCAGCCATGCCGACGTGGGCGCGAGCCTGTGCGAGCAATGGGGCCTGCCGCGCTTCCTGGTCGATGCCATCAGCCACAGCGAAGCACCGGCCGAAGCGGTCGATCTGTTTGAACGCTGCGTCGTTCTTTCCAGCCATGTCGCCAACATCTGGCTGGCCGACAATGCCGATGCCGCCCGCGAGGAGGCACTGCGCCTGGCGCACGAAAACCTGGGCATGGACAGCGCGCGCTTTGACCAGGTGCTGCAGCAGGTGAGCGAAATGCTGCCGGAAATCAGCGCGTTGTTTGACGTCCCCGTGCCCTCGCCCGCACGCGTCACCTACCTGCTGGATCACGCCAGCGAGTTGATCGCCTTGCGCAACCTGCGCGAATTGCAGGACGCATCAGCATGGGAACGCCGCGCCGATCATTACGAGCAAAAAGCCCGTCGGCTGGCCGAACAGGCACATCTGGACGCACTGACCGGCGTACTCAACCGGCGTCAGCTGGAAGTGGTGCTGGAGCAGGAATTCACCCACGCCAGCCACCCTGATCGCCCATTGTCGGTGGCCTTCATCGATCTGGACGATTTCAAGAAGATCAACGACCAGCACGGCCATCTGGTCGGCGATCAGGTATTGCAGGCCTTCGCCAGCCGCCTGCAGGCGCACCTGCGCGGCTCGGACACAGTTGCCCGCTTTGGTGGCGAAGAGTTTGTGGTGCTGTTCCCCGGCACCAATCAGCAGACGGCCGTGGATGTCATTCGCCGCGTGCTGGGCGCCATCGCGCACACGCCGATGGTCACCGTGGCCGATGCACCACTGCACATCACTTTCTCCGCAGGCGTCGCCACGCACGGCATCTACGAACGCTTCGCCGACATGCGCGACCTGCTCAAGGCCGCAGACGATGTGCTTTACCGTTCCAAAAGCCTTGGCCGCAACCGCGTGATTGCCCGCGCGCCGGAGTCGCAGCCCACCGCCTGCTGAACCAACGGTCGACAACAGCGTCTTTTGTTGCGGCATTGCAACAAAAGCTCTGACCGGGAACCGCCGCTTCCGTTAGACTTCCCGCGTTTCCAGCCATTGAGGTCGTCATGTCCAAACTCGCCTACCAACGCATCCTTCTGAAACTTTCCGGGGAGGCGCTGATGGGAGATGAGGACTACGGCATCGACCCCAAAATCATCAACCGTCTGGCCCGTGAAGTCATCGAGGCCCAGCAGGCAGGCGCCGAAGTGGCGCTGGTGATCGGCGGTGGCAACATCTTCCGCGGCGCGGGCCTGGCCGCAGGCGGCATGGACCGCGTCACCGGCGACCAGATGGGCATGCTGGCCACGGTCATCAATGCACTGGCCATGCAGGACGCACTGGAAAAGCTCGGCGCCAAGGCGCGCGTGATGAGCGCCATCAAGATCAACGACGTGTGCGAGGACTACATCCGCCGCCGCGCCATCCGCCATCTGGAAAAGGGCCGCCTGGTGATTTTTGCTGCCGGCGTCGGCAGCCCGTTCTTCACCACCGATTCGGGCGCCGCACTGCGCGCCATCGAAATTGGCGCCGACCTGCTGCTCAAGGCCACCAAGGTCGACGGCGTCTACGACAAGGACCCGAACAAGCACAACGACGCGGTCCGCTACGACAGCCTCACTTACGATCAGGTCATCAAGCAGGGCCTGGAAGTGATGGATACGGCCGCCTTCGCGCTGGCCCGTGACAGCGACCTGCCGATGCGCGTGTTCGACATGGGCCAGCCGGGCGAATTGCTGAAAATCCTGCACGGCGAGAACATCGGCACCCTGGTGCACGGCCGCGACAAACACTGACCTTCCCAGGTTCCGGCCCGGTGGAGAGGGCTCTTCGCCTATAATCGGCCGGTTCCAGCACCATCAAGGATTCCGGCGATGATCAACGACATCAAAAGCAATGCGCAGACGCGCATGGCAAAGAGCCTCGACGCTCTGCGCCACACCCTCACCACCATCCGTACCGGCCGCGCTTCTCCGGCGCTGCTGGACGGCATCAAGGTCAAGGCCTACGGCACTGACACGCCCCTGAACCAGGTGGCCAGCATCAGCGTCTCTGAAGGCCGCTCGCTGGTCATCACCCTGTTCGACAAGGGCATGATCAAGGAAGTGGAAAAGGCCATCTACGCCTCGGACATCGGCATCACGCCGACCACCGTGGGTACGGTGATCCGCCTGAACCTGCCGCCGCTCACTGAAGAGCGCCGCAAGGAACTGGCCAAGTCGGTGAGCAAAGAAGGCGAAGAGACCAAGGTCGGCATTCGCAACATCCGCCGTGACGCCAACCAGGAAGTAGCCAAGCTGCTCAAGGACAAGGCCATCACCGAGGATGACGACCGCCGCACGCAGGACGAGATCCAGAAGCTGACCGATAAGGCGATCAAGGACGTCGACGACATCGTGAAGCTGAAAGAACAGGAACTGATGGCGGTCTGACGGGTGCTGCCTGTCATGCCCAGCGGCACCACCGCACCGCGCCTGCCCGAGCACATTGCCATCATCATGGATGGCAATGGCCGGTGGGCGCAGCAACGCCGGAGGCCGCGCATGATCGGCCACCGTGCCGGCGCGCGTGCGGTCAACCGCACCATTGAGTTCTGTCTTGAACACGGCATCGGCACACTGACCCTGTTCGCCTTCTCCAGTGAAAACTGGGGTCGGCCACAGGAAGAAGTGGATTCACTGATGAAGCTGTTTCTCGGCGCACTCGACCGCGAGGTGGATGAACTCCACCGCCGCGGCGTTCGCGTGCGCTTCATCGGCGACCGCTCGCGTTTTTCCGCCAGCATCGTGCAGCGCATGCACAAGGCCGAGCAGCGAACCCAGGACAACCGCGCCATGACCCTGGCCATTGCCGCCAGCTATGGCGGACGTCAGGACATTGCACTGGCCGCGCGTGCGTTGGCCGAGCAGGTCGCTGCCGGTACGCTGAAGCCGGAGCAGATCGACGAAGCACTGCTCGGCAATCACGTCGCCCTGGCCGATCTGCCGCCACCGGACCTGTTCATCCGTACCGGCGGCGACACCCGCATCAGCAATTTTCTGCTGTGGCAGTTGGCCTACACCGAACTGTGGTTCACCGACGTGCTGTGGCCGGACTTCGATGCGGCCATCCTTCAACAGGCGCTGGACGACTTTGCCGGGCGCGAACGCCGCTTCGGCCTGACCAGTGCCCAGATCGCCACCCAGGCGAGTCCGAGCGCATCTCCATGACCAAAACCCGCGTGATTGCTGCGCTGATCATGGCCCCGGTGGCCATCTGCGCGATCCTCCTCCTGCCCACGCCCTGGCTGGCTGCCGCCGCAGCGCTGGTGTTCCTGATCGGCCTGTGGGAATGGCTCAAGCTCACTGGCGTGGATGGCGTGCCGCGCACCGTGCTGCTCGCCCTGAACCTGCTGCTGATGGTGCTGATGGTGTGGGCGTCCGGGAGCAGCCTGGTGTTGTTCCAACTGGCCACGCTGGTGGGCGTCGGTTTCTGGCTGTTGGCGTTGCTGTGGCTGCGTCACTTCAACTTTGGTGCTCACGACGAAACCAGCGCACGCATGCTCAAACTCGCCGCCGGCACCTTGGCCATTGTTCCAGCCTGGGCGGCGCTGGTGCTGCTGCACGCCGAGGAAAACAACGGTCACCTGTGGCTGTTGGCCGCGCTGATGCTGGTCTGGGCCGCCGATTCCGGCGCGTACTTCGCCGGCCGCGCCTTCGGCAAGCACAAGCTGGCGCCGCGCATCAGCCCCAACAAGACCATTGAAGGCGTGCTCGGCGGGCTGGTGGCTGGCCTGATCGTCGCTGGCGGGCTCGGCTGGCTGGCCGGCGTGCAGCTGTCCGACGTCGGCGGGCTGATGCTGGTCGCCGCCGTTGCGGTGCTGGCCTCGGTGCTCGGCGATCTGTTTGAAAGCCTGCTCAAGCGCCACGCCGGCGCCAAGGATTCGGGCCATATCATCCCGGGCCATGGCGGCGTGCTCGACCGTATCGACGGCGTACTCGCCGCATTGCCGGTGTTCGCACTGGGCAAGGAATTCTTCGGTTTCTGATATGTCCAGCTCTTCTCGCCAGCGTCAGGTCGCCGTCCTTGGCGCCACCGGCTCCATCGGCACCTCCACACTGGATGTCATCGCCCGCCATCCTGGGCAGATGCGCGCCAGCGTGCTGGCCGCGGGCAGCAATGTGGATGCGCTGATCGCGTTGTGTCGCACACATCGCCCCGACCACGCCGTCATTGCGGAAGAAACCCTGTTCGCGCGTCTGCGCGATGGGCTGGCCGATGCTGGGCTCAGCACCCAGCCGCACGCCGGGCACGCGGCCATCGACGCGTTGGCCGCCAGCGATCACTGCGACACCGTGGTGGCCGCCATCGTCGGCGCTGCCGGGCTGTCATCCACGCTCGCCGCTGCCCGTGCCGGCAAACGCCTGCTGCTGGCCAACAAGGAAGCGCTGGTGCTGGCGGGCGAACTGCTTACCCGCGAAGCCGCGGCGGCCGGCGCCGACATCATTCCGATCGACAGCGAACACAACGCCATCTTCCAGTGCCTGCGTTCACGCGACGCCAGCCTGGAAGCCGGGGTTCGCCGGATCATCCTGACCGCCTCCGGCGGCCCGTTCCGTGGCCGCAGCCGCGCCGAACTGGAAGCGGTGACCGTGGCCCAGGCCGTTGCCCACCCGAAGTGGTCGATGGGGCCGAAGATTTCGGTGGATTCGGCAACGTTGATGAACAAGGGGTTGGAGGTCATCGAGGCCCACCACCTGTTCAACGTGCCGGGTTCGCGCATCGACGTGCTGGTGCACCCGCAAAGCCTGGTGCACTCGCTGGTCGAGTTCATCGACGGCTCGACCCTGGCCCAGATGGGTTTGCCGGACATGCGCACCACCCTGGCCGTTGGCCTGGGCTGGCCGCAGCGCATTGAATCCGGCGTTTCCGGGCTGGATCTGCTCACCCAGGGCCGGCTCGATTTTGAAGCCCCCGACCTGGAAGCCTTCCCCTGTCTGCGCCTGGCGTGGCAGGCAATGGAGACCGGCGGCAGCGCACCGGCCATCCTCAACGCCGCCAATGAAGTCGCCGTTTCAGCGTTTCTTCAGGGCCGCATAGGCTTCCTGTCGATCCCGGCACTGGTGGAGCACACCTTGTCCACCCTGCCCCACGTGGCGGCCGATACACTGGACGCCCTGCTGGCGGCCGATGATCAGGCCCGCCACATCACCGAAACCGCCATTGCCCGCCTGCCGCATGCCTGAAGCCTCTCTTCAATCGAGTCCTGCCCGTGGCTGATTTCCTGGGCTCCGTGTGGTGGATGATCGTCAGCCTTGGCGTGCTGGTGACGTTTCATGAATTCGGCCATTACTGGGTCGCCCGCCGCTGCGGGGTAAAGGTGCTGCGCTTCTCAGTGGGCTTCGGCAAGCCATTATGGAGCCGCCGCGACCGCCACGGCACCGAATTCGCCATCGCCGCCATTCCGCTCGGCGGCTACGTGAAAATGCTCGACGAACGCGAGGCCGACGTACCGGTCGGCGAGCGCGGCCATGCCTTCAACAACAAGACCGTCTGGCAGCGCATCGCTATCGTCGCGGCCGGCCCCATCGCCAATCTGGTGCTGTGTATCGCCCTGTTGTGGGCGATGTTCGTCATCGGCCGGCAGGATTATTCGCCCAGCGTCGGCCGTGCCAGCGGTATGGCTGCCAGTGCCGGCTTCGCGGCCGGTGACCGCCTGCTCGCCGTTGATGGCCGCAACGTGGAAACCTGGGCCGAGGCCAGCATGGCCCTGACCACCGCGGCAATGGACCGCCAGGATGCCCATGTACGGGTCCGCGATGTGCTCGACAACGAGCGCACCCGGGTGCTGCCGCTGTCGCAGCTGCCAGCCGGCTTCGATGAACGCCAAGTGCCGGTGCAGGCAGGCTTCCTCTGGCAGTTCTGGCTGCAGCCGGCGTTGGTTGAAAAAATCACCAAGGATTCCCCGGTCGCGCATCTGCTTCAGCCCGGCGACCTGATTTTGGCCATCGACGGCCAGCGCGTGGACAGCGCCGACCGGGTGTACCCGCTGATTCAGGCGCTGGGCCAGCGCGGCGGGCCCGGAATGCTGGAAGTCGAGCGCGCTGGTGAACGGCTTGCACTGGAAGTCACTCCGCAACCCAGCAAAGATGCCAATGGCAAGCCGCGCTGGCTGATCGGCGTTGAATTCCCCACCGGCCAGTCCGCCGCCTACGACGCCCGCCAGCAGTACGGCGTGTTCGCCGCCCTGCCCGCCGCCGTGCGCGAAACCGGCAAATTGGCTTCAGATTCGCTGGGAATGATGCGCCGGATGCTCACCGGCCATGCCTCGCTGAAGAACGTTTCGGGCCCGATCACCATCGCCCGCGTCGCCAACGCCTCAGCTGAACGCGGCCTCGATTGGTTCCTGTATTTCCTGGCTTTGCTGTCGCTGAGCCTGTGCATCATCAACCTGTTGCCCATTCCTGTCTTGGACGGCGGGCACCTGCTGTATTACCTTATCGAGTTGGTCAAAGGCAGCCCGCTCAGCGAGCGTGCCATGGCGACTGGTCAATTCATCGGCCTGGCGCTGTTGGCCGGGCTGATGGGATTGGCGTTCTACAACGACATTCTTGGCCTGGTCCTGCGATGAACTTTTTTCTGCTGTCGTCGTCTTACGCCGGCACCCACGCAATATTGAAATCGACTCCAACCGGACGTGACATGACGCGACTTCCCAATCGCCGCCTGCTGGCCCTCGCCCTTGCTGCCGGTCTGGCCCTGCCTGCGCTCGCGCAGGCGGCCGCGCCCTTTACCGCCAGCGACATCCGCGTGGACGGCCTGCAGCGCATTTCCTCCGGCACCGTGTTCACCTACCTGCCGGTGGAACGCGGCGATACGGTCGACGATGCCAAGGTCGGCGACACCATTCGTGCGCTGTACAAGACCGGCTTCTTCGAAGACGTGCAGCTGGACCGCCAGGGCGACATTCTGGTCGTCACCGTCAAGGAACGCCCGGCGATCAACAAGTTGACCGTCACCGGCAACAAGGACATCAAGAGCGAGCAGCTGCTCAAGGGCCTGAGCGACATCGGCCTGAGCGAAGGCGGCACCTTTGACCGTCTGAGCCTGGACCGCGTGACCCAGGAACTCCGTCGTCAGTACAACGACCGCGGCAAATACAACGTGGAAATCACCCCGACGGTGAGCCCGCTGGACCGCAACCGCGTGGACGTGGCCATTGCCGTGAAGGAAGGCAAGGCCGCCAAGATCCGCCACGTCAACTTGGTCGGCACCGAGAAGTTCCCGGCCGAGGACATCCTGGAGCTGTGGGAATCCAAGGAGCACAACTGGGCGTCGTGGTACCGCCGCGATGACCAGTACTCCAAGGAAAAGCTGTCCGGCGATCTGGAAAAGCTGAACTCCTGGTACCTGGATCGCGGCTACGTCGATTTCAGCATCGATTCCACCCAGGTCTCGATCAGCCCCGACAAGCGCGACATGTTCATCACCGCCGGCGTGACCGAGGGTGAGCAGTTCAAGATTTCCGACATCAAGGTCACCGGCGACACGATCCTGCCGCAGGAAGATGTCGAGAAGATGGTCATCCAGAAATCGGGGGATACGTTCTCGCGCGCCCTGCTGGAGTTCAGTGCCGACGGCATCACCAACAGCTTGTCCAACATCGGTTATGCGTTCGCCAAGGTGAACCCGATCCCGACCAGCAACCGTGCCGAACGTACCGTCGCGGTGAACATGCAGGTCGTGCCGGGCCCGCGCGTGTCGGTGCGCCGCATCGTGTTCCAGGGCAACTCGCGTACCGCCGATGAGGTGTTGCGTCGTGAAATGCGCCAGTTCGAGAACAGCTGGTACTCGCAGGCCGCGATCGACCGTTCCAAGATCCGCCTGCAGCGCTTGGGTTACTTCGAGTCGGTTGACGTGGAGACCCAGCCGGTCACCGGCAGCAACGACCAGGTCGACGTGGTCTACAACGTCAAGGAAACCACCTCCGGCAGCTTCGTGTTCGGCCTGGGCTATTCGCAGTCCTACGGCATGACCACCTCGGTGCAGCTGTCGCAGAACAACTTCCTCGGCGGCGGCAACCGCGTGTCGGTGGAAGCATCGCGCAGCAGCTACCTGCAGCGTTATGCCTTCTCCTACACCAACCCGTACTTCACCGATGACGGCGTCTCGCTGGGCTACAACCTGTCGATGCGTGAGCTGGATTACTCCGACTTCAACACCGCGCAGTACAACAGCACCAATACCGCCGCGCAGATGGTGTTCGGCATTCCGATCACCGAGAACGATGCGTTCTCGCTGATGTTCGGCATCGACAGCAACCAGATCAAGGCTTATCAAGGCTATACGCCGCAGTCGATCATCGACTATATCGACGCGGTCGGTCAGAACACCTTCCACTCCTGGCGTACCGAGCTGGGCTGGGCCCGCGATACCCGCAATGACTACTTCATGCCGACGCGCGGTACCTACCAGCGCCTGGGTCTGGAAGCCACGCTGCCGGGTTCGACCGTTGAGTACTACAAGCTCAGCTACCAGTTCTCCAAGTACTGGCCGATCATCCCGTCGCTGGTCATCAACACCCGACTGGAACTGGGCTACGGCGATTCGTACGGCAAAGATATCGTTCGCGACATCTGCTGGAACGATATCCCGGGCACGCCGGGCACCCCGGCCAACGGCACCACGCCGGCCGTTCCGGGCACCTATCCGACCACTGAAGTTGTGGACTGCGGCACCAATCCCACCGCCAACCACCGTCAGGTCAAGGCAAGTGGTCTGCCGTTCTTCGAGAACTTCTATGCCGGCGGCACCAACTCGGTACGTGGCTTTGAAGACAACACGCTGGGCCCGCGCTCGGAAATCATGGGCGGCTATTACAACGGTCAGCCGCTGGGTGGTTCGCTGAAGACGGTCGGCTCGATTGAAGCCTACTTCCCGAGGCTGTTCGACAGCCCGTCGGCCCGCGTCTCGGCGTTCATCGACTTCGGTAACGTCTACAACGGCATCGACAACTTCAAGGCCAATGAGCTGCGCGCTTCGGCCGGTGTCGCCCTGTTGTGGCGCGCCCCGGTCGGCCCGATTTCGATCAGCTACGCCATTCCGTTGAAGAAGGAAGACGGCGACGAGATCGAGCGCCTGCAGTTCACCTTCGGTGGGCAGTTCTGACGAGTCGGCTCGTTTTGCCGGGGCACTGCCCCGGTAGCCTGATGTTCTGTCGTGACGGAACATCAGGCGAGCGCTCCGGCGCTTTGATTCCCGTGCCTGGAAGCAAGCCCCCTCTCAGAGGGGGCGATCCACCCGAACCCACACCGCCCCGCCCGGTACAACCACGTACCGAAGCGTGCAGTGCATCAGTGAATCTCCGATTCCAGCCCCGATGGGCTTGCGGCAGGCAGAGGTCGGAACAACCTGCATGACGCTGACGCAGGAACTCCAGCGCAGCCATGCCGTCACCTGCAATCCAGCCGTCACGCTCCGGCAATCCCCCTGACTGCCCCTTGGGCGCCAGACCAGACAAGGCACGCCCGCATGACCGTCACCTGCTCACACGCTAAACTCGCCGCGTGAATACTCCTACCTATACCGCACAGGAACTTGCTGACCGCTTCGGTCTGCAGGTACACGGCGACGCAGCCGCCACCATCCAGGGCGTGGCCACGCTGGCGCATGCCGGCCCGGGGCAGCTGACGTTCCTGGCCAATCCGCGTTATCGCGCGCAGTTGGCCGACAGCCAGGCCTCCATCGTGGTGCTGCGCGCCGACGATGCCGAGTCGGCGCCGGGCACGGCCTTGGTCGCCAAGGATCCGTACACCGCCTTCGCCAAGATCGGGGCCTTGTTTGAAACGGTGCCGCTGCGCGAACCGGGCATCCATGCCAGCGCGGACATCGATCCCAGCGCGCAGGTCGCCGCCACCGCGCATATCGGCGCGTTTGTCAGCATTGGCGCGCGCAGTGTGATTGGCGAAGGTTGCATCATCGGCCCCGGCAGCGTCATCGGTGACGACTGCACGCTGGATTCGGGTTGCGAACTATTGGCTCGCGTCACCTTGGTTGCCCGGGTCAAGTTGGGCAAGCGCGTGCGCATCCATCCCGGTGCCGTGCTCGGTGGCGAAGGCTTTGGGCTGGCAATGGATGGCGGGCGCTGGGTCAAGGTGCCACAGCTGGGCGGCGTGCGTATTGGCGACGACTGCGAGATCGGCTGCAACAGCTGCGTGGACCGCGGAGCGCTGGAAGACACCGTGCTCGACGAAGACGTGCGCGTGGACAACCTGGTGCAGATCGCCCACAACGTGCAGATCGGCGCGCACAGCGCCATCGCCGGTTCCACCGGCATTGCCGGCAGCGCCAAGATCGGCCGCTACTGCCTGCTGGGCGGCGCGGTCGGTGTCGTTGGCCACCTGGAAATCTGCGACCACGTCGTCATCACCGGCAAATCGGTGGTGCGCAATTCGATTACCGAGCCGGGCGAATACTCGTCTGGCACCCCATTGACTGACAACCGCACGTGGCGCAAAAACGCCGCGCGTTTCAAGCAGCTCGATTCGCTGGCAAGGCGCATCCTGGCTGTGAGCAAGGAGAAAGAATGAACGCACCACTGCAGATGCCCATCGACGTCAACACCATCCAGACGTTGATCCCGCACCGCTACCCGTTCCTGCTGGTCGACAAAGTCGTCGAGCTTGATGTGGAAGGCAAGCGCATCGTCGCGCACAAGAACGTGACCATCAACGAGCCCTACTTCCAGGGTCACTTCCCGGGCCAGCCGATCATGCCGGGCGTGCTGATCATCGAAGCACTGGCGCAGGCCGGTGGCGTGCTGACCCAGCTCAGCCTGGGCCGTGACGCGCAATCCAAGTTGTTCTACCTGGTCAAGGTCGACAACGTGCGCTTCATGAAACAAGTGGTGCCCGGCGATGTGCTGGAACTGCATGTGAAGGTCAAGCGCATGATCCGCAACATGGCGGTCTACTACGGCGAAGCCAAGGTGGATGGTGAAGTGGTGGCGCACGCCGAAGTGCTGTGCGCCGGCACCCGCGAATAATCTGCCTGGAGCAAACGATGAGCGATAGCGCCCCTCTGATCCACCCAACTGCTGTCATTGATCCTTCGGCCAAGCTCGGCGAAGGCGTGCGCGTGGGTGCGTTCACCCTGATCGGCGCCGATGTCGAAATCGGTGACGGCACTGAAGTGGGTCCGCATTGCAGCATCCACGGCCCGACCCGCATCGGCCGCGAAAACCGCTTCATCGGCCACGTTGCCGTGGGCGGTGAGCCGCAGGACAAGAAGTTCGCAGGCGAACGCACCGAGCTGGTGATTGGCGACCGCAATGTGTTCCGCGAGTTCGTCACGCTCAGCCGTGGCACCGCAGGTGGCGGTGGCATCACCACCATCGGCAATGACAACTGGATGCTGGCCTACACGCACATCGCGCATGACTGCCATGTCGCCGACCACTGCGTGTTCTCCAACAACACTACGTTGGCCGGGCATGTGAGCGTGGGCAACTGGGTGATCATCAGCGGCTTCGCCGGTGCCCACCAGTTCTGCCGCATCGGCGACCACGCCTTCCTCGGCATGGGCTCGCTGGTGACCGGCGACATCCCGCCGTTCACCATGGTCGGCATCGACGGCCACGGCCGTCCGCGCGGCATCAACAGTGAAGGTTTGAAGCGCCGCGGTTTTGATGCCGAACGCATCACCGCGATCAAGCGTGCCTACCGCACGATCTACGTTGCCGGCCTGCCGCTGGCCGAAGCCAAACTGCAACTGGCCGAACAGGCGCAGGGCAGCGCTGACGTCAAGCAGCTGCTGGACTTCATCGAAAGCGCCGAGCGCCCGCTGCAGCGATGAACAGCGGGAGCATCAGCGGGACCAGGGAACCGGGCACCGGGAATGCGCTGCCGACAGCGCTGTCCCCTTCCCTCCCCGATTCCCCGCTCCCCGTTCCCCGTCGCAAAGTCCGTATCGCGCTGGTCGCCGGTGAAGCCTCCGGCGACGGACTCGGCGCGGGCTTGATCCGCGCCCTGCGCGAACGTTTCCCCGATGCCGAATTTGCCGGCATCGGTGGCGATGCGATGCGCAATGCCGGCTGCGAAACCTGGTTTGATGCCAGCGAACTGGCCTTGATGGGCCTGGCCGAAATCCTGCGCCATCTGCCGCGCCTGCTGAAGCTGCGCAAGGAATTCCGCCAGCGCGTGCTCGATTGGCAGCCGGATGTGTTCATCGGCATCGACGCACCGGACTTCAATCTGGGCGTTGAAAAATGGCTCAAGCAGCGCGGCCTGCGCACCGTGCATTACGTCAGTCCGTCGGTCTGGGCGTGGCGTGAAAAACGCGCGGAGAAGATTGGCGCCAGCGCCGATCTGGTGCTGTGTCTGTTCCCGATGGAACCGCCGATCTACGCGCGCCACGGCATCGATGCACGCTTTGTCGGCCATCCCATGGCCGATGAAATTCCGCTGCACAGTGATCGCCCGCAAGCGCGTGCCGCGTTGGATATTCCCGCGCAGGTGCCGCTGCTTGCGGTGTTGCCGGGTAGTCGTCTGGGCGAAGTCAGCCGGCTCGGCCCGCCGTTCTTCGCAGCGGTCTGGCAACTGTGCGAAGACAAGCGCGACCTGCATATCGTGGTGCCCGCCGCCAACGCCAAATGCAAGGCCATGATCGTCGAACAGATGCGTGCCGCCGCGCTGCCCAGCGCGCGCGTGCATCTGCTGGACGGACACGCGCGCGATGCAATGATTGCCGCCGACGTGGTGATGCTGGCCTCCGGCACCGCCACACTGGAAACCATGCTGGTCAAGCGGCCGATGGTGGTCGGTTACCGCGTCGCCGAACTCACCTATCGCATCGTCAGCGCGCTGGGCCTGATCAAGGTCAACCGCTTCGCGCTGCCCAATGTGCTGGCCGGCAAGGACCTCGCACCGGAGCTGATCCAGCACGATTGCAGCCCGGAGAATCTGGCCGCCGCGGTGACGCAGTGGTTTGAGCATCCGGACTGCGTTGCCGGGCTGCAGGACGACTACCTGCGGCTGCACGAACAGCTGCGTCAGGACGCTTCCGCGCGTGCCGCAGATGCCGTCGCCGGGTTGTTGCTTGACCGCCGGGAATCGGGAACGGGGAACCGGGAATCGAAGGCGCGCTTGCCGTGAAGCGCTCCCGTCCTGCGGATGGGCAGCCGTTGATCGAACAACCCTCGCTGTTCCCATCCTCTCCAATCGTCGTTGCCGACACCCTGCTCCACGCCGGTGTCGACGAAGCCGGGCGCGGCCCGCTGGCTGGCCCGGTCGCCGTGGCAGCGGTCGTGTTCTGCCCGGATCGGCCGCGCTTGAACGGGCTGGATGATTCCAAAGCGCTCACCGCTGCCAAGCGCGAGCTGTTGTACGACCGCATCATCGAGCGCGCCCTGGCCTACAGCATCGTCATGGTCGACGTGGAACAGATCGACAGCCTCAATATCTTCCAGGCCACGATGCAGGGCATGCGTCAGGCCGTGGAAGGCGTGGCGCATGTGGCTCAATTCGCCCGCATCGACGGCAACAAGATTCCCAAGGGCCTGCCCTGCCCGGCCGAGGCATTGGTCGGCGGCGATGCGCTTGACCGCGCGATCATGGCTGCCTCGATCCTGGCCAAGGTCAGCCGCGACCGCTACATGCTGGAGCTGCACCAGCAGCATCCGGAATACGGTTTCGACCAGCACAAAGGCTATGGCACGCCGTTCCACCTGGCCGCGCTGCGGGCGCACGGCCCCTGCCCGGAACATCGGCGGAGTTTCGCCCCGGTCCGTGCCTGCCTGCCGGCCAGCTGACCCGCAGCCAGCGCGCGTCAACGCGGCATGATCTTGATCCCGGGATCAACATGGAGTGGGCCGATAGCCACGTCATAGGTGATCAGGTTTTCGCTGGTCACGGGCTTGGCGATGATCTGCACCTCCTGCCGCCGGCCCATGCGCTGAGAGTTGAAGTTTTTCTGCGCGGCCTTGTCCGACATACGCAGATTGGCCGATGCAACCGGCGATTCAGCGAAGGCCAGCGCAAACGGATCCTGCACGTCCAGCGCCGTCCGCCACACCACCTGCGTTCCGCTGCGCACCACGCACAGCTCCGGACTGACGACCGGTCCATTCTGGCCCGGCGCTACATCGACGTACACCAGTTTGACGATCCGTATCGGCAACTGCGCTGTGCATGCCACGCCATCGTCGGGAGACGGTAAGGGCTGCTGCGCAGCGCAAGCCACGCTGCCAATGGAAACGGCAACGTACAACCACACTCTGTTGTTCATGGTGACAACTCCTCGGTGGAGTCCGCCGCCTCGGACGGGAAAAATCACATTGACTGCAACGGTGTTGCCTTGGCCGCAGGGGCGTGACGCTGCAACAACAACGCATCGATGCGCTGTTGCGGAACGCCCTGTTGCAACGCGTTTTCAATGCAGCGATGTGCGCCGGTCTGGTCGCCCAGCAAGCTCAACGTCTGCGCACACCACAGTGCGATTTCCGCAGGCTGCGTGCCCAGCGCGCGCGCCGCGCGCAGGTCGGCCAACGCACGCTCGCGTTCCCCCAGATTGGCGCGGTACCAGGACAACAGCGCCAATGCATACGCGTCGTCCTTGCGCACATCCACATACTGCTGGGCCAGCGATGCCGCACGCTGGTAGGGCACCTGCGCCTGCGCGGCGGTGCTCGGCGCCGCCGCCAGTGCATCGGCCAGATTGCCCCAGTGCAGATAGTCCTCCGGCTCCAGCACCGTTGCCTGTCGGAACAGCCCTGCGGCAACGTCATATTCGCCACCGTCGAATTTCATCGTGCCCAGGTTGGTCAACGCACCGGCATTGGGTTCGATCGACAAGGACATGTTGAACGCGTGCCCGGCCTGCACGGTGTCGCCCTGGGCCAGATACAGCCCGCCCAGACTGCCCCACAGACGACTGTCCTCCGGCTGCAGCACCGTCGCGGTGACAAACGCGTCGATGGCCTTGGGCAGGTCGCCGCGCAACCAATGGTGATAGCCCAGCAGACGGTATATCTGCGCATCGCTGGGCCGCGCTTCGATGGCCTGCTGGAAATAATCCAGCGCCCGATCCTCCTGACCCAGCGCTCCGTAGGTGCGTGCCAGCCCGAGCAGGCCGTCTGCACGCAGCGCGGGATCATCGATGACCTGCTGGTAGAGCACCAGCGCCTGTTCGCTCTGGCCACTGACGCGTGCGATGTCCGCCATTGCCAGGCTCACCTCACGCAGACCGGGGCTCATCTCCTGCGCACGCGCACAGGCCTGCCGCGCGCGGTCGAACGCAACTGCATCGCTGACGCCTTCCAGGCGTGCGATCTGCGCGCGGCAGAGTCCCGCCTGGGCGCGGGCGAACTGTGGGTCGATCGCCAACGCCTGCGTAAACGCCTCCATGGCCCGCTCATTGCCGCTCTCTCCCACCGGGCGCTGCAGCAACGCCAATCCGCGTAGGTAGGCGTCGTAGGCATTGACGTCGTGCGTCGGGGTCAGCCGCCGCGCCACCCCGGATGCGCTCCCGGGCATATGTCCCAGCAAGGCATGGACCACCTTGCTCGCGATCTCCCCCTGCAGCGCGAACACATCCTGGTTCTCACGGTCGTAGGTCTCCGCCCACAAAGTGAAGCCGGTGCGGGTGTCGGACAGGCGCGCACTGATCCTCACCCGCCCGCCTTCCCGGCGCACGCTGGCATCGAGCAGGGTCGCCACGCCCAGTCGGCGCCCGATCTGGCGCACGTCATCGCCTTCACTCGCCGACTCCCCCAGCGCGGCCAACTGCCGAGCGGCCACGTTCAGGCCGGGAACATTGGCCAACGCATCATGCATCTCCACCGCCAGACCGTCGGCGAAGTAGCGGTCGGCCGCCGTGTCGCTGAGGCTGCTGAATGGCATCACCGCGATGGACGCATCCGCCACCGCCGGGCGCATTCCCGGCCCCTGCACCCACCACCACACGCCCGCACCCAGCGTCAGCAGTGCCAGCCCCAGCCCGATCAACCGCATCCGCGAGCGCATCCACAACGAAAGCGGTGCATTGGCCGCCGGTTCCCCCGCGGTCCAGCGCGACGCTGGCATCGGCATGGGCTCCGGCAACGCCGGCGCTTCTGCATCCGCACTGCCATCGGAGCAAGCTCCGCCCATTTCCAGCCCGGCTTCCGTCCCTGAATCAGGCACCTGCTCCACGGTCGTGGTGGTCGAATGCGGGACCTCCGGCGGCAACAGCTTGCCAATGAAGCGGTAACCCAGACCGTGCTGGGTCTGGATGTAGCGCGGCTCATGCGAATGGTCGTCCAGCGCCGAACGCAACTGGGCAATGGCGCGGGTCAGCACGCCCGGGGTTACATGGCGGTGGCCCCACACTGCATCGAGCAATTGGTCGCGCACCAGCAATTCATCGGCGTGCCGCAGCAACAGCAACAGCACGGCGAACGCTTTGGGCTCCAGCGATTGGAACTGGCCGTCTCGGCAAACCGTATGCGCCACCGCGTCCACCACGATGCCGTCAAAACGATAGCGCTGGATCACTTGCCCAGTGTCAGCAGGGTCTTGGATGGAACCCATCGGCAGAACCTCACGAATTCCTCAGAAACCAGCGCAATCACTGTCTGAAGGCTCCGCCTGCCATCGCGACCCATGCTACGCCCAAGCGGATGCTGGCGCTGCGTCCTTCCCTTCACGGGCGCGCCCCCACCGCCTCGCAGGAGCTTCATCATGTACACCTTCGCCCCCGCCTCCCGCCTGCCGCTGCCGCTGCCGCAGGTTCTTGACCAATCCGCTCCCGGGCTGCTCCACCGCCGCAATCATGTGAACGACTTCGCGCTGGTGCCGCGCGAGATGGCCCACTTCAATGCGTTGCTGGCCCGCCTTGGCCGCACCCAGCCGCCGTTGGAGTCCGACCAGTTGGCCACCGCCGCCCGCACCCTGAACGACGCGGCCCGTGACGACGACTCACCCTGCATCCTGCAGCGGATGCAGCATGCCTCCCTGCTGGAGCAGCTGCTGCAGGATGCTGACTGGGAGCCCGCCGCCAATGTGGCTGCCAAGCTCCGCCTGGTGGTGGCCTATCTTCACGAGAGCCGTCAGCTGATTCCCGACACGGTTCGCGGGGTCGGCCATCTGGACCAGGCCATCGTGATCGACACCGCCTGGCCGAAGCTGGCCGACGAAGTTGCCAGCTTCGTGGATTACCAGCGGCTGCGTCGCATCGAGGCCGAGCGCCAGGGCCGCAGCTACGAGGAGATCGCGTTCAACCGTCACAACTGGCTTGAACTGCGGGAAATCGAAGCCCGCCTGCATGAACACCAGCGCCGGGTCCGCGAAAGCAGCTATGCACCTGAACCGATGAGCTACTTCCGCGTCCATTGACCGCAACCAGAACAGGCCCCCGCCCGAACCTGCCGGTTTTGGCCGGGGCCACCGCTGCGGCTCCTTCGCCGCGCTGACGCTACTGCCTGAAGCATCTGCCCGGGCATACCTGCCATGTACGGTCCTGAAGCTGGAAACCGTAAGAAACATGTCAAGCCTTGTCCGTACCGCGCCCCGTCGCTACCCTGCTCCGGCACACTTCTGGCTCGGCATGTCTACTTCTTCCCGCTTCGTACATCTTCACGTCCACACCGAATACTCGATGGTGGATTCCACCATCCGTGTCCCGGCCAAACCCGATCAGGCCGATCCCAAGAAAGCCAAACAAGCCAACCTGCTCAGCCGCTCGGTCGAGATGAAGGCACCGGCGCTGGCCGTCACCGACCTGAACAACCTGTTCGCGCTGGTGAAGTTCTACAAGGCCGCCGAAGGCGTGGGCATCAAGCCGATTGCCGGCGCCGACGTACTGATCGCCGAGGAAGGCCAGGACCCGTGGCGGATGACGCTGCTGTGTCGCGACCGTGAGGGCTACCTGAGCCTGTCGCGATTGCTGACCCGCGCCTGGATGGAAGGCCATCGCAACGAAGGCGGCGTCGCCGTACATCCGCAGTGGTTGAAAGACGGTTGCCAGAATCTGTTTGCACTGGCCGGCCGCCAAAGCCTGGCCGGACGCCTGGCCAGTGAAGGCCGCCACGATCTGGCCGAGCAGCAGCTCGCCGATTGGCAACGCGTGTTCGGCGATGGCCTGCACCTGGAATTGACCCGCACCAAGCGCGACGGCGAAGAAGCGTTCAACCAATTCGCACTGATGGCCGCTGGCCAGCGCGGCCTGCCGGTGGTGGCGACCAACGATGTGCGCTTCCTGTCGCCGGATGATTTCGACGCGCACGAAGCGCGCGTCTGCATTTCCACCGGCCGCGTGCTGGACGATCCCAAGCGCCCGCGCGAGTACAGCCGCGAGCAGTACCTGAAGACGCCGGAGGAGATGTGCGAACTGTTCGCCGACATCCCCGACGCCATCGACAACACGCGGGCGCTGGCACAGCGCTGCAACGTCGAAATGCGGCTGGGCACCTACTTCCTGCCCAACTATCCAGTGCCCGACGACCAGACGCTGGACACCTGGATCCAGAAGATCTCCCGCGACGGTCTGGAAGAACGTCTGCAGAAGAATCCGCTGGCGCCGGGCATGAGCCGCGAGGATTACTTCGAGCGGCTGGAGTTCGAGCTCAACACCATCATCAAGATGGGGTTCCCGGGCTACTTCCTGATCGTGGCCGACTTCATCCAGTGGGGTAAGAACCAGGGCATTCCGATCGGCCCGGGCCGTGGTTCCGGTGCCGGTTCGCTGGTGGCGTGGGCGCTGAAGATCACCGATCTCGATCCGCTGCCGTACAACCTGCTGTTCGAGCGCTTCCTCAACCCGGAACGCGTGTCGATGCCCGACTTCGACATCGACTTCTGCATGGACCGCCGCGATGAAGTGATCGACTACGTCGCGCGCAAGTACGGCCGCGAGCGCGTCAGCCAGATCATCACCTACGGCACCATGGCCGCCAAAGCCGTGGTGCGCGATACCGGCCGCGTGCTGGGTTTCCCGTACGGTCTGGTGGACGGCGTTTCCAAGCTGATTCCCAACATCCTCGGCATCCATTTGAAGGATGCGCTGGGCAAGGGCAAGGAAGGCACCAGTTCGGAAATGGCTTCGGCCGAGTTGATCTCGCGTTATGAAAGCGAAGACGACGTCCGTGATCTGATCGACCTTGCACTGCAGCTGGAAGACCTCACCCGTAACGCTGGCAAGCATGCCGGTGGCGTGGTGATCGGGCCCGAGCCACTGAGCGAATTCTGCCCGCTGTACGCCGAACATGACGACGGCGGTATCGGCAAGAACCCGGTCACCCAGTTCGACAAGAACGACGTGGAAGAAGTCGGTCTGGTGAAGTTCGACTTCCTCGGCCTGCGCACGCTGACCATCATTGATTGGGCGGTCAAGGCGATCAACCAGCGCCACGAACGCGCCGGCATTCCGCCCGTGGACATCACCCAGATTCCGCTGGACGACACGCCCACCTACAAGGACATCTTCGCCAACGGCAACACCGGCGCGGTGTTCCAGTTTGAATCCTCGGGCATGCGCCGCCTGCTGAAAGACGCGCGCCCTGACCGTTTTGAAGATCTGATCGCGCTGGTGTCGTTGTACCGCCCCGGCCCGATGGATCTGATTCCCTCCTTCAACGCGCGTAAGCACGGCCAGGAAGAAATCATCTATCCCGATCCGCGCACCGAAGCCATCCTCAAGGACACCTACGGCATCATGGTGTACCAGGAGCAGGTGATGCAGATGGCGCAGATCGTCGGCGGTTACTCGCTGGGCGGCGCCGATCTGTTGCGCCGTGCGATGGGCAAGAAGGTGCCGGCGGAAATGGCCAAGCACCGCGAAATTTTCCGCGAAGGTGCCGCCAAAGACGGCGTCAACGAAGCCAAGGCCGACGCCATCTTCGACTTGATGGAAAAGTTTGCCGGCTACGGCTTCAACAAGTCGCACGCCGCTGCCTATGCGTTGGTCAGCTACCAGACCGCGTGGCTCAAGCGTCATTACCCGGCCGAGTTCATGGCCGCGACGCTGTCCTCGGACATGGACAACACCGACAAGGTGGTGGGCTTCCTCGCTGAAGTGCGCAACCTCGGTTTGACCGTGTTGCCGCCGCGCGTGAACGACTCCAGCTACATGTTTGAAGCGGCCAACGCCGACACCATCCGCTACGGGCTTGGCGCCATCAAGGGCGTTGGTCAGGGCGCATGCGAAGCGGTGGTCGAAGAACGTGTGCGCGGCGGCGAGTACGCTTCGCTGCTGGATTTCTGCACGCGCATCGAGTCGGGCAAGCTCAACCGCCGCACGCTGGAAGCCATGATCAACTGCGGCGCGCTCGATGGTCTGGGCAAGAACCGCGCAACCTTGATGCTGCAGTTACCGGAAGTGCTCAAGGCCACCGACCAGATGGCGCGCGAAAAGGCGTCCGGCCAGAACTCGTTGTTCGGCGCACCCGATGCCGCCAGCACCGCGCGCCAGTTGGATCTTCCCGAGAGCAAGGAATGGCCGCTGGCCCAGTTGCTCAACGGCGAACGCGAAACGCTGGGCTTCTATCTCAGCGGCCATCCGTTCGATCCGTATGCCGAGGACGTCAAGGAACTGGTCGGCACCGATCTGGGCGGACTGGACAAGCTCATCGCCCCGGCCTTCCCGTCCAAGGACGGCGAGAAGCGCGCCTGGCGCCAGGAGTCGCCGGTGATTCTGGCCGGCATGGTGGTCGGCGTTCGCCGCAAGGGCGACAGCCAGGTCTTCATGCAGCTGGAAGACGGCAAGGGCCGCGTGGAATGCAGCGCCTTCACCGATGGCCTGGCCGAGTTCGGCCACTTGATGACCAAGGACCGCATCCTCGTGGTCAAGGGCGGCCTGCGCGAAGACGAATTCAACGGCGGCTATGCACTGCGCATCCGCCAGTGCTGGGATTACGAACAACTCTGCGCCGACCACGCGCTGCGCCTGTCGCTGCGTGTGGATGGCCGTGACGGCCCGATCTGGCAGCGCATCGATGCGCTGCTCGCCAGCGCGCGCCCCGGCCGCACCCCGCTGCGACTGGACCTGCTGCTCAACGGCCAGCCCAGCGGCAGCATCGCCGGCATGCTCGATCTGGGCGGCCCCGGCGCGGTGCGGGTCAGCAAACAACTGCTCGATGCCCTGCGCGAAGACCCCGCCGTGCGCCGGGTCAAGGTCAAGTACAGCCCGCCCTGGGCCAACTGACCGAACGGACGCGTACGGGTTGGCCTGGCGCGTTCGGCTACACTTCCCCTCTTTAATTCTTGACGGTTTCCGATGAATCCGAACTACCTCGACTTCGAGCAACCCATCGCTGATCTGGAAACCAAGATCAAGGACCTGCGCAGTGCCAGCGCCGGGCCGGCGGTCAATGTCGATGCCGAGGTGAAGGCGCTGGAAGGCAAGCTGCGCCTGCGTACCGCGCAGATCTTCCGCAACCTTTCCTCTTGGCAGGTGCTGCAGGTGGCCCGCCACCCGTCGCGCCCGTACCCGTTGGACTACATCCGCATCTTCTGCGATGAATTCCAGGAACTGGCCGGCGACCGCGCCTTCTCCGACGACAAAGCCATCGTTGGCGGCCTGGCCCGCATCGGCGGCCGCTCGGTGATGCTGATCGGTCACCAGAAGGGCCGCGACACCAAGGAAAAAGTCCGTCGCAACTTCGGCATGCCCAAGCCTGAGGGTTACCGCAAGGCGCTGCGCCTGATGAAGATGGCCGAGCGCTTCGGCCTGCCGGTGCTGACCCTGATCGACACCGCTGGCGCATGGCCGGGCATCGACGCCGAAGAGCGCGGCCAGTCCGAAGCCATCGCCCGCAACCTGATGGAAATGGCCGAGCTGAAAGTGCCGGTGATCTGCACCGTGATCGGCGAAGGCGGCTCTGGCGGCGCACTGGCACTGGGCGTGGGCGACCGCACCTTGATGCTGGAATACAGCGTCTACTCGACCATCAGCCCGGAAGGCTGCGCCTCCATCCTGTGGAAGGACGCTGGCAAGGCCAAGGATGCTGCCGAGCAACTGGGCATGACCGCCCCGCGTCTGAAGAGCCTGGGCCTGATCGACAAGATGATCCGCGAACCGATCGGCGGCGCGCACCGCAACCCCACGCAGATGGGCAAGCGCTTGAAGGCCGTGCTGCTCAACGAGTTGGACGCGCTGGAGAAGCTGAGCGTGGAAGAACTGCTGGCCCAGCGTTACAAGCGCCTGCGCAGCTATGGTGCTTACGAAGCGGCGTAAAGCCTGCTGCGGAGTAGTGAAACAAAAGGCCGGCATTGCCGGCCTTTTTGTTTGGTTTGACCCGTCCTGAAATGCGTTGGCACTTTTCACGCGGGGAAAGGAATGTTCAATGAAACCGGTCAAACCGCCTCCCCCGAGCGGCAGATCAAAGCGCTGCGGGTGTGCAGCTGTCGCAAAACCACCGTGCGGACCACCCTGATCAGCTAGCTACTGAAGAGAGCGTCCCCACCCATCGCTGAAAATGCGGACACCCGACGCAGTGCGTCGGGTGTCCCTGGCCAAAAGAGAGGCCAGGCTATCTGCCACAAGCAGGACGAGGCACATAGTGCCGAGCTGTGCTCGGCAGAAGCATTGCCGATATCAACGCAGCATGGCTGCGCTCTACCAAGTCATCCGCCCTCTCTCACGCACCGGCCATCCACTTCAGCATCAGGCCGGTGATGTACGCCAGCACCGTGCCGGTGGCATAGCCCACCGTGCCCAGCAGCACGCCCACCGGCGCCAAGCTGGGGTGGAACGCCGCCGCCACTACCGGCGCCGACGCCGCCGCGCCCACGTTGCCCTGCGAGCCGATGGCCAGGAAGAACATCGGCGCCTTGAGCAGACGACCGACCACGTACAGCAGCAGCACGTGGGTGCCCATCCAGATCACGCCCAGCAAGAACAACCATGGCCGCTCCAGCAGCGAGAGCAGATCCATCTGCATGCCGATGCAGGCAATGAGGAAATACAGGAACAATGTGCCCACCTTGGACGCACCGGCCGCTTCCAGATTGCGCACCTTGGTGAAGCTCAGTGCCAGGCCCGCGAAGGTAGACAGCATCACCACCCACACGAACTGGTTGTCCAGCGATGCCTGCTTGGCAAAGCCCAGGTTCTGCCCGCACCAACTGGCCAGCGGCTCGGCCAGCGCATGGGCCGCACCGACGATGCCCAGCCCCACGCCGACGATGATCATCAGGTCGGTCAGGGTCGGAATGCGTGCGCTCTTGGCCTCGTAATCGGCGATACGGCGCTTCATGTCGTCGATGGCCGAGGTATCGGCACCGTTGCGTGCATCGATGCCCTGCGCGCGACCAGCCAACCAGATCAGTGCCGGCATCAGCAGGATGCTGGCGCACACCACATCCACCACCGCGAACTGGCCGAAAGTGGTGGCATCGACATTGAAGGTCTCGCGCATGGCGGCCATGTTGGCGCCGCCACCGATCCAGCTGCCGGCCAATGCCGCCATGCCGGCCCAGGTGTCGCCGGTCACCGTCGCCGGGTGGATCAGTTTCATCACCTGGAACGACACCACCGCACCCAGCATGATGCCCACCGTGCCGGTGACGAACATGATCAGCAGCTTCGGGCCGAGCTTGATGATGCCTTTCAGGTCGATCGACAAGGTGAGCAGCACCAGCGCCGCCGGCAGCAGCACGTCACGGGCGACCGGGTTGTAGAGCTTGGTGGTGTGGCCATCAATCAGCCCGGTGGTGTTGTAGATGGCCGGGATGAAGTAGCACAGCAGCAACGCCGGCACCCAGCTGAAGACTTTTTTCCAGAACGGGGTTGGCCCGCTGGACAACCAGAAGATCAAGGCCAGCGTGGCGGCGATGAGGCCAAGTCCGACGATGTCATTGGTGATGAGTGCGGGCGTATTTTCGGTCGGCATAAAGCCTGTTTCCTGTCGATCGAAGGGAAATAAAAACGCCACGTTGGGTGACGTGGCGTGGGGAGGCAGAGCCTAGCATGGTGTGGGGATTAATGAGGCGGCGTTTTAGCCTCCCCCTCTCCCCAACCCCTCTCCCGCGAGGGGAGAGGGGCTCGGATCACTTCAAGTTGAAGCATTTCTCGCAACTGCAGCGTTAAAGCCCCTCTCCCCTTGCGGGACGAAGAGGAGCGTTTGCGAACCATTGGTTCGCGATCCGATGAGTGCCCTTGCGTCAACGCAAGGGCCGGGGCGCGGAGCGGGGGTTGGGGAGAGGGGGAAAGCTACCTACCCCCACTCTCACCCCGCCCCAGCCATCGCCCTCAGCGCAATCCCGACTACATACGCCGCACCAGTACCCACCGCGTACCCCAGCGTCCCCAGCAATACGCCCACGGGCGCCAATGCCGGATGAAATGCCGTCGCCAACACTGGAGCCGATGCGGGGCCACCGATATTGCTCTGCGAGGCGATGGCGAAATAGAAGAACGGCACGCGCAGCAGCTTGCCGACAAACCACAGCAGCACGATGTGCACGCCTATCCAGATCACGCCCAGCGCGAACAACCACGGCTTCTGCAGCAGCGCCAGCAAATCCATCTGCATGCCGATGCAGGCAATCAGGAAGTACAGAAACATCGAGCCCCATTTCGACGCGCCCACGCCTTCCAACTCACGCGCGCGGGTGAAGCTCAGGCCCAGCCCGATGAAAGTCGCCAACAGCACCACCCAGACGAACGGCTTGTCCATGCTCACCGATGAAGACCAGCTCACGTTGGCGGCGAACCAGCCGGCAATCGGGCTGGCCAGACCATGCGCCAACGCGACCGTGCCGAACGCCACGCCGCCCATCACCATCATGTCGCCCAAGCCGGGAATACGTGCGTGCTGGGCCTGATAGCTGGCCACACGATCACGCAGATCATCCAGCGCGGTGGTATCGGCGCCGCTGCGCTTATCCATGGCCGGTGCACGCGACGCAAAGAAAATCAGCACCGCCATCCACACATAACCAACGCCGACATCGACCACCGCGAACTGGCCGAAAGTGGTCGCGTCGACCTCGAATATCTCCTTCATCGCCAGCATGTTGGCGCCGCCGCCAATCCAGCTGCCGGCCAACGCGGCCATGCCGCCCCAGGTGCTACCCGCCACGGTTTCCGGGTGAAACCACGACATCAACTGGAATGCCACCAGCGCGCCGAGCATGATGCTCAACACGGCGGCCACATACATGGCGAGCATCTTCCAGCCCAAGCCGATGATGCCTTTCAGGTCGATGGACAGGGTCAGCAACACCAGCGCGGCGGGCAGAAACACGTCGCGCGCGATCGGGTTGTAGAGCTTGGTGGTTTCACCGTCGATCAAACCGAAGGTGTTGTAGATGCCGGGAATGAAGTAGCACAGCAACAATGCCGGCACGAAGCTGTAGAACTTTTTCAGCAGCGGCTGGCTGCTGCCGGATGTCCAGAAAATAACGCCCAATGTGGCGGCGATCAGGCCGAACACGATGATGTCATTGCTGATGAGTGCGCCGGTTGCGGCTGCGATCATCGTTGATCCCCTTGGCTGCCTAAAAGCGAGCGCATCGGCGCCCGCAAGGAAAAACCTGCAGCAGCACCGCTCCACGACGGAAGACAGAAATAGCGCAGGAACGACCTACTGCGGCGACTCCCTCGCCTATGCCCTGCCACCCACGACCGGGATAACCCCACTACTTCCCCAGCCCCGGTCAGGGCATGGATGCACTAGATGCCGGAGACAATCGCAGCACGCTGCTGCGCGTATTCGGCCTCACTGATCAGGCCCTTTGTCTTCAACACTTCCAACTGCTGCAGACGGCTTTCCGTCGTGCTCGACGCCGCTGGACGCGGCGATGACTTCGCTGCACGGCTGACAAGCCAGACGATCCCCCCAATGCCACCGACCAACACCGCAAACAGGAACAACAGAACCAACCAATGCCAGATGCTGAAAGTACCCATGGCAAAACCTCCATGTAATTGTTGACAGGAAGATTGGCAGTCACTTCGCCGCCAACCCTGAAACAAGAAGGAGGCGCGTTCACCACGCGCCTCCCCACTGCATTACTGACCGATGTGCTGCTTCAACCAGTCATTGACCGTGTCGTGCCACTGCACGCTGTTGTTGGGCTTGAGCACCCAATGGTTCTCATCCGGGAAGTACAGGAACTTGGACTCGATGCCCTTCCGCTGCAGCGCGGTGAACGTGGCCAGGCCCTGCTCCACCGGGATGCGGTAATCCAGCTGGCCCTGCACCACCAGCATCGGCTTCTTCCAGTTGCTGACGTGGTTGACCGGGTTGAACTTCTCATAGTTCTGCGGGACATCGTACGGCGTGCCGCCCTGCTCCCACTCGGTGAACCACAGCTCCTCGGTGGCGTAGCCCATGGCGCGCTGGTCGAACACACCGTCGTGGTTCACCAGGCACTTCCACGGCTCATTCCAGTTGCCGGCAATCCAATTGACCATGAAGCCGCCGTAGCTGGCGCCCAGCGCACAGGCCTTCTGCCCATTGAGGAAGCTGTATTCCTGCTGCACCGCAGCCCAGCCCTTCTGCAGGTCTTCCAGCGGGCGGTCGCCCCAATGCTGGCTGATGGAATCGGTGAACGCCTGGCCGTAGCCGGTGGAACCGTGGAAGTCGATCATCACCACCGCGTAGCCCTGGCCCGCGTAAGTCTGCGGGTTCCAGCGGTAGCTCCAGCCATTGCCGAAGCTGCCCTGCGGGCCGCCGTGGATCAGGAACGCGACCGGGTACTTCTTGCCTTCCTGGTAGTTGTGCGGCTTGACCACATAACCGTGCACGGTTTCGTTGTTCCAGCCCTCGAACGAGAACTGCTCGAACCCACCGAAGTTCACGTCCGGCAGCATCTCGGCGGCGCTTTGGGTGATGGCGCGCAGCGGTGCATCGGCAACGGTCGTGCCGGTGAACACCTGGTCGCCACTGACCAGCGAATTGCGGCTGATGGCCAACGTGTCGCCAGCGATGTCGAAAGACGAAATGCTGCCGTCGCCGACCACCTTGCTGACCGAACCGTCGGACACCTTCACCGCAAACAACGGGTGTTCGCCCATGTCCTGCGCGGTGGTGTAGATGGTGCTGCCATCTGCGGACAGCGTGATGCCGTCGGCCGAACGATCCCACTGCGGTGCGATCTCGCGGACCTTGCCGTTGGTCAGGTCACGCGCCATCAATGCAAAGCGGTCGGCCTCGAAGCCCGGGCGCTTCATCGCGCGGTAGAACAAGGTCTTGCCGTCAGCGCTGAACACCGGGCCGGCGTCCCAGGCCGGGTTGGCGGCCGTCAGGTTGACCGCCGGCTTCTTGCCGGCCAGGTCGAGCCGGTACAGATCGAAGTTGGTCGACCACGGTTCCTTCTTGCCCTGCACGCGGATGCTGGCCACCACCGAGGTGCCGTCCGGCGACCAGGCGAAATCATCATTGCCGCCAAACGGCTTGGACGGCGCATCGCCGGCCAGCGACGCGCTGATTGCCGTTGCGCCCTTCGCTGCGGCGCCGTTTCCGGACGGCAGCGTTGCCACGAACAGCGTGTTGCGGCGGCCATCGGCCCAGGTGTCCCAATGACGCACGAACATGCTGTCGTACACCTGGCCACTGATCTTGCTGGCCTTTTCTGCTTCCAGACGCTTGCTGGTGCATTCCAGGTCCGAACCGCAGTCCTGGAACACGTTGGCGCTGAACACCACGCGGTCGCCCTGCGGCGAGACGTGGTAGCTGTCCACATCGGCGGCGAAATCGGTCAGCTGCTGCGGCGCGCCGCCAGTCAGCGGCATCGCGTACAGCTGCTGGCTACCGTTCTTGGCACTGAGGAAATACACACGCTGGCCATTGGCCGACAGCGAGGCGGAGTTGACGTTCCAGCCTTCCGGCGTGAACTGACGCGGCGGCGCGATGTCGCGGGTCCGCAGATCGCGAATCCACAGACTGCTGCTGGCCTTCAGGTCGGCATCGACCACGCGCTTGGCAAACAGCACCTGGCCACCATTGGCAGCCAGCAGCGGCGCGGATACGCGGTCCAGCTTGACCATGTCGCGGACTTCAAAACCGCGCGCATTGGCCAGCGACGGCAGGGCCGCCAACAGGCACAGCGGCAACAGGGCGTGACGGAGCTTCATGGGCATCTTCCCGGATAAAGGCAAACCCCGATGGTAGGCGGCGAGCTCACCCTGTGGCAAAGGCTTGAAGTCATGCCAGGGAAACCGCCGGAAACCGCAAAGCCGCTTGAATAGGGCTTTGCCAGTGGAATGCTTCATTGGGGTTGGTTGCGGCGTTCTCCCACCTACGGAAGGCGGTTGGTGAGAGGCAGCTCAGCCTTCGTAGGCTGGGATGAAATCCCAGCAGAGCGTTATGCAAAACAGTAAGCCGGAGCAAAAGCTCCCCTCTTCCGCCCCTTCGGGCACCTTCCCCCAAGAAGGGGGCTGCTGTCCCGCAAGGGGAGAAGGGAAACGGCAGAAACAACAAAGCCGCCCGAAGGCGGCTTTGTTGCTTTGCTTCTTAGCCCCTCTCCCTTTACGGGAGAGGGGTTGGGGAGAGGGCGCTTTGGCTTTGGCTTTGGCTTTAGCTTTGGCTTTGGCCGTCACTCGCGCCAAACCAAAGCCCCCCATCCGCCCCTGCGGGGCACCTTCCCCCGCAAGCGGGAGAAGGGACAGCAGGGTCACCAGCCGAGTCGGCTTTAAGCCTTCGCCGCCGGCTCGCCCTTCTTGCCGATGCGATACAGCATCAAGCCGACCAGGAACAACACGAACAAGCCGACCCAGGACGACAGCACGGCCCAGGTATCGGTGAAGCCGCCCAGCGGCAACGCCAGGATGTCGCCCTGGCCGCTGACCACGATCGGCACCGCGATGGCGATGCCCATCAACGCTTCACCGGTGATCAGGCCAGCGGCGAACAGCACGCCCGGGCGGTGCACGCGGTCACGGCCTTCTTCATCGTCGGCACGCAGCTTGTGGAAACGCTCGACCAGGTGGGCCAGCAGGCCGCCCAGGAAGATCGGCACCATCAGTTCCAGCGGCAGGTAAATACCGATGGCAGCGGCCAGCACCGGCACGCGGAAACGCTTGCCGGTCTTCTTCAGCCACTCGTCGATGGCAATGATCACTGCACCAACGCCTGCGCCCAGCGCGATCATCGTCCACGGCAGTTCACCGCCGAACAGACCACGCGCCACCGACGCCATCAGGTTGGCCTGCGGTGCCGCCAGCGAGTTCGGATGCTCAGCGGTCGGGGCGCCGATGCCGTAGGCATGGGCCAGCAGGTTCAGCACAGGGGCCATGATCAGTGCGCAGGAGAACGCGCCGATGCCCAGCATCAACTGCTGCTTCCACGGCGTCGCACCGACCAGGTAACCGGCCTTGAGGTCCTGCAGGTTGTCACCACCGACGGCGGCGGCACAGCACACCACCGCGCCGATCATGATCGCGGCCACTGCGCCCAGCGGAGCACCGCCGATGCCGACCGGGGTCAGGCCGTCCTTGCCCAGCAGCAGCACCAGCACCACCGAGGCAAACAGGATGGTGGAGATGGTGATGCCCGAGACCGGGTTGTTGGACGAACCAATCAGGCCGGCCAGGTAGGCCGACACCGACACGAACAGGAAGCCGGCGACGATCATGATGATGGTCATCGGGATCGACACATGCCACTGGCCGACGATGGCCTGGTACAGGCCCAGCAGCGGCAGGGTGAAGGCGATCAGCGCGATCAGCATCCACTTCATCGGCAGGTCGCGTTCGGTCTCGGCCAGCGCCGGGCCACTGCTCTTGCGGGCAGCGGCAAAACCACTCTTGACGCCGTTGAACAAGGACTTGCGCAGCGAGAACAGGGTCCAGACGCCGCCGATCAGCATGGCGCCGACGCCCAGGTAACGGATCTGCGAACCCCAGATGGCGAACGCTGCATCGGCCGAGCCGGCATTGGCCAGCGAGGCGGCCAGGTCCGGGTTGCCGCCCAGGAAGAACGCCTGATACAGCGGGATGGCAATGTGCCAGGACAGGATCGAGCCGGACAGCACCACGATGCCGACATTCAGGCCGACGATGTAGCCCACGCCCAGCAGCGCCGGCGACAGATTGGTGCCGATGAAGGCGGTGATCTTGGAGCTGCCGATGTAGGCCGACTGTGCCCAGGCATCGGGGAAGATGCGCAGGCCCGACGCGGCGGCCAGTTTGACCAGGCCACCAATGGCCGCCGAGATGCCGAGGATCTTCATGCCCGGGCCCGGGTTTTCACCGGCCTTGAGCACTTCCGCAGCTGCCTTGCCTTCCGGGAAGGGAAGCGGATCTTCGACGATCATCGAGCGCCGCAGCGGCACCGAGAACAGCACGCCCAGCAGGCCGCCGAGGCCGGCGATACCCAGCACCCACCAGTACTTGAAGTCCGGCCAGTACCCCATGATCACCAGCGCCGGGATCGTGAAGATCACACCGGCGGCAATCGACGAGCCGGCCGAGGCGCCGGTCTGGACGATGTTGTTTTCAAGAATGGTGCCGCCGCCCAGCAGACGCAGCACGCCCATCGAGACGACGGCGGCCGGAATGGCGGTGGCGATGGTCAGGCCGGCAAACAGGCCCAGGTAAGCATTGGCAGCGGACAGCACCACAGCCAGCACGATGGCAAGAACCACCGCGCGGAATGTGAGCTGCGCAGGCGCAGCGTTGTTCATGTAAAGCCCTTGGATGGCAAAAAAACCGTTGCCACGCTAACGCTCGCTTAACAGCAAGTCCAGTCGGGATGGCGCATCACGCGGGGCAAAGTACATCCGGGGCCCGGATTGGGCACAGCGCACGGCACCAACACAGCACCTTGCCGCAGTGCCGCAAAGCTGACCCGCCCTCGCCCCTATACTCGCCGGCTCGCTTTGTTCTGGCCGCTGCCCATGTCTTCCGCTTCGCTTCCCGTGACCGGCACTGACGATTTCCTGGGCCATCCCAAGGGCGTCTACGTCTGTTTCTTCACCGAGATGTGGGAGCGTTTTTCCTTCTATGGAATGAAGGCGCTGCTGTTGCTGTACCTCACCAAGTACCACCTGTTCGGCGACAAGGCCGGGCTCGACCTGTTGGGTGCGTACGGCGGCTTGGTGTACTGCATTCCGGTGTTCGGCGGCATGCTCGCCGACCGTTGGCTGGGCATGCGCAAGGCGGTGGTGTTCGGCGGCATCCTGTTGGTGCTGGGCCATGCCGGCATGGCGTTCGAGGGCCACGAAGCGCATCGCGTTGCCGGTGAAGTGGTTCGCGACGAAGCCGCGCTCGGCGTCACCTATCTATCGCTGGCGTTGATCATCATGGGCGTGGGTTTCCTCAAGCCCAACATCTCCACCATCGTCGGCAAGCTGTACCCGGACAACGACCCGCGCCGGGATTCGGGCTTCTCACTGTTCTATGCCGGCATCAATCTGGGCGCACTGTTCGCCTCGCTGGTCTGCGGCTTTCTCGGCGAAGCCTATGGCTGGAAATACGGTTTCGGCGCGGCCGGCATCGGCATGCTGGTCGGACTGGGCATGTTTTTGTGGGGCCAGAAATACCTGCACGGCCATGCCGAACCCGCACAGCCGGCGACGCTGCGTGAGCGCGTGTTGGGCATGCCGCGCGAGTGGCTGATCTACGCCGTGGCGGTGATCGCCATCGTGCCGGTGGCGGCCTTGATGTGGGCGGCGGCCAATGGCGCGTTCGCACTCGGCGGCGAAATCAGCCTGGCGTTGATGCTGATGATCGTGGTGCTGGGCGGCGTGCTGTTGTGGTTTGCCTGGTTCACCGGCACGCAGTGCACGCCGGAACAGCGTCAACAGATGATCGCGCTGATGGTGCTGATCTTCATGGCGCTGGTGTTCTTCACGTTGTACGAGCAGACCTATGGATCGTGGGTCACCTTCACCGACCGTTTGTTGACCAAGGATCTGGTGCCATCGCTGGTCGTGCGCGAAGGCACGCCGTTGCCGTGGTCGATGGTGTCGCTGCTGCTGGCGCCGCTGGGTTTCGTGGTGGCGGCGCGGTTGTCCGAGCGCAATCCCGCCTCCAAAGCACCGCGCACGCTGTTCGCCGTGATCGTGCTGGCCATGCTGGTGTTGTTGGTGCGCGACTGTCTGGTGCTGCCGCAGACCGCCGGTTCGCTCACCTATCTCGGCGCGTTGTTCCTGGTGCTGCTGGCGCCGTTGTTTGCCGCGTTGTGGGCATGGCTGGACAAGCGCCGGCTGGACCCTTCCAAGCCGATCAAATCCTCCTTCGGTCTGGTGTTCGCCGCGCTGTCCTTCGTGCCGCTGGCAATGGCTGCACAACAGGTCGGCCTCACCGGGCAGATGGCCAGCGTGTGGTGGTTGGTGCTGGCCTATCTGATTCTCGAAATCGGCGAGATGTGTCTGTCGCCGGTGGGCTTATCGGCGGTCACCCAGTTGGCGGCGCCGCGCGTGGTCAGCCTGATGATGGGCACCTGGTTCCTGGCAACGGCATTTTCCGAGACGCTTGCCGCCCTGTTCGGCAAGCTCGCCGCCATTGATGTGCCCGAAGGCGAGGTGATGAACATCACCGATGCGGCAGCGCGCTACGAACACCTGTTCTGGCTGCTGATGTGGATTGGGCTGGGCTGCGCGGTGGTCGCGTTCTTGGTGTCGCCGTTGCTGAAGCGGATGATGCACGGGGTGCGTTGAAGCCGCACCTGTAGAGCGGAGCCGTGCTCCGCTGGGGGTTTATCGGTGAGGCCCCCGCCGAGCGTGGCTCAGCACTACGGTCGCGGCGGTGCTGCGCGTTCTACCTGGAACTTCACTTCGACGCGGCGGTTGGGTAACAGGCATTCCCTCAGCTTTTCGCCGCGCATGCCGTCGCAGGCCTGCACTTGCTCGCGGTCGCCGCGCCATTCGTAGTGAATGTTGTCGGCGGCGATGCCCTTGCTGATCAGGTATTCGCGCGCGGTTTGCGCGCGGCGCTCGGACAGGCCCTGGTTGTATTGGTCGTTCGGGCCCTTCAGGCGATCGGCGTGGCCCACCAGCTGCACGTTGACGATGCGCAGCTTCTCTTCAGCGATACGCCGCAGTGCTTCATCCGCGCCACGCACAGACTCCTCGCGCATGTGTTTGCGGCTGTCGCGATCGAAGTCGAACAGCACGTTGGCGGTGAGCGTCATGTTCTGCGGCGCCGGGGGCACGCATTGGCGTGCCAAGGCTTCGGCCTGATTGGTTAGATCCTCGGCCATCTGGATGTACGGCTTGGAATGACGCCACTGCTGCTGGTTGAACTCGTTGCCGGCGTGCACCAGTTCCACTTCGCCGCAGGCCACTTTCTGCTGCGCGCACTCAAACCCCGGTGTGCCGTGGATGAGCTTCAGCCGTTGCCACAAATCGGCGCGCAGGTATTTGGCGTCGTTCACCAACGGCGTGTCGGTCGGCATCGGCGTGACGCCACGTTCCATGCCGTCGATCAGCTTCACCGATTCGTCCAGCGCCGCCTGCGGAAAATCGCTGCGGTCGTTGCGGCTGTATTCGTGGAAGGACACGTCCAGCCAGCATTGCGCCTTGGACAGGTGATAGTCCCGCACCGGGCGGCCGCCATCGTTCAATGCCTGGATGCGGTCCTGCGTGGCTTGGTAACGCGAGTGATCCGCGTACAGCGCCTCGTCGGTGATGCGCTGCTTCTGCGGGTGCAACTCGGTGCGTTGCCCGGCGGCCTCCTGCTGCGCCCACGAGGGCGCGGCACAGGCGGTGGCCAACATCAAAGCCGTGATCAATCGCGTGCGGCGAAATGTCATGTCCGGTGTCCTCATTGCTGCGCCGGCTTGCGGTAACGGTGGTCGTCGCGACGGAACAAGTCTTCGTCAAACTTGAACCGCAGACGGATGAAAGCGCCTTCGTCGGTGTACTCGTAGCCGGCCAGATCCGGGTCGGCGGCGAAGCCGACAAAGTTGTAGCCCGCCGACAGCCACAGGTTCTGTCGCAGCAGCCGTCCGAGTTCCATGCCGTAGGCGTATTGGTTGGCGCCGTAGTCACCGCGGAAGGTGGTGCCGAGTACGCCGATGTCCCAGTTTTCGGTGATGTCGTAGACCACGCGACCCGAGATCAGCACGCCGCGGAAGCTGTCATTCACCCGATCACCGTCGGCATAGGCAAAGCGATCCTTCTGCCACTTGGCCGCGATGCGTCCGGTCAGCCACCACGGCCGCGACGGATGCCAGTCGGCATGCGTGGAGACGATATGCGCGGCGGTGCGGATGTCCTGCCCGATGTCCTGGGTGGGCGCACCGTTGATGCCCATGCCGCTCTTGTCCGACTCCAGCTTGTACTCGTAGCGCGCCAAGGCATTGATGCGGTTGCGGTCGGTATCGCGGTAGGCAACGCCCAACTGGAAGCGGTCCTGCATGACATCGCCGCGTGCCTTGTAGTCGGTGGACAGCAGGTAGTTGCGGGCCAACAAGGTCCAGTCGCGGTTGAGCTTGCGTGCCCACATCAGCTGGAACAACGTGGTGTTGAACTCCTCGTTGGTATCGAGCGTGCCGTCGACGTCACCGGAGATGCGGTACTCCAACCGCATCGCGCCGCGCCACAGCGGGTTGGCGCTGTAGTCCAGGCCCAGGGCCAATGCGGTGGCGTCGCCAGTGTTGCCGTCGTAGATCTTGACGTGCTCGGCGGCGGTGCTCAGGCGCAGGCCTTCGGTGACATTCCAGTCGTTGCGGATACCCGACGCCATCTGCACATCGCGACCGGCGATGGCATCACGCAGGCGGTACTCGCTGAACACCTGGGTGTCCTTCAAGTAGGTGCTGTCCACACCGAACACCAGTGCATCGCTTTCGCGGTCGGTGGTGGTGATGCCGTACGCACTTGTCAGGCCGGTCTGCTTTTCGTAACGGCCATACAGGCGGTTGCGTTCGCGCAGGCGGTAATCGGCGCCGAGGGCAAAGCGGTTGCGGTCCTCGCCGTTGACGTCCTGTTCGTACTCGCCACCCAGCACCAGTTTGTCGCTGAGCTTGTAACCGGCGCCGACATGCACGCTGTCCGACTCCAACTCGGTGCCCACCGGCAGGCTGGAGTTGGGCACGGTGCCTTCGCTGCGGATGATCGGCAGCCCGGTCAGCGGATCCAGCGGTTGCTGGCCGTAGCCCAGCGCACCACCGGCCGAGCCAGTCGCAAAGCCGCCACTGAGGCCACCGCTGTTGCCGAACGGCGGTGATATCGACCACGGCGAGTACGCACCGACCGTCTCGCGAATCGCACGCACACCCAGGTCCAAGGTGAGGCGTTGGGTCGCGTCGATGCGCACACCGGCACCGGCCGCGTTGCGGTCGCCGCCTTGCGGATTGCGGTCTTCACTGCGCATCGCTTCCACGTAAATCTGGAAGCGCTCGTTGACCGCCCAGTTCAACTCCAGGTCGTACTCGCCGCGCCCGCCATACAGCGGCGAGGACGGGTTGTTGAACGCCGGATCGCTGCGGCCGGCAAACACCCGTGCATCGAATTGCTTGCCGTCGTGTGCGAACTCCAACCGGTACGCATCACCGGCCACATCGCCGCTGAGGTTCTGCAGCCCCGGGGTGGCGTACTGGTTGATCGAGTTGGTGTTGACCTCGCTTTCGGTACGCGCACCTTCCAGCACCATCCAGGTGTTCGGCCCGAAGCGGAAGCCCACGTTGGCGCTGCCCATCTTGAACGGTGCAAACGGGTTTTCATCGTTCACATACGCGCCGCCGACCTCGATGTACTTGTTGACGCGGAACTGCGCGTCCACGCCGTACACCCAGAACTTCTCCGTGCCCTGATCCAACTCGTAGGTGACGCGCAGCGAGACCGGATTCAACTCGCTGTCGAAGCCCGGCAGGAAGCTGTTGAGCAGGATGCGACCGGAGAACGGCTCGAAGCTGTAATCCACCAATCGGCCCAACGCACGCACGTTGATGATGCGGCTGGGTTGGTTGCGGTCGCGGGTAATGACTTCCACCCGCTCGCTGCCTTCCAGCACCGCGTTGTTGCTCAGCGCATACGGGCCGCTGCCCTGACTGGGGAATTCGTCGATCACCTGACGCAGCGAATCCTCCATGGCGAACACATTGCCGCGCACGCGCTTGCCCTCGAAGTGCCAACCGAAGCCGGTCGCGGTGCGGTTGTACGTGCCCAGACTGCGCATCACGGCCTTGCCGCTGGCGGTGATGCCGGTCTGCGTGGTCAGCGTGTCGCCGGTCTGGAAATCGCCGTACATCAGGTAGCTGCGGTTCTTGTCGATGCGCACGTACAGGCGCTCGGCGGAGCGGGCGTCGAAGCCACGCAGCGACGAGTCACCGTAGACCGGATAGAACTCTTCCGGCTGGATGTCGCGCAGCAACCGGCCTCGCACTTCCTTGTCCGAGTCATACGCGGCCGTCAGCAGGTACTCGCCCTTGATCTTGCCCTTGACGAAGAATGCGGTGCGCGCGGCGGCGTTGGCTTTGCCGTTGTTGAAATCACGCTCCCAACGGCGGATGTCGCGATCAAAGCCGTCGTCGCGGCGGGCGGTTTCCAATGCCGCGCCGTTGCGGAAGTTGACGATGCCTTCGACCAGGCCGGTCGCCAGCAGCTCGCGCATTTCCGGCAGGAAGCTGACCGTGTTTTCCGCCGCCACGCCGCCGGAGGTAATGCGCAGCAGCACATCCTGCGGCACGTCCGGTGCGAGCAGATCGAACTCGGCACGGCCGTTCTCCACCGGCAATTGAATGCCCGGCGTGCCACGGTCGGCATCCAACCTGCCCGGCCCGAACTCGTCGGTGCCGCCACCGGTCAGACGCACGCGCCCGCCGCTGTATTCGACGGTGGCAAAACGCTTGCCTGGCAACGGCTTTTCGTCGGCGCCGAGCAGCTGCACCACCACATGCACCGGCGACTGGCCGTCGGCCGGCACGCCGTCGCGGTCCACGTTGACGCGCACCAGTTCAACGTCGGTGTTGACGCTGTAATCCACGGTGCCGGATTGCACATTGATCGCCTGTGGCGAGGCATTGGTCGATGCCGGCGATTGCGGGATGGCCGGCACGTTCGAGCCGAGCACCGCGTCGAAGCGACGGTCGTCGGCCTGCATCGCGACGTTGCTGCCCTGCTCGGCTGCGGACACACCGCTGCCCAACACTGGCAAGCCATTACTCGTCACCGCATTGGAGGGCAGCGCATCACCGCTTGCCGACGCAACCGTCGTCGTCACGCCATTCACCGTGGTGCCCACGCCCTGCATCGGCACGCCCGTGCTGCTCACCGATGCCGGTTCCGGCCGCAACGTGCCACGCGGGGCGACGATGCTTGGTTGCTGGTTTGCCGAATCCGTTGCACCGGTCGGCGCCATCAGCGGCTGCGCCTGGAAGCTCAACGGCAGGCCCTGCAGCTCACGTTCCGGCGCACTGATTTCACCCTGCGTGCGGCGGGCCTTGACCTGCTCCAGCACCTCGTTGGAACCACTGCCTTCGATGAAGTCGGCACGGTGCAGCTCGCCATTCTTCAAGTCGATGAACAGGCTGTCGGCATCGCCAAGGTTGCGGTTGCTGCTGGTGATCAGGCGTGCGCCGTGCGGCAAGGTGCTGTTGTCCACCTTCAAAGTGTGGCTCTTCGGCGGCAGGCCGCAGTAGCTGTACTTGCCTTCGGAGTCGGACACCATCCAGGTGCCGTCGTTGAAGTAGAAGCGCACGCCCGGGATGCCGATTTCCTCGCGGTCCTGGAGGTGGTTGTTGTTGCTGTCCACGAAGATCTTGCCCAGCACGCAGGCCTCATCGGTGAACACGCCACCGGTGACACGCACGCGGTACTGCGCCGGGTTGGACGGCACACCGCCCGGGTAGGGATACAAGGTGCCCGGGTCAACGCAGCCACCATCGGTGGAACAGCCGTGCGCCTGCGCGCGGTTGATGCCGTCGCCCTGCATCGCGCCGACGCCGATGCGCACGCGGTAGTTCAGCAGGATCTGCTGACCCTGACGGATCGGGCCGACGTTGAACACCAAGCGCGGGCCCGGCTTGCCGAAGGGATCGTCGATGCCACGGCCATCGGCACGCGCGGTGCCGTTGATGTAGGTGAAGCCCGGCGGCAGGTTGTCGATGACGTTGACCGTGTTCAACGGCTCGCCAGCGGTCTGGCGGATGCTGATGGTGTAGAGCATCGTGTCGCCGACTTCGACCACCTGTTTGTCACCGGTCTTGCTGATCACCAGGCCCGGCGACACGGCCGGATCCAACGGCAAGTGGTTGTGCACGATGTTGGCCGTGCCCGAGCCGGCAAACAGTGCCAGGAAGTACTGCGTCGCCGTGCCCACCGGCGCGGTCGGCGCGGAGGCTTGCGGCTGCACACTGAAGGTGGTGCCCGATGCACCCGGCGGCGACAAGCTGCTGGCTTCCGGCGGGATGATCACCGACTTGAAGGTGTAGCCGCCCGGCGGCGTCACCGTCAGCGTGAACTCGCAACGGCTGGGCGCAGCCGGCCCCAGCAGGAACTGGTAATAGCCATCGCTGCCCACCGTCATCGAGATGCGGTCGCCGTCGATGCTGTAACCGCCCTGCCCGCCGTTGAGCACCGAAGTGGCCGGGTCATAACCGGCGCACATGCCGTTGGGGGCAAAGGTGACAATCGCGCCCTGCACCGGGTTGCGGGTGACCGCGTCATAGACCACACCACTCGGGTCCACCGGCAGACTCTGCTGCGGCAGGTTGTCGCCCGAACGCAGCACCACTTCCAACTGGGTGATGCCGTCGGCATCGACGCGGCAGGTACTGGCGGTGCCATTGGCGATGGCGGCATCCGAATCGCAGGGCGCGGCCGGGCCGGAGGCGGTTTCACCGGTCACCGGGAAGCCCCACAACACACCACTTTGCGGATGACGGAAGCGCACTTCAAAGCGCGTGCCCGGCAACAGGTCATTGAAACGATAGCTGCCATCCGCACCGGTGCTGGCGGTACGGACAACCGTGTTGGTGAGCTTGTCGAACAACTCCACGGTCCAGTTCTGCAGGCGCACGTCACCGCCGTCGAGCAGTGCGTCATCGCTGCCGATGTCGAACCAGACCGTGCCAGACAGCGATGCGGCGGCCTGCACTTCGGTCTGCACGCGGCACGCATTCTGGGTGATGGCCGGGTCGCATATCGGCAACTGGGTGACATCGCCATCAAATGCGCCCTGCTCGGCCACCGACGGCATGTGGTCGGTATCTTCGCCGCCACCGCGCACGATCACCGCGTTGTGGATCGGCGATGCGGCCGCCGCTGCGGCACCCACCGCAACATTCACGGTGATTGCATCGGGCAGCGTCGCACCGCTGGCAATGACGGCGCTGTGGGTGCAGCTGAAGCGATCTGCACCCGGCGCACCACTGCAGGTCCAGCCGTTACCGGTCGGCGTTGCACTCAAGGTCACGCCGGTCGGCAGACGATCATCCACTTGATAACTGCCAATGCTCGGCTGCGGCCCGATGTTGCGCACGCGCACCGTGTAACTGGCGGGATTGTTGACGGTGAAACGCGTCGGGTCGGCACTCTTGCTGACCACCAGGTCCGGGGTATCCGCCACTTCGCCGAAGTTCTGCTCGATGGACGCCTGAGCGAACGTCAAGGTGATGGCGCTGATCGCCGACGGCACGGTAGTTACCGGCGTGGCCACACCCATCGGCGCGCCATCGACGGTGCCCGGCGTGGTGATGCCATTGGTGGTGTTCGGCGGCTGCGTGGGCTCGGTCACGGTGTAAGTGCCCGGGCGCAGATTGTCGAACAGGTAAGCGCCGTTGGCGTCGGTCACCACCGTACGCGGCGGGATGATCGCGCGCGTGGCGGTGCCCGGCGGCAGGTCATCGTCACCGGTGAGCTGCAAGGTGACATTGGCGATGCCCGACTCGTCGGCGTCGATGATGCCGTTCTTGTTGTTGTCGTAATACACGCGACCGGCAATGGACGAGCTGCCGATTTCGCCGAAGTTGTTGTCGATGCTCGCTTCGTCGATGGCCAGCACGATGCCGCTGATGACCGAAGGCGTGACGCTCACCGCCGTGACCGTGCCACCGGTGCTGCCTGCCACGGTGATGCCGTTGCGCGTGTCGGCCGGCTGCTCGGGTTCGGTAACGGTGTAGGTGCCCGGCGACAGCCCCAGGAAACGGTATGCACCGTTGGCATCCGTGGTCTGGCCCAGGCTCACCGCCACGCCGCCTTGGGCGGTGCCGCTGAGGGAAATGGTGACCCCGGCAATGCCGGTTTCGCCGCTGTCGATCAGACCATTGTTGTTGGCGTCCAGCCACACACGCCCGGCCAGTGAACTGCCGGTGGGTTCTTCGCCGAAGTTGAAATCCAGTCCTTCCTGCGTACCGATGCCCTGGCGCAGATCGATCTGGCTGATGCGGTCAGTGGTGGGCGCATCACCGCCCACGCCCGTGCCCGCAACGCAGCCGCTGCTGCATGCCGCACCGTTGATGGTGCCCGGGTTGACCGCCGACGGACGGTTCCGGTACATGCCTGCCGGCATCACTTCACGCAGCGTGTAGATGCGGTTGGGATCCAGATCAATGAACTGGTATGCGCCCGTTGCATCCGTCGTCGCGGTCTTCAATACCGCAGACGTGGCGGCGTCGAGCAACTCCACCGTCGCGCCAACAATCGGTGGATCACTGCCGACGGTACGCGTGTTGTTGTAGTCCACATCCACATAGACAAAGCCCGCCAGGCGCGCGTTGCTCAACTCCGGGAAGTTGTAACGCACGCCATCGCTGTCGGCGGGCACCGGAATGGCGCTGTAGTTGGAGTCGGGTGTACCGGCCGCATAGGTACCGCCAAACGATGGCGCCAACGGTCCGCTGACCGGCGGATCCACCGGGCCGTTGGCAAAGCCGGCCGGCTGCGTCTGCACGATGCGGTAACCGCGTGCATCGGACGGGGACAGCAGATCGAACTGGTAGTCACCGTTGCCATCGGTGCTGGTGGTCGAGTTGACCGGGTTGTCATACGCATCGGTGCCGGTCAGGACCAGCGTGACACTGCCGATACGCGGCTCGGTCGTGGCGTCCTGCGGCACACCGCCATTGCTGCCGGCGCGATCGCGATCCTGGAAGACGGTGCCGGCCAGACTCGATGCAGTGACCTTGATGGGTGCGGTGGAGGTGTCGTTGTTCGGGTCGCTGTCCACCTGCTCGGTGCCGACCGTGGCGGTATTGATGGCGCTGCCGCCTGGCGGAATCACGTCCCAGCGCACCGGAATGATCACGCGCACGCGGCCGTGGTTGCTACCTTCAGACGTCACGTCGCCCACATTGCAGGTGACGATCTGCCCGCTCTGCGTGCAATTGCCGGTACCGTTGGGCTGCTCGTCGGACAGACTGGCAATATTGGGGCCCACCTTGCGCCAGGTGATCGGCGCACCGGTCACCACCATGTCCGGCGGCAGCGTATCGGTGATCACCGTACCGGTGCCGTTGAGCGGATTGGTGCCGGTACGCAGACGCGACAAGCTGTTGCCCGGCCCGCGGTTTTCCACGTCAAACACCCAGAAAAACGGCTCACGGATCGACACCGTGCTCAGCACCGGCGGCAACGCCACGGCGGGGTCGGCACTTGGCGGGGTGGTGCGCGAAACGGCTTGCTTGACGATGGCCAGGTCCACCTTGCTGCGGATGGCGGTGGTCTCGTCTTCCTGATTGTTGGCGGGATTCAGTTCGGGCTCGGCCGATGAGGCGACGGCCGAATTCTCCACCGTGTCGCCGCCCGCTCCCGGCTGGGATTGGTAGCGGTAACGCAGATAAAGCGTTGACGTAGCGCCGGCATCGACCACGCCGATGGTTTCGCTGTCGCTGAACCCCGATCCAGGCATGTCGCAGGTCAGCACCAGGCTGCCGCCGGTGATCGGGTTGCTGCCACCGGTCACGGTGCAACGAATCGGCGAAAATGTCCCCGTCGCTGTCGGCGAGGCCCCGATAAACTCCACCGTCTTGCCGGCATTGGGGGTGATGGTGTCGGTGATTTTGACGCTGCTGGCAACCGATGGCCCCAGGTTCTGCACGGTCACCTGATAGGTGATGAAGTTTGCGTCCGGGTTGTTGGGATCGTAGCCCAACGGGTCCACGCCGCCGGCAAAACCGGTGTCGTGCTTGTTGACCACCAGGTCCACGTCGCCTTCGCCTACCGTCAATACGGCTTCTTTCTCGTCATCGGCAACTGTGGCGATGTTGTTGTACTCAAAGTCACCAAAAGCGTCAGAGCCAGCACTGGGATCCGGCGCGCCGTCGCCATCACGGTCAAAGAAGAAGTCCGCGGTATTGGCATAGACGCGTGGCTGCCCCGTCCCTGTCGGGTCGTCCAACGGGCGTATCACCACCGTCATGCTCTGCTGCTGGCCACCGGGTAGATCCAGCGGCGTGCAGGTCAGCACCAGCGTGCCAGGACCTGCCCCCAGTGAGGAGACATTGTTCAACCCACCGGACCCCGGCAACAGGGTCACCCCGCCCGTGACAGACGGGACGCACGCGTTGATTCCACCACCAGACCGGGTGTCGGTAACCAAGGTGAAACCCGGGTCATCGCCACGCAGATGGATGACATCGCGGAACACCACGCCCGGTGCCGACGAGGGACCTTCGTTACGGTAGTCGATGCGGTAGGTCGAGTTGATACCGACATTGCCGGGATTGCCGCCGGTAATGGTCTTGGCCTCGGTTTTCACGTTGGACACGCGCGGCACCCGCACATAGTCCGAACCGGTGTTGTTGACGGGGTTGATCTCACCGGCAGCACCGGGCACAAATGGATCGATGCCCACGCCGGCGGTGTTGCACCATGCCCCCGCCGGCGCCATGGCCGCACCACACGGACCCGCAGGACGCGAGGCACTGTCAGCCAACGGACCGCTCAGATTCACCACGATATCGACCGGTGTACCCGCGACTAGCGGGGTAGTGCCGGATTCGCAATGCAGCGTACCGGTGGCGCTGACCGTGCACGTCCAGCCGCTTGGATCCACCGTCGTTGCCGTGGTCCGCCCCTGCAGGAAACCTGGCAGGGTGTCTTCGACCACCACACCGCGCGTATCGTCCGGGCCGGCATTGCTCACCGTGATGGTGTAGCTCATGCCGGTGTAGCCAACCGGCAACGTGTTGTCGGTGGTGCCCACATCATTGGTCCGCTTGGCCACACTCAGATCCGAACGCAGCGGCGAAGGCGTGATGGTGCCCCCAGAGCAGTTATTGGCGCCGTTCGGGTCACCCAGGCCGCTGTCGGTCCCCGGCGATAAAGAGCCACCACTGCCACCGGTACAGGCATTGTTGGTGAGCGGCGAACCTTCTGCTTCCGGATGCGCAAAGCTCTGCAGCTTCAGCGTCTTGGTCTGCCCAGCCAGTACCGGATATTGGTCAGCCTTGAGCGTACAGGTCACAGTCTGCCGAGAACCGGGCACATACGGCGTGGGCAAGCAGGTCCAGGGCGTGGTGTCGGACGGGAAGTACTCCTCACCCACCGCCAGCTGATCAACCACCTGCACATCGCTCGTGGCAGGTGCTGGGCCGATGTTGTTCACGTTGATGGTGGACGTGACGATATAACCGCTTCCGGCCGGCGGCGTTGCACCCGGGCCTGGCCACGTGGGCACCAGCTGCGGTGCCTTGCTCTTGGTCAGACTCAGATCCGCGCCGTTGGGCAACACCGTGAAGTTGGCCGTCGCCTCGTCGTTGCTGGGATCAGGATCCGGCAGCGAACCGCTGACCGACGCGGTATTGGCCACCGGCCCGCTACTGCCAGGCCCTGTCAGTGGCACGCGCGCGACAATCGTGAAGGTGGCACTGGCACCCACGGCAAGCGTGGCTGGCGACGGCAAGGCGCAGCTCCGCTCAGTGTTGACGGCATTGGTGCTGCAGTCCCAGCCCGCGATGGTGCTTCCACTTTCGATCAGGAAGCCGTCTGGCATCGGGTCGGTCCAGGACACATTTTCAGCCGGGCTGGGCCCGTTGTTGGTCACGGTCACCGTGAAAGTGATCAATTCCCCCGGCAATGCAGGAATGGGGGACGCGGTCTTGCCGATTGCCAGGTCCGCGCCCGCAGCGACCGTCACCGCCGCATCGTCGCTGTTGTTGCTTGCGTTTGGATCGGGGGTGCCCACCGCATTGACGGTGGCGCTGTTGACCAGGTTGCCGCTGGCCACGTTCACCTTGCCTTTGAAGGTATACGTTGCACTCGCTCCCACAGCAAGCGCACCGGCATGGGTGCCGTTCTGATTATTGAAGGTCCAACCGCCGCTCGCGCTTTGCGCACTGCCGGCCACATAAGTCACGCCGCTCGGCAAGGCATCGGTAACGTTGAAATTGGTGGATACGCTCGGTCCGTTGTTGGTGACGGTGATGGTGTAGGTCACTTCGCCACCGGCCGGCACCGGATTCGGTGTACCGGTCTTCTCCATCTGCAGATCACCCGCAGCAATCAGCGTGGTGTTCTGCGTCTCAAGGTTGTCGTCAGTATTTGGATCCCCCGCAAAGAAGGGATCGGAGGGAAGCAGGTCTGCCAGCGGTGTGCGCGGATTTGGTGCTGGCTGACGGCCCACCGCAGCGGTAATGTCCACGGTGGAAGGTCCAAGCCCCACGGTGCTCACCTTCAGGTCGATATCGAACGAATCCCCGTTGGCCAGGTTCTGCGGAACGATGCACACCACCCGGGTGCTTACCAGCGCATCGACGGAGCAATACGCCGGCAGGTCGATGGCGCTGGTGCCTGCAGGCAGGTCAAATGCCACAACGGAATCCGGCACGGGCTCCGGGCCGCCGTTATGGATGGTCAACTTGTATTCGATGACACCGCCGGCCGGTATTGGGTCGATGACTTCGGAAAGATTGGTGATCTCAAGGTTGGCCGCCATGGCGGCAGGCATCCAGCCCAGCAGTAGCGGCACGAATACCAGCCCCAGCATCCGCATGGCCCAATGGCGCAAAGAGCGACTGTTCTGTACTGCGTTGTCCGCTGTGAGCAGCTGCACCATTCTTCCCTCTCGAGCTTTCCATCGCACGAATGAAATCGCCGTACATCGCGGGGATGTAACGACTCCAACACGTCATCAATGAGGTGTAGCTCGAAGCGTCAGCCGCCGATGCGCGACGACCACTTCGTCCCTTCAAGATGTCCCCCACCTGAACACCTTCGCGCCGAAAATGCCGCGCCCCCCGTGAAGGCGACGTAATGATTTCAAGGCGATTTAATGTAGGGCGCGCCGGTTCCACGCAACGAATTTACAAAGGTGAAAGCTGGGTGATTGAATATCCAGCGCATCGAATAAACGCCTTGTTTTAAGCATCAAACTCAATTCATTCCCGATGAACGGACTGACTCATCCCACGCACACCAACCCCTGAAAAACAAAAACCCCGGTATTGCCGGGGCCCTCCTTCCACCTGATCAAAGGAATAATGTGAAAGAAAAATTCGATCAGTTTCGCGTTACTTCACAAACAATTTCCACGCAAACAGGCTGGTGATGCGCAGGTGATGAAACACCCGTTGCAAATGTCACTACCGGGCGATGTCGATACGAAGTCACCGCCCGGCGCTGCTGAACCCTATTGGGCGGTATCGCCGCCAAGCTGCACAGCAAGGAACGCCAGCAAGCGACTGTAGTACTCGCGCTGGTGCGGTTCGGTATAGAACCCATGGCCCTCGGTGGCGTAATACAACGACTGCACCGGCGCGCCCGCTTTCTTCAGCGCTGCCTCCATCATGCGGGTGTGCTCAACCGGCGCGATCTCATCCTCGCCACCGGCTGCAAGAAACACCGGCACCTTGATGCGATCAGCCAAACGGTTGGGCGATGCCGCCGCCAAGGCGGTTTGATCCTCACCTACCCAGTCCTTGCTCCAGTTGCCCAGGCTACGGCGCTTGCGGCCGTCCTCGCGCTGCATCATCGGCAGATCGTAGACGCCGACATAACCTGCCGCACAGCGATACAACGCCGGCTCCTTGGCAACGCCCATCAAGGCGGCGTAAGCACCGTAACTGGCGCCATAAATACAGATCTTCGAGGCGTCGGCATGCCCCTGCGCTATCGCCCAACGCGTGGCGTCGGTAAGGTCGTCCTGCATGGTGCCGCCCCACTGACGTGCGCCGGCGCGCAGGAACGCCGAACCCTGGTTGCCCGAGCCGCGATAGTTCACCTGCATGACGCTGTAACCGGCGGCGGCCAGCATCTGTGCATCCTTGCCGTACCGCCACTGGTCAAAGACGGTGAACGGCCCACCATGCGGCATCACCACCAGCGGCCGTGCGCCGGTCACACCACGTGGCACGGTGAGGTAGCCGCCGATGCGCAGGCCATCACGCGCCGCGAAGCTGAAAGGCTCCACCAGCGCGGCCTTGTCCGGGTCGATCCAGCTGCCGGCGCTCACCACATGGCCGACCTTCTTGATCGCCGGTTCGTACAGATAGAAATCGCCAGGATTATTGCCCGACCACACCTGCACCAACTGCAGCGCGCCATCGCGGGTACTGGAGGTAATGCGGATCGCCTGCCCCGGGAACGCGGCTTCCAGACTGCGATGCTGCCGCGCCTCGGGCGATGCATCGTCGAAGAACATATTGCGATAGCGCGCATCCATCACCTGCGTGCCCGCCGGTACCGATGTCCCATTCTGTTGAATGATCGTCAGCGGATCGGCACCCATGTCCTGCAGCAGCGTCTTTCGCTCATTGCTGACCGGGTCCCAGCTGACGATCTTGTCCGTTCCCGGGCCATCGCCATGAATCTGCAGATAGGCAAGCCGGTTATCGGCGGAGAAGCCCAACGGAATCTCGATACGACCGGTGCCGAGCTGATCGTTGATCAACTGCCACTCGGTTCCCTTCGCCTGCCGGTGGTACAACTTGCTCGCATTGTCCGTACCGGCGCCCCGTGCAAAACGCACCTCACCGGTATTGTCCGTAGTGAAAAGCGCACGACGTACCGGCGCGAATGCCAGGGTATTACGCCGGCCACTGTAGACATCCAGTTTGTCGGCGCGGGTAAATGGGTCATCGCCTTCCGGCCACACCGAAACCACGGCATAGCGGTCATCCGCGGCAAGTGTGTCGGTCAAGAACGCCGCAACCCGCTCCGCCCGCTTGGGTTGGATACGCGTCCCCGGCCCGTTGTCCTGCACGCGATAACCGACCAACAGTTCGGCGCCGCCGCCATCGGCATTGATGGCGTAGATCTCACCGGTGAGCTGCGGCTCATCCAACATGCCGTACTTCTCGGCGACGCTGATCAACACGCGCTCGTCGTTGACCCAATCAAACTCGCTCACATGCGCATTGCGCCCCGGCATGAACGTACCCGCGCTCTTGTTGCCGTCACGCGTGAAAATCACCAGCGCGGTCTTGTCTTCCAGCGGCACAGTGGCCGCGTAGTACTTGCCCGTAGGCGAAATCTTGATGTCGTTGAAATCATCCTTGCGGATGAACTGCGCCAGATCGACCGCCGCCCACGCACTGCCCATCGGCAACACCAGCGCAAGCAGCATCCCCAATCCCAATCCCAATCCCTTCATGCTCGTCCCCTGATCAAAGATCCATTTGTCCCAGGCACCGCGTCATTGCAGCGGCCCCTTTCCCACTGCAAAACGACGTATGCCCGGCGCGGCAGAAGCCGTCGCGACGGCCCGATAGATAGTCGGACATTGGATGGAGGAAAGAAACGGGGGGCGGCCTGCTCGGAGACCTCTAAGAATGGCTGGATGAAGTTTATGGGGAGGCGACAACAGATCAAGCCCAATCAAGCCTCTCCTCTCCGTCATCCCCTTTCATCACCCAAGCCGGCTCACATGGGCAGGATTCGGTGTAAAACCAGATCGCATCGCCCCCGATATCCACCTCCTCCTCTGAATGCGGAAAGCTAGAGGAAAATAACCTCAACTGTTCCTCCACAGTCCCGCACAAAAGCTCACCGGCCTTATGCAGCACCAATAGCTTCGAACTCATGAACTGCTTTAAACAACAAAAAAAGAATTTCTTCTGCCCATCAAACCCTGCGAATGACGCAGGCACGACCCAACCGGGGCTATACCTGGAATACGACCACAGCCCCCCCAAGGATATACCCTGCGTGTTGCTATAAATTTCGTCAAAAACTGCATCAGACACTTCTTCCATATACCTCTCCACGGGGATATTACCTAAACTTGAGCTCCAGCCGCTTATCCGCCTTATGCCCCAAGAAAAACATGGGTCAGAGTCGGGCTCTTGCAAAACCTGAATCCGCCCCCTTGCTTTTTTCTACCCCCGAGAACCCGGAAGCCACTTGACACTATTCTTCCTTATGGTGACGGGAGGAATGAAACTAATCAGGATCATCTTCAAAGGAAAGTAAGGGTCAGAGTCGAGTTCTTGCGAAACCTGACTCTGACCTCTGTTTTCCCCACTGGTTATCGGGAATATCCAGCGTCAACGCTAGGCCGATGAGCCAGAAGCAATCCATATAGTAATGCAGGTTAATAGGCCAATAGTGACGTATTCGTTGCTCCTGCTCTCTCCAGACGCTATTCCCCAATCGCTCCGACCCTTCCCATGCCTTGAGCAGACCATCAAAGTGCTGAGGCAAGCCACCCACGGAGTCTCCGCGGGAATAGCGCTCTAGCACCAACCGTAAATGCAGTTTCGCGAGATCGTATATGTACTGGGCTCTGTAGCCTTCGTCGACAAATGGCTCATCCTTTCCCAGCTCCTTTGCCACCAATCTCCCCTCCGAATAACCGACCCATTTATCCCAATACACCGAGGAACCAACGATGTTTCGCTTCATGACTTATCTGTACCCAACAGTTCTGAAGCCGGCTGTGGAATGAATTTTCCGTTCTTGTCCAAGAAAACAAAGGTCAGAGTCGAGTTCTTGCGAAACCTGACTCTGACCCCTGTTTTCACGTCTGCCCCGCCTTGGCAGCATAGAGAGCGCTCAGGCGATCATCCTTGGCCTCCGTAGCACGCTCCACGGTGTGCTTGAGCGCCATGGCGGTATCCACCGCACCGCCCTTCAGGCTGACGTTGATACCGGCCTGCTTGAACTCCTGGGTTTCAATGACGGCACTGCTGTCTTCGGCCGCTTGAATGGTGACGTTCTGACCAATGATGCCGATGCCTTCCCGACTGAGGACATCACTGCCGGTGATCGACACATCGCGCCCAGCAGCAATGTCCACGCGCCCATCCGTGCTGCCAATCAAGCTTCCGGAATGCGTCGTCTCTTCAATGTCAGCCGTGGTGTCGGTGCGCTGCTTGCCAATGGTGAAGCCGAAGCCACCGCCAGAGAACAGGCCGGACTTCTTGACCGTCTTGTCGTGCACATCGGTATGCGTGTTCTCAGCGGTATCCAGAACGACATCACGCCCCGCCGCCAACAGCACATCCCCGGTACCGGCAATCTGCGCCCCCTGCGACGTCAGGTCGCGCCCGGCAGCCACGGTGACCGTCTCGCCATGAATCGCATCTACCGCATCATCCGCAATCCACTGACCCGCAAATGCGTAGTTGCGACATCACTGCGCGGCATGCGCGCCCGCTGCATCGGTGCCATTGCGGGTGCCATCGCCATCAGTCTGGCCACCCCGGCCATGGCGGACTCTTGGTACACGAATGATGACTACGTCGTGTCTGGCAGCCTTACCGTTTCCAACGGCAGCCAGTTTTCAAGCACCACCCGAGATTCGGCAATCTCGGCCACAGCTGGAGCGGCTGGGGCCAAGTCGGCTATCAGCGTGGTGGTGACGCCTATCGCGACATCAACGGCCAGCTGGGGTTGAAGCTGAACTGGTAATGCAATGCCCGCACTGCGGAAGGGCCGGCCGGCTCGTCCGCAGCTGCAGGCGAACGCAGTAGGCCGCGCTGTTCAAACCGCAGCTTTCACGGTGCTTTCGTCTGCACTTTCCACCACCAACGAAAATAAAAAAGCCCTGTAAAAACAGGGCTTTTTTTTTCACGCAACGATCAACCCATTTCTCAGAACGGAATATCGTCGTCAGCGAAATCGTCCATCGGCGGCGGAGCCGACTGCTGCTGGGCCGGGGCCGGACGCTGCTGGCGCTGACCGCCGCCGTAACCGCCGCCCTGGTCCTGATTGCCGTAGCCGCCCTGACCGCCCTGGCCACCGCCCTGCTGACGCGGGGCCGACTGGCGCTGCGGACGATCGCCGCCGAAGTTGCCGCCACCACCGCCGCCGCCTTCACCACGGCCGCCGAGCATCTGCATCTCGTTGGCGACGATGTCGGTGGTGTACTTCTCCACGCCGTCCTGACCGGTGTACTTGTCGTAGCGCAGTTCGCCTTCGACGTAGACCGAGCTGCCCTTGCGCAGGTATTCGCCAGCGATCTCACCGAGCTTGCCGAAGAACACCACGCGGTGCCATTCGGTACGCTCCTGCTGGTTACCGTCCTTGTCCTTGCGGACGCTGGTGGTGGCCAGGCTGATACGGGTGATCGCCATGCCGGCCTGGGTGTATTTGGTGTCCGGGTCGTTACCGAGGTTGCCGACGAGGATGACTTTATTGATGCCGCGGGCCATAGGGTTCCTACTCTTCCGTTGGGGTCCACCCGCCGGATGCGGGCAATAGCGCGGAGATTATATCGCCCCCGGCGGCCGATATTTGCTGGCCGTGGCAACCCTTGTGGGCCAAGGCCTTTGCCGCCCTTGGCGGTACCAAGCAGCGGTCCGGCGTGCGCAGAATCTGACCCAGCCGCCCGATAAGCACGACCCGCATGACCTGGGCGGACCTGCGCCATCCCCGCGCAGGACAGCACATGGCATGATGCCGGCGTCATTCACATTGCTGGTCATGATGTCGATCAAAGGGAAAGCCACCTCGCTGGATATCGCACACATGGCCGGGGTGTCCCAGCCCACGGTGTCACGCGCCCTGCGCGGCAGCCCGATGGTCAATGCCGAGACCCGCCAGCGCATCCTGGAGATCGCCCGGCAGCTGAACTACAAGGTGGACAAGAACGCCTCCAGCCTGCGCTGCCAGCAGTCCGGCACGCTGGCGCTGCTGTTCTTCGAGGACCCCACCCCGGACGACTCGCTGATCAACCCCTTCTTCCATTCGATGCTTGGCTCGATCACCCGCGCCTGCGCGCTGCACGGGCGCGACCTGCTGGTGTCCTTCCAGCAGCTGTCCAGCGATTGGCACGCCGATTTCGAGGACAGCAACAAGGCCGACGGCATCATCCTGCTGGGCTATGGCGACTACCACGAGTCGGTCGAGCGCCTGCAGCGGCTGGTGGAACAAGGCACGCATTTCGTGCGCTGGGGCGCGGCGTTGCCGGGGCAACCGGGTGTGTCGGTGGGCAGCGACAACTTCCAGGGCGGTTTCGACATCACCGCGCACTTGCTTGAGCAGGGTTGCCGTCGCATTGCCTTCCTCGGCCATGCGTCCAGCCACTACCCGGAGTTTGAGGAACGCTACCGTGGCCATGCCGACGCCCTGCGGGCACGCGGGCTGGAGCCGGACAGTGTGCTTCAGCACGACGCGATCACCACCGAAGAATCCGGCCACGCCGCCTGCCTGGCCCTGCTGGATCGCGGCGAACGCTTTGATGCGGTCTGCGCCGCCAGCGACCTGATCGCCATCGGCGCGCTGCGGGCCCTGCGCGAACGTGGGCTGCGGGTGCCGGAGGATGTGCTGGTGACTGGCTTTGACGACATTCCGTTGGCGGCTTCGGTATCCCCAGCGCTGACCACGGTGCAGCAGGACACCAAGCAAGCCGGCCAACTGCTGGTCGAAAAACTGCTGGCACTGATCGCGCGCGCGCCGGTGGAAGGGATCAACATCCCAGTGAAGCTGGTGATGCGCGAGTCGTCGCGACGCGGCGTTGCGTAGGAGCGGCTTCAGCCGCGAAGCTGGCCTGCCTAAGCGCTGTAGCCCGGGCAAGCGCAACGCCCCGGGCCAGGTGCGCCGGTTCTGCCGCCCTGCATGCTGGGATTCCATCCCAGCCTACGATCTGTCAGCTGAAATCCCTGAGGATTTCGCCAACGCCGGACGGGGAGATTTCAAAGCCCAGCGAGGTGCCGGGGTTGATCACCACGCCATAGCCGCCGGGTACGCGACGCAGTACCTCGAGCATCAACATGCGGATGTTGTGCGGCGCCTGTTGGCTGTTGAAACCCACGCGCGCCATATCGGTGAACACGGCCACATGCAGCACGCCCTGCTTGTCGAACAGCAACGGGTCGAAGCCGCTGCCGTCCGTCGTTACCAGGCTGCCGGTGAGCAGCACCACCTCGGAGACTACGAACGCCTGCATGAAGGCCTTGATCGGCAGTTTGCCTTCCATCGCGGTCTGCAGCAGCGTTTCGATGGGGGTCTGCGGGGGAAGGTTGTTCATGGGCTGCGGCGGAGACTGCGGTGGGCTGGGGATTGTAGCGGGTGATGGATTGGGGGTTTGCAAGCGCGATGGCAAAGCCCCTGCCCTCACCCCACCCCCTCTCCCGCCAGCGGGAGAGGGGCTTAGCACCAGCTCCGATCGGTGCCCTCACCCCAACCCCTTTCCCGCCAGCGGGAGAGGGGCTTAGCGCCAGCTCCGATCGGTGCCCTCACCCCAACCCCTCTCCCGCCAGCGGAGAGGGGCTTGGCGCCAGCTCTGATCGGTGCCCTCACCCCCAACCCCGCTCGCGGGAGAGGGGCTATGTTCGTCAGCGCTTCATTCGCTGCGTGCGTGTCTGCTGGTCCGCCATCGCCGCATCCAACTGCGCCTGCAGTTCGGACTGATTTACCTGCACATCGAGCACGAATACCTTGACGCCGTGCACTGGCACCTCGGTCTTCAGCGAACGCTTCACCGTCTGCGTGCCGCCGTCGAGTGCATCGCGCCATTGCCCCGGCTGCAGGTAACGGCTTACCTCGACCGTTTTCGCGGCATCGCCCTTGTTGAGCAACACCAATGCCGTCTGCGCGGTGTCACCGTGCTGAAGTACGCGATAGAAAACGGCTTCATCGCCATGCAGACGCTCAGTCACCTGCACGCCGCGCTGCAACGCAGGCGTCGCCTGACGTAGCCTGGCGATGCGCTGAAGCGGCGCGAAGATGGGACTCTGCGGCGCGGCATCTACACGCTGCTGGCCGAAATAGGCGCGGTTTCCAGCGTGCTCTGCACGGCTGCGCATGAAGCCGGTTTCAGAGCCGTAGTACAGCACCGGGATACCGCGCGCGGTGAACAACCAGTTGTGTGCATCGATGAAACCGCTGTCAGTTGCATCCAGACGCGCCATGTCGTGGTTGTCGTAGAAGCTCATCAGCTCATACGGATTGGCATAGGGACCGCCGGTCAGATGCAAGGGCTCGGCCAGCGTTTCAAAGCCTTTCTGCTCCCTGCCGAAGGTGGACGACAACGCACCACGCAGCGGGAAATCCAGCACGCTGACGTTGGCATTGGACGGCCAGGTGTGTTCTGCGATCTTGCCGGCGTCGTAATCGAAGGCTTCGCCAAACATGAACATGCCCGGGTGCTGCGCCCGAATGCGCTGCACGAACTCATGCCACCACGGGTGCGGCAGCCAACCGATGGTGTCGATGCGCAATGCATCCACGCCCTGCGCGGTCCACTGCAGATAGGCATCCACCAGGTAGTCCATCACCGCCGGATTGTGTTCATTGAAATCCGACAGCTCGGCGAGGTTGCCGTCGAAGATCGAGCCCTTGCTGCCGTCCACCGGGCCGATGTTGTTGTAGAAGGCGTGCAGCGGATTGTGCTTCGGGTCGAGTTTGTCCGGCGCCAGGTTCTGGTGGTCAGCGATGAGCGTGCCGTTCTTGTCGAAAATCTGCCCAAATTGCGGCTGGGTAACCGGCATGGTCCACGCGGGTGAGCCGTGGTTGCCAACGATGTCCAACACCACTTTCAGACCCGCCTCGTGCAAGCCTTTTGTCAGCCCACCGAAATCCAGATCGGCGCTGGGCAGGTGCTCGTCAAGTTTGTAGAAATTGACGCCCCAGTAGCCGTGGTAGCCGGTCTTGCCGCGATCAGTCAGCGTGCTGGTGCAATTGATGGGCCTGCTGCCGGTGAAGGCTTCATCCGGGTTGTCGATGATGGGCGTGATCCACACCGCGCCGAAGCCGAGATCGCGGATGTAGTCAGCGTTGTCCAGCACGCCCTTGAAGTCGCCACCGAGGTAGCCGATGTTGCCGTCTATCTTGTCCGGGCATGGCACCGGGATGTCGAAGGTACGGTGCGCGCCGCCCTGCTCGCGCTGGTCGTTGCTGGTATCGCCATTGACGAAGCGGTCGGTGACCACGAAGTACACCGCGTCACTGGCGAACGGCTCGGTGGTGCCGATGTAATTCGGCCGTTCAACCGCCAACGCTGCGCCGGAAGCCAGCACCAGAGAAACCGCAACAGACAAACGCTTGAACATCACACCACCTCCGATTGCGACGGAACCCGCAGTACACACAGGCCCGCCACGAACAGGCTGCAGCCACCCAATACCAATACATGCATCGGCACGCCGCCCAGCCAGGTACGCAGCGCAAACCCCAGCGCACTGGCCGCGACCAGCTGCGGAATCACGATGAAGAAATTGAAGATGCCCATGTACACGCCCATCTTGGTGGACGGCACGCTGTCGGACAGCAGCGCATACGGCAGCGACAAGATCGAGGCCCAGGCAAAGCCCACGCCGACCATCGACAGCAGCAGCCATTTGGGATCGCTGATGAACATCAGCGAGATCAGCCCCAACCCGCCCAGCCACAGATTGATGAGGTGGCTCCAGCGCAGGCCGAGCGTGCGCACCATCAGTGGAATCACCAACGCGGCCAGTGCGGCAAAACCGTTGTACGCACCGAACAGCACGCCGACCCAGTTGGCACCTTCGTTGTAGGCGGCCGACTGCGGATCGGTGGAGCCAAAATGCGTGCCGGCAACGGCGGCGGTGGTGTAGATCCACATCGCAAACAGCGCAAACCACGAGAAGAACTGCACCCATGCCAGCCGCCGCATCGTCACCGGCATGCTGCGCAGGTCACCGACGATGGTCGCCAGCATGTGGGTGCCGGGCACGACGCGGGCCACGCCCAGCAGCAGGCCGTAAGCGGCACACAATCCAGCCAGCACGTACAACATGCGGTCGCCTTGCTGCCACGCGATCATGCCGGCCAGCACTGCTCCCAAACCCAGCCAACCCAAGATGCGGCTCCACTGCGGCGAGCCCACCACCGGTGCGGCTGCGTGCACTGCGGAAGGCTCGGCATCGTCGAAACTGGCCAATTCGGCCGGCGAATACTCACGCGTGCGGATGACTGTCCAGGTAATCGCCGCCAGCAGCACCACCGCGCCGAAATAGAAGGCATAGCGAACGGTATCGGGCACCTGCCCTGCTTCGGCGGTATTGGCCACGCCGAAGTGCGCCAGGATGAAGGGCAGAAAGCTGGCGACAATGGCGCCCACGCCAATGAAGAAACTCTGCATCGCAAAGCCGCGTGGGCGTTGCCTGGGCGAGAGCTGGTCGCCGACAAAGGCACGGAACGGCTCCATCGACACATTGATCGAGGCATCCAGCACCCACAGCGTGCCCGCCGCGATCCACAAAGTCGGCGAATTGGGCATCACCAGCAACGCCAGCGTGGTGAGCACCGCGCCGATCATGAAGAACGGACGGCGACGGCCCCAGCGGGTCCAGGTGCGGTCGGACAGGTAGCCGATCACCGGTTGCACCAACAAACCGGTCAACGGCGCGGCGATCCATAAGCCCGGCACCGCATCCATCGGGGCGCCAAGCGTCTCGAAGATGCGGCTTGCATTGGCGTTCTGCAGTGCAAAGCCAAACTGGATGCCCAGAAAGCCAAAGCACATGTTCCATATCTGCCAGAACGACAGCTGCGGTTTGCTTTTCATCAAGCGCTTCCCCCCTCCGGGAATCACGGATGCAATGTCTGCGCGGATGCGCCGGGCCATGGTAGAGGCGCGCCTGCGGATACGCACCGCTGGTGCATACGTATTCAGTGCCCGCAGCCCCCATGACGCCCTGCACCAACGGAGATAGTGATGGCACCTGCCTTCCGTACCCATACCCGGAGTTGATGACCGACATGGCCCAATCGCGCCCTGCCTCGCCGTTGTTTCACCTGAAGCTGGCCTTCGCCCTGCTGCTTGCCGGGCCGCCGGCCGCACATGCCGACGACCTGGCCCGCATCACGTCGCCCGGCGACGTACTGACCGTCACCCTGGAATCGCAGCACGAAGGCCGCCTGGCTTACCGGATCGAGCGCAAGGGTGAGGCGGTGATCGCCCCTTCGCGGCTGGGCATGTTGTTCAACGACGGTCGCCTGGAGCGCAACCTCGTGCTGACCGATCAACAACGCAGCAGCGCGGATGACACCTGGGAGCAACCGTGGGGCGAACGCCGGCTCACCCGCAATCACTACAACGAACTGCGCGCCAGCGTCGCCGAGAAGCCCGGCGGCGGACGCCAGCAGGGCCGCCGCTTCGATGTCGTGTTCCGCGTGTATGACGACGGCGTCGGCTTCCGTTACGAATTCCCGCAGCAACCGGCCATGCAGCAGGCACAGATCAATGCCGAGCTGACCGAATTCACCCTGGCCCGGCCTGCCACCGCATGGTGGATTCCCGCCTTTGAATGGAACCGCGAGGAATACCTGTACCACCACACGCCGCTCAATCAGATCGGCACCGTGCAGACGCCGTTGACCCTGCGCAGTGACAACGGTCTGCATCTGTCCATCCATGAAGCGGCGCTGGTGGACTATGCGGGCATGAACCTGGCACGCGGTGATGGCGATGTACTGCATGCCGCGCTCACACCCTCCGGCAATGGCGCGCCGGTGGTACGCACGCTGCCTTTCAATACGCCTTGGCGCACCGTGCAGATCGGCGAAAAGGCCGGCGATCTGGTCGAATCCAGCCTGATCCTCAACCTCAACGAGCCCAATGCCATCGGCGATGTGAGTTGGTTCAAACCCGCCAAATACGTGGGTGTCTGGTGGTCACTGCACCTGGAGACCGAAACCTGGGCCACCGGCCCCAAGCACGGCGCCACCACCGCCAATACCCGTCGCTACATCGACTTCGCGGCAGCCAACGGCTTCCGCGGCGTGCTGGTGGAAGGCTGGAACCCGGGTTGGGATGGCGACTGGTTCGCCAACGGCTGGGGCTTTGACTTCACCCGCGCAACCGCGGATTTCGACCTGCCTGCACTGGCCCAGTACGGTGCCAGCAAGGGCGTGCATTTGATCGGCCACCACGAAACCGCCTGCGCGGTCAGCCACTACGAACGACAACTGCCGGCTGCGCTGGACCTGTATGCAGGCAATGGCGTGGACGTGATCAAGACCGGCTACGTCTGCGATGCCGGCGACATCCAGCGCCAGGACACCGCCGATGGCCCGGTGACGCGCGAATGGCACGAAGGCCAATGGATGAGCAACCACAACCTGCGCGTACTGCAGCAGGCGGCGGAAAAACACATCGCCATCAACTCCCACGAGCCGATCAAGGACACCGGCCTGCGCCGCACCTGGCCGAACTGGGTGTCGCGCGAAGGCGCACGCGGCATGGAATTCAACGCCTGGGGCAATCCGCCCAACCCACCCGGCCACGAAGCCACGCTGGTGTTCACCCGCATGTTGGGCGGGCCGATGGATTACACGCCCGGCATCGTCAGCCTGAAAGGCCGCAACGGCCTGCCCCTTCGCAGCACGCTGGCCAAGCAGCTGGCGCTGTACGTGGTGTTGTACAGCCCGATCCAGATGGTGGCCGACCTGCCCGAGCATTACGCGCAGCACCCGGAGGCATTCCAGTTCATCAAGGACGTTGCCGTGGACTGGGAAGAAAGCCGCGTGCTGAATGGCGAAATCGGCCAATACGTCACCCTCGCCCGCAAGGCGCGTGGCAGCGACGAATGGTTCATCGGCAGCGTTGGTGATGAACAACCGCGTGCACTGCAGGCATCGTTGTCGTTCCTCGATCCCAAGCGCCGCTATCGCGCCGAGATCTACCGCGACGGCGACGGTGCGAACTGGGAAACCCAACCCTTCGCCTTTGTGCGCGAAACCCGCGAGGTTCGCAGCACCGACACGCTGGCCCTGCCTCTGGGCGCTGGCGGCGGCGCAGCGGTGCGCCTGGTGCCAACGGATTGAACCAAAGCACCTGTAGGAGCCGCCTTGGCGGCGAAGCGGGTGAAGCCGGATCCGCAAGGACGATGCGCAATTGCAGATATTCCGGCCGTTGCGTCGGCAACAGCTTCGCGGCCTGGGCCGCTCCTACCGGCACGGGCCCTTTCCAAAAGCGTTTTCAAGGCATTCCATCACCGCAAAACCCATTGAATACGTATGCAGGGCGATTCCGCCGCGTTGCCCGCTGATTACCATGCGAGGCATGTCGCAATCAGCCGTATCACCTCGGCGACAAGTGCCCTGATCACATTTGGCACGACAAAAAAAAAATTATCCGACGACATTACCTGGGAGGGGAAAATGTTGAACACCAAGCGCAATCTGTTGAGCGTGGCGCTCGCCTCTGCAATCACGCTGACCACCGTCAGCGTGCACGCGCAGACCGCGGACGATACCGCCAAGAAAAAGGCCCAGGCCACCGACCTGGATACCGTCACCGTGACCGGCATCCGCCGCGGCATCGAGAGCGCGATCTCGGTCAAGCGCGATTCCAGCTCCATCGTCGAGGCCATTTCGGCCGAGGACATCGGCAAGCTGCCGGACGTCAGCATCGCCGAGTCCATCGCCCGCCTGCCCGGTCTGGCCGCACAACGTGTGGCGGGCCGCGCCCAGGTCATCAGCGTGCGTGGCCTGTCGCCCGACTTCGCCACCACCCTGCTCAACGGCCGCGAAGTGGTCAGCACCGGCGACAACCGCAGCGTCGAGTTCGATCAGTACCCGTCGGAGCTGATCAGTGGCGTCACCGTTTACAAAACGCCGGATGCCGGCCTGGTTGGTCAGGGCCTGTCCGGCACGCTGGATCTGCAGACCGTGCGCCCGCTCAGCTACAACGAGCGCGTCATCGCCGTCAGCGGCCGCTACCAGAAGAACTCGCTGGGCGAAGCCGCCGGCGAAGACCCGTATGGCAGCCGCCTCAACTTCAGCTATGTCGACAAGTTCGCCGACAACACCATCGGCCTTGCCATCGGCGTCTCCCACTCGGAGATGTCCAAGCAGGAAAACCAGGTCGGCCTGTACGAACCGTGGCAGGAGCTGGGCGGTGATGGCTGGCGCCCGGGCGTCGCCGCCGGCACCTACTACTCCGATGGCATCAAGGCCCTGCGTCGCACCGGTCATGCAAAGCGCGACGGCGTGATGGCGACGCTGCAGTTCCGGCCCAACAACAGCTGGACCAGCACGCTGGACGCTTTCTACACCAAGGCCAAGGAATACGACACCGCCAACCAGATGGAGATCCATCTGGGCGACTACAACGGCGGCTACGACAGACTGAACCTCACCGACGTAGTGGTGGGCAGCAACGGCAGCTTCGAGAGCGGCGTTGCCCACAACGTGTATCCGCTGGTGCGCGGCATGTACAACAACCGCGAAGACACCATCAAGGCCATCGGCTGGAACAACGAATTCAACTTCGGTGACGTCCGCGTGGTTGCCGACGTCAGCTGGTCCAAGGCCGAGCGTGATGAGCTGAATCTGGAGAACAACCTGCAGCTGTTGCCGGCACCTGCGCTGGATTCGGTGGCCCTGAACTTCGCTGGCGGTAAGTTCCCCCAGTTCACCCCGGGCCGCGACTACTCCGACTACAGCAAGCTGTTCCTGACCAACACCATCTACGGCTCGGGCTACGGCAAGACCCCGCATGTGGATGACGAGCTGAAGGGCTTCAAGCTGGCCGCCACCTTCCCGGTGCCGGAAGGCTTCAACTGGTTCTCCGACTTCGACATTGGCGTGAACTACGCCGACCGCAGCAAGAACAAGACCCAGGCCGAAGGCAACATCAACCTCGGTGCGCAGGGCATCACCAGCATCGCCGCCGACCTGCAGTACAAGCCGGTGAACCTGGGCTTTGCCGGCGCCGGTTACATCCCAGCCTGGAACGTGCCTGCTGCGGTCGGCCGCTACATGGTGTTCAACCCGACCACCACCGAAAGCTACCTGATTCCCAAGCAGTGGACGGTGGACGAGGAAATCACCACCACCTTCCTGCGCGCCAACATCAGCACGCAGATTGGTTCGGTCCCGGTGCGCGGCAACATCGGCATCCAGGCGCAGCACGTTCGTCAGTCATCCAACTCGAATTACTGGGACGGCGGGCAGCCGGTCGGCAGCCAGGTGATTCCGATCAAGGATGGCAAGAGCTACATCGATTTCCTGCCCAGCCTGAATTTGGCCTTCGAGCTGCCGGCAGAGAACACGGTGCGCTTCGCCCTGGCCCGCCAGGTAGCGCGCCCGCGCGTGGATGAACTGCGCGCGTCGATGGAATTCGGCGTGGACACCAACAAGGGCGAGCCCGGCGCCAGCGGCGGCAACCCGAATCTGGATCCGTGGGTGGCCAACGCAGTCGATTTGTCCTGGGAAAAATACTTCGGCAACAAGGCCTACGTGGCTGCAGCCGTGTTCTACAAGGACCTGAAGACCTACATCTACACCGAGAAGCGCGACGGCTACGATTTCACCCAGCAGGTGGACGCGTGGCTGCTGGCCAACGGCATCAGCCTGCCGCCCGGCATCGTCGTGGACAAGACCGGCACCTACACCGCGCCATTCAACGGCAATGGTGGCAGCCTGCGCGGTGCCGAGCTGACGGCTTCGCTGCCGCTGGATCTCTTCTTCGACGGCCTGCGTGGCTTCGGTGTGGTGGCCAGCGCCAGCTTCAACGACAGCGACATCAAGATCAAACCGGACCCGGCCACCACGTCCAGCGTGGGCAGCGAACCGATCATGCTGCCGGGCCTGTCCAAGCGTGTGTACAACTTCACCGCCTACTACGAGAACAGTGGCTTTGAAGTGCGCTTGAACCAGCGCAAGCGTTCGGACTTCATCGGTGAGATCGGCAACTTCAACGGCGCCCGCACGCTGCGTTACGTCAAGGGCGAAGACGTGCTGGATGCACAGGTGGGCTACAGCTTCGGCGACGGCACGATGTTCAAGGGCCTGAGCCTGTTCCTGCAGGCCAGCAACCTGACCAACTCCATGTACGAGACGTATGCCGGCACCAAGGACCGTCCGCTGGAAACCGTGGAATGGGGCCGCAGCTACCAGGTGGGTGTGAACTACAAGTTCTAAACCGTTCTGATTGGAAGCGTATTGAAGGCCCGCTGCTTTTGCAGCGGGCCTTTTACGTTGTGAACAGGCCCCACGTTTCCCGTATTCCAGCAAGGAATGGCTGAAGCTTGTTACGACCAATACCTTGACCACCTGGTTGTTGTTGTTGCTGTTGTTGCTGCTGCTGCTGCTGCTGCTGTTGCTGCTGCTGTTGTTGCTGTTGAAGTTATGCCGTCATTCCCGCGCAGACGGGAATCGCTCTGGCCTTCGGGCTTTTGGCTTTTGGCTTTCCCTTCTCCCGCTTGCGGGGGAAGGTGCCCGGAGGGCGGATGGGGGAGCTTTGGTTTTGGCTTGCTTTTAGAAGCGCCCTCACCCCAACCCCTCTCCCGCAGGCAGGAGAGGGGCTTGAGCCAAGGCCAAAGCCAAAGCCAAGGCCAAGGCCAAGGCCAAAATCAAAGCCAAAAAAAAGGCGGAGATGCTATCTCCGCCCGCACAAAAGAGAGAACAACAAAACTCAGCTGCGGCGCGCGCAGTACACCGCGTGTCCAGGCAGTACCAACTCGCCAGCCTCAACAACACCCGCCACCGGACCCGGCAACGCCAAGGCCTGCCATTCACCCGCAGGCAGCGCATGCCGCACGGCCTCGCCCGACAGATTGAAGGCCAGCAACAAGGTCTCATCGCCAGACTGGCGCTCGAACAACAACACTGGCTCAGCGCTATCAAGGAAACGAATCGCACCCTCGACCAAGGCCGGATGCACCTTGCGCCATGCCAGGAACGCACGGAACGCATGCAGCACCGAATCACTGGTCGCTTCCTGCGCCTGCACCGACAAAGCCTGATGCTCAACCGGAATCGGCAACCACGGTTTGCCTTGGGTAAACCCTGCCAACGCACCGTCGGTCCACGGCATCGGCGTGCGGCAGCCGTCGCGGCCCTTGAAGTTCGGCCAGAAGGTGATGCCGTACGGGTCCTGCAGCGCCTCGAACGGCACATCGGCCTCGCCCAGGCCCAGCTCTTCGCCCTGGTAGATGCACACCGAACCACGCAGTGAGCACACCAGCGCGGCCAGCATTTTCGCCAGCTGCGGATTGGCCGGGTTGCCGCCCCAGCGCGTCACCGCACGCTGCACGTCATGGTTGGACACCGCCCAGCATGGCCAACCGTCCAGCATGGTGGCTTCCAGCTTTTCCACCGTGCTGCGGATGTACTGCGCGCTGTAATCATCCACCAGCAGCTCGAAGCTATAGCCCATATGCAGGCGGCCTGGTGCCGTGTATTCGGCGGTGGTGGCCAGCGAGTCTTCCGAAGAAATCTCGCCCAGCGTCACCGCGCCCGGGTACTGGTCCAGCAACGCGCGTAGGCGCTCCAGGAAGCCGATGTTCTCCGGCCGGGTGTTGTTGTAGTAGTGGTACTGGAACGCATACGGGTTGTCCGGGCTGAAACCACGGCCCACGCGCTGGTCTTCCGGCTTGGGCGGGTTGTCGCGCAGCTGCGCATCGTGGAAACAGAAATTGATGGAATCCAGACGGAAGCCATCCACGCCACGATCCAGCCAGAATTTCACGTAATCCAGCGTTGCCTGCTGCACCGCCGGGTTGTGGAAATCCAGATCCGGCTGCGAGGACAGGAAGTTGTGCAGGTAGTACTGGCGGCGGCGCGGCTCCCAGCGCCAGGCCACGCCGCCAAAGATCGACAGCCAGTTGTTCGGCGGCGTGCCGTCCTCGCGCGCATCGGCCCACACATACCAATCGGCCTTGGGATTGTCGCGGCTCTCGCGACTTTCCTTGAACCACGCATGGTCCACCGAGGTGTGGCTGAACACCTGATCGATCATCACCTTCAGGCCCAGCGCATGCGCCTTGGCCAGCAGCCGATCGAAGTCGGCCAGGTTGCCGAACAGCGGATCCACATCGCGCTGGTCAGCGATGTCGTAGCCGAAATCGGCCATCGGCGACTTGAAGAACGGCGACACCCAGATCGCATCCACGCCCAGCGAGGCGATGTAGTCCAGTCGCTCGATGATGCCCGGCAGATCGCCGACGCCGTCAGCATTGGTGTCCAGAAAGCTGCGCGGATAAATCTGGTAGATGACGGCACCGCGCCACCAGGAAGTCTTCAACATTGGCCGCCCCCTCCGGGCTTCATTGCCCCCAAAGGGGCCACAAAACGTATGCCGGCCAGCTTAGCGGCGGCGCTTTGCCGGTGGTGATGCTTGCATACGTATTCACTGGCAACAGCCCGGCTGCCAGCCCTTCGCGCCAGTCTTTCGCCCGCACCGCCTATAATCGGCCGGTACCCCAAGAAGCAACCGTATGAGCCTCGTCGAAGATCTCCGCCCCGCGCTGGGCCTGCCTGCCATCCAGACCCTTGCCGCACCGGACATGGCGGCTGTCGATGCCTTGATCCGCCGGCGCCTGTCCTCCGACGTGATCCTGATCAACCAGATCGCCGACCACATCATCTCCGCCGGCGGCAAACGCCTGCGCCCGATGCTGGTGATGCTGGCCGGTCATGCGGTCGGCGGCGCTGGCCCGGAGCACCACCAGCTGGCGGCGATCATCGAGTTCATCCACACCTCCACCCTGCTGCACGACGACGTGGTCGACGAATCGGACCTGCGCCGAGGCCGCAGCACCGCCAACGCACTGTGGGGCAACGCCCCGAGCGTGCTGGTGGGTGACTTCCTGTACTCACGCAGCTTCCAGCTGATGGTCGAGCTGGACCGCATGCCGGTGATGCGGATCCTGGCCGACACCACCAACCGCATCGCCGAAGGCGAAGTGCTGCAGCTGCTGCACGTCCACAATCCGGACACCGACGAAGCCGCCTACCTGCGCGTGATCGAGCGCAAGACCGCCGTGCTGTTCGCCGCCGGCACGCGCCTGGGCGCACTGGCCACCGGCGCGGACGAGCTCGTGCAGCAGAAGCTCTACGACTACGGCATGAACCTGGGCTATGCCTTCCAGATCGCCGACGATGTGCTGGATTATTCGGCCAATGCTGAAGAACTTGGCAAGAACCTCGGCGACGATCTGGCCGAAGGCAAGGCCACGCTGCCGCTGATCCATGCGATGGCCCATTCCGACGAGGCCACCCGCCAGCGCCTACGTGAAATCGTGCAGAACGGCGACGCCAGCGCGATGCCGGAAGTGCTGGCCGCCATCCATGCCACCGGCGGGTTGGAATACAGCCGCACGCGTGCCGTGGAATACGCCGACGCCGCCGAACAGGCATTGTCCGGCCTGGCCGAATGCGACGCGGTCGCCGCCCTGCGCGGTCTGGCCCGTTACGCCGTCGAACGCAGCCACTGATCGCATGGTGGCGGGCAACGGCTTCAGCGACGAAGAACGCGCCGTGTTGCTGGCGGTGAAAGGCGTCGGCGCCACCGTGGTGGCACGGCTGGAACAGATGGGTTTCCAGTCATTGGCACAACTGGCCGATGCCGAGACGATGGACATCGTCAGCCAGGCATCGGCCATGCTGGGCAGCAGCTGCTGGCGCAACAGCCCGCAGGCACGCGCGGCAATCAGCGGCGCAATAGACGCTGCAAAGAGCCGCCTCTGAAGCCGTAGGCTGGGATGCAATCCCAGCCTGGGTTTGTCGTGACCACGCGCTCCGGCGGATCAATCGCCCAGACGTTCTTCCAGGAAGTTGTCCATCATCTTCCAGGCACGCTTGGCCGCACGCGGGTCGTACAGGCAGCCCGGCGGGCTGTTGGCATCGGATTCGGCGAAGCAATGCACCGCGCCGCTGAAATTGACGAACTGCCAATCCGCGCCCGCTCCGTCCATTTCCTTGCCAAATGCGGCGATGTCATCGCCGGTCACGCCCTGATCGGCCGCGCCGTTAAGCACGAGGATCGGCACTTTGCCGCTCCCGGCTGCGGCCGGCGCTGACGTGGACAGCCCGCCGTGCAGACTGACCACACCGGCCAACGGCATGCCCGCGCGCGCCATTTCCAGCACGGTGGTGCCACCGAAACAGAAACCTACCGCCGCGATATTCGCCACGTCCAAGGGTGCCCTGCCTGCTTGTGATTTCAACGCTTCCAACGCCGCATTGGCACGGGCACGCAGCACTGCGCGGTCATCACGCAGGGGCTTGGACGCAGCAGCGGCTTCGGCATTGTCCTTGGGCCGTACGTTCTTGCCGTACACATCGGCGACCAGCACCACGTAATCGTCGCCGGCAATCTGTTCGGCCTTGGCCACGGCGGATGCGTTGACGCCGCGCCAATTGGGCACCATCACCACGCCCGGGCGGCGTGCATCACCTTCGTCGTCATAGACCAGCACGCCACTGAAGGTCGTGCCTTCGTGCTGCCATTCCAGCGGACGCTGCTGCATTTTTGCGAAGGCAGGCAGGGCTGCGGACACGCACAACGCCAGTACTGCCAACTGCCACTTTCGTGCTGCTTGCATGGGAGTGCTCCGGTTTGCTGGGTTTGGCTGGAGTCTACGGCTCGGGGTGTTCCTGAGCTAGAAGCTTCCCCTCACCCCAACCCCTCTCCCGCTCGCGGGAGAGGGGCTCGGATTGCGTAGTGCATTAGCCCCTCTCCCGCTTGCGGGAGAGGGCTCGGATTGCGTCGGCTCGTAGTGCATTAGCCCCTCTCCCGCTTGCGGGAGAGGGGTTGGGGTGAGGGGAAGCTTCTAGCTAAAGAAACCCAACCCTCAATCCACGCCCAATCCCGGAATCGCACTGATGCTGTCCGGATCAAACCCCGCTAGCTCGGCGAAGTGGCGACCGCGCGCCACATAGTCTTTGTACGCACCAAAACTGGGCGCTCCTGGCGACAGCAACACCACGCCGCCCTGCTCGCCCAATGCGGCACGCGCCAGTTCCACGGCGTGCGGCAGATCACCGGCGGCATGCAGACCGAACCGACCTTCGTCGGCCAGCGGTTGCAGCAGCGCGTGGATACGCGGTCCGTTATTGCCCATGGTCACGATTTCCACCGGCGCGTTGTTGCGCATGTGCTCGGTGAAATCCTGCCACTCCACGCCGCGATCATGCCCGCCAACAAGCAGTGCAATGCGCTGTCCGGCAAAACAATCCAGCGCCGCCAGCGATGCGTGCGGCGTGGTGCTGATGGAATCATTGACCCAGCGCAGGCCGTCGCGCTCGCCCAGCAGCTGCAGGCGATTGGGCAACGGGCGGAAGCTCTGCACCGCCGGCGCCAAGGCCACCGCATCCAGCCCCAGCGCTTCAACGGCAGCCAACACCGCACACAGGTTGCCGCGATTGTGTCGGCCAGGCAGCGGTGTATTTGAGGTATCAAACACCGCTTGCGTTCCGCGATGCACGACCTCACCCACCATGTGCCAGCCATCGGGCTGGTTGAACCAGATGATCTCGCTGTGCGGCAGCTGCAAGTTGCGCAGATGTTCGTCGGCGGCATTAAGCACCGCCACACGCGGGTGGCCGCCAGTCACCAGCGACAGTTTGTCGTCGATGTAACGCTGCTCGCTGCCGTGCCAGTCCAGATGCTCGGGAAAAATATTCAGCACGATGGCGACGTCAGGCCGCGTACCGCTGCGCGCCACTTCGCCGGTCTGGTAACTCGACAACTCCACCGCCCAGTAGTCTGGCGCCGGTTCGACATCCAGCACTTCCAGCAACGGCAGGCCGATGTTGCCGACCAAACCAGTGCGATGCCCCGCCGCGCGCAGCAGGTGCGCCAGCAGCGAGGTCGTGGTGCTCTTGCCCTTGGTGCCAGTCACGCACACGGTGTTGGGCAGGTTGCCGTTGGCATCGGCGTGCTCGCTGAACCACAACGAGGTGCCACCGATGAACTGCGTCCCCTGCGCCAGCGCCTGCTGTGCTTCGGGCTTGTAGGGACTGATGCCAGGCGACTTGATCACCACGTCGAACGCGGCCAGCAGCTCGCCACTGATTTCGGTTTCAACACGCAAGTACGCATCGCCAAGCGCAGTTACTTCAACGGCTTCCGCCGCAGAACAAAGCACGGTCAGACGCGCAGGAAACCGCTCTTCCGATTCCCCATTCCCGATTCCCCATTCCCTTTCACGCAACGCGTGATAAGCCGCGCGTCCTTCACGTCCCCAGCCCCACAGCGCGACGCGCTTGCCTTCAAGCTGCGAAATTCGCACGCAGGCGCTCCCACAATGCTGCCGGAATACGGTGTTCGCCGTCGATGACCATCAATGGTTCGATCTGCAGTTCTTCAGCGGAGAGCGTTGGTTGGATCAGGCTGGCGAAACGCTTCACCAACACGTCTTCCTTCCACTCCGGGCGTGCCGCCAAGGTCGCCATCGCGGCACGCGATTCCTTGCCCTCGCCCACGCACTCGAACGGCTTGTGGTCCTGGAACTCCAGCAGCGCGTCGTAGCCGCCCGCCTGCTCGCTGTCGTCCAGCAGGTTGCGACCAAAAATACGCACCAAGCGCATCTTCGGCATGAACGGCGCCAGCGCCAGGAACACGAAGTGGCACTTCGGGCAGACGCCGCACCAGCGGTTCACCGGGCGCTCGCCGAGGATGTGGAAATTGCGGTTGCAGCTGGAGAAATGCGCGTCGTAGAAATCGGTCTTGGCGAACTGGCGGGCCACGGCAAGTTCAGACAACGGACGCAGCAACGAGTAGTAATTCAGGTCGGCGGCAACGTGCTGCTGCACGTATTCGCCAAATGCCTTCTCGAACGCCCAGCCCTTGGACCACTGGTGATTGACCTCGCCGGTGCCGGGAATCTGGCTGCCATAGCTGGCCGAGCGCTCGTTGGAGAATACGACTTGGTCTACGCCCTGCACCAAGGCGGCCAGCACCATGATGGCCGAGTTCACGGCGGTCACCGGAATGTGTCCATTCCATGCGCCCTGACGGTTGAGCTCGAACAATTCCGGCGCCAGCGTGCGGCCGATGTTGAGCGTCGCCAGGCCAGTGCGTTCGGCGCAGGCGCGGATCAGCTGCGAGCCGCCAATCCAGGTCACGGTTTCGGCCACGCCAGCATTGCGCAGCGCTTCGATGCTGACCAGCGAATCCTTGCCGCCACCGATAGCGACGAGGGCGTGGTGGGTCAACCCGAGCGAAGGCGCCTTGCTCCCCTCTCCTGCATGCGGGAGAGGGGTTGGGGGTGAGGGCAGCGAAGCCACCGGCAGCTTGAAGCGGCCGCGCAGGTTCAAGCCGTTGCGATACGCAAACTCGCCCAGGCCGTTGAGGTACACCGCTTCCACCAATGCAGCCGTTTCTGCATCGATCGCATAGCTGTCGATGCTCACCAACGCCGGCACCGCCGCCTTGTAGTAGCTCACGCCCGCGATCAGGTGCAGCAGTTGCACTGCGCGCTGCACCGCTGCCGCGCGTTCGCCTTCCAGCTGGAACGGCGCACCCGGCACGGTGACGGTCTCGGTCAGTTCCGGGCCGTCGTCGAAGGCGTAGACCAGCCGCGCCACGCCAGTGTCCGCAGCGAAATCGCAGCGGACGAAGCGGAAACGGGAAACCTGGTGTTTATCAAAAGCTGTCATGGCGTATCCGGGAAGCAGGCAAGTCGTTACGCGGGGTCGCGCAACGACAGAGGTTTTCGCAGGGAGCAGACGTCATCACGCATCGATGATGTCCTCGCGCGGCAGAGCGCGCTGGTTGTAGGTACTGGCCATGCTGAAGCCATAGGCGCCGGCATCGGCAATCAACATCACATCGGCCGGCGTGGTGGTGGACGGCAGCTTCACCCGCTGCGCGAACACGTCGCTGGATTCACAGATCGGGCCGACCACGCTGAAATCCACATCGCGCACATCGTCCAATCGCGACAGGTTGGCGATGTCGTGCCACGCGTCGTACAACGCCGGGCGCAGCAGCGCGTTCATGCCGGCATCCAGGCCGACGCGGCGCACGCCATCCTTCTCCACCACCTGAGTGGCATGGGTCAGCAACACGCCGGATTCGGCCACCATGAAGCGGCCCGGTTCAATCGCCAGCTGGAACGCCGGATGCACGGTCTTGATCTCAGCCAGACCAACGGCCCATGCATCCAGATCAAACGGCTCGTCGTCGTCGCTGTACGGCACCGGCAAGCCGCCGCCGATATCGAGAATTTCCACGCTGCCGATGCGGCGTGCGAAGCCCGCCATTTCATCGACCATCTGCTTCCAGTGGCCACTGTTCTCGATGCCGCTGCCCAGGTGTGCATGCACGCCGGTGATGCGGATATCCAGCGTGCGCGCGGCGGCAATGAATTCGTCCACGCGCAGCGCGGACAGACCAAACTTGGACTCCTTGCCACCGGTGTTCACCTTCTTGTGGTGCCCGTCGCCGTGGCCCAGGTCGATACGCAGCCACAGCGAGCGGCCACGAAACACGTCCGGCCAGCGCTGCAGCAACTCGACGTTGTCCACCGTGACGGTGACGCCACGCGCCAGCACCGCTTCGTACTCGCTGATCGGCGCGAAGCTTGGCGTGAACAACACGCGCTCGGGCGCGATGCCCGGCACCGAGGCAAACACCAGTTCCACTTCGCCCTGCGACACGCATTCCAGGCCGAAACCTTCAGCGGCAAGCGTGCGCAGGATTTCCGGATGCGAGTTGGCCTTGATCGCGTAGAAGCGGCGGTCGATGGCGCTGATCGCCTTCAACTGGCGCGCGCGCTCACGCACTTTGTCCAGGTCGTAGATGTAGGCCGGCGTACCTTGTGCGGCCAGTTCCAGCAGCTTCTGCCGCTTGGCCGGCGCCTGCCACCACGGCGTCTGCCGCGGGCGGATGGTGCCGATGATTTCGCGCCAGCGCGGGCCGAACACCTGCTCTTCGTAAACCGGCATCGCGCCGCTGTCGATCAATTCGCCGTGCAGGATCGGCAGCAGGCCGTCGGCATCGGCTTCATCAATGACGAAGGTCAGGTTCAAGTCGTTGGACGACTGCGAAATCATGTGCACGCGCTCTTTGCCGAACGTGGCCCACACGTCGGAGAGCTTGTACAGCAGCGAGCGCATGCCGCGACCGACCAAGGTGATGGCCGCGCACGGCACGATCACCTTGACCTTGCAGATCTCCGACAGGTCCGCCGACAACGCGGCCAGCACATCGGTATTGACCAGATTCTCGGACGGGTCCAGCGACACGGTGACGTTGGTCTCGGCCGAGCCGATCAGGTCCACCGACAGACCGTGCTTCTTGAACAGGTTGAACACATCGGACAGGAAGCCCACCTGCTGCCACATGCCGATGCCTTCCATCGACACCAGCACGATGCCGTTGCGGCGGCTGATTGCCTTCACGCCCGGCACCGGCTCGGCGCTGCCGTCGATGCTGGTGCCCGGCATGTGCGGGCGCTCGGTATCGAGGATGGCCATCGGCACGCCGGCATCGCGGCACGGTTTGATCGAGCGCGGATGCAGCACCTTGGCGCCGGTGGTGGCGATTTCCTGCGCTTCGTAATAGTCCAGACGGGTAAGCAGACGCGCGTCCGGCACATCCTTCGGGTTGGCGCTGAACATGCCTGGCACGTCGGTCCAGATTTCAACGCGGCTGGCGCCCAGCAATGCACCGAAGTAGGCCGCCGAGGTATCGGAGCCACCACGACCGAGGATGGCGGTGCCGCCGTCTTCGTGGCGGGCGATGAAGCCCTGGCTGATCAGCATGCGGGTGGGCTGCGCCGAGAACCGCTGCTTGAAGTCCGCCTCGCCCTGCCAGTGACAGTTCACCGACAGACGCTGCGACCAAGCGGTTTGATTCGGTGCCGGCGGCAGCGCGCGCAGCCACTGGCGCGCATCCATCCAGCCAAAATCCAGGCCGTTGCTGCGCAGGTACGCCGCGCCAACGCTGGACGACAACAACTCACCCTGGCCCAGCACTTCGGCCTGCCAATCCAACGGACGGCTGGCGGCGCGCGGATCATCCAGCAGCGCCTGCAAGGCGGCCAAGCGGTCGGCCAGCACCTCGGTGCCCAGCTCCAGCTCGACCAGGAATTCGTTGTGACGGGCAACCAGCGCGACCACGCGCTGCCGGCTGTCGGCGGCGCCATCGGCAATGGCGGTCAATTCATTGGTGACGCCCGACAGGGCCGACACCACCACCAGCACCCGGCCACCCGTCTCGTCCGCCCGTTTTTTCGCCAGTTCCCCGATCGTGTTCCAACGATGACGACGGGACACCGAGGTGCCACCGAACTTGAGGACGATCCAGCGATCAGCAATTGGGGAAGCGGACATTGGCTTTGGGGGTTCACTGATGGAAGAAAGACCCGACGACGCGGGCGGAACCCCCGATTCTAAGCCAAGCCCACCCGGGCCGGACCGCTGATTTCGGCCGATACCATCGCTGCGGCGCCCCTCTCCGGGGCGGAGAAAGTAGCACTTGAAACGAATCGGGTCATCCATCCGCCTACTCTCGAATGTAGGCGCGGCCTCGGCCGCGAAGCCCGGAACGTGTTGGCACCCTGAAACCCTGCGATCTGGAAGCCCATCGGCTTCGTGGCCAAGGCCGCTCCTATACGGGCGAGACGACATTCCTGCACATGCCACCGTATGGAATCGCCGGACAGGTGCGCTGGTAAGCTTCCCTGCCCCGTCTGGAACAGGTTTGCAATGTCCGCACGTCGCTATCTGCAATTGGATGTATTTTCCGCCCGTGCCGGCGCGGGTAACCCGCTGGGCGTGGTCGTCGACTGCGACGGCCTGGATGGCGAAGGCATGCAGGCCATTGCGGCCTGGCTGAACCTCTCCGAGACCATCTTTTTCCTGCCGCCGGACGACGGCGCCAGCTACCACATCCGTATTTTCACGCCAAAGGGCGAGCTGCCGTTCGCCGGCCATCCCAGCGTGGGTGCGGCATGGGCGGCCGTGGAACTGGGGCTGGCTACTGCCGATGATGAAGGGCGTTTGATCCAGCAATGCGCAGCCGGGCTACTGCCGGTGCAGGTTCAGGGCGGTCGCTGGTTCCGCCAGATCAAGGTCCGCAGCCCGAAAGCCGAGCGCCGCGACACCCCGCTGACCCATCTGCCCGAAGGCCTGACGGCATTGGCGTACCCGGGACAGTCGCCGGCGCTGTGGAACAACGGCCCGGACTGGTGGCTGCTGCAAGCCAGCAGCGAAGCAGCACTGCGCCGCTACAAGCCCGAGTTCACCGCCATCGCCGCCCTGCCCGCCCGCGGCAAGCTGGCCGCCTTCGCCCCTGCCGATCGGCCGGACGTGGGCTATCAATATGTGGTGCGTGCCTTCGCGCCGGGCGTGGGCGTCAACGAGGACCCGGTCACCGGCAGCGCCAACGCGCTGGTCGCCGCCCACCTGCTGGCCGAAGGCCGGATCAAACCCGGCGACCAGTACCTGGCCAGCCAAGGCCGCGAACTCGGCCGCAATGGCGAAGTGCGGGTGGAGATTGATGCGGAATCCAATATCTGGATCGGTGGCGAAGTGCAGCAGGTCATCAGCGGCCAGATCGAGTGGTGAAGTGGCGTCGCACGCACATCAACAGATCGTGCAGCCCTCCCTTCTCCCGTTGACGGGAGAAGGTGCCCCGAAGGGGCGGATGAGGGAAAGCGGGCGAAGCACGCACGCTTTTGTCTTTGGCTTGACAGGCTACAACACAGAAAGCACAGCGCAAGCGGACTGTGTCCGCTCCCCCTCTCCCCAACCCCTCTCCCGCAAGGGGAGAGGGGCTTGAGCAACAGCAACAGCAACAACCACTACAACAACAGCAGCAACAACAGCAACAGCAACAGCAACAACCACTACAACAGCAACCGCCTTCGGAACTCCCCATGACCACCCGCCGCTTCCTGCAACTCGATGTCTTCGCACCCCGCCCTGGCACCGGCAATCCACTGGCGGTCGTGCTCGATGCCGAAGGCCTGGACGATGTCGCCATGCAGGCCATCGCCCGCTGGACTCGCCTGCCTGAAACCACTTTCATCAGCGCGCCCATCGCGCCGGGCAGCAGCTACCGCATCCGCATGTTCGCGCCGCAGAAGGAAGTGCCGTTCGCCGGCCATCCCAGCGTCGGCAGCGCGCACGCCGTGCTTGAAGCCGGGATCGCCGCGCCGGTCGATGGTCAGTTCATCCAGGACGGCATCGCCGGGCAATTGCCGCTGCGTGTCAGCCAGCACAACGGCGTGCGCACCATCGCCATCCGCACGCCGCGCGCATCGGTGGCCGAAGTCGTCCGCGCCGATGACCCGCGCCTGCAGCCGGCCATCGTCGGCTGGCCGCTGGGCAGCTTGCCGCCCGCACTGATGGACGGCGGCCGCCGTTGGTGGGTTGTCGAAGTTGCCGATGAAGCAGCCCTGCGCAAGCTCACGCCCGACTGGGACGCCATCGCCACCTTGGCCGAAGCCACCGGCGCGATGGGTGTGTTTGCCTATGCGCGCAGCACGGGCGAAGGCTATCAACTGGTCGTGCGCGCCTTCGTCGGCAACGGCCGCCGCTTTGAAGATGCCGCTTCCGGCGCGGCCAATGCGGTGCTGGCCGCGTGGCTGGACGAACGCGGCGCCCTGCCCAGCAGCAACAAGCGCTACACCGCCAGCCAGGGCCGCGAGGTCGGCCACGATGCGCTGCTGGAATTGAGCATCGACGAACACGGCGATGTCTGGTCCGGTGGTCAGGTGCAGACCGTCATCCAGGGAACCATCGACTGGTAACGCAAGTCACAGGCTGCTCGACATTCCGTCCAACGACAGGAAACAGGCAATGCGCAAATGGATGTTGCTGAGCGCGATGGTGTTCACCTCGGTGGCCAATGCAGCCAACGCCAGGACAGCGCCCGAATCACCTCGGGCACTGTTTGTCGGCAACAGCCTGATCTACGTTGGCAATCTGCCGGCGACCTACGCAGCGCTGAGCCAAGCCAATGGCCAACCGCTGCACAGCCAGATGATCGTCAAAGGCGGTGCGAGGTTGAACGAACGCCTCGTCGATGGCTCCGTGCAACAGGCATTGCGTGAGCAGCGCCCCGCGATTGTGGTGCTGCAGGAACAAGGCGGCACCTTGCTGTGCATGCCCGACAAAACCGCCTGTACGCAATCGCAAGCAGCGCTGAAAGCCCTGGCGAGCGCTGGCCGTGACAGCGGCGCGCGCGTCTTCCTGCTTGGCAGTTACCAGAACCATCCCGGCGCATCGGCCGAACTGGTCAAACGGGAAGCGGCCGCCGCCGAGCAGGCCGACATTCCCTATGTGGAAATTTCGGAAGCCCTGCGCAACGCATCTGCCATTGCGCCCGAACTGCAATGGTATGACGCCGACGGCATGCATCCTGGCCCGGCACTCACGCTGTTGGACGCCATCCAGCTCCATCACGCAATTCACGGCCGCTACCCGGAACGTGGCTTTGTGGTTGATGCGCCCATCTACCTGCCGAAGAGCGGATTGGACACCGAGCTGCGGGACGCCAACGCACCTCCACCGCTGAGCGACACGCCGATGCACATCGAATACTCCGATGCTGACGTGCAGCGCATCAACGCGCTGCTGCAAGCAACCCATCGCTGATCAGGAATCCATCGCAATGCCGCACCTCACCCTCGAATACAGCAACAACCTCGCCACCGCGATCACACCCGCAGTGCTGCGCGCGGCCAATCAAGCATTGATGCGCACCGGGCAATTTCAGGAGATGGATATCAAAACCCGCGCGATCGGTTTTGACCTGTTTGCCATCGGCACCGCCGACACCGCGCGTGGCTTCGTCACCGCGAAGTTGTCCATCCTCAGCGGCCGCAGCGCAGAAACCAAACGCGAGATCGCGCAGACACTATTGGCTGCGTTGGAAACCGCCATTCCCGCCGATGGCTGGGAGCTGCAAACCAGCGTCGAGATCCTCGACATCGACCGCGACAGCTACGCCAAGTCCTTGCGCAACGGCTGAACTGTTGGACAGCCGCGACCGTCAAACGTCCGTCTCGCAGGTACCGGCTAGCTCTACTGCTTGAACTTCACTTTCGCACCATCGAGCAACGGCATATACGCATCGGTTGAACGCAATTTGAGGTCGACCCAGAAGGTCATTTCCTGCAGACCCGGCACCATTTTCGAGAACTTCGTATTGACACTGAATTCAAAGCGTACCGGGCCTGTACCGTGAAGCATCTGCCGCTGCAGCTCGCGTAGCCGGTGCGCGCCTTCAGGCGCCAACGCCAGTTCGTAGGTAGTGACCGGAATGTCGGCACTGAACATACCTGCACTGCGTTTTCCCTCGGTGGTGCCCAGCAGCCGCAACGGCATGTCCGCCACGTTCAATGGCTCACCCTCGCTCTGCAACTCCAGTTTCAGCCGGGTGCCGCCTATATCCACCTCATTACCGCGCGGCACAGACACCTTGACCCGCACTGCAGCGGGATCAAGCTGATGCAATGCCTTTTCGTCAAACGAGGAAAATCGCAACGCGGTAGACAACGGGATAGAGGCACAGGCCGATACAAGCAACAGACAGGCGACCACCAACATCCGGAAAAGCGCTGCAGGGAATTGCATCAAAACACCTCCTTGATGGCCACGGCGTGCTCGCTCCATGGATCGCCCCGGGCGAGTGCATCCTTACGATCGACATCGTGCCACTATCCGGTTGGCACCGCACCCCGGATCACTCCCATGATCACTTCCCGCTTCCACTCGATCTCCCCCTTCCTTGGCACGGACGACTTGCCCGCTGCACTGGCCTTCTATCAGGACAAGCTGGGCTTTGATCTGGCGTGGGAATGGGGCAGTCCGCTGGAAGTGGCGGCGGTGTGCCGTGACCAGGTGGAGATCACCCTCACCTGCCGCAGCGACGCCAAGCCCGGCGGCATCAGCCGCATCTACATCAGCATCGATGCCATCGACGATTACCACGCCCAACTGCAACTGGCGGGCGTGGCGATTGATGTCACCATCGGCGACCGTCCGTATGGCATGCGCGATTTCAGCGTTGTCGATCCGGCCGGCAACGTGTTGACGTTCGGCGAGCCGCTGCCGCAGGCACAGCCGGCCTGTTGAACACAGGCACACTTCGTGGGAGCGGCTTCAGCCGCGACGCTGACAGAGGGCAACCACGACCAAAGCGACATGCAATTGCCGCCCCTGGCAAGTCGGCTCATTGGCGGATGCGCAGGACAGCGGACTTCTACGACAACCTGCTGCTCAAGATTTCACATCGCGCCTGCGCGCCAGCAGGTAGCCCAGCCACGCAAATGGCAGGTAGGCGAGCACAACGTCCAGCACTTCAAACCAACGCGGCGCCGGCAGCATGAAGCAAGCGGCCACGCCGCCGGCCAGGAACAACACGCCGATCAGCAACGCCGGCACCCGACTCAGCCGTCCAACGACCCACGTCGCCACGAACGCGCCTGCCAGCGTCCCCAATGCATGGGCCAGGAACGGAAACACGAAGTGGGCCGGGCCAAGCAGCGGCATGGCCGCCTGCAGCCCTTCGGTGGTGCTGGTATCGACGCCGGGCGGCGATGGGATGAGCTGACCGCCGAGCAGGATCAAGCCCATGTTCACCGCGCTGCCGGCGATCAAGCCCAGCACGACCGCCAGCAGCCCTTTCAGAAATGCACGCATCGCCCCTCTCCCCTGACGTCCGATGAGGCGCCAGTATGAGCCGCCTGAAGGTGCCTCGCATGCCGGTCTGCAGCATCGTCCTTTTGCGGAGCACCCCGCCTCACTCACGCGCTGCTGGGCTATCACGGCAGCCGCCACTGCCGCACGGTCCGTCTTCGTATCCAGGTTCGTACCAGGTCAGCTGGAACTCCGCTCCGGGCAATAGCGGACGCTTGGATGGAGTGGTGCTTTGGGCTTTGGGCTTTGGGCTTTGGGCTTTGGGCTTTTGGCTCTGGCTTTTGGCTCTGGCTTTTGGCTCTGGCTTTTGGCTCTGGCTTTTGGCTCTGGCTTTTGGCTCTGGCTTTTGGCTCTGGCTTTTGGCTCTGGCTTTT
>NZ_JBOHXW010000002.1:0-686224 GCF_050737575.1 Stenotrophomonas sp.
CGACATGGTGACCGTGGGCCAGAAGGCCAGCGTGTTCTTCCGTCGCGTCAACGTGAACATGGTCGGCAGCGTCACCCACATCGGTGACAACCCGCAGCTGGAAACGTTGATCGGCGTGATCAAGGTCATGCTTGATGCCTACACCGAAGGCAAGGTCGACCGCGTGTATCTGGTCTACAACCGCTTCATCAACACGATGACGCAGAAGGCCAGCTTCGATCAGCTGCTGCCGTTGCCGGCCAGCGAAACGCAGGTGGCTTCGCACGACTGGGATTACCTGTACGAACCCGATGCCGCGACCGTGCTCGAGCACGTGATCACGCGTTACATCGAGTCGCTGGTGTACCAGGCCGTGCTGGAGAACGTTGCTTCCGAGCATGCGGCACGCATGGTGGCGATGAAGGCGGCGAGCGACAACGCGAACAAGCTGATCGGAACCCTGCAGTTGGTCTACAACAAGGCCCGCCAGGCAGCGATCACCCAGGAAATTTCCGAAATCGTCAGCGGCGCGGCAGCAGTCTGATCGCGTTCGTTCAAAGCACACATTTAGAGGATGCAGCAATGAGTCAGGGCAAGATCGTTCAGATCATCGGCGCGGTCGTCGACATCGAGTTTCCGCGCAGTGACGTGCCGCGCGTGTACGACGCGTTGCACGTGGAAGGCACCGAAATCACGCTGGAAGTGCAGCAGCAGCTCGGTGACGGCATCGTCCGCGCGATTGCGCTGGGCTCCACCGACGGCCTGAAGCGTGGCCTGGTCGCCAACAACACCGGTCGCGGCATCTCCGTGCCGGTCGGCGCAGGCACCCTGGGCCGCATCATGGACGTGCTGGGTCGCCCGATCGACGAAGCCGGCCCGGTTGCCGCTTCGGACACGTGGGAAATCCACCGTGCTGCTCCGTCGTACGAAGACCAGTCTTCCTCCACCGAGCTGCTGGAAACCGGCATCAAGGTGATCGACCTGATGTGCCCGTTCGCCAAGGGCGGCAAGGTCGGCCTGTTCGGCGGCGCCGGCGTCGGCAAGACCGTCAACATGATGGAGCTGATCAACAACATCGCCAAGGCGCACAGCGGTCTGTCCGTGTTCGCCGGCGTGGGTGAGCGTACCCGTGAGGGCAACGACTTCTACCACGAGATGAAGGACTCCAACGTCCTGGACAAGGTCGCGATGGTGTACGGCCAGATGAACGAGCCGCCGGGCAACCGTCTGCGCGTCGCCCTGACCGGCCTGACCATGGCGGAATACTTCCGCGACGAGAAGGACGCCAGCGGCAAGGGCAAGGACGTGCTGCTGTTCGTGGACAACATCTACCGCTACACGCTGGCCGGTACCGAAGTGTCGGCACTGCTCGGCCGTATGCCGTCGGCCGTGGGTTACCAGCCGACCCTGGCTGAGGAAATGGGCGTCCTGCAGGAGCGCATCACCTCGACCAAGACCGGCTCGATCACCTCCATCCAGGCCGTGTACGTGCCCGCCGATGACTTGACCGATCCGTCGCCGGCCACCACGTTCGCCCACTTGGATTCGACCGTGACCCTGTCGCGTTCGATCGCCTCGCTGGGTATCTACCCGGCTGTGGATCCGCTGGATTCGACCTCGCGTCAGATGGACCCGCAGGTCATCGGCACCGAGCATTACGAAACCGCGCAGCGCGTCCAGCAGACCTTGCAGAAGTACAAGGAACTGAAGGACATCATCGCCATCCTGGGCATGGACGAACTGTCCGAAGAAGACAAGCAGGCCGTGACCCGCGCCCGCAAGATCGAGCGGTTCTTCAGCCAGCCGTTCCACGTGGCCGAAGTGTTCACCGGCTCGCCGGGCAAGTACGTGTCGCTGAAGGACACCATCCGTGGCTTCAAGGCCATCGTCGATGGCGAGTACGACCACCTGCCGGAGCAGGCGTTCTACATGGTCGGCAGCATCGAAGAAGCGGTCGAAAAGGCCAAGAAGATGGCCGAAAAGGCCTAAGGAAGATTGGAGCGGGAACTGGGAACAGGGAGCCGGGAATGCAGTGCTCCCTGCTCTGACGGAACCGTGTAGTGACGTCCATTCCCCGTTTCCGTATCCCCATTCCCGCTTTTGAGAAATGAACCATGACTAGCACCATCCGTTGCGACATCGTCAGTGCCGAGCAGCAGATCTTCAGCGGCGAAGCGACCCTGGTCGTGGCTACCGGTGAGCTGGGCGAACTGGGCATCGCGCCCAAGCACGCACCGCTGATCACCCGCTTGAAGCCGGGCAAGGTGGTGGTAACCACCGCTGCGGGCGAGCACCTGGATTTCGCCATTTCCGGCGGCATCCTGGAAGTTCAGCCGCAGGTCGTGACCGTGCTGGCCGACACCGCCATCCGCGCCACCGACATCGACGAAGCGGCTGTCCGCAAGGCCAAGGAAGAAGCCGAGCGCGTGCTCGCCAACCGTGGCGAAGCCATGGAACTGGCCGAAGCACAGCAGCGCCTGGCCGAAGTCACCGCGCAGCTGCAAGCGCTGGAGCGGCTGCGTCGCACCCTCAAGCACTGAGGTTGCAAACAGTGCACGCAGAAACGCCGGCCATGTGCCGGCGTTTTTGTTTGTGTGATTTAGGCGAGAGGCGATCTGCTATCGCCCAGGGGTTCGGCGCTGGTCTCACGTTGAGTTTTGGCGGCGGTGCTCAGTGAAGTGCGGCCATGGTTGTGTTGCGACAGAGCCTTGTGAGCGTACGTAGGCCAGTTCCGCGCAGGAGAAACTCAGCGAAATACCAGATGTCGCAGCAAGAAGAACGACATGACGGCCAACATGCCTTCGACCAGCGGTTTGGCCAGCCACGCATAGTGGAGCCCTACCGAGTGAGCGATCCACGTGATCAGCCAAGTGCTAAGCAAGGTCATCGCCAACCACCAGGCAACGAAGCGGAGCAGGCGCTTCCAGCCGTGCCTTTGCTCGCCGTCCTGAGCAAACGTGTAGCGGCCGTTTAGCCAGAAGCCAAGGCTTGCACCGCAGATGCGGCCAAGCAGATTGCCGGGGGCGATCGGCAGTCCTGCTGCGGTGCTGGTGACGAGCACCGCCCAATCCAGCAGCAGTTGCAGCAAGCCGACGGCGAGGTACTGGCTCCCTTGGCGAAACAGCGTCATCAGTGCTCACGTCATGTATGCAGACCTGCAATGCTACGGCTGTCAGGCTTAGAATCCGACCATCAATTCCCGGAAGTCGTTGTCCATGAACCAGCCCCTACACGTAATCATCCTCGCCGCTGGCGCGGGCAAGCGCATGAAGTCGGCGCTGCCGAAGGTGCTGCAGCCCATCGCGGGGCAGCCGATGTTGGCGCATGTGATCGCGGTGGCTCGGCAGTTGCAGCCGGCGGGGATCCATCTGGTGTATGGGCACGGTGGTGAGGCGGTGCGGGCGGCGTTTGCCGAGCAGCAGGACCTGACCTGGGCCGAACAGAAGGAACAGTTGGGCACCGGTCATGCGGTGCAGCAGGCGATGCCGGATGTGCCCGATACGGCGCAGGTGCTGGTGCTGTATGGCGATGTGCCGTTGATGCGTGCCGACACGCTGAAGGCATTGCTGCAGGATGCGCCGCGCCTGGGCGTGCTGGTGGCAGAGCTGGACAATCCCAACGGCTATGGGCGCATCGTGCGCGATGCCGAGGGCAGGGTGGCGGCCATCGTCGAGCAGAAGGATGCCAACGATGAACAGCTGCGCATCCGCACGATCAACACCGGCATCATCACTGCCGAATCGACGGCGCTGCGGCGCTGGTTGGGCTCGCTGTCCAATGCCAATGCGCAGGGCGAGTACTACCTGACCGATGTGTTCGCTTCCGCTGCAGCCGAGTACACGCCGGCCGAGCTGGTGTATGTGGCCGATGCACAGGAAGCCGAAGGTGCCAATGATCCGTGGCAGCTGTCGCAGCTGGAACGCGCCTGGCAACTGCGTGCAGCCAAAGCCCTGTGCGAGCAGGGCGCGCGCTTGCTGGATCCGTCGCGCTTCGATCAGCGCGGCACGGTGCAGGTGGGCCGCGATGTGCAGATTGATGCCAACGTGGTGCTGGAAGGTCACGTCGAGTTGGGCGACGGTGTTCGCATTGGTCCGTTCGTACGCTTGAAGGACGTCACGTTGGGCGCTGGTACGGACGTGCGAGCGCATTGTGATCTGGAAGGTGTGATCGCCGAAGGTGCGGCGCACATCGGCCCGTTCGCACGCTTGCGCCAGGGCACGGTGTTGGCCGACGGCGTGCATGTGGGCAACTTCGTGGAGACCAAGAAGGTCAGCTTGGGCAAGGGCAGCAAGGCCAACCACCTGACCTACCTGGGTGATGCGGTGATTGGCAGCGGCACCAACATCGGCGCCGGCACCATCACCTGCAACTACGATGGCGTGAACAAGTTCCAGACCGTCATTGGCGACAAGGTGTTCGTAGGCTCCAACAGCTCGCTGGTGGCACCGGTGACGCTGGAAGATGGCGCGACCATTGCGGCGGGATCGGTGATCACCCGCACCGCGCCGTCCGGCAAGCTCACCGTGGCGCGTAGCCGCCAGCAGACGATTGATGGCTGGGTCCGGCCCATCAAAAAAGGCTGAGCCGCGCCTGGCAAGGCGGGAGGAGCTGGCGCTGCTGCCGATCATCGAGCAGCGGGCCGGCGAACGTCTGCAGGGCCATCCTGCGGACGCGGTGTTCGCTGCTTCACCGACACCCATCGCTGCGTTTGAGCAGGGCATGCTGCAGCAGTCGTTGTGGGTGACTGAAAGTGATGCCGGCGACGTTGTCGGCTATCTGTTGGCGGGCGTGCTGGAAGACGATTTCCATGTTCAACAGATGGATGTGCTGCCGGAACATGGCGGTAAAGGTCATGGGCGAGCGCTGCTGCGATATGCATTGCGGCAGGCGGTCGAGCGCGGACATCGCCGTGCGGTGTTGACGACGTTGAAAGATGCACCGTGGAACGCAGGCTTCTATGCGAGCGAAGGTTTTCGTGTGTGGCCGCGCGAGGCGTGGAGTGCCGGCATGCGCCGGGTGATGGCGGAAGAGGCGTCGGCGGGCTTTCCGATGGCGTTGCGCGTGGCGATGCTGCGCGAGCTTTGAAAGAGCCTGTAGTGCCGAGCCAGGCTCGGCAGGCGTTGTCGGTGAGGCCATGGCGTGGCCGGCATTTCAGAAGAGCAAAGCTGCCCTCACCCCAACCCCTCTCCCGTAAACGAGAGAGGGGCATTGAGTCGCGGCGAATGTTCTCAATCGTGCGGCAGCAGGATGGCGACGCAGAGCCCGCCTTCGTTGCGGTTCTGCAGCGAGATGCGGCCGCCGTGGGCTTCGATGATTTCGCGGGTCAATGCCAGACCCAGGCCGGTGCCGTTGCGCTTGGTGGAATAGAACGGCATCAGCGCGTTCTGCAGCACGGCCTCGTTCATGCCGCTGCCGCGATCCAATACTTCGATACGCAGCCAATGCGGTAGACGCGCGACACGCAGTTCGACGGCGTCGTCCGGGGCGCCGTTGTCGCCGCCGGCTTCGTGTGCGTTTTTGAGCAGGTTCAACAGGGCTTGCGAGAACTGTGCCTGGTCGATGCGGCTGCTCAGTTCTTCCGGCGGCGGTTCCATGCGGAAGGGAATCTGCTGCTGCAGGCCATGCAGGAAGTTGCGCCAGACCACGGTCTGCAGCTGCGGTTGTGGCAGCTTTGCGAAGCGTGCGTAGCCGCGAATGAAGCCTTCCAGATGACGGGCACGTTCTTCGACGGTGGCGAAGATGTCTTCCAGACGATCAAACCGATTGCGACGCACCAGCTCGGCGCCGGAGTGTGCCAACGACGCAATCGGTGCCAGCGAATTGTTCAACTCGTGGCTGATCACACGGATGACTTTCTTCCAGGTCTGCACTTCCTGCCGGCGCAGTTCGGCGGTGAGCAGGCGCAGCAACAACAGCTCGTGCGGGCGGCCGTTGAGATGGAAATTGCGGCGCGACAGGTGATATATCTGCTCGTCTTCGTCGTCGCCTTCCTCTGCGTCGGGCTCGCGCACGGCGAACAGGCTGTCGCCACCGCGCGCGATGGCGTTGCGCAGCTCGATCGGCATGTTTTCCAGCAGTTCCTGCACGCGTTTGCCTTCCAGCTTCCAGCCGCCGTGCAGCAATTTTCGTGCCGCCGTGTTGGAGAACGCCACGCGCTGGATGCCGTCGCCTCCATCGGTGAGCAGCAGCATCGCTACCGGCGTGTTCTGCACCATGGTGTCCAGCAGCAGTTCGCGTTGCACCAGTGACTGGCGTTGTTCGCGCAGCACTTCGCCGAGTTCGGCGTGGGCTTTGACCAGCTGTGCGAACTCATCGTTGCTGCTCCAATGCACGCCGAAGTTGTACTCGCCATCGCGGTAGCTGCTGGTGGTGCCGGACAGGGCGCGCAGCAAGGAACGGATGGGTGAAGTTGCGCGATGCAGTGCGTACCACATCAATGCCAGCAGGATGACGGCGGAGGCGGCCACCACGGTCCAGCCGTGGTCCATCCAGTACGCGAGCATCCACGGCAAAGCGGCCGCCAGGGCCAGTACCGGCAGCAGGCGCAGGAACAGGCTGAAGGTGAAGGAACGTATTTTCACCGGGACGTTCTCATTCGCGCGGGATGCCGTGACGGTCCATGCGGCGGTACAGCGCCTGCCGGCTCAAGCCCAGTTCGGCCGCTGCCTGGGCGATGACGCCGCCGGCATGTTCCAGTGCAGCCATGATCCGGGCGCGGTCCGGTTCTTCGGCGCCTTGCGTGACTGGCCGCGAGGGCGCACGCGGCAGGTTGAGGTCAGCGACTTCCAGACGTGGCCCCTGCGCGAGCAGGCTGGCGCGCTGGATCACATTGCGCAGCTCGCGCACGTTGCCTGGCCAGTTGTGCCGCTGCAGCGCCTGCGCGGCTTGTGGCGACAAGGCCTTGCCACCGTCGCCGAGGAAGTGGCGGGCCAGCGGCAGGATGTCTTCGCGACGTTCGGCCAGCGCCGGCAATGCCAGCTCCACGGTGTTGAGGCGGTAATACAGGTCTTCGCGGAAGCTGCCGTCGCGGATCATCGCGGGCAGGTCGGCATTGGTGGCGCTGACCACGCGCACTTTCACCTGACGCTCGCGATTGGAACCCAGCCGTTCAAAGCGGCCGGTTTCCAGCACGCGCAACAGTTTCATCTGGCCGGTGAGCGAGAGGTTGCCGATTTCGTCCAGGAACAAGGTGCCGCCGTCGGCCGCTTCAAACTTGCCTTCGCGCGCCTTGTTGGCGCCGGTATAGGCGCCGGCTTCCGCACCAAACAACTCGGCCTCGATCAACTCGGAGGGAATGGCGCCGCAGTTGAGCGCCACGAACGGGCCTTTGCGATTGGCCGAGTTGGCCTGGATGATTTCGGCGATCTTTTCCTTGCCGGCGCCATTGGGCCCGGTGATCAGCACCGGCAATTCCGAACGTGCCACCTGGCAGGCCAGTGCGATCACGCGCTCGCTGGCGGGATCGGCGAACACCAGCGAACGCAGGTCGTAGCGCTCGTGCAGGCTTTCGCGCTGGGCCAGTTCACGTTGCCGGCGGCGGGCGAGTTCGCGGCGGGTTTCGGCCAGTTCCATCAGGTTGTTGACGGTGGTCAGCAGGCGCTTGTCGTCCCACGGTTTGGCCAGGTAATCGGCGGCGCCGGCCTTGACCAGCTCCACCGCGCTGTCCAGATGCGTCCACGCGGTGAGCAGGATCACCGGCAGATCCGGGTGCGCGTCGCGGATGCGGCGGAACAGCGCTTGGCCTTCTTCGCCGGAGGTGGTGTCGGCGGTGAAGTTCATGTCCTGCAGGACCAGGTCGAACTCCTGCTCGGCCAGCATCGCCAGGCCCTGCTCGGGCGAGGTGGCGTGGCGGGTCTCGATGTCGTGCAGGGAGAACAACACGTCCAACGCGGTGGCCACGGCGGTGTTGTCGTCGATGATCAGAATCTGCGGCATCAGGGGTCGTAGGAAGCGGTGGGTGGCGGCCGTTGTGACGGCGAAGTCAGCACATTACACGCTGCGGGCGGCGCTGGCAGGTGGCAGCCGTGCGGCACGGCGCGCAGGCAGGAGCACCGCCAACTGGCCCAGCAGCACCAGCAGCAGTGCTGCGACGGGGAGATACGCCAGCGGCAGACGCGGCAATTCGTAATGCTGCATCAGCCATTGGTTGATCAATACCGCCAGCAGCAGCCCGACGAACAGTCCCGCGCCGCTGAGCAGCAGGTTCTCGGCCAGGAAGTGACGCAGGATCTGCCCGCGGGTGGCGCCCAGTGCCCGTCGAATGCCGATCTGGCGCGTGCGTTGCTGGATCCAATAGCCGCTCAGGCTGGCGATGCCGATAAGTGTGATGGTGGCGACCACGGCGTTGACCGTGACCAACAACCACACCGCCGCGCGGCGGGTGCGCAGGCCATCTGCACGCAGTTGTTCGTAGTCCGCGACGACCGGCGCGAAGCCCTTGGCCATCTGCCCGGCAAAGCTGGTTTGAAGCACGCCGGGAACGGCCTTGAGTACCGCATCGCGTTGGGTTGCATCGGCACGGATCACGAAGCTGAGCATCGGCAGACCGGCCGCACGGTGCGGTAGCAGAATGGCGTACTCGGCCTTGCCGTCGTCCAGCTCGGCCAGTTGATAGCGCATCAAGTGCGCCACCACGCCGACCACCACGTAATGGCCGTTGCCATCGCCGGCAGTGAGCGCTTGGCCGACCGGGTTGTGATCGCCGAACAGCGTGCGCGCCAACGACTCGGTGAGGATGACCGGCGTGGTTGCGCTGTTGTCACCATCACCCAATTGCAGGTCGCTGTATTCGTTGTCGAGGAAATCGCGGCCACGGCTGAGTTGCAGGCCCAGCGTGTCGATGAGCTTGTCGCCGATGAAGCCGCTGACCAGCACGGTGGGGCCGTCGGCCGACTTGATGTCGTACACCATGGTCAGCGTCTGCCGCATCGGTGCGCCCACTACTGCCGAAGCACGCTTCACGCCGGGAATGGCGGCCAGCGCGTCGGCACCGGCGCGGGCCTGCGATGCCGACCAGTTGCCGCCGCCACTGACCAGTTGGTCAACGATGATGACTTCATTGCGGGCGATGCCGTCGTCGGTCAGCAGTGGGCCAGCCTGCTGCACGAGCAGGAACAGCGTGTTGCAGAGGATGGCGCAGGCCACGGCAATCTGCAGGACGATCAGCCACGGCATCATCGGCTGGCGCCGCAACGGAGAAATGAGATGGTTCATGCGACGGCTCCGTTCATAGCGTTTTGACCTGCAGCGCAGGCTCCTGGCGCGCGGCGCGGATGGCCGGCAGCAGGCCAACCAACACGCCAGTAAGCAAGGCCAACAGCAACAGCACGGCGAACAGGCTGGGACTGAGCCGCGCCAGCGGTGCATACGACTCGCCTTGTTGCCGTATCAACCACAACCCGGCCAGGGTGAGCGGTAGCGCCATCAGCCCGCCAAACAGGCCCGCAAGCGTGGATTCCACCATGCACGCCGCGATGATGGCCTGACGTGGTGCACCCAGGACGCGGCGCACGCCGTACTCACTGGAGCGGCGCAGAAAGCGTGCGGCGAGCAGGCCGGCCACGTTGACCAGGCACAACACCAACAAGCTGATGGCCAGCCACAGGTTCAGGCGCACGCTGTCCGGCACGACGCGGTTGTGATGCAGCCATTGCGGCATCGACAACAGCTGCGTGGACGCCGGGCGCGCGAACACGCCAGCCGCGTGGCGGTCGGTGGCGAAGGCCTGCAGGCTTTGCGCGTAGCTGCGTTGTTGCGACGCATCTTCCAACTCGGCCCACAACACCAGCCAGCGGCACTGCTCGACGTTGACCTGATCGAAGCGGAAACCACCAAAGCCAGTGCCGTCGCAGACGCGGGTACTGCTGATTTCAATGCCGGACGCCAGTGCGGCTTCGGCCGGTACGAACACTTCATCACCATCACCGCGCCACCCTGCGTCGTTGGAAGGCAGGAAGTGTGGTCGCGGTCGCGGCGCCCAGCGCTCGCTGATGCCGATGACGCGGAAGCTGTGATTGCCCAGGCGTACTTCGCCGCCGGTGCCGTCTTCGCGGCCGAGCAGGCGTTCGCTCAAGGCGCGGCTGATGACCACCACCGGTACGCGCGAGGCTTCTTCCTCCGGTGTCCAGAAACGCCCGTGACGCAGCGGCACGCCGAACATCGGCAGCATCGGGCCGAGTGCCATCGCCGCCGAAACATGCTTCTGTTTGCTGCCGTCGGTGTTGCTGACGGTCACCGGCGCGGTGACCAGCGCTACTTGGCGGATGTCCGGGCGCAGCTGCTGCATGGCGCGTGCATCGGACAGTTTCCACAGCGGTGGAATGGGCGAGCCGTCGCCATAACTGTCGGTCTCGCCGCTCTTGGCGGCGGCGCGGGAATCGGCCCAGGCGATGTGCAGTTTGTGACTGATGCCGGGCAGCGGATCAGCGCCCAGCACCGAAAGCAGGGTCAGCATGGTCATCACCGAGGCCAGCCCGAGACCGAGCGTCAGTACCACCAATGCCATCGTGCGTGGATGGCGGAGACAGCCGCGCAGGCCGGTTTCCAACGTGTAATTCAATGGTTCGCCTCCTGGGTATTGGCACGGTGTGCGTAGCTCATCACGCGGGTGATCTGCCAGTGGCCATCCTGCAGGCGCCAGAGAATGGTGAAATCGGCCAGACCATCGCATGCGTGGGTTTTGCTGTCGCAGAAGCGGTGCTGCCCGCGGCTGAGTGCGCCGAAATCCTTGATCTCAAATACTTCAAGTGAACCGGGAATCAGTTCGCGGGTGAAGTTGCCACAGACATGCTTGCGGGTGTTGGCCAGCATGGCGTCGCGGGTCCAGGTGACGCTGCCGGTGTCGTGGTAGAACTCCACCGCCGGATCAAAATAGCCCGCGTGTTTCTGCAGCTGTGCCGGATCGGTGCAGCGGTTGAAGCTGTCGAATACCTGGAAGTCCAACGCGGCGATGGTGTCCTGCAGCGAAGGCGTCATCGGCTCGTCAGCCATCGCCGGTGATGCGGACAATGGTGCCAAGGCGAACAGCAGGACGAGCAGTGCTTTGTTCATGGGAACGGTCCGATCAGAAGGCGAGGGGAGGCGATAGGTCATGCGCTGCGCGTCGCGACAGCCGGAGGAATGGCGGCCGCACGACGTGCCGGGCCGAACACGGCGATCTGCCCCAGAATCCAAAGCAATACGGCGCTGGCTGGCAGATAGCTCAGTGGCAGGCGCGGCAGTTCGTAGCGGCTCATCAACAGCATGTTCAAGCTGTAGGCGAGCAGCAGGCCGAGCACGATGCCGGCGCTGCTGAGAATGAAATTCTCCAGCTGGAAGTAGCGCAGGATGTGCCGTTGCGTGGCGCCCAGCGCACGACGGATGCCGATTTGTTTGGTGCGTTGCTGCACCCAGAAACTGGCCAGGCCGATGATGCCGAACGCGGTCACCGCCAGCAGTGCCACACACACGGCGAGCAGCAGCCAGATCACCGCCCGGTCGCGGCGATGGAAGCTGGTGCGCATCTGTTCCAGCGTGTCCTTCTGCTCGATGATGCGGTTGGGATCGGTGCGGTTGAGCGCGGCCACGGCGGCGGTGAGTACGGCATCGCGTTGGTCGGTTGTGGTGCGCAATGCATAGGCGCCATTGGATACGCGGATCGGAAACACCATCGAGTGATAGCGATTGGCGAAGGTGCCTTGTTCGCCGGGCGCCATCAGGTCGCTGATGACGCCGACCACCGGCGAGGGCGGCTGATCTTCGCCCCAGACGTAAACATGTTTGCCGATGGCGCTTTGATCCGGGAACAGCGTCTGGGCCAATGATCTGCTCAGGAGGATCGCAGGAACCGACGGGCCGATCTTGTTGGGATCGAACGCGCTGTTCTCCAGATACTCATCGGCATTGAAGGCGCGTCCTTCGATGACCTGCATGCCGAAAGTCTGCAGCAACTGGCCGTCGTCCATGTAGAGCGTGGCATGCACGCTCGGCCGGATCTGGCTCAGATCGAGCCGAACGTCCGAGCCCCAGACATTGCTGCCATACGGGATCTGGTTGACGCTGCTGGCGGCCTTCACGCCGGGCAGGGCGGAAAGCGCCCGGAGGTCCTGTTTGCGCAGCGCATCCATGTTGACGTCGGGCAGCAGGCTGCTGGTTGCCAGATAGACCAGCTCGTCATTGGCGACGCCGCTGTCGAGCTGCAGCTCGGCGATGCGGTTGCTGATGATGAACACCGCATTGCAGATGATGGCGCAGCTCAATGCGATCTCAAGCACGATCAGCAACGCGGCGGTCTTGTGCCGCAACAGCGTGACGAGAATGGGGCGGATGTCGATGGTCGTTCTCCTTGGACCGTTGGGCTGCAGCGCTGCGCCTACTGCTCAGAAGCCAGATACAGATGCGTACGAACGCGTGATTCGGCGCTTAGCGGTTATGCGAGGAAACAGTGGGGAGGAACCAGCAACCGCAGCGGTTGCAGCTTGGCTCTGCGTCCGCGGGTTGGTGGTTCCTCTCCGTTGGTTCCTGTGGGTCAGCGGAAGCGGGCGAGGGCTGGGGAGTCGTGCTGTTGGTGCATGCGCCTGGGTCAGCTCGAACTCCAGCATTTCCGTACCGCCATTCCTGATCACGTTCCCCACCTCACTGACTTTTGAGCTGCAATGCAGGCGGAATGCGCATCGCACGCCAGGCCGGCAACAGGCCGGAAAGCAGGCTGACCAGCAAGGCCAGGGCAAACGTGAGCCACAGCGTGGTGAGATCCAGGTGTGCCAGGCGCGCGTACTCGTCCGGTTGCTGACGAATCAGCCACAAGCCGATGGCGGCGAAGCCCAAGCCGAGCACGCCGCCGAGCAGACCGATGGTGCCGGCCTCGACCAGACATTGTTTGAAGATGTCCCTGCGCGATGCGCCCAGCGAACGGCGCACGCCAATCTCGCCACTGCGGCGCAGGAACTTGGCCAACAACAGGCTCACGGTGTTGATCATGCACACCAGCAGGAAGCCGAACGCCAGCCACATCTGCAGGCGCACATCGTTGGGCACGATGCGGTTGAAATCCAGCCAGTCCATCACGCTGCGCAGACGCACGTTGTTGGGGCGTTCGAAGCGTCCGCTGCTACGCTGCGCATCGGAGTAATCGGCCAGGTACTTCAGATAGTCGACGGCCTTCTGCGGTGTATCCAGCTCCACCCAATACTGCAGCCAGGCGCAGGGTGCATTGAGGCCGTAGTTGCCTTCGGTTTCGTCATTGCTGTTGCCCCAGCAGCTCACACTGCCCTGCGTGTCCAGGCGCAGGTCGCGCGAGCTGGAGAACGGCAGGAATACCTGCTCAACCGCGCCATAGCGCTGGTTGCTCAAGTCATAGAAACGTGGGGCTGGCTTCCAGTCTGCCGACACACCGACGACCCGGAAGGTGCCTTGCGGCAAGCGCAGTTCCCGGCCGACAGCCTCTTCCGTGCCAAACAGCCTGGAAGCCAGCGTGCGATGGATGACGGCCACGCGCGCGCGTTCGTCATCGTCCTTGTTGCTCCATGCGGTGCCGCTGAGCAGCGGCACATCAAACATGGGGAAGAAATCGGCCGAGGTGTAGCGGGCTGATACGCGGAACGGTTGCGCGATGTTTCCACCGGGTTGCAACGTCACCGAGCCGCCGCTCATCACCGCTTGCCGGTCGCCGCGCTTCTGCCGCAGCAGTTCCTCGGCGTCGTAGCGGCTCATCTGTTTCAGCGGCTCCCTGTCCAGCGTGGCGTCCTTGCCGAGGCTGCGCGGCTCCAACTGCGGGTAGAACAACTGCGCGCTCTTGTGCGGAATGGGATCGCCCGAGAGCACGAAGTACAGGGCCAGCGTGGTCATCGTCGCGCCGATGCCGACCGCGATGGTCAGCACCATCAAGGTGGTCAGTACCTTGTTGCGGGCGAAGCTGCGCAGTGCCAGTTGCAGGTAGTAGCCGAACATGAGTCCCCTTTGTTCGTCCGTGATCAGGTGCTGCGGGTGGCAACGGCCGGTGGAATGGCGGCGGCCTTGCGGGCCGGGCCGAACACGGCGACTTGTCCCAGTATCCACAGCAGCACCGCGCCAACCGGCAGGTAGAGCAGCGGCAGACGCGGCAACTCATAGCGGCCCATCAGCCACTGGTTGAGCAGGTAGGCCAGCAGCATGCCGACCACGATGCCAATGCCGGCCAGCAGGAAGTTTTCGGTCTGGAAATAGCGCAGGATCTGGCTGCGGGTGGCGCCAAGTGCACGACGGATGCCGATCTGCTTGGTGCGCTGCTGCACCCAGAAGCTGGCCAGGCCGATGATGCCCAGTGCGGTCACCAGCAACAGCAGGCCGCTGATGATGATCAACAGGCCGATCATGTCGCGGTCGTTGGCGAAGTACTTGGCGCGCTTCTCTTCGATGGTGAGCTTGCTCCACACCAGGCGATTGGGATCGTTCTTTTCCAGTGCCGCCAGCGCCTGCTTCATCACCTCGTCGCGACGGCTCGGATCGGCAACGCGGATGATGTAGCGCCCGCCGTTGGAGAAGTTCATCCGGATCGGGAACATCAGCGTGTAGGTTCGGTTGTTGTTCTGCATGTTCGGGCGCAGCAGGGTCTGTGCGACGCCGACAACCGTCACCGGGATGTTGGCCATATACAGAGTCTTGCCGATGGCGTCGCCGTCCGGGAACAGCTGTTTGGCCATCGCTTCGGACAGGATCGTCGAGGTGCGCAGGGTGCTGAGGTCTTCCACCTTTTCCAGCACGTCGTTGCTCTGGTACTCGTCGGCGTTGAAGTCGCGGCCTGCGATCAGCTTGATGCCCAAGGTCTTCAGCGCGTTCTCGCCAATCTGGTACTGGGCGCCGTTGACTGACTGCGCGTCCGGGTCGGGGCTGACGGACAGCGAGGTGTTCCAAGAGCCGCCCTGATAAGGCAGCTGGTTGACGATGGTGACGTTCTCGACGCCGGGGATGGCCCGCAGCGATGCGATGTCCTCGACGGTACGCGCATCGCCATCGACCTGCTTGCCGATGCCGCTCAAGCCGATCTCCATCAGGTTCATGTCATCGATGCCGCTGGCAAGGTTCATGGTCTCGATGCGCTGGGACACAATGAACAAGGCGTTGCAGATGATGGCGCAGCTCAGGGCGATTTCCAGCACGATCAATGCGGCAGCTGTTTTGTGCCGTGTCAGTGTGGAAAGAATCGGGCGGATATCCATTGTGGTTCTCCGTGGAGCCTGGGAGTGAAATAGAAGAGTGAGGAGTGGGAGAGCAACAGCGTTGAAAGCGGAAGCCTCTCTCCAGTCCTCCCTTGCGCGATACGCAAGGGAGGACGCAGTGGTTTTATTGGCTCTTGAGCTGCAATGCGGGTGCGACCTGCATCGCACGCCATGCAGGCAATGCACCGGCCAACAGGCTGGCGACGATGGCCATGACGAAGGTCAGCAGCAGCATCGAACCGTCCAGATGGGCGAGTTCGGCATAGCTGGCCGGGCGCTGGCGTACTGCCCACAGGCCGAGCAGTGCGAACACCAGACCGAGCAGGCCGCCGGCCAGGCCGATGGTGCCCGCCTCTACCAGGCATTGCTTGAAGATCTCCCGACGGCTGGCACCCAGTGCGCGGCGCACGCCGATTTCGCCACTGCGGCGCAGGAACTTGGCCAGCAGCAGGCCAATGGTGTTGACCAGGCACACCAGCAGGAAGCCGAACGCCAGCCACATCTGCAGGCGCACGTCGCCCGGCACTACGTTGCTGAATTCCATCCACTCCATCACGTCACGCAGGCGGGTGTTGGCAGGGCGCTCGAAACGGCCGGCGGCGCGCTGCTGTTCGGAGTAGTTGTCCAGGTAGGCCTTGAAATCACCGGCCTTGCTGGGCGACTCCAGTTCCACCCAGTACTGGATCCAGGCACAGGGAACGTTGAGTGCCTGTGCATCGCTGACGATCTCGCGACCGAAGCAGTTCATGTTGCCGTTGCGGTCCAGCTTCAGGTCGATGAAGGTGCTGAACGGCAGGATCACGTCTTCGTCGCCGTCATAACGGTCGGTGGTGATGTCGTAGAACTTGGGCTTGGGTGCCCATTCGTTGAGCACACCGACGATGCGCAGTGCATGGCCTTCCACCAGCACATCCTTGCCGACGCTGTTTTCGCCCTTGAACAGTTTTTCGTTGAGCACCTTGGTGATTACGGCCACACGGCCACGGCCTTCATCCTCGCGGGCGCTCCAGCCCTGGCCGTACAGGAAGGGCGGCTCGAACATCGGGAAGAAGTCCGCCGAGGTGTAGCGCATCTGGATACTGAAGGGCTTGAGTGCATCCACACGCGGATCAACGATTCCGCCACCGCCGGTCATCATCGCCTGCCTGGGGGCCTTCTTCTGGCGCAGCAGTTCTTCGGCATCGAAGCGGGTCATCTGCGTCTCGGGTTCTTCGCCGGCCTTGTAGCCTTCGCGCATGCCCGGGTCCAGCTGTACGTAGAACAGCTTTTCGCTCTTGTGCGGGATGGGGTTGCCGGACAGCACCTTGAACACGGTCAACGTGGTCATGGACGCGCCGATGCCCAGGGCGATGGCGAGCACCATCAGTGCGGTGAGGACCTTGTTGCGGCCAAAACTGCGTAAGGCAAGTTTGAAGTAGTAGCTGAACATGAGCGTTCCTTGGCGGGTCAGGCGCTGCGTGTGGCGACGATGGGTGGGATGGCGGCGGCGCGGAGTGCGGGGCCGATGACCGCCGCTTGGCCGAGCAACCACAACAGGACGGCGCCAACTGGCAGGTAGTACAGCGGCAGCCGTGGGATCTCGAAGTAATGCATCAACAGTTGATTGCCGGCGTAGGCCAGCAACATGCCGATGGCGATACCGATGCTGGTCAACAGGAAGTTCTCGGTCTGGAAGTAGCCGACGATCTGCCGCCGCGTCGCACCCAGTGCACGGCGGATGCCGATCTGCTTGGTGCGCTGCTGCACCCAGAAACTGGCCAGGCCGATGATGCCCAGTGCGGTGACCAGCAACATGGTCACGCACACGCCAAGCAGCAGCCGGGTCATGGCGCGGTCCTGGCGGAAGTAGGTGTCGCGCAGCTGCTGCAGCGGCATGCTGTAGTCGCCGGCAAGGATGGCTTCGGGCGTTACTTTGGGTGCGGCGGCAATAGCGTCACGGAGGATGCCGGGCAGGTCTGCCGGGTTGGCGCGCAGTACGTAGGTGCCGCTCTGCGCGTTGGTGGTGACCGGCACGATCACCGACCACTGCGCACCGGCGATGCCGTTCTCGCTGCGGCCCGGATCAGGGCGCGAGAAGCTCGCCAGGACGCCGGCCACGGCGTAGTGGTAACTGCCCATCCAGAACGACTTGCCCAGTGCGGATTCACCCGGCCACAGGTGTTCGGCGAACGCCTGGGTGATCCATACCTGTGCGTTCTCCGGCAGGTAGTTCTCGATCGGCTGGTAGTCGGCCGCCTCGAACATGCGGCCCTGCACCGGCTTGAGCTGCAGCGTGGCGACGGCGTCGGCATCGAGCGTGTAGAAGTGCGGCACGCCGCCGTGATGCTTGCCTTCGGCATCCAGCGTGATGCCGAAGGTGCCCGCACGCTGGCCGAACGGCACGGCGTTGGCGACCCCTGCGGCCTGCACACCGGCCTGGCCGCGCAGCTGCTGCAGCCAGCGGCTGTTGAGGTCGACCGCGTTGCAGCTGTCGCAGTCATTGAGAGTGATGGTGGCGATGGCGGTTTCGTCGACGCCGCTGTCCATGCGCATCAGTTCCATGCGCGAGGCGGCCAGGAACAGGGCGTTGCACAGCACGGCGCAGGCCAGTGCGATTTCCAGCACGATCAGCGAGGCGGCAACGCGGTGGCGCGAGAGCGTGCTGAGGATGGGCTTGATATCCATATCCTTACAGGGCCTTGATCTGGAGGGCAGGATCGATGCGGCTGGCGCGCAGCGCCGGCAACATGCCCGCAGCAACGGTGGTCATCACCGACACCGCAAAAGTGATGGCCAGCATCTGCATGTCCAGCTGCATCATGTCGGCGTAGGCCAGGGGCTGCTGGCGCACGCTCCACAGGCCGAACAGAGTCAGCAGCAAGCCACCGAATCCACCGGCAAGACCGACCAGTGCGGCCTCGACCAGACATTGCTGAAACACCATCGTGCGAGTGGCGCCCAATGCACGCAGTACGCCGATCTCTCCGGTGCGACGCAGGAACTTGGCCAACAACAGGCCGACCGTGTTGAACAGGCAGATGCCGAGGAAGGCCAGTGCCATCCACGCCTGCAGGCGCACGTCACGCGGCACCACGCCGTTGTAATCCATCCATTCCATCAGGCTGCGCACGCGCGTCAGCTCCGGTTGGCTGATACGGCCGAGCTGGTGCTGCTGCTGTGCGTAACCGTCCACGAACTGGCGGTATGCAGCGACCTTGGTCGCATCGTCCAGCTGCACCCACAACTGCAGCCATACGCAATCGGAGTTCTCCAGATGCCCTGGATTGCTGGGCAGGTTCCAGCAGGTGAATTGCTGGAAGTTGCCGGCATTGAGCTGCAGGCCGGTGAAGAACGGCACCATCACGTCTTCGATGCGGGTGTAGTAATCGGCGGTGTCGCCCTGTGCAAAGCGGCCGCCAGCCACCGTGTAGAAGCGCGGCGACGGACGCCACGGCTTGAGCACGCCGACGATGCGTACTTCGCCATCGCGGATGCGCAGCATCTGACCAGTGCTGTCCTTGCCACCGAACAGACGCTGATTCAAATCCCACGAGATCACCGCGACCCGCGCGCGGCGTTCATCGTCGTCCTGCGACCAGCCCGCACCAAACGCCATCGGCACCTGGAACATCGGGAAGAAATCGGCCGTGGTCGACAGCATCGTCGCGATGCTTGGCGGCTCGCTGCTGCTGGAAGCGGACAGCTTGACGCTGCTGTCCACCACCAGCGCCTTGCGGTCGGCCGGGCCATCGCGCCACAGGTCCACGGCGGAGGTGTAGTCGAGCATGTCCATCGGTTCCTTGCGTGCACTTTCACCGCGCGGCGAAGCATCCAGCTGCGGGTAGAAAATGTGCTCGCTGCGGCCGGGCAGGGGATCGCCCGAGAGCAGGTGCATCACCGTGAGCGTGGTCATCGATGCACCGATGCCCATGGCGATGGACAGCACCATCAACGCAGTCAGCACCGGTGTACGGCGAAGACTGCGCAGGCCTTGCTGCAGGTAGTAAGGGAACAAGGACATGCGAGGCTGCCTCAGCCCTGGGTGGAAGCGGCGGCGGCGAGCTTGGCGGCGTGCGCCAACACCGGCTCACGCAGCAGATCAGTGGCCTGGCCATCGACGATATGCACGTTGCGCTGTGCACGGGCAGCCAGTTCCGGATCATGGGTGACCATGACGATGGTGGTGCCCTGGCTGTTGATCTCTTCCAGCAGTTCCATCACGCCGCGTGCCATCTGCGTGTCCAGGTTGCCGGTCGGTTCATCGGCCAGCAACAGACGTGGGCTGCCGGCCAGGGCACGTGCGATGGCCGCACGCTGCTGCTGACCGCCGGACAGTTCGGCCGGGTAATGCTTCATGCGCGAACCCAGACCCACGCTGCTCAGTGCCTTCTCGATGCGCTCGCGGCGCTCGGAGGCGGGCATGCCGCGGTAACGCAGCGGCACATCGACGTTGTCGAACAGGTTGAGGTCGGGAATCAGGTTGAATCCCTGGAAGATGAAGCCGATTTTCTGGTTGCGCAGACGCGAACGCGCGTCGTCACCCAGGTGGCTCACGTCCTGGCCATCGAGCAGGTACTGGCCGCTGGTGAAGGTTTCCAGCAGGCCGGCGATGTTGAGGAAGGTGGTCTTGCCCGAACCGGACGGACCGGTGACGGCGACGAACTCGCCCTCGCGGACGTGCAGGTCCAGCGAACGCAGCGCGTGGGTTTCAACCTGTTCGGTACGGAAGACCTTGGAGACGGATTGCATCTGGAGCATGGTTTTTCCTTTTGAGGCAGGGAGTGAGGGCAGGAGTGGGGGGAGAGCGGGGAACAGGGAATGAAGGATTCTTGATAGGGCTTCAGTTGATTGGCATCAGTGGATACCGACAACTTCCGTTTCTTTCATTCCCTGTTCCCCACTCCCCGATCCCCACACGCAATCAATTGATCGAAACGCTTTCGTTGTCGCCGAACAGGTCGGCACCGGACACAACAATCTTGTCGCCGGGTTGCAGGCCGGACATCACTTCGACTTCGCCCAGGCTGCTCACGCCCAGCTTGACCGGGCGACGGGTGGCGTTGCTGCCGTTGACCACATAGGCGTAGCGACCGCCGGACTGCTCGACGAACGGGCCGCGCTCGACCTTGAGCACGTTCTTGCGGGTGTCCAGCAGGATCCGCGAGCTCATGCGCTGGCTCTGGCGCAGGCCTTCGGGCTGCTTGTCGGAGAAGCGGATGCGGGCGACGACTTCGCCGTTCACCACTTCCGGCGACACGGCCGAGATTTCACCCGGGAACGGCTGGCCCGAGCCACTGGTGAGCTGGGCCGGCATGCCGATGGCCAACTCGCGGGCGAAACTTTCCGGCACCTTGATCTCGACCTCGAAGCGCGACAGGTCAACCACGCCCAGCACCGGCGCGTTGGCAATCACCTGCGTGTGCTGGGTGGCCTGCACCTGGCCGACCTGGCCGTCGAACGGCGCGCGCAGGGTCAGTGCATCCACCTGGCGCTGTACTTCATTCACCACGGCCTTCTGGCGTTCGGCCATCAGGTGCTTGTTGCGGGCGTCCAGGTCAGCGCCGCGGCTCTGCAGAGCGGCGTCCTGCTGGGCGTGCTGCAGTTCGATCTGGGCCTTCTTCAGTTCGTCCTGGGCCTTGGCAAGATCGACCTGCGGCACCGCGCCACCATCAAAACCGCGCTGGTAGCGGTCCAGGTCGCGCTGTGCGGCGGTGCGCAGCAGGCCGGCCTGGTCGGACATCTTGGCGCCGGTGGCACGGGCGAGGGTGGCATCCAGTGCGGCGCGGCTGGCTTCGGCTTCCAGACCGGCCAGGGTGGACTGTTCCTGCGCCAGCTTGCTGCGCAGCTCCGGGCTGTCGATCACCGCCAGCTCCTGGCCCTGCTTGACCACGTCACCGGCGACCACCTTCAAGGTGACCGTGCCGGCGGAGATGGCATACAGCACCGGGCTGTTGGCGGCGATGACGCGGCCATCGGCGGCGATGTCGCGTACCAGATCGCCGCGGCTGACTTCAGCGATGCGCAAGCGCCCGCCATCGAAAGAGCGGCTGGCGCCGAGCCAACTGCTGGCGACGTAGCCGATGCCACCGACGACAACAACGGTGGCAACGGCGGGCCACAGCCACCGCCGCCATGTGGGCTGCGGGCGCTGGGTGGAAACCTGGTCCTGGGCGGAAGTGTCGCGGATCATCTGTGGCTTCGCTGCAAGGGTTGGTAACGATTAAGCAGGCAGCGTGCCAACTTTAATTAATTGAATTTATTGAATATTTATAATGCGATTCGGGTGTCCGGGTGTCCGCGGACACTTTCGCGGACAGTGTCCGCCGGCCACTTGGCCGCAGATGTCCGCTGCATGGCTGAATCGCTGACTTAGAATGTCCGATCACCAGCGCGGACGGATGGGCTATGTGCGGCATTGTGGGAGCGATCGCGGATCGCGATGTGGTTCCAGTACTGATTGAAGGACTCAAGCGGCTGGAATACCGCGGCTACGATTCGTCGGGTATCGCGGTGTTGAATGGTGATCAGGTACGCCGCGTGCGCCGCACCGGCCGCGTCGCCGAAATGGAAGGCGCCGCCGCTACCGAACACTTCCAGTCCAGCGTGGGCATCGGCCACACGCGTTGGGCGACCCATGGCGGCGTCACCGAGTCCAATGCGCACCCGCACATCAGTGAAGGCGTGGCGCTGGTACACAACGGCATCATCGAGAACCACGAAGAACAGCGCGAGAAATTGACCGCGCTGGGCTATGTGTTCGAGTCGCAGACCGATACCGAGGTCATCGCGCACCTGATCCACCATCACCTGAAGGCCGATCACGACGACCTGCTCAGCGCGTTGCAGCGCACGGTGAAGGAGCTGACCGGCGCCTACGCGCTGGCCGTGATCAGCCGCAAGGAACCCGAGCGCATGGTGGTCGCGCGCATGGGTTGCCCGCTGCTGGTGGGCCTGGGTGACGGTGAAAACTTCGTTGCCTCGGATGTGTCGGCCATCCTGCAGGCCACCCGTCGGGTGATGTTCCTGGAAGAGGGCGACACTGCCGAACTGACCCGGCAGGGCGTGCGCGTATTCGACGGCAACAACGCACCGGTGCAGCGCGAGCAGCGCATGTCCGATGTGTCGCTGGCCTCGCTGGAGCTGGGCCCGTACCGCCACTTCATGCAGAAGGAAATCCACGAGCAGCCGCGCGCGCTTGGCGACACGCTGGAAGCCGCGATCGACGCGGGTGGTTTCCCGGCCACGCTGTTCGGTCAGGATGCCGAGACGGTGTTGAAAGACGTGGAAGGCGTGCAGATTCTGGCCTGTGGCACCAGCTACTACGCCGGCCTCACCGCGCGTTACTGGATCGAAGCCATCGCCGGCCTGCCGTGCAGCGTGGAGATCGCCAGCGAGTACCGCTATCGCGCCGCCTACGCCAACCCGAAGCACCTGATCGTCACCATCTCCCAATCCGGCGAAACCCTGGACACGATGGAGGCGCTGAAATACGCCAAGTCGCTCGGCCACCTGCACACGCTGTCCATCTGCAACGTGCCGGAAAGCGCCATCCCGCGTGCCAGCGAACTGGTCTGCTATACCCGCGCCGGTGCCGAAATCGGCGTCGCCTCGACCAAGGCCTTCACCACCCAGCTGGCCGCGTTGTTCCAGCTGACCGTGGTGCTGGGCAAGCTGCACGGCAAGGTCAGCGCCGAGCAGGAAGCGGACTACCTGGAGCAGTTGCGTCACCTGCCGGGCAGCGTGCAGCACGCGCTGAACCTGGAGCCGCAGATCATCGCCTGGGCCGAGCGTTTTGCCAGCAAGTCCAACGCGCTGTTCCTGGGTCGTGGCCTGCACTATCCGATCGCATTGGAAGGCGCACTCAAGCTCAAGGAAATCTCCTACATCCACGCCGAGGCTTACCCGGCAGGCGAGCTCAAGCATGGCCCGCTGGCGCTGGTGGACGCGGAAATGCCGGTGGTGGTGATCGCCCCCAACGACAGCCTGCTGGAGAAGGTGAAATCCAACATGCAGGAAGTGCGCGCGCGTGGCGGTGAACTGTTTGTGTTCACCGACCAGGATAGCAACTTCAACGCCTCCGAAGGCGTGCATGTGATCCGCACCCCGCGTCATGCCGGTGTGTTGAGCGCGATCGTGCACACCATCCCGGTGCAGCTGCTGGCGTATCACACGGCGCTGGCACGCGGCACCGACGTGGACAAGCCGCGCAACCTCGCCAAGAGTGTGACGGTGGAATAAGCCGCTCGCGCAGCGGCACTATGTTGCATGCAAGGGGACTCGGCCACGCAAGCGACCGGGTCCCCTTTTTGTTGGGGCAACGTATGCGCCTCGCGCCCCGCATCCACGGCGGGTGTGAACCTTGGCGGGTTCTGGACGTGCCTTCCGTGCACGCTGGTGGCTGGATTCAGCAGCGATTTAATTCGCAGTGCCATGCTCCGATCAGCGACCGGTTTGCACGATGAATCATTCCAAAAATGCTGACGTTGATCGTGCGGACGCGGTCGTAGACTCGGAAGGGTCAAGGGCATGATCGATGTATTGCAACTGATCCCGTTCGTGATGAAGCACCTCGTCTGCCGATGCACCGCAACGGTCGGCGACATGCACCAGACGTGTGCTGGTCGATCTGCCGGCCGAGTATGGCAGCAGGTCGGAAGGGCGCATTTTCACTTCAGTAGCCGGTAACAGGAAACAAGAATGAACGTCCGTGAAGTCCTGCAATCGAAGAAAGAGGCAATCGTCACCATTGATGTGGAAGACACGATCGGTGGCGCCGCACACAAGATGAGCGCGCACAAAATTGCTGCGTTGGTGGTGATGAAAGACGATGCGCCGGTAGGCATCATTTCCGAAAAGGACATCGTGCGCAGCCTGGCCGAAGATGGCCCACAGGCGGGCAGAAGGGTCATTTCCAGCCTGTCCTCGGCCGGCCTGGAGAACATTGCGCCGGATGCGACGCTCAAGCAGGCCATGGCGCTGATGACCTACTCGCGTCATCGCCATTTGATGGTCACCGAGAACGAGAAGCTGGTCGGCATTCTGAGCCTGGGCGATATCGTGAAAAATCTGCTGAGCGAGCTGGAACTGGAGAAAGCGGTGCTGCAGGACATCTACCTCGCGGCGCATTGACGACGTGGCTTGATGGCCCGCTGAAATGAAGACGGTCCGGCTGCTGAGGCAGTGGGCCGTTTTCGTTCATGCCGTGTGCGATATGCGATGGATTGGAAAGTAATCTTCGGTGGATCGCAGCAGTGCCGATGCGCGGGGGTCGCCTGATCCAAGTGCCTCACTTGGATGGCATTTCCGGCCCTGGAACCGGTGATGGAAGCGGCCGAGCGGCATGGCTTTATCAGAAGTGTGACGGCGGAATAATCGGTGTAACGAAAGCGTAACCGAGGTTGCGGATAATCCCCTACAGCAGCCCGGTTCTCTCTCTCCCCCGACGCTGTGAAGAAGCCCGGCCCTGAGCCGGGCTTTTCTTTTCCAGGTGTCACTGATTCGCAGCCATCGGGCTACGGGTAGCGAAGTACTCCGGGGCCGGTTGGGATGAATATCCAGGGTTTTTCGCGGGAACGTCGCCTTGCGGGGATTGCAGTGCGTTGTCTCTCGCTCACAGAAGTAGAAAACGCCGGCATTGCCGGCGTTTTTTGTTATCGCACCACCGTCAACTCACGGCCGCACGGTGTTGGAAATCACTTCCACCCAATAGCCGTCCGGGTCCTTGATGAAGGCCAGGTTCTTCATGCGGCCGTCGGTCAGGCGCTTCTGGAACGGCACGTTCAGTGCTTCAAAGCGCGCGCAGGCGGTTTCGATATCCGGCACCGACACGCAGAGGTGGCCGAAGCCGCGCGGGTCACTGTTGCCGTCGTGATAGATCGCACCTTCCTGCTGCTCGGTGCCGTGGTTGTGGGTGAGCTCCAGCACGCCGGGGATGCCGGCCATCCACAGGCGGCGTTCGCCGTCATCAGCGGGGATCTGTGTACCTGCCGGCACGTAAGCCAGGAAGTACAGGCTGAATTCGGCTTCCGGGAAATCACGCTGGTCAATCAACTGGAAGCCCAGCACGCGCGTGTAGAAATCCAGCGAACGGGTGATGTCCTTGACCCGCAGCATGGTGTGGTTGAACACGAAGCCGCTGGTTTCGGCGGGCACGTGTGCGGCGACGCCGGGCGCTTGAATCGAGGTTGGGAGGCTCATTGGTGACATCCTGTTGCAGTGAAAAGGGGAGGGTGAAGCGCGGCGTTTTCTGATGCAGTGAAAGTTGCATCTGCAAGCAGTGCCGAAGGTGAAAAGTTGCAGCTGAAATCAGCAGTCCGGCAAACACGGCAGCTTGCTTGCGTCAGTAGAAAAAATCATCAATGCCGTGACTTGCGTACCTTGGCGGTGACAGACGCGCTGGCTATGCTGCGTCGCAGGATAGTGGTTGATCCTCTGCCAGGAACTGAAGTGTCGGCACACGACACTTGAATGGGGCGGAGACGACGCCGGTACAAGGGCTGTACCGGTAGATGCGCAGGGCGCGCCCCTAGGGAGCAATGCCGTCGAGAGGCCGGAGCAGTTGACAGGCCTTCTCCTGTCGCGTTATTCATTGTTTGTATATACAAATAAAAGGTCGTCGGGAAACCCATGCCGTATCGCCTCTGGCTGCCACTGCTGCTGATCTGCGTGCTTGCAGCCGAAGGCGTGCTCGGGGCGTGGGTCGGCGCGCGGATGGCGATGGAGACGGTGGCCAGCGTGGCCGTCACCACCGACGCGGGCGCGGTAGATCCCGATTGCGAGCCGGCCAAGCCCGTGCTGACCAACGCCCACGGCGACCACGGCCGCGGCAAGATGCCGCCGCACCATGACGATTGCACCTGCGTGGACAGCGCCAGCTGCGAATGCGTCTGCGTGTTGGCCTTGTATCCGCCTACGTCGGTGAAGCTGTTTGCCGGCGCCCATCCGCTGGTATCGCCCGATACCGCGCTGCCCGTGCTTGAGCTGCCAGCCAGCAAACTTTCGCGGGTGTTCCGTCCTCCCATCGTTTGACCTGTCGTCCCTGCGTCCTTACGACGTTGCAGTGCCCCTGCGTGTGCGCTTTGTGCACGCGGACATCGCCCAGAGACAGGTTTTCCCAGCGGGAGAGAGAAATGTATTTGAAGTCCCATGCCTTGGCCGTGGCCATTGGCAGCGTGTTGTGTGTGGCCGCTACCAGCCAGGCCGCGTACGCACAGCAGAATCCAGATAAACCCGAAAGCGCACGCACGCTTGATGCGGTGCAGGTCACCGGCAGCCATATCAAACGCGCACAGTTGTCCGGCGTCGGCCCGGTGAGCGTGGTCGATGCAGAAGCCATCGAGCGCTCCGGCGCCACCTCGGTGGAAACCTTGCTGCAGCGTCTGCCGGCATCGGCCGGTTTCGCCGGCAGCCAGAGCAATGCCTACTGGGCCGAAAACGGCTACGGCACCACCCAGGTCAATCTGCGTGGACTGGGCATCAACCGCACGTTGGTGCTGCTCAATGGTCGCCGCATCGTCAATGGCGGCACCGGCGCCAACAGCTCCGTCGATCTGAACATGATCCCGGTGGCGCTGATCGAGCGCGTGGAAGTGCTCAAGGACGGCGCATCAGCCATCTATGGTGCCGATGCGGTGGCCGGCGTGGTCAACATCATCACCAAGCAGGGCTTCGACGGTGCCGAGGCGGCGGTCCGCTACGGCCAGACCACCCAGGGCGATGGCGACGAGACCGCGGTGGATTTCGCCTGGGGCGTTACCAGCGATCGCGGCTCGTTGATGGCCGGCATCAACTATGCCGAAGGCGGCACGGTCAACATGGGCTCCCGCGCACCGTGTGGCTTGGCCGAAGTAGACGGCAAGCTGGTGTGTTCGGGCAGTTCCACCACCGTCGGTGGCCGCGCGCTGCTGGCCGACGGCAGCCGGGTCAACTTCAACCAGGTGGCCGGCGGCAACGGCGATTTCTACGAGCCGTACTCGGCCGCCAAACACAACTACAACGGCAACCCCACGCTCAACGCGGTCAACCCGATCAAGCGCATCAGCATGAGCGTGTTTGGCGACAGCCAGCTCAGCGAGAACACCACCGTGTTCACCGAGCTGATGTACACCAACCGCCAGTCCGACCAGTTGGCCGCGCCCGGCGGGCTGGGCGTGTACCGGCCGATCAACATCGCTGCCGATCACCCGACCAATCCGACCGGGCAGGATCTGCTGCTGCAGCGCCGTCGCCTGGAAGAAGCGGGCCCGCGGCATTTTTCGCAGGAGGTGAATACCTTCCGTGGCCTGCTCGGAATCAAGGGACAGTTCGGCACCGGTTGGGATTGGTCGGCCGCCTTCAACTGGGGGCGCAACACCGGTGTGGATGGCTCGGACAACGTCGCCAATCTTGATCGCGTCGACCAGACCTTGAACCGCAGTATCTGCAGTCCGGTGCCGGGTGCGGCCATTCCCTGTGGTGACTATCTCGGCCACGGTGACCTGAGTCAGGAAGTGCTGGACTACATCCTGTACAGCTCGCGCGATACCGGCGGCAACGAGCAGAAGAGCTTCACTGCCAACCTGAGCGGACAGATTTTCGAGTTGCCGGCCGGTTGGGTGGGCTTCGCAACGGGTGTGGAAGTGCGCAAGGAGCGCGGCTGGCGTGATCCCGATCCGCTGACCGTGATGGGCATCGGCAACACCAACCAGCAGGACCCGATCTCCGGCGAATACACCGCCAAGGAAGTATTCGCCGAACTGGCGATCCCACTGCTGCAGGACAGCGTCATCGCGGATTCGCTGTACCTCAATCTGGCCGGACGTGCGTCGGACTACGACCTGTTTGGCCGCGATTACAACTACAAAGTGGGCCTGGACTGGCAGGTCAATGAATCGCTGAAGCTGCGCAGCACCTACGCCACTGCATTCCGCATTCCCAATATTCCGGAACTGTTTGGTGGCGTGTCTGAAGGCAATCTCACCACCACTGACCCGTGCAGCAACTGGAGCAAGTTGCCGGCCGATTCGGTAGTGCGTAACAACTGTCAGGCATACGGTGTGCCGGCCGGCTACGTGCAGCCGGGCAACACCATCCTCACCACCGCAGGCGGCAATGCCGAGCTGAAGCCGGAGGACGCCACCTCGTTCACCGCCGGTGTGGTGTGGACGCCGTCGTTCCTGTCAGGCCTCACGCTGACGCTGGACTACTACAACATCCGCATCAAACACGCGATCCAACGCATCGACGGTTCCACCAAACTGGCCATCTGCTACAACACGCCGGGCTTGGCGCATCCGTTCTGCGACGCCAGCAACTTCACCCGAAACCCGCGCACCGGCGAAGTGGACTTCCTGTCTTCGCAGCCAGTGAATGCGGCCAACGAGCGTGTCACCGGCGTTGATCTCGGTGCGTTGTATGAATTCGACGTGGCCGGTTTCGATGCCAGCGTCAGCGCCGATGTCTCCTACCTGCAGCGCTACGATGTGCGCCCGTATGACGGCGCGGAGATGATCGAGTATGCCGGCAAGATCACCGGCGGCCGCGGCAGCTATACCAAATGGCGTGGGCTTGTGGCGTTGAACGCATCGCGCGACCAGTGGTCGGGTACCTGGTCCACGCAGTACATCGGCCGTGCCGAAGACATCAATGCGGGGCGCGGTGACATCGGTGACCACGCGCCGTCGGTGTTCTATCACAACCTGCAGCTCAAGTACGCGGTGAGCAAGGCGCTGGATGTGTCGTTGGGCCTGGACAACGTCTTCGACAAGAAGGCGCCTTTCATCCAGAGCTACACCGATGCCAACACCGACACCATGACCTACGATTTGCTGGGTCGTCGCTGGTACGCACGCATCGGCTATCGCTGGTGACCGCAGGCACCCCGTCGGGCAGCCGGCGGGGTGCATCGCAGACTGAGGATGATGTAGATGAAACCCGCTTTCTGGGCGCGTCGCGCTCACAAATGGATTGGCCTGATCATCGGCGTGCAGGCGCTGTTGTGGATGCTCAGTGGTGTGTACATGACCGTGGTGCCGCTGGACGTGATCCACGGCGATCACCTGGCGCATGTGCACGGTGAACCGCTGCCACCGCAGGCAGCGCGTGTGGGTGCGGATGTGCTGGTGGAACGCTACCCGCAGCTGCAATCGTTCCGGCTCAAGCATGTGCTGGAGCGCGAGGTATACGAAGTGGGGCAGGGCGGGGCGAAGTTTCTGGTCGATGCGGCCAGTGGTGAACGCCTGCCGCCGCTGGACCGGGATGCGGCCATCGCCCTGGCGCGCTCGCTGTATCAGGGCAAGGGCGACGTGACGCGGGTGGAATGGATCACCCAGGCACCCTCGGAAGTTAAGACGCGGCCGGTGCCGATGTGGGCGGTGCATTTCGCTGACAGCGGCGACACCACGTTGTACCTGTCACCCGACAACGGCGAACTGCTCGCGCGTCGTCATAGTTTGTGGCGCTGGTTCGACTTCCTGTGGATGTTCCACATCATGGATTACGAGAACCGCAGCGACGTCAACAACACCTTGTTGCGCGTGGCATCGGTGCTGGGGTTGGGCTTCGCGCTCAGTGGCATCTGGCTGCTGTTCTACAGTTTCCGCACGCGGAGGTCCGCATGACGCCCTGGATGCGAACCCTGCACAAATGGGTCGGCTTGTTGATCGGCCTGCAGTTCGTGGTGTGGCTGGGCAGTGGCTTGATGATGAGCCTGCTCGACCCGGACAAGATTGAAGGCAGCGCACAACGTGCGCCGACCTTGGAAATGCCGGCGTGGCCTGCGGACACCGTCTCGCCGGCCGAAGCGCTGCGCGTGGCCAAACACCCGGCGGCGACCTTGGACAGCGGCTGGCTGTTGCAGCAGCCGGTGTATCGCCTGCAGTCGCCGGAAGGCACCGAGGTGATCGATGCGCGCAACGGCCGGCGCGTTGCCGTCGACGCCGCATTGGCGTCGCGTGTAGCGCAGGCTGCGTATCGTGGTGATGGCGTACCTGCTACGCCGCAGTACCTGAGCAGGACGCTGGAAACGCGCGCCAATCCCGATCCGGTGTGGCGCGTGGATTTCAGTGATGCGCATGACAGCACGATCTATGTGTCCGCACACAGCGGCCAGGTGATGGAACACCGCAACGCGACGTGGCGGTTGTTCGATATCTTCTGGATGTTGCACATCATGGATTACACCGAGCGGGCCAACTTCAATAATCCGCTGGTGATTGGGGTAGGCATTGGTGGTTTGTGGCTGGCGTTGACCGGCTTCTGGTTGTTGGTGACCAGCTTCCACCTGCAGGAGTTCGTCCCGCGTCGCTGGCGCAGGCAGCGGCAGTTGATGGTGTTTGCACCTGGCGGCGCACACCTGCGCACGGTGACCGCAGCCAACGGCGACAACGTCTATGTGGCGTTGGCGCGCGAAGGCGTGAACCTGCCTTCAAATTGCGGCGGTGGGCAGAGTTGCGGCCTATGCGAAGTACGTGTGCGTGGCGGTGCCGGTAAAGCGACCGCTGCCGATCGCTCGCACCTGCCGGATGCCAAGTTGAAAGTGGGTTGTCGCCTGGCCTGCAATCTGCCGGTGAACGAGGACCTGGAGATAGAAGTGGCCGGCGGCGCAAGTCTGTGGACCGAACATTGGGCCACGGTGGTGAAGGTGGAGGCGGTAACGCCGTTCCTGCGTGAAATCCATCTGCAACCCGAGCACGCGGCTGACGCGCAGTTCCAACCGGGGTGCTACCTGCAGTTGCATGTACCCGAGTACCAGTTGCCGCGCAGTGCGCTGTGGCATCCGGACGATCATCGCGACGACTGGAAGCCGCTGCCATTGCCGGCAACGCTGCAGAACAAGGCGGCAGTGCGTCGCTCGTACTCGCTGGCGATGCCGGTCAGCGCGGCGGAAGGACAGTTGGTGTTGCTGGCGCGCTTCAGTCCGGGTTGGCAGGAAAGCAAGCGCCATCCACCGGGCAAGGGTTCCACCTATCTGTACACGCTGCGCGAAGGTGACCGCGTGCGCTACAGCGGGCCGTTTGGTGATTTCGCGTTGAGCGGTGTTGAGCGGGAGAAGGTATTCATCGGTGCGGGTGCAGGCATGGCGCCATTGCGCGCGATGATCCAGCAGCGCCTGGAAGAGGGCGGCAATGAGCGCATCCACTTCTGGTACGGCGCCCGCAACGCGCGTGATTGCCCGTATGCCGCGCAGATGCAGGTGCTGGCCAAGCAGCATTCCAACTTCAGTTGGCATCCGGTGTGGTCAGGTGGCGCGGAAGGGACTTCACCGCGTCGCGTGCATGACGCGATCCACGAGGATCTGTTGCGGCAGCATCCGGATCTGGCCGGGTGCGAGTTCTACCTGTGCGGGCCACCGGCGATGCTGGCAGCGACGCGGCAGTTGCTGCGTACGCTGGGTGTTGAAGACGCGAGGATTGCGTATGACGACTTCAAGATTTGAGGTAAGTGTTCTTGTATTTCGTGTTTGAGGCTGCCCTCACCCCAACCCCTCTCCCGCACGCGGGAGAGGGGCTCGCGCTGCCTGGCTGCTCGTGGTGCACGTGTCCCTTCTCCCGCGAGCGGGAGAAGGTGCCCGGAGGGCGATGAGGGGAGCTTTTGCTCTACGTGCTTTTAAAGGCGCCCTCACCCCAACCCCTCTCCCGCATGCAGGAGAGGGGCTCGCGCTGCCTGGCTGCTCGTGGTGCATGTGTCCCTTCTCCCGCGAGCGGGAGAAGGTGCCCGGAGGGCGGATGAGGGGAGCTTTTGCTCTACGTGCTATTAAAAGCGCCCTCACCCCAACCCCTCTCCCGCTTGCGGGAGAGGGGCTAAAGCTGCAGTTGCACGCGGTGCTTGCTTCCCTTCTCCCGCATGCGGGAGAAGGTGTCCCGAAGGGACGGATGAGGGGAGCTTTTGCTCTACGTGCTTTTAAAAGCGCCCTCACCCCAACCCCTCTCTCGCATGCGGGAGAGGGGCTAGCGTTGCAAGTCCGCTCGCGGCACTTGCATCACTCGTGCTTCGTGAACTCACTCAAGCTGCCATCTTCGGCCAACAGGGAAACGGTGAACGGCTGGCTGTAGCCATCCGGGGATTCCATGCCCGGTGAACCGATCGGCATGCCCGGCAGCACCAGGCCGCGTGCCTTCGGGCGCTCGGCCAGCAGCTTCTGGATGGCGCTGGCCGGCACGTGGCCTTCAACCACATAGCCGTCTATCTCAGCGGTGTGGCAGGACATCATGTTGTCGGCGATACCCAGTCGTTCCTTCACCGCGCCCATGTCGGTGGTGTCGTTGATCTGCACCGGGAAGCCGGCCGCCTGCATGTGTTCGGCCCAGCCGCCGCAGCAACCGCAGTTCGGGTCTTTGTGCACTTTCACCAGCGGCAGGTTCTGCTTTACGGCGGCGACGGCGACTTCTGCCACCGCAGCCGTTGCCGCGCCGGTGCTCGCAACCACGGCCGAAGCCGCCGGCGTTGCGTTGCAGGCGCTGATCAGCAATGTGCTGGCGGCCAGTGCCAGGCCGTAGAACGACATCTTCGATTGAATTTTCATGGTGTTTTTTTCCTTGCAACGTGTCGAGCCAGGGTCATCCCGGCGCGACGCAATGGGTCAAAGCATGGACAGGCCGCGCTTGAATTCGTTGAGGTCGAGCTTGCCGTCACGGTTGGCATCGCTCATGTCGAAGTGCGGCAGCAGCGGGTGCTTGGCCGGCAGTTCCTGGCGGGTGATGAAGCCGTCGTTGTTGGCGTCAAAGCGCTTGAAGATGGCATCGCTGTCAGTGGCTGCCGGTTTGGGCTGGTGTGCGCTGTGGTCGTGCGCGCCGTGGCCGGCGTGTTGCGCGTTGGCCAGTGCGACCGGGATGAATGCAGCGGCGACACCGAGCAGCAGGGTGTGCAGAATTTTCATGGTGTTCTCCATATTCAAGAGAGAGGGGCGGGCACGCCAAGCGACGTGCCGCCCGTAGCATCAGAACCAGAAGCGTAGGCCGGCGACCCAGCGTGAATCGCTCACGCCTTCGCCCGCATCGCGGTGCAGGTCGGCCGTGCGGCCAAACTTGCGCTCGTGCAGGAAGCCCACATACGGCGCGAAACGTCGGGTGATTTCGTAGCGCAGGCGCAGCCCGGTTTCGATATGGCCCAGCCCACTGCCCACGCCGCGGCGCGGATCGTCATCGGCGGCAATGCTGGCTTCGACCACCGGCTGCAGGATCAGGCGATTGGTCAGCAGTACGTCGTACTCGACTTCAAACGCCAACTCCGCTTTGCGTGTGCCGCCGAGATAGGCCATGGCCGACACCTCGAATTTGTACGGCGACATGCCCTGAAAACCGATGGCCGCACGGGTGAGATCCGGGGTCTGCCGACTGTTGTCATGGCGCACGCCGCCAACCACATCCCACCACGGGGTGATCGAACGCCCGTACAGCGCGTCCACCGACCAATCACCGAGCTTGCTGTCGCTGCGCTCGCCCTCGCTGCGTATCCACAGACGGTCGATGTCGTTGCCGAACCAGGCATCGATGCCCCACGCCTGTCCGCTGCCGTGGTCGTTGTCCCACGCCTCCAGATGGTCGAACACCACCAAGCTGTTGAGCGAAGGCGCGTGTTCCATCGCATGCGGCTTCAACGGCGGGAACGCAGCGGCGAAGTCTTCGGCCGTCGGCACCGGGATCGGTTCGCGTGGCGTGTCACTTGCTGCTTTCCTGGGCATGGCATGACCGGCGTGCGGGTCGGTGCCGTGATTCATGCCCGACATGTCGTGACCGGCATGCGGATCGTCTTTCGCAGGTGCAGGCATGTGGTGGCCCGCATGCGGATCAGCGCCATGCGCGCTGTGATCCATCGCCTTCATGTCGTGACCGGCATGCGGATCATCTTTCGCAGCTGCAGGCGGCATGTGATGACCCGCATGCGGATCAGCGCCGTGTGCGCTGTGATCCATCGCCTTCATGTCGTGGCCGGCGTGTGGATCATCTTTCGCAGCTGCCGGCATTGCATGGCCTGTATGCGCGTCATGCGTCTGCGCGGCGGGCGTGGTCTTCGGCATGATGTGGCCGGCATGCGGATCAACCGCCGGCTTGGCGGTCGCGCCGTGGCCTGCGTGTGGATCCTGCGCATAGACGGCGCTGCTGGCGGCCAGGGCGATGAACAGCAGGGAGTGGGAAAGGGTCTTCATGCTTCGATCCTCACTTCGCGCATCATGCCCGCTTCCATGTGGTACAGCAGGTGGCAGTGGAACGCCCAGCGGCCGAGTGCGTCGGCACGCACGCGATAGGTGCGGCGGGTGCCCGGCGGCATGTCGATGGTGTGCTTGCGCAGCTGGAAGTCGCCGTTGGCATCTTCCAGATCGCTCCACACGCCGTGCAGATGGATCGGGTGCTGCATCATCGTGTCGTTGACCAGCACGATGCGCATGCGCTCGCCGTAGTTCAGACGGATCGGCTCGGCACCGCCAAACGGAATGCCGTCGAAATTCCAGGCGAATTTTTCCATGTGCCCGGTGAGGTGCAACTCGATCTCGCGGCCGGGTTCGCGACCATCGGGATCGTCGAACAGCGAACGCATCGCGCCATACGTGAGCACGTTGCGGCCGTTGCCGCGCAGGCCGATGCCCGGGTCGTCCAGCTTCGGCTCGCTGGCCGAGCTTTGCATGTCCACCAGCGGGTTGCCGGTTTCGCTGGGCTTGTGCTTCGGTGATTTGTCACCCGCCGCTGCACCGTGACCTGCGTGTGCATCGTGGCCCATGGCCGCACCGCAACCGCCTTCCATGCCCTTGCCCATGTTGGCGCCGCAGCCACCTTCCATTCCGGCGTGGCCGCCCATGTCGTGGCCCATGTCGCTCATGGTCAGCAGCGGGCGCGGATCCAGAGGCGGAATTGGCGCCTGCAGGCCGTGCTGCACCGCCAGCGTGCCGCAGGCGTAACCGGTGCGGCCCATATCCTGGGCGAACAGGGTGAATGCATCCTGGCCGGTGGGTTCGACGATCACGTCAAAGGTTTCGGCCGGCGCAATGCGGAACTCGTCGATGCTGACCGGATGGATGTACTGGCCGTCGGCCGCCACCACGGTCATTTTCAAACCGGGGATGCGGATATCGAAGTACGTCATCGACGCGCCGTTGATGAAACGCAGCAGCACCTTTTCGCCACTGCGGAACAGCCCGGTCCAGTTGCCGGCCGGCGCGGTGCCGTTCATCAGGTACGTGTAGGTGTGGGCGTTGATGTCGGAGATGTCCGAAGGCGTCATCCGCATCCGGCCCCACATGCCACGGTCGGACAGCGTGTCGCGCAGGCCGTCCTTGCGTGCATCGCGCAGGAAATCACCGACCGTGCGCAGGTAGGTGTTGTCGTGCATCGGCATCTTCTTCATGCGCCGGTGCAGCGCATTGACGTCCATGTCCGTCCAGTCCGACAGCATGACCACATGCTCGCGGTCGAAGTGATACGGCGGTGGCGTCAGCGGATCGACGATCAGTGCGCCGTACAGGCCCGCCTGTTCCTGGAACAAGGAATGGCTGTGATACCAGTAGGTGCCCGACTGTTTGAGCTGGAACCGGTACTGGTAGGCCTCACCCGGCGCGATGCCGTTGAAGCTCATGCCCGGCACGCCGTCCATGTTGGCCGGCAGCAGGATGCCGTGCCAATGGATGGAGGTGATCTCGTCGGTGAGCGTGTTGGCCACGCGCAGATTGACCAGATCGCCTTCGCGCAGCCGCAGGATCGGTGCCGGCAGCGAGCCGTTGACGGTGATCGCACCGCGCGTGCGGCCGGTGAAATTGACCGCCGAACGGCCGATGGCAAGGCTCAGGTCGGTGCCGCGCAATTCAGCGCCGGGCACGGCCATCGCCGCGGTTGATGCAAAGGCGCTGGGAATGCGCCCGAGCCCGGCACCGGCGACAACGCCGCCCAGGGCCATGCCCTGCACGAAGCGACGTCGCGACAGCACCGAGCGCGAATCGGAAAGGAAATCGGATGACATGTGGAACTCCCGGTCATGCACGGGCGACACAATGCGCCGCGGCATATCCTGAACAGATCAAGGAAGCACCCAGGCCGGAGGCCAGGGCACAGGCATCTGTGCGGCGCAGGAGCGCGCCGCGGGAGATCAGGCGATGGGAGGCCGGTTGAGCTGGCCCGGTGCAACGTCATCGTGTGATGGCACCGGCGGTATCGGTGCAAGCGCGTGGCGTGTCGTGCCCAGGCGGGTCATCGCCGTGGCCGGCAGCATGTTGCAGTGCTGTTTGCAGTCGCAGTGGTTGCCATCGGCACAGGCCGAAGGTGCCTTGTCGGCACTGTCCGCGTCGCACTGCATGCTTGCTTGTTCATGGCAACAATCGTGCGCGCTGTCAGCGGCATCCATCGCCATCGCCTGCATCGGCATGGCCATCACCGTCGCAGACCATACCGACCCGACCGCACCGGCGATCAGGGACAGGCACAGCAGCAGGGGCAACAGAATGCGCGGCACAGATTGGCGTCCATAAACAGGGCTGAACCATAGCATTCCCGGGTAGGGGAAGAACTGAACGGTTTGTTGTTTTTTGGGATGGGAGAGGGTGGGAGGTGGGTTGCCACGGTGGGAAGGCACAACGGCGTAAACGCGTAAATGCACCCCTCCCCAACCCTCCCCTTGCCTGGGGCAAAGGGAGGGGCCAAGGCAGCATTGCCGCGAGCGTACAGATCGCATCAACCACCCCCTCCCTTTCGCGCAGCGAAGGGAAGGGGGGCTCTCAGCGCCTTCCTGTCGCCCACCCAGTAGAATCCACACCACTCTTCACTGAAGTGGCGTTCCATGTCCCAGCGTGCTTGGGTGGCGGCAGCCATCCGCAAGATCGAGGCCGACTACAACCGTTCGGCTGACACTCACCTGATTCCGATGGATCTGCCGGGCTTCCCCGGTATTGATCTGTACCTGAAGGACGAATCCAGCCATCCCACCGGCAGCCTCAAGCACCGTTTGGCGCGTTCGCTGTTCCTGTACGCGCTGGCCAATGGCTGGCTGCGTGAAGGTGGCCCGGTGATCGAGGCATCCAGCGGTTCAACGGCGGTGTCCGAAGCCTACTTCGCGCGGCTGCTCGGCCTGCCGTTCATCGCGGTGATGCCGGCCAGCACCTCGCCGGAAAAAATCGCCGCCATCGAATTCCACGGTGGCCGCTGCCATCTGGTGCAACGTGCCTGCGACCTGAACTGCGAATCCGAACGGTTGGCCAGCGAAACCGGCGGCCACTTCATGGATCAGTTCACCTACGCCGAGCGCGCCACCGATTGGCGTGCCAACAACAACATCGCCGAATCCATCTTCAAGCAGATGGCCGAAGAGCCGCATCCGGTGCCGGAGTGGATCGTCTGCAGCCCGGGCACCGGCGGCACCGCCGCCACGCTGGGCCGCTACGTCAGCTATCGCCAGCACGACACACTGATCCTGTGTGCCGATCCGGAAGTGTCGATTTTCTACGACGGTTACTGCGCGGCACTGGCCGGCACCGATTGGCGCGAGATGACCTGCGAAGGCGGCTCGCGCGTGGAAGGCATTGGCCGACCGCGCGTGGAGCGCAGCTTCATCCCGACCAGTGTCGATGCGATGGTCAAGGTGCCCGATGCACTGAGCCTGGCCGCGATGCGTCACGTCAGCGCCACGCTCGGTCGCCGCGTCGGTGGTTCCACCGGCACCAACTTCATTGGCGTGCTGTACGCCGCACAGCAGATGCGTGATGCCGGCCGCAGCGGTTCCATCGTCACCATCCTGTGCGATGCCGGCGAGCGTTACGCGCACAGCTATTACAACCCGGCCTGGTATGAACAGCAGGGCATCGATGTGATCAATGCCGATGCCATGCTTGCCGCTGCGGTCGCAGGGCAGGGCGCGTTGACGCTGCCTTGTGCCTGGCTGGAAGCGTCGCCATATCAGGTGTGATGCCGGCCTGGCCGGCGCTCGTTTTTCCAGGACCCCCATGAACACCAATCCCCTGCTCGATTTCTCCGGCCTGCCGCGTTTTGACGAGATCCGCCCGGAGCACGTCACCCCGGCCATCGATGCGCTGCTGGCCGAAGCCGAAGCCGCGGTGAAGACCGCCGAGACGGTGACGCCGATCAGCTGGGAAACGTTCGTGACGCCGCTGGACGACGCCACCGAGCGCCTGTACCGCGCGTGGGGCCAGGTGTCGCACCTGCAGTCGGTGGTCAACACGCCGGAGCTGCGTGAGGTCTACAACGCCAACCTGCCGAAGATCAGCCGCTTCGGCAGCGCGCTCGCACAGAACCCGGCGCTGTACGCGCAGTACAAGGCGCTGGCCGCATCGCCGGAAGCGTCGGCGTATGACGAGGTGCGCGCCAAGGTGCTGGCCAATGCGCTGCGTGATTTCCGTCTGGGCGGCGCCGAGTTGAACGACGCTGACAAGGCGCGCTTGGCGCAGCTGCAGGAAGAACTGTCCGGCCTGCAGGCGAAGTTCTCGCAGAACGTGCTGGATGCCACCGACGCGTTCGCGCTGTACGTGGACAACGAAAGCGAGCTGGCCGGTTTGCCGGCCGATGTGATTGCCAACGCGCGTGCGGCTGCACAGAAAGATGAAAAGGAAGGCTGGAAGCTGACCCTGCAGATGCCGTGTTATCTGCCGGTGCTGACCTACGCCGACAACCGTGCGTTGCGCGAGCAGCTGTATCACGCCAATGCCGTGCGCGCGTCCGAGTTTGGCGATGCCGCGTTGGACAACAGCGGCAACATCGACCGCATTCTTGCGGTGCGCGGCGAGTTGGCTGCGCTGCTCGGTTTCGCCAATTACGGCGAGTATTCCATCGCCACCAAGATGGCTGCCGACGCGCCGCAGGTGCTGGGTTTCCTGCGCGATCTTGCCGCACGCGCCAAGCCGTATGCACAGCGTGACCGCGTCGAACTGGAAGCCTTCGCCCGCGACGAGCTGGGCCTGCAAGACCTGCAGGCGTGGGATCTTTCGTATGTCGGCGAGAAGCTCAAGCAGGCGCGTTACAGCTACTCCGAGCAGGAAGTGAAGCAGTACTTCACCGAGCCGAATGTGCTGGCCGGTCTGTTCGGCGTGATCGAGCGGCTGTACGGCTTGAAGGTGCTGCCCGACAGCGCACCGGTGTGGCACGAAGACGTGCGCTTCTATCGACTGGTGGACGCTGACGGCGCGCTGGTTGGCCAGTTCTACATGGATCTGTACGCACGCGAGGGCAAGCGTGGCGGTGCGTGGATGGACGACTGCCGCAACCGTCGCGTCACCGCGGCCGGTGTGCAGACACCGCTGGTGTATCTGGTCTGCAACTTCGGTCGCGGCAGCGACGGCAAGCCGGCGACCTTCAGTCACGACGAAGTCACCACGATTTTCCACGAAATGGGCCACGGCCTGCACCAGCTGCTGACCCGCATCGGCGAGTTGGCGGTGGCCGGCATCAATGGCGTGGAATGGGACGCGGTGGAGCTGCCCAGCCAGTTCATGGAGAACTTCTGCTGGGAGTGGGAGCAGGTGCAGGCGATGACCGCGCACGTCAGCACCGGCGCCGCGTTGCCGCGCCCGTTGTTCGACAAGATGCTGGCCGCCAAGAATTACCAGAGCGGCATGTTCACCGTGCGTCAGCTGGAATTCGGCCTGTTCGACATGCTGCTGCACAGCCAGTACCAGCCGCAGCAGGAGGGCGTGTTGCAGGTGCTGGAGCGCGTGCGAGACGAAGTGGCGGTGAACATTCCGCCGGTCTGGAACCGCTTCCCCCATCAGTTCAGTCATATTTTTGCCGGTGGTTATGCAGCCGGTTACTACAGCTACAAATGGGCTGAAGTGCTGAGCGCCGATGCTTACGCCGCCTTCGAGGAAGCGCCGGACAAGCTGCAGGAAACCGGCGCACGTTTCCGCAACGAAGTGCTGTCGCGTGGCGGCAGCCGCAGCGCTGCGGAGAATTTCCGAGCCTTCCGTGGCCGCGATCCGCAGATCGACGCCTTGCTGCGCCACAACGGCATGGCCGCCTGAACGCCAGCGGCGCGCAGGGCTGGTAAGCCGGGGTGGACAGGGTCAAGCTAGGCAGCGATTTCTCCTGGCGTTGACGCGATGCCCCGGCTTATTACCCGCGTTGCAGCCTGTGTGGCGATTGTCGGTGCGGTGTTGTGGTTTCAGCCGCGCATCAACGAGCCCGCCGCACAGGTCAGCAATGGCTTGAACCTCCGCAGTGCACCCGACCAGCGCGCCGAGCGCCTGGCGGTGTTGCCGGTGGGCACCACGGTGGAAGTACAGCGTTGCCTGGACGACCTGCAATGGTGCAACGTCCGCGCCGGCGGCAAGAACGGCTGGGTGTCCGCCGACTACCTGATCGCCAAGAGCGACGGCAAGCGCGTGCGCCTGGCCGATGCCGGCAAGGAACTTGGTGTGGTGATCGAGACCGCACGACCGGGTGGTTGAGCAGTGATTGCTCCCTCCCTTTGCCGCAGGCAAGGGAGGGCTGGGGAGGGGTAAGCTTTTCGGCGATCAGACGAGGCAGGCGCTTCGCGGCCGAGGTCGCTCCTACGCATTTGCCGTAACGAGGGCCCACAAAAAAACAGCCGCTTTCGCGGCTGTTTTTCTTTGCATCAGTTCAATCGGGGCATTACACCCGGCCGAAGATCAGCGTGGCGTTGGTGCCGCCGAAACCGAAGCTGTTGGACATCACGGTGTCCAGCTTGGCGTCCTGCGTCTGGCGCAGGATCGGGAAGCCTTCTGCGCGTTCGTCCAGCGTTTCGATGTTGGCCGAGCCGGCCATGAAACCATCGCGCATCATCAGCAGGCAGAAGATCGCTTCATGCACGCTGGCGGCACCCAGCGAGTGGCCGGACAGCGCCTTGGTCGAAGACAGCGGCGGCACCGCGTCGCCGAACACCGCACGCACCGCACCCAGTTCGGTCACATCGCCCAGCGGCGTGGAGGTGCCGTGGGTGTTGAGGTAATCGATCGGGCGATCCACGGTGGCCATGGCCATCTTCATGCAACGCACCGCGCCTTCACCGGACGGGGCAACCATGTCGGCGCCGTCGGAGGTCACGCCGTAACCCACCAGTTCGGCATAGATCTTGGCACCGCGTGCAACGGCATGGTCGTAATCTTCCAGCACCAGCATGCCGCCGCCGCCAGCGATGACGAAGCCATCGCGGTTGGCGTCGTACGGACGCGAAGCGCTGGCCGGGGTTTCGTTGAAGCTGGTGGACAACGCGCCCATGGCGTCGAACATCACGCTCATCGACCAATGCAGGTCTTCACCGCCGCCGGCGAACATGACGTCCTGCGCGCCGTGACGGATCAAATCCGCCGCCGCGCCGATGCAATGCGCCGAGGTGGCACATGCGGCCGACAGCGAGTAGCTCAGGCCCTTGATGCTGAAGGCGGTAGCCAGGTTGGCCGACACCGTCGAGCACATCGTGCGCGGCACCATGTACGGGCCCACTTTGCGCACGCCGCGGTTGCGCAGCAGATCGGCCGCTTCCACCTGCCATTCGCTGGAACCGCCGCCGGAGCCGGCGATCAGGCCGGTACGCGGATTGCTCACCTGCGTTTCTTCCAGGCCGGCATCGGCGATGGCGTCGCGCATGGCGACATAGCTGTACGCCGCCGCATCGCTCATGAAGCGCTTGAGCTTGCGGTCCACCTGGGCGTCCAGGTCGATATCGACCTTGCCGGTGACGTGGCTACGCAGGCCGGCTTCGGCGTGGTCCGGTGCAGCGACGATGCCGGGACGGCCATCGCGCAGGGCGCTGGAAACGGTATCCAGATCGTTGCCAAGGCAGGACGTGATGCCCATGCCGGTAATGACGACACGACGCATCAGAAGCTCTCGGTTGAAGTGAACAGGCCCACGCGCAGGTCCTTGGCGGAATAGATCTCGCGGCCGTCGACCAGCATGCGGGCGTCGGTCTGTGCCATCACCAGCTTGCGGTTGATGACGCGGGAGACATCGATTTCGTACTGCACCAGCTTGGCGCTGGGCAGCACCTGGCCGGTGAACTTGACCTCGCCACAGCCCAGCGCACGGCCACGGCCTTCGGCGCCCAGCCAGGTGAGGAAGAAGCCGGTCAGCTGCCACATGGCATCCAGGCCCAGGCAGCCGGGCATCACCGGGTCGCCGATGAAGTGGCAGCCGAAGAACCACAGGTCCGGTTTGATGTCGAGCTCGGCCCGGATCAGGCCCTTGCCGTGCGCGCCACCGTCCTCGCGGATATCGGTGATGCGGTCGAACATCAGCATCGGGTCGTTGGGCAGGCGGCCCTTGTTGGGGCCGAAGAGTTCGCCGCGCGCACTGGCCAGCAACTGGTCACGCGAGAACGTATGCAGACGGGTCATCCGGGGGTAATCCAAAGCCAGGAACGAGCCGCCGAGCATGCGGCAGCCCCTGCGTTCAATCAAATGTTTTAACTGGACGGTTGCGTATGTTCGCCGCAGTTAGCAGCCGTTCGGCGGCTGTTATCGACGATATTGAATTGCACAATTGTGAGGACAAGTGTGCATTTAGCGACAACAGCTATCATGTTGACGACCGTTTCGGACTGTTGTCGTGGCCCAGCTTCGCAAGATCATCCATGTCGACATGGACGCCTTCTACGCGTCCGTGGAGCAGCGTGATGACCCCAATTTGCGCGGACGGCCGGTGGTGGTGGCCTGGAAAGGCGCCCGATCGGTGGTCTGCGCCGCCTCCTATGAAGCCCGCACTTTCGGGGTGCGCTCGGCGATGCCGGCGCTGCGTGCCGAGCGGCTGTGCCCGGACGCGGTGTTCGTGCCGCCGGACTTCGCCCGCTACAAGGCGGTGTCCCGGCAGATCCGGGAAATCTTCCTGCAGCACACGCCGCTGGTGGAGCCGCTGTCACTGGACGAGGCCTATTTGGATGTGACCGCGTCGCCGACCTGCGGCGGCATCGCCACCGAAATTGCCCGCACCATCCGCGCGCAGATCCGTGAAGTGACCGGGCTCACCGCATCGGCGGGCATCGCGCCGAACAAGTTCCTGGCCAAGGTCGCCTCGGACTGGCGCAAGCCTGACGGCCAGTTCGTGGTGCCGCCATCACGCGTCGAACAGTTCCTGACGCCGCTGCCGGTCAACCGCATCCCGGGCGTGGGCAAAGTGATGGCGGGCAAGTTGTCGGCATTGGGCATTGCCACCGTCGGCGATCTCAGAGAACTGCCGCTGGAACAGTTGGAAGCGTTGTTCGGCAGCTTCGGCGGCAGTTTGTATCGCCGTGCGCGTGGCATTGATGAGCGACCGGTGGAACCGGATCAGCCGGTGCAATCGATCTCCTCGGAAGACACCTTCGCCGAAGATGTGCCGCTGGGCAGCTTCGATGAAGTGATCACCCAGCTGGCAGAAAAAACCTGGCGCGCCACCGGACGCACCGAACGGGTAGGGCACACGGTGGTGCTCAAGCTCAAGACCGCACAGTTCCGCATCCTGACCCGCAGCTTCACCCCGGACACGCCGCCGATGTCAGTGGAAGAGCTGCGCGATATCGCCCTGGCGCTGTGCCAGCGCGTGCAGCTGCCGGCGGACACCTTGTATCGGTTGGTGGGCGTGGGCTTGTCGGGTTTTCGTGATCGCGAGGACGTGGTGGTGCAGGGGGATTTGTTCCGGGATGTGGAGTTGGATGATTGAGTGGCGCTGTGTTGGGGAGAGGGGGCGTCGCATAACGCCCAGGCCATTTCGTCCGCCGCCGCTACAATCACCCGCTTTCCGTAGTGGAGTGCGTGCACGTGGCAACGTCGGCGGTGGTGTTTGATCTGGATGGCACGCTGGTGGACAGCGCGAGTGATATCGCTGAAGCGGTGAACCGCATGCTTGAGGACCTGTCGTTGCCGCGTGTGAGTGAAGCCACGGTGCGCAGTTGGATCGGGGAAGGCGTGCGCAAGCTTGTGACGACTGCATTGCGCGATGCCGGGTGTGATCGCGCGCTGGATGAGGTGATGCCCGGCTTCATGCGTCATTACCACGCGTGTCTGTTGCGCAGCCCGCGTCTGTATGACGGTGTGACCGAAACGCTGGAAGCCCTGCAGCAACGCGGCTTGCCGATGGCTATCTGCACCAACAAGCCGGTGGCCTTGGTGCCGCCGTTGTTGAAGCACCTGGGGATTGATGGATTCTTCGCGCACATCATCGGCGGCGATTCGCTGCCGCAGCGCAAGCCGGCGCCGGAGCCGTTGCAGCATGTGGCGCAGCTGTTGGGCCAGCCGGTTCCGCACTGCGTGATGGTGGGCGATTCGGCGACCGACCTGCATGCGGCCAACAATGCTGGCATGCCCATCGTGCTGGTGCGCTATGGCTATACGCGCGATCTGGATCTGGACGCGGCCGATGCAATCGCGGTGATCGATGACATGCCGGCGTTGCTGCAGATCATCTGAGCCACTCCGGTAACGCCGGGCCATGCGCCGCAGCAGGCTTTCACGGGAAGCCGCAGCGGTGCACGGTCTTGCGTCACCGCCCTGTTGCGGAGTGGCGGGAAACGGGGCGTTAAGCTTTTCTCGGTGTGGGCACCCGTGTGGCGCATAGCTGCGCTCTATCGAAGGAGTGGAATGTCATTCCTTAAAGTTAGTAATAATCATTATCATTTGATGTAGAATGACGGCCATCACGCAGTCGCCTGGCGTCTTTTTCCGGCAGCTGCAATCGATCCTGCCGTACCTCAAGCCGTTCGCCAGAGGTTCGCACCCCACTGTCGAGAGGCTTCCCCCATGTCCCGTCGTTCTTCGTCGCGGTTGTCCGCGCGTGCTCTGTTGCCCCGTCGTCCGCTTGCCGTTGCGCTGACCCTGTCCGTATTGGTTGCTGGCTCCGCTGCTGCCGAAGGCGCGCCGGATGCCACCGATATCGACACGGTGCACGTCACCGCGGAGCAGATCGCGCGACAGGCATTGGGTACGTCGGTCATCACCTCGGTGGATCTGGAGCGCATGCCGCCGGCCAACGATCTGTCTGACGTGATCCGCCGCATGCCGGGCATCAATCTCACCGGCAATACCGCATCGGGTTCCTACGGCAATTTCCGCCAGATCGACATCCGTGGCATGGGCCCGGAAAACACCTTGATCCTGATCGACGGCCGTCCGGTGAGCTCGCGCGATTCGGTGCGCATGGGCCGCAGCGGTGAGCGCAACAGCCGTGGCGACAGCAACTGGGTGCCGGCCGAAGCGGTGGAACGCATCGAAGTGCTGCGCGGCCCGGCGGCGGCGCGTTACGGCTCCGGTGCATCCGGCGGCGTGGTCAACATCATCACCAAGAAGCCGACCGGCGATCTCACCGGCTCGCTCACGCTGTATGGCAGCCAGGCCGAGCACAGCGCCGAAGGCGACAGCGAGCGCGTCGGCTTCCAGTTGTCCGGCCCGTTGAGCGACCAGCTGTCGTTCCGCCTGTTCGGCAACGTCAACAAGACCGAGCCCGATTCGCTGGAACTCAACCAGGATTTCGCAACCGGCGTCACCCCGCCGGCCGGCCGTGAAGGCGTGCGTAACCGCGACATCAGCGGCCTGCTGCGTTACGACATCAACGACAACCATGTGCTGGAGCTGGATGCCAGCGTCAGCCGTCAGGGCAATATCTATTCCGGCGAGCGCGGCGTCAGTGGCGACGGCTTCCAGCGTTTGAATGATCTGTTCGGCGCCGAAACCAACGTGATGCTGCGTCGCTCGTTCGGTCTGACCCATCGCGGCAGCTACGACTGGGGCACCTCACGCATCACCGCGGCTTACGAAGACACCGACAACACGCGTCTCAACGAAGGCCTGGCCGGCGGCCCGGAAGGTTCGATCAACGAAGGCGCGACGTTCTCCACCTCCGAGCTGACCTCGGCGCGTGTGGATGGCGAAATCAACGTTCCGTTGAACTGGGGCGGTATCGACCAGGTGGCGACGCTCGGTTTTGAGTACCGTGACCTGCAGTTGGATGACCCGTACTCGGTCACGCAGAGTTCCAGCACCGGCGGCGGCATCCCGGGTTACACCGGCACCCGTACCGGCAAGACCGACCAGCAGTTCGCGGCCGTGTTCGTCGAAGACAACCTGTACATCGGCGACCGCTGGACGGTGACACCGGGCGTGCGCTTCGACCACCACTCGCAGTTCGGCAACAACGTCAGCCCCAGCCTCAACGTGCAGTTCAAGCTGGCGCAGGACTGGGCGATCAAGGGCGGCATCGCGCGTGCGTTCAAGGCGCCGAATCTGTACCAGGCCAACCCGGATTACCTGTACTACACGCGCGGCAATGGCTGCCCGGTGCTGAGCCCGAACATGGGCTCGGGGTGCTATGTGATGGGCAACGCCGATCTTGATCCGGAAACCAGCATCAACAAGGAAATCGGCATCGAGTGGGCGCCGGACAATGGCTGGCATGCGTCTGTCACCTATTTCCACAACGACTACAAGAACAAGATCGTTGCTGGCCAGGAGCGCATCGGCATCACCAACGACACCAAGGGCCAGGTGTTCCAGTGGACCAACGCGCCGGAGGCGATCATCCGTGGCGTCGAAGGCAACGTGAAGGTGCCGCTGATCGGTGGCGGCGATGTGTTGTCGTGGAATACCAACGTCACCTGGATGATCGAGAACGTCGACAAGACCACCGATCAGCCGCTGTCGATCATTCCCGAATACACCGTCAATACCTTCCTGGATTGGCAGGTCAACGCGCAGTTGTCGTTCATGTTGATCGGCACCTTCTACGGCAAGCAGGAGTCGGCCACGCAGGCGAGCACCACCGGTGCGTTGCTGCCGCCGGACACGCGTGCGGCGTATGACCTGTGGAGCCTGGGCGGCCAGTACCGGATCACGCCGAAGGTGCGTGTGGGGGCCGGCATCAACAATCTGTTCGACAAGCAGCTGTTCCGCGAAGGCACCACCAGCACCAGTGCAACCGGTGCCGGCGCCGATACCTACAACGAGCCCGGTCGCAGCTACTGGGTCAACCTGACCGTTGGTTTCTGACCCAGGCACTGCGATGAACAACCGCATACGCTCGCGCATCCACTTCCTGCTCATTGCCTTGCCGGCGCTGCTGCTGGCATCGCTGTTCTGCCCGCCGGCAATGGCACAGCAGCGCAACCCGGCACAGTTGATCGGCCAGACCGTGGCCGATACCGGCTCGGCGCACTATCGCTTCGAGCGGTTTGTGGTGTGCAGTGATGACGGCCTGCGGACGTGGCGGGTCAACCTCGGCATCCCGGCCGGCAAGGTGCCCAAGGCGGGCTTCCCGGCGCTGTGGATGCTGGACGGCAACGGTGCGTTGATGGAGTTCGATGCGCCGTTGTTGGAAGAGCTGGCGCAGACCCAGCCGACGGTGCTGGTGTTTGTCGGCTACGACAATCAGCAGCGCATCGATTCTCCTGCGCGTACCCGTGACTACACGCCGTCGGCCGAAGCACCGGACGAAGGCGGCGCGGCAGTTGGCGGCGGCGCCGATGCGTTCCTGGAAGTGCTGGAGCGTCGCATTCGTCCGCAGGTGGCACAGCGGGTGGCGGTGGACGCCGATCAGCAAGCGCTGTGGGGCCATTCGCTCGGCGGCCTGTTCGTGCTGCATGCCTTGTACACACGCGGTGGCGCGTTCCAGACCTACGTACCGGCCAGTCCGTCGCTGTGGTGGCAGCAGGGAATGATGTTGGGCGCGCCGGAGCAGCAGTTCATCGGCAACAACGCCGGCCACCGTGCGCGCGTCTTGATGATGCTCGGCGGCGGTGAGCGTGACCGCGACACCAGCAAACGCGACATGAACAACCCGCGTGTGCTGGCGCATCTCAAACGCGTTTCCGGTGCGCCGTCCGACGCGGCCGAGCAGCTGTCGGCGCGACTGCGGCAGGTGCCCGGTTTGAATGTCGAGTATCACCAGTTTGAAGGACTGGGCCACGGCCCGATGTTCCGCGCCTCGTTGATGCGCGCGCTGCATGAAATTACCGGTGTGCGTGATCGCAGTGGTGAGCCGCGCCCGTGACCTGATCGGCCTGTAGCCGCCAATCGGCGCGGGCCGCGGAACAATCCATTACCCAGGCAGCGTGATAGCCCAGGCAGAAACCCCGTCGCATGCAACGCATGCAGCAACCCAATAGGTACTGCCCCATGGCAAACGTTCGCTCACATGCTCTTCCACACACCGCCCGCGCTGCGCGTCCGCAGTTGCTTGGGTTGGCTCTGATGCTGGCAACCGGCGTGGCCGGTGCCCAGGTGTTCGCGCAGCCGGACAAACATTTCACCGGGAGCGTGCGTGCCACCGCACCGGTGGTATTGCCGGGCGGCGAAACCGGTATCGAAGGCAAGGACTTCACGCCGGGACAAAAGGTAACGTTGCTGCGCGGTGACACCGTGCTCAATCCGCAGCCTTACATCGTCGATGGCGAAGGCAAGTTCAGTGGCACGCTGGCGATTCCGGCCGACGCCGTGGCCGGCGCGCAACCCATCGTGGTGCGTGCTGCCGGCCCGGATGCGGCGTCGGTGTTCGCATTGCAGGTATCGCGCGAGGTGCCGTTGTCTGGTCAGGAACGCATCCAGGCGGTCAGCAACAAACTGGCGCAGGGTTTGTATCAAGTGGCCTACAGCCCGGCCAGCAAGGCTGCGTTCGTGACCAGCGCGGTCGGCCGCCCGCCGGTGAAGCAGTCCGAGCTGCTCAAGGTCGATCCGGAAACGCTGCAGGTCATCGCCCGCGTATCGCCGCAGGCGGCACCCGGCAATGACGGCAATCTCTACGCCGTGTACGGCGTGGGCGTGGACGACGCCAACGGCACGGTGTGGGTGACCAACACCCGCCAGGACACGGTGGCGGTGTATCGCCAGTCGGATCTGGCGCTGGTCAAGCAATTCCCGGTTGGTGCGGTGACGCATGCGCGAGACGTGGTGGTGGATGCACAGCGCAACCGCGCGTATGTGTCGGCCACTGGCGCGGACTACATCAGCGTGTTCGACACGCGCACGCTGCAGCAGTTGGACCACATCACCATCGCTTCCGGCAAGCGCGGCGAAACCTTCACCCCGGGCAGCCTGGATATCGATCCGGCGACCGGCAAGGTCTACACCGTCAGCCTGGCCGCGGCCGAAGCGGCCATCATCGACGGCGCAAGCGGCAAGGTCGAGAAAGTGTTCCCGTTGGTTGGCGCGCGTGATGCGATCGGCGTTGCATGGAACCCGGTTGCCAAGCGCCTGCTGGTGGTATCGCAGGGCAGTGACAACCTGCTGATCGTTGACCCGGCCACTGCCAAGGTCGAGCACGACGTCTACGTCGGCGCCGGTTCGTTGAATGTGTCCTACAGCCCGAGCACGCGCCTGGCCTACGTGAGCAACCGCGCCGCCGGCACCGTGACCGTGGTGGATGAGGCCGGCAAGATCGTTGCCAATCTCGACGGCGGCACCTATCCGAACCACGTCAGCAAAGGGCCGGAGACGGTGATGTTCGCGGTCAACAAGTCCAAGGGCGCGGACGACGCAAAGGGTGATCGCATCACCCGCTTCGTGCCGCAGCAGCGCTGAACAACGGCCACGCCGCGTGCGTGGCCGCGCAGTACGTACGCGGGAGATGCCAGCAGCGGCATCTCCCGCATTGTCATCAAGGATTGGCTGGCGGCTTGATGGAACGTGCGCCAGCACAATCGCCGAGGATACGAAGATGAAGACATCTACTGCAGTGCCGACGGCCCTTGGCCTGTTGCTTGCCGTGTTGCTTGCCGGTTGCGACCGCAGCCCGACACCGCCTGACGCTGGCGTCATCGTGCCTGCGAATGAAAGCGCTGAAGCCGACGCATTGCCGCAGGGCTGGAAGCGCGTCGCCGGCAAGGATGTGCCGCACGTCGCCGCCGTTGCACCGCAGTTGCCGACCAAGGTGCGTTCGGATGATGGCGCTGAGGTCGAGGTCAGCGACATCCGCCGGATTGTTGCCGGTGGCGATGATGTGATCGCAGTGATCGAAGCGCTGGGCCTTGGTGCCAATGTCTATGCCGCGCCGGAGCGCTCGGCAACGGCCGCGGGCATCGCGGCGGAGAAGCACTTCCTGTTCAACCGCACCACCGGCGTGGAAGGCGTGTTGAGCCTGGGCGGCAGCGTGTTCCTTGGCAACAGTCTGCGTCGTCACGCCGTGTTGGCCGAGCGCCTGCGTGCGACCGATCATGCCGCCGTGGTGATTGATGATCTGCAGCCGCCGGCCGACAAAGTGCGCAAGGTGGCCGATGCACTGGGCCTGTCGCAGCCGGGCCGTGAGTTGGCCGACAAGGTGCAGGCACAACTCGATCAGGCAGTGGCCATCGCAGCGGGTAATGCAACGCGTCCACGCGTGATTGCCTTGTCGGCCAGTGGCGCGGGCGGGTTGCCAACGGTTGCCGGTGCCGACAGCGCGGCCAATCAGCTGATCACCATTGCCGGCGGCATCAACATTGGCGAGGAGGCCGGCGTGGCCAACTATTCGCAGCTCAGCAACGAGGGTGTTGTTGCGGCGGCACCGGAGGTGATTCTGGTGACGGAGAACGATCTGCGTCTGTTCGGTGGCGAAGCCGGTCTGTGGAAGGCGTATCCAACCTTGAAGCACACACCGGCTGGCGCCGCCAATCGTGTCTGGGTGATGCCCGATGTTGAACTGAAGTCCACCAGTGTGGGTTCCGGTGCCGGTGCGCTGGCGTTGGCGCAGGCCTTGGCGGAACTCTCGCGCGGATGATGTCCGGGCAGGTCCGGCGGCCCAACGGCGCGCTGTTGTTGTGGATAGTGCTGGCGGTGCTGCTGGGCGCGGTGCTGTTGTCGTTCGGCACTGGGCCATTGAAGTTGCCGCCGGCCGATGTGCTGCAGGCCATCGCGGCAAAGTTTGGTTTGGCCGATCCGCACGCGGTGGGTGCGCGCGACATGGGCGTGGTCTGGCAGTTGCGTATTCCGCGCGCGCTGCTGGGTGCGCTGGTGGGCGCATCGCTGGCGATGGCCGGCGTTGCCTTGCAAGGCCTGTTTGGTAATCCGCTGGCGGACCCCGGCATTGTCGGCGTCAGTCAGGGCGCAGCGCTGGGCGCGGTCGCTGCCATCGTGCTGGGTGCCGGTGCGCTCGGCGTGTGGCTGATTCCGTTGGCGGCGTTTGCCGGCGGCGCAGCGGCCACCACGTTGATTTATCTGTTGGCGCGGCCCGGGCGCGGCGAGGGCACCGCCACCTTGCTGCTGGTCGGCATCGCCATTGGCGCAGGCTGTTCGGCGGCGGTGGGCTTTTTGACCTACATCGCCAGCGAGAGCGAGTTGCAGTCGCTGGTGTTCTGGCAGATGGGCTCGCTGGCCCAGGCCAGCTGGAGTGATGTGGTGGCCGCCGCGCCGGTGTTCGTCATCGGCCTGTTGGCGCTGTGCCGGTTGGCGACGGCGCTGGACATGCTGGCGCTGGGCGAGCGACAAGCGCGCCACATTGGTCTGGACGTCGCCCGCACGCGACTGTTGTTGGTGGCCTTCAGTGCGTTGCTGGTAGGCGCGGCAGTGGCCTTCGCCGGCAGCGTCAGTTTTGTGGGTCTGGTGGTGCCGCACCTGGTGCGCATGCTGGCGGGCCCGGGCCATCGCTGGCTATTGCCGTTGTCGGGCGTGACCGGTGCCTTGCTGATCGTGGTGGCCGACACGGCGGCACGCACGCTGGATCCGCCGTCGGAAATTCCACTGGGGCTGTTTTCCGCCGCGCTGGGCGCACCGTTCTTCCTGTGGCTGGTGCTGCGCAAGCGTGGCAGGGGGCAGGCATGAGCACACCCTTGCTGGCGCTGCGCAATGCCAGCGTGCGACGTGGCAACCGGCACGTGCTTGCCGATGTCAGCCTCCACCTGCAGGCGGGCAGCCTTATCGCGCTGGTTGGCCCCAACGGTGCCGGAAAATCCACGCTGTTGGCCGTGCTTGCCGGTGACATCGCGCCGGATCACGGCGATGCGCTGCTGCACGGTCGCGCGTTAGCCGAATGGCCGGTGCGCGAGCTGGCATTGCAGCGTGCGGTGATGGCGCAGGATCACGCCGTACATTTTGCCTTCAGCGTGCGCGAAGTGGTGGCGATGGGGCGCTTGCCGCATCCGGCCGATCCTGCGGAAGACACCCGCATCGTTGACGAAGCACTGACTGAAGTGGATGTCAGCGCATTGGCTGCGCGCGACGTGCAGACCTTGTCCGGCGGCGAAGCGGCCCGCACCTCGCTGGCCCGCGCGCTGGTGCAGCGCACGCCGGTACTGCTGCTGGACGAACCCACCGCCGCGCTCGACCTGCGCCATCAGGAACGCACCCTGCACAGCGCTCGCGAATTCGCCCGGCAAGGGCGTTGTGTGGTGGTGGTGCTGCATGACCTCAATCTCGCCTCGGCCTACGCAGACCGCATCGTGATGCTGTGCGAAGGCCGCATCGCCGCCGATGGCACGCCACGCGAGGTACTCACCCGCGAGACCATCGCACAGGTCTACGCACAGCCGGTGCAGGTGATCGAGCACCCCACACGCGGCGTGCCGCTGGTGGTGCCTTGCGACGAGTGAGCGGCACCACGCGTGGTGAATCAGTGTTCGCGCTGCCCCCTCTCCCCAACCCCCGCTCCGCGCCCCAGCCTTCGCTAGACGCGAAGGCGCTAGGAGCGCAGCGAATCAGTGATTCGCAAGCTGCTCTCCGTCGCCCCGCGAGGGGAGAGGGGCTTCAAGCAAAGCTCCGACGGACCATAGCTCCGCTCTGCGCCGGTTTGCACAGATCGCAGCATTCAAGCCCCTCTCCCCTTGCGGGAGAGGGGTTGGGGAGAGGGGTCGCGCGACGCCTGGCCGTTCAAAAGGAATCACCGTAGTGCCGAGCCATGCTCGGCAGATGCTCCACCGATAACGCCCCAGCGGAGCACGACTCCGCTCCACCGACATTCGTGCGCCCAAAAAAATGCCCCGGCGATCACACCGGGGCATTGCCTCACCATCGAACCCCTTGGGCTCAGTTGGCGGAGCGGTAACGCAGGGTCAGCTGGTACTCACGGCCCGGCTGGTTGTACCAGGCAATGGTTTCGTACTCGCGGTCGAACACGTTGGCGGCCTTGGCCTGCACGCTCCATGCATCGTTGATGGCGTACTCAACGCGCACATCCAGGGTGCCGTAACCGGCCAGACGCACCGTGTTGGCGGCGTTGTCGAAGCGGTGGCCGCTGCCCGCAGCGGTCACGCCAAGACGCAGCGGGCCGAAGCGCTTGTCCACATCCAGACGACCGCTGGTGCGCGCGCGGCGAGCCAGCAGGTTGTCGTAGGTAGCAGCACCGGAGGTGTGGTCACGCGGGTCGGTGAAGCTGGCCTGCGCGTTGATGTCGAACCCTGCCAGCGACAGGTAACCGGTCAGCTCGGCACCACGGATGCGGGCTTCGGCCACGTTGACCAGATCGAAGTTGCTGTCGTAGCCGATCAGCTGATCGATGCGGGTTTCGTAGGCGTTGAAGGTCCAGTTCCAGTTGTCGGCGTACTGCGCGATGCCGAGGTTCAGGCTCTTGGATTCTTCCGGCTTCAGGTCCGGGTTGCTGAAGCCCGGGTAGTACAGGTCGTTGAAGGTCGGTGCCTTGAAGCCGGTGCCGGCGCTGGCGGTCAGGCGGAAGCCGTTGCCGAAGGCGAAGCCGTAACCCAGGCTGCCGGTGGTGTGGTTGCCGAACTGTTCGTTGTCGTCATTGCGCACGCTGGCCTGCAGCGAGTGCGCGCCGAACTGGCCCTGGTACTCGACGAACACGCCGGTGTTGTCGCGGTCGTTGATGTTGAATGCGGTGGAGCTGGTGACCTTGTCGTTCTGCCAATCGACACCGGCGGTCAGCTGCTGGCCTTCAGCGAGCTGGATGTCGCCCTGCACGCTGGCGGTATCGCGACGCGTGTCGAAGTTGCTGGCGAAGGTGCGGCTGCCGTCGGCAGCAAAGTAGTTGTCGGCCTGGTCACGGTTGCGGCCGACCTGTGCGATCAACTGGAACGCATCGGATGCCGCCCATGCCAGCTTGCCGCCGTAAACCTGCTGCAGATTCTCGGCTTCATTGCCACCGAAGATGCTGCCGTCGTATTCGTTGAAGCTGTCGGCGTTGAGTACGTGGCCTTCCAGGCTCAGCGTGTCGGTCAACGCATAGCCGGCGCGCACGTTGATGGAGGTGTTGCGGTAGCCATCGCGGTCGGGCTCTTCCACATAGCAGCCCTGGAACAGGGCGGACGAGCCGTTGCAGGCATTGATGCCATCGGTCTTCTGGTAGCCGCCCTGGGCCGAGATCCAGCCGCGCTCACCACGATTGCTGAAGCCGGCGCTGGCCTGGCGCAGGTTGTTGCTGCCTGCGGTCAGCGACAGGTTCTGCTGCAGGCCCTTGCCAGCGGTGCGGGTGAAGATCTGGATCACGCCGCCAATGGCTTCAGAGCCGTACAGGCTGGAACGCGGGCCGCGCACGATCTCAACGCGCTCGATCTGGTCGACCGGCAGGTCCTGCAGCGCAGCCATGCCGCTGGTGGCCGAGCCCACGCGCACGCCGTCCACCAGCACCAGCACCTGGTTGGAGTTGCTGCCACGCAGGAACAGCGAGGTGATCTTGCCGGTGCCGCCCTGGTTGACGAAATCCAGACCGGCGCGGCCGCGCAGCAGTTCCAGCACGGTGTTGGCCTGGCTGCGGTCGATCTGGTCACGGTTGATCAGCTGTACCGGCACCACGCTGTCCTTGAGGACAACCGGGGTACGGGTAGCGGTGACGGTGACGTCGTCCAGCTCGGTCGGTGCGTTCTGGGCAGCGGCAACGGCCGGCAATGCCAGCGCCAGGGCGAGGGAAAGGGTGTGGTAATGCAGTTTCATGGAGGCTCCTGGACCTGCACGCTCCCGCGCAGGCGGATGGGTTGGGCTGCCATGAGAGGGAAGTGACGGAGGTCGCGCACACGGCGCCACAGCCGCCGCCATGCCCTCCGCATCGCAACCAGTCGGCTTTCGGGCCGGTCTCCGGACTCGCAGGCGAAGCAGCGTGGCTGCTTCCGACCAGGCGCCTTCCCGTGCCTTGCACAGTGGCGGTATTGCCTGATCTTGTCCTGCTTACCGTTGCGGGGGCAGTGCCGGAATGGCGAGCGGCTGGAATTCCAACCGTGTGCGGCACCGGCTTCCCGTTTCAACCGGCCGGCGTATGCCGGTCGGTCACCCGAAAGTGCGCGCATTCTATGCCATGACGCAGGGACGGTACTGAACGAATGTCAGGAGCCGCACGATCAAGTGCCGGAGACCCAGCACCCGAGCCGTGGGAGCGGGCTTGGCCGCGAAGCAAACAGAGCCACCACCTGCGGACCAATCCGCAATTGCAGGCATGTTGTCTGTAGCGGTTGCATCGTCAGCTTCGCGGCCACGGTCGTTCCTGCGCGCGTCCGCCGTCCTGTTTCCGGCCGTCCGGCTAGAATGCGCACCGCAGTCGCAGTATTTGGAACAGTCGTGACAGAAACATGGTTCGAGCAAGCCTGTGGGCTGCCGTCGCAGGAACACCGCCAGCGTGCCATCGTCCGCCAGCGCCAGCTGACCAAGCCCGAAGGTGCGCTGGGTCGATTGGAAACGCTGGCCATCGAGTTGGCCGCCTTGCAGGCCACCGATACGCCACAGGCGCAACGCGTGCCGGTGGTGGTGTTTGCCGCTGACCATGGCGTGACCGGGCAGGGTGTGTCGGCGTACCCGGCCGAAGTCACCGTGCAGATGTTGCGCAACTTCGCCGGTGGCGGCGCCGCCATTGCCGTGCTGGCGCGCGAACTGGGCCTGCCGCTGCATGTGTGGGATGTCGGCAGTCGTGCCAGCGCGCCCATCACCGGCGTGGTCAGCGATAAAGCCCGCGCAGGCACGGATGACTTCAGCACCGGCCCGGCGATGTCGGCCACCGATCTGGACGCCGCATTCGCCGCCGGTCGTCGCGCGGTGGAAGCGGCCTGTGTCGATGGCGCCGAGCTGTTGGTGTTCGGCGAAATGGGCATCGGCAATACCACGGCTGCCAGCGCGCTCGCCGCCGTGCTTGGTCCGTTGCCGCTGGACGAACTGGTCGGCGCCGGCACCGGCTTGGATGCGGTGCGCATGGTGCAGAAGAAAAACATCATTGCCCGCGCGTTGACGCTGCATGGTGATGCGATCAACCGCGCGGCGTTGCCCGGCTGCGAAGCCCTGCAGCGCGTCGGTGGTCTGGAAATCGCCGCAATCAGCGCGGCCATGATCGCAGTCGCGCAACGCAAGGTGCCGGTGCTGGTGGATGGCTTCATCGTCAGCGCTGCCGCACTTGCCGCAGTGCGCATCAATCCCGGCGTGCGGCCATGGTTGCTGTTTTCGCATCAGTCGGCCGAGCGCGGCCATGTCCGTTTGCTGGAAGCGCTGCAGGCGCAGCCGCTGCTTTCGCTGGATCTGCGCCTGGGGGAAGGTTCGGGCGCTGCGTTGGCATTGCCGCTGGTGCGCATGGCCTGCGCCTTGCACAACCAGATGGCGACCTTTGCCGAAGCATCGGTGGCTGATCGCGGTGGCCTGCAATGATTCTGGATTTGATGCGTCACGCATCCACCGGTCGCCAGGGGCATCTGGATGGCCGCACCGATCCACCATTGATCGACGGCGCGATGGACGCGCTGTACCGCTGCCACGCCGGCATTGGCTGGAGCCGCGTGATCACCTCGCCACGTCGTCGCGCGCTGGATACCGCGCACGCGCTGGTGGCAGGCAGCAATCAGTTCTGCGAGATCCATCCGGATTGGGCCGAACTGGATTTCGGCGATTGGGACGGCCTGCATTTCGACGAACTGCCGGCCGAACAATTGGCCGCGTTCTACGAAGAACCGCATGACGTGGTGCCGCCCAACGGCGAATCGTGGCAACAGTTCCAGGCGCGCGTGGAAGAACAACTGCACCGCTTGGTGGACGAAGACGACGGCGATGGTCTGCCGGTGTTGGTGGTCAGCCATGCCGGCGTGTTGCGCATGGCCATCTCACGCATCTGCGGCATGCCGTTGTCGATGTTGTGGGCAATACGCATTGATTACGGCACCCGCGTGCGCCTGCGTGTCGAGCGCGATGAAGACGGACGCCTGTGGGGCGAGCTGCTGGAGTTGCGGCAACCATGATCGCGCGCCGGCTGATCCTCGCCATCCAGTTCCTGACCCGCCTGCCGACACCGCAGGTGAAGGAGTTCCGTCAGGACGATCTCAGTCGCTCGGCGGTGTATTACCCGCTGGTGGGCGCGATCATCGGCGTGTTGCTGGCGTTGCCGCTGTACGGTTTTGGCGAACGCCCGTGGCTGGCCGGCGTGCTGACGTTGCTGGTGTGGGTGTGGGTGACTGGCGCGCTGCACCTGGACGGACTGGGCGATGTGGCCGACGCATTCGGTGCCGCGCATCGCGATCCACAACGCTTCCTTGAAGTGTTGAAAGACCCGCACATGGGCGTGTTCGGCGTGGTCACGCTGATCATGCAGTTGCTGCTGAAATTCGTGCTGCTCACCGAGTTGGCAGTGAGCCCGCTCTGGTACGGCATCGTGCTGGTGCCGGTGTGGGCGCGCTGGGGCACGTTGTGGTGGAGCCGCCTGCTGCCGTCATTGCATGGCGCCGGCATGGCCGAGCGTTTTTCCTGGCAGTTGAGCCTGCGGTCGATGTGGCTGTGGGCCGCGGCGTTGACGCTGATCACCGCCTTCGTCGCCTGGCCGCTGTTGCTGGCGTTGTTGCTGGTGCCGCTGGTTGCGATGTATTGGCGGCGTACGCTCGGCGGCATTTCCGGCGACTGCCTGGGTGCAAGCGTTGAGGTCAGCGAGAGCCTGCTGCTGTTGGCGCTGGTGTTGTTGGGTGGGATTGAGTTGCCGCTTGGCTGAGCGAAGGCACTGCCTTGCCCGCTGTCCCTTCTCCCATGTATGGGAGAAGGTGCCCCGCAGGGGCGGATGAGGGCATGGACAAAGCCTCGCAGTACGATCCGCATCCATAGCTTCGCGGCGAACGCCGCTCCTAGAACTGCGAAGTGCACGCAATCTTCCTTCTCCCACCGGGAGAAGGTGCCCCGAAGGGGCGGATGAGGGTGCGAGCGAAGCCCTGCAATACGCTCCGCATCAATCTTCGCTGAAGCGGATCTCGTCGGTTTCTTCGTCGTCCGCATCCTGCTGCATGCGGGTTTCATGCACCGGCCCGGCGACCTGCGCACCACGCGCGGCAGGCAGTTCGCCCACGGCGGTTTCGTACTCACTGACCAACTGCTGCCGACGTGCTTCGGGTACTTCCTGCCAATGGCAGCCGACCAGCGCGCCTTCCAGCGAATACAGCAGGTTGAGGCTGGGCTTGAAGCCCGCGCGCTTCACTTTCATGAAAGCGCCCACCGCACCGACCATGATCAAATCCTGCTCGCTGCGCAGGCCAACCTGACGCAGCCAGGCCGCACTCTTGGGGCCGATATTGCGCAGCTTGGTGGTGCTCACCGCAGCGCCTCGACGAACACCTGGGCAATCGCTTCCAGCCCGGCTTGATCGTCGGCATCAAAGCGCGCAACCACCGGGCTGTCGATATCGAACACGCCGATCAATTCGCCGTCGCGCAGCAGCGGCACAACCAGCTCTGAACGCGATGCCGAATCACAGGCGATGTGGCCGGGGAAAGCATCCACATCTTCGATCCGTTGCGTCTGGCGGCTGCTTGCCGCCGCGCCGCAAACGCCCTTGTGCAACGGAATGCGCACGCACGCGGGCAAGCCCTGGAACGGGCCGACGACGAGTTCTTTACCGTCGTAGAAATAGAAACCCACCCAGTTGAGCTGCGGCAGTGCGTGATAGACCAGCGCGGACAGGTTGGCGGCATTGGCAATGCGATCGACTTCGCCATGCACCAATGCGCGGGCTTGGGCCAGCAGCTGGGCGTACTGTTCCGGCTTGCTGCCGGTGAGCGTATTGGCATTGAACATCGTAAGAGTCTACCGCTTGCCGGGGCTGCCGAATCTGCCAGATCCAGCGGGGTTCCGCCAACACCTGTAGCCCGGCTATGCGCAAGCGCAGCCGCGGCGGTGTGCAAGGTCCTGCGACACCCGCATGGGAACGCTCACATCGAGCGACGGTGCGTGTTCTTGGCGATCCGAACCCGGTCGCGCTGACCGCTTGGCCGGGCACGGGAGCGCAGCAGCAATGGGCTGCGTTTGCAGAGGACGATGCGTCTGCGCAGCGATTACCCGTTGGCGAATTTCGGACAAAAAAAGACCCGGCAGCGGGAGGGAGCTGCCGGGTCCGGATTGCGCGGGGGAGGGACCGCGCAAATTCGTTAGGTGATCAACGCGGCTTGCGGCCTGCCGAGGTTTGGCTGGCCGCAAATGGTTGGCGTACCAACGCGCCGAGTGCCTCGCCGGTCTTCAAGCTCAGCCCAATGGTTTCCTGGTTGGCCGTGGCCAGACGCTCAAGGTTGTCGCGCGCCACCTGCAGCCCCTTGGGCAACAGCGCCTGCAGATCCACCTGTGCGCCGCCTTGGGTCAGTTCACCGAAGAAGCTGGCTGCAGCGTTGGTGTTGCGTTCCAAGGTGCGCAGCTGCACGCCGAACACGCTTTCAGCATTCTCCAGCGTCAGCCGGTTGGCGCGATTGGCCGCTGCGGCGAGCTGCTGGGTATAGCTGCTGAAATCGTTGGCTTGGGCGGACATCAGAAATTCCGGAGCACGTTTGTTGCGATGCAGCATAGCTCGATTGTGGCGAGGTGCAAGCATCCGCTGGCAAATTCTGATGGTCGTTCAGATTTCAAACGTCGCGCCTCCCTTTCGGCGCTGGTAGTGGAGAGGGCCGGGGAGGGGTGCCTTTTGAGCGGACTTGCAAGAGCCCCCCCTCCTCAACCCTCCCCTGGGCGCACGCCCAAGGGCGGGTGCAGAAGATGCCGTCCGCGCCGTTACGGCCCGCGGTAGCTGCAGCCCGACGTGCAGGTTTCGTGCACCACCACTTCGCTCAACAGCGGCAGGGTGGGCTTCAGGCGTTCCCAGATCCACATCGACAGGCGCTCGCTGGTGGGGTTCTCCAGGCCGGCGATGTCGTTGAGGTAGTTGTGGTCGAGCTGGTCGTACAGCGGCTGGAAGGCGGCCTTCAGATCGCTGAAATCCATGATCCAGCCGGTGTCTTCGCCCGGCTCGCCGCTGACCTTCAGCTCGATCCGGAACGAATGGCCGTGCAGCCGTGCGCACTTGTGGCCGGGCGGGACGTTGGGCAGCCGGTGGGCGGCCTCGAGGGTGAAAACCTTGAAAATATCCATGGGCGCAATTGTAGGGCGCGCATGGCGTGAAGCGGCTGGATTGCAGCGCAAGGCGGAAGGATGGGTTTCATATATTCATTCATCTTGATAGAGAGATGTAACAACTTGTTATGTCCGCATGAAGGGATGTTATTGGCCGGACATTTGCCGTGCATGCGCTACTGCCGCAGTCGCTCCCACTCTCCCCCAAGAATTCCATGCTCAATCGCTCCTTGCTTGCGTTGGCCGTCGCGGCCATCGTCGCCACGCCGTCCCTCGCCTCGGCCGAAGCCGCCAACGACAGCAAAACGCTGGATGCGGTGCGCGTGACCGGCTCCAACATCAAGCGCACCGATACCGAAACCGCCAACCCGGTGCAGGTGATCGAACGCCAGCAGCTGGAGCAATCCGGCAAGGCCACCGTCGCCGATCTGCTGCGCTCCATCTCGGCCAACACCGGCAATGCCGCCAACGAAACCAGCAACAGCGGTTGGGCCTCGGGCTCGGCAGGTATCGGCCTGCGTGGCTTGTCGCAGAAGAACACGCTGGTGCTGCTCAACGGCCGCCGCCTGGCCAACTATGGCTTCCCGTCGGGTGGGTTGTCGGACACCTTCGTCGACCTCAACGCCTTGCCGCTGGTGGCGGTGGAACGCATCGAAGTACTGAAGGACGGTGCGTCGGCGGTGTACGGCTCCGATGCGGTGGCTGGCGTGGTCAACGTCATCACCCGCCAAGGGTTTGAAGGCGCGGAAGTCGGCGTCAGTGGCGGCACCGCCGATGCAGGCGGGCTGGACCAGCAGAACCTCAAGTTCGTCGGTGGCATCGGTGATCTGGCCAGCGATGGCTACAACATCCTGGTGTCGCTGGAGGGCTACAACCGTGATCGGTTGGACCAGGACGAACGCGATCTCACCCGCTCGGGCATCTACACCGACAAGGCCGGTGGCCGCTGGAATGGGTGGTCGGCCAAAGGCGCGCGTTTCCTGATCGGCGGAAAGTCGGTGCCGATGCTTGATGCTGCCGGCAACTGCCCGGAAGGCACTGTGCTCACCGCCAGCGGCCCCATCGACGGCCTGGCCGGCGACACCTGCGCCTTCAACCAGGCGCCGTACACCACGCTGATTCCCTCGACCAAACGCTGGCAGGCCTACGTCAACGGCACGCTGCGGGTGAGCGACTCGGTGGAGGCCTTTGCTGAGGTGATCTACAGCGACATCAAGGGCGTGTCGTGGTTTGGTTCCAGCCCGTTCTTCACGCTGGAGAGCGGCCGTTTCGCGCTCAACGCCGACACCGGTCTGGCCGAGCCGGTCAGCTCCAACCTGCCGGCCGGCAATCCGTACAACCCGTATGGCGTGGACGTGCCGATCGAGTACACGTTCTTCAACCTGGGCGGCACCATCAAGACCAACCGTTCGCGTTCCTATCGCGGCGTGCTTGGCCTGCGCGGGCAGGGCGAGAAGTGGGATTGGGAAGTGGGCGCATTCCAGGCGGCCAGCAAGCAGCGCGAAACCGTCGCCGGTGGCTTCGCCAATCGTTGGACGCTGTATGACGCATTGGCTTCGGGCAGCTACAACCTGCTCAATCCATCCGCGACCGATCCCGCCGTGTTGGCCGCAATCGGCCTGAGTACGCTGCGCCCGGCAAACTCGGTGCTCAAGGGGCTGGATGCCAAGGTATCCGGCACGCTGGGTGAAACCTGGGCCGGCGCGATTGGTTTCGCCGGCGGTGTTGAGTGGCGCCAGGAAAAGCTCGACTCCAACAACCCGTGGCAGATCGATGCCGGTCTGCAGGTGCGCCCGGCCATCGCCGAGGTGCACGGTCAACGTCAGGTCACGGCAGCGTATGCGGAAGTAAACGTGCCGCTGCACAGTACGCTGGAACTGCAGGCGGCGGCGCGCGCGGATCATTACAGCGACTTCGGTGATGCGTTCTCGCCCAAGTTGGGCCTGCGCTGGCAGCCGCAGGATTGGCTGCTGGTGCGCGCATCGGCGTCGCGTGGCTTCCGTGCGCCGTCGTTGTCGGAGAATTCGGCGTCCACCAGCATCGCCTACGGCTCGGTGGTGGACCCGCACGATCCGGACGTGCCGGGCTCGCGCCAGAACCCGACCTTCTTCACCGTCGGCAATAACAATCTGGACCCGGAACGCACCCGCAGCGTCAACGCCGGCTTCGTGCTGTCGCCGTGGGAAAACACCAGCCTGAGCGTCGATTACTACCGCATCAAACTGGACAACCTGATCGGCAGCGGCAACACCACCACGTTGGTTCAGGAGAACGACCCGGCCAACGTCGTGCGTGATTCACGCGGCAAGCTGCTGGCGGTCTACAACCGCTACCAGAACCTGAGCGAGCTGCAGACCTCGGGCATCGATGTGGAACTGCGCCAGCGCTGGTCCACCGCACGCGCCGGTGACTTCGGTCTGTCGAGTGCGTTGACCTACGTCATCGACTACAAGCGTCCGCAGGTGACCAACGGCCCGCTGGTGGATTACGCCGGCTCAAACCTCGGCCCGTCACTGCCCGACACCAAGGCCACCACCACGCTGGACTGGGCGCTGGGTGATTGGCGCACCGCGCTGACCTGGTACTACACCAGCAGCTACGACCAGCAGGGCAGCGTCGCGGCCAAGGCCGTGCAGTCGGAGGTCGCCAGTTTCAGCCAGTTCGATCTGTACCTGGGATACACCGGCATCGATAAGCTCACCGTCTACGCCAAGGTGCAGAACATCGGCGACCGCCAGCCGCCGTACGACGCTACCTTCCCGGGTGTGCGCGCACCGTATGACTTCAGCCAGTACGACCTGCGCGGTCGCTATTACACGGTCGGCTTCGACTATCGCTTCTGACCACCCGGCGCGCAGCAATCAAAGCCCCTCTCCCGCCTGCGGGAGAGGGGTTGGGGTGAGGGCAGCTCCTGTAGAGCGCAGCCAAGCTGCACTGGGGCATTACCGCAGCTGCGCTGAAGCATTCCCGGTAACGCCTCTGCCGAGCATGGCTCAGCACTACCGCCGTCCCGCTTTTCATCACTGAATTCCGCAACAAAGGCCTCACGGCCGGGGGAGAGCTACACCCATGTCGTTTCGCATATCGCGGCTGCTGCCAGTCCTGCTGCTGGCACTGCTCGCAAGCCTGTCACCGGCCCACGCCCAGAACAGCTACTACTTCCCCGCCGCGCAGCAGTTCGATGCGAAGGTGCCATCGCCGCAGCAATTTCTCGGTTACGACATCGGCAGCCGCTACACGCGCCACGATCAACTGGTGGCGTACTTCAATGAACTGGCGCGCGTGTCGGATCGGGTCAAGGTCGAAGTCATCGGCCAGAGCTACGAGCATCGTCCGCTGCTGTTGGTAACCATCACGTCTCCACGCAATCACGCACGCAGCGCGGAGATCGCCGCGCAACGGCAGGCGCTGGTCGATCCTGCACAACCTGCACCAGAAGACGACGCACCAGCGGTGGTCTGGCTCGGTTACAGCGTGCACGGCAATGAAACGTCCAGCGGCGAAGCGGCAATGCTGACGGCCTACTATCTGGCCGCCAACCAGGACGCGGAAACCACGCGCTGGCTGGATCAATCTGTCGTCGTCATCGACCCCGCGCAGAACCCGGATGGCCGCGACCGCGTCGCCAATTGGCACAACGGTTGGGGCTCGCGCCCGCCATCGGCTGATCCCGCCGACAAGGAGCATGTCGAGCCGTTCCCCAGTGGCCGCGTCAATCACTACTTCACCGATCTCAATCGCGATTGGCTCGCGTTGGCGCAGGCCGACAGCTGGCCAAAGGTGGCGCAGTTCCATCGCTGGTATCCCAACATCCAGATCGATTTCCACGAGATGGGCAAGGACAGCACCTACTACTTCGAGCCCTCGCCGAAGAGCATGGAAAGCCCGCTGTTGCCCAAGTCATCGTATGAAGCCAACCAATGGCTGGCGCGCTTTCATGCACAGGCATTGGATGCGCTGGGCTCGCTGTATTACACCGGTGAGAACTTCGACAATTTCTCGCCGATCTATGGCTCCACGTATCCGGACTTCCACGGTGCGGTTGGCGTGACCGTGGAGCAGGCCAGTTCGCGCGGCTTGGTGCAGGAGTCGGTCAACGGTCCGCTGCATTTCAACTTCACAATCCGCAACCAGGTGGCGACCGGTCTGGCCAGCGTGCGTGGCGCGGTGGAAGACCGCGTGCGCCTGCTTGCGCTGCAGAAGGATTTCTTCCGCAGTGCCTTGAAGCAGGCGGCGGCGTATCCGGTACACGACTGGGTATTCGGCGACGCCGCCGATGCCACGCTCACCCACAAATTGTTGGCCGTGTTGCTGCACCATCGCATCGAAGTACATGCGCTGACGCGTGATGTCGAGGTGGATGGCAAGCGCTTCCTCGCCGGTTCCGCCTATGTGGTGCCGGCGCGGCAGCCGCAGTTCCGGCTGGCGCATTCCATCTTCGAATTCACCCCGCCGGTAAAGGGCGATGTGTTCTACAGCGGCACCTCCTACGCGGTGGCACCGGCGTATGGCCTGCGTTATGCAGGCAGTCGCAGCGCCTTGCCCAGTGGCACTCAGGTGAGCGCAGTGCCGGCCACGCAGGGCGGTATCAGCGGCGGACGTGCGGGTTTTGCCTATGTCGCCGATGCGCGCGACTTCGGCAGTTACCGCTTGCTCGGCGGTCTGCTGCGAGATGGTGTGCGCATCCGCACCGCACACCAGCCGTTCACGGCGGCAACGACTGCTGGCGATGTGAGCTTCGGTCACGGCGCAGTGGTGATTCCGGTGGCCGGGCAGACGCTGGACGCGGAGGCATTGCAGGCCAAAGTATTGGCACGCGCACAGGAGGCCGGTGTCACCGTGCATGCGTTGGCCAGTGGCCGCGCCGCCAGCGGCATCGACCTGGGCAGCGACAACGTGCGTGTGCTGCGCGTTCCGAGCATCGCCTTGGTAATGGGCGAGGGCGTATCCGCTACCGAAATCGGCTCGACCTGGTTCGCGCTGGATACCTCACTCGGCCTGCCATCAACCAAGCTCGATCCGGCGCAGCTGGCCACGGTGGATCTGTCGCGCTACACCTCCATCGTGCTGTCCGGCGGCACCTACGGCACGGTGAACGATGCCGGCGTGGCCGCGCTCAAGCGCTGGATTGCCGCTGGTGGTTCATTGGTGGTGTACGGCGGTGGCGCGCGCTGGGCCATCGACAAGGGCCTGGCCGAGGCCAAGCTGCGTGACGGCGACAAGAAGGACGACAACGAGCGCCAGGACTTCGGCACCGTGCGTGACGTGTTCGCGCTGGGGCGTGTCAGCGGCAACATCCTCAGCGCCGACATCGACCCGACCCACCCGCTGGGCTTCGGTGTGCAACAACGCCGCATCTGGGTGAACAAGGAAGGCGGGCTGGTATTTGAACCGGTGAAGAATGCGTTCCTCAACGTAGTCAGCATTGATCGCGAGCCGGTCGTGAACGGCTACCTCTCCGATGCCAACCGTGCACGCGTCGCCGGTTCCAGTTACCTGCAAGTAGTGCCGACCGGCAGCGGCAACGTGGTGCTATTCGCCGACGACCCAGCACACCGCAAATACTGGCACGGCACCGAGCGCCTGCTGCTCAACGCACTGCTGCAGTCCAACCACCTGAACACACCACGGCAACGCGGGGAATAAAACAGAGCCCCAATGATGAAAAAGCCCCTCTCCCGCAAGCGGGGTGAGAGGGGCAGTTTGCGAACCACCGGTTCGCTGCCCATCGAACGCCCTTGCGCCAGCGCAAGGGCCGGGGCGCGGAGCGGGGGTTGGGGTGAGGGCAGAACAGAGCGGCGAGAATGGTCGCTGCAATATCCACCCGAAGCCAAAGCAAAAGCCCCCTCATCCGCCCCTTGCGGGGCACCTTCTCCCGCAAGCGGGAGAAGGGATAAAGGACTCAAGCAAAGCTCAAGCCAAAGTTCAAGCCAAAGCCCAAAGCCAAACCCCAAAAGCCCCCCCCAAAAAAACCAAAAAGGCCGACGCAATGCGTCGGCCTTTTTGTTACCTCAAACCACCAGCATCAATTACGCGCTGGTACGGCTCTGGCTACGACCGCCACCGCCACGACGCTGACCACCACCCGGGTGTGCATCACGACGCTGCTGTCCGTTGCCGGCACTGCGCTGACCACCCGGCTTCTGCGGCTGGCCACCACGGCCACCACGCGGCGCATCGCTGTTCGGGCGACGTGCGGGATGACCGCCGTTGCCGCGACGCGGGGCCTTGTGGCCGCCCGGATGCTCCGCCTTACCCGGCGCGCTGTTGCCCCAACGGATGGGGGTCTGCGGCTCGAAGCCCGGCACGTCACGGATGTCCATGTCGCGGTCGAGCAGGCGCACGATCTGACGCAGCAGCTTGGCTTCGTCCTGTGCCACCAGCGAGACGGCCTCACCGGTGGAACCGTTACGGCCGGTACGGCCGATACGATGCACGTAGTCTTCCGGCACCATCGGCAGGTCGTAGTTGATGACCTTCGGCAGCTCGTTGATATCAATGCCGCGCGCGGCGATATCGGTAGCCACCAGCACGGTCACGCGGCCGGCCTTGAAGTCAGCCAGTGCACGCAGGCGCTGGCCCTGGCTCTTGTTGCCGTGGATCGCCGCGGTCTTGATGCCGGACTTTTCCAGGAACATCGCCAGCTTGTCGCAACCATGCTTGGTGCGGCCGAACACCAGCGTCTGCACGCGGGAATCTTCGGCCAGCAGGTGCAGCAGCAGTTCGCGCTTGCGGGCGCCATCCACCGGGTGCACGCGGTGGGTGATGGTCTCCGCCACGGTGTTCTTCGGCGTGACCTGGATCTGCTTGGGATCGCGCATGAACTCCAGCGCCAGCTGCTTGATGCTTTCCTCGAACGTGGCCGAGAACAGCAGCGTCTGACGGTTCTGGCGCGGCAACTTGGCCAGGATGCGGTTGATCGACGGCAGGAAGCCCATGTCGAGCATGCGGTCGGCTTCGTCCAGCACCAGGATCTCAACGCCGGACAGGTCGACGCTGCGACGCTCCAGGTGATCGATCAGACGGCCCGGGCAGGCCACCAGCAGGTCCACGCCACGGCGCAGCACGTCCAGCTGGTTGCCCATGCCGACACCGCCATAGATGCAGGCGCTGGGGATGCGCAGGTACTTGCTGTAGCCGCGCAGGCTGTCATGCACCTGGGTGGCCAGCTCGCGGGTCGGGGCCAGGATCAGCGCACGCGGCTTGCGCGGGCCATTGCCCACGCTCTGCGGTGCGGTGCCCAGGTGCTGCAGCAGCGGCAGGCCGAACGCGGCGGTTTTGCCGGTACCGGTCTGAGCGCCGGCCAGCAGGTCGTGACCTGCCAGCGCAAGCGGAATGGCCTGCTCCTGGATCGGGGTCGGGTTTTCGTAGCCCTGCTCGGCGAGCGCGCGCAGCAGGAAGGGCGCAAGGCCCAGGTTTTCAAACGACATGGAGTACTCCGAAACATGAATAACGCGCGCCCGACAGGGCATGCGTTGCTGGTCATTGAAGACCAGCTGATCTCGGAGCGTTCCCGTAAACCGCGCTGCAAGATCTGGATGCAACCAGAGCGGTGCGCTGGTCGGTATGCGTAACGATAGCTGTCGGAGTGGGGGCGGGCGGGCGGACAGGCCTGAAAGGCCGGTGTCCTGCACCGCCGGCGGTCCCTGAGGGAAACGGACGGCCGCTGGCAGACCGCGCTAGTCTAGGGGATTGTCCGGATCGGTACAAAAACGCCCGTTCAGCATTCCGACGGGAAAGCTGCTCGTAGCCGGCATATTCATTACAATTGAAACTTGTTTCTTCTGCAGACTGGACGTTCCCATGAAGCTTGGTTCCCTGAAGGAAGGCGGCCGCGACGGCACCCTTATCGTGGTTTCGCGTGACCTGACCCGCGCCGTGCGTGCCAGCGGCATTGCCGCCACCCTGCAGCTGGCGCTGGAGGACTGGTCCAACCTGGCCCCGCGCCTGAACGCCCTGTCCGAGCAGCTCAATGCCGGTGACGTCGAAGGCAGCTTTGTGCTGGAAATGGAAGAACTGGCCGCGCCGTTGCCGCGCGCCTACGAATTCGTCGATGGCAGCGCCTATCTGCCGCACGTGGCCCGTGTGCGCAAGGCGCGTGGTGCCGAAGTGCCCGAATCGTTCTACACCGATCCGCTGATGTACCAAGCCACCAGCGCCGGCTTCTACGGCCCGCGCGACGCGGTGAAGGTGATCAGCGAGGACTACGGCATCGATCTGGAAGCCGAAATCGTGGTCATCACCGACGACGTGCCGATGGCGCCGACGCCGGAACAGGCCGCCGGCCATATCCAGCTGGTTGGCCTGGTCAACGATGTCAGCCTGCGTAACCTGATTCCCGGCGAGCTGGCCAAGGGCTTCGGCTTCCTGCAGTCCAAGCCGCGTTCGGCGCTGAGCCCGGTGTTCGTGACCCCGGATGAACTCGGCGATGCCTGGCAGGGCAGCAAGGTGCACCTGCCGCTGGTGACCCACATCAACGACAAGTGGTTCGGCGCCCCCGAAGCCGGCGTGGACATGCAGTTCGACTTCGCCCAACTGGTGGCGCACGCGGCCAAGACCCGTCCGCTGTCGGCCGGCGCCATTGTTGGCTCGGGCACCATCGCCAACGAAGACACCTCGTTGGGCGCATCGTGCTTTGCCGAGCAGCGCACCGTGGAAGCCCTGCGTGACGGCAAGCCGTCCACGCCGTTCATGAGCTTCGGCGACGTGGTGCGGATCGAGATGTTCGACCGCGACGGCAACAGCATTTTCGGCGCCATCGAACAGCGCATCGAGCAAGCGCAGCGTCCCTGAAACAGGGCGCTGCAGCGCAGCGCCGAGGCGGAGCCGCGTCGGGGTAGTCGATAGCGCCCCAGCGCGGTTTTGCCGCGCGCTGGAGGCGCGCGATATGCGCACAACATCACGGTTTTCCAGCTGCCAAATCAGCGCGACTGCATCGTCCGACTAACGGCCTGCTTGTCTGACCGATGGTGAAGGAATCCTCACCGCCACCGGTTACTGTGTCGTCCAGGCGACAGGAGAAGTTCCCCCATGGAAGATGGCCTGAAACTCTATAGTTACTGGCGATCCAGCGCGGCGTATCGCGTGCGTATCGGCCTGAACCTGAAGGGTTTGGAGTACAGCATCGTGCCCGTGCACCTGGTGCGCGACGGCGGCCAGCAACATGCGCCGGACTATGCCGCGCTCAACCCGCAGGAGTTGGTGCCAACGCTGCGTCACGGCGAGCGTGTGCTGACCCAATCGTTGGCCATTCTGGAATACCTGGACGACGTGTATCCGCAGTCGCCGCTGTTGCCGGCCGACGCCGGTGGCCGTGCGCGCGTGCGCGCGCTGTCGCAACTGGTGGCCTGCGATATCCACCCGCTCAACAATCTGCGCGTGCTGCAGTTCTTCGACCGTGAGTGGAACGTGCCGCAACCTGAGCGCGACGAGTGGGTGCTGCACTGGATGCGCACCGGCTTTGCCGCACTGGAAGCCATGCTGGTCGGCTCCTTCGACACCGGCCGCTTCTGCCACGGCGCCGAACCCGGTCTGGCCGATTGCTGCCTCGTCCCGCAGCTATACAACGCCCGCCGTTTCCACCTGGATCTCGCCCCGTACCCAACCTTGTGCCGGATCGAAGACGCCTGCCTCGCCCTGCCAGCCTTCGACGCCGCCCGCCCGGAAAATCAGCCGGACGCAATTTGAGGCGGGAAGCAGGGAATAGGGAGCAGGGAATGATGGTTTGTGTAGGTCAAGCAGCTATCAGCGATGCCAGTGGGAACGATGCGTGAGGCAAGCCCTGTGACAGTGAATTACTTCATCGCCCAAACATCACGCATGCAAGCGCAGAAGAAGGGGCGGAAATCGACAGCACGCAGAGCCACTCGCTCGCACCGAACTGTCATTCCCCAGCCCCCGTTCCCGGCTCCCTGCACTTAAAATCCGTGGCTGATCGTCGCCGGCGCAGTCGTCGCGGAGAAATCACCGTACGGATCATGCTCGCCGCTGGAGCCTTCCGACAGCCGGAATTTCAGCGCAAGGCCATCGCGTGAATCGGCTGCGCGCAGCGCTTCCTCCTGCTCGATGAGACCTTCCTTGACCATGCGGAACAGGCATTGGTCGAACGTCTGCATGCCTTCTTCCAGCGACTCTTCCATCGCCTGCTTGATTGAATGCACTTCACCACGACGCAGCAGGTCGCGGATCATCGGTGTGTTGATCAACACTTCGCTGGCCGGCCGGCGACGGCCATCCACACCCTTGACCAAACGCTGCGAAACCACTGCACGCAGGTTCAACGACAGGTTCATCAACACGTTCTTATGCGCGCTTTCCGGGAAGAAGTTGAGGATGCGCTCGATGGTCTGGTCGGCATTGTTGGAGTGCAGCGTGGCCAGGCACAGGTGGCCGGTTTCGGCGAAGGCAATGGCGGCCTCCATCGTCTCGGCGTCCAGGATCTCGCCGATCAGGATCACGTCCGGCGCCTCACGCATCGCGTTCTTCAGCGCGTTGTGGAAGGCGTGTGTATCCAGGCCAACCTCACGCTGGTTGACGATGGACATCTTGTGCTTGTGCAGGAACTCGATCGGGTCCTCGATGGTGAGGATGTGCCCGGTCGAGGTGCTGTTGCGGTGGTCGATCATCGACGCCAGCGAGGTGGACTTGCCCGAGCCGGTCGAGCCCACCACCAGCACCAGCCCACGCGGGGTCATGATGACGTCCTTCAGCACCTGCGGCAGATGCAGCTCTTCGATGCTCGGGATGTGGCTCTTGATCGCACGGATCACCATGCCCACTTCACCGCGCTGCTTGAACACGTTGACGCGGAAACGCCCGGCATCGGTCAGCGCGATGGCCATGTTGAGTTCCAGGTCGCGCTCGAACTGCGGCACCTGGCCTTCGTCCATCAGCGAGTACGCGATTTTCTTGACCATCCCCGGTGGCAGGCCGGTGCTCCCCAGCGGATACAGCTTGCCCTCGATCTTGATATAGACCGGCGCTCCGGTGGTCAAAAACATGTCCGAAGCGTTCTTTTCGGTCATCAGCTTCAGGAAGTAGCCGATATCCATACGCAATATTTCCCCAACAGACGGCGACTTGCCGTTGCAAGCACGCCATAGCCTTGACCACAATGGCCGCGCTCAGTCACTCAGGCAACGGCTCCCCAATGAAAGCAAGCTTCGCACAATTACGACGTCTCCTGTATGTGACGGCGTGCGCAACAGCGCTGTCTGGTAGCGCTTTTGCGCAAGATCCAGCCGCCGCCGACCTGCTCGTCGCACAACAGGCAGTGGAGCGCGCCGACCGCGCCGACGCCGACCAATACGCCCCGGACATGATGGCGATGGCGCGCCAGCAGCTGGAACAGGCCCAGCGTGCCGCTGCCGACCGCAGCCAGCGCAAGCAGGCGCCGGCGCTGGCCCAGCGTGCCGCGGCCGACGCCGACCTGGCGCGCGCGCAGAGCGAGGAATCCGTGGCACAAGCCCAGCTGGCCCAGCGCCGCGCTGAGGTTGAGCAATTGCAACGCCAATTGGCGACAGGGGAGGGCCGCTGATGTTGGTCAGGAATCTAGTGATGGTGGGTCTGCTTGCGCTGCCGTTGATGGCTGTTGCCGCAGAAGACCCTGCAGTGGCGTCATTGAGCCAGCGTCTGGTTGCCTTGCAGGCAGACGTGCAGACCGCCGATGCGGCCTCGTTCGAGAAACTGCAGGCCCAGCAGGCGATTGCCGCGCTGGCCAAGGCCAAACGCAAGGAACTGGACAATGCGCGCTACCTGGCCGAGCGCCGGGTCGCCATCGCCGAGACCGCTGCACGTACTGCCGTGGCCGCTCGGGAAGTTGATCAGTTGGAGCGCACCCGCAGCGAGTTGCTGATCGAAGCCAGCCGCCGCGAAGTCGCCAAGGCCCGTCAGGAAGCCGAACGCCTGCGGATGCAATCGCAGATCCAGGCCGAGGAAGCCGAGCGCCTGCGTCTGGCGGCCGAAACCGAAACGCTGGCCCGCCAGGATGCCGAGACCGCGCTGACCAGCGTGGCTGGCCGTCAACAGCAGCGCTTGAGTGCTGCCCAGCAGAACGCCGCCAAGTTGGCCCGTGAGGAAGCCGAGCTGGTTTCCGGTCACCGCTTGCCGGCCTCGAAGTTCGACAATCGTGGCGAAGTGTTCACCCTGACCGCCGATGCGTTCGCTGCCGGCCAGGCCAGCCTGTCGGCCGGTGCGGCCAATCAGGCCAAGGCACTGGCCGAGTACCTGAACATCGGCAAGAAGGGGCGGGTGACCATCGAGGCATACGACAGCGCCACTGGCGTGGGTCAACGCCGCGCGCAGGCATTGAAGGATGCGCTGGTCGCTGCTGGTGTCGGCGCCAGCCGTATCCAGATTGCCGGCAAGAAGGCGGCCTCCACCCGTGCGCGTTCGGCGGAAGTCATCATCGCGCCTTGATCTTCTTAAATGGCTGATGCCGTTATGTTTTTGTTTGTTTTGAACGACTGAATGCGGCTTTAAACTGGCTTCTGAAAATTGCTTGTGGGGAGCACTTGCCGGAACCTTTTTGCAGGCGTAGGGTCAATTGTCCGGGTGGCAAATTCGCCATCCGGACAGAGGAGGCCGAGCCAGTGCAACAGAGGCGCGAACCAGTTTCCGAAGGCTCCCGGCAGGTTCGTCGGGAGAAGGCCGGTGGGTTCCGTCGTTCACGGTTCCGGCGTTCCATCCTGCAACGCCCCGTGCCAACCGGCCGGGGCGTTCTTGTTTCTGCATGAAGGAGGTTCAGTCATGTTTGAAGGGCAGCCGCAGAGTGAAATCGACGCCTTGATGAAGGCCAATCCCGAGTTCAGGCTGCTGTACCAGCAGCACCGGAAGTTGAACAAGAAATGCATGGATGCCCAGCTTGGGGTGCTCCCTATTGACGATGTCACTCTGGGACAGATGAAGCGGGAGAAATTGCTGGCCAAACAGCGGCTCCTGCGAATGTACGAAAGCACGATCAACTAAAATCCTTCCCCACGCGTTGAAGTTACCGTCGCGGACGGTGACGGTCCCCTCGTCGGCCGTCATTGTCCGCGCCATTGCGGGCCGATGCGCCCGCACTGATGCTGATCAGTACTGATGCAATAAGAGGTGCGCGCCTGACTTTCGGCAGCATCCGTCGGATAATCGGAAGTCCAGCCGCTTTGCGGCGTGATCCGAATCTGACCATGTCAATCCACTCCTCCGTCCTCGAACTCATTGGCAACACGCCCATCGTCAAGGCACAGCGCCTGGATGCCGGTGTGTGCGAGCTGTACTTGAAGCTCGAAAGCGCCAACCCGGGCGGGTCGATCAAGGATCGCATCGGTTTGTCGATGATCGAGGCTGCCGAAAAGCGCGGCGATCTCAAGCCCGGCGCGACGCTGGTGGAAGGCACCGCCGGCAATACCGGCCTGGGCCTTGCGCTGGTGGCGCAGCAGAAGGGTTACAAGCTGATCCTGGTGGTGCCGGACAAGATGAGCCGGGAGAAGATCTTCAACCTGAAGGCGATGGGCGCCGAAGTGGTGCTGACCCGCTCGGACGTCGCCAAGGGCCATCCGGAGTATTACCAGGATCTGGCGCAGGCCGTGGCCGAGCGGACCCCGGGCGCGTACTTCATCAACCAGTTCGGCAATCCGGACAACCCGGCCGCGCATGAGTTCGGCACCGGTCCGGAGATCATCGAGCAGATGGGCGGCGACCTGGATGCCATCGTGTTCGGTTGCGGCAGCTCCGGCACCATGACCGGTCTGTCGCGCGCCTTCGCCAAGCTGTCGCCGAAAACCGAGCTGGTGTTGGCCGACCCGGTGGGTTCGATCCTGACCCAGTACATCAACGAAGGCACGCTGAGCGAGAAGTCCGGCAGCTGGCTGGTGGAAGGCATCGGCGAGGATTTCCTGCCGGGCATTTCCGACTTCAGCCGGGTCAAGAAGGCGTATTCCATCAGCGATGCCGAGAGCTTCCACACCGCGCGCGAACTGCTGGCCAAAGAAGGCATCCTCGGTGGCTCGTCCACCGGCACCTTGCTGGCAGCGGCATTGAAGTACTGCCAGGAGCAGACCACGCCGAAGAAGGTGTTGGTGTTGGTGCCGGATACAGGCAACAAGTACCTGTCCAAGATGTACAACGACTACTGGATGCTGGACAACGGCTTCCTGGAGCGCCCGCAGTACGGCGATCTGCGTGACTTGATCCTGCGCCCGTACAGCCAGCGCGACACCGTGGTGGTCGGCCCGAACGACCTGCTGACCACCGCGTATCAGCGCATGAAGCTGTACGACGTGTCGCAGCTGCCGGTGATGGAAGGCAGCCAGTTGGTCGGCATCATCGACGAAAGCGACGTGCTGCTGCATGTCTATGGCGACGAAGCCCGTTTCCGCGACCCGGTGTCGGTGGCGATGGTCAGCAAGCTGGACCGGCTGGACGTCAAGTCGCCGATCGAGGCGCTGCTGCCGGTATTTGACCGCGGCCAAGTGGCGATCATCACCGATGGTGACGCGTTTCTCGGTTTGATCACCCGCATCGATCTGCTGAACTACCTGCGTCGCAGGGTTCAGTGAGTTTCCCGTGGCGCCCCGAGGGGCGCCAACCCGGTCGGATTCAGCCCAGGCTGATAGAATTCCGCCCCTTCATAAGCTGGAGCCCTATATGACGGATCAGCATTCACGCAGCCAGGATGGCGAGCGCAGCTTGTCGCTTGCCACCTTGGCTATTCATGGTGGGCAGTCGCCTGACCCCAGCACCGGCGCTGTGATGCCGCCGATCTACGCCACCTCGACCTATGCACAGTCCAGCCCGGGCGAGCATCAGGGTTTTGAGTATTCGCGCACCCACAACCCGACCCGCTTCGCCTACGAGCGGTGTGTGGCGTCGTTGGAGGGCGGTTCGCGTGGTTTCGCTTTTGCTTCGGGTATGGCCGCAAGTTCCACTGTCATTGAGCTGCTGGACGCTGGCAGTCATGTCGTGGCGATGGACGATATCTACGGCGGCAGCTTCCGCCTGTTCGAGCGTGTGCGTCGCCGCACCGCTGCACTGGATTTCAGCTTCATTGACCTGACCGACCTGGCTGCGTTTGAAGCGGCGATCACGCCGAAGACCAAAATGGTGTGGATCGAAACCCCCACCAACCCGATGCTGAAGATCGTGGACATCGCCGCGGTGGCCGCGGTTGCCAAGCGTCACGGCCTGATCGTGGTGGTGGACAACACCTTCGCCTCGCCGATGTTGCAGCGCCCGCTGGAGCTGGGCGCAGACCTCGTGCTGCATTCGGCCACCAAGTACCTCAATGGTCACTCGGACATGGTCGGCGGCATGGTCGTGGTCGGTGGCAACACCGAGTTGGCCGAGCAGATGGCGTTCCTGCAGAACTCCATTGGCGGCGTGCAAGGCCCGTTCGACAGCTTCCTGGCCCTGCGCGGCCTGAAGACGCTGCCGCTGCGCATGAAGGCGCATTGCGCCAATGCAATGGAACTGGCCCAGTGGCTGGAAACGCATCCGGCAATTGAAAAAGTGATTTACCCGGGCTTGGCTTCGCACCCCCAGCACGAACTGGCGGGCAAGCAGATGGCCGGCTACGGCGGCATCGTCTCCATTGTGCTCAAGGGTGGTTTCGCCGCAGCCAAGCGCTTCTGCGAAAAGACCGAACTGTTCACGCTGGCCGAGTCACTCGGCGGCGTTGAAAGCCTGGTCAATCACCCGGCGGTGATGACCCACGCCTCGATTCCCGTCGAACGCCGCGCGCAATTGGGTATCAGCGATGCGCTGGTGCGGCTGAGTGTGGGGGTTGAGGATGTGGAGGATCTGCGTGCGGATCTGGAAGGTGCACTTGCACGAGCGGTGGGCTGAGATGGGAATCCTCTCTGTTTTTGGCAGCAATCGTTCGCTTGCATATGAATTGACCCAGCGTGAAGTGCTTGGTCGGTATCGAGGGGCGAGTTTCGGTCTGCTCTGGTCACTGATCAGCCCATTCCTGATGCTGTTGGTCTATACCCTTGCGTTCGGCTTTATTATGAAAGGCCGGTGGCCGGGCTCTTCCGGTTCGACTACGGACTTCGCTCTTATTCTGTTTGCTGGCCTGACTGTGCATGGCTTCTTTGCGGAGTGTTTTACCCGTGCGCCGCAACTGATCATCAGCAATACGGGTTACGTCAAGCGTGTGGTCTTTCCGCTGGACATTCTGGTCTGGAGCATGACCTTCTCAGCGTTGTTTCATCTCTTGATGAACATGATGGTGCTGTTGCTGCTGTTCTTTCTCGTGAAGGGCGTCATATACCCGACGGCGGCGTTGTTGCCATTAATACTTGTTCCGCTGGTGATTCTCACGGTGGGGGTATGTTGGATGGTTTCCGCGCTGGGTGTTTACCTGCGTGATGTTGGCCAGATTGCAGGCGTCATCGCAGCGGCCATGTTGTTCCTGTCTTCGGCAATCATCCCCGTGGAGTCGGTTCCAGCGAGTTACCGCATTGTGTTCGAGCTCAATCCGTTGACCTTCATCATCAACCAGGTCCGCGAAGTGGTGATCTGGGGGCGCATGCCGGACTGGGTGGGTTTGGGTGTTTACACCGTCATCGCCTGCACCATCGCTGTTCTGGGCTATGCGGTTTTCAAGAAGTTGCGCAGGGGGTTCGCGGATGTCCTCTGAGTTGACTACCACTGAGGCAGTAATCGAGGTCAACGGGGTTGGCAAGTCGTACCACATGTACGAGCGCCCCTCGCACCGTCTGTGGCAAGCACTGCTTGGCAAGCGTACCTCGTTCTACAAGGATTTCTGGGCGCTGCGTGACGTTGATTTTTCGGTCCAGCGTGGGCAGACGATGGGTATCGTCGGACGCAATGGTTCTGGTAAGTCGACCTTGCTGCAGATGATCGCCGGCACTTTGGCGCCGAGCGAAGGCGACATAAAAGTACGTGGCCGTGTCGCAGCATTGCTTGAGCTGGGGAGCGGCTTCAATCCCGAATTCACAGGCCGTGAGAACGTTTATCTGAATGCGACGATCCTTGGCTTGAGCCGAAGCCAGATCGAACAGCGGATGCAGAGCATCCTGGAGTTTGCTGACATCGGTGAGTTCATCGATCAGCCGGTACGCAGCTATTCCAGTGGTATGTCCGTGCGCTTGGCGTTTGCCGTTATCGTCCATGTGGACGCCGACATTCTGATCATCGACGAAGCATTGGCCGTGGGTGATGCGTTTTTCTCGCAGAAGTGCATGCGTTTCCTGCGCGACTTTCAGAAAAAAGGTACGTTGCTGTTCGTTAGTCACGATGCCGCTGCGGTGACCAACCTGTGCGAGCGGGCGGTGTGGTTGGAAAATGGGCGCATGCGGCTATCCGGCACTTCACAGGAAGTGGTGGAAGCCTATATGACCGAGCAGCACGTTCTGGACCGCAAGGGTTCCGGTGAGCAGGACGTAGTGGTTACACGCAAGGTGCGCAGTCGCGCCGAGGACCTGCCGGATTTTCGCCGTCAGGTGATGCGTGAGGGTGGGGTCGAGAACCGCTTGGCAGTGTTCGAATTCAATCCTGACAACGTAGGCCAGGAGTTTGGTGCGCAGGGCGCGAGTATTTTTGACGTGCAGTTGCAGAATGAGCGCGGTGAGCGCGTATCCATCCTCGAGGGTGGTGAGATTGTGCGCCTGCAGGTCCGCGTGGAACTCAAACAATCTTTGGGTAACGTCATCGTTGGTTTCTATGTGAAAGACCGCCTTGGCCAGCGTTTGTTTGGTGACAACAGTTATATTGCCTGCAGGGAAAGCCCTGTGGGTGGCGACGCCGGGGAGCGGTTGTCAGCAAGCTTCGTGTTCCGTATGCCGGTGATGCCATCTGGCTCATACATGATCGACGCCGCCGTAGCTTCGGGCGATCAACACGATCACACGCAACAGCATTGGATCCACGATGCGCTGGAGTTCAGGGCAATGGATGAAACCATGCGCTTCGGCCTCGTTGGAATTCCAATGTTGGAAATTGAAGTCTGCAAGGAGCAGGAATGATCGAGTTTACGGGAGAGCGCTTCGTTCCTACCGAGCACGGAGTGATCCGGCAGGAGCACCTGCATCGTTATGCCTGGTGCTTACCGCTGGCGGAAGGGAAGGATGTGCTGGACGTGGCCAGCGGCGAAGGCTATGGCAGCGCAATGCTCTCGGCGCGTGCGAAGTCAGTGCGTGGTGTGGACATCTCACGGGAGGCGGTCAAACACGCAACCGACCTGTATGTGGGCGGCAAGGACCTGGGTTACGTACAGGGCTCGGCGGCAGCGATTCCCTTTGCCGACAATAGTTTCGATCTGGTGGTCTCTTTCGAGACAATCGAGCATTTGCTGGAACAGCGCGAGATGATGGTCGAGATTCGCCGCGTGCTGCGCCCTCAAGGCATTCTGGTGATGTCTTCTCCGAATAAGGAGGTTTACTCGGACAAGGCCGGTTACCACAACGATTTTCACGTCAAGGAGTTGTACCTTGGCGAGTTTCGGGAACTGCTGCACGAGCAGTTTCCTGCCGTGCGCATTATCGGGCACCGCATGTCGGTAGCTTCGACAATCACCCCCATCGACAATGTGCGCATGCACTCGGAATATCAGGCCGTAACCGAGACGGCCGTTGGCGTCGAGCCCCGTGTGGCGGTGTTGCCTGAGGCCGTGTATTTCATTGCCGTGGCCGCAGCAGAGGAAGCCTTGCTGCCAGACGAAGCGCCGTCCGTGATGTTGGCCGAGGCTGAAGACCTGTACGAGCGACATAGTGAGGTGGCGCGCTGGGCAAAAGCCCAGGACGACGAGATCGCCTCACTGCGGCGTCATGTTTCCAGTCTGCAGCAGGAACTGGAAAGTACTCCGCGTGCGTCCGAAGAAAGTGTAGGGATGCTGCGTGGCGAACTTGAGTCCTCACGTCATGCACTGGAAGTTTGTGGTCAGGCCAACGCGAGCCTGATTACCAGCTTGGAAGCAATCCGTCAGGAATTGGATCTTTCACGCGTTGCTTTGAAGGCCAGTCAGGAGACCAACCTGTCGCTGACCGCAACTGCAGATTCGCTGCGAACAGATATTGAAGCGTCCACGGAAGCCCTGCGTGCAGGCAATCTGATCAGTGCGACGCTGGTGCGGACGTTGGACGCGGTACGTGCGGAGTTGGCCCAGACGCATGAGATGGTGCGGAACGCCGATACCGCACGCGACGCTGCTTTCGTGAAGTCTGAAGAACTGGTGGCTGCGCGCGAGCAAGCCTTGGCCGAGCTTCGCGACGCTGAGTTGAAAGTGGTGGCCGAACGGGAGCAGATGGCAGCCGCTCTGCAGGAGGCCCAGCTGAAGATGGCCGCCGAACGGGAGCAGATGGCAGCCACTCTGCAGGAGGCCCAGCTGAAGATGGCCGCCGAACGGGAGCAGATGGCAACCACTCTGCAGGAGGCCCAGCTGAAGATGGCCGCCGAACGGGAGCAGCTACGAGAGACTTTGCACGAGGCGGAGGAAGAGAATGCCGCGCAACGTGCCGAGGTAGTGGCACAGCTGCAGGAAGGCCAGACGAGGCTTGAGGCTGAAAGGGAGCAACTGCAACTGGCATCTGACGCCAGCGAGCAGTTGCGCGCCAGCCAGGTACTCGCAGCAAGAGATGATGCTGCAGCGGCGTTGCAGCGTCAGGAAAGCATGGGCCGAAGCCTGCTGGCGAGTGAGCTGGATGTGGCTGAGCTCAAAGGCAAACTCGGTCAAAGTCATGCCGAGGTTTCGCGGCTGAGGGTGATCGGCGCAGCACGTGTCGAGCTGGAAAGCCAGCTGGAGGCGTGCCGACAGGAACTGCTGACCAATCGGAAACTGGTCGACCAATTGCTGGCATCCAATTCATGGGTGATGACCCGGCCTTTGCGCTTCGGATCACGGTTGCTGCGTGGGGATTGGGCCGGTGTCACCGCTTCGCTGCGTGCCTCGGGCGTGGCGCAGTGGCCGTTGGTCGCGCCGCTGGTTGTACCGGTCAAGCGTTGGTTGATGCAGCGCAGCCGTGTTCCCGTCCGGCCGGTGGAAGAGCTATCGTTGCCACAGGTGATCGAGGACAGCGGCAATGTTCTTGCTGGCCTGTCGTTTGAGCACTTTGAGTCGCCGTTGGTCACCATCATTGTGCCGACCTATGGCAACTATCCCTATAGTCTGGCCTGCCTGAATTCGATTGCAGTTGCAGGTAGCCAGGTGCCATTTGAAGTGCTTGTGGTGGAGGACGCCTCTGGCGATCCAGAGATCGGCAGGCTCGCCCAGGTACCGGGTCTCCGTTACCACGAGAACGATAAAAACCTCGGATTCCTGATGTCGTGCAATAACGCATCGACAATGGCCCGTGGTCGCTATACCTGCTTCCTGAACAACGATACTGAAGTCACTGCGGGTTGGCTGGAAGCACTGCTTCGAGTGTTCCGTGATGTTCCCGACGCAGGAATGGTCGGTGCCAAACTGGTGTATCCGGACGGACGGCTGCAGGAAGCCGGCGGAATTGTCTGGAGCGACGCGACGGCGTGGAACTGCGGCCGCCTTCAGGATCCATCGCTGGCCCCGTTCAACTATCTGCATGAGGCCGACTACATTTCCGGTGCGGCCATCATGCTGCCCACGGATTTGCTGGCCAGGCTGGGGTGTTTCGATCCGCATTATCTGCCGGCCTACTGCGAAGATACGGATCTGGCGTTCAGAGTGCGCCAGGCCGGCTACAAGGTCTATTACCAGCCTCAGGCTACGGTGGTACACCATGAGGGCATTTCCCACGGTACGGATACCTCATCGGGCATCAAGGCCTATCAGGTGGCCAACCAGGAAAAGCTCCGTGTGCGTTGGGAGCGCACGTTGTCGGAAGGCCACTTTGCCAATGCCGAGCTGCCTTTCCTTGCGCGTGACCGTTCCCAACTGCGTAAAACTGTACTCGTCATCGATCATTACGTCCCGCAGGCTGATCGCGACGCGGGTTCGCGGACCATGTGGCAGTTCATGAACCTGTTCCAGAAGCAGGGAATGTCAGTCAAATTCTGGCCCGACAACCTGTGGTATGACCCCATATACACACCACGTCTTCAGCAGCGCGGCGTTGAAGTCATCTATGGGGCGGAGTATGTCGATGGCTTCGAGCGTTGGATCCAGGAAAATGGAGCCTGCGTTGATTATGTGCTGTTGAGTCGCCCTCACGTTTCGGTGAAGTACATCGAGGCGCTGCGTCGCCATACTCGCGCGCCGCTGCTTTATTACGGACACGACATTCATCATCAGCGCTTGGCCGATCAGCTCAAGCTGGCTCCTGATGCGGGTGTACAGGCAGAAATGGAGTCGATGCGTTCCTTCGAGGAAAGGCTGTGGAAGGAAGTGGACACCATCTACTACCCATCGGACCTTGAAACCTCAAGGGTGGTGCAGTGGCTCGGCGATCATGGCGTGCAGAAAAAGGCATTCACCATTCCGGTCTATGCTTTCGATACCTTCCCGAAGATCGAGCGTAGTGAGATATCCCACCGGCGTGAGCTGCTGTTCGTCGCCGGTTTCAACCACGGCCCCAATGCTGACGCAGCGGTATGGTTCGTAAATGAAGTGCTGCCGCTGATTCATGCCAAGGAACCAACTGCGCACATCAATCTGGTTGGTTCAAATCCGAAACCGGAAGTGTTGGCTTTGGAGGCACCTTCGGTTCACGTGACAGGTTATGTCACCGATGAAGAGTTGGCCTCGCACTATAGCCACAGCCGTGTGGTGGTAGCGCCGCTGCGCTACGGTGGTGGCATGAAGGGGAAAGTGGTCGAGGCAATGCGGTTCGGTTTGCCGGTGGTTACTTCCGCGGCAGGCGCGCAGGGGTTGGCAGCAGCATCGGATTTCATAGCCGTATGCGATGACGCGCAGGCATTTGCCGACGAGGTGCTCAGGCTGATGGAGGACGATGCCCATTGGGCACGGGTCTCCAGTAGTGCCCAGCAGTTCGCGCGCGACAATTTCTCCGAGGATGCTCTGTGGCGCGTGGTCGCCGAAGACGTCGATGCCAGTCAGTACCAAGATGTGGAGGCACGCCGAGAGCGCGTGCGCCAAAACCAGTCAAACGGAAGTTGAGGGGGTAAGTAGTGAAAATACTTGTGATGGGTGCAACCGGATTCGTCGGTAGCTACCTGATGGAACGCGCCATCGCCGAAGGTCATGAGGTCCTGGGTACCAGCTACAACCCAACGATCGAGCCGCGTGATTGGGCCGCCTTCCAGGACCGCGTTGTCCGCTGTGATATCCGCTATCGCGAGCAGACTTCGCAAGTGATTGAATCGTTCCGGCCGGACGTGGTGTACCTGTTGTCGGCACAGAGCTATCCGGCCTTGTCCTGGACAGCGCCGGCCGAGACGCTGGATACCAATGTGGTGGGTACCACCAATGTATTCGAGTCGATCCGTGCCGCAGGGATTGACCCGGTGGTCGTTGTTGCCTGTTCCAGCGCGCAATATGGCGAAGTTGCTGCCGAGGATATTCCGGTCAAGGAATCGCATCCGCTGCGCCCCTTGCATCCCTATGGCATCAGCAAGGTGGCTACCGAGATGCTTGCCCTGCAGTACTGGGCCAACTGGCGTATTCGTAGTGTCTGTGCCCGTATCTTCAATACGACGGGTGCACGCAAGTCCGGTGATGTCTGTGCTGATCTTACCCAGCGCGTGGCGCGGATCGAAGCAGGTCAGATCGCGCCGGTGCTCAAAGTCGGTAACCAGGATACGTGGCGCGCGATCACCGATGTTCGCGATTTGGCGACAGCGTTGGAATTGCTTGCCGCCAAGGGCGAGCCGGGTGAGGTCTACAACATCAGTGGTGCGCGTACTTACCAGATCCGCGACATCGTGGAGCGCGTGGTGGGTGCAGCCCGCGTGCCGGTCAGTGTCGAAACCGACCAGGCACTGCTGCGACCCAGCGACGAGAAGGTGATCTTCGGTGATTCCAGTCGTCTGGTGGAGCGTACTGGCTGGTCTCAGCAGGTGGGGCTGGATGAAACTCTTGCCGACATGCTGGCTTACTGGCGCAGAACCCTTGGCGTAGCACAGGAGCAGGCTTCGTGATCGTCCGCTCGCGCGCACCATTGCGGCTTGGTCTGGCGGGAGGTGGTACCGACGTTTCGCCATTCTGTGACCAGCATGGTGGCTTCGTCATGAACGTGACGATCGACAAGTATGCCTATGCCACGATTGATCCCTCCTGCGGAGAGCTGGTCGAGTTCCAGGCCCTTGATGCTGATGTAAGCGAGAGTTGCGTGGCTTCCGAGGTGGTAGCTTCACCGGGCCCGCTGCAACTGATGAAGGGTGTGTATCTGCACCTGTGTGAGCATCACCTGGGCGGTGAGCGTCCCCTTGTGCGCGTGCGCACGCATTCGGACGCCCCTCCGGGTTCTGGGCTTGGCTCGTCTTCGACCATGGTTGTGGCATTGGTTGCAGCATTTGCCGAGTACTTGTCGTTGCCGTTTGGTGAGTACGAGATTGCGCAATTGGCTTACCAGATCGAGCGCAACGACCTGGGTTTGTCCGGCGGCAAGCAGGATCAGTACGCAGCTGCCTTTGGTGGTTTCAATTTCATGGAGTTCTACGCGGAGGATCGAGTCATCGTCAATCCACTGCGTATCAAGGACTGGATCTGGGCAGAGCTGGAATCGAGCCTGGTCCTGTACTTCACCGGCGTATCGCGGGCTTCGGCGAAGATCATTGATGAGCAGTCGCGCAACATCAAGGAAGGCCGCAGCGACTCGCTGGATGCGATGCATCGTTTGAAGGTCGAGGCAACGCAAATGAAGGAGTCGTTGCTGCGAGGCGATCTCGGACGGTTCGCCGAGGTCATGCAGTCCGGCTGGCAGGCCAAGAAGCAGAGCGCTTCGAGCATCACCAATCCGATGATCGATGAGATCGAGGAACTCGCATTCGCCAACGGCGCACGAGCAGCCAAGGTTTCCGGTGCCGGCGGCGGTGGCTTCATGATGTTTGTCTGCGATCCGGCCGATCGACTCCGTCTGGTACGCGCACTCAGTGGCGCCGGCGGAACTGTCTACGATACTCACTTTACGCACCACGGAGCTTCATCATGGAAACTGGGATGAACCAATTCATTGGCACCGAATTCGCCAAGGCACAGGAAAATTTCCGCAGGATGGCTGAGGATGCCGCCCTGCAGCAGCAGATCGTCGATGCGGTTCAGTTGTGCGTTGCCGCGTTGCGTGCAGGCAAGAAGATCTTTTTCGCCGGCAATGGTGGCAGCGCCGCAGATGCCCAGCATTGGGCTGGCGAACTGGTGTCGCGTTTCTACTACGACCGCCCTGGTCTCGCAGCGATCGCGTTGACGACCGATACATCGATCCTCACGGCGATCGGCAACGACTACGGTTACGACTACACGTTCGCGCGCCAGATTGAGGCCTTGGGCCAGGCCGGTGATGTGTTTGTCGCCATCTCCACCTCTGGCCGCTCCAAGAACATCATGCGTGCAATTCAGGTGGCCAACGATCGTGACATTGCCGTGATTGGCTTCACAGGCCAAGGTGGCGGAGATATGTTGGCTCAATCCCGCATTTGCTTCCGCATTCCGTCGGATGAAACGCCACGCATCCAGGAAGGACACGAGTTCATCGGCCACCTTTTGTGTGCGTTGATCGAAAGCGAGATGTTCCCACGTGAAGCCAATTGAAGAAGCTGTGATTCTCGCAGGCGGGTTGGGTACCCGCCTGCGATCGGTGGTCAGTGATGTTCCCAAGCCGCTGGCGCCGGTTGCCGGCCGGCCATTCTTGGCTTGGCTGCTTGATCGCCTGGCTGAGCAGGGAGTACGACGTACCGTTCTTGCCACGGGCTATCTGTCGCAAAAAATAGAAGCGGCGATCGGCAAAAACTGGCAGGGTATGGACATCGCTTATTCCGTCGAGCATGAGCCACTGGGCACGGGCGGGGCGTTGATGCAGGCGGTCAAGCACCTGCAAGGGCAGGTTGTGCACGTCAGCAATGGGGACACCTATCTGCATTATTCGTTGCGCGACCTGCAGCAGGTCACCGAAGCCCAGGGGGCGTTGGCCGGCATGGCGCTGGCCAGCGTCGCAGATACTGCGCGCTATGGCGCGGTGACGGTACAGCAAGGGCGTGTGCTCTCCTTCCAGGAGAAGGGACAGGTTGGTCCAGGCTACATCAACGCTGGCAGCTATTACCTGTCCAGGGAAGGTCTGGCGGCATTGCATGAACATGCCAGTGCTGGGGCTTTCTCGTTGGAAACGGCATTTTTGCATCCGTTGGCCAGCGCAGGTGGTCTGGCCGCAACCGTGGATACGTCCGGTTTCATCGACATCGGCGTGCCGGAAGATTATGCGCTGGCGCAGACCTGGTTCGAGACGCCCCGTGTCTGATTCCCCGGATGTTCGAGCCCCGGGGGATTGGGTCGTTGTCGGGCCGGGCGCTGTGACGTCAGGAGTTGTTGTTGAACTTCGCAGGGCGTTGTTCCTGGACCGCGATGGTGTGATAAACACCGATCACGGCTATGTGCATACGCCGGGAAAGACAGAATGGGTGCCGGGAATCTTTGAACTATGTCGCGCTGCACAGGAGATGGGGTTTGCTCTGGTGGTTGTAACCAATCAGGCCGGAATCGGTCGTGGTTACTACAGTGATGCACAGTTCCGTGGGTACACGACATGGGTGCACAGGCAGTTTCAGGAGCGGGGTGCGTCGATTCTGGCGACCTACTATTGTCCAGAGCATCCGGATGCAACGTTGCCTGTTTACCGGACTGACAGCGGGTATCGTAAGCCGCAGCCGGGGATGTTGCTGCAGGCCGCGCGGGATTGGCAGTTGGACTTGCCGGGTTCTGTGCTTGTCGGCGACCAGCCCACGGATATCGAGGCGGCGCGGCGTGCGGGGCTTGGAAGGGCGTTCCGTGTTGATGAAAGTTCGTTTACCGACGTAGCGGCGTGGATGCGCCGTTGTTTCTGAATTGACCAGCATGAGGCCGCTCCGTGCCCGGGATTCGGGGCAAGTCAGAAGCTGGCGTTTTGCAATGCATATTGAGGTGGTTCTATGAGTGATTTTTGCCGTTGGCGTGCCGTACGTCACGTCAGCGTTGGCATTGCCGCTGCGTTGGTCGTCGCGGGCTGCTGTGACCAAAATGCCATTGATGAATGCCGGAAGCAGGAGCGGCAAGCCGCTGCCATGGAGGCTGCCGGAATCACACCATTTCTTGCCGAAGTAAATGGCGGGTCGCGAGTCGATATCAATAGCGATGTCCAGACCGCGCGTTGCCACGGTGGCAGATCGCGCAATGCGGAAGTAAAGCTGACCTGGCAGGTCATTGATCCTGAGATAACAGGGGTCCGAATCAAAGTCGGCAGCGCCGGCGCGGAGCCCAAAGTCTGGATGGAGTCGGGCGCAGCTGGCGAGGGTGTGACAGGGCCATGGATCGATGAAGGATCACGCCTTATCTTCGAAGACCAGAAGACCGGCGAAGTGCTCGCTGAAGTGATCGGCAGTTCTCTGCCCTGCAAGGGAGGGTGAGCGCTGTGAAGCTGCCCAAACTTGGCTTTGGTACCTGCCGCCTGATTCTGGCGTCGATGGTTGCCATGTCCCACCTCTGGGACGGAATGATTCAAGGCTATGCTGCGTACGCGGTCTGGGCATTTTTCGTGCTCAGTGGCTTCCTGATGACCCTTGTGCTTACCACGCGATACGGGTTCGACGGCGTGGGGCTGCGCGCATACGCTTTCAATCGTTTCATGCGTATTTTCCCGCTGTACTGGATCGCTGCGGCAGTCGGCCTGGTGACGCTCTGGTTTTCATTTCAGCGAGGCATTGATCTACGACAGATCAATGCGGAGTTCTACTGGCCCGGCAGCGCCGAGCAATGGCTTCATGTCGTCAGCCTGTTTCCAGGCTTCCAGCGCGGTGGATTGCCCGTGCCGGTCTCGAATGCTCTGGCAATCGAGGTGGGCTTCTACATGTTGCTGCCGTTCATGGCGCGCGCACGCAGTACGGCCTGGTTGGCATTGCTGGTAGGTATCATTTTGAATCTGCGTATTGGCATTGTCGGTGACACGTTCGGCGAGCGCTACGCAACATTCCTTCCCTGCATCCTGCCCTTTGCTGCGGGTGCGCTTGCCTGTCACTATCGTGAAGCGCTATCGCGCTTCAGCATGCCGCTGACCAGCGTGTTGGTGTGGCTGCTGTATGGCTTGACCTGGCTGGTCGCACCGAACTGGCCTTGGACCTTTGGGCTCTACGTTTCTGTCCTTCTGTCTGTCTGGATGGTGGTCTCTCTACACCGTCAGCCCTCTAGTGCGGCTGACCGGCTGCTTGGTGACATGAGCTATCCCGTTTATCTGTTCCACACGACGGTGGCAGCTTGGTTCCTCTGCCCCTGCGACAGCTCACGTCCGCTGGATTTCTTCTTCAAGGCGTTCGCAGTGACACTGGTGTTGTCGTTGGTGATCGTCTACGTGATTGACCGCCCATTGGCCAAGCTGAAGTTGAAGGCTCCCCGCGACCGCGCGGTGGTCGGACACTCAGGCCCAGCACCGGAGAGCAGGTAATGCTGCGGAACATATACCTGTCCTGGTCAATGGTCGTGTTGGCCGTTCTGCTCTGGTGTTCGTATCCGGCCGTTTTGTGGTGGCTCGATCGTGGCGCATTGATGGTGGCTGCCGATACGTACACTAGCCTCTCCAACGCTTTCGTCAATGCATTGCCGGGTTTGGCTGTAGCGTTGCTGATCGCGGCGATAACCCGTCGCTTCGTGTTCCCGATTCTGCTGGTTGGTTTGCTGCAGCTGGTCATCTATATCGCCTCGAAGCTGAAGCTCTCCATCCTTGGGAGTCCATTCGAGCTACAGGACTTCTATTTCCTCACCGCCATCAACAAAGCGTCCATTGAGCTTTTCTCGGTCTACCTTGATAAGCCTGGGGCGGCATTGGCGATTGCCGTTGCGGTTGTACTGGGACTGGTTATCGCCGCGGTCCTGGAGCGTCCTCGCATGCGTTGGCTCGGGCGACGACAGGGGGGGCTGTTCGCCATATCGCTTCTTGCGCTTGTTTCGCTCTATGCAGCCGGATGGCCATGGACCAGGGTGTATAACTCCGAGGAAATGCGCCCGTCTCCGTTGAGCAAGGCTCCTGCGGTTCCTGCGGTTCTTCGCTCGGGCTTGTTCAGCACGCTGGTGTTCAAGTATCTGCAGAAGAGCAATATGCACTTCACGGTCGATGCTGCCGCATTGAATGAGGCAGTCGCGCTGCTGCCGCCCAAGCTGGAGCCGCAGGCTCCGGCTGCTGGACAACGGCCGGACGTCATCGTGATTCTGAGTGAGTCCTTCATGGACCCACGCATCATTGCGGAGATGGGTAGCGTCAGGGATCCGATACCTGCGACGCGTCGTTATCTGGAGTCGGGCCAAGGCGGTGCCTTGAGGGTACCTACCTATGGTGGTGGTACCGTCCGCACGGAGTTCGAGGTGCTGACCGGCATGCCTGTTGCAGCCTTCCCCGAAGTGAGTTTCCCGTATGTGGATCTGGATGTTAAACCCTTGCCGAGTCTGCCGGGCTACCTGAAGGGACTCGGCTACGATACGCTGGCAATCCACGGGAATTCGGGTTCTTTCTGGGAGCGCACCAAGACCTACGCGGCGATGGGTATCAACAGATTCCTGGATTCGCGCGATTTCCGCGAAAAAAATCGCCCTAAAGATGGTATGTGGTTCTCGGACCAGGGCATGACCGATTCGATTATTGAAGAACTCGAGGATGCCACTGTCCCGACATTCGTCATGGCGGTCAGCATGGAGAATCATGGCCCATATAATCACGGCGACCCGGGAATTCCGTTCGCCAACCCTCAGCGGCGTGACGCGGTTGACCTGCCGCCGGTACTGACTGGCAACGGTCGCGTGGAATTGCAGAACTACCTGTATCACCTTGAACAGGGGGATGATCAATTGCAGCGCTTGGTACATGCGCTGGATGATCGAAAGCGCCCCTATGTTCTGGCATTCTTCGGCGATCACCTGCCGGCCATGGCCAGTACCTGGGAGCAACTGCAGTTTGTCGACGGCAAGGCTGCATGGCAGCAGTCCACACCTTGGTTGCTTGTCAGCTCCAATGGGCGTTCTTCTGGCCAGGGGCGTGTAATCCATTCCTGGCAGTTGCCCGCGGAAGTCCTCGACATTGCCGGCCTGAAAGGTGATGACTACTTTGATCTGGTATTTGCGTTGGGGCGTCGCATTGAAGGTGAAGCAGATCCGGCTGTGCGGCAACGACTACATGACGGTCTTTCTTCCGCAGCCAATGCCCGCATCAGCGGAAAGAGGTTGTCCGATCATGTCAAGTAAACACGTTGCAGCACGTAGAAGCTGTTCCAGGACGATCGGGTTGTGCTGCCTGATCGCGCTCGCAGGGTGCAGCCAGCGGCCATCGGCCACGCTTGAGATCGAACCTGCGGTGGCACGTCGTTGTGATGTTCCGGTGCCGGTCACGGTCAGTTGGGATGCATCGCCGCTTGGGCTGGCCTGGGCTCAGATCGAGGTCAACGGGGTCGGACTAAAGCCCAAGGTTTGGACGGCCGGACCGAGCAAAGGTTCGCAGCAGACGGGAGCATGGGCCGAAGACGGATTCACGGTGACCTTGAGGGCAATGAATGGTGTTGAGCTTGCCCGCCGTACATTGACCACCGTGCCCTGCGACAGCAACGACTGATCAGCCAGGTTACTGTGTCCACCTGATGTGCCGAAGACGTGTCGGCGCATGTGTGAAACAGAAGAGGGAGCGTTCTCACGCTCCCTCTTCTGTAACCAAGCATGATCTGAATGTATTACGGGCTGCAGGCCGGGCCGCCGATGGTGACCTTTTCCAGTTCGGTGTCGTCGGCACCATTCTTCAGGGTGAAAACCGCGCCCGGGCGTACCCACGGGCCGGTGGCCTGCTTGCCGGTGGCGGCACTGTGGACAAACACGCGATCACCGCTGTAAACCTTCACGGTCTTGATCTCCGGATGCGTGGTGAACACGTTCCAGTGCAGTGTGACGACCGCAGGATTGCAGTCCGGCAGGACGGCCGGTTCAGCGCGAATCAGGGTGGTGGCCGGCGCTTCAACCTGGGCAGTCGCCGGTGCAGCCGTCGGAGCCGGAGCGCTACCGTCAGTCTGGTCGCTAGGCGCCGGGCCGCTGCAAGCGCCCAGCAGCAAGGCAAACGGGACAGCAATGAGGGTGATCTTCTTCATGGGTCAGTGATTATCTAGAGGGATGGGTGCTGCTGATGGGTGCTGCTTTCAGCGCCATTATAGTCAGTGCGGGGGCGAACGGAATGGCCCGCACAGACGCCATCGCAGGCAGGGGGCGAATGGGCGTAAAAGGGCGCCTCCTGTCGGTTCCAGTCCGGTCCGGCATGCGTCAGCGTACTGCTAACATACACGGGCCGCCCCGTTGGGGCGCCATCTGCGTTTCCCCATAAACATGACGTGACGAGGAGCTTGGCTTGGGCAGGATCGGCGACATTGCAGAGACAATCGATGTAAGAAGCAGCCGTACCCAGCTTGCCATTGGCCTGATCGCGGTTCTGGTTATTTTCATCATCCAGCAGGTTTTGCTTTCGCGAGCCGAGCCGGACGCGCTCTACATGGACTCATTGCGGCTTCTGGCGCAGTTGCAGGACTGGGAGCAGGGAAAGCTGTCGACGTTGGCGTTCTGGGGCCAAGCGTCTGCTCACCGTGGTTTCATCAATCAGGCATTCCTGCTTGCCAATGTGGAATGGTTTGGCCTGGATGTCATGCTCGCGACGCGTCTGACAACGCTGGTCATACTCGTCGTTTCGGTACTGCTGGTGGTCGCTTGGAATCGTGATGCCCGCGAGCAGGCGCTGTCGACCCAGCGACCGATCGGAATGCTTCAGCTGGTGATCACGCTGGCGTTCGCTGCGCTGTGCTTCAGCTGGGCGGGCGTTGAGGTCCTTACCCTGGACCTCGGGCTGCCACTCTGGATTAAGAACCTGTGCTTTGTCCTGTTCTTCATCGGCCACGCGTGGTTGCTGAGTGGAACCTGCAGCCGCGCAGGTGTTCTGCAGCTGGCCCTGTCCGTGGCGGCTCCGCTCATCGTTCTGCTGGTCGGAATGGGCTGGAACCACGCGTTTGTGCTGTCCACGGCATTGGTACAACTCTTTGCTTTCCTGCCACAGTGGCAGCAGCCTGGTCGTTGGCGGGGCCTGTTGCCGGTTGCTGCGCTGCTGGTCTCGATCGCGCTGTATGTGGGATCTGGGCAAGTTGTGAGTACCGACATGGACTCGGCACGCATTTCCCTGACCAGTTCGACCGCGTTGCTTCCGTTCTACGCATTGGGGACGACGTTTGGTGGTCACGAGGCACTTCTGCGCGGCGGAAAGCCTTATGAGCTGCTTCTGATGCTTGGCGTTATCGTCATTGCTGCAGGTAGCATTGCGCTGTGGAGCTGGCTACGTCGAGGCGCACCTGGATCCCGTCTCCCTGTTTACCTGGTGCTGTATGGCGGCCTGGTTGCCGTGGCGGTAGCGGTAGCCCGTGGTGTCGACGGGCCAGGTGCGGTGATTGCTTCCCGCTACTACATGGATTTCGTCCTGTTGATGGTAGGTGTGCTCTGGCTGGCTTCCCGTGAAGTCGCCGCAGCGCCACGGCCGATACATGGATGGGCCAATGTAGCCCTTGGGGGACTACTGTCCATCGTTGCGCTGGGTCATGCGTGGACATACTTGCATGAATGGCGCGCTGGGCCCTTCCGCGCGTTGATCTTCGATGCGATGAATGAGGCAAGCTTGAAGGGTGTACCCGATGAGGAGTCGGCACGCTTGCTTCAGTCTCCCCTTGCTGATGCGCGGCGTGGTATCGATGTGATGCGGGAGCGGCGATTGGCGCTCTATGGAGCTGTTCCGGCCGGCTATTGTCAGGCAAGCAAGGTCAAGTACGGGGCTGGCTGGAACAACGAGGAGCCGCAGGGACGCTGGAGCACCGATGCGGCCGAAATCTTCCTTCCGCGTTGTGAATGCAGTTTTGTCGCCGACGTATATTTGCCTGCACAGATGACGTCCCGCGAGGTGCGGATTATCGGTAGTGACGGTGTCCAACGCGTTGCCCATGTACAGCCTGGCCGATCGACCCGCATCGAGCTGGGGCCAAGCGTCGCCGAAGGTGGAGTGCGCATGCAGGTCTCCCCGTCCACCGTACCGAGCCGCGATCTGCATGGGAGCTCAGATCAGCGCGTTCTTGGTGTGATGGTCGACAGCATCTCGGTCGCCTGCGACGGCGTTGACGGATGAGTGAACCGCGCGACGATGGCCTCGCCGGTGTCGGTGCCGACGGCCAGGCACGTCCGCCGGGTCCGCTGCAACGCCTGATCCGTGATCAGCGGGTGTTGTTCCTGCTGGTGGGCGGTGCCAACACCGCCTTCAGCACGGCGCTTTTCGCCGCTCTTGTACTGCTGCTGGGGCCGGCTGTGCCGTCGGCGGTGAGTCTGACGATCGCCTGGGTGGTGTCGCTGCTGCTGGTGTTCAATGTGTACCGGCACCTGGTGTTCCGGGTCAGCGGCAACACGCTGCGCGACTTCCTGCGCTTCGTCAGCGTCAACCTCATGTCGTTCCTGTTCAACGTCGGTGCACTGACCCTGCTGGTGGAAGTGGCAGGACTGCCTGCCATTCCCGTACAGATTGTCATCACAATCGCCGTGGTGGTTTTCAACTATTTTGGCCACAAGTACTTTTCATTCCGCAGGAAGCAGTAATGACCGAGCAAAGTAGGGTGCCCCGTGTTTCGGTGGTCATTCCCGCCTATAACAATGCGCGTGACATAGACGCGGCGATCAACTCGGTACTTGCGCAGGACTACGAAGACTTCGAATTGGTCGTGGCAGACCACGCCTCGGTTGACGGCACAGGCGCGCTGCTGGAGCGCTATCGTGACGTGCCAAAAGTGCGGGTGTTGCCGCCGACCCCGGCCGGTGGCGGCGCGTTGGCGAATTGGAATCGGGTGAGCGAGCATGCGCGCGGTGAACTGCTCAAGCTGGTTTGCGGTGATGACCTGATCGCGCCGGACGCTTTGCGTAGGCAGGTTGGAGCTTTCGACGCGCATCCCGACGTGGTGCTGGTCGCAGCGCGTCGGAATCTGATCGATGCCAATGGCAAGCAGTTAATGGCAGCGCGTGGGTTGGGCGGTCTCTCCGGTTGCGTTGATGGACGCGTGGCAGCAAAAGCGAGCATCCTGGCCGGTACGAATATCTTTGGGGAGCCGGGCTGCGTAATGCTGCGGCGTGAACTGCTTGTGGCCGAAGGTGGCTGGGACAGTCGCTTCCCGTACCTGATTGATCAGGCTACTTACAGCCGGGTGATGGTGCACGGCAATGTGGTGGCTTTGCCTGAGGTATTGGCCAGTTTTCGCATCAGTGCGGGGCAATGGAGCGTACGTCTGACAAAACAGCAGTCGCAGCAGGCGACCGCGTTTCATGAAGACTTCGCAGCCAGCCACCCTGGTTTGCTGAGTGCTGCCGAATTGCGCCGGGGAAACCGGCGCGCCCGCTGGATGGCCCACGTGCGCCGTTTCGCCTACATGTGGTTGCGGCGACGGATGTAACAGTCAGCGTCTTCAGCTCGTGGGAGTTGCGCTATTTTCCGGGTCGAGGTTTACGCGCTGGCCAATCACATATTGTGGCCGGCGATTGACGTTGAGAAGGATACGCCCGGTGTACTCCCCAATGGCACCCAATGCCAGCAGCTGCAAGCCGCCCATGAACAGAACTGCGACGATCAGTGACGGCCAGCCGACGGCCATGGCAGGGTCGATCAGTTTGCGCCAGATCACAGCCAGCGCCAGCAGGAATGCCAGCAACGAAGCAAACACTCCGGCAAGTGATACCAGACGCAGCGGCACGATCGAGAAGCTGGTTGCCATCTGCAGCCACAGCGAGATCGACTTGCGTAGGCTGTAGCCCGATTTCCCGTCCTGTCGCGCGTGGTGTTTTCCACTGATGGTGGCGTAGTTGGACGTGGCTTGAAGCAGCAGGCCGTCGACGTAGACGAACGGGCCGCGATACTCCATCGCCGACTCACAGATCTCGCGGCGTATGCCCCGGAATGGCGACAAGTACAGGTTGCGTGGTTTGTTGAGCAGCTTGCTGGCAACAAAGTCGTTGAAGGCACTGCCGGCCTTCTTCCAGAGAGCGTGCTTGCGATCCTCGAAACTCACATAGCAAAGATCGGCGCCATCGTGCAGGGTCTGCAGGATGCGCGGGATATCATCCGGGTCATGTTGCAGATCGTCGTCCATGGTGACCACGAAGCGACCGCTGGCATGGGAAAAACCAGCCATCACTGCATTATGTTGACCGGCATTGCGGCGGAGGTTTATGCCCTTCAGCCAGGGCCTGTCGGCGGCCAATGAGCGGATAACCTGCCATGCATTGTCGGGGCCGTGGTCATGTACCAGGATCACTTCGAAAGCATCGGGTGCGCATGCCTGCAATGCCGACTCCAGCCGCGTGGCGAGCATGGGCAGGATGCCAGCGCTGCCGTAAACGGGAATGACAATAGAGACTTCAATGCTCATCAGCGGTTACCGTAGTACTTGTTGATCACGCGTTGCGGATAGTCCGGGCCAAAATCGATTCCGATCTCGGCGGCGGCGCGTTCGGCGAGGCTTGTGTCGATGTGCATGCGCTCGCCGCGCTCGAGCTCGGCCACTTTGGCTGTGCGGCCGAGCACACTTTCGAAGATGCGGACGATCTCGCCCATTGGCAGTGTCCATGGAGAAGCCACGGAAATGACGGGCGGCAGAGCTTCTGTTGAGGTCAACACGTGATGGGTAATTGCGGCAACGTCATCGATGTCGATCAGATTACGCTCGGCGCGTTTCCATATCGTAACCCTTGCCCCGTCGACGATCTGCCGGTGCAGATGGTTGGTGAGTGTGTTCGGGTTCGGCGTTGCGCCTACCACTTGTGGCAGTCGGATAACCAAGCCCACGCCGCTGCTACTGACAAGGGCTTCCATTGCACGCTTGTGTGCAAAATAGGGCGACTGCTGTTCTGGGTTGTTGACGTTACAACTGCCGAAGTACAACAGGCGTTCCGGGTTGGACGCGAGTTGCTTCAGAACCATCATGCGCTCGCGGTCGAACGCTGCGGTATCGGTTTCGGATGAATTGGAGACGCCTGAGGCGAAGATGATCGTCGTCGGATCGCTGCCATACTGGGGCGCAAATGCACGAGCAATCAGTCCGGAGCCGACAATCATCTATGATCCAAGCGGGTGGGTAGGGCTGCATGTATGGCCTGCAGGGTGCAGATCATCCCATGAACCACCGGCTGAGCGCGAAAGCGTTTATACCTGAGGTGAAACGGGGGCTGAGGCCCCCGTTTCAATCCACGATCATCCCAGCGCCGCTTCAAGCTCCGGCAACAAGGCAAACAGATCCCCCACCAACCCAATGTCAGCAATCTCAAAGATCGGCGCATCGCCGTCCTTGTTGATGGCGACGATGGTGCCGGCGTCCTTGATGCCGGTCAGGTGCTGGATAGCGCCGGAGATGCCCACGGCGATGTACAGCTCCGGGGCGATGATCTTGCCGGTCTGGCCGACCTGCATGTCGCTGGGCACATAACCGGCATCCACCGCGGCGCGCGAGGCACCGACGCCGGCGCCGAGCTTGTCGGCCAGCTGATAGATCACCTTGAAGTTCTCTTCCGAACCAACGCCGCGGCCACCAGACACAACGCGCTTGGCGCTCTGCAGGTCCGGGCGGTCGCTCTTGCCGGCCGCCAGGCCGACGAAGCGGGTGTGCGAGGGCAGGGCGGCATCGACGCTGATGGCTTCGACCGGCGCGTTGTTGCCCTTGGCCGCTTCCGGCCACGAGGCGGCGCGGACGGTGGCCACGACCACCTGATCGGCCGGCACTTCAACGGTGATGATGGCGTTGCCGGCGTAGATCGGACGCTTGAACGTATGCGCGCCATCCACGGCCATCAGGTCGGAAACCTGGTTGACGCCCAGCAGCGCGGCCACGGCCGGCATCAGGTCCTTGCCGGTGGTGGTCGAGGCGCCGAACACATGGCTGTAGCCGGCAGCGGCCTTGGCGATCTGCGGTGCCTGCACCTGGGCCAGTGCATGTTCGTTGGCCGGGTTGGCGAGCGTCAGCACCTTGCTGACGCCGGCGATCTGCGCGGCTTCGGTGGCGATGGCCGCCGGGTCGGCGGCCAGCACCAGCACGTCGATGTCACCACCGATGGCTGTGGCGGCCGAGACGGTCTTGGCGACGGCGCTGTTGAGCTTGCCGTCCAGGTGTTCGGCGATGACGAGAATCTTGGCCATTACAGCAACCCCTTCTGCTTGAGTGCGGCTACCAGTTCGGCAGCATCCTTCACCATCACACCCTTGCTGCGCTTGGCCGGGGCGGCGTAGTGGGTGGTCTTGAACGTGTCGGCGGCTTCAACGCCGAGGTCGGCCAACTGCAGGGTTTCCAGCGGTTTGGCCTTGGCCTTCATGATGTCCGGCAGCTTGATGAAGCGCGGCTCGTTCAGGCGCAGGTCGGTGGTGATGACGGCCGGAAGGTCGACTTCCAGCGTTTCCAAACCGGCGTCCACTTCGCGGGTGACCGTGGCCATGCCGTCGGCGATCTCGACCTTGGAGGCGAAGGTGGCCTGCGGACGCGCCCACAGCGTGGCCAGCATCTGGCCGGTCTGGTTGGCGTCGTCGTCGATGGCCTGCTTGCCGAGGATCACCAGGTCCGGCTGTTCCTTTTCCACCAGCTTGAGCAGGGTGCGGGCTGCGGTCAGCGGCTGGATGGCCTGGTCAGTGACCACGTGGATGGCGCGGTTGGCGCCCATGGCCAGACCATTACGCAGATGCGCCTGAGCGTCGGCAGGTGCGATCGTGGCGACCACGACTTCGGTGGCGATGCCCTTGTCACGCAGGCGAAGGGCTTCTTCCAATGCGATTTCATCGAACGGATTGGGCGAGAGCTTGACGCCATCGGTGACCACGCCGGAACCATCCGGCTTGACCTGAATGCGGACGTTGTAGTCCACCACGCGCTTGTACGCGACGAGGATTTTCATGTGCTGCAGGGTCCTTCGATTGCTGAGGGGGCCGACGCAAGCCGGGGGATTAAGGTTGTTCGCGATTCTAGCTGGCTTGATGGTTCCGTGCGAATGCGTATGGTGGTGTGGTGTTGCGCCATTTGTCCGGACAATTTCTCGCAAAAATTAAGTTGACTGTCAATGTTGCAGCCTATGGAAAGGAGGCTCGTTATATCCTTGTACAAATCGCACGCTGCATTTGGCAGCCGAACATCAGGAGAACATTCGCGTGACCACATGGCTTGTGACCGGCGGCGCCGGCTTTATCGGCGGAAATTTTGTTTTGGAGGCGGTGAGCAAGGGTATCCGTGTCATCAATCTGGATGCGCTGACCTATGCCGGCAACCTGAAGACATTGGCTGGTTTGGACGGCAATTCTGACCATGTGTTCGTGCAGGGCGATATCGGAGATCGTGAGCTGGTCGCACGTGTGTTGGCGGAGCATCAACCCGATGCGGTGCTGAACTTCGCTGCTGAGAGCCACGTCGATCGCTCAATCGATGGTCCGGGCGCCTTCATCCAGACCAATGTGGTCGGCACGTTGGGGTTGCTTGAGGCGGTGCGCGACTATTGGAAGGCACTGCCGGCCGACAAGGCGCAGGCGTTCCGTTTCCTGCATGTGTCCACTGACGAGGTCTACGGCACGCTGGGTGAGACCGGCAAGTTCACCGAAACCACGCCGTATGCGCCCAACTCACCGTACTCCGCGTCAAAGGCGGCGTCGGATCATCTCGTACGCGCGTTCCATCACACTTACGGCCTGCCGGTGCTGACCACCAATTGTTCCAACAATTACGGTCCGTACCATTTCCCGGAAAAGCTTATCCCGTTGGTGATCGCCAAGGCCCTGGCTGGCGAGCCGCTGCCGGTGTATGGCGATGGCAAGCAGGTGCGTGACTGGTTGTTCGTCGCCGACCATTGCGAGGCCATCCGTACCGTGCTTGCCAAAGGCAAGATCGGCGAGGTCTACAACGTTGGTGGCAATTCCGAAAAGCAGAATATCGAAGTGGTGCAGGCGATCTGTGCACTGCTGGATGCCCGTCGCCCGCGTGACGATGGACAGTCGCGCGCCAGTCAGATCACATATGTGACTGACCGCCCGGGTCATGACCGTCGCTACGCCATTGATGCGTCCAAGCTGAAGAATGAACTGGGCTGGGAGCCGAAATACACCTTTGATCAGGGCATCGCCTTCACCGTTGACTGGTACTTGGACAACCAGTCGTGGGTACAGGGCGTGCTGGATGGCAGCTACCGGCTGCAACGCATTGGTACCGCAGTCTGATCTCTCCGCAGCGCCATCGCACCTGTCCTACAGGCTGACGGCGTACGCCGCGGCGCTTTGAAACAAGGAATCTGAAAATGACGCAACGCAAAGGCATCATTCTGGCTGGTGGCTCCGGCACCCGGCTGTATCCGATCACCAAAGGCGTCAGCAAGCAGCTGCTGCCGGTGTATGACAAGCCGATGATCTATTACCCGCTCAGCGTGTTGATGCTGGCCGGTATCCGTGAAGTGCTGATCATCAATACGCCGCACGAACAAGCCTTGTTCCAGCAGCTGCTGGGTGATGGTTCGCAGTGGGGGATGAGCATTGAGTATGCCGTGCAGCCCAGTCCCGATGGTCTGGCGCAGGCATACCTGATCGGTCGTGACTTCGTGGGCGGTAAGCCGAGCTGCCTGGTGCTGGGCGACAATATCTTCCACGGTCATGGTCTGCGCGAAGTGCTCAAACGTGCTGATACCCAGCAACAGGGGGCAACCGTGTTTGGTTACTGGGTCAATGATCCGGAGCGCTATGGCGTGGCCGAGTTCGACACGGATGGCAAGGTTGTCGGTCTGGTCGAGAAGCCGGAGAAGCCGCGCTCCAATTATGCGGTGACCGGCTTGTACTTCTATGACGGCAACGCCAGCGACTACGCGGCTGCGCTGAAACCGTCGCCGCGTGGCGAGTTGGAAATCACCGATCTCAACCAGCGCTATCTGGACGAAGGTTCCCTTCAACTTGAGGCGTTGGGCCGTGGTTTCGCATGGCTGGATACCGGCACACATCAGTCACTGCTGGAAGCGTCCAATTTCATTGAAACCATCCAGACGCGTCAGGGCCTTCAGGTCTGCTGTCCGGAAGAAATTGCCTACGGTCAGGGGTGGATCAATAGTGAGCAGTTGCTGGCATTGGCTGCACCCTTGTCCAAGAACGGTTATGGCCAATACCTGCAGAAGTTGGTCGAACGAGGAATTGTTCCGTGAAAGTAATTGAAACCGCATTGCCCGGCTGCGTCGTCATTGAGCCAGCAGTTTTCGGCGACGAGCGTGGCTTTTTCTTCGAGACCTGGAACGCCGAGCGCTTCAAGGCCTTGGGCCTGCCCGAGAAGTTCGTGCAGAGCAATGTGTCCGCGTCGAGCAAGGGTGTGCTGCGTGGCCTGCATTATCAGTGGCCGCGTCCGCAGGGGAAGCTGGTCAGCGTGCTGGAAGGCGAGGTGTATGACGTGGCGGTGGATATCCGTCGTGGCTCGCCGACCTTTGGTCGCTGGGAAGCGGTCGTGCTGAGCGCGGAAAACAAGCGCCAGTTCTGGATTCCGGAAGGCTTTGCGCATGGCTTTGCCGTGTTGTCCGAGCGCGCGGTGTTCAGCTATCTGTGCACCGAGGTGTACCTGAAGGAAGTGGATGCTGGCGTGCGCTGGAACGATGCCGATATCGGCGTGGATTGGCCGATCAGCGGCCCGACCTTGTCCGCCAAGGACGAGAATGCGCCGTTCCTGAAAGACATCGCCGAAGATCGCTTGCCGGTCTACTTGCCGTGACGGTTCTGGTTTTCGGTGGCAACGGCCAGGTCGGCCAGGAACTGCTGCGAGCACTGGCGCCGTTGGGCAATGTGGTGGCAACCACGCGCAGCGGAAAGCTGCCGGACGGTAGTGCCTGCGAAGTTGCCGATTTCGCTCAGCCCGAAAGCCTGCCGGCATTGCTGGATCGTCTGCAGCCCTCAGCAGTCGTCAATGCGGCTGCTTACACGGCAGTGGATCGTGCCGAGCAGGAGCCGGAAGCGGCGTTCCTGGCCAATGCACAGGCGCCAGGCGTGATCGCGCGCTGGTGCACTGCGCATGACGTTCCGATGGTGCATTACTCCACCGACTATGTGTTCAACGGTGAAGGCACTGCGCCGTATCGCGAAGAGGAAGCCACCGCGCCGTTGGGCGTATATGGCACCAGTAAGCGCGATGGTGAAGAAGCGGTGCGTGCAGCGGGTGGACGTCACCTGATTTTCCGTACCGCCTGGGTCTACGCTTCGCACGGCGGCAACTTCCTGCGCACGATGTTGCGCGTGGGTGCGGATCGCGATGAGCTGCGCGTGGTGGCGGATCAGATCGGCACACCGACATCGGCCGCGCTGATTGCCGACGTTACCGCGCAGGTGTTGCAGCATCCGGGAGGACTCTCTGGTACCTGGCACCTGACGGCTTCCGGGCAGACAAGTTGGCACGGCTTTGCCGAGGCGATCTTCAACGAGGCAACGCGTGCGGGATTGCTGGTGAAAGTGCCCACGGTGCAAGCGATCAGCAGCGCCGAGTACCCGACGCCGGCCAAGCGTCCGTCGTGGTCTGTGCTGGACAACCGCAAATTGCAGCAGGACTTCGGCATCGTGCTCCTGCCGTGGGAGCACGGCTTGCGCCACGTCATTGCTGAGCTGGCTTCTATCAAGGCGTAAGCGGACAAAGAAAAACCCCGGGCAAGCCCGGGGTTTTTCATGGAGACGATGCTGCGGATTTACGCGCGACCGTAAGTGTCCTCGAAGCGCACGATATCGTCTTCGCCCAGGTAGCTGCCTGACTGCACTTCAATCAGTTCCAGCGGCAGCTTGCCCGGGTTGCGCAGGCGATGGGTCACGCCGAGCGGGATGTAGGTGCTCTGGTTCTCGGCAAGCAGCAGCACTTCATCACCGCGGGTGACTTCGGCCGTGCCGCTGACCACGATCCAATGCTCGGCGCGGTGGTGATGCATCTGCAGGCTCAGCGTACCGCCGGGCTTGACCGTGATGCGCTTGACCTGGAAGCGCTCGCCGTTGTCGATGGAATCGTAGGCGCCCCACGGACGGTAGACCTTGCGGTGCCAGGTGGCTTCGCTGCGGCCATCGGCCTTCAGGCGTGCGACGACATCCTTCACTTCCTGCATGCGGTCGGATTTGCCGACCAGCACCGCGTCATCGGTTTCGACCACGATGATGTCGTCCAGCCCCACCATCGCGATCAGGCGCTCGCCATAGGCAAACGTGTTGTGGCAATCGATGGCGATGACGTCGCCGCGGTGCGCATTGCCGTCTGCATCCTGTTCGGACACATCACGCAGCGCAGTCCACGAGCCGACATCGCTCCAACCCGCATCCAGTGGCACCACGGCGGCATCGCTGGTCTTCTCCATCACCGCGTAGTCGATGGAGTCGGACGGGCTGGCGGTGAATGCTTCGGCATCCAGGCGGATGAAGTCGCTGTCACGGCGTGCCTTGTCCCACGATGCGCGGCAGGCAGCGAGGATCTGTGGCTGCAGGCGTTCGAGTTCTTCCAGGTAGCGCGATGCACGGAACAGGAACATGCCGCTGTTCCAGTAGTACTCGCCCGAGGCGACATAGGCTTCGGCGGTGGCCAGGTCGGGCTTCTCGACGAAACGCTCGATAGCGCGCGCGCCTTCCCCTGAGGCCGCTTTGATGTAGCCATAGCCGGTTTCCGGCGCGGTCGGTTGAATGCCGAACGTGACCAGCTTGCCTTGTTCGGCAATCGTGGCGGCTTCAACAATGGCTTGATGGAAGTGCTCGACGTCGCGAATCAAATGATCCGACGGCAGCACCAGCAACAACGGGTCATCCCCATTGCGGCGTGCTTCCAATGCCGCTGCAGCGATGGCCGGGGCGGTGTTGCGACCGATCGGTTCCAGCAGAATCGCCGACGGCGTCGTGCCGACTTGTTGCAGCTGCTCGGCGGCGACAAAGCGGTGCGTTTCATTGGCGACCACGATTGGCGGCAGCGCAGCCACACCGGCCACGCGCAACCAGGTGGATTGCAACATGCTGTGCGTCCCGGACAACTGCAGGAACTGCTTGGGATAGGCTTCGCGCGACAGCGGCCACAGCCGCGTGCCGGAACCACCAGAGAGGATGACGGGCAGGATCGGGCTCATGGCATTTCTCAGGCAGTGATCAGTTGGGAGATTTCGGCGGTGCGCTCAGCCAGCAACGCGGCATCGCCCCGGGTTTCCACATTCAAGCGCAGCAGCGGCTCGGTGTTGGAGCTGCGCAGGTTGAAGCGCCACTGGCCGAAGTCGGCGCTGATGCCATCGGTGTGATCCAGTGCGGGCGACTGCGCGGCGAAGTGCGCCATGACGCGCGCGACGGCGGCCTTGGCATCGCTGACCTTGAAGTTGATTTCACCGCTGCAGGGGAAGCGCGCGATGCGGTCTTCGACCAGTTCGGCAAGCGACTGGCCGCTGCTCGAAACCAGCGCGGCGATCAGCAGCCACGGAATCATGCCCGAGTCGGCATAGGCGAACTCGCGGAAGTAATGGTGCGCGCTCATCTCGCCGCCGTACACGGCATTTTCGGCGCGCATTTTTTCCTTGATGAAGGCGTGGCCGCTCTTGCACAGCACCGGCACGCCACCGGCCGCTTCCACCATCTCCAGGGTGTTCCAGGTCAGGCGCGGATCGTGGACAACCTTGCCGCCCGGATTGCGCGACAGAATGGCCTTGGCCAGCAGGCCGACCAGGTAATAGCCTTCGATGAAACGGCCTTCATGGTCGAAGAAGAAGCAGCGGTCGAAATCGCCATCCCACGCGATGCCGAAGTCCGCACCATGCTCGCGCACCGCGTTGGCGGTGGCGGCGCGGTTTTCCGGCAGCAACGGATTCGGAATGCCGTTCGGGAAGTTGCCATCGGGCTCATGGCAGATGCGCACGAATTCGAGCGGCAGGTGCGGCGCCAGCAGATCGATGATGCTGCCCGCGCCACCGTTGCCAGCGTTGACCACCAGTTTCAGCGGCTTCAATGCGGACACGTCCACGTAGCTCAGCAGATGCTGGATGTAAGCGCTCTTGTCGTGCACGGCGACCTGGCCGGCGCGGAGCGGCTGCGGCTGTGAGTCGTCTGCGGCAACCGCGTCGGAAATGGCAAACAGGCCGGTGTCGGAGCTGATCGGCTTGGCCTGCTCGCGCACCAGTTTCATGCCGTTGTAATCCATCGGATTGTGGCTGGCGGTGACCATCACCCCGCCGGCCGCCTGCAGATGACCAGTCTGAAAATAGACTTCCTCGGTGCCGCACAGACCGATGTCGATGACCTCGCGGCCTTCGCCACGCAGGCCGTTCGCCAGCGCGTCCTGCAGGCCCGGGCTGGTCAGGCGCACATCGTGGCCCAGCACTACTGGACCAGCGCCGAGTTGGGCAGCAAGCGCCTTGCCGATCTTGCGGGCCATGTCTTCGTTGAGTTCGCCGGGCACGCGGCCGCGGATGTCATAAGCCTTGAAGGCGGGAAGGGGCATGCAAGCGTCCTGCAGGTGAAAGATGCGTAGTTTAGTCGGCCCGGGCGCGCGAAGCTGTCTGTGGACTGGACGAACGTCCAAGGTGGCTTGCCGCAGACAATGGCTAGAATGCGGGAATCATTACTACTGTGGGCGTGAAGCGATGAGCGATCTCTCAAACCCGACCAAGCAGCGCGGCAAGGTATTTGCCAGCGCCGCGCAGGCCTTGGAAGGCATCGTGGCCGATGGCCAGACCTTGGCCGTGGGCGGTTTCGGACTGTGCGGCATTCCCGAGGCGCTGATTGCTGCGCTGCGTGACAGCGGGGTCAAAGGCCTGACCGCCATTTCCAACAATGCCGGTGTCGATGGCTTCGGCTTGGGCCAACTGCTGGAAACCCGCCAGATCAAGAAGATGATTTCGTCCTATGTGGGCGAGAACAAGGAATTCGAGCGGCAGTATCTGGCCGGCGAGCTGGAGCTGGAGTTCAACCCGCAGGGCACCCTGGCCGAGCGCCTGCGTGCTGGCGGCGCGGGGATTCCGGCGTTCTTCACCGCGACCGGCTACGGCACGATCGTGGCCGAAGGCAAGGAAACCCGAGAGTTCGACGGCAAGCACTATGTGCTGGAGACCGCGCTGAAGGCCGACGTCTCGCTGGTCAAGGCATGGAAAGCCGATACCTCCGGCAACCTGCTGTTCCGCAAGACCGCGCGCAACTTCAACCCGGCCTGCGCCATGGCCGGCAAAGTCTGCGTGGTCGAAGTGGAAGAGATCGTGGCGCTGGGCGCCATCGACCCGGATCAGGTGCACCTGCCGGGCATCTATGTGGACCGCATCGTATTGAACGCAACGCCGGAGAAGCGCATCGAACAGCGCACCGTGCGTCAGGAGGGGAACTGAAATGGCCTGGAACCGTGACGAAATGGCCGCGCGCGCTGCCCGCGAGCTGACCGATGGCGCCTATGTGAACCTGGGCATCGGCCTGCCGACGCTGGTCGCCAACCACATCCCGGAAGGCGTGGATGTCTGGCTGCAGTCCGAAAACGGCCTGCTCGGCATCGGACCGTTCCCGACCGAAAACGAAGTGGACGCTGACCTGATCAACGCCGGCAAGCAGACCGTCACCGCGCGTGCCGGCGCCAGCTACTTCGGCAGCCATGATTCGTTCGCGATGATTCGCGGCGGCCACATCAACCTGGCCATCCTCGGCGCGATGCAGGTCACCGACAAGGGCGACCTGGCCAACTGGATGGTGCCCGGCAAGATGGTCAAGGGCATGGGCGGCGCGATGGATCTGGTGGCTGGCGTGCAGCGCGTGGTGGTGCTGATGGAGCACACCGCCAAGAACGGCGAGCACAAGATCCTGCCCGAATGCACGCTGCCGCTGACCGGCGTGGGCGTGGTCAACCGCATCATCACCGACCTGGCGGTGTTCGATGTCACCGCCGATGGCTTGTTGCTGGTGGAGGCCGCACCGGGCGTCAGTGATGACGAGTTGAAAGAAAAGACGGGCGTGGCGTTTCGCCGCTGAGTTGTTTGCAGGAGCCGGCAGCGCAGGTGCTGCCGGTGGTCATGCGGGAGGCAGCAATGCCTCCAGCGTGCGGCGGGCCAGGTTCGAGGAGAAGTGCGCCTCGATGTTCCGGTAGCCGTTGCGCGACAGCCGCTGCCATAGCGCTGCATCTTGATAAAGCTCAACCACTTGTGTGGCGAAGTCTTCCGCGCTGTCGGCGATAAGCGCGTTCTCCCTGTGCTGCAGAAACATGCCTTCAGCGGCAATGGTCGTGGCTACCACGGGCAAGCCGTGGCTCATGGCCTGGTTGATCTTGCCTTTGACGCCTGCGCCACTGAGAAGCGGGGCAAGGTTGATGCGGCTACGTTGCAGGAATGGTTCAATCGACGGCACATGGCCGTGCACCACGATGTCATCGGCGCGCAGGCGTGCGGCATCGGGTTCTGGCATTTCGCCGACAAGATGCAGCACGACGCCGGGCAAGCGCTTGCGCAGCAATGGCATGATTTTTTCGCTCAGCCAGGCAATGGCTTCCTGGTTCGGATGATGCTGATAACCACCGACGAACAGCAGGTCTGCGGTAGCGTCGAAGTGACGTTCCGTCGCCACCACGTCATGTACGTTTGACAGCACTTCCACCGGCGCCGTGATACCGGTTTGGCGCAGGTAGTCCAGCTCCGCATGGCTGACCACAATGGTGGCATCGGTGCTGTTCATCAGCTCGAACTCTTCTGCGCGCGCACGCTCGGCTTGCTTGTACAGCGAAGCATCGCCATGCAACTCAGCTGCACGCAGCAGGCGGACATGATGCAGGTCCACGGTGTCGAAAATGATCTTGGCGGTGGTAAAAGCGCGCAGCAGCTGCAGGTGGCGATGGGCAACGGGGTGCCGGCACAAAAATACCGCCTGCACATCACCGCCGTTGTGCTGCAACCAGCGATCCAGTCGTGGATGGCCCGGCGCGCCGACAAGTTCGGTGTTCAGTTCTGCAAGTAGTTGGGCACTCTCGGCAGGCAGTTGCCCGTTGTCCGGCATGAACGCCAATGACCAACCCTGCTCGCTGCACAATTGCAGCATGCGGTGCGCACGCACCGATCCCGAATCGCGGCTGGGAGTGGGTGCGGCGGTATCAATGAACAACAGCAGTTTGCCGTTGGCGCGTGGTTTGGGTTTGGCTGGCAGGCCTTGCGGTGTGCCGGGCGACGGTTGCACACGCTTGCGGATGGCATCCAGCGTGCCGGTCAGTCCGCGGTTACCCAGACTGCGGAGCAGGCCCGTAGCCAATGCGGTTTGGCGCGCCAGACGCCAGCGTTGCTGGATGAGGAATCGGTGCAGGGAGAAGGTCATGGCACTATCAACGACGGACGAAAGCGCATGGTTCAGAAACTCCGGAGCCAAGTGCCAATTCGCGATTCTGAGGGGTGCGGCATGAACGAGCAAACCGGACTGTGGCCTGTTGGCAGAGGAAATACGATACAGGCCGACATCCACCACCTTCCCGGCTGGCTGTCGCCCGCCGAAGCCGACGTTCTGTTCTCAACGTTGCAAGACGAGGTGCCGTGGGATATCCACCGTATCCGCATGTTTGGGCGGTGGGTGGATTCGCCGCGCTTGAGTTGCTGGATCGGTGATCCGCAGGCGCACTACCGCTATTCCGGTGCTGATTTCGTGCCGCAGCCTTGGCCGTCGTCATTGCTGCCGTTGCGCGAGCGTCTGCAACAGGCCTGTGCGGCGCCGTTCAATAGCGTGTTGATCAATCGTTACCGGGATGGCCGCGACAGCATGGGCTGGCATAGCGATGACGAGCCGGAGCTGGGCGAGCGGCCGTTGATTGCGTCGTTGAGCCTGGGGGCGGCACGGCGCTTCCTGCTGCGCCATCGCGACGATCATTCGTTGAGCACTGAATTCCTGCTCGGTCATGGCGATCTGTTGCTGATGGCTGGTGATACCCAGCGTTTCTATCAGCATTCGTTGCCGAAGACGGCCCGCCCGATGGGCGAGCGCATCAACCTTACTTTCCGTTTGATTGCAGGCCGGTCGGCGGGGCCACATCCTGCTGGCCGCTGACCAGCGTCCAGCCGATCAACTCGGTTGCAATCTTGTCCAGCGCGTCTTCAAAGGCATTGGCGACGCTGGGCAGCTCGGTGGACGTTGCCGGCTCGCTGACCAGGAACGTGCGCGAAGCAACCACGCGCTGATCGACGCTGTGGATCAGCTTGGCGTTGAGTTCGATGGTGGCCGCAGGTACGTCACCGCCGCGATAGTCGGCCTCGAAGCGACGCAGGTCGGTGGTCAGTTTGTAGTCCGAGCGGATGCCGGTGGCGATGCGCGCGACCGCGCCGATCCGGCCTGAATCCTCGAAGCCGCGTAGCAGCGTGTCTTCCAGCATGTCGGTGGCCGGCTGCGACCAGGTGGCGCCGCGGTAAACCTCCAACTCACCCGGCGTGGGCCGCACGTTGATGCGCGGGCTGTCGATCAGGCGTGCGGCGCTGGGCTTGGCAATGGACAACTGCCAGCTCACTTGCGGCCAGCTTGGGTCGGCGCTGACGCGCACTTGCGGCGCATAGATGGTGGTGGATTGACGGTCGCCGCCGGCAAGGACCGAGCAGCCGGACAGCATCAGCAGGCACAGCGGGGCGAGCAGTTTGATCGACAGGGCGCGCTTCATTTGGGGTCAAACTCCTTCGGGGCATCGCGGCCGAGCAGGTAACGGGCCGGGTTGTTCTCCAGCCGGTCGCTGACGCGGCGCAGGTCGCGGATCAGGCCGCGCAGTTCGGTCAGGGTTGGGCCGAGCTGGGCAAGACCGTCGTTGGCGAAGCTGTTGATGGCGGCGCGGTTCTCGCCAAGGATGGCGTCGGCATTGCCCGCAGCCGAGTCGAGCTTGCTGAGGCTGGTGTCGAGCTTGTCCAGCGTGGCCGGCAGCTGCCGCAGCACGTTCTGGTCCAGGTGGGCGATGGCGCCATTGGCGGTGTTGAGCGTGGCGTTGAGGTTGCGCGCGGCGTCGCGCGCTTCGACCAGCAAGGCCTGCGTGCCGGCGTCGCGGTCGGCCAGACCGCCGCTGATGGTTTCCAGATTGGCGAGCGTGGTCGAGATGCGGTCCACGTTCTTGTCGCTGAGCAGCTGGTCCATGCGCTCGACCACACGGTTCGCGACATCGGTGATGTTCTGCAGCGCAGAGGGCGCGGCGATGATGGTCGGAATGGCCTCACGGCTGGAGGCTGTCAACGCCGGTGCCTTTGGCGTGCCGCCGCTGAGCTGGATGATGGATGGCCCGGTCAGGCTGGTGATGGCCAGCTTGGCGCGGGTGTCGGTTTTCACCGGCGTGGTCGAGTTGAGGCGCAATTTGGCGATGACTTTGCGCGGGTCGTCCGGGGCCAACGTCAGCTCGGTGATCGAGCCCACCGCGATGCCGTTGTACTGCACCGGGCTGCCCACCGACAGGCCGGTGACGGCTTCGTTGAATACCACCCGGTATTCCTGCCAGGTGCGGTCGGAAGAGTACTTGGCCGCCCACAGGCCGAACACCAGTAGTGCCATCGCCACAACAAGGGTGAAGGCGCCGATCAGGACGTAATTGGCTTTGGTTTCCATGGTCAGGCGTTCTCGGACTGAATGCCGCGCGCTGCGCGGGCGCGGGGGCCGTGGAAATAGTCGCGTATCCACGGATGGTCGAGTTGTTCGATCTCCGGCAGCGGCGCGCAGGCCACCACCTTGCGGTCGGCCAGTACCGCCACCCGGTCACAGATGGCGTAGAGCGTGTCCAGATCGTGTGTGATGAGAAATACGGTCAAACCCAGTGCTTCCTGCAAGGTCTTGATGAGGTGGTCGAACGCCGCTGCGCCAATCGGGTCCAGGCCGGCGGTGGGCTCGTCCAGGAACAACAGCGGCGGGTCCAATGCGAGTGCGCGGGCCAGGCCGGCGCGTTTGCGCATGCCGCCGGACAACTGTGACGGCAGCTTGTTGATGGCATCCGCCGGCAACCCGGCCAGCTTCACCTTCAACAGCGCCAGCTCGTAGTGCCAACGCTCGTTCAATTCCGGGTGATGCTCCTTGAGCGGCACCTGCACGTTTTCGCCGACGGTGAGCGAGGAGAACAGGGCGCCATCCTGAAACAGCACGCCGGTGTGGCGTTCAATCTGCAGGCGGTCGGCCGGGTTGTCCGAGCGCGCGTCGATGCCCAGCACTTCCATCTGCCCGGCATCGGGTTTGCGCAGCCCGAGGATGGAGCGCATCAACACCGATTTGCCGGTGCCCGAGCCGCCGACCACGCCGAGGATCTCGCCGCGCCGCACGTCCAGGTCCAGGTCTTCATGCACGACCTGGCTGCCGAAACGGTTGACCAGCCCGCGCACGCGGATGGCCATGTTCGCTGCGGTGTTGTCGTTTGCGTTGGAAGGGATTGCCATCATCGTTTGCGTGCTTCGCCTACCAGTCCATGTGCATGAACCACAACGCCGCCATCGCGTCGAGGATGATGACCAGCGAGATGGTCTGCACCACGCTGGAGGTGGTGCGCTCGCCCACGGACTGCGCGGTGCCTTCGACTTTCAGGCCTTCCAGGCAGCCGATCAGGCCGATGATCAGCGCAAACACCGGCGCCTTCGACAAACCGACGAGGAAGTGACGTACTTCCATGGTGTCGTGCATGCGCGCCAGGTACATCTGCGGCGGGATGCCAAGGTCGAACGCGCCGACGGTGATGCCGCCGGCCAAACCGGCCAGCATCGCGATGAAGGTGAGCAAGGGCAGCATCACCAGCAGGGCGAGCACGCGCGGCAGTACCAGCAGGTCGATGGGGTCCAGACCGAGCGTCTGGATGGCGTCGATTTCCTCGCGCGCCTTCATCGCACCGATCTGCGCGGTGAAAGCGCTGGCGGTGCGCCCGGCCAGCACGATGGCGGTCAGCAGCACGGCGAATTCGCGCAGGAAGGCGATGTTGACCAGTTCCACCACGTAAATTTCGGCGCCAAAGTCGCGCAGGATCGTCGAGCCGAGGAAGGCAATCACCGCGCCCACCAGATACGACAGCAGCGCCACCAGCGGCACCGCATCCAAGCCCACCTGTTCCATCTGGTTGACGGTGGCGGTCAGGCGCAGGCGGCGTGGTTCGCGCACCAGGCGCGCCATCTTTGAAAGGTTTTCGCCCAGGAAATTGAGCAGCACCACCACGTTGCGGCCGATCGCCTGCACCGAGCGGCCCAGCCGTTCCAACGCTGCCGCCACGCCGTAGTCGCGCTGCGGCTTGGGGCGTTCGTCGGCGACTTCTTCGATGGTGCAGACCAGCGCTTGATGTTCCTGACGGAACATCAAGGTGTCATCGGCCAGGCCGGCCTTGTGCACGAAGCGCAGCAGCAGCAGTACGCCGGCCGAATCGAGCTGATCGATTCCGCGCGCATCAATCGCCGTGACCGGCATGCCGCTGGTATCCAGCGCTTTGACCGCACTCAGCGCGGTGGACAGCGTCCAACTGCCGGAAAGCCTTAGCTGGCCTTCGGTGCTGGGGTCCATCGTGCAGCTGGGCGGGGAGGTGTTTGTCATCGTTGGCATCCGTTGCCGAGAATAACCTGTCATCCGTGGAGCGCGGATGATGCATTGCTTCCGCTTCGGGCGATACTAGCGAGCATGTCCGCCGACCTCGCATCCATTCCTGTCACCGCCCCCAGTCGGGCGACTTACGCACAGCGCGTGGCCTTTGTTTCAGAAATGGCCGGGCGACTGCACCGTTATGGCACCACCGCGCAGCGGCTTGAAGCGGCGGTAGTGGCGCTGGCGCAGCAGTTGGATCTGGATTGCGAACCCTGGTCAAACCCCACCGGTTTGATATTGAGTTTCAGCGACCCGACCCAGGCCATCGGTTCCAGCGACATCACCCGCGTGATCCGGCTCGGGCCCGGCGATACCGATCTGCATAAACTGGCCATGGCCGATGAGATCGCCGATGCGGTGTCGACCGCGCGCATGAGTATCGCCCAAGGGCACACCGCGCTGCGTCAGTTGGATAAAGACCCGGGCCTGCGCGGCAAGATCCAGATGCTGCTGTCCTTTACCCTCGGCTCGGCCGGCGTGGCCGGGCTGTGGCGGTTGCCGTGGCTGGATATCGCAACGGCCGGTGTCACCGGGCTGCTGATTGGCCTGCTGTTGTTCTATACCGACCGGCGGGTCGCCACACGCGAGGCGGCCGATGCGCTGGCGGCGCTGCTGGCCGGTTTTGTCGCGGTGTTGGTGGCCTCGTTCATCGGGCCGCTGAACTTGAATTCCACCATCATCGCCTCGCTGGTGATTCTGCTGCCGGGTATGTCGCTGACCAATGCGGTCAACGAACTGGCCAGCCAACATTGGGTATCGGGCACAGCGCGGTTTGCCGGTGCGCTGACCACCATCATGAAACTCACCGTGGGCGCGATGATCGCGGTCACCATCGCCAGTTTCATTGGGCTGGAGCCGGTGGTAAAGGCATCGCGGCCGCAATCGGACTGGGTGGAGTGGGGCTCGGTGCTGGTGGCCTCGTTCGCGTTCGCCATGCTGTTCCGCGCCAGCAGGCGGGATTATCCGTGGGTGATGGCGGCCTCGCTGGCCGGTTATGCCATTTCCCGTTATGCCGGGCAGCAGTGGGGCGGGCCAGCCGGGATCTTCCTGGCGGCGATGCTGCTTACCGCGGCCGGCAACCTGTTTGGACGGCTGGTGCAGCGGCCTGGGGCGATCATCCGCCTGCCCGGCATCATCATGCTGGTGCCCGGCAGCATCAGCCTGCGCGGCGTATTGAACCTGGCGCAGCAGCAGAACGTAAATGCTGGCGAGTCCGCCCTGCTGACCGTGGTGAACGTGGTCATGGCGCTGGTGGCCGGCTTGCTGTTTGGCAACCTGCTGGTGCCCGCACGCAAGAATCTGTAACGACAGACAATAAAAAAACGCCGGCAATCTGCCGGCGTTTTCATTTTGTAACGCTGATTACTTTTGAATCAGGAAATCTTCAACCTTGCCACCCTGCTTGGTGAACTCGGCCAGCCAGCGCGGCTGCTTGCCACGGCCGGTCCAGGTTTCAGCCGGGTTGGCCGGGTTGCGGTACTTCGGGGCCACCTTCGGCAGCGTGCGGCCGGTCTTGGCAGCGCCCTTGGCAGCCTTGGTGCCACGAACGGCCTTGGCGACAGGAGCGCCGGCGCCGAACAGTTCTTCGATGGTGTAACCCGCCTTCTTGGCTGCAGCGGTCAGCTGAGCCCGAACCTTGGTGATCGGCTGGCGCTTGGCAACAACGGTTTTGCGCTTCTGGGCGTCGCGGATCAGTGCGGCCAGTTCTTTGGCCGACAGGTTGCTCAGATCAATACTCATCTAATGGACTACTCCGGATAATGGGTTCAGGGGAAAGCCGATCCGTGGCAGCGCCGCAAGAATACGGGCGCGCGGGGTGGATGACAAACCAAATACCGTTTTAGGTGTTATGTGCAAATGAAAAGGCCGGGATATTCCCCGGCCTTTTTAGATTACCCGATGATTTTCTGCAAAACCGTGGACTGGTCAAGGTTCTCAGCTTCGCTGGCATTGCGCGCGCGATATTCAAACGTACCGGCAGCCAAGCCACGCTCGGAAACCACGATGCGGTGCGGGATGCCGATCAGTTCCATATCGGCAAACATCGCGCCCGGGCGCAGGCCACGGTCGTCCAGCGCCGCGTCCACACCGGCGGCCTGCAGGTCGGCCAGCAAGGCTTCGGCGGCGGCGGTGACGTTGGCATCCTGCTTCGGGTTGATCATGCACACCACGGCCTGCCACGGCGCCATCGCGGCCGGCCAGAGGATGCCGGCGTCGTCGTGGTTCTGCTCGATGGCGGCGGCGACGATGCGCGACACGCCAATGCCGTAGCAGCCCATCGCCATCACGGCGGCCTTGCCGTTTTCGTCGAGCACGGTGGCCTTGAGCGCCTGCGCGTACTGGCGGCCCAGCTGGAATACATGGCCCACTTCGATGCCGCGGGTGATCTTCAACTCGCCGCCATCGCGGGCGCGGTCGCCGGCTTTGACGTTGCGGATATCGGCCACTTCCGGCTCGGCCAGATCGCGGCCCCAGTTGACGCCGGCAATGTGGAAGCCCTTTTCGTTGGCGCCGATGACAAAGTCCGCCATTGCCGCCACGTCGCGGTCAGCCACCACGCGGATTGCCTTGCGCGGATTGAGCGGGCCAAGGAAGCCCGGCTCGCTGCCCAGGTGTTCGGCAATTTCTGCTTCGCTGGCCATGCGGTAATCGGCCAAACCGGTGACCTTGCCCAGCTTGATCTCGTTGACCTCGTGGTCGCCGCGCACCAGCGCCAGCACGAATGCGTTCTCGCTGGTCATCACCGCAATCGACTTGACCGTGCGCAGCAGCGCAACGCCCATCAGCGCGGCCACGTCTTCGCAGGTCTTCTGCGTGGGCGTGTCGATCTTGCGCAGTTCCTCGCTGGCGGCCGCGCGCGGTGCCGGGTCGGCGGCGATGGCCGCTTCCACATTGGCTGCGTAATCCGAGCCGGTGGAGAACACCAGCGCGTCCTCGCCCGAATCGGCGATCACGTGGAATTCCTGCGAGGCGTCACCACCGATGGCGCCCGAATCGGCCTGTACCGCGCGGAACTCCAGGCCCAGACGGGTGAAGATGCGGGTGTAGGCGGCCTTCATGTTTTCGTATTCGGCGACCAGGCTGGCGTCGTCCAGATGGAAGGAGTAGGCATCCTTCATCAGGAACTCGCGCGCACGCATCACGCCGAAGCGCGGGCGGATTTCGTCACGGAACTTGGTCTGCACCTGGTAGAAATTGACCGGCAGCTGCTTGTAGCTGGCCAGCTCCTGACGCGCGAAGTCGGTGATCGCTTCCTCGGCGGTCGGGCTGTAGCAGTACTCCTGCTCCTTGCGGTCCTTGATCTTCAGCAGCTGGCCGCCGAATTTCTCCCAGCGCCCGGTTTCTTCCCACAGCTCCTTGGGCTGGATGGTCGGCAACTGCAGCTCCACTGCGCCGGCGCGGTTCATTTCCTCGCGCACGATGCCTTCCACCTTGCGCAGCACCCGCAGGCCCAGTGGCGACCAGGTGTACAGGCCCGAGGCCAGCTTGCGGATCATGCCCGCGCGCAGCATCAGCTTGTGGCTGATCAGCTCGGCGTCGGCGGGAGTTTCCTTGGTGGTGTGCAGGTGGAAGCGGGACAGGCGCATGGGAGGGCTTCGCAAAACGGCGGAATCGCCTATTTTGCCAGCCTTGTCGCCCGCTGGGGTGCCCGTTTGGGCGCCGGTCGACATCAGCGGGCGGCTGTCGGAGCGGCCTTGGCCGCGAAGCCGGGGTTCTGTCCTAGGTTGGCGCGCTGGTGATTGCAGGGTGTCGCGGGGCGTTTGTCCACGTCATTGGGCTCACGGCCGAGGCTGCTCCTGCAAATGCCGGTCGTGGAAATCAACGGATGGCTGTAGGAGCGGCCTTGGCCGCGAACCCAATATTCCGTCCGAGATCAAGCAAGCCCGCGCGGAGGCTCAAGTCTTGTCGACGGGCTTGCAATAGACCGCGGCGGCCGACTCGGCCAGCTGCTTCTGCGCGGCGCGCTGGGTGTCGTCCAGTTCGGTGTCCGGCTTGCCGTCGCCATCGCTGTCGCGCATTACCCGGTTGTTGCCGGCCAGAATCTCAAGGTTCTTGCGGGCGCCCAGACACTGCTCGGATTCGCCAGCTTCGGCCGGTGGGGCCTCGGCCACCGGGACGCCGCTGGCGGCGATGCGGCGGGTTTCGTACTGCTGGCCGGTCGGCGGGCGCTCGGAGTACTGGGTGACCCCGTTGGCGTCTTTCCACTTGTACAGGTTGCCGGCAGAGACGCTGGCGGTGGCCAGCGCGAGCAGGCAGCAGAGGCGGGGCAGGGCACGCATGGCGTCTCCGGGGACAGTGAAACTGGGCAGGCGGTGATTGCAGCACCCGGTGACGTGGCTGGCAAGTCGATTAAACTCCCCGGTATGGACGAAATGAGACCCAAGCCGCGTTCGCGCAGCATCTACCTGCTGCCGAACCTGTTCACCACCGCCGGGCTGTTTGCCGGCTTCTACGCCATCATCGCCGCATCCAACGGGGACTTCGTCAACGCCAGCATCGCGGTGTTCGTGGCTGCCGTCATGGACGGGCTGGACGGGCGCGTTGCGCGTTTGACCGGCACCAGCAGCGAATTCGGCGTGCAATACGACTCGTTGGCCGATCTGGTCAGCTTCGGCATGGCGCCGGCGCTGGTCATGTACCACTGGGCGCTGTCGTCGCTGAAGTTTGACGGCGAGATCCTCGGCCGCGTCGGCTGGTCGGCTGCTTTCCTGTACGCCGCCTGCGCGGCATTGCGCCTGGCCCGCTTCAATACCCAGGTGGGTTCGGTCGACAAGCGCTGGTTTATTGGCTTGGCCAGTCCGGCCGCTGCCGGTTTGATGATGTCCTTTGTCTGGGCCTTCGCCGACGGCAACCTTGGCTGGAATGGCGAGGAACTGCGTTATGTGGCGCTGGCGGTGACGATTGTCTCCGGCCTGTTGATGGTCAGCCGCATCCGCTTCTGGAGCTTCAAGGGCGGCGGCGAGAAGGGCCCGCGCTCGGAGCGTGTGTCGTTCCTGATGCTGGCCCTGGTGCCGGTGATCATTGCCGTCATGGTGCTGGACCCGGCGCGCGCGCTGTTTGCGGTAGGCGTGGTGTACGCGTTGTCTGGCCCGGTGATGTGGGCATTGCAGCGTTGGCGTCAGCCGACCGGCAAGGTGCAGTGACCGACACCGCGCCCGAAGTAGTGTGGTCCGCGCAGCAGCAGGCATGGCTGCAGGCGATGGGCTACACGGTGTATCTGGAAGGCAGCGCGCTGGACGCGCTTGCCTTGGCGGAGGCGGCAACGCCTGCGCCGATAGCGGTCGAGATTGAACCGGCGGCTGCACCGGCTCCGCGTGCGGCACCGGCGCCACGCAGGGAAGCCCCGCAAGCGTCCGCGCCGGAAACCCCGGTCACCACCGCCAGCAAACCGCCGAATGCGGGCCGTCGTGCCGGTGGCCTGCGCATGCCCGATCGCCTGCAGATTGCCTTGCTGCGCGCCTCCGGCTGCAACCCGAACGATCCGCAGACCCGCGTCTTGATGGACAGCTGGCCGCTGGCCGAGCTGCGTGCCGATCCGGCCGCCAAGCGCGCGCTGTGGCCGCAGCTGCGCGCATTGCGGCGGAAGTCACGGCAATGAACGCGCAGGCCCGGGAGCCGCGGCCAGCCATGCGGCCGATGTTCGAGGACGATCTGGACGCGGTGATGGAGGTCGAGCTTCGCGCTTATCCGTTTCCGTGGACGCCGGGCATTTTTCAGGATTGCCTGCGCGCCGGTTATCCCGGCCGCGTGCTGCTGTTGGATGGACGTATCGCTGGCTACGGGATGGTGAGCTTGGCCGCTGATGAAGCGCATGTGCTCAATGTATGTGTGGACCCGAAGGTGCAATCGCGCGGCCACGGCCGGCAGTTGCTGCGTGAGTTGGTGCGTGCGGCGCGGCAGCGCGGTGCGGTGCGGGTGTTCCTGGAAGTGCGGCCGTCCAACACGCCGGCGATTGCGCTGTATCACAGCGAAGGCTTCAACGAGATTGGTCGACGCCCGCGCTATTACCCGACCGAGCACGGCCGCGAGGATGCGCTGGTGATGGCGATGGAACTGGTGGATGACGACATCACCACCATGCCGCCGCTGTGATCGCGTAAGCGCAATCGGTTCGTAGGCGGGCTGGAACTCCCACACGTTTGATGTTGCTGCTGGTGGTTCAACCCAGCCGCAGCGTAATCACGCCAATCACGATCAGGCCTGCTGCCAGCACGCGGCGGTGGGTGATACGTTCTTTCAACACCATGGCAGATATCAGCAGCGCGAACAGGATCGAGGTTTCGCGCAGCGCGGCGATGATCGCGACTGGAGCCAAGGTCATTGCCCACAGCGCGATGCCGTAGGACGTGGTGGTACCGATGCCGCCGATCAGGCCGCGCGTCCAGTTGTCGCGGAAATACGCCTGCAGTTGCCGGCGGCGGGTAAGTAGTGCCCAGAGTGGAAGCGGCAGGCCCGACAGCAGGAACAGCCACAAGGTGTAGCTCAACGGGTTTCCCGACAAGCGCGCGCCTTGCGCATCCACCACGGTGTAAGTGGCGATCAGCAGTGCGATGAACAGCGGTAGTTGCAGGTTGCGCCGGTGGCCGCTGCCGGCCATGCACAGGATGCCGAGGCTGACCAGGGCAACGCCGGCCCATCCGCTGACGGGCAGGTGCTCGCCGAACACGACGCTGCCTACCAGCGCGACCAGCAATGGCGCGCAGCCGCGCATCAACGGATAGGCCAGGCTCATGTCGGCGACGTGATACGCACGCGCCACCAGCAGGTAGTAGCCAAGTTGCAGCAGCGCAGACATCGCAAGCCACGGCCAACTGGCCGGCGCTGGAAGTGGCAGCCACGGCAGCAGCAATGCGGACAGTGCAGCGGCCCAGCCGGTGACCAGAATCGTGGTCAATAGTTTGTCGCCACCGAGTTTGACGATGGCGTTCCAGCTGGCGTGCAGCAGCGCGGCGAACAGGACGGCGCAGAAGAGGCCGAGGGACATTGGGTGTCGGTGGTTGGGGGGCTGGGGGAGGGTAGCTGGGATTGGGAGGTGGTGGTGTTGGGAGGCGAAGGTCAAACGCTTAGGAGCCAAAAGCTCAAAAGCTCAAGAGCTCAAGAGCTCAAGAGCTCAAGAGCCCCTCATCCGCCCTGACGGGCACCTTCTCCCGCAAGCGGGAGAAGGGATGGGATTGCGCAGTTTTGTTCTATCTGTGGGCTTGCTGAGTTGTCGGCATTGCGTGGTGAAGGGAGCAGTCGACTCGCAGGAGTGCATGACGCATTGCGGTCCCTTCTCCCGCTTGCGGGAGAAGGTGCCCGTCAGGGCGGATGAGGGGGCTCTTCGCCTTTAGCTTCTGGCTTTCCATCTTTTCAACGCGCAAAAGAAAACGCCGCCCGAAGGCGGCGTTTTCAATCAGCAGATCAACAAATCCTTAGAGCTTCGCGCGCTGTTCCTGCAAACCCGCGAGCTGGCTGTTCCAGTCGATCAGGCGTACGCGTTCCTGCTCGACCACCGCTGCCGGCACCTTGTCGGTGAACTTGGACAACTTGGTCTCGCTCTTCTCCTTCTCCGAGGAGACGCGGGCGATTTCCTTGTCCAGGCGCGCGCGCTCGGCATCCAGATCGACCAGGCCTTCCAGCGGCACCAGCAACTTCAATTCGCCGACGATGGCAGTGGCTGCCGGCGGGGTCTGTGCATCGGCTGCCAACCACTCGATGCTTTCCAGCTTGAGCAGGAAGCGCAGCTGCGAGGTGAAGCGCTCCACGCGTGCGCGGTCGGCCGCTTGGCCACCCTGCAACAGCAGGCGCACCTGCTTGGACGGTGGCACGTTCAACTCGCTGCGCACGCGGCGCAGGGCGCTGACCATGCTCTTGAACCATTCCACGTCGGTTTCGGCCTGCGCGTAATCACCGGCGAATTCTTCGGCGGTGGGGTAGGCGCGCAGCGACAGCGTGTCGGTGGTGATACCAAGACGCGGTGCCACCTGCTGCCACAGCTGCTCGGTGACGAACGGGGTCAGCGGGTGCAGCAGGCGCAGCACGGCTTCCAGCACGTACAGCAGGGTGTGACGGGTGCTGGCCGCATCTTCGGCGTTGTCGCCGTTGAGCGCGGGCTTGGTCAGCTCCAGGAACCAATCGCAGAACTCGTTCCAGACGAACTCGTACAGCGCCTGTGCCAACAGGTCGAAGCGGTAATCGGCGTAGTGCTGCTGCGCTTCGGTCGAGACTTTGGCCAGGCGGGCGAGGATCCACTTCTCGGCATCGGTGTTCGCCGCAGGCGTACCCTCACCCCCAGCCGCTCTCCCGGTGGGAGAGGGGAGCACGAAGCCTTCGGTGTTCATCAGCGTAAAGCGGCTGGCGTTCCACAGCTTGTTGCAGAAGTTCTTGTAGCCCTCGGCGCGGCTCATGTCGAACTTGATGTCGCGGCCGTGGGTGGCCAGCGCGGCGATGGTGAAGCGCAGCGCATCGGCACCGTGGGCGATGATGCCGTCCGGGAATTCCTTGCGCGTGGCCTTTTCGATCTTCTCGGCCATCTTCGGCTGCATCAGGCCATGCGTGCGCTTGGCGACCAGGTCGTCGATGGTGATGCCGTCGATGATGTCCAGCGGATCGAGCACGTTGCCCTTGGACTTGGACATCTTCTGGCCCTGACCGTCGCGGATCAGGCCGGTGATGTAGACGTCCTTGAACGGGATCTGCCCGGTGAAGCTGTCGGTGGCCATGATCATGCGGGCCACCCAGAAGAAGATGATGTCGAAGCCGGTGATCAGCACGTTCGACGGCAGGTAGCGGTCGAAACCGCGCTCGGTCATCGCCGCTTCGTTCGGCCAGCCCAGCGTGGAGAACGGCCACAGCTGCGAGGAGAACCAGGTCTCCAGCACGTCGCTGTCCTGGGTCAGCACCACGTCGTCGCCCAGCCCGGCCTTGGCGCGCGCGTCGGCTTCGTTGCGACCGACGTAGCAGTTGCCCGCTTCGTCGAACCACGCCGGAATGCGGTGGCCCCACCACAGCTGGCGGCTGATGCACCAATCCTGGATGTTCTCCATCCAGTGGCGGTACGTGTTGATCCAGTTGGCGGGCACGAACTTGATCGAACCGTTCTCAACCAGTTCCAGGCCGCGCTTGGCCAGGCCGTCCATCTTCACGAACCACTGGTCGGTCAGATACGGCTCGATCACCTGGCCGGTACGGTCGCCGCGCGGCACCTGCAGCTTGTGCGCCTTGGTTTCGACCAGGATGCCCAGGTCTTCCAGTTCGGCCAGGATCACCTTGCGTGCTTCGTAACGGTCCAGGCCACGGTATTTTTCCGGGGCGTTTTCGTTGAGCGTGGCGATGGTGGTGAACAGGTTGATCATCGGCAGGCCGTGACGAACGCCCACCTGGTAATCGTTGAAGTCATGCGCCGGGGTCACTTTGACCACGCCGGTGCCGAACGCCTTGTCGACGTAGTCGTCGCCGATCACCGGCACGCTGCGGCCGGTCAGCGGCAGGGTCACGCGCTTGCCGATCAGGTGCGCGTAACGGCTGTCTTCCGGGTGCACCATCACCGCGGTGTCGCCCAGCAGGGTTTCCGGGCGGGTGGTGGCCACGACCAGGTAATGGCGGGTTTCGCGCAGGGTTTCGTTGCCGTCGGCATCGACTTCGACATGCTCGTAGCTGGCGCCGTCTTCCAGCGCGTAGGCAATCGACCACATGAAGCCGTCTTCTTCCACGCTCTCCACTTCCAGGTCGGAAATGGCGGTCTTCAGCACCGGATCCCAGTTGACCAGACGCTGGCCACGGTAGATCAGGCCCTGCTCGTGCCAGCGCAGGAACGATTCAATCACCGCCTCGCTCGGGCCCGGGTCCATGGTGAAGGTGCTGCGTGACCAGTCGGCCGAGGTGCCGAGGCGGCGCATCTGGCCTTCGATCACGTTGCCCGAGTGCGCCTTCCACTCCCACACCTTGTCGATGAAGCCATCGCGGCCCAGCGAGTCGCGGGTTTCACCCTTGCCTTCCATCGCCAGGTTGCGGCTGACCACCATTTCAGTGGCGATGCCGGCGTGGTCGGTGCCCACCTGCCACAGCGTGTCGTAGCCACGCATGCGGTGGTAGCGGATCAGCGCGTCCATCAGCGTCTGCTGGAAGGCGTGGCCCATGTGCAGCGTGCCGGTGACGTTCGGCGGCGGCAGCAGGATGGTGTACGGCTCGCCCTTGCCGGACGGCTTGAAGTGGCCGGCCTTTTCCCACGCATCGTAGAGATCCGTTTCGAAAGACTTGGGGTCGTAGCTGGAGGCAAGTTGGGTCATGCGGGGGAACCGGATAAAAGCGGAGGGGAGATCAGCGGCCGAGCGCGCGCTGGATCTTCTGGTCAGTGTGGTACTGGCTGACGGCGTATGCAGCCCAGATGGCGGCGGGCAGCCAGCCGATCAAGGTGATCTGCAGGATGAGGCAGACAATGCCGGAAATCGGGCGGCCAATCGTGAAAAAGGCCAGCCACGGCAGCAGGATGGCGATCAACAGGCGCATTGGCGTAGTCCTTACATGTCGTGTTTGTTGAGCGCGTAGCCGGCGGCCTTGTACTGGCGCCAGCGCTCGCGCAGCGGTTCGCGTGCTTCCGGGTCGGCCGGCACCACTTCCAGCACGCGCTCGCAGGCGCCCATATAGGGCGCGTCGCGCAGGTTGATCACCAAGGGCCGCTCCGGCGCATCGGCACCCGGTACGGCGATCAGCACGATGGCTTCTTCCTCGTCCACGTCCTCACCGATGATCTGGTGCGGAATGTAGGCGTCCGGGTCGAACGACCACAGCAGCTCGTCCAGTTCCTCGGCCTGGGCCGCATCGCGCGCCAGCACCAGCGTGTACAGACCGCCGTCATTGGCTTTGCGGGCGAGCTCGCACACCAGCTTCAAGGGCTCGGTGAGAAAGCGCGGCTTGGCAATCAGGTAGAAGTCGGCGCGCATCAGGGCAGGGGACCAATTAGAAGGAGGGAGCGGGGAACAGGGACTGGGGAATGAAACCGTGTTGGCGGGATTGGAGCCGGGCGCGGAGAACCTTGATTCCCTGCTCCCGAACCCCCGTTCCCTGCCGTTGCGTGATTGAAGCTCAGAGGCAGGGAACCTTCATTCCCCGCTCCCCGTTCCCCAATCCCGGCTTCTTCTTCAGGCAACGCGATCCAGCAACCACTGGGTCAGCAGGCCGACCGGGCGACCGGTGGCCATGCCGCGCTTGCCTTCATCGCTGGCCACGCCGGCGATGTCCAGGTGCGCCCAGCGCTGGCCTTCGGCAAAGCGCGACAGGAAGCAGCCAGCGGTGATGGCGCCAGCCCAGCGGCCGCCGATGTTGTAGACGTCGGCAAAGCTGGAATCCAGCATGCCCTGGTACTCGTCCCACAACGGCAGGCGCCAGGCGCGGTCGAACACGTTTTCGCCAGCGGCGATCAGTTCGTTGGCCAAGTCGTCGTGCTTGCTCATCAGGCCGGCGGTCTGGTGGCCCAGGGCCACCATGCAGGCGCCGGTGAGCGTTGCCACGTCAATCAGTGCGGCCGGCTCGAAGCGCTGCGCATAGGTCAGCGCGTCGCACAGGATCAGGCGGCCTTCGGCGTCGGTGTTGCCGACTTCGATGGTCTTGCCGGACATCGAGGTGATGACGTCCGACGGGCGGTAGGCATTGCCGTCGATGGCGTTTTCCACCGCCGGCACGACCACGATCAGGTTCAGCGGCAGCTTGGCCTTGACCGTGGCGACGAAGGTGCCGATGACGTTGGCGCCACCGCACATGTCGTACTTCATTTCCTCGATGCCGCCCTGGGTCTTCAGGTTGACGCCGCCGGTGTCGAAGGTGATGCCCTTGCCGACCAGCACGTACGGCTTGGCGTCACCGCCGTTGTTCCACTTCAGCACGACCAGCTTGGGGCGGTTGGCCGAACCACGGGCCACGGCCAGCAGCGAGCCCATGCCCAGCGCTTCCATCTGCGCCTCGTCCAGGATCTCGGCTTCGGCGCCGTCGTGTTCGGCAGCGAACTTGACCGACGATTCGGCCAGGTATGCCGGGGTGCAGAAATTCGGCGGCAGGTTGCCCAGCTCGCGGGCGTATTCCACGCCGGCGGCGATGGCGTGGCCCTGCAGCAGCGCGGTGTCGTCGTTACCGGCGATGGCCAGCGTTTCCAGACCCGGTGCTTCGGGCTTCTTCTTGCCCAGGGTGGCGGTGTAGCGGTAATTGGCGTGATTGGCGGCAATCACGGCCTGGCGGATGTTCCAGGCGGCGTCGCGGCCCTTCACTTCCAGCTCGGCCAGGGTGAACAGCGCGCTGCGGGTGGCGCCGGTCTTCAGCGCACGGGCGGCATCGCCGACCGCCTTGATGTACTGCGCCACGCCAAATTTGGCCGGCTCGCCGAGGCCAACCACCAGCATGCGGGCGGCGTTGACGCCTTCCAGGTCGTGCAACAAGGTGGTGTTGCCGGTTTTGACACCGACGTCGCCGCGCTCGACCAGCGCCGCGATACGACCGCCTGAGGCGGTGTCCAGGGCCTGCGCTGCGGGAGTCAGCGACTTGTCGGAGAAGGCGCCGACGATGATGCAATCCACCTCAGCAGAGGCGGGCGCGGCGTGGTTCAGGGTGAATTCCAGAGACATTGATCAGATTCCGTTGCCAAATCCGTACAATCGCGGGCTACTTGCGCGTGGCTGCTGAGCCACCCGTGCCGCGGACGAAACCGAGAGTTTAAACCACCGACCCCATGGCAAAGCTTGATCGCTACCTGCTGAGTGACTTCGTCCAGAGCTTTCTGGCCACTTTGACCGTGCTGCTGGTGGTGAGTGTGGGCGGCGTATTGGTCGATATTCTGGGCCGTATCGCCGATGGCCGGATTCCCGCAGGGCTGTTGCTGTCGCAACTGGGCCTGCAATTCATCGTTTATCTGCCCATCATCCTGCCGCTGGCCCTGCTGCTCGGCCTGGCGTTGGCCATTGCCAGGCTCTATCGGGATTCGGAAATGGCGGTATTGACCGCGATTGGCGTCGGCCCGAAGCGGCTGCTCAAGCCGTTGTTGATGCTGGTGGTGCCGGTGGTGGCCTTGGTGGCGACCTGCTCGCTGTGGCTGGGGCCGTGGGCCGATCGCACTGCCGAGCGCATGCTCGATGCGGCCAGCCGCAACGTGGTGCTGGCCGGGCTGGAGCCGGGCAAGTTCACCCCCTTGAGTGGCGGCGGCGTGGTGTATCTGTCCTCGCTCAATGAAGACGGCAGCAAGATGGGCAAGGTGTTCATGCAGCGGCAGAAGGACGGCCGGCTGGATGTGGTGTCGGCCAACGGCGGCACGGTATTTGTGGAAGGCGAACGCCAGCGTTACCTGCGTTTGGAAGACGGTTACCGGGTGGAAGGGCCAGAGAACGGTGAGCTGGATTACCGATTGATGCGCTACGCCAGCAATGAAATGGCGCTGCCGGACCGTGATGAAGTCCGCGACGAGAACGACCCGGAAATGATGCCGACCATGAAGTTGCTGGGCGACGCACGCCCCGAAGCGCGCGCGCAGCTGCATTCGCGCATCACGCCCGCCTTGCTGGCGCTGGCATTTGCCCTGCTTGCCCTGCCGCTGGCGCGCAGTGCGCCGCGACAGTCGCGCTACGGCCGCATCATGCTGGCCTTCCTGGCGTACATGCTGGCGGTGAACATGACGATCATCGGCCGCCAGTGGTTGGCCGAGGGCAAGGTGCCGCTGGTCGCGGGCATGTGGTGGTTGACCCTGCCGCTGTTGGCGTTCGCGCTGTGGCTGTACTTCCGTGATGGACGCCTGTCCCGTCCGCGTTCGCGTGCAGGAGCCAAGGCATGAGGCTGCTCCCGCGTATCCATGATGTGTATGTCGGCCGCAACGTGCTGTTCACCGTTCTGGTGGTGTGGCTGGTGCTGCTGGGGCTGGACGGCATCATGGCGCTGTCCAGCGAAAGCAAGAACATCGGCATCGGCAGTTACACCTTTGGCCACGCCTTGGCGGCGACGGCCTATACCCTGCCGCGTCGCGCCTACACCCTGTTCCCGATGGCTGCGGTGATTGGCGCGCTGATGGGACTGGGCCAGTTGGCAGCCACCTCCGAATTGACCGCTTTGCGCGCGGTCGGTGTGTCGCGGCGGCGGATTGCCTTGTCGGTGGCCATCGCGTTGTCGTTGTTGACCGCCTTGATGGTGGTGAACGGTGAAACCCTGGCGCCGTGGGCGCAGAACCGCGCCGACACGCTGAAGACCAGTGCCAAGTACAACGCCGATCTGTCGGTAGCCCGGTATTCGGGCCTGTGGGCGCGCGAGGGCGACACGTTCCTCAATGCGCAGTCGGGCGAAGAGTTGCTGGATGGCGACAAGGGCACGCGCTTGGAGCTGCATGACGTGCGCTTGTACACGTTGGACGCCGATGGGCGTCTGGCGGCGCTCACCTATGCAGCGACAGCGACGCACAACGACAAGGGCTGGATGCTCAACAAGGTGCGGCGCGACGTGTTCGGCGAGCGCTCGGTCACTCGGCAGACGGTGGAAAGCGAGCTGTGGGATTCAAAGCTGGACGCTGCCGCGTTGGCGGCCGGCCTGGCCAAGCCACGCAACCTCAGCGCCGGCGAACTGAAGACCAGCATCGAGTACCGCAAGCGCAACGGGTTGGATGCGCGTGACTACGAAGACACGTATTGGAGCCGCTGGTTCTATCCGTTGAACGTGCTGGCGCTGTGTCTGGCCGCCGTGCCGTTTGCGTTTGGCTCGCTGCGCAGCGGCGGCATGGGCAAGCGTTTGTTCCTGGGCATGTTGTTTGCGCTGGGCTTCATGCTGCTGCAGATGTTCTTCGGCCGCATGGCCGGCGCGTTGAAGTTCGATTACCGCATCGCCTATGCGTTGCCGCCGATCCTGATGCTGGCCATCTCCGGCTGGTTGTCGCGACGGCGCGTGGGTTGAGACGCGCGCGGTCAGTAAGGCGGAGCCATGCTCCGCTGCGACGTTGTCGGTAGCGCTTTGCCGGGCATGGCTCGGCGCTACAACGCTATCGCGCAGATCAGGTGGGTTTTGGCAGCTTTACCAAGCGGGTGCCGCTGAGGCGGTCGTGCCAGGTCAGGCGTTCGCGGTCGAACAGTGCCCACCAGAAACCCAGGCCGCCGCACAGCAATGACAAGGTGCCTGCCGCGTAGCGCTTCCATAGCGCGGCGTTGCTGGCCGGCCCGCCGCTCATTGAACGCAGATGCAGATGCCACGGGCGCATGCCCAAGGTCTGTCCGCCGCGTTTCCAGCTGGCGGTCGCATAGAGACCGGCGACGGCCCAGCAGCACAACCACAGCAGCCACTGCAGCGCGCTGTAGGGCTGGATGTTTTCGCGCGTGGCGTGCCCGGAGAAGGTGTAGCCAAGGGTGAACGCGGCCGAGATCAGCATCCACAGCGCCAATACCGGCCAGAAGTCGTAGAACAACGCCGCGAGCCGCCGTGGCAGCAAGGCGGAAGGGCGCGCGGATTCGTCAGCGGTTGTGCTCATGGGCCGAGCATACGGTCTGTGGTGGCGTCGGTGCATGGGCAGCCGCCGGTGCAGGCTCTATCCTTGCGCCGATGTCCGTCGCACACACTCCTGCCGAACGCCGCCAACTGGTGCAGCAACTGCCACCCTTGCGCGATGCCGATGCGCGACCGATCCAGCGCTTTCTGGATGCGATCTGGGCCGAGCACGGGCTGGCGCGGGCGTCGTTGGACAGCTACCGGCGTGATCTGGAAGGGCTGGCGCGCTGGCGAGATGGTGGCAGCGGTGGATTGGTCGGCATCGACCGTGCCGGACTGTTTGATTACCTGGCCTGGCGCACCCGCAATGGCTGGACCGCACGCAGCAACGCGCGCTTGTTGTCGGCATTGCGCGCCTTCTTCGGCCATGCGCTCAAACGCGGCGACCGCGCCGACGATCCTTCCGCCTTGTTGGAGCCGCCCAAGTTGCCGCGCTCGCTGCCCAAGGCCTTGGCCGAAAGCCAGATCGAGGCGTTGTTGGCCGCGCCGGATGTCGACAGCCCGCTGGGCCTGCGCGACCGCGCGATGCTGGAGTTGATGTACGCCGCCGGCCTGCGCGTGAGTGAGCTGGTCAACCTGCCGGCCAACGCGGTCAACCTGCGTCAAGGCGTGCTGCGGGTGACCGGCAAGGGCAGCAAGGAACGGCTGGTGCCGCTGGGCGAGGAGTCGCAGCATTGGTTGGAGCGTTATCTGGCGCAGGCCCGCGCGCAGTTGACCGGCGGCAAGCCGGCCGTGGCGATGGCCGACGGCCAGGTGCCGCTGTTTGTCGGCGTCGACCGCACCGCCTTGAGCCGGCAACAGTTCTGGGCCTTGGTGAAAACCTGTGCCGCGGTGGCGGGTATCGACCCGGCCAAGATCAGCCCGCACGGCCTGCGCCACAGTTTCGCCACGCACCTGCTCAACCACGGCGCCGACCTGCGCGCGCTGCAGATGCTGCTCGGCCACAGTTCGCTGTCCACCACCCAGATCTACACCCTGGTAGCGCGCGAACACCTGCAGAAGTTGCACCGCAAACATCATCCGCGCGGTTGAGTTCGAGCGCGCCGTGGGTGGAATCGATAGCAAACGTAGGCTGGGATACAGCGCAGCGGAATCCCAGCATCCGTCAGCAGCGCGGGTACGGGCCGCTATCCACAACGCATGTGCGGTAGGGCACGCACAAGTTGTGGATAAAGGGCGGCAGCCCTTGGCACAGACGCCTTTCGAGCGGGTGGTGAAAATTTGTCCAGATGCCGCATGGGAGCGAGCACTGGGCGGGCCGACGGCAGTGGGAGCGGTGTGCGAGAATCCGCGAATTCTTTATCTCTGAATGGGTTGCCGATGTTCCGAATTGCCATTGCCACGCTGTTGGCTGCGGTCAGCCTCACCGCTTGCGCGCAGCAGACGCCGCCGACCACCGCCGCAACTGCCAGCGCCGCTGCTCCGGCTGCAGACGGCCCGGTAGAGAAGCGCGTGCGTGATGCGCTCAAGGAGCTGGACCCCAACTTCAAGCCGGAATACATCGGTGCGGCGCCGTTCCCCGGCTTCCGTGAGGTGATCGTGTCCGGGCAGGTGCTGTACGTCACCGATGACGGCCGCTTCCTGATGCAGTCGCAGCCCTACGACATCGAAAAGCGTGCGATGGCCACCAGCACCGGTTTGCTGCAGTACCGCCGCGGCCTGCTGGATACCCTGCCGCATGCCGACCGCATCGTATTCGCGCCGCCGAATGCCAAGTACACCATCAGCGTCTTCACCGATATCGAGTGCGGCTACTGCCGCAAGCTGCATCAGGACATCGCTGAGTTGAACCGCAACGGCATTGCCGTCGAATACCTGGCATTTCCGCGCATGGGCCTGGGCAGCAAGGATTACACCGACATGATCTCGGTCTGGTGCGCTGACGACCGCAAGGCCGCTTTGACTGCAGCCAAGGGTGGTGCGGCCGTGCCGTCCAAGACCTGCACCAATCCGGTGGCCATGCAGTACAACCTCGGCCAGCAACTGGGCATCAACGGCACCCCGGCGATCTTCGCTGCCGATGGCAGCCAGTTGGGTGGTTACCTGCCGCCGGCACAGATCAAGGCTGCGCTGGAGCGCATTGGTACCGCGGCCGCTGGCAGCCGCTGAGTTCAGCGCTGCTGCCGGGAAATAAAAGCGCGCCCTTCCTGGCAACAGGCGGGGCGCGTTGCTTTTTGAGCGATGGAATACCGGCGTTCGGTAGCGCCGAGCCATGCTCGGCAGAGGCGTTCCCGGCAAAACCCCCGCCGAGCATGGCTCGGCGCTACAGGGAAAACCAAGCTCGGCGAGGAGTCGGCAAAAAGAAATGCCCCTGCTGCCTGAGCAGCAGGGGCATCTCACTCCCCCATCCCCGAGGAACTTACTTCAGGCCATCGCTGAGGGTGTTGACCAGCGTGCCCTGCGTGTCGTCGCCGCTGAACTCCCAGAAGAACGTGCCGCCCAAGCCTTGTGCCTTGACGTAGGCCATCTTCTCGGCGAGCAGCTCGGGCGTATCCACACTCCAGAACGTGGTGCCGTTGTAGAGCCAGGTGGCCTTGGCAACCTGGTCGGTATAAACCGGCCAGCCGAGGTTCTTGAGCACCTTCCAGTCTTCAATGCCGGCCTCGTAGCGACCCGATGCCGGTCGGCCGCTTTGGTACAAGCCATTGTTGACGTTGGGCACCTGCGTCCAGCCGCGGCCATAGAAGCCCACGCCGAGATTCAACTTGGACGCCGGCACGCCCGCGCGGAGGTAGGCCTCGATGGCGTCGTTGCTGTTGTAGTGCCTGGCATCGCCGCTGGAGGGATCGGCCGGGGAGTCGAACAACGCGGTGTGGTGGTTGGTGTTGGGTGCCCAGGCGCCGTGGAAGTCGTAGGTCATCACGTTGATGAAATCCAGATGCCGCTGATACGTGCCCGGATCGGTGACGCGGATTTTGTCGATGCCTGCACCCACGGCCACGGTCAGCAGCAGTCCGGGGCGCGTGGCGTCGAGCTGGCGGCGGAACTCGGCCAGCAGGCCATTGAAGTTCTCGCGGTCTGCCGGCGTGCCGCAACTCAGGCCACAGGCGGCCGGGTATTCCCAATCCACGTCGATGCCGTCAAAAATGCCCGCCGCCACGCCTGGGCCACCGGCGTTGTCGGTGAACGGCAGGTTGCCTTTGATGTAGGCGTCGATGCAGGAGGCGACAAAGGCCTGGCGGTTTTCCGGGCGCGCGGCGCTGGCAAAGCCGCGCGACCAGGTCCAGCCGCCGAGCGAGATCAGTACTTTCAGCTGCGGATGCTTGGCCTTGAGCTGCTTGAGCTGGTTCCAGTTGCCACGCAGCGGTTGATTCCAGGTGTCGCTGCGGCCGTTGACGCTTTCGCTGGCGCCGAATGCCTTGGTGTAGTCGGCAAACGCGTCGCCGCCGGCACCGCTGTTGGCATCGGCCATCTGGGTGACGCCGACTTCGCAGCGGTTGTTGCGGACGTTGCCGAAGGCGTAATTGATGTGGGTCAGGCGTGCCGCCGAGCCGCTGGTGTCGATGTTCTTGACCCGGTAATTGCGGCCGTAGATGCCCCATTGGGTGAAGTAGCCGATGACACGTTTGTCGCCGTCATTGCCCGCGCCCGAATTACCGCCACCGGTTTCTTCCGCCGAAGTGGTGATCGTCACCGCAGCGCTGCGGGCCGACGCATTGCCGGCCTTGTCGCGTGCCCGCACCGTGTAGGTGTAGGAGGTGCTCGGACGCAGGCCGTTGTCCAGATGACGCGCGGCGCTGGGCGAGGCGATCAAGTTGCCATTGCGATACAGGTCATATCCGACCACGCCGCTGCCGCCGGGATTGTCGCTGGCGACATTCCAGACCAGTTGGAGTGAGTTCGGGGTTTGCGCCGATGCATGCAGGCCGGTCGGCACGCTGGGCGCAGTGGTGTCCTTGCTCTCGGCGGTGACGGTTATCCGGGCCGTGGCCGAGCGGGTGCTGGCATTGCGGTTGTCGGTGGCGACGGCGGTGAGGGCGTGGCTGCCGGCCGGCGCGTTGCGCCAGATGACGCTGTACGGCGCCTGGGTATCGACGCCCAAGGACACGCTGCCGTTGAAGAACTCGACCTTGCCGATATGGCCATCACTGTCGCTGGCGGTGGCGGACAGGGTGATCGGGCTGCCAGCGGCGAAGCTGGCGCCGGAACGCGGCGAGGTCAGGGTGATCGTTGGTGCCTGGTTGGCGCCGCCGCCATTCCCACCATTCTCATTGCCGCCCCCCGTCGGCGCGTCGCAGCGGCCGAGGTTGTTGTAGTAACGGCGGCCGGCTGGATGATCGGGCGGTGCGTTCCAGATGAGGTGATTGACCTGATACAGCACGCCGCCCTTTTGCAGGGTGTGGCCGGGCTGGTAAATGGTGGTGCCGGCCCAGGCTTTCACGCCGGTGCAGTCGGCGGCCAGCGCCAATGACGGCGCAAAGGCGCTGATGGCCAGCAAGGCCAGCCAAGGGCGCCGGCCCGCTGTAGCGGGGCGGGGAGGTGAAACCGAAACGCGGCTTGCAGGGTGGTCCGTCATGGTCAATCTCCTGTCGGGTGACGTGCGGTGAGGCACGCCTTCGGCTGGCTGGCGGCACGCGCCAGCACTAGGGGCAAGGGTTTTGGGAGGATTCCGGCGGCCGGCAGGGCGCTGGCTGGCGGGCCGGGGCAGCGCCACCGGCGGGCCTGAAGATAGCGGCGGCAGAATGTAATGCTGCTTTTTATGTGGTTCCTGAGCACAGCCTGCTGTGGCCGGCTTGCGCTGGCCGAACCCTCGCCGAACCGGCCTTGGCAGGAAACGGGGCCCGGGCGGCGGACTCCGGTAGAATGGCGGGCCCGATTCCCACCATGGTCTCCCGGACATGATCGTCCTCGAGGGCGCAGCTGCCCTTTCGCCGTTCCGCCGCGAACGTCTTGAATCCCGCCTGCAGTCCATCGCCGCCGATCTGCGTATCACCGGTGCTTGGCACGTCTATTTCACTCAAGCCGCCGATGCCGGCGCGGTCGACCTGACCACGCTGGGCCGCATCGTGCAGGGCCAGCCACAGGCTGCCGAACGCGCGGATGGCGCGGTGTCGCGCTATGTGGTGCCGCGTCTGGGCACGTTGTCGCCTTGGTCGAGCAAAGCCACCGAGCTGGTGCGCGGTGCCGGTCTGGCGATCCAGCGGGTCGAGCGCGGTACCCGCATCGACCTGAGCGGCTGGCCGTCCGATCCGGCACAGCAGGCCGCCGTGGCCAAGCTGCTGCACGACCCGATGACCCAATCGCTGCTGGAAGACATCGACCAGGCGCAGGCGCTGTTCACCAGCCTGGCGCGTGGCCAGCTGGAGCGCATTGCGCTGGCTGAGCTGGAAGCGGCCAACAAGCGCCTGGGCCTGGCCCTGGCTGACGACGAAATCGATTACCTGCGCCAGCGTTATGGCGAGCTGGGCCGCGATCCGTCCGACGTTGAACTGATGATGTTCGCGCAGGCCAACTCCGAGCATTGCCGCCACAAGATCTTCAACGCCAGTTGGACGATTGATGGACGCGAGCAGGATCGCTCGCTGTTCAAGATGATCAAGAACACGCACCAGCAGACGCCGCAGCACACGCTCAGCGCGTACAGCGACAACGCGGCGGTGATTGAAGGCGAGCCGGCTGCGCGTTATCGCCCGGACCCGGCCAGCGGCAAGTACCGCAGCGAAGCGGTGCTGCCCAGCGCGTTCCAGATCAAGGTGGAAACCCATAATCATCCGACCGCCATTGCACCGTTCCCCGGTGCGGCGACCGGTGCCGGTGGCGAAATCCGCGACGAAGGTGCTACCGGCCGTGGCGGCAAGCCCAAGGCGGGCCTGACCGGTTTCTCGGTCTCGCACCTGCGCATTCCGACCCTGCCGCAGCCGTGGGAAGCACCGCGCGCGCTGAACCCGCGCATGGCACCGGCGTTGGACATCATGCTCGACGGCCCGCTCGGCGGCGCTGCGTTCAACAACGAATTTGGTCGCCCGAATCTGCTGGGTTACTTCCGCAGCTTCGAGCTGCCGGAAGGCGACATCACCCGCGCCTACGACAAGCCGATCATGTTGGCCGGTGGCCTGGGCGCGATTGATCGCATCCAGGTCGACAAGCTGCTGCTGCAGGAAGGCGATGTCGTCATCGTGCTCGGTGGCCCGGCGATGTTGATTGGCCTGGGCGGCGGTGCCGCATCGTCGGTGGCCTCGGGCGAAAGCGCCGAAGACCTCGACTTTGCCAGCGTGCAGCGCGAGAACCCGGAAATGGAGCGCCGCTGTCAGGAGGTGATCGACCGTTGCGTTGCCATGGGCACCGACAACCCGATCAAGTTCTTCCATGACGTGGGCGCCGGTGGTCTGTCCAACGCCATTCCGGAATTGCTGCATGACTCCGGCGTGGGCGGTGTGATCGACCTGGGCAAGGTGCCCACCGATGACCCGTCGCTGTCGCCGCTGGAACTGTGGTGCAACGAATCGCAGGAACGCTATGTGCTGGGTATTCCGGCCGCGCGTCTGGCCGAGTTCACCGACATCTGCGCGCGCGAGCGTTGCCCGTTTGCGGCAGTCGGCGTTGCCACCACCAAGGAACATCTGGTGGTGGCGTACGGCGCGACGCCGGACAACATCCCGGCCGATGCACCGATTGATCTGCCGATGGACGTGCTGTTCGGCAAGGCGCCGAAGATGCACCGCGACACCGCGCATCCGGCCGCGCCGCGTTGGCCGCAGCTGAAGACCGACGGCGTGGATCTGCACGCGGCGGGCCTGCGCGTGTTGGCGCACCCGACCGTGGCCTCGAAGAGCTTCCTGGTCACCATTGGTGACCGCAGCGTGGGCGGCTTGACCGCCCGCGAACAGATGATCGGCCCGTGGCAGCTGCCGATGTCCGACGTGGCCATCACCCTGGCCGGGTTCGACACCTATGCCGGTGAAGCGATGTCGCTGGGCGAACGCACGCCGCTGGCGCTGCTGGACGCTGCGGCGTCGGCACGCATGGCGGTGGGTGAAGCCATCACCAATCTGTGCGCCGCGCCGGTGCAGTCGCTGGATACGGTGAAGCTGTCGGCCAACTGGATGGCCGCGTGCGGTCACAACGGCGAAGACGCGCTGCTGTACGACGCGGTCAAGGCCGTGGGCATGGAGCTGTGCCCGCAGCTGGATATCAGCATCCCGGTGGGCAAGGACTCTCTGTCCATGCAGGCGCAGTGGGTTGTTGCGGGGAATGGGGAACAGGGAAGTGGGAATGAAAGTACCCCGTCCTCCGTCATTCCCGGTTCCCCGATCCCCGTTCCCGGTGAAACGCATAAGAGCGTTTCACCTGTTTCGCTGGTCATCACCGCGTTCGCGCCGGTGGCCGATGCGCGTCAACAACTCACCCCGCTGCTCGATCGCGAGACCGAAAGCGAGTTGTGGTTGATTGGCCTGGGTGCGGGCAAACAGCGCTTGGGTGGTTCGATCCTGGCGCAGACGCAGGCCGACCACAGCGCACTGCCGGCGTTTGCCGGGGAAGTGCCGGATCTGGATGATCCGCAGCTGCTGCGTGGCTTCTTTGAATTGATCCGCGATGCACGCGAAGCTGGCCTGCTGCTGGCGTACCACGACCGCAGCGATGGTGGTGCGTTCGCCGCGTTGTGTGAAATGTCGTTCGCCTCGCGTCAGGGCCTGGACATCGTGCTCGATGCCTGGGGCGATGATCCGTTCCGCAGCCTGTTCAATGAAGAACTGGGCGCCGTGGTGCAGATCGCCAAGGAAGACCGCGCGGCGTTTGCCGACCTGGTCGAGCGTCATGCCTTGACCGAATGCGCGCAGCGCATTGCACGCCCCACTACTGCGCCGACGGTTCGCGTGCAGCTGGGCGGCGAGAGCCTGGCCGAGTGGCGTTGGGAAGAATTGTTTGATGCCTGGTGGTCGGTGACGCACGCCATGCAGAAGCTGCGTGACAACCCGGAAGCGGCCGATCAGGAGCGCGCCATTGCCCGCAACTTCAACGCACCGGGGCTGAAGCCGAAGCTGGCGTTTGATCCCGCCGACGATGTGGCGGCGCCGTTCATCGCAACGGGTGCGCGGCCGAAGGTGGCGATCCTGCGCGAGCAGGGCGTCAACGGCCAGATCGAAATGGCCAACATCTTCGAGCGCGCCGGTTTTGATGCCTACGACGTGCACATGAGCGACCTGATTGAAGGCCGCGTGCGGTTGTCGGATTTCCGTGGTCTGGCTGCGTGCGGTGGCTTCAGTTACGGCGACGTGCTCGGTGCCGGCCGTGGCTGGGCGACCTCGGTTCTGGAGCGTCCGGCGCTGCGTGAGGCGTTTGCGACGTTCTTCGCGCGTCCGGATACCTTCGCGCTGGGCGTGTGCAACGGTTGCCAGATGATGAGCCAACTGAAGGACATCATTCCCGGTGCCGCGCATTGGCCGAAGTTCCTGCGTAACCGCAGCGAACAGTTCGAGGCACGCACCGCGTTGCTGGAAGTGCTGGAGTCGCCATCGATCCTGCTGCGTGGCATGGCCGGCTCGCGCCTGCCGGTGGCCGTGGCACACGGCGAAGGCCGCGCCGAGTTCGACAATGCCGTGGACCAGGCCGCCGCCAGCATCGCGCTGCGTTACATCGACGGTGACGGCCGCGTGGCCGAGCAGTACCCGCTGAACCCGAACGGTTCGCCGGACGGCATCACCGGCCTGACCAGCAGCGATGGCCGCGTCACCATCCTGATGCCGCACCCGGAACGTACCCCGCGCACGGCCAATCTGAGCTGGGCGCCGGGCAGCTGGGGCGAAGACTCGCCGTGGCTGCGCATGTTCCGCAATGCGCGTGTTTGGTGTGGCTGAGCTGAGGCTGCACAGAGAAAATTTTCAGTTGAAATGAAAAAAGTTTGAAAACGCCCGCAGGCCAAGGCCTGCGGGTTTTTTTTGGCCTTTTTTTTGCCGTCAACGCACCGCCGCCGGTCTGTACCCGGGGGTGATTGGACAGCGTTGTTTCCAAAAATCTATTCCTGAAAATCTCATTTGATTTTGGGATTTGTGACGAGTGCATCAACTGTTTGGCAGACAGTCAGAAATTTGACGGCGCTGCAGCGCGTGTCTTCAACTCCGCTCCGTCCTGCAGACATCGCCAACGAAAGGGGATTCAAAGCGACGTCCGCCCACCGGCCAAACACCGGCGCGCCCCGCACAGGGAACTCAGGAACACCGTGCCGACTGAGCCTTTGAAGAGGGCTATGCGCGCCGGTGGTGGGATTTCTTCGTGAGCACAAAAAACAGTCCACTCAGGAGCAATGTGATGAATCGGATCTATCGCAAGGTTTGGAACAAGGCGTTGGGACAGATGGTGGTGGCATCGGAACTTGCATCGTCCGATTCGTCCGGCGTGGTGGTGGATCAACGCAGCAGTGGTAGCCACCGTTTGCAGGCGATGGTCATCGCGGTTGCTCTGGCGTTGGCAGCAGGTCTCGCCATCCCGGGTGTGCAGGCGCAATCACTGGCTGTGGGCGGCACCGGCAAGTGTGTGGTGATAGGCGCCATGGAACTGCAGGATTGTGCATTGGGGGGTACCGCAGTGGCGTTGGGCGCCAATGCAACCGCCTTTGGCGCATCCGCGCGTGCGAACGCAGACAACAGTGTCGCGCTGGGCGCCAATTCGGTGGCTGACCGTGCCGGCAGCGTTTCCGTGGGCAGCGTTGGCGGCGAGCGTCAGATCACCAATGTTGCTGCCGGCACGGCCGCAACCGATGCGGTGAACAAGGCACAACTCGACGCGGTGGCCGTTGTCGCCGGCAATGTGCAGCGCTACTTCACCGCCAATGGCCGGGCCGATGGCAGCGACGATGCAGTGGTCACGGGTACCGGTGCCATGGCGATGGGTGCATCCAGTGCGGCCAGTGCCGAGTACAGCGTGGCGATGGGTGTTGCTGCACAGGCGACCGGCAGGAACGCGATGGCCTTGGGGGCGGACACCGCCGCCATCGGTGAAGGGTCGGTTGCCTTGGGCAATCGCGCGCGGGTAACGGCGCGGCAGAGCATGGCACTGGGCGTTTCAGCGCAGGCCAATGCTGCCAATTCCGTGGCCTTGGGCGCGTACTCGGAGGCTGATCGCGCCAACACGGTGTCAGTCGGCAGCGTCGGTGCCGAGCGCCAGATCACCAACGTCGCCGCGGGTACTGCAGACACTGATGCGGTGAACAAGTCGCAGCTCGATGTCGTGGCCGATGTTGCCGAAGGCACGCAGCGTTACTTCACCGCGAATGGTTTGAATGACGGCAGCGACGATGCGGTGGCCAGCGGTGCGGGTGCAACGGCGGCCGGTGTTGGTTCGCAGGCAACCGGTGCGGAAAGCACAGCGGTTGGCAGCTACAACGTGGCCGAAGGTGACTACAGCAGTGCACTGGGCTACGTGAATACCGCCAATGGTGCGAACAGCTCGGCGGTCGGCAACTTCAACCAGGTCGATGGCGAAAACAGCAATGCGTTTGGTTTTGCCAACCTGGTGGATGGCGACAACGCCACGGCGATTGGCAGCAATTCGGTCGCATCGGGCGATTACAGCGTGGTGCTGGGTGATGCGGCCTCGGCTTTGGCGGAGGATGCGGTAGCGGTCGGACATGGCAGCGTGGCCAGCAACAACAGTGCCGTGGCACTGGGCTGGGATGCGCAGGCGACCGGGGAGTATGCAATTGCCCAAGGCGCCTTGGCGAAGGCATCGGGTGAGCAGTCCGTTGCAAACGGTGTGATGGCCAATGCAGAGGGGGACAACTCCACCGCAGTAGGCGGTTTTGCTGTGGCTTCCGAATACATGGCTCAGGCGTTTGGTTACGCGGCCGAGGCAACGGGCAACCAAAGCCTTGCCGTAGGTGCAGGGGCATTGGCGTCAGGTGATTCGGCGACCGCAGTGGGCGGCTATGCGTTGGGAATGATCAATGCTGAAGCATCCGGCGACGGTGCAGCGGCGTTCGGTAGTGGCGCATGGGCAACGGGTGACTACGCCACGGCGGTCGGTTTCAGTAGCTGGGCCGACGCACGTGATGCTACGGCCATCGGTCAGCGTTCCATGGCAATGGCGGTCAACAGTGTTGCCTTGGGTGCCAATTCGGTGGCCGAACGTGACAACACCGTATCGGTGGGTGATGTCGGTACGGAACGCCAGATCACCAACGTCGCTGCCGGTACGGAAGACACCGACGCGGTGAACAAGTCGCAACTCGATGATGTAGCTGCGGTGGCCGGCAACACTGACAAGTACTTCAAAGCCACCGGCAGCGCCGAGAGTGATGCCGGTGCCTACGCAGAAGGTGATGGCGCGACCGCTGCTGGTGAGGGCGCCAATGCCATTGGCAAGGGGGCTGTTGCGGTCGGTAATGGCGCCAATGCAATGGCCGAGGGCAGCAGTGCAGTTGGAATGAATGCCAGTGCCACGGGAGACAACAGTCTTGCTCTTGGGCGAGACGCCCAGGCGGCTGGGCAGAACAGCGTAGCTTCGGGCAGTGGTGCACTTGCACAAGGCGACGAAACCGTCGCGCAGGGATTTGATGCCAAGGCAACTGGTTATGGCGGAGTTGCGGTCGGTCTGTATTCGTTTGCTGATGGCGACACGTCTGTAGCGCTTGGCTCTGGTGCAATATCGGCTGGAACGAAAAGTATTGCCGTCGGTACAAACGCCCGGGCGATTGGTGATCGATCCATTGCGATCGGTGGGCAAGACGTCGTCGATGGAATCGCCTGGTCGACTTCGGCAAGAGGAAACAACGCAATTGCTTTGGGCGCTGCCGCACAGGCGAATGCCGACTATGCAACTGCAATAGGCTGGGGGGCGTTTGCCAATGCCGAGGCCGCCGCCGCGTTGGGCGCGGGCTCCGGCGCAAATGAGGAACGCAGCACGGCCTTGGGCTCGGGAGCGCAGGCAGACGCATTCAATAGTGTGGCGCTGGGTGCCTACTCATTGGCAGACCGCGAAAACAGCGTGTCGGTGGGCACGGCCGGCGCCGAACGACAGATCACCAACGTCGCAGCCGGCACCGAAGACACCGACGCGGTGAACAAGTCACAGCTGGATGACGTGGCTGATGTTGCTGAAGGCACGCAACGCTATTTCACCGCCAATGGTCTGGCTGATGGCAGCGACGATGCAGTGGCCAGTGGTGAGGGCGCGACTGCAGCAGGTGTTGGATCGCAGGCCACCGGTGCAGAGAGCACGGCGGTCGGTAGTTACAACGCCGCTGTCGGTGATTACGCCAGTGCCATTGGCTATGTGAACACTGCCAATGGCGTGAACAGCTCCGCGGTCGGCAATTTCAATCAAGTGGATGGCGAAAACAGCAGCGCGTTTGGCTTTGCCAATCTAGTGGACGGCGACAACGCCACTGTGGTGGGTAGCAACAGCATCGCTTCGGGCGCTGACAGCTTTGCGGCGGGTGAGGCGGCTGCTGCCATTGGACAATCCAGTCTGGCTGCTGGCCACCAAAGCAATGCGAGTGGCATCGGCGCAGTAGCTATCGGCTATCAGGCAAGCGCTGAAAGTTTGAGGAGCAGTGCGCTGGGCTACAAGGCTTCAGCAATCGGTATAGCAGCAAGCGCATTTGGCAATGAGTCCAATGCCGTTGGCCGGGGAAGTACGGCTATCGGCGCTAGCGCAAATGCCTTGGGTGACGTGTCAATAGCGCTTGGCAGTGGGCGCGCCGAAGGGAATTCAAGCATCGCCATGGGGCAGTCTGCGTTTACCACGGCGGATGGCGCAGTCGCGATTGGCGGGGCTTATGAGATCGTCGATGACGACATGATCATTCACAGTCCGACATTTGCAACTGGCAAATATGCAACAGCGCTGGGTAGCGGCGCATCCGCCGAAGCCTTGAATGCAACCGCTGTGGGCGTCATGTCCTATGCCACGGGCATCAGTGCAGCTGCATTCGGTGCGAATGCGGCTGCAACCGCTGAAGCTGCTACGGCGCTGGGTCTCGGGGCGCGGGCCAACCACGAGAGAAGTGTTGCGCTGGGCGCACTTTCGGAGACGGATCGCGATCTCAGTGTATCGGTCGGCCGGGTTGGCCTTGAACGACAGATCACCAACGTCGCCGCCGGCACCGAAGACACCGACGCGGTGAACAAGTCGCAGCTGGATGACGTGGCGGCGGTGGCCGACAACACTGACAAGTACTTCAAGGCCACCGGCAGTGCCGACAGTGATGCCGGTGCTTATGTCGAAGGTGACAACGCAACGGCTGCAGGTGAAGCAACCAACGCCATCGGCAATGGGGCATCCGCTTTTGGCGGCGGCGCGAACGCAGTAGCCGATGGCGCGACCGCCATGGGCGTGAACGCCCTGGCCAGCGGCCAGAACAGCGCTGCGTTCGGCCAAAACGCCAGCGCCACCGGCCCTGGTGCGGTGGCCGTGGGCGGCAATGCGGTGGACGAAAACGGCGATCCGCTGATTACGTTCGAGGGTGCGCCGGTCAGCACCGGGGCGACCAGTGCCGGTGTCGGCGGAACCGCGCTGGGTGCCAGCGCCGATGCGAGCGGCTTCGCCGCGACCGCAACGGGTGTCGGTGCACAGGCCAGTGGCGATCAATCCACTGCCAGTGGTGCAATCGCCACTGCGCTGGGTGATTACAGCACCGCGACCGGCTCGGAGAGCTTTGCGGCAGGTGCCGGCACCACGGCAGTGGGCTTCAACGCGGCGGCGTATGAAGAGGGCAACGTTGCAGTCGGCCGCAACGCATCTGCATTGGGTGCTGGCAGCCTGGCGATTGGTGATGGTGCTGAAACCGGCTTCGGTGCCTTTGATATCGGTGCGAGCAATGCGGTTGCGATCGGTAGCGGCAGTTGGGCCTTCGGCGATGACACCACGGCGGTCGGTGCGAACACCATGGCCTTTGGTCAGCAATCGACGGCTATCGGTACGGGAGCTGAGGCCGGCAAGACCAACTCGGTCGCACTTGGTGCAGGTTCGCTTGCGGATCGCGACAACAGTGTGTCGGTAGGCAAGGCCGGTGCCGAGCGTCAGATCACCAATGTTGCTGCCGGTACCGAAGACACCGATGCGGTGAACAAGTCGCAGTTGGATGCAGTCGCTGATGTTGCCGATGGCACGCAGCGCTACTTCACCGCCAACGGTTTGAATGACGGCAGCGACGATGCCGTGGCCAGCGGTGCAGGTGCGACGGCGGCGGGTGTTGGTTCGCAGGCAACCGGTGCACAGAGCACGGCGGTCGGCAGCTACAACGTGGCCAGTGGTGATTACAGCAGCGCACTGGGCTATGTGAACACCGCCAATGGCGTGAACAGTTCGGCAGTCGGCAACTTCAACCAGGTTGATGGTGAAAACAGCAGCGCGTTTGGCTTTGCCAACTTGGTGGATGGCGACAACGCCACCGCGATTGGCAGTAATTCAGTGGCTTCCGGCAACTACAGCTTTGCCGCCGGCGATGGCGCGCTTGCAGGTGCCGACCATGCGTTGGCGGTGGGTGCATCCAGTGTTGCCAGCGGTGAGCGCAGTGTGGCACTCGGCGCAGGCGCGCAGGCCGATGCGGAACGCAGTATCGCCCTTGGTGCGGATTCGGTGGCAGATCGGGCCAACACCGTGTCCGTCGGTAGCGCCGGCTCAGAGCGGCAGATCACCAACGTCGCCGCTGGCACCGAAGACACCGATGCGGTGAACAAGTCGCAGTTGGATGAAGTGGCCAGTGTTGCCGATGGCACGCAGCGCTACTTCACCGCCAACGGTTTGAATGACGGCAGCGACGACGCAGTGGCCAGTGGTGCAGGTGCAATGGCCGCGGGTGTCGGCTCGCAGGCAACCGGCGCGAAGAGTACGGCGGTAGGCAATTACAACGTGGCGGCGGGCGACAACGCCACCGCGATTGGCAGCAGCGCGGTGGCATCCGGTAATTCCAGCCTGGCGTCTGGGCACGGTGCCTTGGCCGGTGCGGATCTGGCAGTGGCGGTGGGTGCATCCAGTGTGGCCAGTGGCGAGAGCAGCTTGGCCTTGGGTGTCGGCGCAGAGGCCAGCGGCAGGAACTCGATGGCCTTGGGTGCGGATGCAGCAGCCGTCGGCGAAGGCTCGGTCGCTCTGGGCAATCGCGCCCGGGCAAGCGGGCAGCAGAGCATGGCGCTGGGCGTGTCGGCGCAGGCCAATGCGGCCAACGCCGTGGCCTTGGGTGCGTACTCGGTTGCAGGCCGCGCCAACACGGTGTCGGTGGGCAGTGCCGGTGCAGAGCGGCAGATCACCAATGTGGCAGCCGGTACGCAGGACACCGACGCGGTGAACAAGTCGCAGCTGGATGAACTGGCCGACGCCATTGGCACCTCCAACCAGTACTTCCAGGCCAATGGTGAAGGCGCTGCGGTGGCCAGCGGCACCAACAGCGTGGCGGCCGGTGCGGCGGCAGTTGCCAGCGGTGAGCGCAGCATGGCGCTGGGCATGTCCAGCGAGGCGACAGCAACCGGTGCTACGGCGGTGGGCACTGATGCCTCCGCGCGTGCCGTGAACAGCACCGCGCTGGGCCGCAACAGCGCCATCACCGCGGCAAATGGTGTGGCGGTTGGCTTTGGCGCATTTGCCAGCAATGGCGTAAACGGCATTGCCATCGGCGCCAATGCGGGCGTGTCGGGTGCCAATTCGGTTGCGCTGGGCGCAGGTTCGCGAGCGACCGAGGCCAATGTGGTGTCGGTAGGTGGCGGTGACGGCATCAACGGGCCGACAACACGTCGCATCGTCAACGTCGGTGCAGGCCGTATTGCCGAAGGCAGTACCGATGCAGTCAACGGCGGCCAGCTGCATGTGACCAACCAACGCGTGGGCGCGGTGGAAACCCGCGTCAACGATATGGATGGCCGCATTGGCACTATCGAAAGCGTCACCACCAATGCGGTGGTGTATGACGACACCAACCGCGATGTGATCACGCTGTCCGGCCTGCAGGGCACCACGCTCGACAACGTGGCCGAAGGCCGCATTGCCACGGGCAGCATGCAGGCGGTCAACGGTGGTCAGCTGTATCAATCGCTGAGCTCCATGGCCACGATCCTGGGCGGCGGCGCGGCGATGGGCATGCAGGGCGTGTTCGTGGCCCCGACCTATGTCATCCAGGGTTCCAGCTTCAACAACGTGGGTGATGCACTGCGCGCGCTGGACGGACAGGTGACCACCATCAACAACTATCTGGCGGAAAACGGCGGCGGTGACGGCGGCGGTCCAGGTGGTCCCAGCGGCGGTGGCGTGGTGCTGGGTGATCGCGCGACCGCACCGGATGTGAAGGGTACCGGCATCGGCCATGACGCACTGGCCATTGGCGTCAATGACACCGCGATAGGCAGCAATGCTCGCGTGCATGCGGATGGCAGCACGGCAGTCGGCGCAAATGCCAGCATTTCGCAGGACGCAGACAACGCGGTGGCGGTGGGTGAGAGCGCGTCGGTAACTGCCACGGCGGGTACGGCCATTGGCCAAGGTGCCAGCGTCACCGCACAGGGCGCAGTTGCCCTGGGCCAGGGCGCGGTTGCTGATCGTGCCAATACGGTGTCGGTGGGAACCGTTGGCGGCGAGCGTCAGATCACCAATGTCGCTGCCGGCACGCAGGCTACCGATGCGGTCAACAAGCAGCAGTTGGACACCGGCATCGCTTCGGCCAATGCCTATACCGACAGCCAGATGAGCGGCTTGAATGACAGCTTCACCGGGTTGCGCGATGACATGGACAAGCGTCTGCGTCATGTCGACCGACGACTGGATCGTCAGGGCGCGATGGGTGCGGCGATGTTGAACATGGCCACCAGTGCCGCCGGCCTGCGCACGCAGAACCGCCTGGGGGCGGGTGTGGGCTTCCAGGGCGGTGAATCGGCACTGTCGATTGGCTACCAACGTGCCATCAGTGACCGCGCCACGGTCACCTTGGGCGGCGCCTTCAGCGGTGACGACAGTTCCATCGGTATCGGTGCCGGCTTCGGCTGGTAACCCGTTGTCCTTCCTCCCTTCTCAACTGTCACCCCTTCATAAGGGCGGCAGCGGGGCGGGAGGTCTTATGCAGCAGTACTCAATCCTGTGACCAAGGACCTAATAGATGAACAGAATCAAGTTTGGTGTGGCATTGGCGGGTGTGATGATGGCTTCAATGGGCGTTTCCGACGGCATGGCTGCTTCACCGCAGGACGGGCAGCTGCGCGAGTTCGGGCAACCCGGAAACGATGACGGCGGTGCGTATCGGTTTGTGGTCAAGTACCGCGACGGTGCTGTTGAACGGCATGATGCGGCGCGGATCAACATCGGCGCCATGAAGGCTGCATCGCGTGCAGGCGTTGACCGCCTGGTGCGCGCGACGGCAACCATGTCAGCGCGGCCAGCGGTACAGATGCGTTTCCAGCGTTCGATGGCCATGCCCGGCTGGAATGTCCTTCGCGCTTCACGGCGATTGGATCGGGCCGAAGCAGCTGCCTTCATGCGCGAGCTGAAGGCGGACCCTGCGGTCGAATCCGTCGAGATCGACGTGATGATGGTGCCGATGGTGAGCCACCGCATCGCAGCCGCGCCGAATGATCCTGACTACCAGAGGTTGCAATGGCATTTCCACAATGCCATCAGCGGCGTGCGTGCGCCGCAGGCATGGGAGCGTTCGCAGGGTGATGGCGTGGTGGTGGCGGTGATCGACACCGGCTTTGTCCGTGGCAATCCGGATCTGCAGAACAATGTGCTGCCCGGTTACGACATGATCACCGACAAGCGCGTTTCCCGACGTGATAGTGATGGGCGCGCGGCCGGGGGCTGGGATGAGGGCGACTGGGTTGAAGCGAACTACTGCTCGGGCTGGGCCGCAAATGGTTCGCACAGGGCAGCGGACAGTAGTTGGCACGGTACGCACGTGGGCGGCACCGTCGCCCAGGAAACCCACAACGGTAAGGGCGTCGCCGGACTGGCGTACAAGGCAAAGGTCGTGCCGGTGCGCGTGCTTGGCTCCTGTGGTGGATTCGGGAGTGACATCTCTGACGGCATTCTCTGGGCAGCGGGCGGAGAGGTGCCCGGGTTGCCGCTGAATCCCAATCCAGCGGAAATCATCAACATGAGCCTGGGAAGTTCACTCCCGGCGGCCTGTCCTACGAGTTACCAGGAAGCCATTGACAAGGCCAACAGCCTGGGCGCCATCATCATGGTGGCTGCCGGCAACAGTAATGGAGTGGCTGGCGACCACACCATGGGGTCGTGCAAGAACGTGATCGTGGTAGGTGGTTCTCGTTATACCGGCGGCAAATACTCCGCTTCCAATCATGGCCCCCGCGTGGATTTCGCAGCACCGGCAGGCGATGCGGCCGATGGCAATCCCAATGGCGGTGTCTGGCAGATGATCAATAGGGGAACCACCCGACCCTTGGAGGGGGAGGCAAATTGGAGGCTTAGTGGTTTCATCGGTACTTCGATGGCTTCGCCGCATGCGGCAGCCGCGGCGGCGATGATCCAGAGCGTGGTTCAGACACCGCTGACCTGGCAGCAGATGCGTGACCTTCTGCGCAAGACTGCGAGCCCGTTCCCCGTCACGATTCCGGCCAACACAAGTATCGGTGCTGGCATTCTCAACGTGGATGCAGCATTGGCCGAAGCCACCAAGGTGCCCTGCAACCCTGAAGCCGAGACGTGTGGTCCCGATGCGACTGCACTGGTCAACAAACAAGTAGTTTCGCCGTTGACGGGTGTTGAAGGTGATGAAGTGCTTTACAGCTTCCAGGCCGAGGCTGGCAAGGTGCTCTCGTTCATGACCTATGGCGGCACGGGTGAGGTATTCATGTATGTCGGCCACGAGCGGGAGCCGACTAGCACGGACTATGACGCCCGTTCCAGCCGTAGCAAAACCACCAGCCAGACGGTCCGCTTTACCGCGCCCAAGGCGGGCACGTACTACATCAAGCTGATAGGGCCAAAGGTGCAACCGCTGTTCCCGCCCATTGGCAACCCGCCGCCCAAGAATGCATATACCGGCGTGAACCTGGTAGCCCGTCAATAGGTCTTTATCCGTAGCCCCTTGAACCCCGGCAGTGCCGGGGTTCCTTTCCCCCTTCTCAGTGCAGTTGGATACAGCATCGGGGATCCCCGTTTTGATGCGGAAGGGCTGAAACGCCAGAACAAGGCGCTGATGAACAGGCATTTCGTCCTCTCGTTTCCACTGCATTCAATAAAGTTGGAAGAGGCCCACAGGCCAACGCTTGTGGGCTTTTTTTTGTGTGCTACACGCGGGCAATGGATTGGACCGCACTGTCCCCGCGTTGTAGGAGACAGGGTTGTTCTACATGAACTTACCGGCCGCGTACGTCGATTCAACCATCTGTTTTCAGCTGTACCGCCGCAGCTGTACCTGCGGGTGAACAACTTGACGCTGGAGACAACGTCTTTCAAAACTCCAGCCGCGCCTGGCAGATCTGCCGCCAGTGCAGCCATAGATGGAAAAAGTGCAGGAATCCTCTGAGCGTTGAATCCCGTGAGGCGACGCTTGGCCCGGTGATTGAAAGCCCTGCCTTCCTGGAGCAGTGCCATGAACCGTATTTGCCGCAAGGTGTGGAACCGGGCTTTGGCGCGTATCAACGTAGTGCCGGATGGTGCGGCGGGTCCGACGGGAAAGCGGTTGCGGCTGCCGCCGCTTGCGCTTGCGCTTGCGCTGGGGCTTGGACTCCTGCTGTCAGCGCCCCCAACGGTGCGTGCGCAGTCGGTTGGAATAGGCGGTGTAGCGCAATGCTTTTCCAGCTTCATTCCCAACGCGCCGCGCGTGAACTGCGTTGAAGTAGGTAGCGCCGTCGCGAGCGGAAGCAATGCGGTTGCTATTGGAGCATCCAGTCTTGCCGGCGCAGCCAACAGCGTCGCGCTGGGTGCCAATGCGGTGGCTGATCGGGCCAACACGGTATCGGTCGGTCGCTTGGGTGACGAGCGCCAGATCATCAATGTTGCAGCCGGTGTCGAAGCCACGGATGCAGTCAACAAGGAACAGCTGGAACTGGCCGTCAGCTACTTCCAGGCCAATGGCTTTGGTGATGGCAGCGACGCAGCCGTCGCGGGAGGTGTGGGTGCGAGTGCCGTAGGCGTGGGGTCGCAAGCCAGCGGTGCGGAAAGCACCGCAATGGGCAGCTACAACGCGGCCATCGGCGACTATGCGAACGCGGTGGGCTACATGAACACCGCGGAGGGCATCTATAGCTCGGCAATTGGCAGTTTGAATCAAGTGGATGGCGAGAACAGCAGCGCATTCGGCTTCTCCAATACGGTGGAAGGCAGCAACTCCGTCGTGATTGGCAGCAATAGCCGGGCCAGCGCAAACGCCGGTCTTGCAGCTGGCGATGGTGTGTTGGTGAGCGCCGACGGCGCGATTGCATTGGGGGCTGCGGCGATAGCGTCAGCATCCAACGCGGTTGCGCTTGGAACGGGATCCGTAGCCGATCGCGTCAACGCGATTTCGGTGGGGGGCCTGGATGCCGAGCGACAGATCATCAATGTGGCTGCGGGTACGCAAGCGACTGATGCGGTGAATAAAGCACAGTTGGACGCGGTTTCTGTTGCAGCCTCGGTTGCCGCTGTTGAGGTGGCTGCCGATGCAGCGGAAGCTGCGGTTCGCTACTTCAGGTCTGACGGTGCTGATGATGGAAGCGATGACGCCGTCGCTAGCGGCGTTGGCGCTTCAGCTATTGGTCGCAATGCGGTCGCATCAGCCGATGGAAGCGTGGCGGTGGGCGCAGGCTCGGTCGCAGATCGCGCCAATGCAATTTCGGTGGGTGCTTTGAATGCGGAACGACAAATCATCAACGTGGCTGCGGGAACGCAAGCGACTGATGCGGTGAATAAAGCACAGTTGGATGCGGTTTCTGCTGCAGCCTCGGTTGCCACTGTTGAGGTGGCTGCCGATGCAGCGGAAGCAGCCGTTCGCTACTTCAGGTCTGACGGTGCTGATGATGGAAGCGATGACGCCGTCGCTAGCGGCGTTGGCGCTTCTGCCATTGGCCGAAATGCGGTCGCATCAGCCGATGGAAGCGTGGCGTTGGGCGCAGGCTCGGTCGCAGATCGCGCCAATGCGATTTCGGTGGGTGCTGTGGATGCAGAGCGACAGATCACCAATGTGGCTGCGGGAACGCAATCCACCGACGCAGTGAACAAGGCGCAGTTGGATGCGGTTTCTGTTGCAGCTTCGGTTGCCGCTGTTGAGGTGGCTGCCGATGCAGTGGAAGCAGCGGTTCGCTACTTCAGGTCTGACGGCGCGGAGGATGGAAGCGACGACGCCATCGCTAGCGGCGTTGGCGCTTCTGCCATTGGCCGAAATGCGTTGGCTTCAGCTGATGGAAGCGTTGCGTTGGGCGCAGGCTCGATCGCGGATCGCGCCAATGCGATTTCGGTAGGCGCTTTGGATGCGGAGCGACAGATCACCAATGTGGCTGCCGGGACGCAATCCACCGACGCAGTCAACAAAGCGCAGTTGGACGCGGCTTCTGTTGCAGCTTCGGTTGCCGCTGTTGAGGTGGCTGCCGATGCAGCGGAAGCAGCCGTTCGCTACTTCAGGTCTGACGGTGCTGATGATGGAAGCGATGACGCCGTCGCTAGCGGCGTTGGCGCTTCTGCCATTGGCCGAAATGCGGTCGCATCAGCCGATGGAAGCGTTGCGTTGGGCGCCGGTTCGGTCGCAGATCGCGCCAATGCGATTTCGGTGGGTGCTGTGGATGCCGAGCGACAAATAATCAACGTGGCTGCGGGAACGCAATCCACCGACGCAGTGAACAAAGCGCAGTTGGATGCGGTCTTCATTGCGGCCGGTGCAGCCAACCGGTACTTGGCTTCCGATGGCGCCGCCGATGGCAGCGACGATGCGGTAGCTAGCGGTGTGGGCGCAGTGGCTGTCGGTCAGAATGCGCTCGCGTCGGGCGATGGCAGTGTATCGGCGGGCAACGGGACGTTGGCCAGTGGCATCAACTCCATTGCATTGGGGAGCGGCGCTCAAGCGCTCGAAGACAATGTGATCTCAGTTGGCGGTGGTGATGGCAGCGACGGGCCGGCCACGCGACGCATCGTTAACGTCGGTGAAGGCCGCTTGGCCGATGACAGTACGGATGCGGTGACTGGCAGCCAATTGCATGCCACCAACCAGCGCCTGGGGACGGTGGAAAACCGGGTGGATGACATCGATGCGCGTATCGGGAATGTGGAAGGCCTGGCTATCAATGCGGTGAGTTACGACGCAGCTGACCGCGACGTGTTGACGCTCTCCGGCGGACAGGGAACGACGCTGAATAATGTGGCTGCTGGTGATGTCGCCTCGGGCAGCCGGCAGGCGATCAATGGTGGGCAGTTGTACGACGCGCTCGGCGCGGTGGCGAGTGTGCTCGGCGGTGGTGCCGCGCTGGGCATGCAGAGTCTGTTTGTCGCGCCAAACTATGTCGTTCAAGGCGCCAGCTACAACACTGTGGGCGACGCGTTGAGCGCACTTGATGCGCAGATCACCGTGCTCAATTCCCGCACCATCGGCGACGGTAGCGAGGGCAATAACGGTGGTGGCGTGGTACAGGGCGATAGAGCGACTGCGTCGCAGGAATCGGACGTAAGTATTGGCCATGACGCGCAAGCCGCGTACCGGAATGGAACCGCAGTGGGCAGCGCCGCCGGTGTGTTTGCCGACGCGGGAACTGCCATCGGCGCGAACGCCCGGATCAGCGCGGGTGCGGACGGCGCGGTCGCGTTGGGCGATGGTGCGAGTGTCAGTGCCAGCGGTGGTACGGCGATTGGTTCCGGCGCGCGTGTCAGCGCCACCGGCGCAGTGGCATTGGGGCAGGATTCGGTAGCCGATCGCGCCAACACGGTGTCGGTGGGAAGCGCAGCCATTGAACGGCAAATCACCCATGTCGCGGCAGGTACCGAGGACAGCGATGCGGTCAACAAGGCGCAGTTGGACACGGGTATTGCATCGGCCAATCGCTATACCGACAGCACGTTCGTCGGCATGAATGATCGTTTCGAGCTGCTGCGCAACGACATGGATGTTCGTCTGCGACAGGTGGAACGCCGCCTTGATCGGCAAGGCGCGATGAACGCGGCGATGTTGAACATGGCCACGAGCATGGCGGGGATCCGCACCGACAACCGTGTCGGCGTCGGTATCGGTTTCCAGGGCGGTGAGTCTGCGCTGTCGATTGGCTACCAACGCGCCTTGAGTGACCGCGCGACATTGACCTTCGGTGGCGCGTTTGGTGGTGACGACAGCTCGATTGGCATCGGTGCAGGTTTTGGCTGGTGAGTGCGCGGATGACAATTCAGCAATCGCGCGAGCGGCGATAAAAGCGGTCGATGCGGGCGGTTTGGCTCGGCGAAAGTCGAGTGCGAAACGATGCAGGGTCAGGAAATTCCTACAGCTACAAAGTTCCGCAACGCAAAAGAATGGTGCAGCTGAATAGGCGACATCAAAAAATTTTCGACTGAAACCAAAAATCGCTGCGAGAAGCCCGTAGGCCAAGGCCTGCGGGCTTTTTTGTTTGCCCGTCGTCCACCGAAACGGGGAAAGGCAACTGTCCGAGGGTTGGACGGGTACATCGGATTGTTTCTTAAGCGATTTCTGATTGGCGGCGGTCCGAAAACCGGCTGTTTTGTGGGCTACTTCACAAAATGATCACGACTAGTCAAATGCTTGACGCTGGATGAACGGTCGTTCAACACTCAAACCATCCTGTAGCAAACCCATGCGTATGGAACGCAGGGGCTGCCACGACAGACGTGAGCCTTACGTGCCCGGCATGCCCGGGTAGCGGGATTTACCACCCCAGGGGGGGGGTCGCCGGGCGCATTCAGCTCGGCGATCACGCTATCTGCCAGCGACAAAGAAACCAGCCCACTTCATGGAGCAGTGACGATGAATCGGATTTATCGCAAGGTTTGGAACAAGGCATTGGGGCAATTGGTAGTGGCTTCGGAATTAGCCAGTTCCAATTCGCCGGGGAACGTCGTTGACGAGCGCCATGCGCACTCGCACCGGCTGCAGGCCTTGTCGCTGGCAATTGCGTTGGGATTGGGAGGGGGGGCGCTGATACCGCTGGCGCAGGCCCAGTCGCTGGAAGTGGGCGGTTCCGGGCAGTGCGTGGTGCTGGGCAGCACGACCTTGCAGGATTGCGCCATTGCCGGTGATGCACAGGCCAGTGGCGTCAATGCGGTGGCTATTGGCGCATCGACCGTCGCCTCGGGTGATAACAGCGTCGCATTGGGCGCCAATTCGGTGGCGCTGCGCGCGAACACGGTGTCGGTGGGCAGCGTCGGCAACGAACGTCAGATCAGCAATGTCGCCGCCGGTACGCAGGGCACCGACGCGGTGAATGTGGATCAGCTCAATGCCGCCGCCGAAGGTGCGCTGCTGGCAGGGCGTTACTTCAAGGCCAATGGCGCCGCCGATGGCAGCGACGATGCACAGGCCAGCGGAACTGGTGCGACGGCCGCCGGCGTGGGTTCAGTGGCCAGCGGCGCGGAAAGTGTCGCGGTGGGCAGCTACAACGTCGCCGCCGGCGACTACGCCAGCGCGCTGGGTTACGTGAATACCGCCAACGGTGAGAACAGCTCGGCGGTGGGCAATTTCAACCAAGTGGACGGCCAGAACAGCAACGCGTTCGGCTACTCCAACCTGGTGGTCGGCGACAACGCCACCGCCGTGGGCAGCAACAGCATCGCCACCGGTGCCAACAGCCTGGTGGTCGGTGACAGCGCCTTGGCTGATGCCGACAACGCAACCGCCGTTGGTGCATCCAGCGTGGCCAGTGGCGAGGACAGCACCGCGCTGGGCGCAGGTGCCGAAGCATCCGGTGCGCTCTCAACCGCGCAGGGCGCGCAGGCGTATGCGGCCGGGCAGCAGGCGCTGGCCAATGGCTTCCGCGCGGAAGCGACCGGTCGCGGTACGACCGCTGTTGGCAGCTACAGCGTTGCGTCCGGTGATCTGTCCTCGGCCGTGGGTTACGGCGCCGAGGCGACGGGCGATTACGGCGTAGCGATGGGCCTTGGCGCAGCGGCGGCAGGCACCAGCACTACGGCGGTCGGCGAATCGGCTATCGCATCGGGTGAGGAATCCACCGCGGTCGGCGGCACCACCTTTGGCGGCTTCATCAGCACCCAGGCAACGGGCACCGGCGCGTCCGCGTTCGGCAACGGCGCATGGGCGGTGGCAGACGAAACCACGGCCATTGGCTTCAACAGCTGGGCCGATGCGGAGAGCAGCGTTGCACTCGGCGCAAATGCGGTTGCCGAAGCGGCCAACAGCATCGCCATCGGCGCCAATTCCTGGGCTGATCGTGAGAACACCGTTTCCGTTGGCGATGTTGGTACAGAGCGCCAGATCACCAACGTGGCGGCCGGCACCGAAGCCACGGATGCAGTCAACAAGTCGCAGCTCGACGACGTTGCTGCAGTGGCGGAAACCACCAGCAAGTACTTCAAAGCCAGCGGCAGCGCTGACAGTGATGCTGGCGCGTATGTCGAAGGTGATAACGCCACCGCTTCCGGCGAAGCGACCAATGCCATCGGCAACGGTGCTTCTGCGTTCGGCAGTGGTGCAAATGCGGTCGCAGATGGCGCAACGGCAGTCGGCATGAATGCGCTCGCTGCCGGCCAGAACGCAGCGGCGTTCGGTCAAAACGCACAGGCCATCGGCCCGGGTGCCGTCGCGGTCGGCGGCAATGCGGTCGATGAAAACGGTGATCCGTTGATCAACGTCGGCGGTATCCCGGTGGAAACCGGTGCGACCTCGGCCGGCGTTGGCGGCACTGCACTCGGTGCCAGCGCCAACGCGGACGGCTTCGCCGCAACCGCAACCGGTGTTGGCGCGCAGGCCAGTGGTGATCAATCCACCGCGAACGGTGCGGTCGCCAATGCACTGGGCGATTACAGCACTGCCACCGGCTCGCAGAGCTTGGCCGAAGGCGCTGGCACCACGGCAGTCGGCTTCAACGCCGCCGCGTATGAAGACGGCAACGTGGCAGTCGGTCGCAATGCCTCCGCATTGGGTGAAGGCAGCCTGGCGATTGGTGACGGTGCCGAGACGGGCTTTGGCCTCTTCGGCATCGGTTCGACCAACGCCGTCGCGATCGGCAGCGCCAGCTGGGCGTTTGGTGACGATTCCACTGCGGTCGGCGCCAATGCCTGGGCAGTGGGTCAGCAGACCACTGCGCTGGGCATGGGCGCTGAAGCCAGCGGCACCAACTCGGTTGCACTGGGCGCAGGCTCGATCGCTGATCGCGACAACAGCGTGTCGGTCGGCAGTGAAGGCGCAGAGCGGCAAATCACCAACGTGGCCGCCGGTACGGAAGGCACCGATGCAGTCAACAAGTCGCAGCTCGACGATGTGGCTGCAGTGGCCGAAGAAGGCCAGCAAGTGGCCAAGTACTTCAAGGCCACCGGCAGCGATGACAGTGATGCTGGCGCGTATGTCGAAGGCGATAACGCCACCGCTTCCGGTGAAGCGACCAATGCCATCGGCAACGGTGCATCGGCCTTCGGCAGCGGTGCAAACGCAGTCGCTGATGGCGCAACGGCAGTCGGCATGAATGCCCTGGCTGCCGGCCAGAACGCTGCGGCGTTCGGTCAAAATGCACAGGCCATCGGCCCGGGTGCGGTCGCCGTTGGCGGCAATGCCGTGAATGAAAACGGTGATCCGTTGATCAACGTCGGCGGTATCCCGGTGGAAACCGGTGCGACCTCGGCCGGCGTTGGTGGCACTGCACTCGGTGCCAGCGCCAACGCGGACGGCTTCGCCGCAACCGCAACCGGTGTTGGCGCGCAGGCCAGCGGTGATCAATCCACCGCCAACGGCGCAGTCGCCAATGCACTGGGCGATTACAGCACCGCCACCGGCTCGCAGAGCCTGGCCGAAGGCGCTGGCACCACGGCGGTCGGCTTCAACGCCGCCGCGTATGAAGACGGCAACGTCGCAGTGGGCCGCAATGCCTCCGCATTGGGTGAAGGCAGTCTGGCGATTGGTGACGGTGCCGAGACCGGTTTTGGCCTCTTCGGCATCGGTTCGACCAACGCGGTGGCGATTGGTAGCGGAAGCTGGGCGTTTGGTGATGACTCCACTGCGGTCGGCGCCAATGCCTGGGCAGTGGGTCAGCAGACCACCGCCATCGGTATGGGCGCTGAAGCAAGCGGCACCAACTCGGTTGCACTGGGCGCAGGCTCGGTCGCTGATCGCGACAACAGCGTGTCGGTTGGCAGTGAAGGCGCAGAGCGGCAAATCACCAATGTGGCTGCTGGTACGGAAGCCACCGATGCAGTCAACAAATCGCAGCTCGACGATGTGGCTGCAGCGGCCGAAGAAGGCCAACAGGTTGCCAAGTACTTCAAGGCCACCGGCAGCGATGACAGTGATGCTGGCGCGTATGTCGAAGGCGATAACGCCACCGCTTCCGGTGAAGCGACCAATGCCATCGGCAACGGTGCTTCGGCGTTCGGCAGTGGTGCAAATGCGGTCGCAGATGGCGCAACCGCCGTCGGCATGAATGCGCTCGCTGCGGGCCAGAACGCTGCCGCGTTCGGTCAAAACGCACAAGCCATCGGCCCGGGTGCAGTAGCCGTCGGCGGCAATGCGGTCGATGAAAATGGTGATCCGTTGATCAACGTCGGCGGCGTCCCGGTGGAAACCGGTGCGACCTCGGCCGGCGTTGGTGGCACCGCGCTTGGTGCCAGCGCCAATGCGGACGGCTTTGCCGCAACCGCAACCGGCGTCGGCGCGCAGGCCAGTGGTGATCAATCCACCGCCAATGGCGCAGTCGCCAACGCACTGGGCGATTACAGCACCGCGACGGGTTCGCAGAGCTTGGCGGAAGGTGCGGGCACCACGGCGGTCGGCTTCAACGCCGCCGCGTATGAAGACGGCAACGTCGCAGTGGGTCGCAATGCCTCCGCATTGGGTGAAGGCAGCCTGGCGATTGGTGACGGTGCCGAGACCGGCTTTGGCCTCTTCGGCATCGGTTCGACCAACGCGGTGGCGATTGGTAGCGGAAGTTGGGCGTTTGGTGATGATTCCACTGCGGTCGGCGCGAATGCCTGGGCAGTGGGTCAGCAGACCACTGCGCTGGGCATGGGCGCTGAAGCAAGCGGCACCAACTCGGTTGCACTGGGCGCAGGCTCGGTTGCTGATCGCGACAACAGCGTGTCGGTCGGCAGTGAAGGTGCAGAGCGGCAAATCACCAATGTGGCTGCTGGTACGGAAGCCACCGATGCGGTGAACAAGTCGCAGCTCGACGATGTGGCGGCAGTGGCGGAAGAAGGCCAGCAGGTTGCCAAGTACTTCAAAGCCAGCGGCAGCGCTGACAGTGATGCTGGCGCGTATGTCGAAGGCGATAACGCCACCGCTTCCGGCGAGGCGACCAATGCCATCGGCAACGGTGCATCGGCCTTCGGCAGCGGCGCAAACGCAGTCGCTGATGGCGCAACGGCGGTCGGTATGAACGCGCTCGCTGCGGGCCAGAACGCAGCGGCGTTCGGTCAGAACGCGCAAGCCATCGGCCCGGGCGCAGTCGCGGTCGGCGGCAATGCAGTCGATGAAAACGGTGATCCGTTGATCAACGTCGGCGGTATCCCGGTGGAAACCGGTGCGACCTCGGCGGGCGTTGGTGGCACCGCACTCGGTGCAAGCGCCAACGCGGACGGCTTTGCCGCAACCGCAACCGGCGTCGGCGCGCAGGCCAGTGGTGATCAATCCACCGCCAACGGCGCAGTCGCCAATGCATTGGGCGATTACAGCACCGCGACCGGCTCGCAGAGCTTGGCGGAAGGTGCGGGCACCACGGCGGTCGGCTTCAACGCTGCGGCGTATGAAGACGGCAACGTCGCAGTGGGTCGCAATGCCTCCGCATTGGGTGAAGGTAGCCTGGCGATTGGTGACGGTGCCGAGACCGGCTTTGGCCTCTTCGGCATCGGTTCGACCAACGCCGTCGCGATTGGTAGCGGAAGTTGGGCGTTTGGTGATGATTCCACTGCGATCGGCGCCAATGCCTGGGCAGTGGGTCAGCAGACCACCGCTATCGGTATGGGCGCTGAAGCCAGCGGCACCAACTCGGTCGCACTGGGCGCAGGCTCGGTTGCTGATCGCGACAACAGCGTGTCGGTCGGTAGCGAAGGTGCCGAACGCCAGATCACCAACGTGGCGGCGGGCACCGAAGCCACCGATGCAGTCAACAAGTCGCAGCTCGACGACGTTGCTGCAGTGGCGGAAGAGGGCCAACAGGTTGCCAAGTACTTCAAGGCCACCGGCAGCGCTGACAGTGATGCTGGCGCGTATGTCGAAGGCGATAACGCCACCGCTTCCGGTGAAGCGACCAATGCCATCGGCAACGGTGCTTCGGCGTTCGGCAGTGGTGCAAATGCGGTCGCAGATGGCGCAACGGCAGTCGGCATGAATGCGCTCGCTGCCGGCCAGAACGCAGCGGCGTTCGGTCAGAACGCGCAAGCCATCGGCCCGGGCGCAGTCGCGGTCGGCGGCAATGCAGTCGATGAAAACGGTGATCCGTTGATCAACGTCGGCGGTATCCCGGTGGAAACCGGCGCGACCTCGGCCGGCGTTGGTGGCACTGCACTCGGTGCCAGCGCCAACGCGGACGGCTTCGCCGCAACCGCAACCGGCGTCGGCGCGCAGGCCAGCGGTGATCAATCCACCGCCAACGGCGCAGTCGCCAACGCGCTGGGTGATTACAGCACCGCGACCGGTTCGCAGAGCTTGGCCGAAGGCGCTGGCACCACAGCGGTCGGCTTCAACGCAGCCGCGTATGAAGACGGCAACGTCGCAGTGGGCCGCAATGCCTCCGCATTGGGTGCAGGCAGCCTGGCGATTGGTGACGGTGCCGAGACCGGCTTTGGTCTCTTCGGTATCGGATCGACCAACGCGGTAGCGATTGGTAGCGGAAGCTGGGCGTTTGGTGATGATTCCACTGCAGTGGGTGCGAATTCGATTGCCTTCGGTCAGCAGTCGACAGCGATCGGTATGGGTGCCGAAGCCGGTAACACCAATTCGGTGGCACTCGGCGCAGGCTCGGTCGCTGATCGCGACAACAGCGTCTCAGTCGGCAGTGAAGGCGCAGAGCGTCAAATCACCAACGTTGCCGCCGGTACGGAAGGCACCGACGCGGTGAACAAGAGCCAGTTGGACGCTGTGGCGGATCTGGCCGGAGAAACCAACAAGTACTTCCAGGCCAGCGGTGACGGCGTGGCCAACGCAAGTGGCAGTAACAGCATGGCGGCCGGTTCTGGCGCTGTGGCCAGTGCCACGCGCAGCACTGCACTGGGCACGGACAGCCTGGCCAATGCCAACGGGGCGACGGCGGTGGGTGCCGATGCCTCGGCGCGTGCGACCAACAGCACCGCGTTGGGCAGGCAGACCTCGATCACTGCTGTCAATGGCGTGGCGATTGGTTACGGCGCGTTTGCCAGTAATGGCATCAACGGCGTGGCTATCGGCTCCGGTGCCGGCGTGTCCGGTGCCAACTCGGTGGCGCTGGGTGCAGGCTCGCGTGCCACCGAAGCCAATGTGGTGTCGGTGGGTGCAGGGGTTGGCGGTACCGGCCCGGCCACGCGCCGCATCATCAACGTGGCCAATGGCCGCGTGGCCGAAGGCAGCAGCGATGCAGTCACCGGCGGTCAACTGCATGTCACCAATACGCGGGTGGGCGCGGTGGAAACGCGGGTCAACGACATCGACGGCCGCATCGGCGAAGTGGAAGGCGTGACCGCCAACGCGGTGACCTACGACGACGCCAGCCGCAGCACGTTGACGTTGTCCGGCTTGCAGGGCACCACGCTGGACAACGTGGCCGCCGGCAGCATTTCCTCCGGCAGCATGCAGGCGATCAACGGTGGGCAGTTGTTCCAGTCGCTGGGCAATATGGCCAGCTTCCTGGGCGGCGGTGCAGGCATCGGCATGCAGGGCGTGTTTGTCGCACCGACCTATGTGATCCAGGGCAGCAGCTACAACAACGTGGGTGCTGCGTTGAACGCGCTCGACCAGCAGGTCAGTTCGATCAATACCCGCATTGCCGGTAATGGAAACGGCAACGGCAACGGCAACGGGCACGGAAACGGAAACGGCAATGGAAACGGCAATGGAAACGGCAATGGACCGCGTACGCCGGACACGCCGACACCCGCGACCACAAGCACCGGCGGCACCGTGTTGGGTAGCCAGGCTGCAGCCAATCACACCAGCGGTACCGCAGTGGGCGCCAACGGCTATGCGCATGGCCCCAACGACACTGCACTGGGCAGCAACTCCCGCGTCGATGCCGACGGCAGCACCGCAGTAGGTGCCAACACCCACATCACCGCAGCGGCAACCAATGCGCTGGCGGCGGGCGAGGGCGCATCGGTCACGGCGGCGTCGGGTACGGCGCTGGGCCAGGGTGCCAGTGTCACCGCACAAGGCGCGGTGGCGTTGGGCCAGGGTTCGGTCGCTGACCGTGCCAACACGGTGTCGGTGGGCAGCAGCGGCAGCGAGCGTCAGGTCACCAATGTCGCGGCCGGCACACAGGCAACCGATGCGGTCAACAAGGCTCAGTTGGATCAAGGCGTCGCCTCGGCCAACAGCTATACCGACAGCAAGATGAGCAGCCTGACCGACAGCTTCAGTGGTCTGCGCAATGACATGGACAACCGCCTGCGTAATGTCGATCGTCGTATCGACCGGCAAGGCGCCATGAACGCTGCAATGTTGAACATGGCCACCAGCGCCGCCGGCGTGCGCACCCAGAACCGGGTCGGCGTGGGCGTGGGCTTCCAGAGTGGTGAGTCGGCGCTGTCGCTGGGTTACCAGCGGGCGATCAGTGACCGCGCGACGGTCACCCTGGGCGGCGCGTTCAGCAGTGATGACAGTTCGGTGGGTATCGGCGCCGGTTTCGGCTGGTAACCACGGCAAGGTTTTGCCCCCGTCCGCTGCGGCGGGGGCATCCAGGTTCGTGACCACCGGCGGCGTCATCCCCCGATGCGGCCGGTGCGAGCCAGGACGGCAAGGCAATGCAGCAATGGAGTTCCATCCCTGTTTCACCAGACGAGAGATCGAACATGAAGAAGAAGACCAAGCTTGGAGTGGCAGTCGCAGGTGTCGTGCTGATGGCTTCAATCGGTGTTCCCATGGCGACCGCCGCAGGGGCAACCAACATGCCCACGCGACCGCTCAGTGCCGCGCCTGCTGCAGGCGATGGCGGCTACCGTTTCGTCGTGAAGTACCGTGCTGGCTCCAGCGAGTTGCGTGACGCAGCTGCGGCCAACCGGGGCATCGGCGCTGCCGTGTCGCGTGCCGGTCTGAACCGTGCGACGCCGGCAATGGGCCGCTCCGCTGCGCGTCCTGCTGCCAGCGCCGCGTTGCTGCGCCGCATGGGCAGCCCGGGCTGGGCGGTGGTCAAGAGCTCGCGTGCGCTCAACGCCGCCGAGTCGGCCCAGTTCATCCGTGAGATGAAGGCCAACCCGGCCGTGGAAAGCGTGGAGGTCGACCGTCTGTATCACCACATGGGTACTGAGAACCCGAGCTTCACGCCGAATGATCCGCAGACCTCGGCGCAGTGGAATTTCTACAACGCGCTCAGCGGCGTCAACGCAACCGCTGCGTGGGATATCTCGCAGGGTGAAGGCGTGGTGGTGGCGGTGATCGACACCGGCATCACGCAGGGCAACCCGGACCTGCAGACCGCGGTCATTCCTGGCTACGACATGATCAGCGACAAGCGCGTGTCGCGCCGTGCTACCGACGACCGCGTTGCCGGTGGCTGGGATGTTGGCGATTGGGTGGAGAAGGACTACTGCACCGGCTGGGCAAGTGCCAACCCGCATGATGCTGATACCAGCTCGTGGCACGGCAGCCATGTCTCGGGCACCATCGCCCAGGACACCAACAACGGGCTCAACCTCGCCGGCCTGGCGTTCAAGGCCAAGGTGATGCCGGTGCGCGTGCTGGGTTCCTGTGGCGGCTTCGGCAGTGATATTTCCGACGGCATCATCTGGGCCTCGGGCGGCACCGTGCCGGGCCTGCCTGCAAATCCCAATCCGGCTGAAGTGATCAACATGAGCCTGGGCAGTGGCGGGCCGGCAACCTGTCCGACCATCTATCAGGACGCCATCAACGGCGCCATCGGCCGTGGCAGCATCATCGTGGTGGCGGCCGGCAACAGCAACGGCAATGCCGGCAGTTACACGATGTCCTCGTGCAACAACGTCATCTCGGTAGGCGCTACCGGCTTCAACGGCGGCAAGGCCTACTACTCCAACTACGGCCCCCGTGTTGACCTGTCCGCACCGGGCGGCAATGCCGAACAGAACAACAACGGCTGGATCTGGCAGGTGACCAACAAGGGCCAGCAGGGGCCGACCGGTGAATGGGGACCGACCGGCATGGTCGGCACATCCATGGCCTCGCCACATGTGGCCGCTGCCGCGGCCATGGTGCAGAGCGTGGTCGACACGCCGCTGACCTGGGTGCAGATGCGTGACTTGCTGGTCTCGACCGTCAAGCCGTTTGGGGTGACCATCCCGGCCGCTACGCCGCTTGGTGCGGGCATCCTCGACATCAAGGCGGCGCTGGACAAGGCCACCACGCCGCCCTGCGATCCGAACGTGGACGACTGCGGTCCGGTTGCTACGGCGCTGGTCAACAAGGTGGCGGTCAACGGTCTGGCCGGCAACAGCGGCAGCGAAGTGCTGTACAGCTTCGAAGCCGAAGCCGGCAAGGTGCTGACCTTCATGACCTACGGCGGCACCGGTAATGTGTCGTTGTACGTCAGTCACGACGCGGAGCCGACCACCGCCGCGTCCGACGCACGTTCCACCCGCGCCGGCAACAGTGAAACGGTGCGCTTCACCGCACCGGCGGCCGGCACCTACTACGTCAAGCTGGTCGGCGCCGCATCGTATGCCGGCGTGAGTCTGGTTGCCCGTCAGTAAGCAAGCGTCTTGCAGCAACAAGGAACCCCGGCCATGCCGGGGTTCTTTGTTTGCAGCGACCGCACTGAGATGCCACGCGACACGCCAACATAGGCCGGGATGTAATCCCAGCGGCGGACCCCACTGGCGAAATCGCAGGAATCGCCCGTTGCTGCATCACCGCCTGCAGATGCTGGAAAGCACTGTGCCTGCCGCGTCGTACCCTTGTGCGATGTCCCGTACCTGCACAGAAATAACGTAATCCAGCTGACGTTCGCCACTGCGCCACAAGACAGAACGTGATGACAGAATATCTGCCCGCCGTTCCGCCCGAATGGTGGGGCTGAACTGCTAAAGTCCCGACACTTACAGGAGGATTGCGTGAACGCGGCAGCCCACCACGCCCAACGTGTGCCCACGCCTGCCGACAACGTTGTCGCCGAGCTGCTGGCGCAAGGCCGCCTCAAAGAGGCCGATCTGCAGCGTGCACGGCAATTGCACCAGGAATCCGCCGGCGATCTGTTGGTGCTGCTGGCCCGGCTGGGCCTGGTGTCCGAACGCGATCACGCCGAAGCCTGCGCCAAGGTGCTGGAACTGCGCGTGCTCTCCGCGCGCGAGTTGCCCGAGCAACCGCCAGAGCTGGTGGACGGCGCGGATCCGGTGCCGCTGCGTTTTCTCAAACAGTTTCTGGTGCTGCCGCTGGGTGAACAGCACGGCCGCATCCGCTTGTGGATGGCCGACCCGCAGGATGCTTACGCGCGCGACGCCATTGCCTTGGCCACCGGTTGCGAAGTGGCGCCGGTGATTGGCCTGCGCAGTGAAATAGATGAAGTGATCGAGCGTTGGCACGGCCAGGGCCGCAGCGCGATGGGCACCATTCTGGAATCGGCCGACGGTGAAGCCGCACCGCTGGATGACATCGAACATCTGCGTGACCTGGCGTCCGAAGCACCGGTCATCCGCCTGGTGAACCTGCTGATTCAACGTGCGGTGGAATTGCGTGCGTCGGATATCCACATCGAGCCCTTTGAGAATCGACTCAAGGTGCGGTATCGCGTCGATGGTGTATTGATTGATGGCGAAAGCCCGCCAGTGAATCTCACCGCGGCGGTGATCAGCCGCATCAAGATCATGGGCAAACTCAACATCGCCGAACGTCGCCTGCCGCAGGACGGCCGCATCATGCTGCGCGTGCAGGGCAAGGAGTTGGATCTGCGCGTCAGCACCATGCCCACCGCGCACGGTGAGAGCGTGGTGATGCGCCTGCTCGACCGCGAGGCGGTGGTGTTCGACTTCCAGCGGCTGGGTTTCTCCGAAGATTTCCTGCCGCAGTTCCGCAAGGTGCTGACCCAGCCGCACGGCATTCTGCTGGTCACCGGCCCGACCGGTTCGGGCAAGACCACCACGCTGTACACCGCACTCAGCCAGCTCAATACCGACAGGGTGAAGATCATCACCGTCGAAGATCCGGTTGAGTATCAGCTGGAGGGCATCAACCAGATCCAGGCCAAGCCGCAGATCGGGCTGGACTTCGCCAATGCGCTGCGCAGCATCGTGCGACAGGATCCGGACATCATCATGATCGGCGAAATGCGCGACCTGGAAACCGCGCGCATCGCGATCCAGTCCGCGCTCACCGGCCACCTGGTGTTGTCCACGCTGCATACCAACAACGCCGCCGGCGGCATTACCCGTTTGCTGGACATGGGCGTGGAGGATTACCTGCTCACTTCCACCATCAACGGCATCCTCGCCCAGCGTCTGGTGCGTAAGTTGGAGCCGACGCATGCGCAGCGCTATCCGGCGTCGGCCGAAGAAATCGAACGCTTCAACCTGCGCCGTTACCAGCCGCAAGGCGACATCCATCTGTATCGGCCACAGCCTTCCGCCATTGCGCCCACCGGTTACAAGGGGCGCACCACCATCGTTGAATTCCTGGTGATGAATGACGAACTGCGTAACGCAGTGATGCGCAAGGCGGGCATGGGCGAGATCGAACAACTGGCGCGTGCCGCCGGCATGCGCAGCATGTACGAGGATGGCATCGTCAAGGCGTTGCGCGGTGAAACCACGCTGGAAGAAGTGCTGCGCGTCACGGAGGATGCATGACCAAACGCCTGCACCGGGAGCCGCCGCGCTGATGCCGCTGTACCGTTACAAGGCACTCGATGCCCATGGCGAAATGCTGGACGGGCAGATGGATGCGGCCAATGACGCCGAGGTCATCGCGCGTCTGCAGGAGCAGGGCCATCTGCCGGTGGAAACCAAACTCGCCACCGGTTCCGCACTGGAAGGGGCGAGCTGGAAGCAATGGCGGCAACGGCCATTCTCTGGTGCCGCGCTGGTGCAGTTCACCCAGCAACTGGCGACCTTGCTCGGCGCGGGTCAACCGCTGGATCGTGCGCTTTCCATTTTGCTGGACACGCCGGAAGACGCGCGCTCGCGCCGGGTGATTGGCGATATCCGCGATGCCGTGCGTGGCGGTGCGCCGCTATCGCAGGCGCTGGAACGTCAACACGGGCTGTTCTCGCGGCTGTACGTCAACATGGTGCGCGCCGGTGAAGCCGGCGGCAGCCTGCATGAGACCCTGCAGCGGCTGGCCGACTATCTGGAACGCAGCCAGGAGCTGAAAGCGCGGGTCATCAATGCCTTGATCTACCCGGCCATCCTGCTGCTGGTGGTCGGCGGTGCGCTGCTGTTTCTGCTCGGTTATGTGGTGCCGCAGTTCGCGCAGATGTATGAAAGTCTGGACGTCACCTTGCCGTGGTTCACCAGCGCAGTGCTTGCCGCGGGTTTGTTCGTGCGGCAGTGGTGGCTGGTATTTGTGGTGGTGCCGGCCGTGGCGTTGTTGTGGATTGAACGCAAACGCCGCGATGCGGATTTTCGTCTGGCGTTCGATGGCTGGCTGCTGCGCCGGCCGATGATCGGCGGATTGGTTGCCAAGCTGGAAACCGCACGGCTGACCCGCACGCTGGGCACCTTGCTGCGCAACGGCGTGCCGCTGCTTGCGGGTTTGGGCATCGCCCGCAATGTGCTGGGCAACCGCGCCTTGTCGGCCGATGTCGCCGAAGCGGCAGAGGCAGTGAAGAACGGCGCCGGCTTGGCTGCATCGCTCGCCCGCAACGGCCGCTTTCCACGCCTGGCGCAACAGATGATCCAGGTCGGCGAGGAATCCGGCACGCTGGAAAACATGCTGCTCAAGACCGCCGATACCTTCGAGCAGGAAAGCGCGCGCGCCATCGACCGCATGCTCGCCGCGCTGGTGCCGGTGATCACCCTGGCACTGGCCTCGGTGGTGGGCGTGGTGATCATCGCGGTGCTGGTGCCGCTGTACGACCTGACCAATGCAATCGGCTGAACGTGACATGCAATCAAGGAGGCAACCCATGAAGCGAACCCTGAAACAACCGATCTCACGCGCACGCCAGGCAGGCATGAGCCTGCTGGAAATCATCATCGTCATCGTCCTGATCGGCGCGGTACTCACCTTGGTGGGCAGCCGCGTGCTGGGCGGCGCCGACCGTGGCAAAGCCAATCTCGCCAAGACGCAGATCCAGACACTGGCCGGCAAGGTGGAGAACTTCCAGCTCGACACCGGCCGCTTGCCGGCCAAACTCGATGAGCTGGCGACGCAGCCTGCAGGCAGCAGCGGTTGGCTGGGGCCGTATGCCAAACCGGCCGAGTTCAACGATCCGTGGGGCCATGCCATCGAATACCGTGCGCCCGGTGAAGGACGTCCGTTTGATCTGATCAGCCTGGGCAAGGATGGCCAACCCGGCGGTGACAGTTACAACGCCGACATCCGTTACGAATAAGCCCGATGCCGTCGTCGCTCGCCCTGTTTCGCCGCGTTTCCGTGCGGGCGACCACGTCACCTCGGCGTGGCGTGATGGCGGGCTTGTCGCTGCTGGAAATGATGTTGGTGCTGGCCTTGATCGCCGCCATCTCCTTGTTGGCAGCGGCGGCGTTGAACGGCGGCTTGGAAGGCATGCGCCTGCGCTCGGCGGGCAAGTCGCTGGCTGCCGAATTGCGGCATGCGCGCACCCGCGCGATTGCCACCGGCGTTCCGCAACAGTTTGAGTTGGATGTGCGCACCCACCGCTGGAAAGGCCCGGAAGGGCGACACGGCGAACTGCCGACGGCCTTGTCGTTGCGTTACACCGGCGCGCAGCAGCTGCAGCGCCGCAGCGATGTCGGCGTGGTGCGTTTCTTCGAGGATGGTGCCTCCAGTGGCGGGCGCATCGAGCTGATCGCCAAGCGCGCGGTGTGGCGCATCGACATTGGCTGGATCACCGGCGAAGTGCGTTCCGGCCCGTTGCGTGGTGACGGCGCGTGAAGCATCAGCGCGGTTATTCATTGATTGAAGTGATCGTGGCCTTCGCACTGATGGCGTTGGCGGCGACCTTGTTGCTGGGCAGTTTGTCCGGCGCCGCACGGCAGGTGCGCATCGCTGACGATCAAGGCCGCGCGGCGTTGCATGCCGAATCTCTGCTGGCGACGGTCGGCATGGATGCGCCATTGACGGCGGGCAAGCAGCAGGGCGACTGGGAAAAAGGCCGCTATCGCTGGTCATTGCAGGTGGCGCCGTATGTGGAGCCACGTCAGGCTGGTTCGCGGTTGTGGCAGTTGGACCTGCAGGTGCGCTGGGGCGAAAGCGCCGCGGAGCAACTGCAGTGGCGCACCTTGCGACTGCGCACCGATGCCGCGGCCGGAGCGCAGCCATGATGCGCCCGGCTTCAACCATGCGCGGCTTCACGCTGATTGAAGTGCTGCTGGCGACGGTGTTGCTGGCTGCCGGCATGGCGTTGGCGTTCGCCATCGTGCGTTCGACGCTGGCGATCAGTACGCGCGGCGAAGCCATCGCCAGCCACAACGAACGCATGCGCGGGGTGGAAGGTTTCCTGCGTCGTCGCCTGGCCTCGGCGATGCCGTTGCCGATGGAAACCGACAGGGTCAGCGGCACTGCCACGGTGTTCGCTGGCGATGCGCAACGCATGCGTTTCATCGCTGATGTTCCCGATTATCTGGGCCGTGGCGGTCCCTACGTCCACACGTTGGAAGTCAGCGGCCAAGGCGAGACGCAGCAACTGAAGATCGGCTTGACCTTGCTGCAGGCCGGGCAGCAGATACCGGAGAATCCACCGCGCGGCATGGAGCTGCTGGCCGACGATCTCAAACAAGTGCGTCTGCGCTATCGCGGCATCGACCCGGCCAGCAACCAGCTCACTGATTGGCAGCCACAGTGGCAGGTGCCCGGGCGCATGCCGCGCTGGGTGTCCATCGAAGTGATGCCGGCCACCGGCGCTGCGTGGCCGCCGTTGCTGGTGGCATTGCCGCAGCAGGGCGTGGCGGGGAGTTGGCAATGAACATGCGTGGTGCCGCGCTGGTGTTGGTGTTGTGGATGATCGCCTTGTTGGCGGCGACGATTGGTGCATTCGCGTTGACCGCGCGCGTGGAATACATGCAGGGGCGCGTGACTGCCGATCTGGGCGGCGGTCAGCAGATCGCCCACGCCGGCATTGATTACGCACTGTCACGGATGCGCGCCACGCCCACGCAACCCGGCTGGCATGCCGATGGGCGCCGCTACCGCTGGCAGTTTGCTGGCCGCAGCGTGGACCTGCGCATCGTTGATGAAACCGGCAAGGTCGATTTGAATCAGGCCGACCGCCCGCTGCTGGAAGGCCTGCTGCGCGCGCTCGCGGTGGAGCCAACGCGTGCCACTCAAGTGGCTGGCGCGATCCTGGATTGGCGCGATGCCGACGATCTGAAACAACCCAGCGGCGGTGCCGAAAGTGCGGACTATGCCGCTGCCGGTTACCCCTATGGCGCCAAGAACGCGCGCTTCGACAGCATTGGCGAACTGCAGCGCCTGCTCGGCATGGACGCGGCGCTGTACACACAGATGGCGCCGCTGGTGACCGTGTTCGGCGGCAGTCGTCCCAATCCGCGTTTTGCCGCTGCGCCGGTGCTGACCGCGCTGGGCATGGATGCGGCACTGGTGATCGCTCAGCGCGAGCGGCAGGGCGCCGCCGATGGGATCGGTCAAACGCCGCCGCTGGCCGTGGAGGCCGGCAGCGGCACTTATAGTGTCGACAGCCGGGTGCAGCTGGGGAACGGCCGTGTGGCGGTGCTGCGCGGCGTGGTCCGGTTGGCGCCACAGGGCGCGCAGGGTACAGCGTACACAGTGTTACGGTGGGAACAGGGAGCGGTAGCGAGATGACGGCGTTGCGCGAAAGACTGGGGCAATGGGGGGCACGCATCGCACCGGGAGCCGGCGGCTTCTGGGCGTGGTGGAAGTGTGCGTTGCTGTCATGGCTGCCGCCGCGCTGGCAGGCGCTGCTTGGTTTGTCGGACGCTCGGTTGTTGTTGTCAGCGCAAGGCGATCGCATTGAAGTGCTGCAGGCGTACGACGGCCAATTGCGGCCGTTGACCCTGCTGCCTGAGCAATCTGGCCCGCAGGCGTTGGAAGCGGCCGTGCCGGCACGCGAATCCAACTTGCCGCGCTTTGCCTTGTTGCCGTCCCATGCGGTGCTGCGCAAAGCGATGCGCCTGCCTGCTGCCGCCGAAGCGCGGCTGCATGACGTATTGGGTTTTGAAATCGACCGGCAAACACCGTTCACTGCCGAGCAGGTGTATTACGACGTGCGCTTGCTCGGGCGCCGCAGCGACGGGCAGTTGGACACCGAATTGGTGGTCGCGCCGCGTCACGTCATCGAATCGCTGCTGTCACCGCGCGAGGCCTGGCAGGGCCAACTCGATGGTGTGGATGTCGCCACCGCAGGCGGCACGCCGCTGGGCGTGAACCTGCTGCCGCAGGCGCAGCGACGCCAGCGCCAAGATCCCATGCGTCGGCTCAACCGCATGCTGTTGCTGGGCGCGCTGGTGATGCTGGTGTTGGCCGGTTGGCAGTTGCTGGATAATCGCCGCAACGCCGCAGCGCAGCTGGCCGCACAAGTGGAGGCCACGGCGGTTCGCGCGCGTGCCGTGGCCGCGCAGCGCCAGCAGTTGCAGGATCTGGTCGATGGCCATGCGTTTTTCGCTGCGCAACGTGCGCAGCAGCCCACCGCGACCGAGGTCATCAACGAACTCAGTCGTCGGCTCGACGATGACACCTGGCTGGAGAAGCTCTCCATCGAAGGCGGTCGCCTGCAGTTGATCGGTATGAGCGGCAGCGCATCCTCGCTGGTCTCCAGACTGGAAGGCTCCACGTTGTGGAAAACCCCGTCACTGACCGGCGTACTGCAGGCCGGCGGTGGCAGCAAGCGCGAACGCTTCACCCTCACCGCCGAACTGCTGGCACCCCGACAGGAGGTCGCCAATGGCGCCGCAGCCCACACGCCGTGATCGTTGGTTGGCCCTGGGCCTGCTGCTTGCCGTGATCGGTGCGGTCTATCTGCTGGTCGTGCATCCGCTGTGGACGCAGCCAATGCGGGCGGTGGATGCACAGATCGCCACGCTGCAGGAACGCCAGCAGCGTATTGGTATTCAACTGCAGCAGGCGCCGCAGGTGGCGCAGCGTCTGCAGCAGGCGCAACAGGCGCTGGCCGAGCAACCCGGCTTCATGCCCGAAGCGTCGGCCGAGCTGGCCACGTCGCGCCTGGTGCAGCGTTTGGAAGAAGCCGCGCGTCAGGCCAGCCCGGACAACCGCAGTTGTGCGATCAGCGACCGCTCGCCGTTGCCGGCCGATACCAGCGGCCGCTTCGTGCGTGTTTCGGTGCAGGTGCGGTTGCGCTGTGGAATGAGCGAATGGATGACCGTGTTGCAGGCTTTGGAAACCGGCGCGCCGCAGCTGCGCGTGGATCGGCTGGATATTCTGGCCTCGGGAGTTGGCCCGGAAGGCGGCAATGGCCTGGACGTGAGTTTTGAACTCAGCGGCTACCTGCGCCCCGGCATCACCCCGCCTGCCGCGGAGGTGTCCGATGCGCAATGACGTTGCCGGTCTGCGTACCTGGTTGCTCGCGGCAGTCGGCGCGTGGGCGCTGGCGGTGTGGGCGGCCAGTTTGTTTGGCCTTGGCAGTCGCATCAGCGCGCCGCCGCCATCGACCGCATTGCCGGCCTTGCCCGCCGTGCCGGTGGCCGACGCGGCAGATACGCGTGCGTTGGACAACACCGAAGCGCTGGCGCGGCCATTGTTCGCCAGCGATCGCCGCCCGCATCCGTTTGTGATGGGTGATGGTGAACAGACTACGGTCGGCACGGTTCGATTGAGTGGCGTGTTGATCACGCCCGAATTGGAGATGGCGACGCTGACCACCGATCAAGGGCGTTCGTTGCGCCTGCGTGTGGGCGGCGAACCGCAGGACGGTTGGCAGCTGTTGTCATTGCAGCCCCGAAGCGCGGTGGTCAGTGGCCCGTCGGGCACGCTCAATCTTGAACTGCAGGTATTCAGCGCCAGCCCGGCCGTCAAAACCGAGGGCGCGCCCACACTGCCTGCGCCGGCGCCCGCAGTGCCGGCATCCACCAGCAATGCGCCTGCTGCGGACGCAGCTGCCGGGCCATCGGCTGATCAGATCCAAGCCATCCGCGAACGCATCCAGGCCCGCCGCAGGCAGGCGCAACAGCAACAGAACGGCGGCGCTGGCCGCCCGAACCCCTAGAGTGAGCTCATGACGTCACGCATCGTTCCCATCACCCTGCTGATCGGCGCCCTGAGCAGTTGCGCCACCACGCCGGTGCCGGAGGTCCGCCGCAATGCACCCAGCAGCGAGCTGACTGCGCCCGCCGCGGGCGAGCCGGCGCGCACCCGTGCGTTGGAAACGGTAGACGCCCCACAAACCGATGAAGGTCAGGGCCGCGCGGTGATCCGCCGTGGCAATGGCACGGTCATCAACCGCGCCGCCGCTGCAGCGCCATCACCGGTGTTGTCCGCCGCCGGCAACGGCAGCGCGGTGTTCAACTTTGAAGGCGAGTCGGTGCAGGCCGTCACCAAGGCGATCCTTGGCGACATGCTGGGCCAGAACTACGTCATCGCCCCGACCGTGCAGGGCACCGTCACGTTGGCCACGCCAAAGCCGGTATCGCCAGCGCAGGCGCTGAACCTGCTGGAGATGGTGCTGGGCTGGAACAATGCGCGGCTGATCTACAGCGGTGGCCGCTACAACGTGATTCCCGCCGATCAATCGCTGGCTGGCACGCTGGCGCCGAGCACCGCGCCGGCTTCGTCGGCACGCGGTTACGAAGTGCGCGTGGTGCCGCTGCAGTACATCTCCGCCACCGAAATGAAGAAAGTGCTGGAGCCGTATGCGCGGCCGAACGCCATTGTCGGCGTGGATGGCTCGCGCAACGTGATCACCTTGGGCGGCACCCGCACCGAGCTGGAAAACTACCTGCGCACGGTTGAGATTTTCGATGTGGATTGGCTGTCGGGCATGTCGGTGGGCGTGTTCCCGCTGCAGTCCGGTCGCGCTGTGCAGGTGGCCGGTGATCTGGAAAAAGTGTTCGGCGAAACCAGCAAGACGCCCAGTGCCGGCATGTTCCGTTTCATGCCGCTGGAGAACGCCAATGCGGTATTGGTGATTACCCCGCAGGCGCGCTATCTGGATCAGATCCAGCAATGGCTGGACCGCATCGACAGTGCCGGTGGCAGCGCACGCTTGTTCTCGTATGAATTGAAGTACATCAAGGCCAAGGATCTGGCCGAGCGGCTGGCGGAAGTGTTTGGCTCCAGCAACACAACGCAGGGTAGCCGTGACAGCGCACCAACCGCATTGGCGCCGGGTGCGGTGCCGTCGCAGCTTGAAAGCGGCAATACGGGCCTGCAGGACAGCCTCGGTCAGGACGGTGCGGCAAACCGGGGGAACGACGGCAGCATGAGCCTGCCGCAGCGGCAGCAGGGCAATATCAGCGTCGCGCTGGAAGTGGCCGGCGATCAGGTGGGCGTGTCGGCGGTGGAGGAAACCAATGCCTTGCTGGTGCGCTCCACACCGCAGGCATGGCGCTCGATCCAGCAAGTGATCGAGAAGCTGGACGTGATGCCGCTGCAGGTACATATCGAAGCGCAGGTTGCGGAAGTGGCCTTGACCGGCGAGCTGAGTTACGGCGTCAACTGGTACTTCGAGAATGCGGTCAACCAGCCGGTGGGCGAAGGCGGCGCAGGCCTGCCCAGCGCCGCTGGGCGCGACATCTGGGGCACCTATGCCGGTGCCATTACCGGCGGCAGCGGATTGGGCTGGACCTTCCTCGGCCGCAACGCCGCGGCAGTGGTCAGCGCGTTGGACAAGGTGACCGACCTGCGTCTGCTGCAGACGCCCTCCATCTTCGTACGCAACAACGCCGAGGCCACGCTCAACGTGGGCGACAAGGTGCCGATCAACACCGTGTCGGTGAACACCAGCGGCGTGAGTGACAACACCTACAGCCAGGTGCAGTACATCGACACCGGCGTGATCCTCAAAGTGCGCCCGCGCGTGACCCGCGACGGCATGGTGTTCATGGACGTGGTGCAGGAAGTCAGCAGTGCGGCCGATGTGCCGGCCAACTGCGATCCCTCCAAGACCTCGTGCAATCCGCGCATTTCCACCCGCAAACTCGCTACCGAAGCAGCCGTGCAGAGCGGTGACACCATCATGATGGCGGGCCTGATCACCGACAGCGCCACCAATGGCCACAACGGCGTGCCCGGGCTGAGCCGCATCCCCGTACTGGGCGCGTTGTTTGGAAGCAAGAGCCGCAACAGCCGGCGCACGGAGGTGATTGTGCTGTTGACCCCGACCATCGTCCGCAACGGCCAGGAGGCGCGTAACCTCACCGACGAATACAGCCAAAAGTTCCGCGCGATGGAGCCGATCAATACACCGCGACAAAAGCCGTGATGCAAGCCGATGCGCACCCTGACCGGTGCGCCTGATCTGGACGGAAGGGGGTGGCAGTGATCGTGTTGTTGCCGTTGGGCGTGGACGATGACGCATTGGATCGTTGTCTCGCCGCGCTGGATCAAACCACGCCCGCCGGTACGTCGATCTGGCTGGCTGACGATGCACAAGCCGGGCCGCGTGCGCAGGCCGTGGTCGAACATTGGCTGGCGCATACCGCGCTGCAGGCCGAATACACCCGCCGCGCACGTTCATTGGGCGAAGCGGCGCATCTGGATGAAATGCTGCGCGCCTGTGATGGCCTTGATGTGGCGGTACTTGCGCCCGACAGCGTGCCGACGCCGGGCTGGCTGCAGCAGCTGCAGGCCTGCCTGGCCCGCGATGCGTCCATCGCCACCGCCACGCCGTGGAGCAATGTTGGTGAAGCGGTGTCGTGGCCGCGCTTGGCCGAAGTGAATGCATTGCCTTTGGACACCGTGCGGCTGACGCAGGCCTTGTCGGCAATGCCTTTGCTGCACCCGGAGTTGCCATCAGCGGTGACCCACGCAGTGCTGATCCGTGGCAGCGCCCGCCGTCGCGCGGGCGGCCTGGATATCCACAGTTATGGCTCGTGGTATGCCGCGCTGGTGGACCTGAGCCTGCGCATGTCCGGCCTGGGCTGGCGCAACGTGCTGTGCGACAACGCCTTCGTGGGCCGCCAGCAGGAAGGGCAGCCGGCCGAGGGTGACATGGACGTGCTGGCCAATCGCTGGCCGACCTGGACTGCGCGACTTGCCGGTTTTTTGATGGACGACCCGTTGCACGCCCATCGCGCGCATCTGCAGACGCTGTGCGAGCAGGCGATAATGCCGCTGGCCCAGCGCGACCTTTTTGACGCCTGTGGCTCTCTTTCAGGTGCGGAGCCGGTGTGAGCGATTCGATTGCCGTTGTTGTTGTCAGCTACCAGAGCGCGAGCACCCTGGACGATTGCCTGCAGCGCCTGCGCGCCGCGCAGGATGTAAGCGAGATCCGCGTGGTGGACAACAATTCCAGCGATGGCACGGTGGATATCGCGCAGCGTCACGCCATTGCCGATCCGCGCGTGCGCTTCATCGCCAACCCCGACAATCCCGGCTTCGCCACCGCCTGCAATCAGGGTGCGGACGACTGCAGTGCGCCGTGGCTGGCGTTCATCAATCCGGACCTGATGGTCGAGCCGCAGACATTGGCGCAACTGCGCGAGCTGGGACGCCCGCTCGGTGATTGCCTGCTGGGCGTGGAGCAGGTGGACGAGCAGGGCAACGCCGATGCCGCGGTGCGCCGACGCGATCCGGATTTCGCCGCCATGTTGCGCCACCCCGGCGCGGGCTCGCGGCTAGCGGTGCTGGTGGATCATTCGGTGCCCTTGCAGCAGGTGCAGGCGTTGTCCGGCGCGCTGCTGCTGCTGCCGCGCAGTCTGTTTGTGCGGCTGGGTGGATGGGACAGCGGCTACCGCCTGCACGCGGAGGATCTGGACCTGTGCCGCCGCGCACGCGAGGCCGGCGCGACGGTCGCCATCGCCAATGGCCTGCAGGTGGTGCATGTGCGCGGCGTATCCAGCCGTTCGCGGCCGTTCTTTGTCGAATGGCACAAGCACCGCGGCCTGTGGCGTTACTTCAAGAAATTCGAGGCTCCGCAACGCAGCCTGCCGGTACGCGCGGGCGTGTGGTGCGCGATCTGGGCGCACGCCGCGCTGCAGGTGCCGCGCCTGCTGCTGCGCTGAAGTCCCGCGTAGGAGCGGCCTCGGCCGCGAAGCCGATCGTGCCCGAAGCCTGCATGCATCGCGCAGCGGGATAGGGAAGCGGCCGCTGTAGATTCATCGGCTTCGCGACCAAGGTCGCTCCTGCGGTCTGTCTGCGTTCGACCGTGCTGCACGGTACGCCTCTTGGCGCACACACCAATGCCATGGCGAGTGAACAAGCGCCCGGGTCTTCGCATGGCCGCCATCGCCAGCAGCGCATAATGCCGGGCATGATCATCCAATCCCTGCTCGACACCGACCTCTACAAGTTCACGATGATGCAGGCGGTGCTGCATCAGTACCCCGGCGCCATCGTCCAGTACCGGTTCAAGTGCCGTACGCAGGGCATTGACCTGGCGCGCTATCTGGACGAGATCAATACCGAGATCGACCACCTGTGCAGCCTGCGCTTCTCCCGCGAGGAGTTGGAATACATGCGCCGGCTGCGTTTCGTGAAGCCGGACTTTGTCGACTTCCTGGGCCTGTTCCATCTGGATCGCAAGTACATCGAACTGCGTGCCTCGCAGACCGTGCCGGGTGAGATCGAGCTGGACATCACCGGCCCGTGGCTGCACACCATCATGTTTGAAGTGCCGTTGCTGGCGATCATCAACGAAGTGTGGTTCCGCAACACCAGCAGCAACGATTTCAGCGAAGGCGAACGTCGCCTGCAGGCCAAGACGGCATTGCTGCGTGACACGCCCGGTTTCGAGGATTGCCGCATCGCTGATTACGGCACCCGCCGGCGCTATTCACGGCAATGGCACGGCACCATGTTGCCGATGCTGCGCGACGCGCTGGGCCCGCAGTTTGTCGGCACCAGCAATGTTTACTTCGCCCGCATGTACGGCATGACGCCGCACGGCACGATGGCGCACGAATACCTGCAGGCGTTCCAGGCCCTGGGGCCGCGCTTGCTCGACTCGCAGGTGGCGGCGCTGGAATCGTGGGCGCGCGAATACCGTGGTGACCTGGGCATTGCGCTGGCCGACGTGGTTGGCCTGGATGCATTCCTGCGCGACTTCGATGCCTACTTCTGCAAGTTGTTTGACGGCGTGCGCCATGACTCCGGCGATCCCTTCAGCTGGGGCGACCGCATGCTGGCGCACTTCAAGGCCAATCGCACCGATCCGACCAGCAAGATCCTGGTGTTCAGCGATGGCTTGAACATCGAGAAGGTGATGCAGCTGTTCGATTACTTCCGTGGCCGCTGCCAGGTGGCATTCGGTGTCGGTACGCACCTCACCAACGATCTTGGCCCGACGCCGTTGAACATCGTCATCAAGATGGTTCGCTGCAACGGTCAGCCGGTGGCCAAGCTCAGTGATTCGCCGGGCAAGAGCATGTGCGATGACCCGGGCTATCTGGCGTATCTGCGGCAGGTGTTCCAGGTGCCGGTGCCGGACGGCGAGTAAATGGTTTGACGTGCATGTCTGCCATATCGATGTGAGTCGTCAACCCGGTTGAGTGATTCGATCAGGTGCACATCCATTGCCAACGAATGTCCCCGTTGTAAGGTGGGTACAGTTCTGTCGCCTGCCAGGTGTCTGCTGAATCGCGCGAAATATGCTTTGTTTTACGAGCTTTTGCACACATTGCAGCGCCAAATCCGATCAAGAACGAAGACGCCCCTGCATCGCAACAGGGGCGTCTGGCGTGTGCGCATCGTTGCGCATAGGCGATTGGCGATTGAAGTGACCGCAACCTCGACTCTGCATCCATGCGCGTTGGGTGTCACGGGTAATCGATGACGACCAGGTAGGTGCCGGATTCTGGCGGTTCGATCCGATAGCGGTCTGAAAATGTCAGATCGCCTGTACCTGAAACCCGCGCCGACAGCTGTGGCGTTTTTGCGATCAATTCGGCCGTTGAAGCGTCACTTTCCTGCGTATGGATGGTGACGCGCAGATCCTTGGCTGATGCGGGGCAGGCATCCAGTTGCAGGTGCTGTTGTCCGCTGAGGCTGGGCACGCAGACGGGATCCACGACGCGACCGCTGAAGCGCACCGTGCCTGTTTGTGCCGAGGCCATCGCGCTGGTTGAAAGCAATGCCGCATACAGAAAATGAGCCGCTTTCATGGGCTTTCTCCGTTGTCCGGAGTACTGAGTAGGCGCCCATTTCGCACTCTGAAAGAAGCTCGGAGATGTGAATCTGTAGCGAGCGCCACGGTTTTCCCCATATTGTTTTGGTGTGCGGCGTTGCCCAGGTTCGCGAGCGGCTTTACGCGATTGAACGCTGCGTTCCCTGTGCGGCTTGCGCGAGGATTTTTCGCGGGACTAGCGGGTTCAACATGGGCTGTCAAACAAGCCGTTTTGGTAGCTTGTGCAAATTGAATCACATAATTTTCTAGACTTGCGTCACGGAATTGCGCGATTGCGTCGTTCCGGGTGCAGGTGTGGCGCAAGGATGGCGATTGCTCAGAACAAGGTATTCCTTGCCTCACCTCTCTATTTTTCATTTCCCATTAGCGAGGTTAGGTATCCGTAATGCGTAAGATCACTCTTCTCTCGATCCTCATGTTGGCCGTGGCGCCGATGGCTGCCAGTGCCGCTGACGGCACGATCACCTTCACCGGCAAGATCACCGACAAGACCTGCGACATCACAACAGGAGCTGGCAAGGACTTCACTGTCCCGCTGCCGACGGTGTCGACCAGCAGCCTGGCGGCGGCTGGCGCGGTGGCCGCGCGTACCCCGTTCGCCATCAACCTGAGCCAGTGCTCACCCGGCCAGGTGGGTACCTACTTCGAGTCGGGCACCACCGTTGATCAGAGCAGCGGCCGTCTGAACAACCAGTTGACCACCAATGCGGCCGGCAATGTGCAGATCCAGTTGGTAGGCGGGAACGGCAACGCGTTGCCGGTGCTGTTGGCCCAGCCAAATTCACAGATGGTCACCGTGGATGGTGATGGCAACGCCACCCTGAACTACTTTGCCGAGTACTACGCAACGGCAGCAGCGACTGCCGGTGACCTGAGCACCAGCGTGCAGTACACCATCATCTACAACTGATTGTTGCTACCACCGACAGCCGGTGCGCAGCACTGGCTGTTGGCTCTTGCTCCCAACAGCGGTCAGGTGCGTTTTGATGAAAGCCTTTTTCACAAGGGCGCTGCTCATGTCAGCGCTGGTGGCAGTGCTGTGTCCGGCTGCGCATGCAGGGGTCGTGATCAACGGCACGCGTGTGGTTTATCCCGAACAGGCGCGTGAAGTGACCGTGCAGCTGCAGAACACGGGGGAGGCCCCTTCGCTGGTGCAGGTCTGGGTCGATAGTGGTGATGCCCGGCAGACGCCAGACACCAGCGATGCGCCTTTCGTACTGCTGCCGCCCATCGCGCGAATCGAAGCCGGCCGTAGTCAAGCGGTGCGGCTGATGTTTTCCGGTGCCCAGCTGCCAGAGACGCAGGAGTCGCTGTTCTGGCTCAACGTGCTGGACGTACCACCGTCGCCGGAACCCAGTGCCGAGGAGCAGAATTTTCTGCAGGTGGCGTTCCGCTCGCGCGTGAAACTTTTCTACCGGCCACGGGCGTTGCAAGGCGAAGCCAACGAAGCGCCGGCTGCGCTGCTGTGGCGCCTGGACGGTAATCGCCTGCGCGTGGAGAACCCCACGCCGTATCACGTGAGCTTTTCCGAAATACACGTTGGTACCGGCACAAGCGAATCCGAGATCAAGGAAAAGAGCGTGATGCTCGCGCCTGGGAAGAGCCAGGAATTTCCCGCATCTGCCGGAGTCACACAGGTGCGTTTTTCAACCATCAATGATTACGGCGGCCGCGTGGAACGTACGGCGGTAGTGGGCAATGGCAACTGATCAGGCGTGGTTTGGATGGCTGCTCCATGGTCCTTGCAAAGGAATGTCAGCGTGATTGGGAATAGATTGGCATTGGCGGTTCAACAAGCCTTGACGCAGCGTGCGTCAGGGGCTGCCGCAGCGGCATCAGGGTGGTGCGTACTGCTGTTGGCCGCGCTGTTGCCGCAGCAGGTGGCGGCCTCAGCATCAGGCACAGTGAATCTGGGTGAGCAGGCCTTGTTGGTGCGCGCTGGCGTGGGCAAGGCACCGGCACGGGCGCGCTTCAATGCCGACATGCTTTCGGGCCAGAGCCAGCAGGTGAACCTGGCGGCCTTTGCCGACGGCAATCCCATGACGACTGGCAGCTACCGCGTGGACGTGTACGTCAACGGCGACTGGAAAGGGCGCCGCGATCTGGATTTCAAGGCCGATGCCCAAGGCCGTGTAGACGCATGCCTGAGCCTTGTACTGCTGGAAGAGCTGGGTGTTGATACCAGCCAGCTGAACGCGCCGCAGGCAGAGGGCTCGGCCGATGCCTGTGCGCCAGCGCACGCGCGCATGACCGATGCTTTCGGTACCTATGACAGCGGCAGCCTGCGATACGACCTGAGCATCCCGCAGGCGTATCTGCGCCGCGAGGCACGCGGGTATGTAAACCCGGCGCTGTGGGACCGCGGCATCAATGCCGGCTTTATTGGTTACACGTTCAATGCGGTGGACAACGAAAACCGTTTGCCGGGTGGTAGCCGCAACCGCAATGCGTATCTGGGCATGAACGCAGGGCTGAACCTGGGGGGCTGGCAATTGCGCCATGACTCCAGTCTTGCCTGGAGCGAAGGCGAAGGCCGTCGCTGGCAGAACATTGCCACCTATGCGCAGCGGGCACTGCCAAAAGTGGGGGGCATGCTGACCTTGGGTGACGCGTACACCAGCGGTGAGTTGTTCGACTCCATCGCCTACCGTGGCGCCAGCCTGGTCAGCGACGACCGCATGTTGCCGGATTCGCTGCGTGGTTACGCGCCGGTCGTGCGCGGCATTGCGGAAACCAACGCGAAGGTGGAAATCCACCAGAACGGGCAATTGATCTATTCAATGACGGTGTCGCCAGGCAACTTCGTCATTGATGATCTGTATCCCACCGGCTATGGCGGTGACCTGGAAGTAAGCGTGGTCGAAGCCGATGGCCGGAAACGGATGTTCAAGGTGCCCTATGGCTCGGTGGCACAGATGCTGCGCGCGGGCGTATCGCGCTATGCGGTAACCGCAGGGCAGGTCCGCAATACGCAGTTGCGGGATGACCCCTGGATGCTGCAGGGCACCTATCAGCGCGGCATGGGCAACCGGCTCACGTTGTATACCGGCAGTGTGTTGGGCCAGGACTACGCATCGGTGCTGTATGGCGCGGGTGTGGCAACGCCGATTGGCGCGGTTGCTGCCGATATCACCCATGCACGCGCCACGCTGCAGCAGGCAGGCAAGCGTCAGGGTTCCAGTGCACGGGTGAGCTACAGCAACCTTATCGCGCAGACCGGCACCAACTTCACGCTGGCGGCGTACCGTTATTCCACCAGCGGCTTCCTCAGCCTTAACGATGCGCTGCGCGCGCGTGAGGCAGTAAGTATCGGGTTGGATCCCAACTGGAGCGGGCGTCGACGCAGTCAGTTCCAGGTGACGGTGAATCAATCACTGGGTGATGCCGGCGGTGCACTGTATGTGAGCGGTTCGGTACGCGATTTCCATGATCGTCCCGGTACCAGCAGCGAGTACCAGGTGGGCTACAACAATAATTGGCGGGCGCTGAGCTATGGTCTTTCGGCTGTCCGTACCGAGGACACGACCTCCGGCGCGTCCGACACCCAGTACCTGCTGAGCGTAAGCGTGCCGTTGGGTCGCCGCGCCCGTCCTCTGTCCTTCACTGCAGATGTCGGCGCACGCGATCACGGCTATGAAAACAGCCGGATCGGCATCGCCGGCGTTGCTGGCGTGGACAACAATCTTTCCTACGGCGTGACGTTGTCCGACCGCCGTAATGGCAACACCGAGAGCTCGGTCTACGCGGCCTATAGCAGCCGCTATGCGGCACTGAGTGGTTCGTACAACCATTCCAGTGACTTCCGACAAGCGTCGCTGGGCGCCAGTGGCAGTGTCGTCGTGCATGCCGGTGGCATCACGCTGGCGCCGCAGCGCGGCGACACGATGGTGCTGATCCAGGCGCCCGGCGCGCGTGATGCCCGGGTTACCAATGCTGCAGGTCTGCGGGTTGATGGGCGCGGCTACGCCGTGGTGCCGTATGTCATGCCGTACCGGATGAGCACTATCACTCTGGATCCCAGTGGCATGTCGCAGGACGTGGAACTGCAGACCAGCAGCCAGTCCGTGGCGCCGTTTGCCGGTGCCATCAGTCGGCTGCAGTTCGACACGCGCAAGGGCCGGGCGCTGTTGATCCAGGTGCGCAGCACCGACGGCAAGGTGCTGCCGCTGGGCGCACAGGTTGCCGATGCACAGGGCCAGGTGCTGGGCATGGTCGGGCAGGGCGGCAAGGTCTATGTGCGCACCGAGCACGACGCCGGTGAACTGCAGATCCAATGGGGCACGCAAGCGCAGCAGCGCTGCAGCTTTGACTATCAAATCAATGGGCAGGACGTTGCATCGTCAGCGGGCTTGATCAATCTGGAGGCAACATGCCGATGACATTTTCAATGCGCCGGTTATGCGTGATGGGAGCGGTTCTTCTGACAAGCAGCGTGTTGGCATTCTCAGCGAATGCGATTTGCTACATGCATCCAAATGACAACACGCTGAGGATCGATTTGCAGACAAACGGTGCAAACCATGTGGTCGTACCGCCAGGACAAACCGTCGGCAGCAACTTCTTTCCTTCCTATTCGGGCTTCTCGTTCCAGACATTCAGGAATGGATCCTGCACGAACGACGGGTACCTGCGCTGGCTGGCCGCACCGGGTTTGGAGCTTGATCCTGTTTATGGAAGCAGTGGCGTTTACAAGACGAATGTGAAAGGTGTGGGGGTGCGCATCCGGGTAAATCACGTAGCTACAAACTTCCCCAGAGACGAAACTTTCGCGAGAACAAGTTCACTGGCAATAGCGAGTCCAACCTACTCATTAGCCCTGGTCAGGACAGGTGCGGAAGTAGGTACGGGCGATATTTTTCCGGTGCCAATGCGGCTTGTGTATGGCTATCTAAATGGCGATACAGCAGCAAGGCCGCTTTCGGAGCTTTGGCTGACTTTGCCTATCAGAATCACGGGGGCCACCTGTAGCCCGGCCGCGGGTACAGCAGGCCAGCCTGTCGTGAACATGGGTGAAGAGCCGAGCTCGACGTTTACCGGGGTTGGCAGTGTTGGGCCGATCCGAAACTTCAATGTCAGTCTCCAGTGCAACGGCGCTGATTTCAGAGGCGTAAGCATCAGCCTGGACGATAGCCGCAACCCCTCTGGCTCAAGCCTTGCCGGCGTATTGGGAATCAGTGGCGATCCTGGTTCCGCCAAAGGGGTGGGCATTCAGATCGCACGGATGGAGGGGACGACTGAGCGGCCGGTGGTCTTCAATCAGAAGATCAATATGGGCAGGACTGGCGGTGGCACGGCAACGCTGACGCTGCCATTGCGTGCGCGTTTCATCCAGACCCGCGCAGGAAAGGTGGACGCAGGATTGGTGAGGAGCGTGGCGGTCTACGACATTCAATACGATTGATGGCACGTGGAGTGATGTGCCTCGGACTTGCTCCTTGAGAGCGCTGCCTTCTCAAGATTTCTTTGGATACAAAATCATCCCGGCCAGGGCCGTCTTCGGTACAACGGCAGGAGCACTTCATGTTGCAGTGGAGCCCGCCCGCCTGGGTGCCGAACTGAAGGGTGGTTGCGCGCAACTCCGCCGTTCTAGAATGCGGCCTTGCCATCGGGGAAGGCTGCATGGGGATGCACGACAACAGCAGGTGTATCAATTGTGAGTGGGCTGTTGCCGGCACCGGGCAGAAATTCTGCCCGAACTGCGGCCAGCCCACGCCGGTGCATCGCATCGACTGGCACTTCCTCGGCCATGAGCTGGAGCACAGCGTGCTGCACATGGACCGCGGCATCCTGTATTCGCTCAAGCAGTTGATGCTGCGGCCGGGGGTGCTGTTGCGCGACTACATTGAGGGGCGGCGCGGCAACCAGGTCAAACCGTTGTTGCTGATCACGATGATGTCGGCGGCGGTGGTGCTGCTCAACAAGCTGGTCAGCGGCGGTAGCCTGATCGACGGGGGCGCTCACCAGGCCATTGCCACAGGCCAGGCGGTACCTGAGCAGTTGCAGCAGTTCATGCTGGCTTCGCGCACGGTGGGCGAGTGGATCAGTGGGCATTTCGCGGCGTTCACGCTGATGCTGTTGCCGTTCGAGGCGCTGACGTTCTGGCTGGTGTTCCGTCGTTTCAGCAGGTTGAACTACCCGGAGTGGCTGGTGATATCCACCCTGCTGACCGTGCAGACCTTCGTCATCTGGCTCCTGCTGATCCCGCTGCACCGCTGGCTGCCTTATGCGCAGTCGCTGGCGGGCCTGATGGGCATGGTCTACGGCGCTGCTTCGTTGATGCAGTTCTTCGCCACGCGCCCATTGCTGTCCACGTTGTGGCGCACGGCGGTGGCGCTGGGGGTGTTCTCGGTGACCAGCACCGTGCTGGTGCTGGTTGCAACGATCGTGGTGACGTGGCGGGCGTGAGCCAGCCGCATCGCAGCGCGGCTCACTCCAGCGCGTAGCGCAGCACAAACAACCCGGCCACCAACCACACGGCCGGGCGCACTTCACGCCAACGGCCGGTGCCGGCCTTCAATGCGGCATAGGCGATGAAGCCGAACGCCAGGCCATTGGCGATGGAGTAGGTGAACGGCATTGCCAGCGCACACAACGCCGCCGGCACCGACTCGGTGAGGTCGTCCCACTTCACTTCGACCAGCTCGCGCAGCATCAGTCCGGCCACGAACAACAGCGCCGGTGCGGTCGCGTAGGACGGCACCATCGCCGCCAGTGGCGAGAACAACAACGCGGCCAGGAACAACGCGGCGACGACCAATGCAGTCAGTCCGGTGCGGCCGCCGACCTGCACGCCGGAGGCGCTCTCGGCGAAGGCGGTGGTCGAGCTGGTGCCCAGCAACGAGCCGGCCACAATCGCGGTACTGTCGGCCAGCAGGGCGCGGCCAAAGCGCTTCTTGCCATCGTCCAGTTTCAACAAACCGGCACGGCCGACCACGCCATACAGCGTGCCGGTGGCATCGAACACTTCCACCAGTACGAACACCAGCACCACCTGCAGCAACACCGCCAGCGGCGCGCCGCCGTCGTGATGCAGCAGGCCGGGCAGATCCAGCTGCAGGAAGGTCGGGGCAAGGCTGGGCGGCAGCGACACGATGCCCTGGTACTGCACATTGCCGATGGCCCACGCCACGCCGGTGACGGCGAGGATGCCGATCAGAATCGCGCCGCGTACCTTGCGCGCTTCCAGTACCGATATCAGCAGAAAACCGCCCAGCGCCAGCAACGGCGGCGCGGTGTTGAGTGGCCCCAGCGTGAGCATGGTGTCTTCGTTGGCAACGATCACATTGGACTTCTGCAACGCGATGATTGCCAGGAACAAACCGATGCCGGCGACAATCGCCGAGCGCAGTGACGCGGGAATGCCCGCCACCAGCCATGCGCGCACGCCGGTCAAGGTCAGCACCCAGAACAGCAGGCCGGAGATGAACACCGCCGCCAGCGCCTGCTGCCACGGCAAGCCGGTCGCGCCCACCACGGTGAACGCGAAGAACGCATTCAAGCCCATGCCCGGCGCCATGCCGACCGGGAAGTTCGCCGCCAGCGCCATCACCGCCGAACCGACGGCCGCGGCAAGGCAGGTCGCCACGAACACCGCGCCCGGATCCATGCCGGTGGTGCCGAGGATTTCCGGGTTGACGAAGACGATGTAGGACATCGTCAGGAAGGTGGTCAGGCCGGCCAGCACTTCAGTGCGGACGCTGGTGCCGTGCTGCTGCAGCTTGAACAGGCGGTCGAGTAAAGACATGGAAATGTTCCGGTGGATTGGATGCTTTCCCCTCCCTTGGCGGAAAGGAGAGGCGGCTGCTGTTGTTTCGTTGGTTGCCTTTGCAGGGGAAGGCTACCCTCTCCCCAACCCCTCTCCCGTAAAGGGAGAGGGGCCCGAATCCTGCAGGTCGAATGTTTGCTTGCGATCGCAGCTTGAAAGCCCCTCTCCCTTTACGGGAGAGGGGTTGGGGAGAGGGAGCCAGAATATCCGGCAGCCAATGTGGCCGAGCAAAAAAGCAGACGGCCGCACTGGGCGGCCGTCTGTGGGGCTCTTACTTGAGCGCCTTGAAGCGCAGGCGCTTCGGCGCTGCGTCGTCGCCCATGCGGCGGCGCTTGTCTTCTTCGTACTCGCGGTAGTTGCCCTGGAAGAACTCCACGTGCGAATCGCCCTCGAACGCCAGGATGTGGGTCGCGATGCGATCCAGGAACCAGCGGTCATGCGAAATCACGAAGGTGTTGCCCGGGAACTCCAGCAGCGCATCTTCCAGCGCACGCAGGGTTTCGATGTCCAGATCGTTGGACGGTTCATCGAGCAGCAGCACGTTGCCACCCTGCAGCAGGGTCTTGGCCATGTGCAGGCGGCCACGCTCACCACCGGACAGCGAACCGACCAGCTTCTGCTGGTCCTGGCCCTTGAAGTTGAAGCGGCCGATGTAGGCGCGCGACTGGATCTCCACGCCGTTGATGTTGAGGATGTCCAGGCCGCCAGCGATTTCCTGGAACACGTTGTGGTTGCCTTCCAGCGCGTCGCGGCTCTGGTCCACGTAGGACAGCTTGACGGTCGGGCCGACCACGATCTCACCGGAATCCGGCTTTTCCTGGCCGGTGATCATCTTGAACAGGGTCGACTTACCGGCACCGTTGGGGCCGATGATGCCGACGATGGCGCCGGCCGGCACCAGGAAGCTCAGTTCGTCGAACAACAGACGGTCACCGAACTTCTTGGAGACGTTCTTGAACTCCATCACCGAGTTGCCCAGGCGCTCGCCCGGCGGGATGAAGATTTCATTGGTCTCGTTGCGCTTCTGGTAGTCAACCGACTGCAGCTCTTCCAGGCGTGCAAGACGTGCCTTGCCCTTGGTACGGCCGCCCTTGGCGTTCTGGCGCGACCATTCCAGTTCCTTCTGGATTGCCTTCTGGCGCGACTTCTCCTGGTTGTCTTCCTGCTTCAGGCGCTCGTCCTTCTGCATCAGCCAGTCGGTGTAGTTGCCCTTCCACGGAATGCCGCGGCCGCGGTCCAGTTCCAGGATCCACTCGGCGGCGTTGTCCAGGAAGTAGCGATCATGGGTAACAGCCACCACGGTGCCGGTGTAGCGCGCCAGGAACTGTTCCAGCCATTCCACGGACTCGGCGTCCAGGTGGTTGGTCGGTTCGTCGAGCAGCAGCATGTCCGGCTTCTGCAGCAGCAGGCGGCACAGGGCGACGCGGCGCTTCTCACCACCGGACAGCTTGCCCACGATGGCTTCCCACGGCGGCAGGCGCAGCGCGTCGGCGGCCACGTCCAGCTGGTTTTCCAGAGTGTGGGCATCGCCAGCGGCGAGGATCGCCTCCAGGCGCTCCTGTTCTTTGGCCAGCTTGTCGAAATCGGCGCCTTCCTCGGCATAGGCCAGATAGACCGCGTCCAGCGCGGCCTGGGCCTGCAGCACTTCGCCCACGCCTTCCTCGACGGCTTCACGCACGGTCTTGGTCGGGTCCAGCTCCGGCTCCTGGGCCAGGTAGCCGACCTTGATGCCGGCCTGCGGGCGGGCTTCGCCCTCGAAATCGGTGTCCACGCCGGCCATGATCTTCAGCACGGTCGACTTGCCGGCGCCGTTCAGGCCAAGCAGGCCGATCTTGGCGCCGGGGAAGAACGACAGCGAGATGTCCTTGATGATCTGCCGCTTGGGCGGGACCACCTTGCTGACGCGGTTCATGGTGTAGATGTATTGCGAGGACATGACGTCTCCGTAGCGCACGCCCGCCCCCGGTCCGGGACTGGACAGGGCACAAGGCAAAAAGGAATCGCCAATTATAGCCGCAAGCCCGGGGAGGCCGGCTGAGGCGTGTGGCTTGCTCATTTATGAATGGGATTAGTCCGGAAACGGTTCCAGCCGGAATCTGTTCATATCGCGTGAGCATTATGGAAACCGTCCACCCAAACCTGCGAAGGCCACCCATGAAGATGAACCGCCTAATTGTCGCTGCGATGACCGCCCTGCTGGCTTTCGGCGCCACCGCCCCGGCCTTCGCCGCAGGCGACCGGGACCATGACCGTGGCCGCCACGGCTGGGACGATCGCGGTCGCGGCCATGATCGCGGCCGAGGCCACGACCGTCGTGATGACCGCCGCCATTACAGCAACGGTTACCGTGAGGGTTACCGCGACGCCCGTTACAACGACCGTCGTTACCATGCGCCGCCGCCGCGTGTGGTTTATCGCCCGTATGGTTTCCAGCGCGGCCACCGCTACGGCAACTACTACGGTGGCCCGGTGTATGTGGTCAACGATTACAGCCGCCACCACCTGCATCGCCCGCCGCATGGCCACCACTGGATCCGTGATGACCGCGGCAACATGCTGATGGTCGCTATCGCCACCGGCATCATCGCGGACATTGTGTTCAACCATTGAGCACTGGCCATGAGTAGCTGAGTCACGTCACAGCTGATGACCTGTGGAGCTGGGAGGAGCTTTGTGGGGAAGGGGGTTTTCTTTCCCCCTCTCCCCAACCCCTCTCCCGCGAGGGGAGAGGGGCTTGATTGAAAAAGGCGCATCGAACGATGCGCCTTTTCTGTTTCAACAACCGGCCATCACTCCGGTTGGCGAGCGAGGCAACCGATCTCCCCAATCGACGTGCACGCGTCGCTGGCCGGCCTGATGGCCGCGTCGCTCATCCGGTACAGCGGCGCATCCGGTGAATCGGTGAGCGCGCGGGCGACGGGCTTGCTCAGGTTGGCCGCCACTTCGCGGCCAATCTGCACGTTGTGCCAGTTGGGCACATCAACGACTTCCAGCGTTCCTTCGCGATAGGTGACGTCGTAGTTACCGAGCTGCGCACCGTGCGCATCACTGGCGACGATGGTGTAAGTACCCGGCTTGGCGCTCACGTCACCGCCGTTGCTGGACAGCTTGACGCCATCAAGCGTGTCGCCATTGAGCAGACCATCTGCGGTGTAGCCGTTGAACAACGTGGACTGGCCGGTGTTCTTGCTGGCGTTGTTGGCCGTGATGGTCAGGCCGGCTTTACCGATGGACAACACGCCGTCGGTGTAAGTGATGTCGTAGTTGGACAGCCCGGTGCCGTCTGCGTTGGAAGCAGTGATCGTGTAATCGCCGACGTTGGCGGTGGCGGCGCTGCCGTTGCTGCCCAGATCAACCGACGCCACGTTGTCGGTGTTGAGCAAGCCATCAACGCGGTAGCCAGCCAATCCACCGTTCTGACCGTAGGTCTTGCCACCGTTGTTGGCGGTGATGGTCAGGCCGGCTTTACCGATGGACAGCACGCCGTCGGTGTAGGTGATGTCGTAGTTGGACAGGCCGGTGCCGTCTGCATTGCTGGCGGTGATTTTGTAGTTGCCGACGTTGGCGGTGGCGGCGCTGCCGTTGCTGCCCAGATCGACCGACAACACGTTGTCGGTGTTGAGCAAGCCATCAACGCGGTAGCTACCCAGGCCACCATTCTGGCCATAGGTCTTGCCGCCGTTGTTGGCCGTGATGGTCAGGCCGGCTTTACCGATGGACAACACGCCGTCGGTGTAAGTGATGTCGTAGTTGGACAGCCCGGTGCCGTCGGCGTTGCTGGCGGTGATGGTGTAGTTGCCGACGTTGGCGGTGGCGCCGGTGCCGTTGCTGCCCAGATCAACCGACGCCACGTTGTCGGTGTTGAGCAAGCCATCAACGCGGTAGCCACCCAGACCACCATTCTGGCCATAGGTCTTGCTGCCGTTGTCAGCGGTGATGGTCAGTCCAGCTTTGCCGATGGACAACACGCCGTCGGTGTAAGTGATGTCGTAGTTGGACAGGCCGGTGCCATCGGCGTTGCTGGCGGTGATGGTGTAGTTGCCGACGTTGGCGGTGGCGGCGCTGCCGTTGCTGCCCAGATCAACCGACGCCACGTTGTCGGTGTTGAGCAAGCCATCAACGCGGTAGCCAGCCAATCCACCGTTCTGACCGTAGGTCTTGCCACCGTTGTTGGCGGTGATGGTCAGGCCGGCTTTACCGATGGACAGCACGCCGTCGGTGTAGGTGATGTCGTAGTTGGACAGGCCGGTGCCGTCTGCATTGCTGGCGGTGATGGTGTAGTTGCCGACGTTGGCGGTAGCGCCGGTGCCGTTGCTGCCCAGATCAACCGACGCCACGTTGTCGGTGTTGAGCAAGCCATCAACGCGGTAGCCAGCCAATCCACCGTTCTGACCGTAGGTCTTGCCACCGTTGTTGGCGGTGATGGTCAGCCCAGCCTTGCCGATGGACAGCACGCCGTCGGTGTAGGTGATGTCGTAGTTGGACAGCCCGGTGCCATCGGCGTTGCTGGCGGTGATCGTGTAGTTGCCGACGTTGGCGGTAGCGCCGGTGCCGTTGCTGCCCAGATCAACCGACGCCACGTTGTCGGTGTTGAGCAAGCCATCCACGCGGTAGCCACCCAGACCGCCATTCTGGCCATAGGTCTTGTTCCCGTTGTTGGCCGTGATGGTCAATCCAGCCTTGCCGATGGACAGCACGCCATCGTTGTAAGTGATGTCGTAGTTGGACAGGCCAGTGCCGTCAGCGTTGGAAGCAGTGATCGTGTAATCGCCGACGTTGGCGGTAGCGCCGGTGCCGTTGCTGCCCAGATCGACCGACGCCACGTTGTCGGTGTTGAGCAAGCCATCGACGCGGTAGCCACCCAGACCGCCATTCTGGCCATAGGTCTTGTTGCCATCCTGCGCGGTGATGTTGAGTGCCCTGCGGTCTACGAACAATTGCCCCGGAGCGAACGTCAGTGCGTAGCCGGAGCTGCCAGCATCCAGCGTGCCTTGGGCTACATCAATCGCATACGGCGACGTGGAAGCATTGGCGTTGCCGCTTGCGCCTGTCGAGGTGAGGTGCGGCATGCCTGAAAACACCCCGGCAAAACTGTCGCCGAAATACGCGCCGGCCACGCCGCCCATCAAGCCGCTGGTGGTGAAGGCGTTGGTCAGGTCAGCGGTATCGCCATAGATTTTGTGAAGTACTGCGCCTGTCACGGTCAGGGTCGGCTGCCACGCAAACAGATAGCGATTGCCAGCTGCGGAGGTTCCCGCGAATGCGCCGGTATTCCAGATGGCGGTGTTGCCGCTGTCCAGGTTGCCGAAGTTGTGCGCGGACGTTGGAGAGCTCAGGTAGATGTGCCAGCGGCCATTACCGTTCAACCGAATCGCGCTGGCACCGTAGCGATTGTCGAAGTTGCCATCGGTTGCCAGATCAACGTTGTTGGAGTAGATCTGGCCGGTCAGCCGCAGGTCGCCAGCCGTGCGGGCTTTCAGATGGCCAACGCTGGATGTACCAAGCGAAAGCGCGGTCGAACTGACGATGTCTGCATTATCTGCGCCCACTGACACGTCGTCACCAAACGCATTCTGCGGGTTGCTCAGGATGATGTCGTCAGCGGCATTGAGCTGGCTGGTACCAGCGACATTCAACGCTCCACTCTGCTGGATGGAGCCGTTGCTGATTGCCCCAAGCTGGCCCTGTATCGTGGCATCGTCGAAGACGATCCCGTTGCCCGACAGGAAGGTGCTTCCTGCGATCACGGCATTGCCCAGTCTCAGTCCGCCGTAGGCCGTTGCAGAAAGACTGTCTGCCTGCACAACGTCCAGATCAAGTGCGAATGCACTGGCTATCTGAATCGCGCCACCGTCCAGCGCTACCGCGCCACCGAAATTGTTGCCGATGTTGCCCAGCGTGATGTTGCCCTGCGATTTGAAGTTGGCAGCGCCCCCCACCGAATAAGCAGCTGTCTGGGTGATATCACCGACAACATCCACGGCAAGGTTGCCGGTTGTCCTGATGCCCTGGGTATTCAACGATGCGCCGCGCACGGTCAACGCGTCCAATGCGGTAGTCGCGCCAATATGATCACCAATGGTCACCGCACCGGTAGCGGCGATGTCCAGTGCATGCGCGCCGTTGATCGCCCCCGCAAAGGAGACAGTTCGTGCATCCACGGTCACATCATCGGTCAACAAAACAGGACGATTGAACACGGCGCTGGTATCGACGCTTACGTCGCCTCCCAGCGTGGTGGTGCCGCCGCCTTGTACCAGCAGACTCCGCACATTGACCGCGCCGCCGAAGATGGTGCCAGCACCACCTGTTGCGGCCAGTGCCCAAGGCCCGACAACGGTGCTTCCGAAGGTCGTTGTACCGTTCTGGCTGTGCACGCTGGTGAGTGCTTTCAGGTTCACCGCATCATTGAAGGCAACGTTGCCACTGGCGGTGACCCCGCCGCCCAGCTCGGTGGTGCCGGCGGCATTTGTCGTCAGTGACGCCAATGCGGTGATACCTCCTACCGTGCCACCGAAGCGGGTGACACCGGCGGTATTGACCTGCAGCGCATAGCCACCGTCGATGCTGCCGCCAAACCCGATGTCGCCTACTCCGATACTGGCAAGGGCCACGTCCTTGGTCATCACCACTGATGCGTTGTACTGCTGCGCACCGCTGGTCGTTACCGATGTCCCCAGGAAGCCGAGCGCGGCACTGTCGACCTGCAGGCGGGTCAGTGCACTGCTTGCGCCGACCGATCCGACATGCACCGCGCCATTGCCTGCATTCAATGCCAATGCGTGCGGGCCATCCACGGCTGCCAGAGTCAGGTTGCCTTGCAAGCTGGTCAGGCTGCTGTCGCCGTTCAACTGCAGCGCGCCGTTGAACGTCTGCGCGCCAGTTGTGGTCACTGCGCTATCGATGGCCGCTGGGCCTGACACCGACAGGCTGGAGAGCGCTGTCGATTGCCCTACACCTCCGGCAATTCGGACCGCGCTACCTGAGTTCAGCGCAAGTCCAAATCCTCCATCAATGCTACCGGTGATGTTCAGCGCTCCACCTGCGACCAGCGAGGTGTCACGCGTCAATCCAAGTGCGCCGACGTAGCGTTGGTAGCCTGTCGTGGTTATGTTGCTGAAAAATTGCAGCTGGGCTGCCCCGGCCTCCAGGTTGCGCGCACTGACACCGCCCAATTTGAGCAGGTCGCCTGCATTGATGAGGACATCAGTGCCCATCAGATTGACATGGCCGCCAAATGCATTGCGGGCGCCCAATGTGATGTTGCCGACACGCGCGTTGAATACGCTTGCACCGGAAACGTCCAGCGTCCCGAATTGGCTGATGGAACCGCCGTCAACCCACAGGTGACCGCCATCGGTGACCGTGATGGAGCCCAGCAACATTGCCCCCCCGATAAGAGTGGCGCCACCGATTCCGATGGTGGCGTTATCCAGTGCCAGGGCACCGAAGGCCTGTGCGCCCAGCGTAGTGGCCTGGGCGTGGCTGATGTCCAGCGCTGAGTTTGCAAAGATTTGGACATCGCTGCCGTCGAGCGCAACCTTGCCGTGGAAGTTATTCTCTGCTCCCAGCAACAGATCGCCATCCGAAGCGAAGCTGGCATCGCCGCCAACGGAGTAGGCCCCGGTCTGCTGCGCGATACTGTCGGAGACGTTTAGGCTGAGGTTGCCGCTGGTGTTGATGCGCCGCGCGCCGAATGACCCAGCAGAGACTGCCAGTGATGCCAGTGCATTTGTTGCCCCTACATCACCCTGGAAATGCGTTTGCGCCGCTGCATTTGTCGTCAGTGCATGGGCGCCATCCAGCGTGCCTTGGAAGAAAATGGAGTTAGAGAAACTCGTAAGCGCGGTATTGCCGAAAAGTACGACCTTGTCACCATAAATCTGGTTACCCGAAGTCCGGACAACACCCGACAAGCGCGTATCACCAACCCCGTCGGTCATTAATGATGCCAATGCAGTGGTGCTGCCAAGACCGCCAGCCAGCGTCGTGGTGCCCGCCGTGTTTACTGACAGTGAATGCGCGCCGTTGGCTCCGGCATTGATGCTGATGGAATCACCATGCGTGCTTGTCAGCGTGACATTGCCAGCCAGTACCAATTCGTCGTCGTAGGTCTGCGCACCGCGGGTGGTCACATTGCCGCCCAGCTGGGTGCTGCCACCGGCATCGGTGATCAGCGAATCCAGATTGACCACGCCGCCAAATGTGGTCCGCCCGGTCGTGTTGGCGACCAAGCCGGCGGTGCCAGTGACGCTGCTGCCAAACGAAATGTTGCCGGCCGCCGCACTGCTCACCGTGACAGGCCCGGTCAGCGAAACGGTATCGCCATAAGTCTGGCTTCCCGTTGTTCGCACATTGCCGCCCAACCGGGTACTACCCGCTGCATCGGTGGTCAAGGAAGCAAGGGCTGTAGTCCCACCTATGGCGCCAGCGAAGGTGGTGGTTCCCGCAGTATTGACGGTCAAACCATGTGCGCCATTGATGGTGGAGCTGAAGTCGATGGCACCTGCCGACTGGCTGCCCAGCGAGGTCGCCCCCCACAAGTTCACCGGACCGCCGTAGCGCTGCATGCCAGTGGTGGTGACGTTCGACGGCAACGATATGCCCGATGCACCGGCGACATCCAGCGACGTCAACGCTGTTGAGCCTCCCACCGCACCACCAAAACTGACTTCCCCACCCGCTGTGACCGACAAGGCATGGGCGCCGTCAATCACTCCGTTGAATCTGATCGTACCCAGTGAACTGGACAGGGCAGTGTCCCTCCCCAGCACTACGGCGCCGTTGTATCTCTGCGCCCCAGCACTACGGATCACGGCAGGCAGATATATGGATCCAGCGGTTGCGTCCAGTGAGTCAACTTTGACGTTGCCCAAGGCCAAGCTGCCAGCGGCTGAGATGGCTACATTGCCGGCGTCGAGCGATACATTCCCGCCGAAGCGGTTGCCGGCATTGGTCAACGCTACATCTTTGGATACGTTGCTCAGCGCGGTGGTACCCGTCACCTCCAGCGCCCCGGTCTGGGTAAGAGCGGTGGAGTTGCTCAATGCAAGATTTCCGCTAACCGTTCCGCCGATTCTGGCTACCTCGTTGGTCGCACTGCTCAGTGCGGCGTCGCCGGTGACATTCAAATCAAGCGCTCTGGTGACCAGGCGCCCGGCACTTTGGCTGACGCCTTTATCACCGACAAAGCGGATGCTTTCGGCGTTGACATCACCTGATATTTGCAGCCCTCCGCCAACGACATCTGCAGAAAGCAGCTGCGTCGCCACCACCGCGCCACCCAGGTTGATGGCCGACGCTGCCAGTGCTGGATGCAGGTTTGCCTGCAATACGATCCGGTCGGCCGTGATGGTGCCGGTGTTGCTCACGGCAGCGGAGGTGCCGCCCGGCAAGCTGCTGGTAGCCCCATTCAACAGTGCCGTGGCACCTGACAGAGGATCGTAAGTGAGCAGGACATTGCCGGCCGAAATCAGATTCACCGTTCCGCCGGTGATAACGCCGCTGTTGGAAACAGAAGATCCCATCAACACTACCGGGCCACTGCTGGTGATGGCCCCTGCATTGCTGACGCCTGCCGCTGCGCCGTTCTGAGCAAACACATAGTTCCTGTTGTCATCGTCCTGGCTCAACGCCAGCGAGCTGGCAACCAGCCCAGCAACACTCACTTGCGCTCCACTGCCGAAGGCAATGCCGCTGGGGTTGATCAGGAACACATGGCCATTCGATTTCAATGCGCCATCAATGCTGCTCGGCGTCCCGCTGGACACCATGTTCAAGGTGACGCTGTTTGCATCTGGAGTGGTGATGTTGACGGCGCCACCCTCGCCGATATTGAAACTCCCCCAGTGGATCAGTGCTTTGGCCTGAGCCTGGGTAATCGTCATCGTGTTGCCATTAATCGAGATGGTTGCGCCGGTGGCGGCCCCACTTCCCGGCAACTCCACGGCCTGCGCCCCTGCAGCGTAGGCAAGCGCCAATGCCAACGGCAGCAGGCGCAGGCGTGCCGGCAGGCGACGGGAAGCGCCGGTGGCTGCGCGTGGGGACGCGCCGATTTCGGAGGTCACCTGGACTTGGCCAAGAGCGTGGTTGAACACAAGACGGTAGATGCGATTCATGGTTCAGATCCTCAGAAATTCATACCGATGCGCGCCCACACCTGGACGTCATCAGCATCGGGGGCGCGGTAGCGGCCAGTTGGTTTAGCGGCGCTCAGGTCCAGCTTCAGCGCGGGCTGCCAGGGGAGGTGCAGGCCAACGGCGATGCCGGCGCCTTCCAGCGTGGTCGGCAGGATGCCGAGGCGGCGGTTGTCCGACGCCGGCGACGTGCGGCCCCAGTCGTAGAACAGCGACAGCTCCAGCAGATCGCCCCAGCGGCGGCCGTTGAACGGCGACGGCGTGTCGGCAAAGCCCGGTGCGCTGAGTTGGTACTCAAACGTGGCTTGCACGCCGCGGTCGCCCAAGGCGGCGGACAGCGGATAGGCGCGCACGCTGGTCGGCCCGCCCACGCTGAACTGCTCCATCGGGGTGAGCGCGTCATCGGTGAACTGGGCGCTGCCACGCAGCAGCAGGCGCTGGTTGGCAGGCAGGGCCTGCAGACGCGCAGCGGTCAAGCGGCTGACCCAGAAGTACGCGTCGTGGGCGGGATACAGCCAGTTCATCGGCGAGGATTGGTCGTCGAAGGATTTGCGTACCGACAGTTGCGCCAGGTTGATGCCGCGCCAGCGGCGGTCGGTATGGCGCAGGCTCAAGCCCGCATCGACCACGTTGAAGGCATGCCGCGACAACTCCATGCCCAGGCCGTCGAGCCGCGATTGTTCGTGGATCAGCCGGGCCGAGGCCTGTACCTGCAGGTCGGTGCGCTGGATGAACTTCCAGTCGCTGCCGGCATAGAACTGCGTGGTCGGGCCGTTGATGCCGAGGGCGGCGAACGGGCCGGAGTTCAGTTCCATTTCGCTGCGGCTGATGCCGGCAATGGCGCTCAGTCCGTCCACCTGGGACGAGGGAATGCTCAACGACAGTGCCGCCTGCCAGCTGTCGGCCGGGTTCAGCCCGTAGCCGACGCTGGCGGCCAGCACGTCACCGGCGCCCAGCGCGTTGAACGCGCTCACGCCCAGCTCGGCGCGGTACTTGCCGGTGCTGTCGGTGCCGTGGTTGCTCAGCCCCGCGCTGATTTCGTAAGGGTGGGTGCTGTCGGTGGCCACCAGGATGATGTCGGTTTCGCCTTCGTTCTGGCCCGGCTGCAGCACCGAGGTGACCGACACGCCGGGCAGATCGCGGGCGTAGAGCAGGGCGCGGTCCAGTTCGGCCTTGCGCAGCGGCCGGCCGATCAAGCCCAGGCTGCTGGCGTTGAGCTGGTCGTCGCGATAACGCTGGCTGCCTTGCACCAGCACCCGGCCGACGCGGCCTTCCATGACTTTCAGGGTCAGTGTCTGGTTGTCGCCAATCTGCTGCGGCGGCACGTAGGCCAGCGACACCAGAAACCCCGCATCGCGGTAAGCCTGGGTGATGCGGTTGTTGATCTGCTGGATCTGCTCGAAATTCAGCGCCGCCGGCAGCGTTGGGCTGATCTCACGCAGCGCCTGGTTGGCGATGGCATCAATGGCCGCCGGGCTGATGCCGCTGGCCGGGTGCTCGCCCACGCCTTCCACGGTGACCCGGGCAATCTGCAAGGTGGCCGCTGCCGGTGCAGTGGCCGGCGCGGCATCGGCCGTCTGCGCCCAGACGGACTGGCCGTTAACGGCGGCCAGCGCCAAGGCAAGCAGGCCCGCGCGCAGCGGCAGCGGGCGGAAGGGGCGGGCATAGCGGGAGCGGCCAGGGCGTTGCATCAGAGCGTGTTCCTTACGGTTCAAAGGCGCCGTGCGGCGGATAGAACCGGCGGCTTATCTGGTTAACCGTGAGAAGCAGGCGGAGACGATCACCGTTCTTACGAAACCGTTTTATTGTGTGACGGTCGTCTCATTTGGGTCCTGTGCGTGGCGGCGGCCATAACGCCGATAAAGGGGCGGCTGGACGGCCGGAACGGGCTACAATCGGCAGCTCCCTCGCCCAGTACCAGGAGCTGTGATGTTCTCGCGTGATGTCCGTATCGAGTCCTACGATCCCGAGTTGGCCAAGGCCATTGCCCAGGAATGCCAGCGCCAGGAAGACCATGTCGAGCTGATTGCCAGCGAAAACTACGCCAGCCCGATGGTGATGGAAGCCCAGGGCAGCCAGCTGACCAACAAATATGCCGAGGGTTACCCGGGCAAGCGCTATTACGGCGGCTGTGAATATGTGGACGTGGCCGAAAAGCTCGCCATCGACCGCCTCAAGCAGCTGTTCGGCGCCGATTACGCCAACGTGCAGCCGCACAGCGGCTCGCAGGCCAACCAGGCCGTCTACTTCGCGCTGCTGCAGCCGGGCGACACCATCCTGGGCATGAGTCTGGCCCACGGCGGTCACCTGACCCACGGTGCCAAGGTCAATGCCTCGGGCAAGATTTTCAACGCGATCCAGTACGGCGTGAACGAAGCCGGCCTGATCGACTACGACGAAGTCGAGCGCCTGGCGCTGGAACACAAGCCGAAGATGGTGGTTGCCGGTTTCTCGGCTTACTCGCAGGTCATCGACTGGGCACGTTTCCGTGCCATCGCCGACAAGGTGGGCGCGTACCTGTTCGTGGACATGGCGCACGTCGCCGGTCTGATCGCCGCAGGCGTCTACCCGAACCCGATCGAGCACGCGCACGTGGTGACCTCGACCACCCACAAGACCCTGCGTGGTCCGCGTGGTGGCTTCATCATCGCCAAGGGCGCCGGTGAGGAAATCGAGAAGAAGCTGCAGTCCATCGTGTTCCCGGGCATCCAGGGCGGCCCGCTGATGCACGTCATCGCCGCCAAGGCCGTGGCGTTCAAGGAAGCGCTGGAGCCGGAATTCAAGGCCTACCAGCAGCAGGTGGTGAAGAACGCCCAGGCGATGGCGACCACGCTGATTTCGCGCGGCTACAAGATCGTCTCCGGCGGCACCCAGAACCATCTGATGCTGGTGGACATGATCGGCAAGGACGTGTCCGGCAAGGACGCAGAAGCCGCGCTGGGCAAGGCCCACATCACCGTCAACAAGAACTCGGTGCCCAACGACCCGCGTTCGCCGTTCGTGACCTCGGGCCTGCGCCTGGGCACCCCGGCCATCACCACCCGCGGTTACAAGGAAGCAGACAGCGTGGCCCTGGCCAACTGGATTGCCGACGTGTTGGACAACCCGAGCGATGAAAAGGTGATTGCCGGCGTGCGTGAGAACGTCACCCTGCAGTGCAAGCAGTTCCCGGTTTACGGCTGATAGCTGGGAACCGGGATTAGGGAACAGGGAATGACAGGCCGTTGTGGCCTGTCAGTGTCATCCAGGGATGGGCATGGCAACGAATTTCCGCGACTTGAGGGTGTGGGAAGAAGCGATGGTCCTGGTGGAGAAGGTCTATGAAATCGCAGCGCGGTTTCCGCTCGACGAGCGGTTCGGTCTGAGCAGTCAGATCAAGCGGGTCGCGGTTTCCGTGCCTTCGTGCATCGCCGAAGGCAATGCACGGTATTCCATCCCCGATTACCTGCGCTTTCTTTCCATGGCATCCGGTTCACTGGCGGAACTCCAGACCCAGCTGTTGCTTGCGCTGCGTCTGGGCTTTGTCGATCAGGTGGTGGCCGATACGGCGTTGGCACAGCACCGCAGCGTTTCCATCCAGTTGCAGGCGCTGAAGAAAGCGCTTCAACGTAAAGTGGCGAAAGCAGCGGAAATCCCGCATTCCCCGCTCCCTGATCCCCATTCCCGGTTCTGCTGATGCATTGTCCCTTCTGCCAACACACTGACACCCGCGTGATCGACTCCCGCGTTTCCGAAGATGGCGCGACCATCCGCCGTCGTCGTGGCTGTGAGGCTTGCGGTGAGCGTTTCAGTACGTTGGAAACCATCGAACTCAAACTGCCGGTCATCGTCAAAAGTGATGGTGGGCGCGAGGCCTTCGATGCGCGCAAGTTGCGGGTAGGGTTTGATCGCGCGCTGCGCAAGCGGCCGGTGTCGGAAGAACGTATCGAAGCGGCAGTACGCGCGGTGGTGCACCAGTTGCGCATGAGCGGCGAACGCGAAGTGCCGTCGATCCGCCTGGGTGAGTTCGTCATGGATGAACTGCGCAAGCTCGACCATGTCGGCTATGTGCGCTTCGCCTCGGTGTACCGCAGTTTTGAAGACGTGGCCGATTTTCGCGACGAGATCGAAAAACTCGAGCGCGACCATCCCACCGACGACGATCAACTTCCCTTGCTGGAAGGCGGTGCCCGCCGCGCCAGGAAAATCGCACGCTGAAACCGATGCGCATCGTCAATCTGCACGACCGGCTGGCCGTGCTGCCCGCGTTGGCGGCTGCGCATGTGCAGGCCTTCGGCGCGTTGCTGCCTGACTGGACACTCGCCCAAGCCGAGCAGGAATTGCGGACGCAACAACGCGACGCCATTCCCTGCACCTGGCTGGCCGAGGATGACGCCGGTTGGCTCGGTTCGGTAAGCCTGCTGCACGACGATCACGAACAGATCCGTGGCTGGTCGCCTTGGTTGGCGTCGCTGTATGTACAACCGCGCGCACGCGGCAAGGGCGTCGGCGCGCAACTGGTGCGCCATTGCGTCGCCCAGGCCGCCGCGCTCGATGTGCCAACGCTGTATCTGTACTGCGAAGCGCAGAAAGTGGACTGGTACCTGAGCCTGGGCTGGCACGTACACACCCAGTTGCAGCTGGGGCCGCTGGCGATCACCGTGATGGCGATTGCGACCAGAGATTCGTAGAGAAGCCGTTCGTCGGCTCCATGGGTTGCTTGTAGGAGCGGCCTTGGTCGCGAAACTGACCATGTCCCGGCTTCGCGGCCAAGGCCGCTCCTGCGAACGCCGTCATGCACATTTACGGATCAGCAATCCCGCCCATCCATGCAACCGCCATTGATTGGCTCTACTCTTCCCTGCAGAAAATGCCGCGCGACGCAGCTGTTGCGTGATTGCGCGATGCACCGTATCGGAGACCTTCATGCACGCTTTCACCGCCACCGACCACCTGCTGATGGCCCGCGCATTGCGCCTGGCCGAGCGTGCCGCGTGGACCACGCGGCCCAATCCGATGGTCGGTTGCGTCATCGCTCACGGTGACGAGGTGGTGGGCGAGGGCTGGCACCAGCGTGCCGGTGGCCCGCATGCCGAAGTGTTCGCCTTGCGCCAAGCCGGTGAGCGCGCACGCGGCGCCACCGCGTACGTCACCTTGGAGCCGTGTGCGCATTACGGCCGCACGCCGCCGTGTGCATTGGCCTTGATCGAAGCCGGCGTGGCGCGCGTGGTTGCGGCGATGGGCGATCCGTTCCCGGATGTCGATGGCGGCGGTTTCGCACTGCTGCGGCAGGCCGGCATCGAGGTTGCGGTGGGTTTGATGGGCGACAAGGCGCGCGAACTCAACCAAGGCTTTCTGTCGCGCATTGAACGCGGGCGTCCCTTTGTGCGCATCAAACTGGCCGGCAGTCTGGACGGACGCACGGCGATGGCCAACGGTGAATCCAAGTGGATCACCGGCGAAGCGGCGCGTGCCGACGTGCAGCACTGGCGCGCACGCGCCGGTGCCATTCTGACCGGCGCGGCGACCGTGCTGGCCGATGATCCGCTGTTGACCGCGCGGCCAGAAACAGGCGAGTTCCTGCCGCCATTGCGGGTGGTGCTGGACGCGCAGTTGCGCACCTTGCACTGCGCCCGCGTGCGCGAAGGTGATGCGGCCACCTTGTACCTGCACGATCCCGCATTGACTGCGCCGGTGCTGGATGGCGCCGAATTCGCCGCGTCGCCGCTGCTGGCCGATGGCCGCTTTGATCTGCACGCGGTGATGGCCTCGCTGGCCGCGCGCGGCATCAATGAAGTGCATGTCGAAGCCGGCCCCACACTCTGCGGCGCGCTGGTCAACGCAGGTCTGGTGGATGAGGTGTTGCTGTACATCGCGCCGTTGTTGATGGGCGACAGCGCCAAGCCGCTGCTTGCCGGCCTGGGCATCGAAACGATGGCGCAGGCGGTTCGGTTGGACGTGAAGGATGCGCGGATGCTCGGCAAGGACCTGCGACTGTCGTTGCGTCCTGCCTGATACGAGCAAGCCCGCGGAGGTGGGGTTTGCACGCACTGGCGCGATGGCGGCGGTGCAACAAAAACGGGAGCCTTTCGGCTCCCGTCGTGTCCAATCCAGTGCGGCTGGATCAGAAGCTGGCGCGCACGCCGGCGGAGTACTGGGTGACGTCCTGCAGCATCTGCACTTCAGCCACCAGGCCCCAGGTCTTGTTGAACTTCACCTGGCCGCCCAGCACGCCGACGAACTCGCTGTCGATGTCGCTGCCGTCGATCACGCCGGCCTTCAGCCAGGCTTCGGTACGGGCCGAGGGCTTGCCACGGACGCCCAGCGTGGCGCGGCCGGCGGTGGTGTGGTCCTTGATCGTTTCGCCGGTATAGCCGGGCGTGCCGGAGATCTTCGCTTCGACATTCAGGCGCAGCACGGCGATATCGGCAGTGAAATCCACGCGATCGGACATGTTCATGTGGTAACCGATGCCCAGCTCCGGCTGGCCTACTTCGTACTTCACGCGGGTGCCGTAGACACGCTGGCTCTTGGAGGCCTGCGAGTAGCCGCCGAACACGTTGACCTGCTCGGCAATGGCGAACGAGCCGCGCACATAGCCGCCATTGGCGTGGGGATCGTTCAGGAAATCGTCGTTGACGCGGACCTGGGTCAGGCCACCTTCGACGTAGGTGTAGCTCAGCTCGTCAGCGGACGCAGCAAACGGGGTGGCTGCCAGCAGGGCAGCCAGAAACAGGGTCTTGCGCATGGGGATTCCTTTGTTCAGAAAGTGATGTCCATTTCGGCCAGCCCTTTGCGGGCTGGTTCCGCGACCTCATGTCGCGGCGGGGTGATTCTAACGAAAAATTTACATTAAGCCAGCCATTCACCGGCACTGGTACAATCGCCGCGCCGGTTCGCCGGCAATCACACAAACGTCTTCAGGGCGGGGTGCAATTCCCCACCGGCGGTAGGCAGGGAATCCCCGATGGGGCCCTTGTGAGCCCGCGAGCGCTTTGCCTGGTTCTGCCAGTCAAAGGTCAGCAGATCCGGTCAGATGCCGGAGCCGACGGTCATAGTCCGGATGAAAGAAGACGGTGTTTCGGGCCCTTTGCGGGGTCCGTGCGCCTGTTTGCCTTGCGGCGTTTTTCGCTCACCAACTGCGGAGAACGTTTAGTGTTCACTGGAATCATCGAAGGCGTCGGCCGTCTGGCCGCACGCGAACCCATCGGCGGCGATGTCCGCTTCACCTTCAATGTCGGCAACCTGCCGTTTGATCAGGTGCAGATGGGCGAAAGCATCGCCATCAACGGCGTATGCCTGACTGTCATCGAATTCGACGGCAACAGCTTCAAGGCCGATGCCTCGACCGAAACCCTGGCGTTGACCACGCTGGGGGCATTGGCCGAAGGCGCGGTCATCAATCTCGAACGCGCCATGCGCCCAACCGACCGTCTCGGCGGCCACCTGGTCAGCGGCCACGTCGATGGCCTCGGCAAGGTGCTGTCCATCCACGAGGATGCGCGTTCGCTGCGTTGGCGTTTTGCAGCGCCTAAACCGCTGCTCAAGTACATCGCCAAGAAGGGCTCGATCTGCGTGGATGGCGTCAGCCTCACCGTCAACGAAGCCGATGACGAAGGTTTTGAGGTGGCGTTGATCCCGCACACCGTCGCCAACACCGCGTTCTCGGCCACGGCCGTGGGCAGTGCGGTGAATCTGGAAATCGATCTGGTCGCCCGCTATGTCGAGCGCCTGCTGGGCCAAGGAGCCGCGCAATGAATTTCGCCCCCGTTCCGGAACTGCTGGAAGAAATCCGCGCTGGTCGCATGGTCGTCATCGTCGATGACGAAGACCGCGAGAACGAAGGCGACCTGATCATGGCCGCCGAGCTGGTCAAGCCGTCGGACATCAATTTCATGGTCACGCATGGCCGTGGTCTGGTGTGTCTGCCGCTGACCCGCACCCGCGCCGCCGACCTCGGTCTGGCGCCGATGGTGCAGGCCAATACCGCGCAGTTCCAGACCAACTTCACGGTCAGCATCGAAGCGGCCGAAGGCGTCACCACCGGCATCTCCGCGCACGACCGCGCACACACCATCCGTACGGCGGTGAAGCCCAACGCCAAGCCGTCGGATCTGCACCAGCCGGGCCACATCTTCCCGCTGATCGCTCAACCGGGCGGCGTGCTGACCCGCGCCGGTCACACCGAGGCGGGCGTGGATCTGGCCATGTTGGCCGGGCTGGAGCCGGCCGGTGTGCTGGTGGAAATCCTCAACCCCGACGGCAGCATGGCGCGCCGCCCGGAGTTGGAAGTGTTCGCCCGCGAACACGGTTTGAAGATGGGCTCCATCGCCGACTTGATCGCCTACCGTCTGGCCACCGAGCACACCGTCGAGCGTGTGGACGAACGTGAGATCGAGACCGAATTCGGCCCGTTCAAGCTCGTCACCTACCGCGACCGCATTGCCAACGACCTGCATTTCGCACTGGTCCGAGGCACCCCGGACAAGGACACGCCCACCTTGGTGCGCGTGCAGGTGGAAAACCCGCTGGCCGATCTGCTGCATTGGCGTCGTGATGATTTCGGCGTGGCCAACACCGACGCGCTGCGCGCCATCGACGCGGCTGGAGCCGGCGTGATGGTGGTGTTGTCGGCACCGCGCGATACCAGCGCGTTGTTGGCCCGCTTGCTGCAGCAGCCGGCGCCGGTCGTCCCGGGCAAGGACAAGGATGTGAGCCAGTGGCGCCGTAACGGTGCCGGTGCGCAGATCCTGGCCGACCTCGGCCTGGGCAAGCTGCGCGTGCTCGGTACGCCGCGCCGGCAGATCGGCCTGGCCGGCTATGGGCTGGAGATTGTCGAGACCGTACAGGCCTGAGGCCTGAGGCCTGAGTGTGGGGGGAGGGAGCGGCTTTTTGCCTTTTCCTCCCCAATCACCGCGCTCTACTCGCATCCCGGCCCGCACCCCCACTGCCCGCGCACGTTAAACTTACCCACCCTCAGGATCCCCCACACCCCATGAGCCACTACGAAGGCGACCTCCGCCCGGCCGGTCCGGCCCGTTTTGCCATCATCGCCAGCCGCTGGAACGCCCGCATCACCGATGTGCTGGTGGCCGGTGCACGCCAGAGCCTGGCCGGTAACGGCATCGGCGAGGACGCCATCGACGTGGTGCGCGTGCCCGGTGCGTGGGAAATTCCGCTGGTGGCGACCCGTTTGGCCGCCGCTGGTCAGCATGCCGCCATCATTACCTTGGGCTGTGTGATCCGTGGCGACACCCGCCATTACGAACACGTTGCCGACCGTTGCGCCGAGGGCCTGATGCGTGCGCAGCTGGACTTCGGCGTGCCGGTGCTCAATGGCGTGCTGGCGGTGGAACGGGTGGAGGATGCCGAGGCCCGCGCAGGCGGCAGCCACGGCAACAAGGGTGAGGAGGCCGCATTGGCGGCCTTGGAAATGGTCAATCTTCTGGAGCAGTTGCCATGAACAACAAGAACAACGGCAAGCCTGCCGGAAAGCCGGTCCGTCGCGATGGCGTCGACCCGGTGCTGCGCTCGCGCGCCCGTCGTCGTGCCCTGCAGGCGATCTACGCCTGGCAGATTTCCGGCGGTAACGCCGAGTCGCTGCTGGCGCAGTTCGCCCACGAGCAGGCGCATGAAATCGCCGATCTGACCTACTTCGAGAGCCTGCTGCGTGGCGTGCTCGACAACCGCCGTGATCTGGACGAGGCGCTGGCGCCGTTCGTGGACCGTGGCGTGGAAGAAGTGGATGCCATCGAACGCGCCGTGCTGCGCGTGGCTGCCTACGAACTGCGTTACCGCCAGGACGTGCCCTATCGCGTGGTGATCAACGAGGCCATCGAAACCGCCAAGCGGTTTGGTTCCGAACACGGCCACACCTACGTCAACGGCGTGCTCGACCGCGCTGCGGTGGAATGGCGCAAGACTGAATCGGGCCACTAAGCCCGGGCGGGCGGTGACTTCCGCCAGCGGTTTTCCATCACTGCGCCGGGGCCGGCATCATCGGCTCCGGCGTTGTTGTTTTTAGAGGGGCCTGAACATGAGCCTGGACGAGTTTGGTCTGATCGAGCGCATCCGCCGCCGTGCCGGTGCGCGGGACGATGTCGCGCTGGGCATTGGCGATGACGCCGCGCTGCTGCAGATGCCGGCCGGCCAGCAATTGGTGGTCACCGCCGACACGCTCAACAGCGGTGTGCATTTCCCGCCAGAGACGCCGCCGGCCGACATCGGCTGGAAGGCGTTGGCGGTGAATCTTTCCGATCTCGCCGCGATGGGCGCTGCGCCGGCCTGGTGCACCTTGTCGCTGTCGTTACCGGAGGCGTCGCCCGATTGGGTGGATGCCTTCGCCGATGGCTTCTTCCAGTTGGCCGATCAACATGGCATCGCCTTGATTGGTGGCGACACCACGCGCGGTCCGCTGTCGATCTCGATCACCGCGATGGGGCATGTGCCGGCCGGCGAAGCACTGCGCCGTGATGGCGCACAAGCCGGCGACGATGTGTGGGTGACTGGCGTGCCCGGCGAAGCGGGTGTGGCCTTGGCGTTGTGGCAGCAGCAGCGGCTGGACGTCAGCGTCGCGTCCGCAGATACCGTGCTGGAATACCTGCGCTGCCGATTGGCACGGCCGACGCCGCGCTTGGCGGCAGGCTTGGCACTGCGGGGTTTGGCGACCGCCGCCATTGATGTATCCGATGGCCTGCTGGCCGACCTGGGCCACATCTGCGAGCGCAGCCAGGTCGCTGCGGAAGTGCTGGAAAGTGCGTTGCCAACCTCGTCGATGGCCGACCAAGTGGGCGAGACCGAATTGTTCCGCGCGCTGCGTGCGACGGCGGGTGACGACTACGAGGTGTGCTTCACCGCGCCGGCCGCGCTGCGTGCACAGGTGTCCGAAAGCATGGCCTGCGTAGCAGTTCCGGTGTCCCGTATTGGCTATATTCGGGCCGGAAGTGGGGTTCAACTGGTCAATGGGGAGGGCACGGTGTTGGCGACATCGCGGTTGGGCTTCGACCATTTTTCGGTAGCAGGTCAATAAGAAAAGCCCGCCGCGCGGCGTGTGGATTCCATTCACACATCATCCACCTATTCATATTTATCATCGCAACCGTGATGAGCGTCGTGTTTTTGATGCGGGGGTTCGCATCGGCGACGGCAAGCAGGGGGCTTGGTAGTGGAAACGGCAACGCTGGAAAAGGTCAGGGCGAAGATCGGGGATGTAGGTGCGCCTTTGGCGTCGGGTGATAACCCGGCATTGGAAGCCGAACTGGATGCCGTCCTGTCCCGTGGCACGGGGGTTTCAATGTTGCTGGTATCGACCGGGGACGGCCGCGCCGTTGCCCATCGTTCCTACAACACGCTTGATCCGCGCCGCCTTTCGGCGATGAGCAATTCCTTCCTTACCTTGGGCGAAACACTGTCGCGCGAGCTCGGCCTGAGCACGGCTGATTACGTGACGCTGTCCACCTCACAGGGAAGCATGGTGCTGGTGCGTGTGGCTGCGGGACGGCCGTACACATTGGCGGCATTGGGGCATGCCGACACGTCGCTTGCGATCTTGTTGTACACGGCCCGCGATGCCGCGGCCCGGATCGGATCATTGCTGTAAATCCTGTTGCAACGCGCCTGTGTCAGCGGTGCTCCGGCTGTCATGCGACAGACCGGCACCGATGGATTGGGTTCTGCAAATACGCGTTCTGCTCATTCCGCGCTACGGCATGGCGACGCATCCTGGCAAGACAACAAAACGAGTGCACGGAGAAAGACATGGCTGGAAACGTCAAACTGGAAAAGCTCAATGAGATCGCTGGCTTCGTCGGTGCAGCGCTGGTGGACAGCGACAGCGGCATGGCCCTTGGCATGCTCGGTGGCGGCCCGATCAACCTGGAAGTCGCTGCAGCCGGCAACACCGAAGTGGTGCGCGCAAAGCGTCGCGTTGCCGCATCGCTGGGCCTGTCCGACAGCATCGAGGACATCCTGATCACGCTGTCCAAGCAGTACCACCTGGTGCGTCCGTTGGAGAGCAACCAGGATCTGTTCCTGTATGTGGTGCTGGACCGTTCCCGTGCCAACCTGGCGCTCGCCCGCCATGAGCTGAAGTCGTTTGAGCAGACGCTCGATTTCAAGTGATCTGTTGACGCATCGCTGCCCGCCTTCCGGGCAGCGGTGTGCATGACGCACTTTCACGTCCACGCCCGATCAAACCGATGAGTGCATCCGCACGCAATATTTCTGCTGCCGTGATTGGATGCCATGGCCTGGACGTGCTGCACATGATGCGGCTGAAGGTCGCCAGTTCGCTGCTGATGGCCGAGTACATCCAGGCTGAGGTGCATGAGTGGAACCGCCAGAAGGTGGATCTGCTGGTGGCGTTTGCCGATGACGCCGAAGGGCAGTTGGTGGTGCACGAAGCCAGGCACAACGGCGTGCCAGTGCTGGCGGTGAGCCGGCGCACGTTGGCTGCATTGTCGGTGCCGGGCGTTGCTTACGGCGCCAGCGTTCGCGACATCTTCCAGCACCTGCGTCAGCTGCTGCAGCAGCAGGAACATCCCGTTGTCGAGCGGCCCCCATCGCGCACCCTGTTCGCCAGCCTTGCGCAGAGCAAGGGCAGCGCCTGCGAGTTGCACATGGGCCTGTTCAAGTTGCAGGTCAATGCTGAGCGCAGCCGGGTGACGCTGCTGCGTGATCTTCCGTATGAAAACTGTTTGAAGGCCGCTGCTGAATCAAATTGGACCTTGACGCTGGCGACCTCCGACACGTTGGACGACGCCGTCAGTCAACACGTTTTCGAGGACTTCTGCTGGCAGGCTGCGGCGTTGGTCAATGAGCCGCTGGTGCCGGTGGAAATGGCCCAGCTCTGGCAGCTGCGCGGTTGGCCGGAGGTGCAGACCGGCGCCTTGCCGGTGGCGTGGTTGTTGCCGATGGCGGCCCTGATGCAGCGCCCTTGGCGATGCGCCGAATTGGCGCTTGCCATCGATATGCCGCAGGTGGAAATTGCCCGTATCATGGCCGCGGCGGCGTGCAGCGGGCTGCTCGACACCGCCGTCGTTCAAGCAACATCACGCACAAGTGGCAGTACGGTGACCGGTTTCTTTACGCGCATTGCCAAGCGATTCGGGCTCACTTTCAAAGGGCTTCAGGACTGACATATGGCAACCAAACTGGTTTTCGTCGGTGAAATGGGTGCGGGAAAAACGACTGCCATCCGGTCGATCTCGGACATGGAACCGATCAGTACGGAGATGCCCATCAGCGATGAAGATGCGCTGCAGGTATCGCAGGGCAAATCACACACCACCGTGGCGCTGGATTACAGCTCCATCGAGCTGGGCGGTGGCGAGTTGCTGCACGTCTACGGCGTGCCTGGTCAGGCGTATCTGGATTTCATGTGGCCCATCGTGGCCGAGGGCGCAATCGGCGTCATCGTACTTGTGAGCGCACTCAATCCGCGCGCGCTGCCAAGTACGTTGACGTTGCTGGAACACTTCCGCGCCTTGGCGCCGGAGGCGTGTTTCGCCGTCGGCGTCACCTGCCAGGATCGCGAACCGGGGTTCGCATTTGGTGCGTTGCGTGACGGGCTTGCCGCCGCCGGCCATCGCCTGCCGGTGATGTGGGTGGACGCGCGCGAAGCGATGCAGGTGGATTTCCTGGTCAAGGCGTTGTTGTCCTGCCGCTATGCCGAAGCGCTGGCCTGATAGCGCGTTGTTGCACGCGCGATGGAAGTGGCCGCGTCGGCGGGGATGAAATCCCAGTAGCGTTTTCCGGCTAGGCCGATCCGCATTGTTTGCATGACGTTGAGGTGCCGGGATGACACCCCAGCCTACGGCGCTGTTTCAGTGCTGGGCCGACGTCGGTGGCAACACTTTTCCCGGATTGAGAATGCCGTCCGGGTCCAGCGCCTTTTTGATCGCGCGCATCGCATCCAGCGTGCTGGCGGAAAATGCCTGCGCCATGAAGTCACGTTTGGCGATGCCGATGCCGTGCTCGCCGGACAGTGTGCCGCCCAATCCCAGTGCCAGTGCGAATACTTTCGGCAACGCCGCATGCGCGCGTGCGTTTTCGTCGGCGTCATCCGGGTGATAAAGAATGTTGACGTGCAGGTTGCCGTTGCCGGCATGGCCGAAGGTGACAATCGGCAGCCGTGCTTCGGCTGACAGCTGCTGCACGCCTTCCACCAGCTCCGGGATGCGCGATACCGGCACCCCCACGTCTTCGTTGATCTTGCCCGGCGCGATGCTTTTCAACGCGGGCGACAACGCGCGGCGCGCAGCCCACAGTTTGTCGCGCGCGCTGCCGTCGGTGGCGACATCCAGTTCCAGCATGCCGTCGCCTTCGGCTGCTTGCGCCAATGCGTTGAGCAGATAGGGCAGGGTGTCGTCGTCGCCATCGGCTTCGATCAACAGCATTGCGCCTGCCTCCGGCACCTGCGCGCCATTGCGGCGCAACAGCTCCAGGCTGCGCGCATCCATGAATTCGAGCATGGTCGGCGTGACCGGCTGCGCCATCACGCGCGATACCGCTGCAGCGGCGGCGGCAGCATCGCGGTACAGCACGCGCAAGCCGGCCTGTGCGCGTGGGCGCGGTGCCAGTTTGAGCGTGGCTTCAACGATCAAGGCGAGCGTGCCTTCGCTGCCGACGATCAAATGGGTGAGGTCGAAGCCGGTCGCATCCTTGGTATAGGCGCCGCCGCATTGAATCAGCTCGCCGGTGCCGGTGACCGCAACCAGGCCAAGTACGTTGTCGCGGCTGGTGCCGTATTTCACCGCGCGCGGGCCGCCGGCATTGCAGGCCAGATTGCCGCCGATGCTGCAGATGTCGGCGCTGGACGGATCCGGCGGCCAGAACAAACCATGCGGCGTCAACGCCTGTTGCAGATCGCCATTGAGCACGCCGGGCTCGACCACTGCACAGCGGTCGCCAGCACGGATATCGACAATGCGATTCATGCGCGCGAACGACAGCACCACGCCGCCAGCGGTCGGCACCGCCGCGCCGGTGGTGCCGGTGCCTGCGCCACGGCCGACCAGCGGCACGCCGTGTTCGCGGCAGGCGCGGACAATGGCCTGCACCTGTTCGCGGGTGCTCGGCAGCGCCACGCCTTGCGGCAGGGCGTGACGCCAGGAGTTGTCCTGCGCGTGCGCTTCCAGCGTATTGGCGTCGGTGCGCCAGCCATCGCCGAGCAATTGCGACAAGGTTTGGCTGAAGGTGTCGGGCAGGGCAGTCATGGGCATCGGGAATCAACCGGCGCGCGCTGTTGGATGGCTTTCCAGCCCAGCACGCAGAGGAACAGCGGCAGCCACACCCAGCGCAGTTCCGATAGAACGGTCTGCAAGCCGCGTGCGCTGAAGAAATTATTGGCAAACGGCGACACGCGTATCGGCCGCCATGGCGCGAACAAGCGTGCGTCACTCCACGGCCACCACAGCGCGACACCAAGACCGCCGGAGGTGAATGCATCCAGCAACGGATGCGAGAGCGCGCAGATGAACACAAACGCGGCAGCCTGCAGACGTGTCGCCCGCAATGGGCGCGCCAACAGCAACGCAAGCAGCGCTATCAACGCGGAGAACAGCAAGGAGTGACTGGCGCCGCGATGGCCAAAGGCATCGGCATAGGGAATGTGCAGCGCGAATGCCAGCACATCGGCATCGGGCAGCATCGCGGCGATCACGCCGGCGCCAAGCAGTCGCGGCGAAATGCGGTCGCGCTCACTGGCGCACCACAGCGCAAGCGGAACCGCAGCGTGGGTGAAGATACTTGGCATCAGCAGTCGTCAGCGCGGAAGGCGTCGGTTATCCAGTGCAGGCGCGGCGGCTCGCCACTGGCTTCGACCACGTCGAAGCGACACGGCGCGTTGGCCAAGCGTGGGTTGCTGGCCAGGTACAACTGCGCGGCAAGCAGCAGCTTGCGACGCTTGCCGACATCCACCGATGCTGCGCCGCCGCCAAAGGCCGCAGAGCGCCGATAGCGCACTTCGACAAAAACGAGCGTGTCGGTGGCGGGGTCACGCATAACCAGGTCCAACTCACCGCCGCGAAAACGCACATTGGTCGCCAGGCAACGCAGGCCGGCGGCTTCCAGATGCGCGCGGGCGGCGCTTTCGACCGCCGCGCCGCGCTGCAGTGGATCAGCGGCCATCACCGATCGGAGTCGGGCGGCCGCCGCTGAAGGTGGACCATGCCGGCGTGCGCAGCACATTGCCGAAGCCGTCCAGGTGCAGCGTGCCGGTCGCGCCGAACAGGCCGCCGCTGGTGCTGTTGGCCAGCTTTTCCAGATACGCGGTGATCTTCCACGCATCAAAGCCGAAGGCGAACAAACGTGCCGCGGCGCCGCGAGCGGTCGGCAGGGTGCTGGCCACGCTGCTGGCAGCGGGCAGGCCGGCAACGCCGCGCGTGGTCCAGGCTTCGCTCGGATAGACAATGCCGTCCAGCGCAGTGTCTTCGTCGGCCTTGCCGGTGTTGCTGATCAACTGCGAGGTGCCAACGCGGCTCACTGCCGACAGCCCGGCCAATGCCAGCTGCGGCGCCAGTGCGCGCGCCTGGTTGCCCTTGACCGCCAGGAACACCGCATCCACGCCGTTGGTCTGGCGCAGCTGCGCGCCGATGTCGCCCGGCGCGTCGCCGACGTTGATGCTGGCGGCGACCTTGCCGCCGCGCTCGGCGAAGCGCTCCTTGAATGCGCTACTGGCGCGACGGCCGGCATCGTCATTGCTGGCGATCACCAGCACGTTGCCGCGCTCGCGGCTGAGCAGGTATTCGGCGGCCATGATGCCGTCGTCTTCCGGCGCCAGCGAGAAACCGGCGCTGCCCGCGGGCGGGCTGTCCTTGCCGCGGTTCAGTGCCAGCAACGGCACCTGCAGTTCGCGTTGGAACAGTGCATCCACTTCATCGCGGCCCAACGGCCCGACCACAAAATCCACGCCCGAGGCCACGGCCTTGTCGTAGGCGGCATTGGCACCGGCAGCGGTGCCGTGGGTGTCGATGAAATCAATTTGCGGACGACGGCGGTTTTCAGCGTAGTAACCGGCCAACAGGCCATCGCGCACCGGTGCGGCAGCGGTCGCCATGTTGCCGCTGAGCGGCAGCAGCACGGCCATCTTCACCGGCGGGCGGTAGCCATCGGGATCGGCCGGCGGACGCTTGCCGGTATCCAGCTGCCAGGCGGCGCCACGCTCGAAGGGGCGCGGCAACGGCAAGCCGCGTGCGATCAGTGCGCGGCCCGCATGGTTGTACAGCGGGTCGCCAGCCGGCAACGCGGCGGTGCGGCTGGCGAGCGTGGCATCGTCCAGACCGGCCAGCAGGCGGGTGATGGCGCGTTGGTTGTCGTTGCGCGCAGTGCCGGTGAGCAGAGCGGCGGCGCGGGCGCGCTCGACCGCGGCGTTGAAGGCATCACCGGTGGTTTCAAGCGCCTGCGCGCGCGCCAGATACCAGCGGGCCTGTAGCGGTGCGGGCAGTTGGTCGGCGCTGCCGGCCAATGCCTGCAGGGCGACGGCCGGTTGTTTTTCGGTCAAGGCCAGCTCGGCCAGCATCAGGTTGTAACGCTGCTGGGTGGCGCCACTGAGCTGGCGCGACTGTACCTGTGGGATCAGCATGCGGGCACGGGCGCTGTCGCCGGCTTCGTGCCAGGCGAACGCCGCGTCAGCCAGCAACAGCGACTTGGCCGCGCCACGCGCCAGTGCGGCCTGGGCTTCCAACTGCTGCGCAGCCTCGCGCGGTTTGCCTTGTTCAAGCAGCGCAATGGCGGCCTGCTGGGCGGGCGAGCTGGTGGGCGCAACGCTGGTGGTGGCACAGCCCGCGAAGAGCAGTATCGACAGCGACAGGGCGGAAATCCGGGCGGCGACAGACTTGTTCATTTGATATCCGTTCGACAGGGCGCGGCGGTGCCGGGCGGGGGAAACGGTACGATTCTACCCTTGCCCATGGAAAAGCCGATGATGAGTACCCCAGCCGCCACCTTGTTTGTTGTTGCCACGCCCATCGGCAACCTTGGCGATCTGACGCCGCGTGCGCAGGACGTGCTGCGGTCGGTGGCGGCGATCTGTGCGGAAGACACGCGTCACACCGGCCAGCTGTTGTCGCATTTCGGCATCAGCAAGCCGTTGGTGGCGCTGCATGATCACAACGAAGAGGCGATGGCCGAGCGCGTGGTTTCGCGGCTGCTGGCCGGTGAATCGCTGGCGGTGGTGAGTGATGCTGGTACGCCGTTGGTGAGCGATCCCGGCTTCCGGCTGGTGCGCGCCGCGCGCGCGGCCGGTGTCAAGGTCAGCCCGATTCCCGGCGCCTGCGCCGCCATCGCCGCATTGAGCGTGGCCGGATTGCCGAGCGATCGCTTTGTATTTGAAGGCTTCCTGCCGGCCAAATCGTCGGGCCGGCGTGAGCGCCTACAGCGCTTGGCCAGCGAAACCGGCACGCTGGTGTTCTATGAGTCCTCGCACCGCATTGCTGAATCGCTGGCCGACATGGGCGCCGCCTTCGGCAACGACCGCCCGGCCGTGGTCGCACGCGAGTTGACCAAATTATTCGAGACCGTGCTCGACGGCACGCTGGAGCAGTTGCTGGCCAAGGTGCTGGCCGACGACAACCAGCGCAAGGGCGAATTCGTGGTGATGGTGCAAGGCGCCGCCGACGACGAAGAGGGCAAGATCGCCGAAGGCCGCCGCCTCTACGCCAAGCTCAACGAACACCTGCCGCCGTCCACCGCCGCCAAGCTCGCCGCCGAACTGAGCGGCGCACCGCGCAAGGCGTTGTACGGGTTTTAAGCGGGGAACGGGGAGCAGGGAATGGGAAGTCGCTTGCCGATGCGGGCTGGTGGGCCTTGCAGCCCTGCGACAGATTTGAGGTGTAGTGCAGGGTGCCGAAGCATCTCGCCTCTCTCGTCTGCCTGAATGGTTGCATGGCGCAGCAGCCTGCTTCCGCCCTGCATTCCCGATTCACTGTTCCCCATTTCCTGCCCCGATGCGACAATGCGCGCGGCGGAGTCGGCCAGGCAGTCGCGTCATTCCTTCGGGAATGCCGAGGAAAGTCCGGGCTCCACAGGGCAAGGTGCCAGGTAACGCCTGGGCGGCGCGAGCCGACGGAAAGTGCAACAGAAAGATACCGCCGAACGGCCTTCGGGTGCGTGGTAAGGGTGAAATGGTGCGGTAAGAGCGCACCGCGAGTCTGGCAACAGACCGGTACGGCAAACCCCACCTGGAGCAAGACCAAATAGGGACCTAATGGCGTGGCCCGCGTCGGGTCCGGGTAGGTTGCTTGAGCGTCACGGTGACGTGGCGCCTAGAGGAATGACTGCTCACGACAAAACCCGGCTTATCGGCCGGCTCCGCCGCTTTTCCCGCCTACCAGGCGGGAAAAGCCCCAAGGTTTCGCAGGGCGAAATCTTGGGCCCCGGGCCTCTGGCCTTCCAATTCCCCGCGCCTGTCGGCGCGCCCCCTTTACTAAAGGGGGCTCTAGTGTGATTGAGATTGCTTGGCTCGCTTCGCATCGCTCCAGGCATGCGAGAGGCGCTACTCCATAGAGATTGCTTGGCTCGCTTCGCATCGCTTCAGGCATGCGAGAGGCGCTACTCCATAGAGATTGCTTGGCTCGCTTCGCATCGCTTCAGGCATGCGAGAAGCGCTACTCCATTGGGATTGCTTGGCTCGCGTCGCATCGCTTCAGGCATGCGAAGGGTGTTGTATCTCAGCCCTTCTCCCGCTCGCGGGAGAAGGTGCCCGGAGGGCGGATGAGGGGGCCCTTGTTTTCGGTAGGGCTCCATCCACCAACAAGCAGCGCTTTCGCGCCGGCTTTCTCAGTTCCCGTCGCCAGGAATCTCCGCTCGGGTTTCGCCGAGAAAAACACCTTCCGGGCCAAAGCGCCGTTCGTGGATGAAGCCTTGCCCTGCGTGATCAATGACGATCACCGTGCTGGCGCGGGTGCCGTAGTCGGCGCCACGGATGAATGCACTGGACAGGCGGCGCTCCAATTCCATGGGGACGCCGGTGTGTGGGAGTTCCGAATCGGTGGGGCGGCTTTCGTCCGCCAGCGCCTGCCAGATCGCATCCAGCGTGGTCGCGTCCTGTGCCAACCACTTTTCCATCGCGCGCATCAGCCGCAGGGTTTTGGGCCACGGCGCATCCAGGCTGCCGTTGGACATGCCGTGCACGCCCGGCGGCAGGTTCTGCCAGCCGGCCGGATGATTGCCGAGGTAGGCGCAGTGCTCTGCATCGGCAATCAGCAGATTGAAGGGCGCAAATTGGCCGGCGCGATTGGCCAGTGCTTCGGTGTAGCGAATGCTGTCCAGCGAGCCGCTCAGATAGCCGGCGATCAATTCACCGCGCGATGGTCCGCCTGTGGGGGCGGTTGGGTCGCGCACATTGGTAACCACGGCCGCATGGCCGCGCACGTTCGCTCCCATCCAGCTGCCGCCTGAGCGCAGGTCGCGTCCGGCGATTACCGCTTCATACGGTTCCGCCCAGCGCTGCAGTGGCGCGGTGGGGCGTGCATGGAACTCGTCACGGTTGCCCGCCATGGCCAAGCGCCAGCGGGGATGGCAATTCCAAGCAATGGTGACGAGACACATGCACGGAGTGTGCCGCGTTGCGCAGTTCCCGGCCATCCCAGTCTGAATGGTGGGGTGGTTGCGGTCCTATTTTCACGCGGTCTCTACAGTGCTGAATTTCCTGGGAATCTCAAAATTTGAGACGAAACAGCAACTTGTGGATAAGCCTTGAACAAGTCTCTAAACATTGCCGCAAACCCTTGATGCAAATAGTGATTTTCTTTGCGGAAAGTTGTTGACAACCTTTGTGCCACTGCTAAGGTGGGTATCAGAGGGAAAACCGGGTCTTTTGTGGTTTTTCGTGGTTCAATAACTTTCCTTACGCAATCAGACAAACGGGTGCATACGGGTGTTTCAGGGCGAGACGGCCATCACGGTTGACGACAAGGGACGCATGGCGGTGCCCACCGCCTACCGCGACCTCGTTGCGCGTGCCAGCGGCAATCGTCTGGTGCTGACCTACAACCCGTTTGAAGCCGGTTGCCTGTGGTTGTACTCAGAGCAGGAGTGGGAGCGGGTGCGGGACGATGTAATGGCAAAGCCCAATACCCAGCGCGTAGTGCGCACCCTTCAGCAGAAGCTTGTCGGTTCCGCCGCCCATCTGGAGTTGGATGGGAACGGCCGCATCAGCCTTCCTTCCAGTCATCGCAGCGCGGTGGGCATCGAGAAGAAAGCAGTGCTGATGGGCATGGGTGAAAAGTTTGAGTTGTGGAGCGAGCAAGCGCATCGCGCACTGATCCAGCAGACGTTGTCTGACGAGGATCTGGGCGATGGGCTACTCGATCTGAAGTTGTGAGCCGGGGTGCCCGGGTGCGCGGTCAAGCGCAAACCGGTCACCCTCCGGTGTCACAGCCGCCGGCGGGTCATCTGCCGGTGCTGTACACCCAGGTCCTTGAGGGCCTGAGGGTGATCGAAAACGGTACCTATCTGGATGGCACGTTCGGACGTGGCGGTCATGCCGCCGGCGTGCTGCGCCAACTGGGCGCGGACGGCCGTCTGTTGGTCATGGACAAGGACCCCGAAGCCATTGCCGTGGCCGAGCGCGACTTTGCGCCCGATGGCCGTGTGTCGATCTATCGCGGCAGCTTTGCCGACCTGTTGAATTGGGAGCAGACCGCCGCCGGTCTGGATGGCGTGTTGTTCGACCTGGGCGTGTCTTCGCCGCAGCTGGATGTGGCCGAGCGGGGTTTCAGCTTCGGCAAGGATGGCCCGCTGGACATGCGCATGGACCCGGATTCGGGCGAGAGCGCGGCGCAGTGGCTCAACCGCGTTGATGATCGCGAAATCGCCGATGTGCTGTGGACCTATGGCGAAGAACGCCAGAGCCGCCGCATCGCCCGTGCCATTGTTGCCCGCCGCGAAACCCAGCCGTTCTCGCGCACGGCGGAGCTGGCGGATTTGATTGCGTCGGTGATGCCGCGCGGCAAGGACAAGATCCACCCGGCCACGCGCAGCTTCCAGGCCATCCGCATCCACATCAACCGTGAACTGTCCGATCTTGAAGCCGGGCTGGACGCGGCGATGGCGCGGCTCAAGCCCGGTGGCCGTCTGGCGGTGATCAGCTTCCATTCGCTGGAAGACCGCATCGTCAAGCAGTTCATGAATCGCCACGCCAAAGCGCCGCCGACCAACCGCCGTCTGCCCGAGATCAGCGTGTTCGTGCCGACGCTGGACCTGATTGGCGGTGCCATCAAGGCGGAAGACGACGAGTTGGCGGTCAATCCGCGCTCGCGCAGCGCCGTGCTGCGGGTTGCTGAGAAGCGGGAGACAGGGAGTGGGGAACCGGGACTGAAGAACCCCGGTAAAGCTTCATTCCCCAATCCCCATTCCCCGATCCCGGCCTCCAAGGGAGACGCGCGATGAGCCGTCTGCTGTTGATCGTGCTGCTGGCCTGCACCATCGCTTCGGCGATCGGTGTGGTGTTCATGCGTCACCGTCATCGGCAGCTGTTTGTCGAGCTGTCCAAGCTCGAACACGCGCGCGACGAACTCAATATCGAGTTCGGCCGCCTGCAGTTGGAACAGGCAACGCTGGCGCAGGCCACGCGTGTTGATCAGGAAGCGCGCGGTCGGCTGGGGATGAAGTTCCCGGAAGCGGCCGACATCGTGGTGATCCGCCCGTGAACAAATCCAGCCGCAACCGCACCCGCAGCCAGTTCGACCTCGGCAACCGCCTGATGATGGTCGGCGTTGCGCTGGGCCTGTGTGCGGTGACGCTGGTTGGCCGTGCGGCTTATGTGCAGTTGATCGACAGCGATTTCTACCAGCGCCAGGGCGAAGCGCGTTACCTGCGCGAAGTACCGATCCCGACCTCGCGCGGCATGATCACCGACCGCAACGGCGAGCCGGTGGCGGTCTCCACGCCGGTCGCTTCGATCTGGGCGAATCCGCAGGAATTGCTGCAGGCGCCGGAACGCATCCCCGAGCTTGCGCGTGCACTCGGTCTACCGGTCGATGAGCTGACCACCAAGCTCACCCAGAAGGCCGACAAGGAATTCATGTACCTGCGCCGCCGCATGAATCCGGATGTGGCCGAGCAGGTCGTGGCGCTGAAGATTCCGGGCGTGTTTTCGCAGCGCGAGTTCCGTCGTTTCTACCCGCAGGGTGAGGCGATGGCGCACGTGTTGGGGTTCACCAACATCGACGACCGTGGCCAGGAAGGGCTGGAGCTGGCCTTCGACGAATGGCTGCGCGGCAAGGCCGGTGCCAAGAAAGTGATCCGCGACCGCAAGGGCGCGATTGTCGAGAACATCGATCAGGTGCGCCCCGCCGAGCCCGGCAAAGATTTGACCCTGAGCATCGACCGCCGCATCCAGTTCCTGGCCATGCGCGAGCTGCGCAATGCGGTCACCGAGAACAAGGCCGCCGGTGGTTCCATCGTGGTGATGGACGTGGCCACCGGTGAAGTGTTGGCTATGGCCAACCTGCCGACCTACAACCCGAACGCGGTCAGTGGCGCCACGCCGGACACGCGTCGTAACCGCGCGGTGACCGACTTGATCGAGCCGGGTTCGACGATGAAGCCGCTGACCATCGCCACCGCGTTGCAGAACCATGTGGTCACCCCGGACACGGTCATCGACACCAATCCGGGCTATCTGTCGCTGGGCCGCTACACCATCCGCGACGTGCCGCGTAACAACGGCGTGCTCAACGTCACCGGCGTGATCACCCGCAGCTCGAACATCGGTGCGGCCAAGATTGCGGCGCGCATTCCAGACCAGACGTTCTACGACAGCGTGCGCGCCTTCGGATATGGCGTGGCACCGGGTAGCGGCTTCCCGGGCGAGTCGTCCGGCGTCGTGCCGCGTCCTGGCAGCCCGAACTGGTATGGCACCACCAAAACCACGATGTCCTACGGCTACGGCTTGGCAGTGACGCCGCTGCAGATCGCGCAGGCGTACTCGGCGTTGGCCAACGGCGGCAACGTGATCGAACCGACCTTCATCAAGGGGCAGCGCAACGAGGCGCGGCAAGTGCTGGAGCCCGCTATCGCGCAGGAAGTGGTGCGGATGATGGAAACCGTGGTCACCAATGGCGGCGCCAAGCAGGCGGCGATTCTGGGCTATCACGTTGCCGGCAAGACCGGCACCGCGCGCAAGAATGGCCCCAACGGTTACGAGCGCGGTCACTACAATCTGCTGTTCGCTGGCGTGGTGCCGGCCACTGCGCCGCGCTTTGCCGCGGTGGTGGTGGTCAACGATCCACAGGGCGCGAAGCAATACGGCGGTCTGGTATCCGCACCGGTGTTCCACCATGTGATGGAAGGCACGCTGCGTCTGATGGATGTGCCGCCGGACGACATTCAGTCGTGGCTGGCTGCGCAGGCCGCGGGCAAGGTGGGTGGCAAGCCGGGCAGCGGCGCTGCGCCGTTGCCGATTCCGCAGGAAGCGATTGACGCGCCGAATGCGGCTGCTGAATTCGACGCCGCGTTGCCGACGGCCATTGCGCCAACAGCGGCTCCGACGGAGGTGCGCCAGTGAGCCGCACCATGCCGTTGTCCACATTGCTGCCTGAGCTGACGCTGGCGCACGATCCGCAGGTCAGCGGCTTGGTGCTGGACTCGCGTTTTGTTCGCCCGGGCGATGCGTTTGTTGCGATTGCCGGCTTTGGCGCGCACGGGCTGGGTTTTGTCGAACAGGCCAAGGCGGCCGGTGCGGTTGCGGTGTTGTTTGATCCGCCGGCGCCCGCTGAATTGCCTGCACCGGCCGAAGCCATCGCGGTGCCCGGTCTGCGTTCGCGGATGGGCGTGATGGCCGACCAGTTCCACGGTCATCCGTCGCGTGCAATGACGATGGTCGGTGTCACCGGCACCAACGGTAAAACTTCGACGGTGCAGTTGCTGACGCAGGCGTGGCATTTGCTGGGCATCCGCTGCGGGTCGATTGGCACGCTCGGCGTTGGCCTGTACGGCAATGTGGTGCCGACCGGTTTCACCACGCCGCTGGTGCTGCAGATGCATCAGGTACTGGCACAGCTGCGCGACGACGGTGCCAAGGCCGTGGCAATGGAAGTCAGCTCGCATGCGCTGGACCAGGGCCGCGTCGATGCCGTGCATTACGACGTGGCCGTGTTCACCAACCTCACCCGCGATCATCTGGATTACCACGGCAGCATGGAGGCCTACGGCGCCGCCAAGGCCAAGCTGTTCCAGCGCCCAGGGTTGAAGGCTGCGGCGATCAATCTGGACGATGCATTCGGCCGCGAGCTGATCGCCACGCTGGCGTCGGACGTGCAGGCCATTGGCCTGAGCTCGACTGGCCAGAGCGGCGCCACGCTGCGTGCTGAAAATCTGGTGCTGGACGGGCAGGGCATTGGCTTCGACCTGGTCATCGGCGAGGCGCGCTATCCGCTGCGTTCCCCGCTGCTGGGCCGCTTCAATGTCGACAATCTGTTGGCGGTGGCCGGTGCATTGCACGGGCTGGGTCAGCCGGCGTCGACGATTGCCGAGGTACTGGGCCAATTGCAGCCGATTGCCGGACGCATGAATCGCCTTGGTGGCCAAGGCGAGCCGACCGTGGTCATTGATTACGCACACACGCCCGACGCGCTGGAACAAGCGCTGCGCAGTCTGCATGGCCATCTCAATGGCCGTCTGTTGTGCGTGTTCGGTTGCGGCGGTGATCGCGACACCGGCAAGCGTCCGCAAATGGCCGCCATTGCCGAAGAACTGGCCGACGTGGTGTTTGTCACTGACGACAATCCGCGCGGCGAAGACGGTGACGTGATCGTCGCCGACATCATGGCTGGGTTTGCTGACGCGTCCCGGGTCAATGTGCAGCGTGACCGTGCCCGCGCCATTGGCGCGGCCGTTGCGCAGGCCGGCCCCGGTGACATCGTGCTGGTTGCCGGCAAGGGCCACGAGCCCTATCAGGAGATTGCAGGTATCAAACATCCTTTCGATGACACCGACGTGGCATCGCGCGCGCTGAAGTCGCGCGCCGTCGTCGGCCAGGAGGTGCGTTCATGAAGCGCACTCCACTGTCGCTGATCGCCCATTGGGCCGGTGGCGAGATTCACGGCGAAGACGCCACGATTGATGCGGTCAGCAACGACACCCGTACGCTCAGCGCAGGCAGTCTGTATGTGGCGCTGCGTGGCGAACGTTTTGATGGCCACATGTTTGCGGCCAACGCGGTAGCGCGTGGTGCCAGTGCATTGCTGGTGGATACCCTGCAGCCGCAGGACGTGCCGCAGATCGTGGTTGCCAATACCGAACTGGCGCTGGCCAGGATTGCCGCCGCCATGCAGCATGACCGTGCCACACGCGTGTTTGCCATCACCGGCAGCAACGGCAAGACCAGCGTCAAGTCGCTGCTGCTGGCGATCCTGCAGCACGCTGCACCGGCGCAAGGCCGTCAGGTCTATGCCACACCGGGCAATCGCAATAACGAAATCGGCCTGCCGCTGGCGGTGATCGACGCACCGGAAGATGCCGACTACGCCGTGTATGAAATGGGCGCCGGCAAGCCGGGCGATATCGCCTATTTGACCGATGTCGTGCACCCGCATTACGCACTGGTCAACAACGTCGCCGCCGCGCACCTTGAGCGCATGGGTAGCCTGTTGGGCGTCGCCACCACCAAGGGCGCCATCTACGCGGCGCTGCCGGAAGACGGCGTGGCGGTGATCAATGCCGACGATGCATTTGCGCCATTCTTCGAGCAGCACTTCATTGGCTCGCCGGCACGTTGCAAGGTGCTGCGCTTCGGGCTGGAACACAGTGCCGATGTGCGCGCCAGCGCCATCGTGCTGGGCGGCGAAGGTTCGCACTTCACCCTGATCACGCCGCAGGGCGATGCGTCGGTGGAGCTGCACCTGGCTGGCCGCCACAACGTACTCAATGCGCTGGCTGCCGCTTCACTGGCGTTGGCTGCGGGCATCGACCTGCCGCTGGTGGTGGAAGGGCTGGCGCAGGCGCGCCCGGTTGCGGGTCGTCAGGTTGCACACACGCTGGTCAACGGTGCGGTGCTGATCGACGACAGCTACAACGCCAACCCGGGTTCGCTGGCTGCTGCGATCAGTGCATTGGCCGCCGGCAAACAGGAAGGATGGCTGGTGCTGGGCGACATGCGCGAACTGGGCGAGGGCGCGCAGGCGCTGCACGCACAGGCCGGGCAGCACGCCCGCGAAGCCGGACTCAAGCGTCTGTACACGCTGGGCCCGCTGAGCGAAGCCGCATCAACGGCATTTGGTGAGGGCGGGCGTCACTTCGACTCGCACGCCGCGCTGGCCGCTGCACTGGAAACCGAACTTCATGCTGGCGTGCGTTGCCTGATCAAAGGCTCGCGCGGCAGTGCCATGGACAAGATTGTGACCGCGCTGTTGGGGCGCGGCGAGGACACTATGCATGTTGCTTGAACTGGCCCGTTGGTTGCAGCAGCTGGACGATTTGTTCCGGTTGTTCAACTACATCACTTTCCGCGGCATTCTCGGCGCGCTGACCGCGCTCGGTCTGTCGCTGTGGCTGGGGCCGATGGCGATCCGTCGCCTGGCCCAGCTCAAGGGTGGCCAGCCGATCCGCAAGGACGGCCCGCAATCCCATTTTTCCAAGGCCGGTACGCCGACCATGGGCGGTGGCTTGATCATCACCACGGTGCTGATCTCGGTGCTGCTGTGGGCTGACCTGCGCAACCGCTATGTGTGGGTGGTGATGGCGGTGATGCTCTGCTTCGGCGCCATTGGCTGGTACGACGACTGGTTGAAGATTGCCAAGCGCGATCCGAACGGTTTGAAGTCGCGCTGGAAGTACCTGCTGCAGTCGATCTTCGGTCTGGGCGCGGGCTTGTTCCTGTTCTACACGGCCGACGTACCGGCGGCGTTGACGCTGTACATCCCGATGTTCAAGTCCATCGCGCTGCCGCTGGCCGGCATCAGCTTTGTGACCATTGCTTACTTCTGGATTGTCGGTTTCTCCAACGCGGTGAATCTGACCGACGGCCTGGATGGCCTGGCGATCATGCCGACGGTGCTGGTGGCCTGTGCGCTGGGTGTGTTCGCCTATGCCTCGGGCAATGCGGTGTTCTCCAGCTACCTGCAGATCCCGCAGATTCCCGGTGCCGGCGAACTGGTCATCATCTGCGCGGCCATTGCCGGCGCAGGCTTGGGCTTCCTCTGGTTCAACACTTACCCGGCCATGGTGTTCATGGGCGACGTCGGCGCGCTGGCGCTGGGTGCGGTGCTCGGCACCATCGCGGTGATCGTGCGCCAGGAACTGGTGCTGGTGATCATGGGCGGCGTGTTCGTGATCGAAACCCTGTCGGTGATGATCCAGGTGGCCTCGTTCAAGCTCACCGGCAAGCGCGTGTTCCGCATGGCGCCCATTCACCACCATTTTGAGCTGAAGGGCTGGCCGGAGCCGCGCGTGATCGTGCGTTTCTGGATCATCTCGGTGGTGCTCGTGTTGATCGGCCTGGCAACCTTGAAGGTACGCTGATGGACGACTACTCGCGCCAGGCAACCCGACTCGAAGCCATTGGCGGCAGCTACGACAAGTGGCTGTTGGGCGCCGCCGTGACCCTGGCTTCGATCGGCATCGTGATGGTGGCTTCCAGCTCCATCGCGCTGACGCAGAGTCCGTTCTATTACCTCACCCGCCACCTGGTGTTCATCGGCATCGGCGTCATTCTGGCAATGGTGACGATGCGGGTGGAGTTGAAGGAAATCGAGAAGTACAACCAGCTGTTGTTGCTGGGCTGCTTCGCGTTGTTGATCGTGGTGTTCATCCCCGGGCTGGGCAGCAGCGTCAATGGCGCCCGCCGCTGGGTGAACCTGGGCGTGTCCAAGTTCCAAACCGTGGAAGCGGTGAAGGTGCTGTACATCGTTTGGTTGTCGAGCTACCTGGTGCGCTTCCGCGACGAGGTCAATGCGACCTGGCAGGCGATGTTGAAGCCGGTCGGCGTGGTTGGTCTGCTGGTCGGTCTGTTGCTGATGCAGCCGGACTTTGGTTCGTCGATGCTGCTGCTGGGCATCACCATCTGCATGCTGGTGCTGGGCGGCGCTCAGATCACCCGCATCATCCTGCCGGTGTTGTTGTTGCTGCCGGGCTTGGTGCTACTGGTGATCTTCGAGCCGTACCGCATGCGCCGCGTCACTTCGTTCATGGACCCGTGGCAGGATCAGCTGGGCTCGGGCTATCAGTTGTCCAACGCACTAATGGCCATTGGCCGTGGTGAGTGGACGGGCGTGGGTTTGGGTGCGTCGATCCAGAAGCTCAACTACCTGCCCGAATCGCATACCGATTTCATTTTCTCGGTGATCGCCGAGGAGCTGGGTTTCATCGGCGTGTGTGGCATCATCAGCCTGTACGTGCTGCTGGTCGGCCGTGCGTTCTGGTTGGGTATGCGCTGCATCGAAATGCGCCGTCATTTCGCCGGTTACATTGCCTTCGGCATTGCCTTGTGGATCAGCCTGCAGACCTTCGTGTCGATTGGCGTGAACCTGGGCATTCTGCCGACCAAGGGTCTGACCCTGCCGCTGATCTCCTCCGGCGGCTCCAGCGTGATGATGACCTGCGTAGCGATGGGCCTGCTGCTGCGCGTGTCCTACGAATACAACCGTGCGGTGCGTCGCCAGGAAGTGCGCGACGACATCGAGCCGATGGTCGAAGACGCTGAGTTGGCACCGGCAGCTGCACCGTCAGCTTCGGCGGTGGCCGCAGCCATGCAGAACAACGCCACACGAGGCACCAGCCGTATGCAGCAGCGGGTTGAGCCGACGTTCGGGAGGATTGCATGAGCAATTCGCCGAACAACACGAAGCCGCGCCCGGTGATGATCATGGCGGGCGGAACCGGCGGTCATATTTTCCCGGGTCTGGCCGTGGCCAAGGTGCTGCGCGAGCGCGGCGTGCCGGTGGTGTGGCTGGGTGCTGATGGCGGCATGGAAACCCGTTTGGTTCCGCAGCACGGCATCCAGATCGACACCTTGGCCATCTCCGGCCTACGCGGCAAAGGCAAGCTGGCGCTGCTGGGTGCGCCGGTCCGTGTGCTGCGCGCCATTCGTGATGCCGGCTACGTGCTGCGTGATCGCAATCCGCGCGCCGTGGTCGCCTTTGGTGGCTTTGCGTCCGGCCCCGGCGGCATGGCCGCGCGTCTGCACGGTTTGCCGTTGCTGGTGCACGAACAGAACCGTGCGCCGGGCATGACCAACCGCATCTTGTCGCGCTTTGCACGGCGGCTGCTGACCGGCTTCCCGGGCAGTTTTGCAGGTGGCAAAGAAGAAGTCGTCGGCAACCCGGTGCGCGCTGAAATCGCCGCGCTGCAGGTGCCGGAACAGCGCTTGGCGGATCGCACGGGTCCCATGCGTCTGCTGGTGCTGGGCGGTAGCCAAGGTGCGCGCGCATTGAACAATGCCGTGCCCAAGGCACTGGCTGCGCTGGGCGACAGCGTTGCCATCGACGTCTGGCACCAGTGCGGCGAGAAGTTGCACGAAGAAGCACTGCAGGCCTATCGCGATGCCGGTGTGTCCGGTCGCGTTGATGCCTTCATCAGTGACATGGCAGCGGCCTATGGCTGGGCAGATGTGGTGGTGTGCCGTGCCGGCGCATCCACGCTGGCCGAGTTGTGTGCGGTGGGCATCGGCAGTGTGCTGGTGCCGTTTGCCGCCGCGGTCGATGACCACCAGACCCGTAATGCCGAATATCTGGTCGAGCGCGGTGCCGCCGAACTGCTCAAGCAGGACGACGCACTGGCCACCAACCTGGAGGGCGTGCTGCGCGCGCTCGTCAACAATCTCGCCGCTCGCATGCAGATGGCGCAAGCCGCGCGTGCACTGGCCAAGGTCGATGCGGCCGAACGCATCGCAGACATCATTTTTGAGGAAGCAGCATGAACACGGCACCGCGCTCCCGCGCCCGCCACATCGGAGGCACACAATGAGCCGTCGCCTCCACGACACCACTGATCTGGTGCGCGCATTCCCGCGCGTGCATTTCGTCGGCATCGGCGGCACCGGCATGAGCGGCATCGCTGAAGTGATGCTGACGCTGGGCTACGAAGTGTCAGGTTCCGACAACTCCGACAACGCGGCCACCCGCCGTTTGTCGCGGCTGGGCGCGCGCGTGATGCGCGGTCACTCCGCCGCCAACGTGCTGGGCACCGATTGCGTGGTGGTGTCGAGCGCCATTCGCGACGACAACCCCGAGTTGATGGAAGCGCGCAGCCAACGCATTCCGATCATGCCGCGCGCGGCGATGTTGGCCGAGCTGATGCGCTTCCGTCGCGGCATCGCGGTGGCCGGCACGCACGGCAAGACCACCACCACCTCGCTGACTGCTGCGGTGCTGAGCGAAGGTGGACTGGATCCGACCTTCGTCATCGGCGGCCAGCTGTTGGCAGCCGGTGCCAACGCCAAGCTCGGCGGTGGCCAGTGGTTGGTGGCCGAGGCCGATGAAAGTGATGGCAGCTTCCTGCGCCTGAATCCGCTGGTCGCGGTGATCACCAACATCGATTCCGATCACCTGGAAAATTACGGTAACGACTTCGCTCGCGTGCAGGAAGCCTTTGCCGAATTCCTGCAGCGCCTGCCGTTCTATGGCTTGGCCGTGCTGTGCATCGACGACCCGGAGGTGGCCGCACTTGCCGCCAAAACACCGCGTCACGTGATGAGTTATGGCATGAGCAGCAACGCCGACGTGCGTGCTGAAGACGTGGTGCAGGAAGGTCCGTGCATGCGCTTCACCCTGCGCTTGCCGGAAGGCAGCAGCGTGCCGGTGAAGCTTGCGCTGCCGGGCAAGCACAACGTGCTCAATGCATTGGCCGCTGCCGCGGTTGCCTGGCAGCTGGGCGTGGCGCCGGAAGCCATCGCCTCGGCGCTGGAAAAATTTGAAGGCGTTGGTCGCCGCTTCAATGACCTGGGCATCGTGACCACGCACAAGGGTGCAAAAGTTCGTGTCATCGATGACTACGGCCATCACCCGCGCGAACTGGAAGCGGTGTTTGCCGCGGCCCGTGGCGGTTGGCCGTCGCAGCGTCTGGTGGTGGCGTTCCAGCCGCACCGTTACAGCCGCACGCGCGACCAGTTCGATGCGTTCGCTGCGGTGTTGTCGGAAGTCGATGCGCTGGTGCTGAGCGAGGTCTACCCGGCCGGCGAAGCGCCGATTCCGGGTGCCGATTCCAAGTCGCTGGCACGCGCCATTCGTGCGCGCGGCCGCAGCGAGCCGGTGGTGGTGGGTCAAGCCGCTGATCTGGTGTCGGTGCTGCCGGACGTGCTGCAGGACGGCGATCTGCTGTTGATGATGGGCGCGGGCGACATCGGCCACGTTGCCCAGATTGTGGCGACCGAAGGCTTCAAGGAGTCCACGGGCGAATGAACCTTCATGCATTCCCGTTGCTGCCTGCATGCACCACTGCTCTGCGGTCGGTGCTGCGCGCCTGCGCCTGGAATGCAGGGGAGGGCGCGCAATGAATGCCGTGCTGCGCATCCTTGCCTGGTTGTTGGCCATCGCGCTGGTCGCCTTGCCGGTGGTTGCGGTGCTCAACGGCTGGGTCGGCACCGAGCGCTGGCCGCTGGCCAAGCTGCGCGTGCATGGCGAGTTCGAGCGGGTGCCGGCCGAAGATCTGCAGAAGACCTTGCTGCCATATGCGCGTGCCGGCTACTTCGCAGTGAAGCTGCAGGACGCCCAGCACGCCGTCGAAAAACTACCGTGGGTGGAAAGCGCGCGCGTGCGCAAGCAGTGGCCGGACGTGCTGGAAGTTTCCATCGTCGAACACAAGCCGTTTGCACGCTGGGGCAAGGATCGTTTGTTGTCCGAGCAGGGCCGCTTGTTCGCTGTGCCGCATGGCCTGGAAAACGCGCCGCTGCCGGAGCTGGACGGCCCCGATGCCAAGACCGCGGAAGTGGTCGAGCTTTACAACGATTCCCGTGCCTTGTTCGCGCCAGCCGGTGTGGACGTGCGCAAGGTCGCCATGGACGCGCGCGGCAGTTGGTCGCTGGCGTTGAACAACGGCACCGAAATCATCGTCGGCCGCAACGATGCACGTTCGCGGCTGTCGCGCTTCGTGCGCGTGCTGCCTCAGCTCACGCGCACGCAGGTGCCGATCGAGCGCGCCGACCTTCGCTATACCAATGGTTTCACGCTGAGCTGGGGAACCCCACCGCCGGCCACAAAGCAAACGCAGGACAGGACATGAATCGCAAGGGTGATAAATCACTGATCGTCGGGCTCGATATCGGCACCTCCAAGGTGGTGGCGCTGGTGGGCGAGTACTCGCCAGGCAGCCCGATCGAAGTCATCGGCATTGGCTCGCATGAATCGCGCGGGCTCAAGCGCGGCGTGGTGGTGGACATCGAATCGACGGTACAGTCCATCCAGCGCGCCATCGAAGAAGCGGAATTGATGGCCGGCTGCGAGATCCGTTCAGTCTATGCGTCGATCTCCGGCAACCACGTGCAGTGCCGCAACTCGCAGGGCATCACCCCGATCCGCGAAGGCGAAGTGAGCTGGGGCGACCTGGACCGCGTGCTGGAAGCGGCCAAGGCCGTGGCGATTCCGGCCGACCAGAAAATCCTGCATGCGATTCCGCGCGAATACGTGCTGGACGATTCGCAGGAAGGCATCCGCAATCCGGTCGGCATGACCGGTGTGCGCCTGGAGGTGCATGCGCACCTGGTGGTGTGCGCGCAGTCGGCCGCCGCCAACGTCAGCAAGTGCGTGCAACGCTGCGGCTTGCAGGTGGATGACCTGGTGCTTTCCTCGCTGGCCTCCAGCGTGGCCGTGCTCACCGCCGACGAGCGCGAGCTGGGCGTGGTGATGGTGGATATCGGTGCTGGCACCACCGACATCGCCGTGTTCGTGCAAGGCGCGATCTGCCACACCGCCTCGTTGCCGATTGCCGGTGACCACGTCACCAACGACATCGCGCACATGCTACGCACGCCGACGCCGGAAGCCGAGCAGATCAAGGTGCGTTACGCCTGTGCGCTGGCGCAGCTGGCAACCGCCGAAGAAAGCATCCAGGTGCCGTCGGTCGGTGATCGCCCGCCGCGTCGCATGCCGCGTCATTCGCTGGCGCAGGCAGTGCAGGGCCGCTACGAAGAAATTTTTGAAATGGTACAGGCCGAGCTGCGTCGCTCCGGTTTCGAGGAAATGGTGCGCGCCGGCATGGTGCTCACCGGCGGAGCCTCGAAGATGGAAGGCGTGGTCGAACTGGCCGAGGAAATGCTGCAGATGCCGGTACGCGTGGGTATTCCGCAGCACGTCACCGGGCTGGGCGAAGTGGTTGGCAATCCGGTGCATGCCACTGGCGTGGGCCTGCTGCTGATGGGCAGTCAGATCGAACACCCGCGTCGTCCGTCGCTGCCCACCGGGCGCGCCGGCAGCCTGTTCAACAAGTTGAAAAACTGGTTCCGCGGCGAGTTCTAAGCGCGGTGCCAGGCAGTAAGGCAGTGAAGCAAGCAGTAGGGCAAGACGAAGTGCAGTAACGCAGTCATTGATACAGGCAACAACCACCGTGAAGGGGTAACCCCAAGCGGAAAACCTAAAACAACTCGCCGGTGCGGGCGGGCGCAGAAGGAGAAGGATTCTTCCCGGATGCTCGACCCAATCACGGCAATAGAGAGGACATGGACATGGCGCATTTCGAACTGATTGAAAAGATGGCACCGAACGCGGTGATCAAGGTGGTGGGTGTTGGCGGTGGCGGCGGCAATGCCGTGGCCCACATGGTCAACAGCGCCGTCGATGGCGTGGAATTCATCACTGCCAACACCGACTCGCAGGCCATCAAGAACTGTGGTGCCAAGCTGCAGCTGCAGCTGGGTACCAACGTCACCAAGGGCCTTGGCGCTGGCGCCAACCCGGAAGTCGGCCGTCAGGCCGCACTGGAAGATCGCGAACGCATCATGGACGCGCTGCAGGGTGCGGATATGGTGTTCATCACCGCCGGCATGGGCGGTGGCACCGGCACCGGCGCTGCGCCGGTGGTGGCACAGCTGGCCAAGGAAATGGGCATCCTGACCGTGGCCGTGGTCACCAAGCCGTTCCCGTTTGAAGGCCGTCGCCGCATGCAGGTCGCGCTGAAGGGCATCGAAGAACTGAGCCAGCACGTCGACTCGCTGATCACCATCCCGAACGAAAAGCTGATCACCGTGCTCGGCCGCAACGCCACCATGGTGCAGGCCTTCCGTGCCGCCAACGACGTGCTGCAGGGCGCGGTGCAGGGCATCGCCGATCTGATCGTGCGTCCGGGTCTGATCAACGTCGACTTTGCCGACGTGCGCACCGTGATGTCGGAAATGGGCCTGGCCATGATGGGCACCGGCACCGCGCGTGGCGATGACCGCGCCCAGGCCGCCGCCGAAGCCGCCATCCAGAACCCGCTGCTGGACGATGTGAATCTGGCCGGTGCCAACGGCATCCTGGTCAACATCACTGCCGGCCCGGACTTCACCATGAGCGAGTTCGACGAAATCGGCCGCACCATCGAAGGTTTCTCCTCGGAAGACGCCACGGTCGTGGTCGGCACCGTGCTGGACCCGGACATGCAGGACGAAGTGCGCGTGACCGTTGTGGCCACCGGCCTGAACCGTGCAACCGCCAAGAACGCACAGCGTCCGGGCGAGCGCGCACCGATCAAGCTCGTCCGCAACGCCACCACCGGTCAGCCGGAATTCGGCGAGTACGAAAGCCCGGCCGATGCTGTGGCCAAGGCAGTCGGCAACTCGCTGGGCATGGGCCTGCGTCGTCCGAGCGCAGACACCGCGGCAGCATCTTCTTCCGCTTCGTCGGCCTCGCCGGCGGCGGCTGAACTGCCGAACGACTACCTGGATATTCCGGCGTTCCTGCGCCGCCAGGCAGACTGATCGGCAGGCTGGTCCGGCTCGTCTGAGCGGACCGGGTCTGGTCACGCGCCTGTCGGCGGCGCGGGTCGGGCCGGTTCGTCCAAGCGGAGCGGGGCAGTTGCCGCTGCAATACACGTCAGGGATGTCCACCCTGACGGGCAAAACCATGTCCTTTGTCGCCGGGCCAGGATCGGCCCGGCGGCATTTTCCGTCCTTCCCTGTACGTGCTGCCGTTGTCTGGCGTTCCGGGGAGCGGTTGTTAACGCGTGTTATTCTTGTTTGTCCCCAGCCGCGCATGCGCGGCTTATCCGGTTCCGAACCCATGATCCAGCAACGCACCCTCAAGAACACGATCCGCGCCACTGGCGTCGGCCTGCACAGCGGTGACAAGGTCTATATGACGTTGCGCCCTGCGCCGGTGAACCATGGCATCGTGTTCCGTCGCGTCGATCTGGATCCGGTGGTTGTCGTGCCGGCCCGTGCAGACCTGGTCACCGAAGTGACCCTGTGCACCGGCCTGACCTGTGAAGGTGCCAAGATCCAAACCGTCGAACACCTGATGTCGGCCCTGGCCGGCCTCGGCGTGGACAACGTGATCGTGGAACTGTCTTCGGCTGAGTTGCCGATCATGGACGGCTCCTCGGGCCCGTTCGTGTTCCTGCTGCAGTCGGCAGGCGTTGTCGAACAGGACGCGCCCAAGCGTTTCCTGCGCATCCTCAAAACGGTGGAGGTGCGCGACGGCGACAAGGTTGCCCGCTTCGACCCATATGAAGGCTACAAACTGGGCTTCACCATCCAGTTCGACCATCCGATGATTCCGGCCAAGCAGTCGCGCGCGGAGATCGAGTTCTCCACGGCTGCGTACGTCAAAGAGATTTCCCGCGCCCGCACGTTTGGCTTCATGCGTGACCTGGAGTACATGCGCGAGCGCAATCTGGGCCTGGGTGGCTCGATGGACAATGCCATCGTGCTGGACGAATTCCGTGTGTTGAATGAAGACGGTCTGCGCTACGTCGACGAATTCGTACGCCACAAGATCCTCGACGCCATCGGCGACCTGTATCTGGCCGGCGGCCAGGTGCTCGGTGCCTACGATGGCTTCAAGTCTGGCCATGCGCTCAACAACAAGCTGGTGCGCGCCCTCCTGGCCGACGAAACCGCCTGGGAATGGGCCAGCTTCGATTCCCCGGTTGCCGCCGACCCGGTGGTCTACGGTCTGCCGGCTTACGCTTGAGGCGGGACACAAAGAAACACTGAAACGGCCGGTTCAACCGGCCGTTCTGCTGTCTGGCGTTGAGGAAATCCATGTCAGCCATGTCCAGCCACGGAACTGCATGGGTGGCCGAGCGGGAACTTCTTGGATATTCCAACAGCCTGTCCCGGACCTTCTTGGACCTGAGTAGAGCGAAGCCATGCTTCGCCGAGGCTTTACCGAGATGTGCCGGATAAGCACCAAATCCCTGCTTGAGCCCCTCTCCCGCCTGCGGGAGAGGGGGTGGGGTGAGGGGGCGTCGAAATCGGCGCAAACGAGTCAGCCGGCACGCTGGTTGACAATGGATGTCGGGTTCCCAAGAACATCAAAAGCCCCTCATCCGCCCCTCCGGGGCACCTTGCTCCCGTAAACGGGAGAAGGACGCAGTCGGGCATTTAATGCCCCGGTTGCTCATCCGCCCCTCCGTCCGCGCGCTTCATTCCGAATTCTGCGCTGGCGAGACCCGGCGACCCGCATCCATGTGTAAGAGCGCTGGCGAATTCTTAGGACCAGATGCAGCTATGTCATGGATTTGTGAACCCAGTAAGGGTTCGAGCCTGAATTTAGCGAAAAATTAACAAAAGACTAACTCCCGGGGGGCAATCCACCGCTAGGATTCCTCCGGCTTCCTGCTTTGACCCGTTGGGCAAAGGGCGGGAACCGGGGCCGGTACGGCTCCCGGATTTCAGGATCGCGTGGATTTCACGTCCTGGAGTGCAGCCAGGGCGTCGCGCAATCCCTTATGCGTGGCTTCCGAAACTGCGGTACTGCGCTGGTCATTACGCACTGGGGAGTGCGGGGGCGCAGTGGCAGTCTTGACGGTCACTCGCGTGGCCTTCAGCCCGATGGATCGGGCCGCGTCGATCAGCTGGTCCTCGGCAAGCCGTACCTTGGCATGCCACACCGGCGATTCGACGAGAAAAACGAGGTGTTCGCCGTCCACATTGGCCAACCGGCAACGGTTTGCCAGCGCCGGCGGCAGATGGGGGCGCAATTGCCGGTCCAACGCATCGAGCCACAGGGCTCGTCGCAACGGGTTTCCAGCTTTGTCCGCCATCGCCGCTTCCAGCGCCTGTTTGGGCGCGGAACGGGAACGAACGCTGGATTTCGGCTCAGACATAAGAATTCTTCAATGACATTTAAAAAGATCGTAATCAAAACGCGTGAACGGCAGGCCAAGACGGCGCTCGCTCGCGTTCAGATGTATTTCGAGGATCGCCCCAAGGCGTTGCTGGGCAGCGTACTTGGGTTGGGTTGTCTGGTGGGCTTGGCCTTGAGCCTGGCGCTGGGCATGGTGGGTGATTCGGCGCTGCAAGCCAAGGTTGACCGGCAGGAGCAGGAGCTGGCCAAGGTGCGCGCCGATGCGCAGACCCAGGTCAATGCTCTGGCCGCGCGTCTGGGCGAGCTGCAGGCACAGGCCACGCGTCTGAACGCGCTGGGCGAGCGCTTGACCCAGATGGGCAAGCTGCAGGACGGCGAGTTCGACTTCAACGAAACGCCCGGTATGGGTGAAGGCGAGCCGGGCCCGACCCAGGACATCCCGGCCAGCGCGGTTGTCACCGACTTACAGGTGCTGGGGCAGCGGTTCGCTGCTTCAGGCAAACAGTTGTCGGTGCTGGAATCGTTGCTGTTCGATCACCAGCTTGAGCAGAACGCCGTGCCGTCGCGCATGCCGATCAGCAACACCTACATCACCTCCAGCTTCGGTACCCGCGCTGACCCGTTTGGTCGCGGTGCTGGCAACCACAAGGGCATGGACTTCCACGCCCGCGTCGGTGACCCGGTCATGGCCGTGGCCGATGGTGTGGTCAGCTATTCCGGGGTGAAGGGCGGCTACGGCAATGTGGTCGAGATCGACCACGGCAACGGCTACAAGACCTTGTATGCGCACAATTCGCGCCTGACCGTGCGTGAGGGCAGCCTGGTGCGTGCCGGGCAGGAAGTGGCCAAGGCCGGTTCCACGGGCCGTTCCACCGGTGCCCACGTGCATTTTGAGGTCTGGCAGAACGGCCAGGTGATGAACCCGCGCAAGTTCCTCGGCGAAGGCGGCAACACGCCCGTGGGGCGTCTCAGCCGCGGCTGACAAATAGCTGGGTCGGGAGCTTGAATCGCCAAGCCCTCGCCCCAAGCTACAATAGGCGTTGCCATCGACAGGGCGCATTGCGCCCTGTTTCGTTTGTGAGGGGAGGTCCCAGGGGGCCTGTCTGTCGCACGGCATTTCATTCAAACCGGTTCCTTCAATGATCAACAGCCTGCTTACCCGCGTTTTTGGCAGTCGTAATGAACGCCAGTTGCGCCAGCTCAACCGTATCGTCGCCAAGATCAACGCCTTGGAGCCGGAGATCCAGAAGCTCTCCGATGACCAGCTGAAGGCCAAGACGCCCGAATTCCGTGAGCGCATCGCCGGTGGCGAAGCCCTGGACAAGGTGCTGCCGGAGGCGTTCGCGGTCTGCCGCGAGGCGTCACTGCGTGTGCTGGGCATGCGCCATTACGACGTGCAGCTGATCGGCGGCATGGTGCTGCACTTGGGCAAGATCGCCGAAATGCGTACCGGTGAAGGCAAGACGCTGGTGGCAACGCTGCCGGTCTACCTCAATGCGCTGGAAGGCAAGGGCGTCCACGTGGTCACGGTCAATGACTACCTGGCCCGCCGCGATGCCGCGCAGATGGGCAAGCTGTACAACTGGCTGGGCCTGAGCGTAGGCGTGGTCTATCCGGGCATGCCGCACGGTGACAAGCGTGAGGCCTACGGCAGCGACATCACCTACGGCACCAACAACGAATTCGGTTTCGATTACCTGCGCGACAACATGGCGCTGACCAAGGCTGATCGTTACCAGCGCGGCCTGCATTACGCCATCGTCGATGAAGTCGACTCGATCCTGATCGACGAAGCGCGTACCCCGCTGATCATTTCCGGCCCGGCCGATGATTCCCCCGAGCTGTACATCCGCGTCAACCGCGTCGTGCCGCACCTGATCAAACAGGAGCTGGAAGACGGCGAGGGCGACTTCTGGGTGGATGAAAAGGGCAAGCAGGTGCACCTGTCCGAAGAAGGCATGGGGCATGCAGAAGAACTGCTGCGCGAAGCCGGCATCATCGGCGAAGACAACGACAACGGCCTGTACGCCGCGCAGAACCTGACTGTCGTCCATCACCTCAACGCCGCACTGCGCGCGCACGCTATTTACCAGCGTGACGTGGACTACATCGTGCGCGATGGCGAAGTGGTGATCGTCGACGAATTCACCGGTCGTACGCTGGCCGGTCGTCGCTGGTCCGATGGCCTGCACCAGGCCGTGGAAGCGAAGGAGGGCGTGCCGGTACAGCGTGAGAACCAGACGCTGGCCAGCATCACCTTCCAGAATCTGTTCCGCATGTACAAGAAGCTGTCCGGCATGACCGGTACGGCCGATACGGAAGCCTTCGAGTTCCAGAGCATTTATGGCCTGGAAGTGGTGGTGATTCCGACCAACAAGCCGACCGTGCGCAAGGACTACCCGGACCAGGTGTTCCTCAACCGCCAGGGCAAGTTCAACGCGGTGCTGGCCGATATCGAAGAGTGCGCCAAGCGCGGTCAGCCGGTGCTGGTGGGTACCACCTCGATTGAAACCTCGGAGATGTTGTCCGAGCACCTGCGCAAGGCGGGTGTGCATCACGAAGTGCTCAACGCCAAGCAGCATGACCGCGAAGCGACCATCGTCGCCAACGCCGGTCGTCCGGGCTCGGTGACCATCGCCACCAACATGGCCGGTCGCGGTACCGACATCGTGTTGGGCGGCTCGCTGGAAACCGAACTGCACGAGCTGGGTGAAGACATCAGCGAGGAGCAGAAAGCCGCCGTGAAGGCGGCATGGCAGGAGCGCCACGAAGCCGTGAAGGCTGCGGGCGGTCTGCATATCGTCGGCACCGAGCGCCATGAATCGCGTCGTATCGATAACCAGCTGCGTGGTCGTTCCGGCCGTCAGGGTGACCCGGGTTCGTCCCGTTTCTACCTGTCGCTGGAAGACAACCTGATGCGCATCTTCGCCTCTGACTGGGTGCAGAAGGCGATGCGCATGATGGGCATGAAGGAAGACGACGTCATTGAAGACCGCATGGTCAGCCGTCAGATCGAGAAAGCGCAGCGCAAGGTCGAAGCGCACAACTTCGACATCCGCAAGAACCTGCTGGACTTTGACGACGTCAACAACGACCAGCGCAAGGTGATCTACTCGCAGCGCGATGAGTTGCTGGACGCGGACTCGGTGAAGGAAAACATCGACGGCATTCGTGGCGATGTGATCTATGACCTGGTCGCGCGCTTCGTGCCGCCGAACTCGGTGGACGAGCAGTGGGACCTGGCTGGCCTGCAGGCCACGCTGGACACCGAGCTGGGCGTGCAGATGGACGTGGTGGGTCTGGTCACGCAGCACGAAGAACTGGATGCCGATGCGATCGCGCAGAAGGTGGTCGAGCGGATGGAAGAGCACTTCGCACAGAAGGAAGCGGCCGTTGGCGGCGACACCATGCGCGCGCTGGAAAAGCACGTGATGTTGACCGTGCTCGACCAGAGCTGGAAGGAGCATCTGGCACGCATGGATTACCTGCGTCAGGGCATCTACCTGCGTGGTTATGCGCAGAAGCAGCCCAAGCAGGAATACAAGAAGGAAGCCTTCGAGCTGTTCTCGCAGATGCTGGAAGACGTCAAGAGCGAAGTGATCAACCTGCTGTCGCGCGTGCGCGTGCGCAGCGAGGAAGAAGTCGCCGCGATGGAGGCATTGGAGCGCCAGCAGGCCGAAGCGCGTTTGCAGATGTCGCAGTTCCAGCACCAGGACAACGGTGGCTACAGCGCCGACGAAGAGGCCGCCGAGGTGGTCAACGCCGCCAACGAGCCCAAGGTCGGCCGTAACGACCCGTGCCCCTGCGGCAGTGGCAAGAAGTACAAGCACTGCCACGGTCAGTTGAACTGATTGACGAAAAACCCCGCGAAAGCGGGGTTTTTCTTTGGCGATCCTGCCGTGTTGCGGGTGCCCATGCTGCGTGGTGGTATGCCGCCTGTTGCTTCCGGGGCGCATGTGACCGTTGCGCGTTCGGCGGGGTTTTCGGCATTCTCAGCCCATGAATTCTCCTTTGCGCTCCATCCATGTCGTGGCCGCCGTCATCACCGACGCGCGTGGCCGCATCCTGCTCAACCGCCGCACTGGCAACAGTGACATGGCGGGCTTGTGGGAGTTCCCGGGGGGCAAGCGCGAGCCCGGTGAAAGCTCGGAACAGGCGCTGGCCCGGGAGCTGCACGAAGAGCTTGGCATCGAGGCGCAGATCGGCGAGTGGTTGATGGATGTGCCGCAGCTGTATCCGGACAAACGCCTGCGTCTGGAAGTGCGCATGGTGCGCAGCTGGAAAGGTTCGGCGCGCGGCCGTGAAGGCCAAGCCATTACCTGGGTGACGCCGGACAAGCTGTCGCGCTACTCGATGCCGCCGGCCGATCTGCCGGTGGTGGCGGCGCTGCGTCAGCCCGACCGTTATCTGGTCACACCCGAGCCGGGACAGGGCGTCGAGGCGTGGCTGGGCGGAATCGGCGCGGCCATTGAAAGCGGTATCCGTCGGATTCAGCTGCGCACGCCACAGGCGAGCGACCGCGACGCATTGGCGCGTGCGGTGGCCGAGCGTTTCGCCTCGCAGGTGGAGGTGCTGCTCAACCGTGATATCGCCTTGGCGCGCGAGCTGGGCGTGGGCGTGCACCTGGGCGGCGAGCAGTTGTTGTCGCTGTCTGCGCGGCCATTGCCCGAGTCGTTGCCGGTGGCGGCGTCCTGCCACGATCTGGCCCAGCTGCAGGCCGCGCAGCGGCTGGGCTGTGACTTTGTGGTGTTGGGGCCGGTGCAGGCTACTGCCACGCATCCGGGCGCAGCGCCGTTGGGCTGGGAGGCCTTCGAGCAGTTGCGTGAGCAGGTGTCGCTGCCGATCTACGCCATTGGTGGCATGGCCGCCAGTGATATCGAAAAGGCGCGCCAACATGGTGCGCTGGGCGTGGCGGCGATCCGTTCGCTGTGGCCTGCGCCTACAGCGTGATCCAGAAGCAGTTGTACTGACGCCGCAGCCGGAACACGGTGCGCGTGGGCGTGCTGCTGCGTGGCAGCGTTTGTTCCAGTCGCAGGGCAACCGGCCGACGCGCCGGCGGCGCGGCGTTGCTGATCAGCGGGGCCGGAGTGGTTTGCGTGGGGTCTACCGCAGTGCCATCGGTGTAGGTGAAAGGCTCGGTGGGTGCCGGCTCGTAAGAGGCCACTTCGGGGAATACCGGCGCGATATCCAGCAGCGGCCGCTGCACGATTTCATGCAGCCGGTCCATCACCTGGGTGGCGGCGGCGGTGGACAGGCCGTTCCACAAGTAGATGCTGGACAGGCGGTTGGCGTCCTGCGCCTGCGCGGCGGATTGAATCTGCCCCACCAGCTCGCTGAGGCGGCGCGCACAGCTGTCGCGGTATAGCCCGCTGCCACCGGCAGGGCGCGCCGGCAACAGCCGTGCACGGGCGCCCATGACCTCGCAGGGCTTATCACCGTAGACCGTCTGGCCCTGCGCGTTGGTACAGCGGTTGACCTGCTGCGCCTGCGCGTTGAACGCCAACAGGGCAAGGCAGGAAGACAACAACAGCAGCAACGCGGTTCGCATCGCGCAAGCGTAGCGGCTGCGCCGGTTTGCAGGAAGTGACGGCGGTGGTGTTGTTGATCAGGCGCTGCGCAGGCGCTGCAACACGGCGTGGGTCGGCTTGGCCAGATTCAACGTGTAGAAGTGCAGCGATGGCGCACCGCCGGCGATCAGGCGCTCGCACAAGGTGGCAACCACGTCGGCGCCAAAGCTGCGTACCGACTCGGCGTCATCACCAAAAGCCTGCATACGCTTGCTGATCCAGCGTGGGATCTCGGCGCCGCATTGTTCGGAGAAGCGACGCAGCTGGCTGAAGTTGGAAATGGGCATCACGCCGGGAATGATCGGTACGTCCACGCCGAGCTTGCGGCTGGCATCGACGAAGTGGAAATAGGCGTCGGCGTTGTAGAAGTACTGGGTGATGGCCGCATCGGCACCGGCGTCGATCTTGGTCTTGAAGTGGCGAAGATCGGCCAGTGCGTCGCTGGCTTGCGGGTGGGTTTCCGGGTAGGCGCCGACTTCGATGCGGAAGGCATCGCCGTGCTCGGCGCGGATGAAGGCGATCAGCTCGGAGGCGTAGCGCAGGTCGCCGGGGAAGCCCATGCCCGAAGGTAAGTCACCGCGCAGCGCGACCAAGCGCTTCACGCCGATGGCGCGGTACAGCTTGAGCAGCTCGCGGATCTCCTCGCGGGTGCCACCCACGCACGACAGATGCGGCGCCGCCTGCAGGCCGTGGTGCTGGTTGAGGTGGCGCACGGTTTCGGAGGTGTAGCTCAAGGTCGAACCGCCGGCACCGAACGTACAGGACACGTACTCGGGGCCGTGCGCCTTGAGCTTGGCAGCGGTGCGGTCCAGCTGTGCGCGCTGGTCGTCGGTCTTGGGCGGGTAGAACTCGAAGCTGATCGCGGTCATGGAAAGCAGCCGGGCATATCGGAATGCTCGGCATTATATCTCTCCATCAAGATGGATGTGCAATGGTTTCAGGCGAGACCGCGATCTGGGCCTCAGTGCGCCCGTGCGGCGGGCCGCTGCGGCAGCCATGCGACGCAGGCGGCAATGACCAACAGCAGCAACGCGGTGCCGGCGTAGCGGCTCAAGGCCAGGCCGCCGTGGTCGAGGGGTTTGTCCAGGAAGTCGCCCACCACGGCGCCCAGCGGCCGGGTGAGCACGAAGGCCGACCAGAACAGCAGGGTGCGCGGCAGCCGGGTCGTGGCGTACAGCAGCGCGATCAGGGCGAGCAGGCCGGAAAAGAGCGCGATGCCGCCGCTGTAGCCCAGCCCCTGGGTGTCGGCGACCCAATCGCCGAGCGCGGTGCCCAGCGTCTGCGAGAAGGTGATGGTCAGCCAATAGAAGAGCTCGCTGCGTGGCGTGTTGATGCTGGCGACGGAGACCGAGCCGGTTGCCTGCCTCCACAGCCACAACGACGCCAGCAACAGCGACAGCAGCAAGGCGGTGCCGCCGTTGTAGCCCAGGCCGAGCGAGCGCTTCACGTAATCGGCCAGGGTCGTGCCGACGGTGGTGCTGGCGATGATGGCCGACCAGTACAGCCAAGGTTGAAAGGCGCGTGCGCGGATCTGCGCGGCAACCGCCAGCACAAACACCACCGCGAACAATGCCGTGCTCAGCAGATAGCCCAGCCCCATCGACATGCTGACCGCATCACCGCCGACTTCGCCCAGCGTCGTGGCCAATATCTTGATGACCCAGAAGCCCAGGGTGATGGCGGGCACCTTGATGGCATCGCGGGAATCGATGTGGCGCATGGCAGTGCTCTGCAGGGACAGTACGCACTGTCGGCGTGCGAACGTCGGAGTGCTGTCGTAACCGCGTAGGCGCAGCGGCAATGTTTTCCTGCCGTTCAATACGCGGCCACTGCCATGGTGGGCGCCGATCACCGACAATGTGCGCAGCTTCCGAAAGACCTTGCCATGTCCATCCATCTCACCTCGTTTGCCCGCACCCGTTTGTTCCCGCGCACGCCGCGCCCCAATACCATCCAGGATTGCAGCGCCGAGCAGTTCGAGCAGCACTTGAATGCACACGCGCCGGACAAGGTGATTGATGGCTATGCGCCGTTCTGCAAATTGTTTGTCTATCGCAACTGGACCAGCACGCGTTGCCTGACCGTTCCCATCACGGACGACAATCGCCATCTGCTGCGTTCGGCGTATGAGGCGCGCATGCGCGAAGAATTGCCGGTACTGGTGCGCTGGTTTGAAGGCGTGGAATCACCGGTGGCCGACTACCTGGTGGTCATCATGTACAGCCGCGAACAGTTGGAAAAAGAAGGCTCGGTCATCGATGCGGAGTGGGGCGTGGTTGGTTGCCTGTACACCGCTGCGCCGGAAGAAATTCCGATGGCGCCGATCACCATGATGCGCAACGCACTGGGTGTGGAAGAGGGCGGCTCGGGCGTGTCGATGGACCGTGATGCGTATCGCCGTGCGGTGACGTTCTGGGAAAACAACGCCAACTGGCGCTGAGGTCGGATATGCGTGTTTCGCAGCAACGGCTGGCGTTTGGCTTCAGCTGGCCACATGCCGTTCTGGCGGTGCTGGTGTTTGTGATGGAAGTGATCATCGCCACGCAGCTGCCGCATGTGTCGTGGATACGCGCGTATCTGGGTGACGCGCTGGTGGTAGTGCTGATCTATGCGGCGGTGCGCAGCGTGCTGCGTGCCAATGATTACGTCCTGCTGCTGGCGGTGTTCGTGTTTGCCTGCTGCATTGAGTTCGCGCAGTACTTTCGACTCGCGGAAAGATTGGGATTCGTGCGTGGCGATGTGATGTACACGGTCATCGGCAACACGTTCTCGTGGGGCGATATCGCCTGCTACGCGGTGGGTTGCATGGCCGCGGCGTTGCTTGTTTTCTGCAGAAATACGCTTGTTTCAAGGCAATTCAAACAAGTGCGTTGAATGCATTTGCACGCGCGGATGAATGCGCGCGTGGCGTGATCTTTAGATTGTCTTAACACCGGCCCGCGTAAAATAAGCAGGCTCGGTACCTCACGCGCTTCGCGCAGGGCATTCACGCCTGGGTACTTGGACAGCCGGCTTTTCGCCTTTCCAGGCCTTGTTCCTGGTTCTTTACTGTCCCCGACCGTTCCCGCAGCGCTGCTGTGGGTCATTCATTCGTGCGCATTACGGCCTGCGCTGGATTCAGTGTGCCCAGGCCTTGCACGCATCCCACTCAATCACGGGAGGACTGGTACTGCATGTCTACAAGTGAATCCGCTATTCGTAATGAACCGATGCAGATTGGTGACATCACCGTCATCGACAAGGGCAGAGTCAAAAAAGCCGTCACCGCCGCTGCGCTTGGCAACGCAATGGAATGGTTCGACTTCGGTGTCTACGGCTTTGTTGCCTATGCCCTTGGCAAAGTGTTTTTTCCCGAGGCGTCGCCGAGTGTGCAGACCATCGCCGCGCTGGGTACGTTCTCGGTGCCGTTCCTGGTGCGTCCGTTGGGTGGCGTGTTCTTCGGTGTGATGGGCGACAAGTTCGGGCGGCAGAAAGTGTTGTCGGCCACCATCATCCTGATGGCGATCAGTACGTTCTGCATCGGCTTGATTCCGTCGTATGAAAGCATCGGCATCCTTGCGCCGATTCTGCTGCTGTTATGCAAGTTGGTGCAGGGGTTTTCGGTGGGCGGTGAGTACACCGGTGCAGCGGTGTTCGTGGCGGAGTTCGCGCCGGATCGGAAGCGCGGCTTCCTCAGTAGTTGGCTGGATTTTGGTTCCATCGCCGGCTTCGTGTTGGGTGCGGGCGTGGTGGTGGTACTCAGCAGCATTCTTGGGGAAGTGCGTTTTCTGGAATGGGGCTGGCGCGTGCCGTTCTTCCTTGCTGCGCCGTTGGGCCTGATCGGCCTGTACCTGCGCCATGCGGCGGAAGAAACGCCGGCCTTTACCGAACAACTGGAGCGCATGGAGCGCGAGGATCAGGACGCCGTTGGCAGTCCGCCGCGCATCTCTGTCATGGAGATTGCGACGAAGTATTGGCGTTCGTTGCTGGTATGCGTGGGCATCGTGCTGGTCACCAATGTGACCTATTACATGTTGCTGACCTATATGCCGACCTACTTGTCGCACAACCTGCATTACTCCGAAGATCACGGCGTGCTGATCATCATCGTGGTGATGATTGGTATGTTGTTCGTGCAGCCGATGGTGGGCTGGGCCAGTGATCGCGTTGGGCGCAGGCCCTTCATCGCGGCCGGCAGTCTTGGTCTGCTGGTGGCTGCGATCCCGGCGTTTCATCTGATCAACAGCGGCAACATCGGTTTGATCTTTGTGGGCCTGTTGTTGCTGGCGGTGTTGTTGAACTGCCTGATCGGCGTGATGGCGTCCACGTTGCCGGCGATGTTTCCCACGCGCGTGCGTTACAGCGCGCTGGCCACGGCGTTCAATATTTCGGTGATCTTCTGCGGCCTGACACCGACCGCTGCGGCGTGGTTGGTAGAGGTGACCGGCGATTTGATGATGCCGGCGTACTACTTGATGGTGGTGGCCGTGGTGGGCTTGGTGACGGCTTTGTTGATGCGTGAAACCGCCAATCGTCCACTGCATGGCGATACACCCAATGCGTCCAGCCGCCGCGAGGCGCGCGAGTTGCTGCAGGAAGCGTATGACCATATCGAAGCGCGTGTGGATGATCTGGATGTGCAGATTGATGGCTTGCAGAACAGGATCAGTGACCTGCAGGAACGCAAGCAGGCGTTGGTGGATCGGCATCCGGATCTGGTGTGATGCATTGAGCTGCGAAGCGCGCTGGGATTGCGCGTTGCTCCATCCCAGCCTGCGGCGGTAGATCAGCTGCGTCGGCTGAGATGAAATCCCAGCGCTTTCTTGATCACGCCGCCGGTGAACGTGCCGGCACTTCACCGGCGATCAATGCATCGAAGTAATCGCGGGTCAGCCGCAGCTGTGCGTCGGTGCTCTCAGCAGCGTTGACCACCGCGCGGAAGGCGGCATTTTCGGGGCGATCCTTGGCATACCAGCCCAGATGTTTGCGGGCGATGCGCACGCCTTGCGGCTCACCGTAAAAGGCGTGCAGGTCGATGAGGTGGGCGATCAGGATGTCGCGCACTTCCTGCAGCGATGGCGGCGGCAGCTGTTCGCCGGTGGCCAGGTAGTGGCCGATCTCGCGGAAGATCCACGGCCGGCCCTGCGCGGCGCGGCCAACCATCACCGCATCGGCGCCGGTGTGCTTGAGCACCTGCTCGGCCTTCTGCGGCGAATCGATGTCGCCATTGGCCAACACCGGGATGCGCAGCATCGCCTTGATCGCGGCGATGGTGTCGTACTCGGCCACGCCGGTGTAGTGCTGGTCGCGGGTGCGGCCGTGCACGGCCAGCGCGGCGATGCCGCTGTCTTCGGCGATGCGGGCGATGGCCGGTGCATTGCGTACGTCCGCGCACCAACCCGTGCGGATCTTCAGCGTGACCGGCACCGGCACCGCGTTGACCACCGCTTCAAGAATGCGCGCGACCAAGGCTTCGTCGCGCATCAGCGCTGAGCCGGCCCAGGCGTTGCAGACTTTCTTGGCCGGGCAGCCCATGTTGATGTCGATGATCTGCGCGCCGTGGTCAACGTTGTAACGCGCCGCTTCAGCCAGCTGCTGCGGTTCGGTGCCTGCGATCTGCACGCTGATCGGTGCCGGTTCGCCGGCATGGTCCATGCGATGCAGCGACTTGCGGGTATTCCAGAAGCGCGGATCGCTGATGGTCATTTCCGAGGCAGCCAAACCCGCACCCAGCCGCTTGCACAGCTGTCGGAACGGTTTGTCGGTGACGCCCGCCATGGGAGCGAGCACCACGTTCGGGGCGATGGTGTAGGGGCCGATCTGCATGCTGCGTATTGTAGTTGTCCGACAGGAACGTGGCGCCTGAACGGCATGACGGCCCGTTTCCGGGCCGTCATGGGATCAAACGATGTGGATGGACTCAGGCGTCGGCCGGTGTCATCCGCGGCATCGACACCGCTGCGCCTTCCTGCTCGGTGGAGCGGGCGGCGTACTGGTTGGCAAAGCGCACGTGCTTGATGAACGCTGCATCGGGTGTATGCGCCAGCGAGGCGGCCAGTGCGCCGTTGAAGGCGTCGCCGGCGCCGGTGGTGTCCACCACCTGCACCGACTCGGCGGCCACGCGGTAGTACGGCTGGCTGTCGCCGCGCAGCTTGTCTTCGTCATGCGAGACAAACACACCCACTGCGCCCAGCGTCACCACCACGGTGTTGCCCGACAGCTTGCGGCACAGCGCGTGCAGGCTGGCGCCATCCAGCGCGGCCACGTCGTCCGCTTCCACGCGTTCGCCGACATGGCGACCGAGCAGGGCGGCGAACTCGGTTTCGTTCGGGGTGAGTACATCGGCCAGCTTGAGCAGGCTGATGGTGGACGGCGCATTGGCCGGCGCGGCGTTGAGCATGGTCAACACGCCGGCCTCACGGGCCAGGCTGAGTGCGGCTTCGATGGTTTCCACCGGCGATTCCAGCTGTGCCAGCAGCACCTTGGCGCCGCTGATCAGTGCCGCGTTGGCCGACATGAACTCCGTGCTCAGCGAGGCATTGGCGCCAGCGCCGATCACGATGGAGTTGCGGCCACGGCCATCGACGTAGATACCGGCGGTGCCGGTCGGCTCGCTGCTGGCTTCGGCCACCAGTTGGATGCCGTCCGCTGCTGCCAGCTGGCGTGCCAGCGTGCCACCGGCGTCGTCACCCAGGGCGCAGACAAAGCTGGCCTCGGCGCCGGCGCGGCGGGCCGCCACGGCCTGGTTGAAGCCCTTGCCGCCGGGGCCGGTGCTGTAGCGTCCGGCAATGGTCGCCCCTGGCGCGGGCAGGGCATCGCAGCGCCAGACATGGTCGACATTGAAAGAACCGGCAATGACAACAGAACTCATGGAATCTACGTCTCTAAGTTGGCTGATGAATCAGCCGAAATGGGTCAACACGCCGGCAATGGTAGCGGTCATCAGGGTGGCAACCGTGCCGCCCAGCACCGCACGCAGGCCGAACTTTGCCAGATCCTGGCGACGGTCCGGTGCCAGGCCACCAATGCCACCGATCTGGATGGCGATGGAGCTGAAGTTGGCAAAACCGCACAGCGCGTAGGTGGCGATCAGGCGGCCTTCGTCACTCAGGGTGACGCCGGGAACGTTGCCTTGGATGATCTGCGACAGGTCCATGTACGCCACAAATTCATTGATCACGACCTTCTGGCCAATCAGCGAACCCACGGTGGTGGCATCGGCCCACGGCGTACCGATCACCCAGGCAATCGGGGCCAGCACGTAACCGAAGATGGTGGCCAGATTGGTCGGCTTGCCGATGGCGGCCGCCAGGCCGGTGACATCACCGATCCAGGTCAGCGGCGCATTGAGCAGGGCGATCAGGGCGATGAAGGCCAGCAGCATCGCACCGATGTTCAGCGCCAGGCGCAGGCCGTCGGCAGCGCCGCCCGCAGCGGCATCAATGATGTTGGAAGAGGTTTTTTCCACTTCCATCTTCACCGTGCCACGGGTCAGCGGGGTGCCGGTTTCAGGCACCAGCAGCTTGGCGATCACCAGCGTGGCCGGTGCAGCCATGATCGACGCGGCCAGCAGATGCTTGGCGTAGAACGCCTGCGCGGCCGGGTCGCCGCCGCCCAGCATGCCCACATACGCCGCCAGCACGCCGCCGGCAATGTGCGCCATGCCGCCGATCATCATCGTGATCAACTCGGACTGGGTCATCTTGGAGATGTACGGGCGAACGGTCAGCGGGGCTTCGGTCTGGCCGATGAACACGCTGGCACAGACGCTGGTGGTTTCCGCACCGGACACGCGCATCACCTTGGTGATGGCCGCCGCCATGACCCGCACGATGGCCTGCATCACGCCCAGGTGGTACATCACGCCCATCAGCGCCGAGAAGAAGATGATGGTCGGCAGCACCTGGAACGCAAAGATGAAGCCGTATTTGGGGATGTCCATCAGGCTGCCGAAAATGAAGTTGGAACCTTCATTGACGAAGCTCAGGATCTTGACGAAGCCCTTGCCCAGCCAGTCGAACACGTCGCGGCCGCCGGGAACCAGCAACACCAGCGCGGCAAAAGCGATCTGCAGGGTGATGCCGGTGGCAACCAGCTTCCAGTCCACTGCTTTCTTGTTATTGGAGAACAGCCAGGTGATGCCCAACAGCACCGCCAGGCCGAAGAGGCCGAAGCCAATCCTGCCCAAACCTTCGACCATGATGAATCCCCGGGCGAACCCGCAAAAGACGCAAGCCTAGAGCAGCGGCTTATGCCGGGCAAGAATCTTCGGGGCATATGCGGCGAACTGTCTGGATTGCGCCGGTATCGGCAAGGTCTGAGGGCTGAACGGGCAGGTCGGCCAGTTACACTGGCGGCCCTTCCGCGCTGCCGGCGCGGACTGAAATCCTGGAGTGAGCCATGCAATACCGTCGTCTCGGGTCGTCCGGCCTGCAGCTTTCCGCCCTGTCCTTTGGCGCCTGGGTGACCTTTGGCAGCCAGATCGGGCGCGATGAGTCCCGCAACCTGGTCGCCGCGGCCTGGGACAACGGGGTCAACTTCTTCGACAACGCCGAGGGCTATGCCAAGGGCCGCGCCGAGCAGGTGATGGGCGATGTGATCGCCGACCTGCGCCTGCCGCGCGACGGTTACTGCGTGTCGAGCAAGGTGTTTTTCGGCTCGGCCGAAGACCCGGCGCCGACCCAGCGCGGCTTGTCGCGCAAGCACGTCACCGACGCCTGCCACGCCGCGCTCACGCGCCTGCGGGTGGATTACCTGGACCTGTATTACTGCCATCGTCCGGATCCGGAAACCCCGATCAGCGAGACCGTACTGGCCATGGACACCCTGATTCGCCAGGGCAAGGTGCTGTATTGGGGCACCTCGGAATGGTCCGGTGCGCAGATCGCCGAGGCCGTGGCCTTCGCCCGCGCCAACCACCTGTACGCACCGACGATGGAGCAGCCGCAGTACAACCTGCTGCACCGCAAGCGGGTGGAGCAGGAGTACGCGCCGCTGTACGCCGATGCCGGGCTGGGCACCACCATCTGGTCGCCGCTGGCCTCGGGCCTGCTGACCGGCAAGTACAACGACGGCATCGCCACCGATTCGCGCCTGGGCCAGCCGTCGCTGGAATGGCTGCAGACCGCCGTGCTTGGCGAGCCGGCAGAGGATCGTCTGGGCAAGGTGCGCGCCTTCAGTGCGCTGGCTGCCGAGCTGGGTGAGTCGCCGGCGCAGCTGGCCATTGCCTGGTGCCTGCGCAACCCGAACGTGTCCAGCGTGATCCTCGGCGCCAGCCGGGTTTCGCAGCTGGAGGAAAACCTGCGCGCGCTGGATGTCTTGGATCGCGTGGACGCGCAGGGCTGGCAGCGCATCGAAGCCATCTTTGGCTGATTGCCGCCGTTTCCGGTAGCAATGACGTCCACTTGAACGGCCCGGCCTCGCACCGGGCCGTTCTGCTATCTGCGACAGCAGGGTAGGAGCGATTCAGCCGCGAAGTCGGCGATGCAGCCGGCGTCTGCGTGGCTGTAATCGCAGGGTTTAGCTGTCGCGGAAGATGCTTCGGGCATCGCTGCTGAAGCCGCTCCTATGGGTGATGCGAATTCTTTTTGCGAATGGGTATTGCATTGATATTGAGAATCATTATCATCAACTCCGTCCCCAGCACGGAATCACCTCGATGTCCGCTCAGCCCATCCTGCTTCGCCCCCGCACCCTCCACCTGCCGCAGCGTCCGGTCCAGTTGATGTCGGCCGACGGTGTTGTCGACAGCGGCGCCCTGCTCAAGGGCCAGCGTGAAATCGTCATCCAGCACGGCGACAAGTTCTATCGCCTGCGCCACACCAGCAACGACAAGTTGATCCTGACCAAATAACGGCAGGTCGCGTTCCCTGTGGGCCGGCGCCGCCGTGCGCCTTGCCCGTCTGAATCGCACATCTCTCCCCCCCTTGGCAGCGGCCGGGTTGTCCAGGCAATCCGGTCGTCCCGCCAAGGGTTCTGCATCTCCAACGGATTCAAGGCTTCCATGATTCGTCCAACTGTTCTGAGTGCTGCCCTGTGGGCGGTACTTTCTCCCGTGCACGCAGAAACCGCTGCCTCGGCCGATACGCGTGATTTCGACCGCGTGCAGGTCACCGCCACCCGTACCGAACGTGCCGTCAGCGACGTCGCCGCGACCGTGGACGTGATCGACCGCGAGCAGTTGGACAATCAGCTGGTGCATGACATCAGCGATCTGGTTCGTTACGAACCGGGCATTTCGGTGACCCGCAGCGCGACCCGTTTCGGCCTGGGCGGCTTCCGCATCCGTGGCCTGGACGGCAATCGCGTGCTGATCCAGACCGACGGCATCGCCATGCCGAAGAGTTTCGACATTGGCAATTTCGCCAACGCCAACCGCAACTTCACCGATTTGGAAACGCTCAAGCGCGTGGAGATCGTGCGCGGCCCGGCCAGCTCGCTGTACGGTTCCGATGCGTTGGGCGGCGTGGTGGCATTCGTTACCAAAGATCCGGCCGACTACCTGAAGGACGGCAAGGACAGTTACGTCGGCCTGAAGTTCGGTTACGACGGTGACTGGCAGGGCCTGTTGGGGAGCGTCACCACCGCGTTTGGCGGCGAGCGCTGGAGCGGCATGGTCAACGTCAACCATCGCCAAGGCCAGGAAACCGACAACAAGGGCGACAACCGCAGCCACGATTACACCCGCACCGCGCCCAATCCGCAGGAGCGCGACGGTCGCAGCATGTTGTCCAAACTGGTCTACGCACCGGATGACACCCAGCGCTTCCGTTTGACGGTGGAAGGAAATGAAGACATCACCGATACCGATGTCTATTCGTCGATCAACGATACGCATCCGACGCCTTCGGCACGCACCACCACCGATATGACCGCGCACGACAAACAGACGCGCACGCGCGTTTCGTTCGCGCATGAAATGGATGCGTTGAATAGTGCGTTCGCCGACAGCCTGCATTGGCAGCTGTACCGCCAGGACAGCGAGACCACGCAGGTCACCAATGAAGGCCGCACCAACGGCAGCCGTCGTCATCGCGAGTTCAATTTCGACCAGCGCGTGTATGGCGCGCAGGCGCAGTTCAACAAGGGCCTGCAGACCGGCGATGTCGAACACGCATTGACCTGGGGCTTTGATGGCGCGTGGACCGAAGTGAAGCAGAAGCGTGATGGCTTCCAGGTGCTGGCCAATGGCAGCACCAGCACCACGATTCTTCCGGATGCATTCCCGGTGCGTGATTTCCCGATCAGCAAGACCACCGAGTTGGGCCTGTATGTGCAGGACGAAATGCGCATGGCCGGCGGCCGGCTGTCGCTGGTGCCGGGCCTGCGCGTGGATCACTACCGCCTCTCGCCGGAGCTGGACAGCATCTTCCGCGAGGACAATCCAGATATGCCGGTCGCGTCGCTGAGCAAGACCAGCGTGTCGCCGAAGCTGGGCATGGTGTGGCGCTTCGACGATGAGTGGTCACTGTTCGCCGGTTATTCGCACGGGTTCCGCTCGCCGCCGTACAACGACGTGAACCTCGGTTTCACCAACGTGATGTTCGGCTACACCGCCATTCCCAATCCGGACCTGATGCCGGAAACCAGCAATGGGGTGGAACTGGGCATGCGTTATCTCACTCCGGCCGCTTACGTCAGCGTCAGCGGCTACTGGAACGACTACAAGGATTTCATCGAGTCGCAGCGCAACGTCGGCCGCAACGCGCAGGGCTTGTTGGTGTTCCAGTCGCAGAATATTTCCGAAGCCCGTATCTACGGCGCGGAGCTGAAGGCCGGTGTGGATTTCGGTCAGCTCAGCGCTGCGCTGGACGGTTGGTCGCTGCGCAGCGCACTGGCGTGGTCGCACGGCCAGAACCGTACCGAAGACGTGCCGCTGGATTCGGTGGACCCGCTGCGTGGCACGGTCGGCCTGATGTACGACCGTGATGCGTGGGGCGTGGAACTGGCCGGCACCTTTGCCAAGCGCAAGACCCGTATCGCCGATGCAGACGCCTACCGCCCGGCCGGCTACGGTGTGCTCGACCTGATGGGCCATTGGGAGTTCGCGCCCGGTGCCAAGTTCAACGTCGGCGTGTTCAACCTGGCTGATCGCAACTACATCGACTGGTCCAGCATCACCTCGACGCTGGCAACCGGCAGCACTGTCATCGACCGTTACAGCAACCCGGGCCGCACGGTATCGGCCAGCGTCGCGGTGTCCTGGTAACACCAAACCTTCTCTCTCCGGTTCCGCAAGGGCCGACTCCGAAGGATCGACTGCGGCCACGGATGGCCATTCCCTCTTCGCAACGCACAAAGGAACGCTCAATGAAGCTCCATCACGCCAGCCTGTTGTTGCTCGCCACCGCCTGCGGTGCCGCCAGTGCAGCACCCGCCAGCATCGCCCGCGACCACGATTTCATCCTGGCCATGCAGGGCGAGTACACCGTGGATTTCGCCTTCGACGAAACCGTCCTGCTCAAGCCCGGCTATGAGCGCGCGGCGGCCATGCGCAGCGGCGGCAATGAAGTGGTGATCGTCATTGAAGACACGCCGCAGCGCATCGTGCTGCAGCACCTGTTGGTGGATGAAAAGAGCGGCCACGTCACCAAGCATTGGCGTCAGGACTGGGTGTACGAAGCGCCCAACCGTTTTGAGTTCACTGCCGACCAGAACTGGTTGGTGCGCAGCATCCCCGCAGCAGTGAACCAGGGCGCCTGGACGCAATGCGTGTACGAAGTCAGTGACGCGCCGCGTTACTGCGGCACCGGCAAGTGGAGCTACGACAACAACGTGCCGACCTGGACCAGCGACCTGAGCTGGCGCCCGTTGCCGCGTCGTGAGTACACCAAGCGCAGCGACTACAACGCGTTGTCCGTGGTGAACCGTCACACGCTCACGCCCAATGGCTGGACGCACGAACAGTTCAACACCAAGGTGCAGCGCAATGCTGACGGCAGCCAGGTGGAAATCGCGCGCGAGTTCGGTTTCAACGATTACCTCAAGACCACGGACGTCGACTTTGCGCCTGCCTACAGCTACTGGAAGGGCACGTCGGGCTTCTGGGCGCAGGTGCGTCAGCGCTGGGATGGCTTCCTCGGCAAGGCGCCGGGCGTGCACCTGAAGACCAAGCTGGACGGCATGGCGATGATCATTCCGCTGTTCGAGCAGGCCGAGGCCGTCAAGGACGGCGCGGCAGTGGATAGCGCGAAGATCGATGCGGTGTTCACCCAGTACGTCGATGCGGCCAAGTAAGAGCGGCCTCGGCCGCGAAGCTGATGCGGCCTGCAACTGCAGCAACCGCATCGGCGGGCGGAGCCCCGGCTTCGCGCCTGAAGGCGCTCCTACCCGTCAGCCGCCGTCGCCTCACTCCTTGAACATCAACAACGCCGCCACGACGATCAGCCCGAACGCGGCCCAGTGGTTCCATTTCAAGGGTTGGTCCAGATAGGTCGCCGAGAACACCGCAAACACCAGCAGGGTGATCACTTCCTGCATGCCCTTGAGCTGCGGTGCCGAATACACCGCGCTGCCCAAACGATTGCCGGGCACCTGCAGGCAGTACTCGAAGAACGCGATGCCCCAGCTGACCAGGACGACGGTCATCAGCGGCGCGGATTTGTACTTGAGGTGGCCGTACCAAGCCACGGTCATGAACACATTGCTGGCGATCAGCAGCAACACCGGATACAGGTAGGCGGTAAAGGGCGGGGCGGGCATGAGCGGGTTTGTCGGGGACGGGCCGACAGCATAGGCCTGCGCTGTCATCGATTTTGAAAGTGGCGAATGCATGCTTGGGTGGCTGCCACTGCCATCAGCGTCGGGACGCGGATCGCGCGGCCGGATTTGCCGCGACGGCCTTGTTTTGGTTGCAGATAAAACAAATTCCCGCCAGATGCCTTCACATGGTTTCTACTTGTCATCCGGCATCTTTCACAAAGCTGAAGACTAAGGAGGCTCCATGCGACAGACCAAGGAATCATCCGGGCTCGTGCTGGTTGTCGAGGACAACCGCAACATCTCCGAGATGATTGGCGAGTACCTGGAAGGCAAGGGCTTTGAAGTGGACTACGCGGTCGATGGCCTGGACGGTTATCGGCTGGCGGCCGAGAACAGCTACGACGTGGTGGTGCTGGACCTGATGCTGCCGCGTCTGGACGGCATCGAAGTCTGCCGCCGCCTGCGTAATGAAGCGCGTAAATCCACGCCGGTATTGATGCTGACCGCGCGCGACACGCTGGACGACAAACTCACCGGGCTGGGTTACGGCGCCGATGACTACCTGACCAAACCCTTCGCGATCCAGGAACTGGAAGCGCGCCTGCGTGCGCTGATCCGCCGCGAACGCCGCCAAGTGGGCGCCGAGGTCTTGAAGGTCGCCGACCTGGTGCTGGACCCGGTCAGCATGCGCGCCACCCGCGCCGGCAGCGAGTTGCAGCTGTCGCCGATTGGCCTGCGCCTGCTCACCATCTTGATGCGCGAATCGCCGCGCGTGGTCACCCGCCAGGAGATCGAGCGCGAGATCTGGGGCAATGGCCTACCGGATTCGGACACCTTGCGCAGCCACCTCTACAACCTGCGAAAAATCATCGACAAGCCGTTCGACCGCCCGTTGCTGCACACCGTGCAGAGCGCGGGCTATCGCATCGCCGACATCGGCCAGCCGATGGGCTGACCCTCAGAGCAGGCATAACCGCCGCCGATGACGGGCGGCGGTTGCAGTGGGTATGGCGTCATTGGCAGGCGGTCACTCCCTATAATCACGGCGGTTCAGGGGGATGGACGCAATGCCGTACGGCTTGCCGCACAAGATCAAAGTCGCGTTCATTCTGCAGGCGCTGCTGGCAAGCCTGGGCGTGCTGCTGGGCGGCTATCTGGTATCGCTGCTGATCCAGCACGGCTTGGTGAATGTGGTGCTGAAGGACGAGGCGCAGCACTACTGGTCGCTGCGTGCGCAGTCGGCCGATGCGCCATTGCCCAATACGCGTCATATCCGTGGTTATCTGCTGGCCGATGGCCAGCCTGCCGAACAGATTCCGGCCGATCTACGCGCGCTGGCGCCGGGTTTCCATGAGGTGGAAGCTGCCGAGCAGCTGGTGTTGGTTGACCAGCAGCCGGGTGCTCGGCTGTATCTGGTGTTTCCCCATTCGCAGGCGCGCCGCGCGGCGTTCTGGCTCGGCGTGTTGCCGGTGATGCTGGTGCTGCTGGCGATCTACGCTTTGTCGTGGCTCACCTACCGGGCATCCTGGCGGTTGGTGTCGCCGGTGAACTGGCTGGCGCGGCGGGTGGCGCGCTGGGACCCGCGTTACCCCGATGCCAGCGAGCTGGCGCCGGAGCGATTGCCGGCCGAAGTGCAGGGCGAGGCGCGGCAACTGGCGCTGGCGTTGCATGGCATGGCCGGTCGGGTCAGTGAACACGTTGCCCGCGAGCGCAACTTCACCCGCGATGCCAGTCACGAACTGCGCACGCCATTGACGGTGATCCGCATGGCCAGCGACATGGCTTTGGCCGACCCCGGGCTCACCCCGCGCCTGCAGCGTGGGCTGCAGCGCATCCAGCGCTCCGGTCGCGACATGGAAGCCATCGTCGATGCCTTCCTGCTGCTGGCCCGCGAAACCGACGTAGAGCCATTGTCCGAAGCCTTCGACGTGGGCGATGTGGTGCGCCAGGAAGTAGATGCCGTCGCTGAGCTGCTGGTCGGCAAACCCGTGGAACTGCGGTTACTGATTGATGGCCCGCAGCCGATGGTGGCACCGCCACGGGTGATGCATGTCGTGGTCGGCAATCTGCTGCGCAATGCCTGCCACTTCACCGATGCCGGCGAAATCGAGGTGCAGGTGGCAGAGGGCCGGGTGGTGGTGCGCGATACCGGCATCGGCATGAGCGCTGAAGCGTTGTCGCGGGTGTTCGAGCCGTTTTTCCGGGGCGAGGAAGGCCAGCCACAGGGCGCCGGGCTGGGCCTGCCCATCGTGCGGCGGCTGTGTGAACGCTGCGGCTGGCGGATCACGCTGGAGAGCCGTGAAGGCGTCGGCACCACGGCAACCCTGCACTACCGCTGAGGCGCCCTGGGACCCGGCTTAGGGTGCCGTGAGGGCGAATGTGGCAAAATTGCCGATTGTTTTTCCACCCAACCGGTATTTTCTGCATGCCAGCTTCCCAGTTCCGGCAACTTTGGTGTGACCGTCGCGTGGCTGCGTGCCAGGTGTCCCATGGCTGATCAGACCGGGCATATGCCGCGCGGGCCGGCCCGCATCTTCAAGGCGGCGCAATGGTCCTGGCAGGGCCTGAAGGCCGCTTGGCTGCATGAGTCCTCGTTCCGGCTGGAGGTTTGCCTGTTCGTGGTGCTGGCGCCGCTGGCGCTGTGGCTGGGGCATGGGCCGATCGAACAGGTGCTGCTGATCGGCTCGATGCTGCTGGTGCTGGCGATGGAGCTGGCCAATTCGGCCATCGAGGCCGTGATCGAGCGCTATGGCCCGGAGTACCACGTGCTGGCCGGGCGCGCCAAGGACATGGGATCGGCCGCGGTGTTCGTGCTGATGATGAATGTGTTGCTGTGCTGGGGATTGATCCTGGCGCCGCGTTTTCTCTGAAAAACCATCCGCCGAGTGGCGGTGGTTTCACGTTTTTGTTGAAGGATTGCCTGCATGTCTTTTGAGATTCTTGCCGACCCCAATGTGTGGTTGACCTTGTTCATGTTGAGCGCGCTGGAAATCGTGCTCGGTATCGACAACCTGGTGTTCATTTCCATCGCCGTGGGCCGCTTGCCGGAACATCAGCGCCCGGTGGCACGTCGCGTCGGCATCGCGGTGGCGTGCATCACCCGCATCCTGTTGCTGGTGTCGCTGGCTTACCTGGCGCACATGGAAAACAACCTGTTCAACGTGTTCGGCATGGGCATTTCCATCCGTGACCTGGTGCTGGTGATTGGCGGTCTGTTCCTGCTCTACAAGGGCATCGCGGAAATCCGCGAACTGGTCAGCGGCGGCGAAGATGCCGACCCGACCACCACCAAGGCCACCGCGTCGTTTGGCATGGTGATCGCGCAGATCGCGGTTATCGACATCGTGTTCTCGCTGGACTCGGTCATCACCGCCGTCGGCATCGCCGACCATGTACCGGTGATGGTCTGCGCGGTGCTGCTGTCGGTGGCGGTGATGCTGCTGGCGGCCAACCCGCTGGGCCGCTTCATTGACGCCAACCCGACCGTGAAGCTGCTGGCGCTGGCCTTCATCCTGCTGGTCGGTGCGGTGCTGGTGCTTGATGGCCTGGACGTGCACGTGCCCAAGCCCTACATCTACGCCGCCATGGGCTTCTCGGTGATGGTGGAGTGGTTGAACCTGCTGATGCGCCGCAACGCCAAGGCCCACCACGTGCCGGGCGCGGACAACTGGTAAGCGAGTGAGCTGGCCGGCCATCACGTCGGTCAGGTTCGCCCCGCAGCAACCGAAGGGCCGGCACATTGCCGGCCCTTCTTGTATGCACACGCTGCACACGGACCGTGGCATGCTCGGCCCCTCTGCCGTCCAAGGGTCCGACCATGCGCCAGTACCTCCGTCTGATGCTGCTTGTTGTCGCGGTGATTTCGATATCCGGGTGTGGCTACAACGCCATCCAGCAGAAGGACGAAGCGGTCAAGGCCGGCTGGTCCGAGGTGCTGAACCAATACAAGCGCCGCGCCGATTTGATTCCCAACCTGGTCAACACCGTGCAGGGCTATGCCCAGCAGGAACGGCAGGTGCTGACCGAAGTCACCAACGCTCGCGCCAAGGTCGGGCAGATCCAGGTCAATGCCGACGATGCGGCCTCGCTGCAGCAGTTCCAGCAGGCGCAGGGCGAACTGGGCAGCGCGCTGTCGCGGTTGCTGGTGGTCAGCGAGAACTACCCGACGCTGAAGTCGGACCAGAATTTCCGTGACCTGCAGGCGCAGCTGGAAGGCACCGAAAACCGCATCACCGTGGCGCGCGGTCGCTACATCCAGCTGGTGCAGGACTACAACACCTACATCCGCTCGTTCCCGCAGGTGATCACCGCAAAAATGTTCGGCTATGCGGCCAAGCCCAACTTCACGGTCGAGAACGAGGCGCAGATTTCGCAGCCACCGGAAGTGAAGTTCGGCAACCCGCAGCCGGCCACGCCGCCGGCCCCGGCTCCGGCGCAGTGAGTCGGCATCGGTGAGTGGCGTGTTGCCACGGCTGTGGTGGCTGGTCTGCCTGCTCGGGTTGAGCTGGGCAGGCTTGGCCGGTGCGCAGCAGCTGGCGCCGATTCCGCCGCTGGATTCGCCGGTGGTCGACACCACCGGCACTCTGGATGCCGCACAGAAGCAGGCATTGGAACAACAGGCGCTGGCCCTGCAGCAGCGCAAGGGCAGCCAGCTGCAGGTGCTGATCGTACCCAGCACCGCGCCGGAAGAAATTTCCCAGTACGCCACGCGGGTCATCGAGCAATGGGCCATCGGCCGCAAGGGTGTGGACGATGGCGTGTTGTTGGTGGTCGCCAAAAATGACCGGCGGGTGCGGATCGAGCCGGGTTACGGATTGGAGGGCGCCATTCCCGACGCCATCGCCAACCGGGTCATCCAGGAATACCTGGTGCCGCATTTTCGTCAGGACGATTACGCCGGTGGCATCACTGCCGCCACGGCCGTGCTGGTCAAGCTGATCGACGGCGAGGAACTGCCGCCGCCGGTGAGCAGCAACCGCGAGCCGGGCGGTGATGGCGACCAGACCTTCTTCGTCGCCATCGTCATCGGTGTGCTGGCATCGGCGTTCATGCGTGTGCTGTTGTCGCGATTGCCACGCGCGCTGCGTGGCCTGGTGGCTGGGCTGCTTGCCGGTGGCGCCGGGCTGCTGCTGTTGTCGATGATGGGCGGCGGCATTGCCGCGCTGGTGGCGTTCTTCCTCTCGTTCGGCAATGCGTCGCGTGGCGGCTTCGCCCGTGGCGGTGGTTGGGGTGGAGGCGGATTTGGAGGCGGTGGCGGTTTCGGCGGCGGTGGCTTCGGAGGAGGCGGCGGCTGGGGTGGCGGCGGTGGTCGTTCAGGAGGCGGTGGCGCCTCGGGGAGTTGGTGATGCGTTGGTGGCGGCATCTGTTTGCACCTTCAGCGCAGGCGGCCTTCCCGGAACCGAGCCTGGATCGCATCGCCAAGGCCATCGCCGAGGGCGAGCGTCTGCACGACGGCCAGGTGATGTTCGCGGTTGAATCCGACTTGCCGCTGTCCGCCATCTGGAAGGGCGTCAGCCCGCGTGATCGTGCCGATCATGCCTTCGCTGTACTGCGCACCTGGGACACCCGTGCCAACAACGGTGTGTTGATCTATCTGTTGCTGGCCGATCACGCCATCGAGATCGTCGCCGACCGTGGCTTGCGTGAGGCGGTGGATGCGGCGCGTTGGCAACAGGTGTGCGACCACTTGCGCGAGCAACTGCAGCAGGGCGATCGCGAAGCCTCCGTGCTGGCGGCGGTGGCCGAGGTTTCACAACTGCTGGCGATGTACTTCCCGCCGGATTCCTCACGCCCGTCAGGCAATGAATTGCCGGATCGACCGCAGCTGCTGGGCTGAACCCGCAACGGGCTGACCTGACGGCATGGCTTGAGCCCGGGGGAGGCTGCCCTGAGAATAGGCAATCGTTCGTTTCGCTGGACAGCACCTGCATGATCTACCTCCATGACATAGACCCCATCGCCTTCTCGCTGGGGCCGATCAAGGTGCACTGGTACGGCGTCATGTACCTGCTGGGTTTCGCCGCCGCCTGGTGGCTGGGGCGTACCCGCATCCGTGCCGGGCGCCTGCCCGGCGTGGACATGAATGGTTTTTCCGATCTGCTGTTCTACGCCATGCTCGGCGTCGTGCTGGGCGGGCGCATCGGCTACATGCTGTTCTATGCAACCGCTGACTTCCTGCACAACCCGCTGATCCTGCTGCGGGTGTGGGAAGGCGGCATGAGCTTCCACGGCGGCCTGCTCGGTGTGATCGCGGCGGGCTGGTGGTGGACGCGCAAGCACAAGCTGCATGTCTTCGACACGCTGGATTTCGTCGCGCCGCTGGTGCCGCTGGGCCTGGGCTTCGGTCGGCTGGGCAACTTCATCGGTGGCGAGTTGTACGGCAAGTTCACCAATGCCAGCTGGGGCGTGATCTTCCCGCATGCGCCGTTGAAGGACATTCCCGCCGGCTTGCCGACCATGCAGCAACTGATGTCTGCCGCGCAGATCCAGCAGGACTACGCAGCCGGCCTGCTCAATCAGTACGCACGCCATCCCTCGCAGTTGTATGAAGCGTTGTTGGAAGGGCTGGTGATGTTCGTCGTGCTGTGGGCGTTCTCGATGAAACCGCGCGCGCGTTATGTGGTGTCTGGCTTGTTCGCGCTGATGTACGGCAGCTTCCGCTTTCTGGTCGAGTTCGTGCGCATGCCCGACAACGGCGTCTATGTCGCGTTCGACTGGCTCACGCGCGGGCAGATCCTGAGCCTGCCGCTGATCGCACTCGGTGTTGGCCTGCTGCTGATGTCGCGCTGCGCCCCGGTCCTGCATCCCGTCCTGCCCACTGGAGAGAAAGCGTGAAGCCCTATCTGGATCTGCTGCAGCACGTCCTCGAGCATGGCAGTGAGAAGTCCGACCGCACCGGCACCGGCACGCGCAGCGTATTCGGTTGGCAGATGCGCTTCGACCTCAACCAGGGCTTCCCGCTGGTCACCACCAAGAAACTGCACCTGCGCTCGATCATCCACGAGCTGCTGTGGTTCCTGAAAGGCGACACCAACATCGGCTACCTGAAGGACAACAAGGTCAACATCTGGGACGAGTGGGCCGATGCCAACGGCGACCTTGGCCCGGTGTACGGCAAGCAGTGGCGCAGCTGGGCGACGGCCGACGGCAAACAGATCGACCAGATGCAGTGGCTGGTGGACGAGATCAAACGCAACCCGGATTCGCGACGTTTGGTGGTCAGCGCGTGGAACGTGGGCGAGTTGTCGCAGATGGCACTGATGCCATGCCACAACCTGTTCCAGTTCTACGTAGTGGACGGCAAGCTCAGCTGCCAGCTGTACCAGCGCAGCGGCGACATTTTCCTCGGCGTGCCGTTCAACATCGCCAGCTACGCGCTGCTGACCCATATGGTCGCGCAGGCCACCGGCCTGGGCGTGGGCGATTTTGTGCACACGCTGGGCGACGCGCATTTGTATTCCAACCATTACGAACAGGCCCGCGAGCAGCTGTCGCGCGAACCGCGCGCGCTGCCCACGCTGTGGTTGAACCCGGAAGTGACCGACCTGTTTGGCTTCCAGTTCGACGACATCCGCATCGATGGTTACGACCCGCATCCGGCGATCAAGGCGCCGGTGGCGGTATGAACCAAGCGCAGGGAACGGGGAGCCGGGAACCGGGAATGTTGGGTCATGCAGATGCGGTGACTTCAGGCGATTCTCCGTTCGCTGCCCCCGGTTCCCGGCTTTCGCTTATTGCCGCACTCGATCGCAATCGCGGCATTGGTCGCGACAACGCGATGCCGTGGCATCTGCCGGATGATTTCAAACACTTCAAGGCGCTGACGCTCGGCAAGCCGATTCTGATGGGGCGAAAGACCGCCGAATCATTGGGCCGCGCACTGCCGGGCCGCACCAACCTTGTGTTGACCCGCAGCGGCCAGGTGCCGTTCGCCGGGATGCGTGCGGTGGCGTCATTGGAGCAGGCGCAGGCCATCGCGGCAGAAGAGGGCGCCAGCGAGTTGTGTGTGATCGGTGGCGGCGAGATTTATCGCCTGCTGCTGGATCAGGCCACGGATCTGTACTTGACCTGGGTGGAGACGGAAGTAGCGGCAGACACGCACTTCCCCGAAGTTGACCGGGCGCAATGGCAGGAAGTGGACAGCCAACTGCATCACGCCGATGAGCGGCACGCGTTCGCGTTCCGTTTCGTGCACTACCAGCGAAGGTGAGCGGCCTCGACCGCAAAGCGGTTGTGGTGATCGGCAATTGAAAAGCCCAACTTTCCCGCGGCTACGCCAAAGGGACAGGACGGAATACGTGAACTGTCAGGTTGCGAAGCTTCTGCATTTTGCCCTCCCTTTCGCCGCAGGCGAAGGAGAGGGCTGGGGAGAGGTGCTTCTCCCCCCACACCAGCCATCAAACTGCCGGCCGGTAGTGTCCAATGATCGCGTGCTGGAACAGCAGATCCTCCTCCTGCGTGCCGCGCGCGATGTTGTGCAGAATCAGCGGCGTGCCATCGGCCAAGCGCCGGTCGGAGACGATGCCGATGTGCAGTAACCCATTGCCGTTGAGCTTCCACGCCACGATATCGCCGGGACGATAATCACCGGCGTGATCACTGCTCGGCCGCTGCCAGCCTTGCCGCTCAAACCAGCGCATCTGGTTGGGCACGCGGCGGTGATCGATGTTTGGATCAGCCCGTTTCAGCCCCCACAACGCCGGGTATTCAGAGAAGTGCGCGCGCATGTCGTCATGGATGCGCGCCTGCAGATCGATGCCTTGTTCGCGCAGTGCGCGAATGACCACATCGGTGCAGACGCCGCGATCTAGGGGCACGTCACCGTTCGGATATCGCAGGGAAAAGTAGGCGGGATCGTAGCGGACAGTGCGCCCAACTTGCGCGCGTGCGGCAGCCACCAACGGTGGCGACGGTGCGGGAACTGCAGCGGCGGGTTCGATCGAAGCTGCGGCGTGATCATCTACCGCATCCGGGTTTTGTTGGCAGGCGCCGAGCAACAGCATGGCCATCAGCAGCGATGCCGATGACCAAGGCTTCATTCGGTCGGCGCCGGCTTGTTCTGGTTGCCGCCCGGGTTGCCGTTGCCAGCACCACCGCCATTGCCGCGCGGGCGATGGCGACGCGGGCGTCGGCGTTGTTCGCTGCGCTCGTTGTTGCCGCCTTCACTGCGCGGCTCAGCGCGACGTTCCGCTTGTGCCGCCGGCTGGGGCTTACGCGGCGGCTGTGCGCCCGGCACTGGTGCCGGGACATCACGGCCCGGCACCTGCACGACGCGCAGGTCTTCGCTGTCCAACTGCAGTGCGGTCAGCTTGCCGCCCCACACTGCGCCGGTATCAATGGCGTGCACGCCCTGGGTGATGGTCAGGCCCAAGGCCGACCAATGGCCGCAGACCATCTTCAACTCGCGCTCGACCCGGCCCGGCACTTCAAACCACGGGTACATGCCCTGTGCCTGCGTACCGGGCGTGCCTTTGTCTTCCATGCTGATGCGCCCGCCCGGCGTGCAGTAACGCATCCGGGTGAACATGTTGATGATCGCGCGCGAGCGGTCGTAGCCACTCAGACCCGGCGCCCACACCGGCTTGTCGCCGTACATGTTGCGGAACAGCTTGCGATAGCCATTGCCGTGCAACTGCTGCTCGACTTCGCGCGCATGCTTTTCGGCCAGTGCAACAGTCCACTTCGGCGCCAGGCCAGCATGGAACATCATCCAGCCCAGCTCGCGATCCACGTGCACCAGCTTCTGCATGCGCAGCCAGTCCAGCAGCACATTGCGGTCTTCGGCCAGCACGATGCGCTGCAGGTCCTGGTTGACCTTGCGCTGCTCCTCGTCGCTGCGTGCGCCGATGGCCAGCAGCGAAAGGTCATGATTGCCGAGCACCACCACCGACTGCTCGCGCAGCGAATGCACCAGCCGCAGCGTCTCCAGCGATTGCCCGCCACGGTTGACCAGGTCACCACAGAACCACAGTTTGTCGGCAGCCGGATCGAAGTTGATCTTCTCCAGCAGGCGCTGGGTGACGTCGTAGCAGCCTTGCAGGTCGCCGATTGCCCAGATCGCCATCAGTGCAGCGTCCTGGGAATGGCCAATACAAACGGCGCGATCGCCGCAGCGAACTCGGTGCCGTCGTCGGCGACCATGTCGTAGTGGCCCTGCATGGTGCCGTGCTCGGTGCCGAGCATGATGCCGGAGGTGTAACGGAACTCCTCGCCCGGGCGCAGCCGCGGTTGTTCACCGACCACGCCATCGCCGTCGACGTGCTCGACCCGGCCTTCGCCGTCGGTGATGCGCCAATGCCGGCTGATCAGCCGCGCCGGCATGGTGCCGCGGTTGTGGATGCGGATCGTGTAGGCGAACGCAAAGCGCCCGTCTTCAGGGGCCGACTGTTCGTCGATGAAGCGAGGGGAGACCTCGATCTCGATCGCGTAGTGGCGGGAATCTTCCATGCGGGGAGTGTAAGCAAAAGCAGGTGATCGGAATGCGCAACTGCCGCAATCAAGCGTGCGGCAGGTTGGCAAGGCGGATGAAATCGGCAACTTCAAGTTGTTCGGCACGCGCGTCACTGCGCACGCCGGCGGCCGCGAACTGGGCCTCGTCAATCACGCCGTTGAGCGCGTTGCGCAGGGTTTTGCGGCGTTGGCCGAACGCGGCGCGAACCACATCGGCAAAGCGCTTGCGGTCATTGATGCCCACCGTTGCGGGATCACGCGGCACCATGCGCACCACGGCCGAATCCACCTTCGGCGGCGGCCGGAACGCGCCCGGCGGCACCACGAACAGCGCCTGGACTTCGCACCATGCCTGCAACATCACGCTCAAACGGCCGTAGACCTTGCTGCCCGGGCCGGCGGCCATGCGGTCGACCACTTCCTTCTGCAGCATGAAGGTCATGTCAGAGATCGCGGCGGCGTGTTCCAGCGCGTGGAACAGGATCGGCGAGGAGATGTTGTAGGGCAGGTTGCCGACCAGACGGATCTGCCCACCGGCGGCCAGCTCGGTGAAATTCACCTGCAGCACGTCGCGGTGGACGATGGTCAGCTCGCCCAGCGGCGCGGCGGCTTCGGTGAGTGGCGTGATCAGGTCACGGTCGAACTCGATGACCGTCAGCCGCGGGTGGCGGCGCAGCAACGGGAAGGTAATGGCGCCCTGGCCGGGGCCGATTTCGACCAGACGGTCGTCGCCCTTCGGGTCGACCGCCATCACGATCTTTTCGACGTAGTACTTGTCGGCCAGAAAATGCTGGCCCAGCTGCTTCTTCGGCGGCGCACTGAAGCCGCTGCCGCTCATGCGCGGGGAGTGTGAGGAATTCATTGGGGGATTTTACGTTGTGCAGCCAGCCTGGCGCACAAAACCGTGGCGGCAAACAAGCTGGAGGGGTCGGCAACGCCTTTGCCGGCCAGATCCAGCGCGGTGCCGTGGTCCACGGCCACGCGCGGGTAGGGCAGGCCGAGGGTGATGTTGGTGGCCTGCTCGAAGCCGCTGTACTTGAGCACCGGCAGGCCCTGGTCGTGATACATGGCCAGCACGGTGTCGAAACCGGCCAACTTGGCCGGCAGGAATGCGGTGTCCGCCGGCAGCGGGCCGATCAGGTTCATGCCTTCGCTGCGCAGCTGCTCCAGCAACGGGATCATCACGTCCAGTTCTTCGCGGCCCAGATGCCCGTCTTCGCCGGCATGCGGATTCAGCCCGAGCACCGCAATGCGCGGTTGCGACAGGCCGAAATCACGGCGCAGCGCGGTATGCGTGGTGCTGATCACCTTGCGCAGGCCGGCAGCGGTGATGGCGTCGGCCACGTCCCGCAGCGGCAAATGGGTGGTGGCCAGGGCAACGCGGACGATGTCGTTGGCCAGCATCATCACCACGTCCACCCCGGCCTGGTTGGCCAGCAGTTCGGTGGTGCCGCTGTAGGCGATGCCGCCCTCGTTGATCACCGCCTTGTGCACCGGGCCAGTGACCACGCCATCCAGGCTGCCGTCCAGGCAGGCCTGACCGGCGCCGAGCAGGGCGTCGATCACCGCACGCGCATTGCGGGCGTCGGGCGTACCAAACCGGCTGGGGACAGCATTGGGTACTGCGCGCAGGCGCAGGTCGCCGGGCGCAACGGCGCGGGCATCTTCGGGCAGCAACTGCAGCGGCAGGGCCAGTGCGGCAGCGGCCGCGCGCAGGGTATCCGGGTCTGCAAATGCCAACAGCCGGCAATCATTGCGCGGCTGTTGGGCGAGTCGGATACAGAGTTCCGGGCCAATCCCGGAAGGCTCGCCCGGAACCAGAGCGAGCTGGGGAATCATCGATCAGGGCTTGGTAGGTTCGGGTTCGGCCGTGCCTTCGGCACGGTCACCGCTGCGGAAGCTGACGTAGGCTTCGCCACGCAGCTCCTGCAGGAAACGGTTGTACTCGTCATCCAGCTTGCGGCGGCCGATCTGCTCACGCACCTGTGCGCGCTTGTTGTCGTCGGTCACATCAGTCTGTCGCGTGGCGACGCGCTGGACGATGTGCCAGCCGGCATCGGTACGGAACGCGCCGGTCACGCCGCCATCGCTGACGCTTTCCACCTGCTTGCCGAAATCCGGGCCGAACGCATCGGCCGGGAACCAGCCCAGATCACCGCCCTGGCCACGGCTGTTGGTGTCGTCCGAGGACTCCTTGGCCACGGCCTGGAAATCGGCGCCGCCGGCAATCTGCGCGCGCAGGGTTTCGATCTTGGCCTTGGCAGCCGCGTCGCTGACCTGGTCGGTCACGCGGATCAGGATGTGACGGGCGTGGAGCTCGGTGACCTTGCGGGCATCGCCGCCGGCATTGCTGTCACGCACTTCCACCAGCTTCAGCAGCTGGAAGCCGCTGGGACCGCGGATCGGGCCAAGCACATCGCCCGACTTCATGCTCTTGATCTGGTTGGAGAACGCGCTGGGGATTTCATCCAGACTGCGCCAGCCCAGGTCACCGCTTTCCAGAGCGTTGGGGCTGTCCGAATAACGCACCGCTGCTGCGGCGAAATCCAGTTCACCCTTGTCCAGCAGGTTCTTGATGCCATCGACCTTGCTCTGGCCGGTGGCGATCTGCTCGGCGGTGGCGCCTTCGGGCACAGCCACCAGGATGTGGGCGAGGTGGTACTGCGCGCCGCCGGCATTCTGCTGGGCCAGCGCGGCGTCAACTTCGCCTTCGCTGACGCTGATGCGGCTCTGCGCGAAGCTCTGGCGCAAACGCTGGGTGATGATTTCCTCGCGCACCGAGTTACGGAAATCGGAGAAACCGATGCCGTCCTGGGCCAGTCGCTGACGCAGCGTGTCGACATCGCTGCCGTTCTGCTGGGCGATGCTGCTGATGGCGTGATTCAGTTCTTCGTCGCTGACATGGATGCCGCTGCCATCGGCACGCGCCACCTGCAGCTTGACCAGCACCAGACGCTCCAGTACCTGACGCTCCAGCACGCTGTCCGGCGGCAACTGTGCCTCGCGGCCGGCGTATTGGCCCTTGATGTTGTTGACCGCGCGCTGCAGTTCGCTCTGCAGGATCACGTTTTCGTCAACGATGGCGGCGATACGATCCAGCGGCTCGTTCTGCTGCTGGGCGGCTGCAGGAGCAGTCACACCGGAAAACGCCAGCAAAGTGGCGAGGACTACGGGAAGAGTTTTGGTCATGGAATCAGATTCGGATCGTAGTCGTCCTCGAGCGCCTCGATGTTGCTGGGCGGTACGAGGTACAGGTCATCTCGGTTGTAGCCGAGAATAGCACGGCGCAAAGTGCGGTCCGTGTCTTGTCCAACCGAGCTCAGGCCCTTGAGCACGAACTCGATCTGGAAGGAGTTGTTGAGGTCACCCTCGCGGTTCTTGACGTAACGACGGGCCAGCGCGCGCACGGCCAGGCAGCAGCTGTCCCACTGCACACCACCGATGATCTCCAGCGGCTTCTTGTCGGCTTCAAGCAGCGAGTAGTAATAGCGACCGACAATGCTCCAGCGCGGATTGATCGGGTACAGGAAGGAGAAATCCACCTGTTTGAGCTGATCGGTATTGGTGCTGGGATTGCGGCGGTAACGGTAACTCAGGTTGACGATACCGTCGTTCGGGAACAGGTAGCGACCGCGAATGCTGGCCAGATCTTCCTTGCGGTACTTGGGGTTCCACTGGTAGGTGCTGCCCAGCGTCCAGCGGTCGGTGATGGCCCAGTTGACGTCGGCCACCCACGCGGACTTGCCGTCGCGCACGACCGGATCATTGGGATTGAGGGTGACCAGCGAATCGTCGAAATAGGTGATCTGACCGATGCTGGCCGACAGCTTTTCACGTCCGTCTTCCTGGCGGATCAGGCGGGTGGTCAGCGCCGTGGTCAGCTGGTTGGCATCGTTCTGGCGGTCTGCGCCGGTGAAGCGCGAGTCGCGGAATAACTGGCCCCAGCTGAAGGTGAAGGCACGGGTGTCGAACAGCGGCATGTCGTCCTGGTCGCGGTACGGCGTGTTCAGGTAGAACAGCCGCGGCTCCAGGGTGTTGAGGTAGGACTTGCCCCCGATGCTGGTCTCGCGGTCAAAGAACATGCCCATGTCGATGCTGCCGATTGGCACGCTGCGGCTGGGCGAGGTGTTACCGCGCAGTTGCTCCGGCGTAGCCGTATTCGGGTTGATGCCAGCTGCCTGCAGGTTCTGCCGACGGATGTCGTCGGCCAGGCCCCGCTCCAGGTCATAGGCGGTGTAGCGCCAGGCCAGGGTCGGGGTGATGTACCAGGAGGCACCGGCCAGCGGCATCGAGATATAGGGTTTGATGTCCAGGCGGGAGCCGCCGGGCTTGAGGGTTACCTGACCGGTGCGGACGTACTCGCCATCGGCATCAACTCTTTTCTGGTGGATGTCGTCGTGGGTGAAACGCACGGCTTCAGCGTAAACGCCGGTTTCAAACCAGTTGCCGTAGCTCTCCTCCCAGGTGCCGAACAGGCGTGGCTGGCGGCTATAGGGCAGGGAGCTTTCGGTCAACGTGTAATCGGTGAGCTGCCACTCGTCGGCCATCAGACCGGCGGTCCAGCTGCGGCCGGAGCCGTACAGGCCGGCGCTGCTCTGCAGGTTGGAGGCCGTCACGCCGAGCAGGCGATTGGCGAAATCCTCCATGTAGCGTTCGTCGCTGACCCAGGCCACGTTGGCGCGGGCCTGCCAGTGGCGATCAATGTTGTGGTAGCCGCTGAACTGGACTTTGCCGCGATCCTTGTCGCGCAACGAGTCGTTGGGCAGATACGCGGTATCCAGCTGGCCCCTGCCGCCGGAATAGAGATAGCGGAACTCGTTGTCCAGCATCAGGCCGCGCTTGCTCATGTAGCGCGGGCTGAGGGTGTCGTCGTAGTTCGGGGCCAGGTTGAAATAGATCGGCTGGGCATAGTCGAAACCGTTGCGGCCGGACATGCTCAACTTCGGGTAAAGCAAACCGGTCTGGCGACGGTCATCGATCGGGAATTTGAACCAGGGCGCATAGAACACCGGCACCTTGCCGATACGCAGCACTGCGTTGCGGGCGGTGCCGAAGCCGGCCTCGTTGTCCACTTCGATCTGCGGTGCTACCAACTTCCACACCGGTTGCGAGGGATCGCAGGTGGTGTAGGTGGAGTGGTGCATCTGCCCCACCGAGCCCTGCAGGTCGATCGACTCGGCGCCACCGTTGCCGCGCCGGGAGACCAACTGGTACTGGATGTTGCTGATCTTGTGGCTGTCTGCTTCCTGGTTGCCTTCGGCACGTTCGGCCATCATCCGGATCGAGGTGTCCGAATAACGGACATTGCCCTCGGCGATGTAATTGCCGGTCTCGGTGTCGAAGCGCAGGTTGTCAGTGCCCATGAACTGGTCACCGCGCTTGAGCACCACATTGCCTTGGTATTGGGGAATGGTGCTGGTGCCGCTCAGCTCATTGCCTTCAATATCGGTGGGCAACTGCTCGCGACTGGCGGCAGCGGCCGGATCGGCCTTGGGTGCTTCGCTGAAGGCGGGCAGGACGTCGGTGGCTGGGCAGAGGCCCCAGTTCACCGGCTTATCATCGGCCATCGCCGGCAGGCAGATGGCAATTCCCAGGGGTAACGGAAGCAGGCGGAAGGCTCGGCGCACGCGGTCAGGGTTCGGGGGAAAACGGTCGCTAGCTTGCCCCATCGCCTGCATGGGGGCAATGAAGGTGGTTGGAGGGAGCCGGTTCGGGTTCATTGACCCCGCTGACGACGGCGTCTGCGTTGCCGGGGCAGGCCGGCATGCGCGATGGATGCGTGTCAGTCAGATAGGAGTCGGCTGCGGCGGCCGAGTCAGCCGTCCAGCAAGGCCTGGACGTGCGCCACGCTGCATTCGCGCAGCGCCTGCAGGTCATAGCCGCCTTCCAGCAGGGAGACCACACGGCCGCTGCCGTGGCGATTGGCGATGCTGACCAGTTCGGCGGTCAACCAGCCGAAATCTTCGGTTTCCACCATCAGGTCGGCTTGCGGGTCGCGCATATGCGCGTCGAATCCGGCGGAAATGAACAGCAACTGTGGCCGGAAGTCTTCGATCTGCGGCAGCATCTCGTCGGCCCAGGTATTGCGGAAGCGGAACCCGCCACTGCCCGGGGGCAACAGGATGTTGCAGATGTTGCCGACGCCGCGCTCGCGCATGCTGCCCGAGTACGGAAACAGGCCGGATTGGTGGGTGCTGTAATACGCCACCTGCGGGTCGGTCTCGAAGATCGCTTGGGTGCCATTGCCGTGGTGAACGTCGAAATCGACGATGGCGATGCGCTCCAGACCGTACTTGTCGCGCGCATAGGCGGCTGCGATGGCGGCGTTGTTGAACAGGCAGAAGCCCATCGCGGTATCGGCGGTGGCGTGGTGGCCGGGCGGGCGCACTGCGCAGAACGCGCGGCGTGCGTTGTCCTCCAGCATCACCGCATCGACCGCCGCCACACCGGCACCGGCCGCATGCAGCGCAGCACTGGCCGAGCCGGGCGAGGTGAAGGTGTCCAGGTCGATGCGCCGCAGCGGTTGCGCCTGCGCCTGCAGAACGTCGTCGATCAGCTCACGACAATGCACCCGCGCCAGTTCGCCCAGTTTGGCCGGCGGCGCTTCACGCCATTGCAGCTGATCGGGGAATTCGCCGCGCAAGGCGGCAATCACCTCGCGCAGGCGTTCCGGGGATTCAGGATGATCGGCGCCCGGGTCGTGGCCCAGGCAGGCGGGATGGGTGAATACGAGCATTGCCGAACTGTAACCGGCTGCGCAGAGCTTTGCGCGGCGGGCCCTACCAAAGCATCAGATGGGCAATTGGCGCTGGCGAACTGCCGCAGCGATCAGCCGCGACGGCGCTCGTGGTTCCACAGCACTTCGCCGTGGCCGCTGGCGCGGGCCAGTACCCGGGACAGCACGAACAGCAGGTCCGACAGGCGGTTGAGGTAACGCACTGCTTCACCGCGTACCTCTTCAACACGCGCCAGGGCGACGGTTTCGCGCTCGGCCCGGCGCACGATGGTGCGGGCCAGGTGGCAACGCGCGGCGCCCTCGCCACCGGCGGGCAGGATGAAATCCTTCAGTGGCGGCAGGTCGTCGTTGTAGCGGTCCAGGTGCTGCTCCAGCGCGTCGATGTCGGCGGCGTGGATGGCGGCGTGGCCGGGAATGCACAGCTCGCCGCCCAGGTCGAACAACTGGTGCTGGATGGTGGTCAGCAGGTTGCGCACGTCTTCGGGCAGGTCCACGGCCAGCAGCACGCCGATGGCCGAGTTGGCCTCATCGACGGTGCCGTAGGCGTTGACCCGGAACGAATCCTTGCCGGTGCGGCTGCCGTCACCCAGGCCGGTGCTGCCATCGTCACCGGTGCGGGTGTAGATCTTGGAAAGGCGGTTACCCATGGTTGCAGACCGCCCTTAGTGCGCGGTGCGGCCAGTGGCCGACTGCTTGCCGACCACTTCAACAGCGACCTGCACCAACGCGGCGACGCCGGTGTAAAGGGCGGCGGTGCGCAGGTACGGCAACAGCCAATCGGCGTAGTTCTTGGCCCAACCGGCGAAGGTCGGTTCGGCGACCGAGGCGCTGATCCAGTAGAAGCTGCCCTGGGCGATCAGATGGCACAGCGCCACCGAGCCGATCAGGGTGGCGGCCAACAGGCCCAGCGACTGCAGGCTGGCGCGCTTGTAATGACGACGCAGCAGCATGCCGCCGGCCCACATGGCGAAGTACGCCGGGATCAGCATCCAGTACGCGGCCGAGACGCAGTAGTGCTGCCAGAAGCTCATGCCCTGGCTGGAAATGACCGCCCAGTCGACGACCACGGCCAGGCCCATCAGCAACGGGAACGCCCAGCGGGTCCAGTTGCGCAGGTAGAAGCCGCCGATGAAGAACACCGCCCAGGACGCATCCGGGATCGGCGCGAAATGGTTGATGCGGGTGCCAGCCATCAGCAGCACCAGCAGGGACAGGACGAAGAGACGTTGGGCGTTGGCGGTCATGACAGTGATCGGTCCGGCGGAATCAGGCGGCCATTCTAGCCGCAGTGCGGGTGAACCTGCGGTTGCAGCGCCGCATGAGCGGAGCCGACGCGGGCAGGGGAACCTTTATCATGGCGCCCATGAGTGCGAACCATGACGTAGTGATCGTAGGCGGCGGGCTGGTCGGTGCCAGCCTGGCCATTGCCCTGGATGGGCTGGGCGTGGACGTGGGCTTGGTGGAGGCGACCCCGGGCGGCACGCTGCCGGCGGTGTTCGACCAGCGCAGCCTCAGTTTTGCCGCAGCCACCGTCAATGCCTTGACCGCGTTGGGCGTGATGCAGCGCCTGAGCAACGCCGACAGCCCGATCCGGCGCATCCATGTCAGCCGCGCCGGTGATTTCGGCCGGGTGGTGATGCAGGCGCAGGACTACGGCCGCGAGGCGTTTGGCCAGGTGGTGGTGGCGCGCGACTTCGGCCAGGCGCTGGAAGCGCGGCTGGGCGAGCTGAAGCACCTCACCCGTTACCGCCCGGCCACGTTTGTTGGGCTGGGCGCCAGTGCTGAAGGCCGTCGCGACGTGGTGATTGCCGACGCCGATGGCGAGCGTCGGCTGCAGGCGCGGTTGGTGGTCGGCGCCGACGGCACCCGCAGCGCGGTGCGTCAGTCGCTGGGGATCGACGTTACCGAACACGATTATCTGCAGACCTTGTTCGTGGCGCGGGTGCGTCCGGCCAAGGCGCCGGATGGTTGCGCCTATGAGCGCTTCACCGATACCGGCCCGACCGCGCTGCTGCCGCGCGGCGACCGTCATTACGGTGTGGTCCACGGCGTTGCGCGCGATGAAGCTGATGCGGTGATGGCATTGAGCGACACCGCGTGGCTGGCCCGCCTGCAGGATGCGGTGGGCTGGCGTGCCGGGCGCCTGCTGGAAAGCGGTCCGCGCAGTGCGTATCCGCTGATCCAGGTGCTGGCGAAGAAATTGGTGGGCGAACGCGCGCTGCTGCTGGGCAACGCCGCGCAGACGATTCACCCGCTGGGCGCGCAGGGTTTCAACCTGGGCCTGCGCGATGCGCTGACTCTGGCCGAATTGATCGGCGATGCGTCGCAGGACGCAGGTAGCGATGCGCTGCTGCAGGCCTATGTGCAGCGACGCGGCCCCGACCGCGAGCAGACGTTGGCGTTCTCCGATGGACTGGCCCGGTTGACCAGCAATGCGTCGCCATTGATGCGCCCGCTGCGCAGCCTGGGCTTGGTGGCCGCGGCGCAGGCGACGCCGGTGCAGTCGTTTCTGGTCGGCGGCGCGATGGGTTTCCGTGGGCAGGTGCCCGAACTGTGCAGGAGCGAAGTGCGATGAGTCGCCGCGGGCAATGGGATGCAGTGGTGGTCGGTGGCGGCGTGGTGGGCGGTGCCTGCGCGTTGGCCTTGGCCAAGCAAGGGTTGCAGGTCGCCTTGGTGGAAGGCCGCGAGCCGTCGCCGTGGTCGCCGCAACAGCCGGATCTGCGCGTGTTTGCCTTCGCCGCCGACAACGCGGCGCTGCTGGATTCACTTGGCGTCTGGTCGCAGGTGGAACAAGGCCGCGCCTGCGCGTATCGCCGCATGCGGGTGTGGGACGCCGGCGGTGGCGGCGATCTGACCTTTGATGCAGACACGCTGGGCCGGCGCGAGCTGGGCTGGATTGTCGAGAACGGATTGTTGGTGGACCGGCTGTGGGCCGCGTTGCCGGCTGCCGGCGTGCAGGTGTATTGCCCGGCGCGCGTGGAAGTGATGGAGCAGGATGCGCAAAGCGTGCGCCTGCGGCTGGACGATGGCCGACGCATCGAGGCGGCCATCGCCATCGCGGCCGACGGCGCCGAATCGACCTTGCGCACGCTGGCCGGGCTGGACGTCACCCGCCACGATTACGGCCAGCGCGGTGTGGTCGGCTATGTCGACAGCGAGCTGCCGAATGAAGCCACCGCGTGGCAGCGTTTCCTCGATACCGGCCCGCTCGCGGTGTTGCCGTACGACAAGCACCGCAGTTCCATTGTCTGGACCTTGCCTGATGCTGAGGCCGAGCGTGTGCTGGCTTTGGACGATACAAGTTTTGCGCGCGAACTCACCAATGCGTTTGCTGGCCGTCTGGGCAAGATGCAGATGGCTTCACCGCGCGCTGCGTTCCCGCTGCGCCGGCAGTTGGCCAAGGGTTATGTCGCGGGGCGCGTGCTGACCTTGGGCGATGCGGCGCACGTGGTGCATCCGCTGGCCGGGCAGGGCGTGAACCTGGGGTTGCGTGATGTCGCGGCGCTGCGTGATCTGGTCCGCGATGCGAAACAGCGGCGTCAGGACTGGACATCCGCGCACCGCCTGCAGCGTTGGGCGCGGACGCGTCGCAGTGAGAATACGGTGGCCGCTTACAGCTTTGACGCGATCAACAAGGTGTTCTCCAACGACGAAATGCACCTCACCCTGGCGCGCGGTGCGCTGCTGGGTTTGGCCGGGCGCATGCCGCCGTTGTTGTCGCTGTTCTGGAAGCGCGCCTCGGGGTTGTGAGATGGATGCGGCGGCAGGAGCGAGCTTGGTTGCGATGCTGGCGATGTGCAGGGCAATCGAGCGGATGTTGCGTTCGGCACTGCGTGTTTCGCGGCTGACGCCGCTCCTACGAAAGCCGCCTGCGATCCGGGTGTTGTGGTTGGCTGAGCGTCGGCGCTTTCAGCGCAGCCAGCCGGCCAGCTGTTCGCGCGACAACTTGCCGCGACGTCCCGTATCCAATGCGTTGAATTCGTCAGCCAATGCCGGGTTGCTCTGCGCTTCTTCGCGGCTGATGAAGCCGTCGCCGTTGAGATCCAGCGCATCGAAATCAATGCGGTAATTGCCGACCACGCTGTCCGCCTGCACTGAGCGCACGGTGACCTGTGCATGTCCCGGTGGGGTCTGGATCTGTACCGCGTGGGTAACTTTGCCAGTGGCCAATGGCTGTTCGCGCACGCTGACCGGCGTATCAAGCAACGGTGAACTCACCGCCGGCGCGGGCCGCTGAGCGCTTTGTGCCAGGGCGGCGAAAGGCAGCAGCGCGGCGATGGCGAACGGCAGGGCGTAGCGAAGTGCGGGAACGGTCATGGTGGCTTCTATCGGAGTGCGGGGGGCGGCGCACTGCAGTGATTCATGCGGCGCCGGAGAACAGCCCGGATGGTAGCCGGGCCATCATGAAGATGCAGCCTCAGCCCGGAATGAACGGGAAGACCAGTTTCAAGAGACCTTTGAGGCCGCCCTCTGCGGTTGAGCTGATGGCCTTGGCGCCGAGACTGTTGAGTGCCCGGCGCGCGTCGTCCCAACGCAACTGGCTAATGTCCTTCTTCAGAAGATCGGCCACTTCTTCGGAAGTCGGGGCGAGCTTCTTCAAGGCATCGGAGATGGCTTTGGGATCGGGCTGCAGATAGTTCCAGCGCTCGGCGATGGTGAGCAACGTGTCGAAGCGTACGGCCACTACCTCGCGGTTGCGCTCGTATACCGGAATGGCGCCGACATCGAGAATGGCCTGCTCGAAACGCTGCGCATCGTCGGGATGCTCGATGCGGATGGCGAGGAAGCCTTCCTTGCGACTGCGCTCGGTGACGTGCTTGATGCAGGCGCGCAGGTTGGCCTCGGTCAGCGCCGCTGCGACGATGCGCTGCAGGGCGTTGTCGCCTTCCTCCGGCACCAGCGCGCGCCAGCGTGCATAGCCATCGCGGCGCAGGCCTTTGACCTTGGCCGGCGTCACCCGCAACTGCAGCGCCACGGCGGCATTGGAGGCGCTGCGTTCGATGGCACCATCGCGCTCAAGCAGCACGAAGATCAGCAGTTCCAGGTCGCGTTTGGTCAGTGACTGGAATCCCTGCAGCAGGGTCAGGCGCAGGAATTCGTCGCCGAACGCGGCCGGGTTCTTCAGTTCAATTGCATGCATCGGTGTGCTCCCATGAATGCACAGGATGCACGATCCCTGTGGCATGGATTGAGACTGGGGCGGCTTCAGCGGGTGCCGGTGTGCTGCAGGCCGTATTCACGTCCGGGCCGATCAACCTGGAAGGTCTCCACCGCGCCGCGATCCTGCAAGGTCACGAATACCTGCCGGCCATCGACACCGCCGAACGCCACGTTGGTGGGCTTGCGGCCTTTGAGCGGAACTTCACGCAGCAATTCGCCAGCGGGTGACACCACGGCGACTACACCGGCATCGTAACGGGCGATATAGAGGTTGCCGTCCACATCGCTGCGCATGCCATCCATGCCGTGGTCGTCGAAGCGGATCAGCAGGTGCTTGTTGGAGATATTGCCGGCGTCATCCAGGTCATAGGCCCAGACGTTGCGCTGCACGCTTTCGTTGACATACAGATGGCGACCGTCGGCGCTGACCTCGATGCCGTTGGTGGTGCCCATGTCGCGCTCGAGCAGGTGCACGCTGCCGTCGCGATTGATGCGCCACAGCTGGCCGTTGTCCGTCTTGGCCCAATCTGGATCGCTGGCATACAGCGTGCCGTCCGGGGCCAGCGCGATGTCGTTGGGCTGATGTGCATCGGGCAGGTGCGCGAACACGCTGACCGCATGCGTGGTTGGATCGATGCGCAGGATGTTGTGCTTCGGATAGTCGGCGACATACATCGCGCCGTCATTGCCGAAGCGGATGCCATTGCCGATGCTGCCGTCGGGCAGGGTGACGAACAGTGCGGCCTTGCCGCTGTCATCCACCCGGCCGATGGTGCCGTCCTTGCCGATGTTGACGACATACAGCGCGCCATCCGGGCCGGTGGCCGGGCCTTCGATGCCTTGGGTGAAGGTGCCATCGGCGACGTGGTCGCGGACGATGAAGTTGTCGGCAGCGCATGCGGTGCTGCCAACGGCGATCAGCGCGGAGGCGGCGATGCGGGCAAGGGTGATCTGACGGGCGATGACGGCGGCCTCCGTGTGGGTGGAAGCGGAGTGTGCCAGAGCGTTGTGCTGGAGCGAGGGTGTGGTTGCTTGGGCAACCATGCAGAGGAAAGCGCGGGTTCGTGCTTTCAGCGTCTGCTGCGGCTGTTGCTTTGGCTTTGGCTTTGGCTTTGGTTTTGGTTTTTGTTTTGGCTTGGGCTTTGGCTTTGCTGTTTATCCCTTCTCCCGCAAGCGGGAGAAGGTGCCCGCAGGGCGGATGAGGGCGCGTTGGCTTTGCTGTTGTCGCGGAGAGCGAAAGCTAGGCAAACGCTGAAAGCAGATGCAGAAGCTGCCCTCACCCCAACCCCTCTCCCGCTTCGCAGGAGAGGGGCTTTGATCAGGAGCCCTTGGGCCGCGGCGTCACGAATACCGTGATTTCTTCACGGTCGTGGTACAGCTGCTTGGCGCGGATGATCAGCGATTTATCGGCCTTGTCGGCGAACAGATCCAGGCACAGCTTGGTCTCGTCCCAGCGCTTCTTCATCGGCAGCTTGAGGTTGAAGATGGCGTGCTTGCACCAGCCTTCGCGCAGCCAGGTGCCCATGCGTTCGGCGACGCGGCGGGGTTGTTCGACCATGTCGCAGACCATCCAGTCCAAAGGCACCTCCGGCTGCCAATGGAAGCCATCGGCGCGAAGGTGTTCGACCAGTCCGGTGTCGATCACATGCTGGCGCAGCGGGCCGTTGTCGATGCTGCTGACGCGCAGGTGCTGGCGGGTGAGCACCCAGGTCCAGCCGCCGGGCGCGGCGCCGAGGTCGGCGGCACGCATGCCGGGCACGACCAGCGCTTCGCGCTCCTCTGGGGTAAGCAGCGTCATCAGCGCTTCTTCCAGCTTCAGCGCCGAGCGCGAGGGCGCGTCGGGCAACAGCTTCAGGCGCGGGATGCCGAGCGGCCACGGTGCGCTGTCGCGGGTGTCGGCCACGCACACGAAGGCATGCGTGCCATCAACGAACACGATGTGCAGGCGCGGCAGCTTGCCGTTGGCTTTGTCGGTGAGCAGGCCCGCCTTGCGCAGCGCCGGGCGCAGTGCGTTGCCGAAACTGCGGGCCAGGCCGGCCAGCGGTTTGCCGGCGTCGGAATCGGGGTGTTCCACCCACAAGTCACCAAAACGCGGCTGACCTTCCAGTGCGGCGATGATCGGGGTGATGCGGTCGCTGGCATCGAGCTGCGGCAGTTCGGCCAGCACCTGCAGTTTCTGGCGGGCGAAGATCAGGTCGCGCCATTGCAGACGCTGGTTGAGCGCGGCGGCTTCGTCGGTGACAAACACCACGTAGCCGTCATTGCGCTGGGTGCGCGCATAACCGGCGATGCCGGCAGCGCCGGCACGTTCATTCAATTCGCCGGCCAGTTCCGGTTCAAAGCCTTGGCGGCAGTAGCAGAGCAGGCCGGTCATGGAAATCCTTGGTGTCGAGCAGAGGGGGCTTCCTTCTCCTGTTGGGAGAAGCTGCCCTGCAGGGGCGGATGAGGGTGGGCACGACTTGATTGCAGGTAGCATGCGGCTTGCCGGGCCCTCACCCCAACCCCTCTCCCGCTAGCGGGAGAGGGGCTTTGGAAAGTCAGTAGTGCGCGCCGTCGTTCTTGCCGTAGCTGTGCAGCACTGCGCGTGCGTCGTCGCGGCAGATGCCTTGGACGACTTCGATGCCACGCTTGTTCAACTCACCCACCCAATCCGCCGGAAGCGGGCCTTCGTCGAACGGGGTGAGTTCTTCCACGTCGGCCGCATTGGCACCGATCAGCAGGCGGTCGATGCCGGCCCACACGGTGGCGCCGTAGCACTGGCAGCACGGCTGCGAGGACGTAGCCAGGGTGATCGGCGACAGCTCGGCGTTCAGACGCGGCGTATTGAGCTTCTGCTGGGCCAGCATATAGGCCATGTTTTCGGCATGCGCCAGCGAGGTGGCGTGCGGCACCACGCGGTTCACGGCGGCAGCGATCACGCGGTGATCCGGGCCGAACACCACGGCGCCGAACGGGCCGCCACTGGCGTGTTCGACATTCAGCCGCGACAGTTCGATCGCCAGGGCCACCTTGTCCGCGTCGCTGGTATACGCGTGCTGGCTGTCGACCGCATCGTGGATCCAGACGGGGAGAGTGAGATGAACCTGCGCGTGAAGCATGACGATGACCGACCTTTGGACAAAACGGCGGCCAGTGTAGCGGACTGGGAGGATGGCCTCACTGGAGCGGTGGGGCGTGTTCAGCTGTGGTGGCTGTGAAAAGTGGTTTGAGTGGCGGCGGGAATTGGCTGGAGGTGGCGCGGTGGTTGAGCCATTGCTGGCATGACCCGAGCTGATCTCTCGTAAAAGCTGAAGCGCCCTCTCCCCAACCCCTCTCCCGTGAAGGGAGAGGGGCTTGAAAGCTTCAAGGCTTGGGAGCCGGCGCTCAGGGCGATGAAGGTCTGGCGCGGTGCAGCCGGCGCTCAACCACTCTGCGAAGCCAATTGGTCGTTACAAGCGCAGCCGAAAAAAAGCCGCGATGCAGAACATCGCGGCGTCGTCTTGAGGAGACGATGAAAGCGGGGATCAACCCATGTACAGGCCGCCGTTGACGGCATAGTCGGCGCCGGTCACATAAGCCGCTTCATCCGAGGCCAGCCATGCGCACAATGCTGCCACTTCCTCGGGCTTGCCGAGACGGCGGATCGGCACCGATGCGGCGAGCCGGTCGAGTACATCCGGCGGGAAGCTGCTGATCGCCTGGCTGGCGATGTAGCCGGGTGAAAGCGTATTGACGGTGACATTGCGCGCGGCGACTTCAGCGGCCAACGCACGGCTGAAGCCATGCATCGCGGCCTTGGCCGTGGCGTAATTGACCTGGCCGATCTGGCCTTTCTGCGCACTCACCGAGCCGATATTGATGACCCGGCCCCAGCCACGGCTGGCCATGCCATCGACCACTTGTTTGGTGAGGTTGAACAGCGAGTTGAGATTGGACGCGATCACCGCATTCCAATCTTCCACCGTCATCTGCCGGAACAGCATGTCGCGGCTGCCGCCGGAGTTGTTGACCAGCACATCGACTTCACCGACTTCCGCTCGCACCTTGGCGAAGGCGGCGACGGTGGAATTCCAGTCGGTGGCGTTGCCTTCGGAGGCGATGAAGTCAAAGCCCAGCTCGCGCTGTTCCCGCAACCAATTGGCCTTGCGTGGCGAATTGGGCGCGCAGCCGGCGACCACGGTGTGGCCGCTGCGCGACAGGGTTTGGCAGATGGCAGTACCCACGCTGCCCATGCCGCTGGTGACGTATGCAATGCGAAGAGTCATATGAAGCTCCAGTTCAAGGCGGGGCCGTTCACGCGGCCAGCGGGTACAAGGCGCACAGCAGGCTGCCGATCATCAGCAACAGGGATATCGCCACCGCCCATTTCAGGGTGAACTTCTGGTGGTCGGCAAAATCCACTTTGGCCAGGCCCACCAGCAGATACGTGGACGGCACCAGCGGGCTGAGCAGATGCACCGGCTGCCCGGCCAATGAAGCGCGGGCCATTTCCACTGGAGTGATGCCGTAATGACCGGCGGCCTCGGACAGGATCGGCAGCACGCCGAAGTAGAACGCGTCGTTGGACATGAAGAAGGTGAACGGCATTGAGGCAATGGCGGTGATCACCGCCAGGTACGGGCCCCACGCATCTGGAATCACCGACAGGAAACCGCGCGACATCGCCTCGACCATGCCGGTGTTGGACAGGATGCCGGTGAAGATGCCCGCCGCGAAGATCAGCGACACCACCGACAACACATTGCCGGCGTGATTCACCACGCGGCGGCGCTGTTCGGCCAGGTTCGGGTAGTTGATGACCAGCGCGATGGCGAAGCCAACCATGAACAGGATCGGCATCGGCAGCAGGCCAACCACCAGCGCGCCTATCAAGGCCAGCGTCAGCACCAGGTTCACCCACAGCAGTTTGGGCCGCTTGGTGTCTTCGGCATCTTCCACGGTGGGCAGCGCATCGCCGTCGTCGGAGACGCTGGCGTCCATCCACGAACCACCCTGCGGCAGCGTCAGCACGCCCAGGCGGCGGCGTTCCTTCATGCCCAGATACCAGGCCAGCAACAGAATGCCCGCACAGGCCAGCACCATCGCTGGAATCAGCGGCACAAACACATCGGCTGGATCCACATGCAGCGCGGTGGCGGCACGCGCGGTGGGGCCGCCCCACGGCGTGAGGTTCATCACGCCACCGGCGAGGATGGTCACGCAGGTCATGTTCAAGGCGTTCATGCCCAACCGCCGGTACAGCGGCAGCATCGCCGAGACGGTGATCATGTAGGTGGTCGAGCCATCGCCGTCGAGCGAGATCAGCATCGCCAGCACGCCAGTGCCCATCACGATCTTCATCGGGTCGCCCTTGACCATGCGCAGGATGATGCGTACCAGCGGGTCGAACAGGCCGGCGTCGATCATCACGCCGAAGTAGAGGATGGCGAACATCAACATCACGCCGGTGGGCGCGATCTTCTTGATGCCGTCGAGCATCATCTCGTCCAGCCCGGCGCCGAAGCCGCCGATCAGGGCGAAAACGATGGGGACGGTGATCAGTGCAACCAGCGGTGACAGGCGCTTGCTCATGATGAGATACATGAACGTCAGCACCATGCCGAAGCCGAGGATGGTCAGCATCATCTGCAGACTCCTTGTGGGAATGGGACGGGGAGGAAGGGCTTAGAAATCGAATTGCAGGCGGCCGGTAACCGCGCGGGTGCGGTCCAGCGTGGTGTCGGCCAGGCGATCGCGGTTGCGGCTCTCGATCAGGTCGAGCATCAAGCGCAGGTTGTCGCGCAGGTACCAGTTGCCTGCCAGCGTCCATGCTTCGGTGCTGGCACGGCGCAGGTCCGGTTGGCCGTCGAGGTGCTGCGCACCACGCATCTGGTCGTAGCGCAGTGCCAGCTCGAACGCGCCGGCCTTGTGGCGGATGTCCTTGATGCGGGCGAAGCGGCCGGTTTTGCGGTCGTAGCTGCGTGATTCGCCGGTGACGAACCAGCTGACCATGCCGTACGCGGCCATCACGTCGCCGCGTTGTGCGCCGTCGTCGAAGGTGGCGCCGCTGAACTCTCCCTGCCACGACAACGGGCCGTGTACCTGCGCGTATTCCAGTGCCCACTTGTTGACGTCGGTATCGCGGCCGGCGGAGAAATCCACCATCGTCAGGCGGCTTTCGTCGGACAGATGGCCAGCCGGGCGCGGGCGGATGCGCAGTGCAGGCACGCCGTTGGCGCCCGGGTTGTCATAGGCCTCGCGTGCCAGCGACACGCCGAGGTGCAGCACATCACCGGCAGCCGGGCTCGGTGCCCAGGTGGCGCGACCACCGGCAGCGCGGCCTTTCACCTTCCACGCATCAATGCTTTCCAGGCTGTAGACGCTGGCTGCCCAGGTGAAGTCGCCCGGATTGGCCTGCCACGACGCACCCAGGCGGTACAGCGGTGCCAACGTGGTGGCCGCGCTGGCGCGTTCCAGGAAGCTGCCGTAGTTGGAGCCGGTGCGGTCGTCCAGCGAGTAGTACTGCTTGAACTGGCCCACGGTGAGCTTGCCGGCATCGCCGAAGCTGCGGCTGACGTAAACGTCCTTGGCTTCGACCTGGTCGCCGGAGAAGTCGGCTTCCAACTTGTAATCCACGGCGAAGAATTTGCCGGAGACATCCAGCCAGGCGCGACGCACTTCGGTGTCGTCCTTGTTCGGGGTGCCACGACCGTCGTTGTCGAAGCTGGCGAAATCCAGATGCAGACGGCCACCGAATGTGGCCGTGACCGGGCGATCATCATCGGTAGCAAAAGCGGGTGCGGCCAGCGCCATCAACGTCAGTGCGGCGCCGTTGCGCCAGCATGCTGTGTGGTTGCTCATGAACCCTCCTTGGTGCGCATCGGGCGCGTCGGATGAGGCACCGGGCGGTGCGAGGGCGCAGTCTGGCGGCGGCAAGCTGTCATCCGCCTGTCAGTGGTTTGTGCGCTGCATCAAACGAAGCGAGATGCCTGCGCGAGGCGCGCCTGCGCGTTAGCATTCCCGCTCCCCACGCCCCCCGTGCCCCATGCGCCTGCTGCTGGTCGAAGACAACCCGGATTTGGCCGATGCGATCATCCGTCGCATGCGCCGCAGTGGCCACGCGGTGGATTGGCAGGCCGACGGCCTGGCCGCCGCCAGCGTGCTGCGCTATCAAAGTTTCGACTTGGTCGTGCTGGATATCGGCCTGCCAAAGCTCGACGGCCTGCGCGTGCTGGCCGGCATGCGCGAGCGCGGCGACAGCACCCCGGTGTTGATGTTGACCGCGCGCGATGGCATTGAAGACCGCGTGCAGGCGCTGGATGTCGGTGCCGATGACTATCTCGGCAAGCCCTTTGATTTCCGCGAGTTCGAGGCGCGTTGCCGGGTGCTGATGCGACGCACGCGCGGGCAGGCCAGTGGTGTGGTGCAGGTGGGCGGTTTCCAGTTCGACAACGCCGCGCATCGCGTGAGCCTGGATGGCGCGCAGATCGAGCTGCCCAATCGCGAATTCCGCCTGCTGGAGATTCTGGTCGGCCGGCTGGGGCAGGTGGTTGGCAAAGATGAAATCGGCAACGGCCTGTTCGGTTTTGATGACGAAGCTGGGCCGAATGCCATCGAGTTGTACATCGGTCGCCTGCGAAAAAAGTTGATCGGCGCGCCGCTGCGCATCACCACTGTGCGCGGTGTCGGTTACATGCTGGAAGCCTGCGACGGTGGCACCGATGGAGCCGACTGAAGCACGCGCGCCGGTGTCACTGCGACGCACCTTGATGCTGTATCTCGGCGCGCTGCTGGCAGTGTTCGCAGTGGCGTTGTTGTTCGCCGCACGCGAATACGGCCAGCGTGCCGCCAATCGTTCGTTCGATCACCTGTTGGTGTCCTCGGCGCTGTCCATTGCCGATTCGGTGGCCTTGGTCGAGGGCCAATGGCAGGTGGATCTGCCGTATGCCGCGTTGGACCTGCTGTCGATGGCAGAGGAAGACCGGGTGTTCTACCGCGTTGCCGACAGCCAGGGCCGCTTGATTACCGGCTATGGCGATCTGCCCGCGCCACCACGTAAACCAGGCACGCGCGCGCAGTTGTTCGACGCGCCGTACAGCGGCGAACTGGTTCGCTTTGTGGTGGTCACACGCAGCTTTGCCGCCGCCTCGGCGCAGGGCGAAGTGCAGGTGCAGGTGGGACAGACGCGCCGCGCTCGCGCGGTGTTGGCGCAGGACATGGTGAACCGCGCGCTGTTGGCCATCGGCGTGCTGTCGGGCTTGTTGCTGGCCTTGGTGGCGTTCGCGGTGCATCGTGTTTTCCGGCCGTTGGTGCGGGTGGAGCGCGAGCTGTCGCGCCGCGAGCCGTCAGACCTCAAACCGCTGGATGCGCGGGTGCCGCGCGAAATGGACCAGATGGTGGCGGCGTTGAACCGCTTCATGGAACGCCTGTCCAGCAGCAACGAAACCCTGCGCGCGTTCATGGCCGAGGCCGCACACCAGATGCGCACGCCGTTGGCGGCACTGCGCGCACAGGCGCAATTGGCGCTGGACGATGAAGACCCGCAGGACATGCGCCGCAGCCTGCAGGCCATCGAACGCAACGCCACACATATGAGCCGCCTGCTCAACCAGTTGCTCAGCGACGCCAGCGTGATCCATCGCTCACACCTGCAGCGCTTTCAACCGGTTGATCTGGCCGAAACCGTGCATCAAGCCCTGCATGAAGCCTTGCCGCAGGCCGGGCCCGCGCCGCGCGTACAGCTGGCGATGACCAATGCCGTGGTGCTGGTCAATGGCGATGCGTTGTTGCTGCGTGAGGCCATCAAGAACCTGGTCGACAACGCGCTCAAATACGGTGGTGACGGCGCCTTGCAGATCGCATTGACGGTGGATGGGAAACACGCGGTATTGACCATCGCCGATCACGGCGCGGGCATCACCGCCGCCGATGCCGAGCGTGTGTTCGAGCGTTTTGGTCGTGGCGAAGATGCACCGGCCGGTGGCGCCGGTCTGGGCCTGGCCATCGTCAAACGCGTTGTTGACAGTCACGGCGGCAGCATCGATCTGGCCAACCGCCCGCAAGGTGGCCTGGTCGCCACCATTCGTCTGCCCCGGAGTGCTGCATGAAACGTTGGTTGCTGGGGATCGTGTGTGCGCTGATCGCATGGCAGGCGCTGGCTGCGCCGGGCGACGTACAGCGTTTTCCCGCGCGTGGCACGGCCACCGAACATCTGCGCATCCACGGCACCACCGATAGCGAAGTGTTTGCCGTGGTCATCGCCGATTACCAGCAGCTGCATCCGGAAACCGAGGTGGTTTACGAGGACATCATCGCGCAGGATTTGTACACGCGTTATCTGCGTGATCGGCAAGGGCCGACGTCGCCAGACCTGCTGATTTCCAGTGGCATGGACCTGCAGGCAAAGCTGGTCAACGACGGCCACGCATTGCCGCACCGCTCATTGCAGACCGAAGCGGTGCCGGCCTGGGCGAAATGGCGCAACGAGGCATTCGGCATCAGCTACGAACCGGTGGCGATGGTCTACAACACCCGCGCCTTGCCGACGGCCAAAGTGCCGCACACGCGTCGCCAGTTGCTGGATCTGCTGCGTGCCGAAGACGCACCGTTGCGCGGCAAAGTTGGCACCTATGACATCGAGCGCAGCAGCGTCGGTTATCTGCTGGCCACCCAGGATGCGCAGCGCGGCAGCATCGCTGGAGCATTGTTCGGCGCGCTGGGCGACAACGGCGTCGTGCGCGAAGAACGTACCGGCGTGCTGCTGGACAAGGTGAGCAAGGGCGAACTGTCGCTGGTCTACAACGTGCTCGGTTCGTATGCACAGGCGCGCATCGATGCGGGCGCACCGTTGGGTATCGTTGAACCGGAGGACTACACCTTGGTGGTGCTGCGCACGGCGGTGATCCCGCGCACGAGTCCGCATTCGACCGAAGCCAAGCAGTTTCTGGATTACCTGCTGTCACCGCGCGGCCAGCAGGTGCTGTCGCGTGAAGCACGGTTGATGCCGATCATTCGCGGCGACGGCCGCGACAACGACCCGGCCCGCAACCTGCGCCCGATCCAACTGGGCCCGGGTTTGCTGGTGTATCTGGACGCACTGAAGCGGCGCCAGTTTCTGGAGGTATGGCGCAGCAGCGTGGTGGAGCCGGGGAAGAAGTAGCTCGCGATCTGCATGCGATCCGTAGGCCGGGATGTTCATCCCAGCCTACGGCTTGGCCCGATCAGAAACGCCCATGCCGAGCGTGGCTCGGCACTACACGGACTGATTTACGCGGTCCAGGTATCGCGCAAGGTCACGCTGCGGTTGAACACCGGCTTGGCAGCGGTGTGGTCGCGGCGATCGGCAACGAAATAGCCGGTGCGCTCGAACTGGAACGACTGCTCCGGTGCGGCCAGCGCGGCGGACGGCTCGACGTAACCGGTGACGACCTTGCGCGATTCCGGGTTCAGGTAATCGCGGTAGGTCTTGCCTTCGGATTCGTCGTCCGGGTTTTCCACCGAGAACAGGCGGTCGTACAGACGCACTTCGGCTTCCACCGCGTGCTGGGCGCTGACCCAATGGATGGTGCCCTTGATCTTGCGGTTGGCGCCTTCCATGCCCGGGCGCGATTCCGGATCCAGCCAGCCGCGCAGCTCGATGATCTCGCCGGCGTCGTTCTTGATCACTTCATCGACGCGGGCAATGCCGGCGCCACGCAGGCGCACTTCGCCGCCCGGCACCAGACGCTTCCAGCCCTTCGGCGGCACTTCGGCAAAATCTTCGCGCTCGATCCACAGCTCGCGTGCGAACGGAATCTCGCGGGTGCCGAAGCTCTCGTCCTTCGGATGATTGCTGAAGGTCAGGGTTTCTTCGTGGTCTTCGGGCAGGTTGGTCAGCACCAGCTTGAGCGGATCGATCACCGCCATGCGGCGTGCCGCGGCGCTGTCCAGATCTTCGCGCAGTGCGCCTTCCAGCACGCTGAAATCGATCATCGAATTCTGCTTGGAAATACCCACGCGCTCGGCGAACAGACGCATTGCTGCCGGCGTGTAACCGCGACGACGCAGGCCCTGCAAGGTCGGCATGCGCGGGTCGTCCCAGCCATCGACCAACTGCTCGGTGACCAGCGCCATCAGCTTGCGCTTGCTCATCACCGTGTAGTTGATGTTCAAACGCGAGAACTCGATCTGGCGTGGCTTGGCGGCTTCACGCGGCAGGCCCTTGTCGACCAGCGGCTGGGTCAGCGCGTTGTCGTGGGCGTAGTCCACGTTGTCCACGCACCAGTCGTACAGTGGGCGGTGGTCTTCAAACTCCAGCGTGCACAGCGAGTGGGTGATGCCTTCCAGCGAATCGCCCAGCGCGTGTGCGTAGTCGTACATCGGGTAGATCGGCCACGCATTGCCGGTGTTCTGGTGCTCGACGTGCTTGATGCGGTAGATCGCCGGGTCACGCAGGTTGATGTTGCCGCTGGCCATGTCGATCTTGGCGCGCAAGGTGCGGGCGCCATCGGGGAATTCGCCGGCGCGCATGCGCTTGAACAGGTCCAGGCTTTCCTCGGCGCTGCGCTCGCGGTACGGCGACGGGCGGCCTGGCTCGGTCAGGCTGCCGCGGTAGGCGCGCACTTCTTCGGCCGACAGGTCGCAGACGTAGGCCTTGCCGTCGCGGATCAGCTTCTGCGCGGCCAGGTAATAGGCATCGAAATAGTCCGAGGCATGGCGCAGCTCGTTCCACTCAAAGCCCAGCCAGCGCACGTCGTCCTGGATGGCGTTGACGTACTCGGGGTCTTCCTTGGCCGGGTTGGTGTCGTCAAAGCGCAGGTTGCACACACCGTTGAACTCGCCGGCGATGCCGAAATTCAGGCAGATCGACTTGGCGTGGCCAATGTGCAGGTAGCCGTTGGGCTCGGGCGGGAAGCGGGTCTTGATGGCCGTGTGCTTGCCGCTGGCCAGGTCCTCACGGACGATCTGACGAATGAAGTCGCGCTTTTCGGCGGGGGCGTTTTCCGGCGTGGCGTCGGCGGCAGGCGTGTTCTCGGACATGGGGGCGCGGCGTTTTCTAAAGTAAACCGCAAGTTTAGCCGAGGCGAGCGCGGCCTGCCGCCGATAGGCCTATGCTGAGGCCGCGCAATCCCGTCACGTCCATGAACCGTCGCTCAGACTGCCCGCCGCGCTCCGTGCCGGCGGGCCTGAACGGCCAAGGAGCCGCCATGCAGCTGGTCTACCAGACAAACAACCTGTTCGACGCGCATCTGGTCAAACACGCGCTGGAGGATGCGGGTATCCCGGCGTTTGTGTTCGGGGAGTCGCTGCTGGGCGCGGGCGGCGAGCTGCCGATCTTCGGCCTGTTGCGGGTGTGCGTGCCGGACATGGCCAAGCCCGAGGCCGATGAAGTCGTCGCACTTCTGGACTTGGACGCGGGCCCGGCCGACCCCATTTCCGATGATGACGACGCGCCGGGGTTTCTGCCGGCCTGAATGGCGGTTCCCGCCCATTGTGGGCGAGGGCATGCAGTGGCATCGCACCTACGTTTTTGTGAGGAGTTGATCATGTTGGGAATCGGCCAAGGGCTGTTGGGCATCGGTGCGTTCAAGCAGCGCCTGCCACGCCCGGAAGAAGCGTTGCCGGGGCGTGGGGCGGCATTGCCGCTGCACAACGTGCATTTCGTCAACGGCCAACCGCTGCGCGGTGATTTCGCCGGCCTGCAGGTGCTGGAGGTGGGCTTGGGCTGTTTCTGGGGCGCCGAGCGCAAGTTCTGGCAATTGCCCGGCGTGGTGACCACGGCCGTCGGCTATCAGGGCGGCGTCACGCCCAATCCAACCTATGAGGAAGCCTGCTCGGGGCTCACCGGCCACACCGAAGCGGTGCGGGTGGTGTTTGACCCGGCACAGGTCAGCTTGGATACGGTGCTGCGCACCTTCTGGGAAAACCACGATCCCACCCAAGGCATGCGCCAGGGCAACGACACCGGCACGCAGTACCGCTCGGCCATCTACTGCCATACGCAGGAACAGTACGACGCGGTGTTGGCCAGCCGTGACGTCTACCAACAGCAGCTGCATGCGGCGGGCTATGGCGATATCACCACGGAAATCGCCTTCCCGGCGCCGCCGTTCTATTACGCCGAGGACTATCACCAGCAATATCTGGCGAAGAATCCCAATGGCTATTGCGGCATTGGCGGCACCGGCGTGAGTTGCCCGATTGGTCTGGACGCCTGAGTGATGGGGGCCGCACCACGACGCTTGCTGGTGGTGTGGCACAGCTTTACCGGCGCTACGCGCACGCTGGCTGAGGCATTGGCTGCGTCGGCGCGTGACGTGGGCGGTGAGGCGGTGCAGGTGAGCGTTCTGCACGCCGCTGACGCAGGTGCTGAAGATGTGCTGGCCGCCGATGCGGTGGTGTTCGCCACGCCGGAAACCCTGGCATCGATCAGCGGCGCGATGAAGGATTTTTTTGATCGCAGTTATTACCCGCTATTGGGGCGCTGCGAGGGAAAACCGTATGCGTTGCTGGTGAGCGCCGGCTCGGATGGGCATCCGACCATTGCGCAGCTGCAGCGGATTGCGTTGGGGCTGCGCATGCGCGAAGTGGCCGAGCCGGTGCTGGTGTGTACGCATGCACAGACGCCGGAGGCGATTGCGGCGGTGAAGCAGTTGCCGGAGGAAGCGTTGGAACGTGCACGGGAACTGGGTGCATTGCTCGCAGCAGGCCTGGAGCTGGGGATTTTTTAGGCTTTGCTTAAAGCCTTTGCTCAAGCCCCTCTCCCGTTTACGGGAGAGGGGTTGGGGTGAGGGCGCTCTGAAAGCACGTAGAGCAAAAGCCCCCTCATCCGCCCCTTCGGGGCACTTTCGCCCGCACGCGGGAGAAGGGAGGTTGTCAGGCTTCTGCTTGTTTGGCGGGGCCTCCGCTTCGCTTCATCCCCGCCTGAAAATCAGGCCGCCAACTCATCCGCAATCCGCTGACGCAAGGTCTGCAGATCCTTCGCAAACGCATCGATACCAGTGGCCAGCTTTTCCGTCGCCATCGGATCGGCGGCCATATCCGCATCGAACTGCGCTTCATCAATCGCTGCGACATTCACCGCTTGCACAGCACCGGCCACCAGCTTGCGCGGCAGCTCGCCGAAATCGGCATCCAGCTTTTCCAGCAGGTCCGGCGAGATGGTCAAACGGTCGCAGCCAGCCAGCGCTTCAATCTGTGCGGTGGAGCGGAACGAGGCGCCCATCACCACGGTGTTGGAACCACGACGCTTGAACTCGGCGAATACGCCGCGCACGAACTGCACGCCCGGGTCTTCGTCGATGCTTGCAGGCGTCTGGCCGTTGGCGACGTACCAATCCAGAATGCGGCCGACGAACGGCGAGATCAGGAACGAACCCGCTTCCGAACAGGCCAGCGCTTGGGTCGGGTTGAAGATCAGCGTCAGGTTGCAATCGATGCCTTCGGCCTGCAGCACGCGGGCCGCTTCGATGCCGGCCCAGGTGGCGGCGATCTTGATCAACACCTTGCTACGCGACACGCCGGCCGCTTCGTACATGGCGATGAATTCGCGCGCCTTGGCAATCGTCGCCTCGGTGTTGTGCGCCTGGTCGGCGTCCACTTCGGTGGAGACGCGGCCGGGCACCAGCTCCGCGAGCATGGTGCCAACGCCGACGGTCAGGCGATCAACCACGGCGTTGGCGATGGCCTGCGTGTCACCGGTTTGCGCGCGGCCCCACTGCAGCTCGCGCTCGATCAGGCCGGCGTAGACCGGCAGGTCGAGGGCTTTTTTCACCAACGTCGGGTTGGTGGTGCAGTCCACCGGGCGCAGGCGTTTGATGGCGTCGTAGTCGCCGGTGTCGGCGACAACAACGGACAGTTCGCGCAGCTGGGCGAGTTTGGAGGGGGCCTGGGTCATTGCGTGTTCCTGTGGAGCGGTGCCGGCGCGGTGCGCTCAGCGGTTGAGGTCGCCAGCCGCTTCGGGCTGGTAATGCACGGCGGTCACGCGCAGGCGCAACTGACGGCCACCCGGCGCAGTCCAGTCGATGGTCTGACCAACCGACAGGCCGAGCAGGGCGCTGCCAACCGGTGCCAGAACCGAGACATGGCCCTTGTCGAAATCCGCTTCGTGCGGATAGACCAGGGTCAGGGAATGCGTTTCATCGTGCAGCTCGTCAACGCAATCCACACGCGAATGCATGGTGACGATGCCTGCGGGGATTTCTTCCGGCGGCAGCACCTGCGCGCGTTCCAGCTCCAGGGACAGAGCGACAGCGGCGGGGTGCCGGCTCAGGGCCGGGGAGTCGAGCATGGCCTCAAGGCGAGCCAGGTCGCGGCTGGAGACAGTGATGGATGGCGGCAGACCGCTGTGGCTGGTCATTGGATGTTCCTTATCTGTTGAAAAAAATCTATTGAAAAAGCAAGCAAAAGGCGACGCCTTGTCGGCGCCGCCTGATCACTATTGTGCTGGTAACACGGGCCGGTTGCGACCCTGTACCGATCATGGGGCCGACTACGGCCGGATGCAATGTGGGGGGCCGCAGTGTTCAGCTTTGTGGGCAGGGATTGCTCAAGGGAAATCTTGAAGGCCACGCCTCCCCAGCCCTTCCCTCCGCCTCCAGCGCAAGGGATGGGGTAGAAGCGGCTTTCCGGCGATCTGGCCAGTTCGAGCAAAACGGCCCCCTCCCTTTGCCGGAGGCAAGGGGAGGTTCGGGGAGGGGTTGGGTGTTTGCTTTGGCGCCTGCGACAAACGCCAAATTAAGCCGCTCGCGCCTTCAGGCCCGCGCTCGCACAGGCGTCTGGGCGATCTCCAGCAGGCCAGCCGGTAGCTGCCTGAACAGTTCTGCCAGCTGCTGCAGGAACGCGCCCATTGCCGAGCTGCGGCGCCAGACCATCGCGATGCGGCGGTTCGGGCCCGGGTCGCCTTTGAAGGGGATCAGCTGGATGTTTTCCGAACGGGCTACTGGCGGCTTCACCGCCAGCATGGGGAGCAGGGTCACGCCGACGTTGGCTGCGACCATTTGTCGCAGCGTTTCCAGACTGGTGGCCTGGAATTCGGACTTTTCCAGCGCGCCGGCCAAGTGGCAGACATCCAAGGCCTGATCGCGCAGGCAGTGACCGTCCTGCAGCAGCAACAGGCGCTGGTTGGACAGATCGTCCATGGTCAGCGAGGCATGTGATGTCAGCGGGTGGCCTTCCGGCGCGGCCAGTACGAACGGTTCCTCGAACAGAAACTCGATATGCAGTTGGTCGTCGTTGATCGGCAGCGCCAGGATCGCGGCATCAAGTTGGCCGTTGCGCAGCTGCGCCATCAGCACGTCGCTCTTTTCCTCGACCAGCAGCATTTCCAGTTGCGGAAAACGTTGGCGAAGGGTCGGCACCACGTGTGGCAACAGGTACGGACCAAGTGTCGGGAAGATGCCAAGGCGCACCGTGCCCGCTTCCGGGTCACGGCTGCGGCGGGCGGCTTCTTTCATCTGCTCGACCTCGGCCACGATGCTGCGCGCACGCGCGGCGGCTTCGCGCCCGGCCGGGGTCAGCATCACCTTGCGCGGTGCGCGTTCGACCAGCGGCACGCCCAGCTCTTCCTCCAGTTTCTTGATCTGGGTGGACAGCGTGGGCTGGCTGACGAAACAGGCCGCGGCGGCGCGGCCGAAGTGTTTGTGTTCGGCCAGCGCGACGAGGTATTTGAGGTCACGCAGGTTCATGTCGGGCTCCCGGATGTTTCCTTCTCCCCGTGGGAGAAGGTGCCCCGAAGGGGCAGATGAGGGTGGCGAACTCCATGGATTTCATGGGAGCAATGGGTTTCACCCTTACCCTCACCGCAACCTCCGCTTCGCGCCCCGGCCCCCGCGCTGACGCGGGGGCGTTCGTGAGGCAGCGAACCAGTGGTTCGCAAACTGCCCCTCTCACCCCAGAGGGAGAGGGGCTTCAGGCTTCAGGCGGTTTCGGCTTCTGCCGCTTCCGGCTGCAGTGCCGGCGTACGGATCAGATGGTCGAACGCGCTCAGTGCTGCGGTCGAGCCAGCGCCCATGGCGATGATGATCTGCTTGTACGGCACCGTGGTGCAGTCGCCGGCGGCGAATACGCCCGGGACGTTGGTCTGGCCACGGTCGTCGATGATGATCTCGCCGCGGTTGCTCAGTTCCACCGTGCCGCGCAGCCATTCGGTGTTGGGCAGCAGGCCGATTTGCACGAAGATGCCTTCCAGCTCGACCCGGTGCGAATCGCCACCGACGCGGTCGGAGTAGACCAGACCGGTGACCTTCTGGCCGTCGCCCAGCACTTCGGTGGTCTGTGCGTTGAGCACCACCTTCACGTTGGGCAGGCTGTTGAGCTTGGCCTGCAGCACCTGGTCGGCGCGCAGCTTGCTGTCGAACTCGAACACGGTGACATGGCTGACGATGCCGGCCAGATCAATGGCTGCTTCAATGCCGGAGTTGCCGCCACCGACCACCGCCACGCGCTTGCCCTTGAACAGCGGGCCATCGCAATGCGGGCAGTACGCCACGCCCTTGTTGCGGTATTCGTTTTCGCCCGGCACGTTCATCTGCCGCCAGCGTGCGCCGGTGGACAGAATCACCGTCTTGGACTTCAGCGAGGCACCGTTTTCCAGCTGCACTTCGACCAGACCATCGGCACCGGCCGGCACCAATTGCGTGGCACGCTGCAGGTTCATGATGTCCACGTCGTATTCGCGCACATGCGCTTCCAACGCGCTGGCCAGCTTCGGGCCTTCGGTGTGCTGCACCGAGATGAAGTTCTCGATGGCCATGGTGTCCAGCACCTGCCCACCGAAACGCTCAGCGGCAACGCCGGTGCGGATGCCCTTGCGGGCCGCATAGATGGCCGCTGCCGAACCGGCCGGGCCACCGCCCACCACCAGCACGTCGAATGCGTCCTTGGCCTTGATCTTCTCGGCCTCGCGGGCAATGGCGCCGGTGTCGAGCTTGGCGACGATCTGCTCCAGGCTCATGCGGCCGGAATCGAACATCTCGCCGCCCTGGAACACCATCGGCACCGCCATCACCTGGCGCTGTTCCACTTCCTGCTGGAACGTGCCGCCCTCGATCACCGTGGTGCTGATCTTCGGATTCAAAATCGCCATCAGCGCCAGCGCCTGCACCACGTCCGGGCAGTTGTGGCAAGTCAGCGACATATAGACGTCAAAGCTGAACTCGCCATCGATCGCGGTGATGCTGTCGATGACTTCCTGCGTCACCTTCGGCGGGTGGCCGCCGGTCCACAGCAGCGCCAGCACCAGCGATTCAAATTCGTGACCCAGCGGCAGGCCGGCGAAACGCACGCCGTGGTTCTGGCCTTCGCGGGCGATGACGAACGAGGGCGTGCGCGCATCGTTGCCGGAGGTATCCAGCGTGATCTTGCCGCCGCCGGCCGCGACGATATCGTCAAGCAGGCCGCGCATGTCCTGGCTGGCGCTGCTGTCGTCGAGCGAGGCGATCAGGCGCAGTGGCTGGCGCAGCAGGCCCATGTACTGCTGCAGCTGAGTCTTGAGGCTGTCGTCGAGCACGGTCAACTCCTTCGTTGAGGCAAAGCGGGGGAGTGGCGCCGCTGCGTGAAGCGGGGCGCCAGTAAAAAGTAGGGGTGAACCGCAGCGGGCTGCGTGGCGTGCGGGCGTGGTGCTGGCTGGCATCAACACGCTGCGGTTCACCCCCACGCCCGCCGCGAGGGCGGGGTGGGAGCGGGTACGACTTAGATCTTGCCGACCAGGTCCAGCGACGGGGTCAGGGTCTTTTCGCCTTCCTTCCACTTGGCCGGGCACACTTCGTTCGGGTGTGCGGCGGTGAACTGGGCAGCCTTCAGCTTGCGCAGGGTCTCGGACACGTCACGGGCGATCTCGTTGGAGTGGATCTCCGAGGTCTTGATCACGCCTTCCGGGTTGATCACGAAGGTGCCGCGCAGGGCCAGGCCTTCTTCGGCAATGTGCACGCCGAACGCGTTGGTCAGCTGATGGGTCGGGTCGCCGACCAGCGGGAACTTCGCCTTGCCAACGGCCGGCGAGGTTTCGTGCCACACCTTGTGCGAGAAGTGGGTATCGGTGGTCACGATGTAGACCTCGGCACCGGCCTTCTGGAACTCGGCATAGTTGTCCGCAGCGTCTTCAATCTCGGTCGGGCAGTTGAAGGTGAATGCGGCCGGCATGAAGATCAGCACGGACCACTTGCCCTTCAGCGAGGCGTCGGTGACTTCAATGAACTTGCCGTTGTGGAACGCGTTGACCTTGAACGGCTGAACCTGGGTGTTGATAAGGGACATGGTGCTTCCTCTTGGGTGAAGGGTCTGGGTGAATCGTTGGGGCAAGACTAATAGGCAAAAACTAATAAAACAAATGAATTGGATGCATCGTATCAATAGGTTTTAACTATCGCCGGGGTCCGCGAGATGGGCCCAGGCCTTGATATCGGGGGCTTTGGCGGGTTTCCAAGCACCGGTTTGGCCAAGCTGAACGCTTCGGCATAGGCGCGCTATATCCATGGCAAATGCATGAGCGGTAGGCAGCGCCGGGCGCGGTGACTATCCTCGCCGTCCGGAAACGTCCCGCGAAGAGGTAGAGAAGTGTCCACGGTGAAGGTTGCCGAACTGTTGCGTGATGCCGCCGCACGGCTGTCGGGCGAAGAGGCACGGCACGAGGCCGAGCAGTTGCTGATTCATGTGCTGGGCGTGGAACGCGCCTGGTTGTTTGCCCATGCCACCGATACGGTGGACGAGGCCGACCGGGAACGGTTCGAGCTGCTGCTGCAGCGCCGCGTGGAAGGTCATCCCTTGGCCTATCTGGTCGGCCGACGCGGTTTCTGGACGCTGGACCTCGAAGTCAACGTCGCCACCTTGATCCCGCGCCCGGAAACCGAGCTGCTGGTCGAACAGGCGCTGGCGCGGTTGCCGGCCGACGACATGGTGCGGGTGGCTGACCTGGGCACCGGCAGCGGCGCGGTCGCTTTGTCCATCGCCAGTGAGCGGCCCTTGGCGACGGTGATGGCGACCGACCTGCTCGGCCCCACGCTGGCCGTCGCGGTGAAGAACGCACAGGCGCACGGGCTGGAAAACGTCTGGTTCCGTCGCGGTCATTGGTACACCGCGCTGGGTGCGGACCGCTTCGACATGATCGTCAGCAACCCGCCGTACATCGCGGCGGGCGACCCGCATCTGCAGCAGGGCGACCTGCGTTTCGAGCCGCCGCCGGCATTGGCGTCCGGTGCGGATGGGTTGGATGCCATCCGCGAAATCATCGGCGGGGCACACGAACATCTGGTGCCCGGCGGCTGGCTGCTGCTGGAACACGGTTGGGACCAGGGCGAGGCGATCCGCGAATTGCTGGAACAGGCCGGTTTTGCCGAAGCGCAGACCGTGCAGGATATGGAACAGCGCGACCGGGTCACGTTGGGGCGACTGGCTGTCTGATCGTCCGTTGCAGAACGTCATGCAATGACGCGCCGTCGCAGTGGTGGCGCGTCTTTGATGCATGCAGGGACACAGGCGTCGCGCCGCAAGGCGTCAGTGCGCGGGACATTGCAGTTGTCGGTCAGCAAAACCCTGCTTTTGCCGTGACAACGGGCCAGGGGCGCACCTAGGATCGGGACGCCCTCAGCCACCGTGGACGCCTGATGAATCGATTGCCGAATGCCGGCTTCCTGCTGGCGCTGTTGCTGGTCTGCCTGTCGGTTGCGGCATGTGCCGCCGATGCACCGCTGCATCCGGTGCGTGCGGAAATTCCCGTGCAGGATGACTTCGCCGACCTGGCGCCACTGGGCGATGCCATCGGCGACAAACGCATCGTGATGCTCGACGAACTCACGCATGGCGAAGGCAATGTCTACGCCTACAAGGCCCGCGTAGTGCGCTACCTGCACGCGCGCAAGGGCTTTGATGTGCTGGTGCTGGAAAGCGGCTTCTTCGACGTGGCGCGCCTGTGGCAGCTGCGGCAACCGGTGCGCACGTTGGCACCGGGCAATATTTTCTACATGTATGCCAACAGCACCGAGGTGTGGCCGCTGTTCGATTATCTGGATGCACAACGCAGCAGCGCGCGGCCGCTGGAGTTGGCGGGTTTGGACGGGCGGCTGAGTGGCAGCCTGTCGAGGAAGGAATTGGTGCCGCAGCTGCGTGCGCATCTTTCGCGGCAACTGCTGGATGCGTCGCAGACGCTACGTCTGGAACGTCATCTGGATCAGACGCAGCGTCTACTCGATGGGCAACTGTTCAAGGCGGATGCAGCCGAGCAGACGCAGTTCCTGCAGGACGCACAATGGCTGGACACGTTGCTGTCGGCGCCGGCCAGCGCGCACGGTGAGGATGTGTTCAACAGCGATGGTTTCTGGCGGCGGGTCAACGCCAGCGTGCAGCGCATGGCCGAAGTGGTGTGGCAGCGGCGGCCCTTCGACGAACACGATCCGGTGATGGCCGGCAACCTGCAGTGGCTGATGGAGCAGGCCTATCCCGGCCGCAAAGTGGTGGTGTGGGGACACTTCGGGCATCTCAATCGGCTGGGCGGTTATCGCGACGGCCATGCCGGTGGCCTGCCGCCGGTGGACAACGTCACCCGTGCGCTGCCCGCGGCGTTGCAGGCGCATACCTATGTGCTGCATTTCGCCGGTGCACAGGGGCGCTACCTGGACTACGTCGATCAACACGTGATCGATGTGCAGGCCAAGCCGGATTTGCTGGAGCCCGCATTGACCGCCGCATCGCCGAGCGGGGCGGTGTTTATTGACCTGCATGCCGGTGCATTGCCGGGCGAGAACAACCCGGCGGCGCGGCTGTGGAGCATGGATTACCAGGAGACGTTGTCACTGCCCGAAGCACGGCAACGCTTCGATGGCCTGCTGTTGCTGGACCGCATCACACCGGCCACTTACCCGCCACGCTAGATCGCGCAATGAAAGCCCCTCTCCTGAGGGAGAGGGGTTGGGGCGAGGGCAAACCGCCAAGCGCTGCAAATCCCGCACAAACACTTCGCAGACATTGCGAAAACAGCCCTGCGCTAAACTAGCGAATCCGTTTCCCGCGAGGTTGCCATGCGCACGCTCTACCCCGAAATCACCCCTTACGACACCGGCACGCTGCAGGTCGATGATCGCCACACGCTGTATTTCGAGCAGTGCGGCAACCCGGACGGCAAGCCGGTGGTGATGCTGCACGGTGGCCCGGGCGGTGGGTGCTCGGACAACATGCGTCGTTTCCACGACCCGGCCAAGTACCGGATCATCCTGTTCGATCAGCGCGGCGCCGGCCGCTCCACGCCGCACGCCGATCTGGTGGACAACACCACCTGGGATCTGGTCGCCGATATCGAGAAGCTGCGTGAAAAGCTGGGCATTGCGCAGTGGCAGGTGTTTGGCGGCAGCTGGGGTTCGACGCTGGCGTTGGCCTATGCCGAAACCCATCCGCAGCGCGTCACCGAACTGGTGCTGCGCGGCATCTTCATGCTGCGCCGCTGGGAGCTGGAGTGGTTCTATCAGGAAGGCGCCAGCCGCCTGTTCCCGGATGCGTGGGACCACTACATCGCAGCGATTCCGCAGGTGGAGCGTCACGATCTGATTTCCGCCTTCCATCGCCGCCTGACCAGCGATGACGAAGCCACCCGTCTGGCCGCCGCCAAGGCGTGGAGCGTGTGGGAAGGCGCCACCAGCTTCCTGCACGTGGACGACGACTTCATCAACAGCCACGAAGACCCGCAGTTCGCCTTGGCATTCGCCCGCATCGAGAACCACTACTTCGTCAACGGTGGTTTCTTTGACGTGGAAGACCAGCTGCTGCGCGACGCGCACAAGATCGCGCATATCCCCGGCGTGATCGTGCACGGCCGCTACGACGTGGTGTGCCCGCTGGCCAATGCCTGGGAACTGCACAAGGCCTGGCCGAAGGCGCAACTGACGATTTCGCCGGCCTCGGGTCACTCCGCGTTTGAAGCCGAAAACGTGGATGCGCTGGTGCGCGCCACCGATTCCTTCGCCGCATAAAGCGGCAAAGCGGAACGGCGCGGTTGCTGTACTCCTCTCCCCCTGCGGGAGAGGATGCCGCAGGCAGGAGAGGGGCAGCGGCGCAGCCGCTTCTTGTAAACCCCGAATCCCAACTCCTGGGTTCCCTGCGAAATTCCCGCCGAGCGTGGCTCGGCACTACCGTTGCAGCAGCTCCGGCTGCAGGGCACGGAAGATGCGCTCCAGTCGTTCCGCCCATGCCTGTTGGCCGGCGGCATCGGCGATGAGGTCCTGGCGGATTTCCAGTTCCACATGCACCAGACCGCGCGCTTCGCCGTGCATCGGCACCGCGTAGTCGCTGTTGCTGTTGATCGAATACGGCTCGTTGTCGCCGACTACCAGATCGCCTTCGTCACGCAGTGCCTTCAACAACGCATGCGCAAAGCGCGTGTCCTGGTGATACAGCACGCCGGCCTGCCACGGACGCTGGAAGCCGTTCATCGCGGGAGTGAAGCTGTGCATCATCACCAACAGCGTGGGGACGCCCGCATCGCGGCGGCGATCCAGTTCGCTGTTGATATGCGCGTGGTACGGCGTGTGGATTGCCGCGATGCGTTGCTCGCGTTGCGCCTCGCTCAAACCGAGGTTGCCGGGAATGGCGGTGCCGTCGCTGATCTCAGGGATCAAGGTGGGCGAGGCCAGCGGCCGGTTGCAGTCGATCAACAAGCGCGAATAGGTTTGTTCGATGGCCCACGCATCCAGCCGTTTGGCCAACGCGCGGGTGGTGCCGGCAATGCCGATGTCCCAGCCGATGTGGCGGTCCAACTCGGCTTGCGGCAAACCGAGATCACTCAAAATCCTGGGCACTTGCTGGCCCGCGTGATCGGCCAACAACACGAACGGCGAGCTGCCGTGCGGGTTGTGCACGGTGAACAGTGGCGGGTCGTCGGCGCCGAGCAGGGCCGGCAACGATTGCAGGCCTGAATCAGCCACGCGGCCTCCCGTCGAGGTGGTGTTCGATCATCCACAGACCGGCCCAGAGTTTGGCGTCCAGCTCGTAGCCTTCGCCCATCTTTTCCACCAGCCACGCAGCGGCGCGGTTGCGCGGAATGCTGTGCACGGTGATGTCCTCGCTGGCATCGCCGCCGCCACTGCCGACCTTGCGCAGACCGGTGGCGCGCACGAAGGCGATCTTCTCGCTGCTGGCGCCGGATGATGTGGGGCCAATCATCAGCACCTCGGCGTGGTCGGCGGTCCAGCCGGTTTCTTCTTCCAACTCACGCACGGCCGAATCCTCGATGGATTCGCCGGCAGTGATGTCGCCGACCAAGCCGGCTGGCATTTCGATGGTGCGCGCCTGCAGTGGCACGCGGAACTGTTCGACGAACAGCACTTCATCATCCGGCGTGACTGCGATGATGATCGCAGCCAGGCCACCGGCGTGGGTGCGCTCGCTGTATTCCCAGGTGCCGCGCACGACCATGCGCTGGTATTTGCCTTCGTAGACGACGCGGGGCGCTGCAGTGTTCTGGCTCATGCGAACTCGTTGGCGGGAGAGGAAGGGGATGCAATGCCGGCTGCGGCCAGCAGGCGGCGCCGGGTCAGCGGGCCGAAGCGCAGCGCTTCGCACAGGCCGCTGAGCATGTCCGCATCGGCGGGGCTGCGCACGAAGGCAGGCTGCGCGTTGGTCAGCGGCGCATGGATCGCAACGGTGGTGAGCTGGCGGAACAACAACACCTGCTCGCGTTGTTCGCGCAGGCGCACCGCCATGGTGGCGGCGCCGCGCAGGCGCAGGAACGGCACTTCGTCGATGCGTTCCAGCAGCGTGTCCAGGCTGCCGAAATGGGCCAGCAGTACCGCGGCCGATTTGGCGCCAATGCCGGAAACGCCGGGAATGTTGTCCACCGCGTCGCCGCACAGCGCAAGGTAGTCGGCCATCTGGTGCGCATGCACGCCGTGGCGTGCCTTCACGCCGGCCGCGCCCCAGCGCTGGTTGCGCGCGTAATCCCACTGCTCGTCGTGTTCCAGCAGCAGCTGCGACAGATCCTTGTCGGCGGAGACGATCACCCCGCGCAGGCTGTGCTGATGGCCGGCCTGCAACGCGCTGCCGATCAGGTCATCGGCTTCGTATTCGCGGTCAGCCAATACATCCAGTCCCAGTGCTGCGCACAGCGCCTTGCAATGCGCGAACTGGCGGCGCAGTTCGTCTGGTGCCGGATCGCGGTTGGCCTTGTAGGCCGGGTACAGCGCGTGGCGGAAGCAGCTGTCCAGCGCTTCGTCGAAGGCCACTGCAATATGGCGCGGGCGCTCGCGTTCCAGCAGGTCCAGCAGGAAACGGGCAAAGCCATGCACGGCGTTGACCGGCCAACCCTGGTTGTCCTGGAACTCATTCGGCATCGAGTGCCAGGCGCGGAACACATACAGGCTGGCATCGATCAGATAGAGCGGTTGCCGCACCGGCGCTGCGCTCACGGCTGCCAGTCCTGCAGCAAGGTGGCCGGGTCCGGGCGGTCGCGGTCGGGCATCTGCAGCTTGGGCGTGCCGATGTGGATGAAGCCGACGATATGCTCGTTGTCGGTCAGCCCGAGATGGCGGGCGACCTCGGCGTCGTAGGCCATCCACGCGGTCAGCCACTGCGCACCGAAGCCGAAGCCCTGCGCGGCCTGCAGCAGCGCAAAGCACACGCTGCCGGCGGTCAGCAGTTGTTCCTGTGCGGGCACTTTGTGGTCCGGCTGCAGACGGGCGATGACGGTGACGATCAGCGGCGCGTGCGAGAACCGCAGGCGGTCCTTTTCGACCACGGCCTCGGCGGCCTGTGGGTCGCGCTGACGGCTGCGCTGGGCCAGGAATTCACCCAGCGCGTGACGCGCATCGCCGCGCAGTTGCAGGAAGCGGTACGGCACCAGCTTGCCGTGGTCGGGCACGCGGACGGCCGACTGCAGCATCCGCAGCAGGGTGGCGGTGTCCGGGGCGGGTTCACCCAGTTGCTTGGAGGGGACCGAAAGGCGCTGGTCCAGCGCCTGCAAGAAGCAGTTGTCGGGCATGACTCACCGGGGGCTAAACACGGTCATGGATTATAGACGTCGGGGCCAAGACGGCCCTGAAGGCGTCGCAGCCGGCAATTCTGTGCACTCCGTCAGCGGCCCTGAAAGCAGCAGGATTCGCCAATATCCCGCAGCACGCTTAGCATGTGGGCTTATACCGGCCTGCCGGTCATGAGGTACGAAGTGCGCACTGCATCACTGACCCTGTTCAGCTTATCCGCCTACCATGCGCTCGCGGGTTCAGGGGCCGCGTCTGCAATCAACCATCCGTTTTCCAGTAGTCCAGCGCCTTATCAGGTGCGGAGCCTTTGCGCATGATGTCCAATCCGCACCCGGCCGGTCAGCCCGGCCGTAATCCCACCTTGCTGGCGATGGCTCGCGAGGCCGCGTTGCCACTGCTGTCACAGGCGTTCAGCAAGGTGTTGGCTGGCTTTGACGACGTGTTGTTTGACCGTGCCGAAACCGCTGGCCCTTCGCAGCTGGCCTTTCTGGACGGCATGCGTGAGTTGCGCCGGCGCCGCGACGAAATTGCCCAGCGCTTCGGCAGCCACCTGCGGCAGGCCTGGTCAGCGCTGGAAGCCGGCACGCCGTTGTCGGCCGACAGCGTATTGGCCGGCCAGAGTGAAGGCGGCGGCCTGAGTCTGGTCCCCGAACACATTCTTGAATCGCGGCTGGCGGTGCGTAATTTCGCAACCGTGCTGCTGCGCGATTGGAAGCAGGTGCTGGCGCGGCTGGATCACCGCCTGGCCTGGATCGGCGGCGTACCCGCGCTGGACGCAGACACCAATCCCATCGGCCCCGAGCACATCGGCGTGGCCGTGCACGAAGCGTTCTATACCTGCGAGCTGGCCCCGGAAGTACGGCTGGTGCTGTTCAAGCTGTGCGAGCGCGAGTTCGCCGCCGGCATCGGCAAGTTGTACGAATCGGTGGACGAACGCCTGGCCCAGGCCGGCGCCGCGCCGGAAGTGCCGGCCCCGCGCCGTGCCGCACCGGTGCGCCCGAAGGCTGCAGAACAACAGGATGACGACGACAGCCAGGACGCCGGCCACGCCCCGATGTGGGCGCAGCGGTTCTCTGAACGCTGGAGCCAGCGCCGCAGCAGCATGTCCGGCGGTGCCGGCCATGACGCCGGTGGCGCATCGGCGGGCGGTGGTTTTGACGAAGACGGCGGCTTTGTCAATCACCAGAGTGTGGTGCTTGAAGCGCTGCACGAACTGCTGGCCCAGACCCGCCAGACCCGCGAAGGTGTGAGTGCCGCAGGCGCCGCGCTGAACAACGCCAACGCGCAGCAACGTTCGCTCAACCAGCGCGAAATGATGTCGGTGCTGTCGTTGCTGCAGGCCACGCCCAGCGCCACGCTGCGCGCCGCGGTCGGCGAAGACGGTGAATCGCTGGCGCAGCGGCTCAAGAGCGAAGTGCTGTCCGGCGCCACCCGCTTGGGCGTTGATCCGTCGCAGGCCAACCTGGACCCGCAGGACGAAGACGCCATCGATCTGGTCGGCATGCTGTTCGACGTGATGCTGGACGAGCGTGATCTGGAAGGCCGCTCGCGTGAGCTGATCGGCCGCTTGGTGGTGCCGTTCGTCAAAGTCGCCATGCTCGACCGGCGCATGTTCGTGCAGAAAACCCATCCCGCCCGCAAGCTGCTCAACTCGCTGGCCGAGGCCTGCGAAGGCAACGCTGGCGAAAGCCAGGCCGAGCGCGCGCTGATGGGCAAGGTCGAAGAGATCATTGAGCGGCTGACCGCCGAGTTCAACGAGAACCTGGCGATCTTCCTGACTCTGGAAGAAGAATTCCGCGAGTTCCTGGCGCAGCACCGCCGCCGCATCGAAATTGCCGAGCGCCGTGCCGCTGAAACCCAGCGCGGCCAGGAAAAACTGGAGATGGCGCGCACCCGCGCGATTGCCGAGTTGGACAAGCGTGTGGAAGGCGCCACGCTGCCGAAGGCGATCGACGATTTCCTGCGCCAGCCGTGGAGCCATCATCTGACGATGACGCTGCTGCGCGAAGGCGACGAAGGCGAGGGCATCAATGAAGCCTTGAAGCTGGCCGACGACATGCTTGAAGAAGTTGCCCAGGCGCGCCGGCACATTGTCGGCAAGCCGTGGCTGCAGGCCTGTCAGCCGGCGCTGCGCAAAGTGTTTTCCAGCGTGGGCCTGCACGGCGACGGCGGCAGCAGTGCCATCGACGCCCTGCACGACACGCTGCAGGCCATCGCCGAAGCCCGTCCCGAACTGGAACGCGCGCTGCCGGAATTACCGCAGGTGGTGTTGCCCAGCCCGCCGGCACAGGAAGCGCCTGCCATTGAGTTCGGCAACAGCGCCAAGGCCGAGGAATTCGATGATGCCGACGCCGAACGTTTCCGCCGCATGGAAATCGGCACCTGGCTGGACTTCATCGACAAGGACGGCAAGATGCAGGCCGGCAAGCTGTCCTGGGTGAGCCCGATCTCGTCGCGGCTGTTGTTCGTCAGCCGCCGCGGCATCCGCTTCTGCGTGGCCTCGCCCGAGGAACTGGCGGTGATGGTGCGGCTGGGCCGACTACGTCCGCATGTGGACGATGGCGCCTTCGACAGTGCCATGCAGGGCGTGATCGACCGCCTCGAACCGCAGGCCGCACAAGCCAACTGACCGTCGTGCGGCAGACAATCTGCCGCGCGGCTTCGGCTTTGCTACGATCCGGGCGTTGATCCACTGCGCATCGGGTACCGGAATGGCCGTTGATGTAAGGGTGTTGAAGGAAGCTGCAAGCGGTGAGCGGCGCGTTTCCGCCACCCCGGAAACAGTGAAGAAGTTGCTGGCCGCAGGCGCACGGGTGCATGTGCAGCCCGGCGCGGGCCAGTCTGCCGGTTTCACCGATCAGGCCTATCTGGATGTCGGCGCGCAGTTGGATGACGCGCTGGAACAGGGTGACTTGGTGCTGTGCGTACAGACGCCGCCAACGGATGTGATCGCACGCCTCAAACCCGGCGCCACGCTGGTCGGCATGTTGCATCCACAGGCCGACACCGAACGCAGCAGCGCGCTGCAATCGCGGCAGCTGCAGACCTTCCCATTGGAACGTTTGCCGCGCACCACGCGGGCGCAGGCGATGGACGTGCTCAGCTCACAGGCCGGCATGGCCGGCTATAAAGCAACCTTGATCGCGGCCCAGCTCGCGCCGCGCTTTTTCCCGATGCTGACGACGGCGGCCGGCACCATTCGTCCGTCCAAGGTGTTGATCGTCGGTGCCGGTGTCGCTGGTTTGCAGGCGGTAGCGACGGCCAAGCGGCTCGGCGCGCAGGTGGAAGGTTTCGACGTGCGCCCGGAAACCCGCGAGCAGATTGAATCGCTGGGTGGCAAGTTCCTTGATCTGGGCGTCAGCGCTGCAGGTGAAGGCGGCTACGCGCGGCAACTGACCGACGACGAGCGTGCCGAGCAGCAGCGCCGGCTGGCGGAGCATCTGAAAGGCGTGGATGTGGTGGTCTGCACCGCCGCCGTGCCGGGCAGGCCGGCACCGAAAATCATCACCGCCGCGATGGTGGACGGCATGCGCCCCGGCAGCGTGATCGTGGATCTGGCCGCGGAAACCGGCGGCAACTGCGAAGCCACGCGCCCGGGCGAAACCGTGGATGTCGGTGGCGTCACCGTCGCCGGCCCGCTGGATCTGGCCAGCATGGGCGCGGTGCACGCCAGCGAGATGTACGCACGCAACGTCTACAACTTCGTCGCGCTGTTCCTGAAGGACGGCGCGCTGCAGTTCGATTGGAACGATGAATTGTTGGCCAAGACGGTGTGGCCGGCACGGCCGGCGGGCGGGGAGATTCCGCCGGTTTGAGGTTTGGGGCGAAGGCGAAGCGCCACGCGTCAACGGCCAGGAGCGAAGAGCCAGAAGCCAGGAGCCAGAAGCCAGGAGCCAGAAGCCAGGAGCGCCCTCATCCGGTGCTTCGCACCACCTTCTCCCGCATGCGGGAGAAGGGATGGGTTCTGCTTGTGCTGAAACGTTCGCGGCGCGGAGCGACCTGTTCTGAAACGTTCGCGGTCCAGAGCGACTCACTGATACTGAGCGACACTGCAATCCCTTCTCCCGCATGCGGGAGAAGGTGCCCGAAGGGCGGATGAGGGGGCCTTTGACGTTTCGCTTGTTCTGAAACGTTCGTGGTGCAGAACGACTCATTGACACTGGGCGACATCGCAATCCCTTCTCCCGCGAGCGGGGTGAGGGCATGCGGCCTTACGAGCCACTGGCTCGTGCATGGCTGAACGCCACGCACGCTGTGCGTGGCCGGGGCGCGGAGCGAGGTGCCCCGCAGGGGCGGATGAGGGGAGCGTTTGACGTTCCGCTTTTGCTCCGCTTCCGTGCAAAAAGCCCAAGCGAAAAGCAGCAAGCCTGCTGGAATTTCATCCCAGCCTACGGGTTATGCGCCGCGCACTACGCGGTTAAAAACTGCCAACCCTCAACGCTGCGGCCGCGCCGGTGGCGGATTTGCTTCCACCCATTGCCGGCGCTGCTCCGGCGTCATCTTCTGCCATTGGTCGTGCAGCTGCTGGCGTTGCGCCTTGTCCATGCCGCGCATCTTGGCGAACAAGGCCTGCGCCTCGCGACGTTGTTGCGGTGCCATGTGCTCGAAGCGGTGCATGCCGCGCCGGGCTTGTTCGCGCTGCTCCGGCGTCATCTGCTGCCAGCTGCGGGCATGGTCGTATACGCGCTGCCGGCGTTCGGGCGAAGCGTTCCAGCGGTCGCGCATGGGCGCGATCAGAGTTTCGCGCTGGGCTGGGCTGAGTTGCTCCCATTCCGGCAGCGGTGGTTGCTGGGCAAATGCGGGCGCGCTGGCCAAGGCCAGCAGCAGCGGCAGGAGCAGGTGCGGTGTCAGGATCTTCATGGTGTTCATTCCATTGCCAAGGCGCCGTCCGAACCCAGCCACAGATATAGCTCCGGGCTTTCGTCGAACAGCAAGGTGTCATCGGCGGCATCGTCGCCGGAGATCGCAGCGGTGCTGGCCGGCAGGACCGGCGGTGCGGTGGTGTTGAAGCGCACCGCCACCGTCACTGCCAGCACGGCCGAGCAGGCCGTTGCCAGCCACCAGCCACGGCGCCGCCAGGGTGACCCCGCCGCGTGCGCTGCGCTGGCCTGCTGGCGTGCCTGCCGCAGCCGCGACAACGTGGCAGGCGAGAGTGCGCCTTCGGCCCGTTGCTGTAGCTGCCGCAGCGACTGGTCGAAATCTTCGTGCGGGGATGTGGGCATGCGATTCACCGCGTGGCCTCCAGTTGTTTCTGCAAAGCGTCGCGCGCACGCGACAGGTGGGTTTTGACCGAGCCTTCCGAACAGCCCATGGCCTTGGCCGTGGTCGCAACGTCCAGCTCCTGCAATACGCGCAGGCCGAACGCTTCGCGCTGGCGGGCCGGCAACTGCCGCAGTGCCTGTACCAGCCGCGCGTACTCCTGCTGCTGCTCGTGTTGCTGGGCCGGGCCGGCGGTTTCATCGGCCCAGTCGATGGTGCTGTCCTGGTCGTGTTCTTCCTGCGGCGCCCAGAATTTCAAACGGAAACCACGCCGGCGCTGCAGGTCGATGATGCGCCGGCGCAGGATGCTCCAGAACAGCGGTGTCCATTCCTCGGATGGCCGCTCGCGGTAGCCCAGCATGCGTTCCATCGCGTCCTGTACCGCGTCCAGCGCATCGTCGCGCTGGCGCAGGCCGGCCTCGGCGAAACGGAAGGCGCGCGGCCCGATGCCGGCCAGAAAGGCATCCAGCGAGGCGGGTGGGGCGATGGGCATCAGGGGTGGGCTGGTCACCAGCACAGGGTAGCGTTCCGGTCGGTACTGGGGGTGTTAACGCGCGAGGGCCGGATTGGTTGACACCGCAACGGTCGCATCGGCTTGACCGGCATGGTTATGATGCCGGGCAGGCCGTTCCAGCCTTGGAGAAAGCAGCAATGAGCGATGGGTTCGTGGCGTTGTATATCTTCATGCTGGCAGCCATTGCCGGCCATGTGATCATTTCGCGGGTGCCGGTGATCCTGCATACCCCGTTGATGTCCGGTTCCAACTTCATCCACGGCATCGTGCTGATTGGTGCAATGGTGGTGCTGGGACATGCCGACACCACGCTGGAGAAGGCCATCGGCTTCATCGCCGTGATGCTGGGCGCGGGCAATGCCGCCGGCGGCTATGTGGTCACCGAGCGCATGCTGGAGATGTTCAAGAGCTCCAAAAAGCCGGACGGGAAGGGGCAATGACGGCGACGACGTCCGCGGCCCCCGCGCGTCAGCTGGATGTGCGGCAGGTTTTTCAGTGGCTCAGTTATCTGCAATACCCCGCATTACTGGTGGGCTTGGCGTACGCGGCGCGGCCGCTCTTCAATGGAATGGAAGGCATGCTCGATGCCTACAACAGTGCCTTGCTGTATGCCGGTGTGGGCATTGGCATGGCGTCGCTGCAGGATCCCACCAAGACGCAGAACAAGGTCTCCCGCAAGGTATGGGAGGACCCGCGCAAGGGTCGCTTCATGCTCTGGCTGATCGCTCTGCAGACGCTGGTGCCGATCGTATTGGGCCTGCTGGGTGCGGCCCTGGCCGATTCCACGGCATTGAGCCAGCTTTCGTTGGGTCTGGTGGCGTTTGGGCTGGGCATGATCGGCCTGCTGAAAACAGCCATCGAAATGCGTGAGCACCATCGCCTGGACAAACAGGTTGGCAAACAAGAACACGGTGTTTCGGAGGCGGGTGCATGAGCATGCTGTTGCTGGTGAAAACGAGTTATCTGGTGGCCGCGACGTTGTTCCTGCTGGGCCTGCAGCGGATGGCGTCGCCCAAGACCGCGCGCAGCGGCATCCATTGGGCCGGGTTGGGCATGTTGATCGCCTCCGTTGCCACGTTCTTCCTGCCGGGTCTGCAGAACATCGCGCTGATCCTGGTGGCGCTGGTGCTGGGCACCGGCCTGGCATGGGTGTCGGCCAAGAAGGTGGCCATCACCGACATGCCGCAGATGGTGGCGTTGTACAACGGCATGGGCGGTGGTTCGGCGGCGGCGATTGGTGCGGTGGAACTGCTGCGCTTTTCGGATGTGGCCAGTCGCGACACCAGCCATTGGAGCGCGCAGGCCATTGCCGATCTGGCGGCGCGGCTGCCATCCAACACGGTGTTGGCCTTGGCGGTGATCGGCTCGGCGATTGGTGCGGTGTCGCTGTCCGGTTCGATCATTGCCTGGGCAAAGCTCGACGGTCGCCTCGACAAGCGGGTCACGTTCCCGGGACAGCAGGTGTTCAACCTGTTGGTCGCCGTGGCAATGGTGGTGCTGGGCGTGTGGGCGGCGGTAAGCCTGCAACCGGTGGCGATCATCAGCTTCTTCGTGGTGGCGCTGGCATTGGGCGTGTTGATGACGCTGCCCATCGGTGGCGCCGACATGCCGGTGGTCATTTCGCTGTACAACGCGTTCACCGGCCTGGCGGTGGCGTTTGAAGGCTATGTGCTCGGCAACGAGGCATTGATCATCGCCGGCATGATGGTCGGCGCGGCCGGCATCCTGCTCACCCGCTTGATGGCCAAGGCCATGAACCGACCGATCAGCGGCGTGCTGTTCTCCAACTTCGGTGGCGGTGGTCAGGGTGCGGAAATCAGCGGCAGCCAGAAGCCCATTGAAGCGGCCGATGTGGCCGCGATGATGGCCTTCGCCGAGCGCGTGGTGATCGTGCCCGGCTACGGCATGGCGGTGGCGCAGGCCCAGCACAAAATCTGGGAGTTGGCGCAGCGCTTGATCGAGCGCGGAGTGAAGGTGAAATTCGCCATCCACCCGGTGGCAGGGCGCATGCCCGGGCATATGAACGTGCTGCTGGCCGAGGCCGGCGTGCCGTATGACCTGATCGCCGACATGGACGACATCAATCCCGAATTTGCCGTCACCGACGTGTCGCTGGTGATCGGTGCCAATGACGTGGTCAACCCGGTCGCCAAGACCGATCCGACCAGCCCGATCTACGGCATGCCGATTCTGGACGTGGTCAATTCCCGGAACACCATTGTCATCAAGCGCGGCAAGGGCACCGGGTTTGCCGGCATCGAAAACGCGCTCTTTTACGCCGACAACACCCGCATGTTGTACGGCGACGGTGCCGAAGCGGCGAGCTCACTGGTCAGCGAGTTGAAGGCGCTGGACGGCGGGCACTGAGTCAGCGGTCAGAGCATCGGCACGGGTTCGCCCGTGCGGATGTGACGGGCGTCATCGCTGGTCAAACCGACATGACCATGCACGGCGATCATGGCGCGGGCACCACGCCGCGCTTCGCTGGTGGTGCAGCCGAATGCGTGCTTGAACGCACGACAGAACGCGCTCTCGCTTTCAAAGCCGAGTGCATCGGCAATCTCGCAGACAGACATCTCGGTGGAGCGCACCAGCTCCCACGCGCGCTGGTGACGCAGCCGCGTGGCGTATTCGCTGGGCGTCTCGCCGAAGACCTCGCGGTATACGCGGATCAGATGGGTGGGCGAATAGTTGGCGATGGCGGCCAGCCGGGTCAGGTCGATACGGTCATCGATATTGCAGCGGATCAGGTGCTGTACGCGGAGCAGGCGCAACAAGGTCTGATGCCGACGCAGCGCAGTGCGGCCGCTGCAGCGGTCCATCTGCTGATGCTGGGCGTCCTGATGCTCGACGATGGCATCGCGCAGCCAGACCATGTTGTCGATGATGGTTCCGGCATCACAGTTTTTGTCGAACCAGTGCGTGCGGCTGATATGCACCAAGGCGCGGGCCAACGGTGTTGGGCAACGGGTTTCCACCGGAATCAGGCTGGTGTCGCAAGGCGAACTGTGCGGAAGCTCACGCCACAACGGCGCCGGTGCGGCGACACACAGCCACCAACAGGGCGTGCGGCTGACAAGGCGCAGGCCACCATCCAGCCAGAGTTGTTGATGGTGCGAGATCAACTGCCAGGGGGAATCGCCGCTGGCCAGTTCCAGTACGCCACGTAGCACCAGCGTGATGCTGATCCATCCGGCCGGAATGGTCAGGCGTGAGCCGCGGCTGTTGCCGACAATGGCATGTACCTGCGGCAGCGGCTGCGTGTGCAGGTCCAATGACTGGGCACCATGAAGCGGATGATGCTGGATTCTCACTGTGGTTCCGTGGCTGGCATGAGGCCTGCGGTGCGATGAAATGGCGGGAGAACACATCAGCGGATTGCGCGTGCTTGCTGTCACCTGCGCACGCAAGGTGCAGCCGTGATCGCCGCGCTCATGTTCGCGGAAACGTGTGTGAAAAACTAATGAAAAAAAAGCCCGGGCAAGCCGGGCAGATCTGGAAGGTCCTTGCTTGTCCCGCTGCATCGCGGGGCTGAGGAAGGCTACGCCTGTGAGAGAGTTGCCAGGCTTCCAGACAACTCTATGCTGCGCACAGACGAGAGTGGCCGACGTACCTGAATTTGCATTCGGATAGCCCGTTGTTGTGAATTCGCAGAGATGATTTCTTCCGTAACTGAAGAGGGCGTTGCAGTGACCAAGATTCAACTCGATCAGGCGCTTGAACGATTGCAATGCGGGCGCGCCGATGAAGCCGAGGCGCTGCTGAAACATGTAATGCAAGTTACGCCTGATGCGATGGACGCACTGCAATTGTTGGCGTTGGCGGTGGCGCAACAAGGCAGGGCAGAAGAAGCACGCGCCTTGTTCAGTGAGGCGACACAGCGGCAGCCGAAAGCGCCGGATGCGTGGATCAATCTTGGCAACGCCTGTCTGGAATGTGGCGATCACGCGGCTGCCGATAGCGCCTTCCAGCATGCGCGTGAATTGGCAGGTGACGACGTCGCGGTACTGCTGGGGCAGGGGCTGGCGTGGCTGGGTCTGCAGCGTTTTGTGGATGCGCATGAGGTGCTGAAGAAGGCATTCGCGGTTGAGCCGGATGCAGCCGATGTGCGTCTGGCGTACGCGCAATCGTTGTCCGAGTTGGAGCGGTTTGATGAATTGGCGGCGTGTCTTGTCGGTATCCGTGCGGCTGATCTGAATGTTGTTCAACAAGGCGCGTTGGCCTGGTTGTGGGCGCAGGCCGGCAACGACGAACAGGCGCTCGCGCTTTATCAGCAGCGATTGGCGGCGATGCCTGCAGATCACGAATCGCGCATCCGCTTGGCGCTGCTGCTTGAGCGGCTCAATCGCGTTGATGACGCCGCCGATGCGCTGAAGCTGGCGGCAGCGGATACCAGCGGCATGTGGGCGCTGGCGTCGGCCCGGGTGTTGCGTCGGCAAGGACGCGCGCTTGAAGCCATCGAATGCCTGCGTGCTGCCTTGCCACAGCCCGTTCCGCTGACGATGCAGGCGCAGCTGCAGTTCGAGCAGGCAAAGTGCCATGACGCAGGCGGCGCGGTTGATGAGGTGATGAAAGCGCTGGCGCGCGCGCACGATGCTGCAGGCCGCGCATTCCAGCAGCGCATGCCGAATGCCACCGCGCCGGCCGTGCTCGGTTGGCTGCAGCAAAGCATGCGGCAGCACGCGCCGGAGGCATGGAATGCAATGGTGGATGATGCGCAGCCGGCCGATCCGATCTTCCTGGTTGGTTTTCCGCGCTCCGGTACAACGCTGCTGGAACGCATGCTCGACGGTCATCGGCAGTTGGATGTACTGGATGAGCGGCCCGCGCTGGAGGTTGCGATTGAATACCTGCGCGCGCAGTCCGGTTGGAACGATGACGACCTGGATGCGTCGTTGAATCGGCTGACGTCCGAACAACTCAAGCAGGCGCGTGAAATCTATTGGCAGCAAGTGCATCGCCATCTGCAGCCAAGCGGCCGTCTGGTGGATAAATATCCGCTGACCATGACCCGATTGCCGTACGTGGCGCGGTTGTTTCCGCAGGCGCAATGGCTGCTGTTGCTGCGACATCCCTGCGACTGCGTGTTGAGTTGCCATATGCAGGCGTTCGGCATCAATGGCGGTGCGCTGGCGTTTGCCTCCTTGGAATCCACCGCCAACACCTATGCGACGGTGATGGCGTGGTGGGAGGCGCAGCGGCAGCTCGTTCCTGCACAGGTGCATGTGCTGCGTTACGAAGATCTGGTGCAGGCACCGGCAGCGGAACTGGACGCGGTGATGGCGTTCCTGTCGCTGCAGCTGGAGCCGGCGCAATTGGCCTCGCACCAAGCATCAGCGGCACGCACGCGGCGTATCAATACGCCCAGCTACGCGCAGGTGATTCAGCCGATCAACGCCAATGCGGTCGGTCGCTGGTTGCGCTATCGCGAGCACTTCAGTGAAGCCATCTTGGCCACACTTGCGCCGTGGCTGCAGCGCTACGGTTACGGGCTGGACTGACGCTGCGGAAAGCGCAGGTAAGTGGACAGAATGTACTTGTCCTGATGCGGCGAGGATTGCCCTTGATGCGCGTACATCCAGTACGGCGGGAACATCAGCAGCCGCCCCGCGCGCGGTGCAACGCCAGTCTGCAATCCCGGGAACCAGGTCTGGCCGCCGTCGTCCACATCGTTCAAATACCAGAGGAACACCAGGTAGCGATCGCAGACCTCGTTGATCGAATCAAAGTGCGTCTGGAATTTTTCTTCATCGCCCGCGCGGTAGCGTTTGAGGATCAAGGGGCTCAGCAATGGACTGTCCGGCACCGCGATGGGCAGGCCGACATCGGCGTTGTAGCGCTGCAATGACTGGCTGACAAGTTGGCGGAAAAAAGCCAGAAATCCGGCATCCGAGAGCTTGCTGACATCCAGTTCGGTCCAGGCGCTTTCTTCCAGGCCAGCGCGCACGCCTCGTCCATTGCGCTGCTGGAAGCGTGCGAGTGTATTGAACGAGTCGATCAGCTTGCCGCACAGCTCCGGCGCCAGGCTGTTGTCGTAGGTGCGGATGTAGTGGCGCAGGTCGCTGCCATGAACATCCGCCGCGGCAGGTGCCGCGGCGGATGCAGGTGTTGCTGACGCAAGGTCAGAAGCGGGCAGTCCAGCGCATCCAGTAGTAACGGCCGATTGCATCGTAGGTCCGCATGTCCGTCGAGGCGTTGAAGCCAGAATAGATCAACGGCGGCTGGCGGTCAGTAAGGTTGCGCACGCCGATCTGGATGGAGCTGTTGTTCAGACCCTCGAGGCGGTAGCCGATCTGGAAATCGGTCTGGGTGAAGGATGGCACCCGGCGCCGGGCGACATAGCCGGGGTCTTTTACGTCAGCCACATCGGGCGCCTCATACACATGGTGCACATAGCGTGTGGTGAGGCTGGCGCTGAGGTTGCCGCGTGTCCAGCTGAGGTCGTTGAGCGCGCGCCAGCGGGCCATGTTGCCGAAGCCCGACGACGCGTTGTCAACGAACGTGCCGGCCAGTCCGGTGCTGCCGGGAATACCCGGGAACGCGCCGACATTGCTGCTTGGGTCGCCGGACAGCAGCTGCACCTCGTACTCGGCCAGATAGGTCGTATCTAGGTTCCAGCTGAACTTGCCCCAGCCGTTTTCCGGGAACAGATAACGGAAGCCAAGATCCATGCCGGAGGTCTTCAGCGAGCCGAAGTTGCCGGTGACGTTGGTCATCTGTGCGACATCACCCGCGCTGTCGCGAACGAAGGTGTCGCAGAAGCGGCCAAAGTTGAAGCACTGGTTGAGCAGCACGTTCTCCGGCAGGTTGGTGATGAACTGGTCCAGCTTCACGCGCCAGTAGTCGGCGGTGACGCTGAAGCCTTCCAGCCAGCTCGGGCTGTAGACGAAGCCGTAGGTCAGCACATCGCCTTCTTCCGGCAACAGGTTGGGATTGGACACCTGGAACGAGGTGACCTGGTTGTTGCTCTGGCGGAACGAGCCGTTCGTCGGCACGCCAGCGCAGGCCGTTGGGTTGCCACCGGTATAGCCATTGCAGGGATCGGTGTAGGTGCTGGCGCTGGGCACGGTGGGCGAGTACAGATCGCCGATGGTGGGGGCGCGGAATACATCGGCATAGGTGGCGCGGACCAACAGGTCGGAGAACGGCTTCCATTCCACGCCGATCTTGGAGTTGGTGGTGCCGCCGAAGTTGGAGTAGTCCGAATACCGCGTGCCGAGCGAAACGTTGAGCTTCTCGGCGAACGGAACATCCGCAAGCAGCGGAATCAAGGCCTCGGCGTAGATTTCGTTGACGTCGAACTCGCCGTTGATGTCGCCGAAGGTACAGGCTTCCTGGGTGATCAGGCAGACGGTTTCGCCCGGCGGGATGATGGTCAGGAAGTCGCTGCTGGAACTGGCCGATTCGATACGACGTTCCACACCGACGGCCAGTGATACCGCACCGGCGGGCATGCTGAAGAGGTCGCCGGTGACGTTGGCGTTGAAGACCTTCAGGTCGTTCTCGTTGGTGCTGTGGATGGTCGGGTTGATCAGTTCCAACGCGGCCAGCTGCGCCTGTCCGGCCGGGGTGCTTGCATCCGGTGCAGGGCCAAGGAAGTTGACTGGCAGGCAGCCGGCAATTGCGGTGGCCGGATCGCCGGGCGTGCGGACGCAGATCGGATTGCCGGTGGCGGGGTCGATCATCGACGGCCCCAACGCATCGGTCAGGCCCGGGCTGTATAGATAACCGCGCACGGCTGAGGACTGCGGTGTACGGCCATAGCCATAGGACGCATCCCAACTCCAAGTGCTGTCACCAAACACACCGCGCAGGCCGCCGGTGATCTGGTAGGTCTCGGTCTCGAAACGGGTGGTGCGGGTAGGGATGAAATCACGCAGACGCAGGCGTGCATCGGTGATGTCCACGCCGAACGGGTTGTAGAGGCTGTCCGCGCTGATCGGCACGTTGTCCACGGCAGCGCGACCATCGAATGGCAGCGGCGCGATGAAGAACGAGGATTCCGTACGCAACCACGAACCGAGCATGAAGGCTTCGATGTTGTCGGTGAGCTGGTAACTGCCGCTCATGAACAACGCGGTGCGTTCCTGCGGTGTGAGGTTGAGGTTGCCGTCTGCCTGGAAGTTGTAGACGTCGGTGGCGGGATTGAAGCAGCGGAAATCGGATTGCGAGCTGCCCGAACGGCCTTCGATGCGGGTCAACGTCACGTTGTCGGGATCACCCGGATCAGTCGGCGGGGCCGGGCAGGCGGGATCAGTCAGGTCCACACCGGTGGCCGACGCCCGCGGTACGACATAACGACCGGTCAGGATGCGGCTGGTGCCGCCGATGCCTTTTTCACCGGCATACAACTGATAAGGCTGACTGGAATAGCTGCGGTCGGCGGCGCTGACCGAATCTTCCTTGTCGTAGCTGGCGCCGAGCATCATCCGGCCCTTGTCGCCGACCATGCCGAAGGTGGCATCGAAACGCTGTGTAGAGGCATCGCCGCGTGAGGACGTGCCGTAGAAGGCGCTGGCTTCCAGACCCTGGAAATCCTTGCGCAGGATGAAGTTGACCACGCCGCCGATGGCGTCGGAACCGTAGATGGCCGATGCGCCGTCCTTCAGCACCTCCACGCGTTCAATCAGCGCCATCGGGATGGAGTTCACGTCCACCGCGCCGTTGGCATTGGAGATGGTGCCGATCCAGCGCTTGCCATCCACCAGCACCAGCGAGCGGTTCACACCCAGGCCGCGCAGATCGACCGTGGCCGCGCCTGCGCCGCCGCCGTTGTTGACCTGGGGATTGGTGGCTGCACCGGCAATGGCCGGCGTGCGTTGCAGGAATTCGCCGACCGTGGCGGCACCAGAGCTTTCAATGTTTTGACGGTCGATGGTGAAAACGGGGCTGGAGGTTTCCAGATCGGCGCGCTTGATGCGCGAGCCGGTGACCTGAATGCGGTCCAGATTGGTGGCCTCTTCCTTGGGCGGGGTGTCCTGGGCAAGGACGCTGCCAGCCGCTCCCAGCGCCAGTGCGGCGGTGGACACGGGCAACAGGGCACAACGAATTGCGTGACTCAGAGGCTGGATACTCACATTTGACTCCGCTGTGTTGGTGCAGGGGAGTCACGAAATTACGAATATTTAACGCCTTTGGATGTGCCGTTCCGGCACAGAAAAATGTGCCGAAACTGACATTTGGTTTCACATGGGTGAAATTTTGTGTAACCGAAATTACTAGGAGTGATTGGTGGGGAAATGAACAGCGGCACCCAACCAGGGTCGTAGGCTGGGATGGCGTCCCGGCACAGACGATGCAATCGCCCGTCATCGCTGGGATTGCGCGTTGTTTCATCCCAACCTACGGACAACGCCTCCACGGGCCGCCGATATCCGTAGCCAGGAATGCGATCAGGATTCAACTCGTGGGCTGGGATGAAATCCCAGCAAGATCAGGGCGTGCTCAGCGCGCGACGCGCCAGGCCACCAGCGCGGCGATCACCAGCCAGATGCCCTCTGCCAGGCCGTTGGCCAGCGACAGCAGCGTCCAGGCCAGATGTGGCCCCATACGAAACGCTGATTCCCACGGAGTGAGCCCCATCGGCCCGCCGATGTACGCAGCAGCAATTGCCCAGTTGGCGGCCAATGCGATCAACAGCGTCGCGGCGATGGCGACGGCCACTCGGGCCGGGCCGGCACGGAATGTGCCAAGACGCAGCATCCATGCGGCTTCCAGCGCAGCCACGACCGCCATCCAGCCGGCTTGGGTGCCGGTGGCCAGCGCGGCCAGCAGCCACGCGACGGTGATGGTGATACTTCCCAGCAGCAACAGCAGTGGCCAAAGCCAGTGGTGGGTGGAGCGCGCCGACGAGGAAACAGAGGACATGGGTATTCCCAAACAGGTCACGCAGCATAGCCGGTCAGCGGGGGAGGCGCTCAGTCGGATAAAATGTCGCACCTTGCGGGCAGCCCCCGCGTCCCCATATCGATCCACATGTATTCGCGTAGCAGTGAACCCGTCCATTTCGAACGTGATTGCCCGGCCGTCATGGTGCCGCAGGGCGATAGCGTGACCCTGCCCGCTGGCAGTTACGGTTACATCACCCAGGCACTGGGTGGCAGCTATACCGTGTTCGTCGAAGGCAACTTGTTCCGCATCGCCGGCAAGGATGGCGACGCCATCGGCAAGGAACCGCCGCCGGGGCTGGAACTGCCCGAAGGCGCCGCCGACGAAGACGTCGAGAAACTGGTCTGGCAGCAGCTGCGGACCTGTTTCGACCCGGAAATCCCGTTCAACATCGTTGACCTGGGGCTGATCTACGAAGTGGACATCAAGCACCTGGACGATGGCCAGCGCGAGGTCGACGTCAAGATGACCCTGACCGCGCCCGGTTGCGGCATGGGTGAGATTCTGGTCGACGACGTGCGCAGCAAACTGGAAATGATTCCGACGGTGGCGCAGGCCGACGTCGATCTGGTGTTCGACCCACCGTGGGGGCGTCACATGATGTCTGAGGCGGCGCGTCTGGAAACTGGCATGCTGTAACGGTTGGCTCGCTCCTGCAGCACCGGTGTTGACTGGAAACTGCAGGGGGAAGCCGGCTCGCAATCAACCGGCGGCCGCAGTGGCGCCGGTGCCCATCCCGCAATCTGGAAGGAATTACCCGGTGTCCCAGTCTTCCCTGAGCTTTGCTGTCACCCGTTCGGCCAACCCGCGCAGCGCCGATGAGCGCGCCAAGATCCTGGAGAAGCCGGGCTTTGGCCTGCACTTCACCGACCACATGGTGGCCGTACGCTGGGACAAGGACACCGGCTGGCACGACGCGGCGGTAACGCCGTACGGCCCGATCGCATTGGACCCGGCCGCTGCCGTACTGCATTACGGTCAGGAAATTTTCGAGGGCATCAAGGCCTACCGTCACGCTGACGGCTCGGTGTGGACGTTCCGTCCGGAAGCCAACGCGGCACGCCTGCAGCGTTCGGCGCGCCGTCTGGTGCTGCCGGAGCTGCCGGCCGACATCTTTGTCGAGTCGCTCAAGCAACTGGTGGCGTTGGACAAGGACTGGGTGTCCGATGCCGACGAGGCCAGCCTGTACTTCCGCCCCTTCATGATCGGCGACGAGGCGTTCCTCGGCGTGCGCGGCGCGCAGAAGGCCAGTTACTACGTGATCGCCAGCCCGGCCGGCCCGTACTTCGCCAAGGGCGTGGCACCGGTCGCCATCTGGCTGTCCACCGACTACGCGCGTGCCGCCAAGGGCGGCACCGGCGCGGCCAAGTGCGGTGGCAACTACGCCGCTTCGCTGCTGCCGCAGCAGCAGGCGCAGGCACAGGGTTGCTCGCAGGTGCTGTTCCTGGACCCGGTCGAAGGCAAGTACCTGGAAGAACTGGGCGGCATGAACGTGTTCCTGGTGTACGGCAAGACCAATACCCTGGTCACCCCGGAACTGTCGGGCAGCATCCTGGAAGGCATCACCCGCGAATCGATCCTGCAACTTGCCCGCGACCGCGGCATGAACGTGGAAGAGCGCAAGGTGACCATCGACGAGTGGAAGCAGGGCGTGGCTTCGGGCGAGATCACCGAAGTGTTCGCCTGCGGTACTGCGGCGGTCATCACTCCGATTGGCCAGCTCAAGGGTGAAGGCTTCTCGGTAGGCGACCTGAGCGCGCCGGCGGGTGAAGTGACCATGTCGCTGCGCAAGGAACTGACCGACATCCAGTACGGCCGTCAGCCGGACCGTCACGGTTGGTTGGTGCGCCTGGCCGGCTGAGTTCTGCCGCCACGCAAACTTTAAAAACCCGCTGCGGAGACGTGGCGGGTTTTTTGTTGACGGTTGTGGCTGCGGGTTGGTTTTCAACGGCTGCCCTCACCCCAACCCCTCTCCCGCTCGCGGGCGAGGGGCTCATGTTGCTTGCACTCGCAGTTCTCCAAGCCCCTCTCCCGCGAGCGGGAGAGGGGTTGGGGTGAGGGTGCTGTGAGGCTGTTGCGCTCAGCGAGGCCTTCCCGCGTAGCGGGAATCGTGCTGGATCTGGTTCAGCCACCTGACAGCGGAAGCCACAGCGATTACCCGACATTCGTCGGTTGAAAGCCCCGCCTGCGCGGGAATGACGGTCTGAGAGATGGTCGGAAACGTAATCCCAAGCCCAGGCCCAGGCTTCAAGTCCAACTCAACCCTCAAGAATGTCCGCGCACTGCGCTTGCAGAAAGCGCAGTGCATCGATCGGGGCGATATCCAGCAGCAGGCCGCGTTGGCCGGCGTTGAGGTACACCGAGGCGTGCTGTTGCACGTCATCGGCAAACACGATGCTGGCCGGGCGCTGTTGTGCGAACGGGCTGATGCCGCCCACCTTGTAACCGCTGCGGCGCTCGGCCTCGGTGACTTCCATCATCTGCGCATGCTTGCCGCCGCAATGGGCGGCAAGTTTCTTCAACGACAAGCGCTGGTCGCTGGGGATCACCGCGATCACCGGCTGCTTGTCCACCCACGCCATCAAGGTCTTGAACATCCGTGCTGGCGCGATGCCCAGCGCCTGCGCGGCGGCCAGGCCCTTGCTATCGACATCGGCCGAATAGTCATATGCGTGCAACCCGTGGGCGATCCCGGCCTTGTCCAGGGCGGCGTTGGCGCGAGTGCCCTTGGCCACTCAGATCGCCTCGAAGCGGTTTGCGTCCACGTTCTTGCGCACCTGGGTGGGGTCCCAGATACGGCCGTTCATGGCGATGAAAACACCCGGCGGCAGCGACTGCACCGCGCCGATGGCGCAGCCGATGTTGAACTCCGCATCCGAACCACGGAACCGCGCCGGGCTGAGCGCACCGGTCATCACGATGGTCTTGTCGGGAATGGTCTGCAGCACCTTGCCGGTGGCGACCATCGAATCAGTGCCGTGGGTGACCAGCACATGGCGGGTCGGCTGCGCGGCGATGGTGGCGCGGATCAGCTCGCGGTCGTCATCGCTGATGTGCAGCGAATCCTTGCGCAGGATCGGGATCACATTGAAGCGGAACGTCACGCCCAGCTCGCGCAGGATCATGCCGATCTGCGGGTCGCCGATCTGGTAATCGGATTTGTCGTCGAAGTAGATCTTGTCGATCGTGCCGCCGGTGGTGACGACCAGGAGTTCTTCCATCATTGCGGTAAATCCTTGCGGTGACTGCGTGCGGCGCTGTGCCGCGATGCTGCGCATGATAAAGCCGGAAGGCCCGGTAGCGTCGAGCGAGGCAAAGCCCTGTAGCGCCGAGCCATGCTCGGCTGCGCGTCGTCGGGAAAGCTCCAGCCGAGCATGGCTCGGCGCTACCCGCTTTCCCAGCCCGGCTTCAGCCTTGCTCGGCCTTTTTACGCGCAAACCGCGCACGCACGCCCGGCACGCTGACCAGTGCCACGATCAGCAGTGACAGCGCAATCTCGGCCCAGGCGTACAGCGCCACGTCACGGTATGCCCAGGCATTCATCACGCCGTGGCTGAACCAGAACAGCGCCAGCACCCCGGCCCAGAAGCGGGCGACCGCACGCTGTGCCAGTACGCCGGCCAGCAACAGCAGCGGTGGGGCGACGAATATCAGCAGTACGGCAACCAATTGGCGGTCGGCGCGGAACCACCACGCAAACAACGCTGCCAGCAGCAGCAAGGCCAGACTGAGCAGCAGATCGCGGCCGCGCGAACTCATTGCGCCAGCCGCTTGGCGATGTCGGCCACGCGTCGGCCCAGCACGCGGGCCAGATGGGCTTCATCGTCGCTGGGTTGCGGATCGTCCTGGGCGCCGGCCACATGGCTGGCGCCGTAAGGCGTGCCGCCGGTGGTGGTGTGGCTGAGCGCCGGCTCGGTGAACGGGATGCCGACAATCAGACAGCCGTGGTGCAGCAGCGGGATCTGCATCGACAGCAGAGTCGATTCCTGGCCGCCGTGCATCGAGGCGGTGGAGGTGAACACGGCGGCCGGTTTGCCGGCCAGCGTGCCGTTCACCCATTCGGCGCCCAGACCATCCAGAAAGTGTTTGACCGGCGCGGCCATGTTGCCGAAGCGGGTGGGGCTGCCCAGCACGATGCCGTCGCACTCGGCCAGGTCGCTGATCTCCACATACGGGGCGCCATCGTCAGGCACCGGCGGAGCGCTGGTCTGGGTGACAGCGGCTACCGGCGGCACCGTGCGCAGGCGTGCGCTCATGCCGGGCACCTCGCCAATGCCACGGGCGATCTGCCGGGCCAACCGCGCCACCGAGCCGCCACGGCTGTAATACAGCACCAGGATTTCCGCCATCACACCATCCAATCATCACGCAGGAGCCGGCAGTATCGGCGATGCGGGCCGCGCTTTGCATCGGGTACCCTTGCCGCATGGAACCTTTGGACTCACTCAATCTATGGATGGAACGCGTGCGCGACCGGGCGCGGAACATCAGCTTCGCGCGCTTTCTGTGGCATCGCTTTGTCGATGACCGCCTGTTCCAGGCGGCGGGTTCACTGGCCTACACCACGGTCTTCGCGCTGGTGCCGCTGGCCATCGTGGTGTTTGGTGTGCTCTCGGCGTTCCCGATGTTCGAGCGCTGGAGCGAGGCACTGAGTGACTACGTGTTCTCCAATTTCGTGCCGTCGGCAGCGCGTGCGGCGGAAGGCTACCTGCGGCAGTTCTCGGCCAGTGCCGGGCAACTGACCGCCGCCGGCTTCATCGCTTTGGTAGTGTCGCTGCTGATTACGCTCAACAACGTCGAGCAGACCTTCAACCGCATCTGGCGGGTCGCCTCGGCGCGGCCCACGCTGACCCGCTTCCTGGTGTATTGGACGGTGCTGACGCTGGGCGCGATGCTGGCTGCCGCCTCGCTGGCGGTGTCGGCCAAGGTGTTGTCGCTGCCGTTGTTCGGCACCAACGAAGGCCGCTGGCTGGCGGATATCGGTCTGCGGCTGGCGCCGGTGTTGATCGAACTGGCCTGCGTGGTGCTGATCTACCGCGTGGTGCCGCACCACACCGTGAAGTGGCGGCACGCCATTCCGGGCGCGATGCTGGCAGTGCTGATGCTGGAATCGGTGAAGTGGGGCATGGGCCTGTACCTGGGCAGTTTCCAGTCGTACCAGAAGCTCTACGGCACCGTGGCGTTCGTGCCGATCCTGCTGCTGTGGATCTATCTGGGCTGGGTGTCGGTACTGCTCGGCGCATCGCTGGCGTCCTCCAGTGCCGCCTTCCGTTACCAGCCGGTGGCCTTGCGGCTGCCGCAGGGCGGCGAGTTGTATGGCCTGCTGCGTCTGCTCGGCCGTTTCCGCGAGGCGCGGGAACAGGGCAAGGGGCTGGACGAAGAGCAGATACTGACGCTGGAGCCGATGCTCACCGACTCGCTGCTGCAGCAGTTGCTGGAGCAGATGGAAGGCATCGACCTGCTGCGTCGTGACGAACAAGGCCAATGGTTTCTGGCCCGCGACCTGGATCGCATCACCCTGAACGAGCTGTACGAAAGCGCGCAGCTACGCATTCCGGTGGCCGAGGAATACCTGCCTTTCCGCGACGACGCACTGGGCCAGGCGGCCTGCCGCGCGCTGGATGAACTGCGCGTGCCATTGCGCGAGCTGCTCAAGCGCCGCGTGGACGATATCTACACGAACACTGGAGATTCCCGATGATCCGCAAGTTGCTTCCCTTCGCGTTGCTGGGCCTGCTGTTGGCGGGCTGCAAACCCGCAGCACCCACCGCAACGCCCGAACCGGCGCCCACCACGCCGCCGCAAGCCACCGAGCCCGCCGCAGCGGAACAGCCTGGCGTCGTGCAACAGACCGCGGAGATGCCGCAGTTGAAGGTGCAGACCGTGGACGGCAAGGCCTACGATCTGGCCAGCCATCGCGGGCAGTGGGTGGTGATCAATTTCTGGGCGACCTGGTGCGCACCGTGCCTGCAGGAAATGCCGGAGTTGTCGGCGCTGCACGCCATGCGCAGCAACGTGGAAGTGATCGGGCTGGCATACGAGGACATCGAGCTGGACGAGATGCAGACCTTCCTCAAAGAGCACCCCGTGGCCTATCCCATCGCCATCGTTGACACCTACCGCCCGCCCAGTGATTTCGCCACCCCGCGCGGCTTGCCGATGACCTACCTGATCGCACCGGACGGCAAGGTTGCCAAGCAGTTCCTGGGCCCAGTCAACGCGCACGACATCGAGCAGGCGATTGCGGCTGCCGGCGGCAAGGCGGCGTAAGACGATAGCGAGGGGCTCCTTCCCTTCTCCCGCTCGCGGGAGAAGGTGCCCGAAGGGCGGATGAGGGGCTTCAATGCTTCCAAAAAGCATTCCCTCACCCCAACCCCTCTCCCGTAAACGGGAGAGGGGCTTCAGCGTTTTTGTTCAACGCAACTCCCGGCCAGAGGATGCGAACGCCTACGGCGCATCGATGCTCAACACTATCGAAGGCAACGGCTTCACCACGCCATATTTCTCTTTCTTCGGCTTGCCCTTCAGTGGCGGCAACTCCACCAGTGGCTCGTCGATATGGGTGTCAGGCAGGCGATCCAGCAGGTCGCGGATCAAGGTCAGTCGGCCGCGTTTCTGGTCGTTGAAATCCACCAGCGTCCACGGCGCGTGGTGACTATGCGTTGCCTGCAGCATGGCCTCGCGAGCGCGGCTGTAGTCGTCATACGCCAGGCGTGACTTCAAATCCACCGGTGACAGCTTCCAGCCCTTGAGTGGATCCTCGCGGCGCTCGGCAAAGCGTTTTTCCTGCTGCTCCTGGTCCACGCACAGCCAGTACTTGAACAACAGAATCCCATCGTCCACCAGCAGCTTCTCGAACACCGGCGCCTGCGCCAGGAAGGCCTGGTATTGCGCATCGGTGCAATAGCCCATCACCTTTTCCACGCCGGCGCGGTTGTACCAGCTGCGGTCCATCAACACGATTTCGCCCGCAGCCGGCAGGTGGGCAATGTGCCGCTGGAAATACCACTGCGTGCTTTCGCGCTCGGTGGGCTTGGGCAGCGCGACCACGCGGCATTGGCGTGGGTTGAGGTGCTTTGCCACATCCTGGATGGCGCCGCCCTTGCCGGCGGTGTCGCGGCCCTCGAACAGGACCAGTACGCGCTGCCCGCAATGCTGTGCCCAGCGCGCCATGTTGGCCAGTTCCAGCTGCATGGGTTCCAGCAGCTGTTCGTATTCCTTGCGCTTGAGCTTGGCCATGGTCGCTCCCGGTGTGAAGTGCCGAGCCTAGCGCAGCGTGGTGTCAGCCGGCGTCAGTGCCTTGCCAGCCGTGCTCGCGAGCCAGTCGCTGCAACAGTGCAGCGAAGTCCGTTGCGAAGCCGGCCATGTCGAACACCCCAGCACGGTTGCGTGCATCGGCCAGCCGCTGACGCAACGTCTGCAGTGCGGCCGGGTCATTGCCCAGGGTGATGGCGGTTGCGATGAAAGTGGCATCGTCGGCCACGTTCATGTCGTCCAGCCCCAGGTGATGGTTGAGGCTGCCGGCCACGCGCGCAGCGAACGTATCGCCGGGCGCGGTCAGCACCGGGCAACCCGCCCACAGCGCATCGGAGGCCGTGGTGTGCGCGTTGTATGGATGCGTGTCCAGAAACAGGTCGGCGTGGCGATAGCGCGCCAGATACTGCGGATGCGGCAGCTTGCTCATGAAGACCAATCGCGACGGCTCCACGCCGTTGTGGCGCGCGACCTCGCGCAGTCGCTCATCCGCCTTGCCCGGCCCGGACAACAGCCAAAGCACGCTGCCGGGAACGCCCTTGAGCACGTCAAGCAAGCGGCTCACGCTGCGCGGATTGAGCTTGTAGCTGTTGTTGAAACAGCAGAACACCACGCCTTGCGCCGGCAGCCCGCAATCGCGTCGCGACGGCGCTTCATCAACAACGCGGGTGTTGTCCGATGGCTGGAAGGCGCGCGGCAGGCGCAGCACCTTTTCACTGAAGGCGGACTCCAGCATCGGCGGCAGCACGAAATCATCGGCCAGCACGTAATCCAGCCACGGCGCACCCGAAGTGCCGGGGTAGGCCAGCCAGTTGATCTGCACCGGCGCAGGTCGCATCGCCAGTACCTCCGGCGTGCCACCGCCGCCCCAGCCGCGCAGGTCGAACAACACATCAATGCCGGCCTCACGAATGTGGCGTGCAATGGCGATATGCGGCTGTGCCGAGACATCGTGCAGCACATGCGCGGCCGCGTGCAGGCGCTTGCGGATGCCGCTGCCGTCGTCGTGATTCAACGCGAACAAATGCAGCTGCAGTTGGGGAGCGGCACGCAGTTGTTCAAACAACGCCACCGTCAGCAGGCCGGTCGGATGCGCGCCAAAGCCGTTGGACAGGAAGCCGACCCGTAGCAGGCCATGACTGCGCACGGTGGTGGCAGGCAGGCGCGGAATGGACTGCGCCAGCACCTGCGCGCGCTGCCGGGCGCAGGCAAGCTGCTCGGCCGGGCTGGCGTCTTCACTGAGAAAGGCGAACGGTTCCACGGCCGGGTTGCCCTGGGCGACAGCGCTGCGAACCTGGCGTGACAAGGCATCCAGTTCGCGCCAGTCGCACAGGCGGCGTTGCCAGTTCAGCCGCTGCGCCGCCATGTAGGCCTCATCCGGTGCCAACTGATGCGCGCGACGGTAAGCGTCGGCAGCGGCTTCGGGCTGGTTGGCGTCTTCAAGCACATGGCCCAGCCACAGCGCCATGCCGGGATGTTGCGGCGCCAGTTGGCAGGCGCGCTGCAGCAGTTCGGCCGCCTGCTGATGCTGGTTCTGCATCCAGCGCGCGCGGCCGAGGCGGGCGAGGGCTTCGGGATGATCCGGGCGCAGGCGCAAAGCGCGTTGTGCGGCGGCTTCTCCAGCAGCGATATCGCCTGCACCGAGTTCGGCGTCGGCCAACATTACCCAGGCAATGAAGTCCGCAGGCTGGCGGGTGACGGCATTGCGAAGCTGGTCGCGTTCGCTGGGGGCGTTGGGCATTGAATCAGGCTGCGGTTGGAGCAATTGCCGTGATTCTGCCGTGTCGGCCAGGCTTTTGCTCGGTCGGGCGCATCGGCGGAAGCAGCGCAGGAAGCATGGCGAGGAATGTTGCGTGCGCGCTCTCCCTTTCGCGCAGCAAAGGAGAGCAATGGGTTCTGGTGCTGGCTTTGGCTTTGGCTCTGGCTTTGGTTTTTGATGTTTGGGTTCCCTTCCGTAGCGACGGAGCTGACGGACAAGACCCCGAATGGGGCGACGTGCATGGATGCACGTCGTTTTTCGACGAGACACGGATGTCTAGTCGAAAAATCCCGTTAGCGGAGTGGACCTGGAGCGCGCAGCGCGCAGGGCGCGGAGGCAGGGTGTGCTTGACCAGCCTCCGGCTGTTGAAGAGCGCTTCTTTTGGTTAGCTTTTCTTTGCACAAGCAAAGAAAAGTAACTCGCTCCCCGAAGGGGAGTGAAAGCTCTTGCTTCTGCATTCTGCTTTCGCTGTTGGGTCTTGAAGCAGAAACAAGATCAAAGGCTTTCGCTCCCCGTTTGGGGCCGTATCTGCCAGCTCCGTCGCTGCGGAAGGGAACCCGGTAAGTCAAAAGCCAAAGCAGCAGCTAAAGCATCCCTTGCGCACAAGGGAGTGGGTGTAGGCTCAGCTGCCCTCGGCCAGACGTGCCAACTCATCCACCTGGTGTTCGTGCTGCAAACGACTCACCAACGAATCCAGCTCACCCTCGATGATGTTGGGCAGGTCGTACAGGGTCAGTCCTTCGACGCGATGGTCGGTGATGCGTCCCTGCGGAAAGTTGTAGGTGCGGATGCGCTGGCTGCGATCACCGCTGCCAACCTGCAAGCGCCGCGATTCCGCCTGCGCCGCGGCCTGCTTGCTGCGTTCGGCATCCAGCAGCTGCGCTTTCAGGCGCTTCATTGCCTTGTCGCGATTGGCGTGCTGGCTGCGCTCGGTTTGGCATTCGACCACCACGCCGCTGGGTAGATGCGTGATGCGGATCGCCGACTCGGTCTTGTTGACGTGCTGGCCACCCGCGCCGGAGGAGCGATACGTATCCACGCGCAGATCAGCGGGATTGATGACGATATCTTCCACGTCATCGGCTTCGGGAATGATCGCCACGGTGGCGGCGGAGGTGTGGATGCGGCCCTGCGATTCGGTGGCGGGCACGCGCTGCACGCGGTGGGTGCCGGACTCGAATTTCAGCCGCGAGTACGCGCCACGGCCGACCACGCGCGCCACCACTTCCTTGTAGCCGCCATGTTCGCCCGGGTTGTCCGATTCGATTTCGACCTTCCAGCCCTGACGCTCGGCATAACGCGCATACATGCGGAACAGATCGCCAGCGAAGATCGCCGCTTCGTCGCCACCGGTGCCGGCGCGCACCTCCAGAAACAGATTGCCTTCATCACGCGGATCGCGTGGCACCAGCAGCAGTGCCAGTTCTTCGTCCAGCGCCTGCAGTCGCTCCTGTGCAGCGGCGATTTCCTCTTCGGCCAACTCACGCAGTTCCGGATCAGCGCGCATCGCTTCAGCCGAGGCCAGGTCGGCCTTGGCGCGCGTTTCGGCAGCCAGTGCGTTGGCGACCGGCTCCAATTGCGAAAACTCGCGGGAGAAATTGCGGAAGCGTTCGTTGTCGGCGACGACGGCCGGGTCGGAAAGCAGGCGTTCCAGTTCTTCGCGGCGCTCGGCCAGGGCCAGCAACTTACGGCGCAGGGTCGGCGTCATCGGTCCTCACTACAGGGTGGTGATACCCGGGTGTGGCCGGGAACAGGCGCTCGGCGGCGCGGGTCAGGTCAGTATCGCCGTCCAGCGCGGCTTGGCGCAGGGCGGCTGTCGGGGGATGCAGCAGGCGGTTGGTCAGGCCGTGCGCCAATTGCTCAAGCACTTCATCCGCGTCCTTGCCGTGGGCCAGTTGCTGCCGGGCCTTGGCCAGCAGTTCGGCACGGGAGGCTTCACCAAAGGCGCGCAGTTGGCGGATCGGCGTCTGCAACTGGGCTGCGCGCAGGTTGTCCTGATAACGGCCAACCTGCAGATCGATGATGGCTTCGGCCTCGGCGGCGGCTTCACGGCGGCTGCGGCGGTTTTCTTCCACCGCCCGTTCCATGTCGTCAACGCTGTACAGATAGGCGTCGGCCAGCTCGCCGACGCCGGCTTCGATATCGCGCGGCACCGCCAGGTCGAACAACAACATCGGCTTGTGCTTGCGCGAACGCAGGGCGGTGGCAACGTGGTTTTTCAGAATCACCGGTTCGCGTGCGGCGGTGGCCGAAAACACCACATCCGCCTCGCCCAAGTGCCGTTCCAGCTCACTCAGCGGCAGCGCCACGCCGCCATGAAGGCTGGCCAGGTCCTGTGCGTGGGCGAGGGTGCGGTTGGCGATCAGCAGCCGCTTCACCTTGGCTTCGCTCAAGTGCTTGGCGGCCAGCTCAATGGTTTCGCCAGCGCCGACCAGCAGAACGGTGGATTCGTCCAGCCGTGCGAATGAATCCTGCGCCAGCCGCACCGCGGTGGACGCCACCGAGACCGGATTGGCGCCCACGCGGGTGTCGGTGCGGGCGCGCTTGGCGACCGAGAACGACTTCTGGAACAGGCGGTCGAGCTGATGGCCGATGACGCCGCTGTCGTGCGCGCGCGCCCAGGCATCCTTAACCTGACCCAGAATCTGCGGTTCGCCCAGCACCATCGAATCCAAACCGGTGGCCACGCGGAACAGGTGGCGCACGGCCTCGCTTTCGCTGTGCTGGTACAGATAGCCCTGCAGGTTGCCGGCGTGGTGTTCCAGCCAGTGCGCAAGCGCTTGGCTGTCCTCGGCCACCGCGTACAGCTCGGTGCGGTTGCAGGTGGACAGCAACACCGCTTCGGCCAGCTGTGGCGCTTGGCGCAACGAATCCATCGCGCGCGGCAAAGCGTCACCGCCAAAGGCAGCACGTTCGCGCAGTTCCACCGGCGCCGTTTGGTGATTGAGTCCGAGCACCCACAGGGTCATCTGTTCAGTTGCTTGCGATAAGCTGCTGGCTGTTGAAGGCCGCCATTTTACGGCCCGGTCGCGTCAGATGCCCGTATTCCATCGCATATGCACCGTTCTGTTGTTTTCCCTGCCGGTTTTTCCGGTGCTGGCGGCCCCCGCGCGGACCGCTCAGGCGCCCTCTGCGGCTGAAGCAGCAGGTCCCATGACCCCGGTCCTGGCCGGGGAATTTTCGTTGCAGGCCGGTAAGTTGGCCGATTCGGCGCGCTGGTATCTGCAGGCGGCGCAGGAGGCGGAAGGGGATGTGGGACTGGCCGAACGGGCGACCCGCATCGCCATGCTGGCCGGCGACGATGCCGGCGCCAGCCGCGCGCTGGCGCTCTGGGCGCAGCGCGATCCGGGCGCGGTAGCGGTGCGCGCCACCCGTGCCTCGCTGGCCATGCGCAAGGGCGACACCCGTCTGGCCCGCAAGGAACTGCTGGCCGTGCTGCGTTCCTCCGAACCCCGTGCCTGGCGCTACGCGTTGCTGGCGCTGGCCACCGGCGGCCGTGATCCGGCGGTGCCGGCGCAGGTGCTGGGTGAGTTGGTCGACGCCAATGCCATTCCCGAGGATCTGGAAGCCTGGCAGGAGTTCGGCCGGCTGGCCCTGCGCATGGAGCGCCCGGAACTGGCGCGGCGCATGGTCGGTGAAGTGGTCAAGCGCTTCCCGGACGAGCCGCGCGTGGCCTTGCTGCACGCCAGCCAGCTCAATCAGGCCGGCAAGAAAGACGAGGCGTTGGCGCTGCTGAAGAACGTGGAGCCCAAGGCAGCGCAGGATCAGGAGCTGCGCAACGCACTGGCCATCACCTACGACATGCTGGGCGAACCCACGGCGGCCGAGCACGTGTTGGCGATGGGCGAACAGAACCTGCAGACCTGGGGCATGCGTGCCTCGTTGCTGGCCAAACAGAAGGACGATGTGGCGCTGCTGGCGCTGTATCAGGACATCTCCAGCAAGGCCAGCAAGCCCGATCCCGAGCAGCGCCTGTTGCTGGGCAAGATCGCCGAATACCTCAAGCGCTACCAGGAAGCCGTGGATTGGTACCACGGCGTGCCCGGCGGCCCGCAGCGCGGCGAAGCGCAGTTGCGAGCGGTCAACGCCTTGTACCTGATGGACAAAAAGGCGCAGGCCACCACCGAAGTGCATGCCATCCAGGCCGATGCCGCGGTGGATGACGACCTGCGTCGCGATGCGTATCTGCTGGAAGCCGAGCTGCAGCAGCGCGAGAACAATGCCGATGCGGAAATGGATGTCCTGACCCGTGGCCTGGCCGCGTATCCGGACGACAGCGCGCTGCTGTATGCCCGCGCGCTGGCCTGGGAGCGCAATGACAACGTGCCGCGTGCCGAGGCCGATCTGCGCAAGATTCTGGTGGCCGAGCCGGAAAACGTTGCGGCACTCAATGCGCTGGGCTACACGCTGGCCGACCGCACCCAGCGTTATCAGGAAGCGCTGGAGCTGATCGATCGCGCACGCGTGTCCGAGCCGGACAACGCCGCCATCGTCGACAGCTACGGCTGGGTGCTGTATCGCCTGGGTCGTAACGAAGAAGCGCTGGTGCATCTGCGCCGCGCCTGGGGCTTGAACAAGGACCCGGAAATCGCCGCGCATGTCGGCGAAGTGCTGTGGGTGCTGGGCAATAAGGAGGAAGCGCGACGCTTCTTCGACGAGGCCCGCAAACTGGATCCGGACAACCGCGCGCTGCAGCGTGCGATCGAGAAATTTGGCGCATGAAAACAATGATGTGGCGGGCACCACTGGTGCTGCTGGTGGCGGGCGCGCTGGGCGCATGTACCTCGGTATCCACCAAACAGAAAGCACCGGTAGCGGCGGAAGTGGAGCGCGTTTCCGCGCAGGCGCAGGCCGCCGAGCAGGCGCGCCAAGCCACGCTGCGCGCGCAGCCGGAGTGGACGTTCCAGGGCCGGGTTGCCATCAGCAAGGGCAACAAGGGCGGCAATGGCCGTATCGACTGGCAACAGCAGGATCAGACCTATCGGATCAGTCTCTCGGCACCCGTCACCCGGCAAAGTTGGCAGCTGACCGGCGGTGCGGGTCAGCAAGCGCGGCTGGAAGGCTTGGACGGCGGCCCGCGCGGTGGCGATGACGCCGGCCAGGTGCTGCTGCAGGCCACCGGTTGGGAGATTCCCGTTGCGCAGTTGCCTGACTGGGTGCGCGGCCTTCCCGCGCAGGCGGCAGGCATTCCGGATCACCAGGGCTTCGACGCCGAAGGGCGTCCGCGCGTATTACGCCAGCAGGGTTGGCAAGTTGATTACCTGGATTGGTACCCGGCCGACGCCGGTCGTCCCTCGTTGCCGCGCCGTATCGAGGCGGTCAATGGCGACGCCAAGGTGCGGTTGATCGTTGATGAATGGGGCGTGGGCGGGCAATGAGTGTGGTCGACACGGCGGGTTGGTCGTACTGGCCAGCACCGGCCAAGCTGAATCTATTCCTGCATATCACCGGCCGGCGGCCGGACGGTTACCACGAGCTGCAGACGGTCTTTCGCCTGCTGGACTGGGGTGATCGCATCGGCCTGCGCCTGCGCGAAGACGACCGGATTCACCGCGACGGGCCATCGGTGCCGGGCGTGGCGGAGTCGGATGATCTGGTCGTTCGTGCCGCAATCGCCCTGCAAACGGCGACCAATTGCAGTCAAGGTGCGGATATCCGGGTTGAGAAGAAAATTCCGGCCGGCGGCGGTTTCGGTGGTGGTTCGTCCGACGCGGCCACCGTGCTGGTGGCGCTGAACGCGCTGTGGGGCACGGGTCTGGATGAGGATGCGCTGGCCGCCATCGGCCTGAAACTGGGCGCCGATGTGCCGGTTTTTGCGCGCGGACGTAGTGCCTGGGCCGAAGGCGTGGGTGAAAAGCTGCAGGCAATTACCCTGCCAGAAGCGTGGTATGTGCTGGTGGATCCGGGTGTTCACGTGCCCACGGCTGAACTTTTTCACTCACAGCATTTGACGCGGGATGCTGTGCCCGTGAAAATAGCGGACTTCGCTTCCGGGACCGTCCTCGGAAATGCGTTCGAACCGGTGCTACGGCGTCGGGAACCTGCCATCGAGGCAGTGTTCCAGGCCTTGTCAGGTATCGGTCGGGCACGGCTCACGGGGTCGGGAAGCGGTTGTTTCGTCGAATTCACCACGCGCACTGCTGCAGAGCAGGCCCTGGCGAAATTGCCGAAAGAACTGCGGGCATGGGTAGCAGCGGGTGTTGATCGCTCGCCACTGCTTGATGCACTGGATACGACGGGAATTGTTTGATGCAGGGGCGTCGCCAAGAGGCCCAAGGCACCAGGTTTTGATCCTGGCATTCGTAGGTTCGAATCCTACCGCCCCTGCCACTCCCTTCCCTGAGGTTGTAAGCACAACGGATGTGCGCGAATCGCAACACGCGCCATCCCTGCTGTAATCCCGATCCTTCCGCTACTCGCCCCCGCCCGAGAGAGCTGTCATGCAAGATTCCCCGAACCTGCTGGTCTTTTCCGGCAATGCCAACCGTCACCTTGCGCAGAGTATCTGCAAGGAACTGGGGGTGAGGCCGGGCAAGGCGCTGGTTTCCAAGTTCTCCGACGGCGAAGTGCAGGTCGAGATCCAGGAAAACGTGCGTAAGCAGGACGTGTTCGTGGTTCAGTCCACCGGCGCCCCGAGTGCCGAAAACCTGATGGAACTGCTGGTGATCATCGACGCGCTCAAGCGCGCGAGCGCCGCGTCCGTCACCGCGGTGGTGCCGTACTTCGGTTATGCCCGTCAGGACCGCCGCATGCGTTCCTCGCGTGTGCCGATCACCGCCAAGGTCGCTGCAAAGATGTTCTCGGCCGTGAATACCGACCAGATCCTCACGGTCGACCTGCACGCCGATCAGATCCAGGGCTTCTTCGACATGCCCGTGGACAACGTGTATGCCTCGCCGCTGCTGCTTGCCGATATCTGGCGCGCCTACGGCACCGACAACCTGATCGTGGTCAGCCCGGACGTTGGCGGCGTGGTACGCGCCCGCGCCGTGGCAAAGCGTTTGGATGATGCCGATCTGGCCATCATCGACAAGCGCCGTCCGCGTGCCAACGTCGCCACGGTGATGAACATCATCGGTGACGTTGAAGGCAAGACCTGCGTGATGGTCGATGACATCGTCGACACCGCCGGCACCCTGTGTGCTGCCGCTGCTGCCCTCAAGGCGCGCGGTGCACTGAAGGTGGCCGCGTACTGCACCCACGCCGTGCTTTCGGGCCCGGCGGTGGACAATTTGAACAACTCCCAGCTCGACGAGCTGGTGGTGACCGACACGATTCCGCTTTCCGAAGTGGCTCGCGTCTGTCCCAAGATCCGCCAGATCAGCGTGGCCGAAATGCTGGCCGAGACGATGCGCCGCATCGCCTTCGGTGAGTCGGTCAGCTCGATGTACGTGGATTGATGAACCCGATCCCCGGCTTGCCGGGGATCACAACGGGCTCTTCTGGTCGCGGAAGAGTCTTTACGCAGCGCCGCGAGGCGGTGCAACAACCTAGAGTAGTCAACATGGCAAAGTCCCACGAAATCAAAGTCGCCCGTCGTGACGTGCAAGGTCAGGGTGCGAGCCGCCGCCTGCGTCATGCCGGTGTGGTCCCGGGTATCGTTTACGGCGGTGATAAGGAGCCGGTGAAGGTCGAGTTCAACCACAACGAGATCTGGCTGGCCCAGTTCAACGATTGGTTCTACTCCTCGATCATCGACCTGAACCTCGACGGCACCATCCACAAGGTGCTGCTGCGCGATATGCAGCGTCACCCGTACAAGCAGCTGGTCATGCACCTGGATTTCCAGCGCGTGAACGAAAATGAAGTGCTGCACGCTTCGGTGCCGCTGACCTTCATCAACGAAGACACCTCGCCGGCTGGCAAGGCTGCCGACGTGCTGGTCACCCACGAACTGAAGGAAGTGGCTATCGCCTGCTTGCCGAAGGATCTGCCGGAGTCGATCGAAGTCGACCTGGGCGAGCTGAAGGCTGGCGACGTGATCTACCTGTCGGGCCTGAAGCTGCCGGCTGGCGTTGAAATTCCGGCGCTGAAGCTGGGCAAGGGCCATGACGACGCAGTCGTCATCGCCAAGGTTGGCACTGCTGAAGAAGAAGCAGCGGCCGAGTAATCGGCATGTTGTGCCCGCCCTCCGGGGCGGGCATGACGGATGCATCTGACAGATGACTGGCTTGCGATTGATCGTCGGTTTGGGAAACCCCGGACCCGAACACGCCCGGACCCGGCACAATGCCGGGTTTCATTTCGTTGAGGCCCTGGCAGAACGGGCGGGCGCCCGCTGGACGCTTGAAAGCAAGCTGTTCGGTGAAGTTGCCAAGGTTGATATTGGCGGACAGCCGGTGTGGCTGCTCAAGCCGGCGACCTTCATGAATCTTTCCGGAAAATCCGTGACCGCTGCACAGCGGTTCTGGAAGATCGAGCCGGAGCAGACGCTGCTCGCACACGACGAACTGGACATGCCGCCTGGCGTGGCACGGCTCAAGTTCGACGGCGGCCACGGCGGCCAGAACGGCCTGCGTGACACCATTCGTCTGCTTGGCCACGGCAAGTTCCATCGTCTGCGTTTGGGCATCGGCCATCCCGGTCACAAGGACCGCGTGGTGGGCTGGGTGTTGAATCGTCCCTCGCCTCAGGATGCGGTGTTGATGGATCAAGCCATCGACGCGGCCATCGACGTGATGCCGCTGGCAGTGGCAGGTGATTTCAGTGAGGCCATGAAGCGGTTGCATACCGCACGGCCATGATTGCGGCTTGCGGTTTCCCGGGCAGATGCCTGCTGGAGAGCGCAAGCCGGAATCTCGAATCGTGGAGTTAGCATGGGTATCAAATGCGGCATCGTCGGTCTGCCCAACGTGGGCAAGTCGACCCTGTTCAATGCACTGACCAAGGCGGGCATCGCTGCGGCCAATTTCCCGTTCTGCACGATCGAGCCGAACACGGGCGTCGTGCCGGTGCCCGATCCGCGTCTGGATGCGCTGGCTGCGATCGTCAAGCCGGAGCGCGTGATCCCGACCACGATGGAGTTCGTCGACATCGCCGGTCTGGTTGCCGGTGCCTCCAAGGGTGAAGGTCTGGGCAACAAGTTCCTGGCCCACATCCGCGAGACCGACGCCATCGCCCACGTCGTGCGCTGCTTCGAGGATGGCAACGTCATCCACGTCGCCAACAAGGTCGATCCGATCGCCGATATCGAGACCATCGATACCGAGCTTGCGCTGGCCGATCTGGAATCCGTGTTGAAGGCACTGGACCGCGCGACCCGCGCGGCCAAGGCCAACGACAAGGAAGCGCTGGCCCGCAAGCCGGTGCTGGAAAAGTTGTCGGCGGCACTGGATCAGGGTCGTTCGGCGCGTTCGGCCGGCCTGGATGCCGAAGAGAAGGCGCTGATCCGGGACATGTTCCTGATCACGCTGAAGCCGCTCATGTACATCGCCAACGTTGCCGAAGACGGTTTTGAGAACAATCCGCTGCTGGACGTGGTGCGCGCGCGCGCCGAGGCCGAAGGTGCCGAAGTGGTGCCGGTGTGTGCTTCGATCGAAGAAGAAATGGCGCAGCTGGACGATGCCGACCGCGATGAGTTCCTGAAGGACCTTGGTCTTGAAGAGCCGGGCTTGAATCGTGTGATCCGTGCTGGCTACAAGCTGCTTGGCCTGCAGACCTACTTCACCGCCGGTGTGAAGGAAGTCCGTGCTTGGCAGCTGCGCGCGGGTTCCACCGCACCGCAGGCAGCGGGCGTGATCCACACCGACTTCGAGCGCGGCTTCATCCGTGCCGAAACCATCAGCTATGAGGATTTCATCAACCTCAAGGGCGAGCAGGGCGCCAAGGAAGCAGGCCGCCTGCGTCTGGAAGGCAAGGATTACATCGTCAAGGAAGGCGACGTGCTGCATTTCCGCTTCAACGTCTGATCCAGACAACGTTGCAGCAGGACAACAAAGCCCCGCATTGCGGGGCTTTGTTGCGTCTGGGCGTAGGTGGTTTCAGCGGGTTGTTGAAGGGCGTTCGCGCGCGAAGTGTCTTTTCGCCGGTAAGCATGGCGCTGCTGCGACCCTTCATGCTGCTGGCGAAAATTTGATCATGGTTCGTAAATTGTTGTTGTATTTGGATTTTTTCAGCTTATCCACATCTTTCCCGCATTCCACTCCACATGGGGTGTGGAAAAGTGACCGAAGCGATCTTCCGCATTGCGATCTGCTCAGTCGAATGGCTGGTGAAAAATTGACCACGCTTCGCAGAGTATTGGTGTGACTGCGTTGTGCGTGGTTATCCACATCTTTCCCGCACTCCGCTCCACATGGGGTGTGGAAAACGTGCTGGATTGCATGCGGTCGCGGCGTTGATCACCGATTCGATGCGTGGTGAAAAATTGATCGGCCCTCCGAAACGCTTGTCGCGCAACGACTGCCACGGCTTATCCACATGTTTCCCTCGACAGTCTCCACATGGGCTGTGGAGAACTTGCCTGGCGATGCGACTCAGCGGAAAAGATCGGATTCCAGGCACAGCGTGATCAGGTCCTGATCGCTCTGCGTACCGAGCTTGCGCATGGCGTTGATCTTCTGCGTGCTGACGGTCTTGCTGCTGCGGTTCAATCGCCTGGCGATCTCACTCACGCTCTTTCCGCTGATAAACAGACGGATGACTTCAAATTCGCGCGGGGACAGGGCCATCTCGCGGATGCTCTCCGGCGTCTGCCGCCGCTCTTCCGGCGATTGTTGCCGACGGTAGACGCGTCGCAACAACAGCGTGGACAGGGCCACGCGTAGTTCCATCAAGTCGCCGCTTTTACGCACGACACCGTTGGCGCCGGCGCGGTACATCGCCGCAACCATCGAAGGCGTGGAGATCATGGTCAGCACCAGCACTTTGCAGTTCGGAAAGTGGCGCCGCAGGTACGAAATCAACTTGATGCCATCGCCGAGTGGGCCGTCGCCCGGCATGTTGTAGTCGCATATCACCAGTTCTGGTGTGAGTGCGAACATCATTTCCACCAGCGCTGTTGGTGACAGCGCCTGACCTATGATGTCGAAGCGCGAGTCGTTCGCGATGACGTCACGGACACCGGCCAATACGATGGGATGGTCGTCGGCAATGATGATCTTCATGCGTGATGTCCCTTAAATGGGTGGCAGCGGGACGTTGGGATCGGTGCGTTGCCAGTCGGTGAGTTCCAGGCTGGACAGCGCGGAATCCAGCGTTGCCAGAAACCGGCCGGTGAATTCCAGGCAGTCTTCCGGGGCGGCGCCTTTGGTGATGGCGTCCTCGATCAGCTTGGCTGTGTCGGCAAGGTGCTGTGCCGAGACAATCACCAGCGCACCGCGAATGCGATGCAACATCTGCTGCATCAGATCAAAACGCTGCAGCTGCATTGCCGCCGTCAACCGCCGTTGATCGCTGCGCATCGCGGGCAGGAAGGCGTCGCGTATCGATTGCGGGATTACGATCGGGTCGCTGTGCATGCCGGTGAAAGTCAGGTCCATTGTCTGCAGCTCCGTGGATAGCGCCATGCGCGTGCATGGCGGGGATAGGGACGTGCTGTGGGACGAGATCCGTTGATCGTGCGGCGTCGATGCGAGTGCGGTTTGGTGGATGCCTGTGGCGCATTGTGAAAGTGACGGGATGCGAGGGTTGGGAGTGGTCGCCGCATGGCCTTCGGCGCGCTACGTGTCACCGCATTGCACCTTGCTCAGTGCCTGGTGCAGCGTTTCGATGTTGATGGGCTTGAGCAGGTAGTCATCCATTCCTGCGTGGAAGCCGCGTGTGCGGTCTTCGGCGGTGGCATCGGCGCTGGCGCCAATGATGGGGGCGGCGAAGCCGCGCTCGCGTAACTGACGCGTCAAACTCAGGCCATCCATTTCCGGCATGTTGAGGTCTGTCAGCACAGCATCGAATTGCCCGGTGACGCAGTAGGCCAATGCCTCGCGCCCATTACAGGCAGTGACTACGCTGCATCCCAACGTTCTCAACTGCTCCTTGAGCAGCAACAGGTTGATGGGGTTGTCCTCGGCCACCAGCACGCGCAGCCCAAGCTGGATTGTCGTTGTTGGCGTCGCCGCAGCGGGTGCTGGATGCACGCTGCCCTGCAGGTCGGCAACGGCTTGGGCGATGGCGCGGATGCTGAACACTGTCACCGACACCTGGTTCGGGTGGGACGCATCCCGGCTTGGCATCTCACCTGCTTCCGGCAAGGCGACAACACGCGGGCCTGACCAGGTGAGGAGAGGGCAGTCACCTGGGGCGCTATCGATGAGGATCGCGTCGGCCGTGCTCGGTGCGGTGCCTTCGACGTAGGGAAGCGCAGTGGCGCCCCAGCGTTGCAGCCACTGGCAGGCGCTTTCCACCAGTTCGGGAATGGCGGCGCGGACATAGACGGGCGGATCGACCTGCAGATGTGGCGCGTCGTCCTCAGCGGCGGTGCCGACGGCGTCGACCAGTGGCAGCGGCAGAATCACGCTGAAGCTGCTGCCAGATCCAGGCTCGCTGACCAGATGAAGTTCGCCCTCCATCAAGCGCACCAGATGATCGCTGATGGCCAGCCCCAGGCCGCTGCCTTCGCCGCGTGCCTGACTGTTGAGTTGCCCGAATGGCTTGAACAACCGCGTCTGTTCCAGCGCAGAAATGCCCGCGCCGGTATCGGTGACCTGCCAACGGATGGATGCAATGCCGCCCTTGCATCCCAGCAAGTGCACTCGTAGAAAAATGCGGCCGGCGTCAGTGAACTTGATGGCGTTGCTGAGCAGGTTGCCCAACACCTGGCGAATGCGGTCGGCATCACCCAGCACCTGTGCGGGCAGTTGTGGATCGGTGCAGACCAGTATCTGCAAGTGTTTGCGCATGGCCGCGTCGGCGTAGGAGCGCAGCGTGGCCTCGGCCAGATCCAGCGGCGAGAAGGCGGCGACCGAGAGGGACAACTGACCGGACTCGATTCGAGAGACATCCAGCGTGTCGCGGATCAGTTGCTGCAGTACCGACGAAGATTGCTGGATGAGGCGAAGATACTGCGTTTGCTTCGCGTCCAGCGGCGTGCGCGTCAGCAGCTCCAAGGTCCCGAGCATGCCGTACAGCGGTGTGCGGATCTCGTGGCTCAGTGTCGCCACGAATGCACTTTTTGCCTGGCTGGCGTTGTCTGCGCTCGTGCGCGCGGCTTCCAGTGCCGTACGCATCTGCTGGTGTTGACTGACGTCATTGAAGACGCACAGCAACACATCTTCGTCGTGGTAACGCGTGGTCGCATACAACACCTGCAGTTGTCTGCCATCGCCGGTGGTGAAATCAATGGGGCTGCGGGCATGCGGCATGCACGTGCTGTTGATATGCCGCCACGGGCCATTCCAGTCGCCTTTGCTGGTGTCCCACCCCAGCCAATCGCGTGCACATTGGTTATCAAGCACCACCTTGGCATCGCGGCAGCGCAGGACGCAGATGCCGATTGGCGCCAGGTCGATCACGGTGGCACCGAAATCGAAACTTTCCAGTAGTTGACGATATTTCGTGTGCGCAGGTTGGATCAACTGCCGGTCAACCCGCCGCATCAATGCCCACAAGGTGGCTGCCGCCAGCAAGCACAGCAGCAAGGTACCTGCGATATGACTGCCGATGTCGCGCAGCAGCTGAGTCATCGGCAGGTGATAGACCACCCGCCAGCCGTCCTGGCCGACACCTTTGACCAGCGCCAGTCCCCCCGGCAGCCCGTGTGCCCACACCACGGAGAATGCATCCTCTCGATGTGTGCCGATCCATGTGGCGAGTAGGGTTGCGCCAGTGCTGTTGGAAGTTACGCGGACGTCGTGAGGATTCAACAGCGTGACGGTGCCGACGCCGCTGGGCTTGATGGCGCGGCTTACCGCATGTGCATCCAGCACCAGGATCAGCCAGTTCTGCGGATCAATGCTGTCGCCTACGGCGCGGTAGAGATAGAGCGCTGCGTTCTCCTGAGGCGGTGCCACCCAGAACACCCGCGTGCTGCCGTGTGCTGACATCGCGTGCTGATACAGCAACGCGGGGTTCAATTCCGGAAGCAGAGAGACGCTGTCAGGGTACGAGGTATGCAGCCAACGCATCGAAACATCCGGATCATCGCTGACATGCAACAACCGGGCACCCAGCGCATCGAGCGTGTCCTCGGCCTTTGCGGAAAGCAACAACTGCAATGGCAGGCCATCGCGATTGCTGCCCAACGGCACGCAGCGCATGTCCTCGACATTGTCGGCTGCGGAAGGGTCGATGCGCAGCGTGGGCGATGTGACCACGGAATCCGCGAGATAGTTCAGCAAGGCTTCGCGTTGATCGAAGTACAGCTGTGCCCGATACGCCGCAGCATTCATGTCTCGGCGATGCTGTGAGGCGTCTTCACCCAGCTGCGTCGCAAGATAGAAGCCTGCCGCGCCCAGCAGGCACAGCAGTACACACAGTGACAGCCAGCGCAGCAGCACCGTGGCGGCCATCGAGGGGGCGTCAACAACCGGGCGCCGAGGCAGGAGGCGATGCATTGCTGCATGCTAAGGAGCACCGGCTGATGCGCACATCAGCTAATTCTTATTTTCGCAGCCGATAAAGTCCTGCCGGGAACGTTCGGTTTTCCCTCAATAGACAAAGCCCGCCATGCGGCGGGCTTTGTGGTTGGAGCATGGTGGCGGTGCTTACAGCGCGCTGCCACCCAGCTTCCAGGTCAGCTGCACGAAGTAGCTGCGGCCGATGCTGTCAAACCATGACGTGTCGTAGTACGGGTAGTTGGACCAGGTGGCGTCCTTCGGCGGCATCTTGTCGAACAGGTTGTTGACCGACACCGAGACGCGCAGATGGTCGTTGATGTCATAACGCCCGCCGGCATTGAAGCGCCAGGTGGAATCGGTCCACGCATCGTTGTCGTAGTTGGCCACGCGGCCCAGGTAGTTGCCGAAGAGGCTCGCGCCCCATGCACCCTTGTCCCAGCTCACGCCCAGGTTGCCCTTGGTGCGCGGAAGGGTGGTGGCGCTGAAGCTGACGTCGAGCATGTCTTCGGACGGGTCGCCCGGGAACTGTTGACGCGTGTGGCGGTGCGTCCAGTTGTAGTTGCCGCTGAAGCTGAAGTTGCCGGCACTTGCGGTCTGCAGGCGGTAATGCGCGGCAACGTCGATGCCCGACGTCTCTTCGTTGGCGATGTTGATCGGGCTGAAGTGGACGCTGGTGATGTTGCCATCCGTATCGCGGATGACGCGGGCCAGGGCGTCAACGCAGGTCGGTGAATTGATGTCCACCGAAGCGCCACTGTCGGTGACGCCGAGGCGGCAGTTGGCTTCGTCGATCCGCAGTTGTTCGCGATCCTGCGTCTGCACCTGGTTCTCGATGCGGATCTTGTAGTAGTCCACTGCCAGATCGAAGTTGGCGACCGGCGACCATACGAAACCGGCGGAGAACGACTTGCTGGTCTCCACGTCCAGCTGCATGTTGCCGTTGTAGACGTCAAAGGTGCTGCCATCGTAGTCGCCAAGCCTGTAGCAATCACCGTCGGTGATACCGGGCTCGGTAGTCCGGCATTGGTAATAGTCGGTGGCATAGCGGGTGCGGTAGTAATCGTCGCCTGCGAACAGGTAGTGCATGTCCGGCGCGCGGAAGCCGGTGCCGTAGGAACTGCGGATCAGCAGCGTGTCGATGGGGCGCCATTCAAGCCCGGCGCTGTAGGTGAACTTGCCCGGGTCCTTGTTGCCGTAGCTATAGCGGTCATAACGGCCGGCCACACTTGCATCCAGCGTGGACAGCAGCGGTATGCGCAGTTCGCCAGCGGCACTCCAGTGATCACGGTCGCCGTTGCCATCGCCGTAGCGGGGGCCGTAATACGCATCTTCCGTCAGTGCGAGTGGATCGGGATTGATGCGATAGGACTGCTTGCCGTATTCCACTGCGCCGGCGAAACCGACATCGCCGGCGGGCAGGGTGAACAGCGCGGAGTTGTCGATCGTGAAGCTGAGGTTGTCGTTCTTCGCCTTGGGCTTGAACGTGGACATCGCCGCGATGGAAGCGAACTCGGCCGTGGTCAGTGGCGTGTAGAGGCGAGCCGGATCGGGGCTATAGATCGCATAACCATCGTCGTCGTAACCCAGTCGCTCGCCCAGGAACAGGCGGTTGGCAGCATCGGCCTTGATGCGTGGCATCTTCACATCGGCCTTGTACTCGGAATGGTTGTACGCCGCTTCCCAGTTCCACGCGTCGGCGAAATAGCCCTTCAGACCGGTGGTCACTGCCATGGTCTTCTGTGTGGTGGTGTTCATGCGGTTTCGCAGGCCGCCCACTTCTTCGGGCGTGAACTGGCGCGTCCACAGTTCACGTTGGCCGGTGGCGGCGTTGTAGAAAATCTTGTTGCGATAGTTGTCGGTCGATGCCGGATCGTGGAATTCCCAACCCATGTGGTCACTGGCCACATCGTTGCCGTTGGTGCCGGTCAGCAGCTTCACCTTCTGATGGCCGAGCTGCACATCGGCGAACCAGGACAGGCTGTCGGAGAAGCGGTATTCAAACGAGCCGTAGGCGTTGGCGCCCTTGCGCTCGTTTTCGATGGTGCGGTACGCAATGGCGCGCTCGCTGCCGCAGTAAGGGCCGTAGTCGCCCTCCGCCAATACGGTGGTGCCCTCATTGAGGCCAGACATCGCCGCACAATCATCGGCCGGCGCAATGTTCTCGTCGGTTTCCCAGTTCATCAGCTGGGCGGTGAGGCGCGGCCGGCGCCGCGATTCGTCGGGGGAGTCGAGGGTTGAATCCTGCACGCCGCGTTCGGTGCCCCAGAGCGGGCGCTTGTCCAACAACTCCACGCCGACGATGCCGCTGAAATTGCCTTTCTCAAAACCGGTGGTCAGCGTCAGCTTGTGCGACTCACCACCGCCACGGCTGGTGTCGCCATAGCGGTAATCGATGGTGGTGCCATCGGTGGATTTCTTCAGGATGAAGTTGATGACGCCTGCCATTGCGTCGGAGCCATACACCGCCGATGCACTGCCAGTCAGCACTTCGACGCGGTCAATCATTCCCAGCGGAATGTTGCCGACATCGGTGAAGTTGCTGCGGCCATTGAGCGGCAGCGGGAAGTCGGCAATGCGGCGGCCATTGACCAGTACGAGCGTGTGGTTGGGGCCAAGACCGCGCAGATCGACCGCCTGCGCGCCAGGCGTGGATTGCGCGCCGGTGGTGTTCTGTTGACCTTGGGTGCTGCCGCCGTTCTGGCTCAACGAGCGCAGTACATCAGGGACGGACGTGAATCCCGCCGATTGAATCTGCTCGGCCGTCACCACCGTGATCGGCGCTGGGCCTTCCACCTGCGCGCGCGGGATGCGTGAGCCGGTGACCTGCACGGTGTCCAGTTGTTGTGGCTGGCCTCCTGCTGGGGTCTGGGCAAGGACGGGGGCAGACATGGCCAACAGGGCCAGCTGGATTGAACACACCATTGCGTGTCTACGCATGAATCAGCTCTCTGATGAAAAGTGTTCTGGAAAATCCCAATCCAGCGCCTCAGAAGGTGCCGGCTATCCCAGTCAGAAAAAGTGAATGGGCTTGCCGCATCTAACACCTTTTTTACAACCTTGACCACTGCCGGAAAGTCTGGCATTAGGGCTGTAAGCGATTACATGTGCAGGTTGAAAGGCGTAATGAAACGTAAGAGTTCTTCGCTCGGTCGATGGTTTCTGTTGGCACTATTTTCTGGCGTGGTGAGTGTTGCCGCTGCGCAGGATGCGCGCGCGATTTCCCAGTCCGGCTACCAGTACTACGAGATCGGCGATCTCGCCGCGCCGCGCCCGGGCAAGACCGAGGCCGCGATGATGCTGATGGGCGGTGGCGACTTCGCGCCGGATGCATTCCATTGGTGGGTCGAGCGTGCCGGTCACGGCCGCGTGGTGGTGCTGCGTGCGTCGGGCGCCGATGAACTGCAGAAGGAGATCTACAACGACATCGGCGGTGTCACTGCCGTGCAGACGTTGGTGTTCGACAGTCGCAAGGCCGCCGACGATCCGGCGGTGCTGCGTGTGGTGCGCGGTGCCGATGCCATCTTCATCGCCGGCGGTGATCAGGCGCGCTACATCCGTTTCTGGAAGGGCACTGCGCTCAATACGGCATTGAACGAGCACATCCGTGCTGGCAAGCCGATTGGCGGCACCAGCGCTGGGCTGGCGATCCTCGGTGGCCATGCCTATGGCGCACTGGATGGTGGCAGCGTCAATTCGCACGCCGCCATGAATGATCCGTTGGGTGATGAAGTCACCATGGACAAGGATTTCCTGACCATGCCCTATCTGTCGAACGTGGTCACCGACACCCACTTCGCCAAGCGTGATCGGCTCGGTCGCTTGATTGTGTTCGTCGCCCGTGCCGCACAGGAAAAGGGCCAGAACGACATCGTCGGCATCGGCGTGGATGAAGACACCGCACTGTGTGTGGAGGCCGATGGACGTGGCCGCGTCTATTCCTTGAACGACGGCTATGCCTGGCTGGTGATGCCGCGCCATGCCGCCACTCGATTGAGCAACGGCGAACCGCTGGATTTCAGCGCCATTCCGGTGACCGGCGTGGGCGAGGGCAGTCGCCTGCATCTGGATGGCTTCAAGGTGGACAACGCGGCCTTCACCGCTGTCGCCAGCGTGGTGGATGGCGAACTGCAGCTGCGGCCACACTGAGCGGCGCGCATGCGGGTGTGAGTAGAAAGGGGCTTCGGCCCCTTTTTCATGTGTCTCTGTTCAGGCCATCGATGTGGCGCCTAGAATCGGGTTCATTTCCGGAGTGACGAAACATGAAGCTGACTTCCGCGGTATTGCTGGGCCTTGCGTCGTTGTCCTCGGGTGCCGTGATGGCGGCGACCTCGCCATTGCTGGTCATCCACGGCGGTGCCGGTGTCGAGCGCAAGGATTTCAGTCCGGAGGAGGAGCGCGCTGCGCGTGCGGCGTTGACCGAAGCGCTGCGCAAAGGTCACGAAGCATTGATGGCGGGCAAGCCGGCGATGGACGCAGTGACCGCCGCCATCACCGTGCTGGAAGACGATCCCACCTTCAATGCCGGTCGCGGTGCGGTGTTTACCCACGACGGCAAGAACGAGTTGGACGCCTCGTTGATGGATGGCGCCACGCTGCGCGCGGGCGCGGTGGCTGGCGTACACACCGTGAAGAACCCGATCCTGCTCGCGCGTGCGGTGATGGAGCATTCGCCACACGTAATGATGGCGGGCGAGGGCGCGGAGATGTTCGCTACCGAACAGAAGATTCCGCTGGTCGATCCTTCCTACTTCCGCACCGAGAAGCGCTGGCAGCAGCTGCAGCGTGCATTGAGGGAAGAAGCGAACGGCCAGGCACATGCCGATCTGGAAACCGCCAAGCATTTCGGCACCGTCGGTGCGGTGGCGCTGGACACGGAAGGCAAGCTGGCCGCTGGCACCTCGACCGGCGGCATGACCAACAAGCGCTACGGTCGCGTTGGCGATTCACCGATCATCGGCGCCGGCACCTACGCCAGCACACACTGCGCGGTGTCCGGCACGGGCTGGGGCGAGTTCTACATTCGCCTGGCGGTCGCGCATGAAATCTGCGCCCGCATGCAATACCTCGGAGAAACCGCGGCGCAAGCCGGTGAAGAGGTCATTGGCAAGCGCGTGCCCGAGTTGGGCGGTGATGGCGGTGCCATCGTGTTGTCGGCTGACGGCAGCGCTTCCACGCCATTCAATACAGAGGGGATGTACCGCGGCTGGATTGGCGCCGATGGCGTGCCGCACGTTGCGATTTTCGACAGTGAAAAGCTGAAGATGCCTGGCGAATGATGTGTGTGCCGCGCGTGGACAGAAATATTTCATCAGATGTGAAGATTTCTGTTGACAGTTTCGGCCTTCATCACCAGAATAGCGCGCTCTCCCACCCCTGACCGTTTAGGCCAAGGTCCTCAAAAAAGGGGTGGAGCGGAGGGATACCCAAGCGGCCAACGGGGGCAGACTGTAAATCTGCTGGCTTACGCCTTCGGTGGTTCGAATCCACCTCCCTCCACCAGTTTTAATGTTGTGATGTGTGTTCCCGGTGCGGGAGTAGTTCAACGGTAGAACCTTAGCCTTCCAAGCTAATGGTGCGGGTTCGATTCCCGTCTCCCGCTCCATTGAACGATTCTGAAAACATGTCATAATAGAAAACTCGCTCACGTAGCTCAGTCGGTAGAGCACCTCCTTGGTAAGGAGGAGGTCGAAGGTTCGATTCCTTTCGTGAGCACCATCTTGCCGATAGCGCCATAACCAACCTGTTACCGAGAAGAGTCAGCCATGTCCAAGGGTAAGTTCGAACGTACCAAGCCGCACGTCAACGTCGGCACCATCGGCCACGTCGATCACGGCAAGACTACGCTGACCGCCGCACTGACCAAGATCGGTGCAGAGCGTTTCGGTGGCGAATTCAAGGATTACTCGTCCATCGACGCCGCCCCGGAAGAGAAGGCTCGTGGTATCACGATCTCGACCGCGCACGTTGAGTATGAATCCGAGTCGCGTCACTACGCCCACGTCGATTGCCCGGGCCATGCTGACTACGTCAAGAACATGATCACCGGTGCTGCCCAGATGGACGGCGCGATCCTGGTCTGTTCGGCTGCTGACGGCCCGATGCCGCAGACCCGCGAGCACATCCTGCTGTCGCGTCAGGTCGGCGTGCCGTACATCGTCGTGTTCCTGAACAAGGCCGACATGGTGGACGACGCTGAGCTGCTGGAACTGGTCGAAATGGAAGTCCGCGAGCTGCTGAGCAAGTACGACTTCCCGGGCGATGACACCCCGATCATCTCGGGTTCGGCTCGTATGGCGCTGGAAGGCGACCAGAGCGACATCGGCGTGCCGGCCATCCTGAAGCTGGTCGATGCACTGGATACCTGGATCCCGACGCCGGAGCGCGACGTGGACAAGCCCTTCCTGATGCCGGTGGAAGACGTGTTCTCGATCTCGGGCCGCGGCACCGTGGTGACCGGTCGTATCGAGCGCGGCGTGATCAAGGTCGGCGAAGAAATCGAAATCGTCGGTATCCGTCCGGTCCAGAAGACCACCGTCACCGGTGTGGAAATGTTCCGCAAGCTGCTCGACCAGGGTCAGGCAGGCGACAACGCCGGTCTGCTGCTGCGCGGCACCAAGCGTGACGACGTCGAGCGTGGCCAGGTTCTGGCCAAGCCGGGTTCGATCAAGCCGCACACCCAGTTTGAAGCTGAGGTGTACGTGCTGTCGAAGGACGAAGGCGGCCGTCACACGCCGTTCTTCAAGGGCTACCGTCCGCAGTTCTACTTCCGTACCACCGACATCACCGGCGCTTGCGAACTGCCGGAAGGTGTGGAAATGGTGATGCCGGGTGACAACGTGAAGATGGCCGTCACCCTGATCAACCCGGTGGCAATGGACGAAGGTCTGCGCTTCGCCATCCGTGAAGGCGGTCGTACCGTCGGCGCCGGTGTGGTTGCCAAGATCATCGCGTAATTTTGTAATACCGGCGGTTGCTTAGCGCTGCCGGTCTTGCGAAAGGCGGATCGGGAAATCCGGTCCGCCTTCGCCGTCTAAGGGAAGGCAGGTTTTTTCAGTACGCCAGTAGCTCAATTGGCAGAGCAGCGGTCTCCAAAACCGCAGGTTGGGGGTTCGAGTCCCTCCTGGCGTGCCACTTGCAACTCTCTATCCAGTGACCTTGGTCGCACTAGCAACAAGAGTCGGATGAACAGCAAGATCGACCACTCCAAGTCCGCCGCTTCCGGTGGCGATATCGTCAAGTATGTCGGCGCCGCATTGTTGGTGCTGGCGGGCCTGTTCGTGTGGTACTGGTTCTCTGAGCCGGTGCGTGCTGCCCAGTTGGGTGCATGGTCCGGCCAGTTGCGAGCCTTGGCTGTCGTAGTGGGTCTGGTTGCCGGTGGTGGCGTGTTCATGCTGAGCACCAAGGGCCGCCAGACGCTCGAATTTCTTTCCGAATCCCGTTTTGAACTGCGTAAGGTCGTTTGGCCGACCCGCCAGGAAGCCATCCGTATGACATGGGTGGTGGTCGTGGTGGTGATCGTGTTGAGCCTGGTCCTGGGTGGGTTCGATTTCGTGATCCAGAAGCTGACCCAGTGGTTCTTGGGTCGTTGAGGAGATATCAGTGAAGCGTTGGTACGTCGTTCACGCCTATTCAGGTTTTGAGAAGTCGGTAGCGCAGGCATTGCGTGACCGCATTGTGCGTGACGAAATGCAGGAGCTTTTCGGTGACGTCCTGGTTCCCACGGAAGAAGTAATCGAGATGCGCTCCGGCCAGAAGCGCCGTTCCGAGCGCAAGTTCTTCCCGGGTTACGTGCTGGTCCAGATCGAGACGCACGAAGAAGGCGGCATTCCGCGTATCGACAACGAAAGCTGGCACTTGGTGAAGGAAACCCCGAAGGTCATGGGTTTCATCGGCGGCACCGCTGATCGCCCGCTGCCGATTCGTGACGAAGAGGCTGCTGCCATCCTGGATCGTGTTCAGGAAGGTGTTGAGAAGCCGCGTCCGAAGGTGCTGTTCGAGCCGGGCCAGATGGTCCGTGTTACCGAAGGTCCGTTCAACGATTTCAATGGCGTTGTGGAAGAAGTCAACTACGAGAAGAGCCGCGTGCGCGTCTCGGTGTTGATCTTCGGTCGCGCCACCCCGGTCGAGCTCGAGTTCGGTCAGGTCGAAAAGGCGGTCTGATGCCTTTGTGTCCGCCTGTTCAGGCGGGCGTTGAAAAAACTGTTAGAATTGCCGGCTCCCTGTAATGGGGGCTCAATCAAAGGCTGCCGCGAGGTGGCCTTTGGTGCGATTCAAGGATTTCAAAGCGCGATGCCGGGACGCGTGATTCTCGGTCCGATGGGGAGCCTGTTGTCGCAAGGCGCTAGCACCCGGAGAGTACTCAAATGGCAAAGAAAGTTGTCGGTTACATCAAGCTGCAGGTGAAGGCCGGTCAGGCCAATCCCTCGCCGCCGGTCGGTCCTGCGCTGGGTCAGCGCGGTCTGAACATCATGGAATTCTGCAAGGCGTTCAACGCTGCCACGCAGAAGCTGGAGCCGGGTCTGCCGGTGCCGGTGATCATCACGGCCTATTCGGACCGTACGTTCACCTTCATCACCAAGAGCACCCCGGCCACCGTGCTGCTGAAGAAGGCCGCTGGCATTTCTTCGGGCTCGAAGAAGCCGAACACCGACAAGGTGGGCAAGGTGACGCGCGCGCAGCTGGAAGAAATCTGCAAGGCGAAGGAGCCGGATCTGACGGCTGCTGACCTGGACGCCGCCGTGCGTACGATCGCGGGCTCTGCCCGTTCCATGGGCCTGGTGGTAGAGGGTTAATCTGATGGCACAGACCAAGCGTGAGAAGGCCGCAAAGGCCGCCGTTGTCCCGGGTAAGGCATATGCCTTCGATGAGGCTATCAATATCCTGAAGACCGTCAGCAAGGCCAAGTTCGTCGAATCGATCGACGTGGCCGTGCGTCTGGGCGTGGATGCCAAGAAGTCCGACCAGCAGGTGCGCGGTTCCACCGTGCTGCCGGCCGGTACCGGCAAGTCGGTCCGCGTGGCAGTGTTTGCCCCGGCCGGTGCCAAGGCTGACGAAGCCCTGGCCGCTGGCGCTGAAGCCGTCGGTATGGACGATCTGGCCGAGAAGATGCAGGCCGGCGATCTGAACTATGACGTCGTCATTGCGACCCCGGACGCCATGCGCGTTGTCGGTAAGCTGGGCACCCTGTTGGGCCCGCGCGGCTTGATGCCGAACCCGAAGGTCGGCACCGTTTCGGCCAACCCGGGCGAAGCCGTCAAGAATGCCAAGTCGGGTCAGGTGCGTTACCGCACTGACAAGGCCGGCATCATCCATTGCACCATCGGCAAGGCCAGCTTCGAAAACGGCGCGCTGCAGTCGAACCTGCAGGCGCTGCTGGTTGACCTGATCAAGGCCAAGCCGGCCACGTCGAAGGGCCTGTACCTGCAGAAGGTATCGGTCAGCTCGACGATGGGCCCGGGCGTCACCGTCGACCAGTCGTCGCTGACCCTGAAGTAATTGTTTCAAGCGGCCTCGATACCCTTGGTGTCGAGGCCGTCATTTTGAAGGCATCGTGTGGGTTCGCCTGCACGATAGCCGTCAAAGACCGCAGGCGCGGTCAGCGCATACCGGCGACGGGCAGGGAAGCTCGATCTGGCAAGGAGTCGCCGCCGGCATAGCGGGATCGCTTAATCGATTCTTCACCGAATCAACCTGCGTAGATGGTGATGCCCTTCTGGAGTTTTCTGGTTTAACGCACGTCTGGGGTAACCCAGGTTGGCCCACTCCAGGTCTAGAACGGCCACCACCGGAGCGTCACCCCGATGCTCCCGGTATCCAGGATGGATGCCGCCTAGGACCGCACACGGCAGGAGCCGTAAGCGGATTTCAATTGGAGGAGTGCAATGGCTCTCAATCTGTCCCAGAAGCAAGAAGTAGTCGCCGAGCTGGCGGACATCGCAGCCAAGGCCCACTCCTTGATCGCAGCCGAATACGCTGGCACCACGGTCGCTCAAATGACCGCGATGCGTAAGCAGGCCCGCGAAACCGGTGTTTTCTTGAAGGTTGTCAAGAACACGCTGGCCGCGCGCGCCGTTGAAGGCACCGATTTCGCCGTAGCACAGGACCAGATGGTTGGTCCGCTGCTGTATGCGTTTTCGCTTGAGGAGCCCGGTGCAGCCGGTCGCCTGATCAAGGATGCAGCCAAGGGCAACGACAAGCTGAAGGCGAAAGTCGTGGCAATCGGCGGGGAAATTTTCCCGGCCAGCCACGTCGACGTGCTGGCATCGCTGCCGACCCGTGATCAGGCCCTGGCCATGTTGGCCCGCGTCCTGACCGAGCCGGTGACCATGTTCGCCCGCGCCGTCAAGGCTATCGGTGAAAAGCAGGAAGGTGGTGCAGCTGCTGAAGCTGCCGAGCCGGCCGCTGAAACCGCCTGAGTTCGACGTCTTAGTGGTTCTGCAAAGAACCTCACCCCAGAATAATTTCAAAAGGTAATCAAAATGTCCCTTACCAATGACCAGATCGTCGAAGCGATCGCCGAAAAGTCCCTGATGGAAGTGATGGAGCTGGTTAAGGCCATCGAAGAGAAGTTCGGCGTTTCGGCTGCTGCCCCGGTTGCAGTTGCTGCTGCTGGCCCGGCTGCTGTTGTCGAAGAGCAGACCGAATTCAACGTCATCCTGAAGGAAGCCGGCGCCAAGAAGGTCGAAGTGATTAAGGCCGTTCGTGCCATCACCGGCCTGGGCCTGAAGGAAGCGAAGGATCTGGCTGAAGCCGGTGGCATCGTGAAGGAAGGCGCTTCGAAGGAAGACGCTGAGAAGTTCAAGAAGGAACTGGAAGCCGCCGGCGCCACCGTCGAGCTGAAGTAATCAGTTCCTTGCGTCGCCATCGATTCACGGCGATGCAGCCAAGGCTGGGGGTGTAAACCCCCGGCCTTTGGTCGTTTTAATCCGCAATTGGATTGCGGGTGGTTCAGCCCGGGTGGCAGCCGTCGTTGATGGCGCTGGCCGGCAAAGCCCAACTCCGTGTCCTAACGAGTTGGCAGTTGGAAGTAGCAAGAGAAGGCGTGCTGGTGCCGGCAATACCAGCGACTTCCAACTGACAATTTCAAGTTCCCTTCCAGGCTGTGGGCGCACAACCTGAACAACAAGGTGGAAGACCTCATGACGTCCTATTCGTACACCGAAAAAAAGCGCATCCGCAAAGATTTCGGCAAGCAGCGCTCGATCCTCGAGGTGCCTTTCCTGCTCGCCATCCAGGTCGACTCCTACCGTGAGTTCCTGCAGGAAAACGTCGACCCGGCCAAGCGCTCGGACCATGGCCTGCATGCTGCGCTGAAGTCGGTGTTCCCGATTTCCAGCTACAGCGGCAATGCTGCTCTGGAATATGTCGGTTACAAGCTGGGCGACCCGGTGTTTGACGAGCGCGAGTGCCGTCAGCGTGGCATGAGCTACGGCGCGCCGCTGCGCGTGACCGTGCGCCTGGTCATCTACGACCGCGAGTCGTCCACCAAGGCGATCAAGTATGTGAAGGAGCAGGAGGTCTATCTGGGCGAAATCCCGTTGATGACCGAAAACGGCACCTTCATCGTCAACGGTACCGAGCGCGTCATCGTGTCGCAGCTGCACCGTTCGCCGGGTGTGTTCTTCGACCACGACCGTGGCAAGACCCACAGCTCGGGCAAGCTGCTGTACAGCGCCCGCATCATCCCGTACCGCGGTTCCTGGTTGGACTTCGAGTTCGATCCGAAGGATGCGCTGTTTACCCGTATCGACCGTCGCCGCAAGTTGCCGGTGTCGATCCTGCTGCGCGCACTGGGTTACAACAACGAAGAGATGCTGGCCGAGTTCTTCGAGGTCAACACCTTCCACATCAACCCGGATGAAGGCGTCCAGCTGGAGCTGGTGCCGGAGCGTCTGCGTGGCGAAACGCTGGGCTTTGATCTGGCTGACGGTGACAAGGTCATCGTGGAAGCTGGCAAGCGCATCACCGCGCGTCACATCAAGCAACTGCAGGCCTCGGGCATTGCTGCCCTGGCGGTGCCGGATGACTACCTGGTCAGCCGCATCCTTTCGCACGACGTGGTCGATGCAAACACCGGTGAGCTGCTGGCCCAGGCCAACGACGAAATCACTGACGAGCAGCTGCAGAACTTCCGCAAGGCGGGTGTTGATGCGGTTGGCACGTTGTGGGTGAACGATCTGGACCGTGGTGCGTACCTGTCCAACACCCTGCGCATCGATCCGACCAAGACGCAGCTGGAAGCGCTGGTCGAAATCTACCGCATGATGCGTCCGGGCGAGCCGCCGACCAAGGATGCTGCACAGAACCTGTTCCACAACCTGTTCTTCACCTTCGAGCGCTACGACCTGTCCACGGTCGGCCGCATGAAGTTCAACCGTCGTGTCGGCCGCAAGGAAGTCACCGGCGAAGCCGTGCTGTACGACAACAAGTACTTCGGCGAGCGTAACGACGAAGAGTCCAAGCGCCTGGTCGCCGCACACGGCGAAGGTTCGGACATCCTGGACGTGATCAAGGTGCTGACCGAGATCCGCAACGGCCGTGGCGTGGTGGACGATATCGACCACCTGGGCAACCGTCGCGTGCGTTCGGTCGGCGAAATGGCCGAGAACGTGTTCCGCGTGGGCCTGGTCCGCGTCGAGCGCGCGGTTAAGGAGCGCCTGTCGATGGCCGAGTCGGAAGGCTTGACCCCGCAGGAGCTGATCAACGCCAAGCCGGTCGCCGCTGCCATCAAGGAATTCTTCGGTTCCTCGCAGCTGTCGCAGTTCATGGATCAGAACAACCCGCTGTCGGAAGTGACGCACAAGCGCCGCGTCTCGGCCCTTGGCCCGGGCGGTCTGACCCGCGAGCGTGCAGGCTTCGAAGTGCGCGACGTGCATCCGACCCATTACGGCCGCGTCTGCACCATCGAAACGCCGGAAGGCCCGAACATCGGCCTGATCAACTCGCTGGCCGTGTTCGCACGCACCAACAAGTACGGTTTCCTGGAAACCCCGTACCGCAAGGTGCACGACGGCAAGGTCTCCGACGAGGTCGAGTTCCTGTCGGCCATCGAAGAAAACGAGTACGTCATTGCCCAGGCCAACGCCCTGACCGATGCCAAGAACATGCTCACCGAGCAGTTCGTGCCGTGTCGTTTCCAGGGTGAGTCGCTGCTGAAGCCGCCGGCGGAAGTCCACTTCATGGACGTCTCGCCGATGCAGACCGTGTCGGTTGCTGCGGCGCTGGTTCCGTTCCTGGAACACGATGACGCCAACCGTGCACTGATGGGCGCCAACATGCAGCGTCAGGCCGTGCCGACCCTGCGTGCGCAGAAGCCGCTGGTGGGTACCGGTATCGAGCGCGCCGTTGCGCGCGACTCGGGTGTGACCGTGAACGCCCGTCGTGGCGGTGACATCGTGCAGATTGACGCTGGCCGCATCGTGGTCAAGGTCAACGAGAGCGAGATCACCGACGCCGCAGATGCCGGCGTGGATATCTACAACCTGATCAAGTACACCCGTTCCAATCAGAACACCTGTATCAATCAGCGTCCGCTGGTGAACGTGGGTGATGTGATCGCGCGCGGCGACGTGCTGGCCGATGGCCCGTCCACCGACATCGGTGAGCTGGCGCTGGGTCAGAACATGCTGATCGCGTTCATGCCGTGGAACGGCTACAACTTCGAGGACTCCATCCTGCTCTCCGAGCGTGTGGTGGAAGAGGATCGTTACACCACGATCCACATCGAAGAGCTGACCTGCGTTGCGCGTGACACCAAGCTGGGGCCGGAGGAAATTTCCGCCGACATCCCGAACGTGTCCGAGCAGGCATTGAACCGTCTGGACGAATCCGGCGTGGTGTACATCGGTGCGGAAGTCCGCTCCGGCGACATCATGGTCGGCAAGGTGACGCCGAAGGGCGAAAGCCAGCTGACCCCGGAAGAGAAGCTGCTTCGCGCCATCTTCGGCGAGAAGGCCTCCGACGTTAAGGACAGCTCGCTGCGTGTTCCGCCGGGTATGGACGGCACCGTCATCGACGTGCAGGTCTTCACCCGCGATGGCATCGAGAAGGACAAGCGCGCACGTCAGATCGAAGAGTCCGAAATCAAGCGCGTCAAGAAGGATTTCGACGACCAGTTCCGCATCCTGGAAGCGGCCATCTATGCACGTCTGCGTTCGCAGATCGTGGGCAAGGTGGTCAATGGTGGTCCGAACCTGAAGAAGGGCGACACCGTTTCCGACGCAGTGCTGGACGGCCTGAAGCGTAGCGACTGGTTCACCCTGCGTATGAAGGATGACGACGCAGCCGAAGCCATCGAACGTGCCCAGATGCAGATCCAGGCACACGAGAAGGAATTCGAGCGTCGCTTCGCCGACAAGCGCGGCAAGATCACCCAGGGCGACGATCTGGCACCGGGCGTGCTGAAGATGGTCAAGGTGTTCCTGGCCGTGAAGCGTCGCATTCAGCCGGGTGACAAGATGGCAGGCCGCCACGGTAACAAGGGTGTGGTCTCCAACGTGGTGCCGGTCGAAGACATGCCGTACATGGCCGATGGCACCACGGTGGACATCTGCTTGAATCCGCTGGGCGTGCCGTCGCGTATGAACATCGGCCAGATTCTGGAAGTGCATTTGGGCTGGGCCGCAAAGGGTCTGGGCAAGCGCATCCAGCGCATGCTGGAACAGCAGCGCGCTGTCAGCGAACTGCGTGAGTTCCTGGGTCAGATCTACAACCACGACACCTCGCTGTCCGGCGATCGTGTGGACCTGTCCAGGTTCAGTGACGAAGAACTGCTCAACCTGGCAAAGAACCTGACCGACGGCGTGCCGATGGCAACCCCGGTGTTCGACGGTGCCCTGGAAGACGAGATCCGCGTCATGCTGAATCTCGCCTACCCGGACGGCGCCCCGGAAACCGAGGTGCTGGGCTTCAATGCCAGCAAGACCCAGATGCAGCTGTATGACGGCCGCACCGGCGAGGCGTTTGATCGCCAGACCACCGTGGGCTACATGCACTACCTGAAGCTGAACCACTTGGTCGACGACAAGATGCACGCCCGTTCGACCGGCCCGTACTCGCTCGTTACCCAGCAGCCGCTGGGTGGTAAGGCGCAGTTCGGTGGTCAGCGCTTCGGTGAAATGGAAGTCTGGGCGCTGGAAGCTTACGGCGCGGCGTACACCCTGCAGGAAATGTTGACGGTGAAATCCGATGACGTGCAGGGCCGTAACCAGATGTACAAGAACATCGTCGACGGTGAGCACGAGATGGTTGCGGGCATGCCGGAATCCTTCAACGTGTTGGTGAAGGAAATCCGCTCGCTGGCCATCAACATGGAACTGGAAGACAACTGATCGTGCAGGCGCTGGTGCAGTGATGCACCAGCGCCGCCAGCAGTAACCGACAGCCCATCGACAAAGTATTCCTCCTTTCGGAGAACACCATGAAAGACCTGCTTAACCTCTTCAACCAGCCGCGTCAGACGCTGGACTTCGACGCGATCAAGATCGCGCTGGCCTCGCCGGACCTGATTCGTTCGTGGTCCTTCGGCGAAGTGAAGAAGCCGGAAACCATCAACTACCGTACCTTCAAGCCGGAGCGTGACGGCCTGTTCTGTGCCGCCATCTTCGGGCCGGTCAAGGACTACGAGTGCCTGTGCGGCAAGTACAAGCGCATGAAGCACCGCGGCGTTGTCTGCGAAAAGTGCGGCACCGAAGTCACCTTGGCCAAGGTGCGTCGTGAGCGCATGGCGCACATCGACCTGGCTTCGCCGGTTGCCCATATCTGGTTCCTCAAGTCGCTGCCGTCGCGCATTGGCCTGATGCTGGACATGACCCTGCGTGACATCGAACGCGTGCTGTACTTCGAAGCCTATGTGGTGACCGAGCCGGGCCTGACCGCCCTGGAGCGCCGCCAGCTGCTGAACGAAGAACAGTACCTGGTCGCTCGCCAGGAACACGGCGATGACTTCGACGCCGCCATGGGCGCCGAGGCCGTGTACGAACTGCTGCGCACCATCGACCTTCAGGCCGAAATGGTGAAGCTGCGCGAGGAAATTGCCTCGACCGGTTCGGAAACCAAGCTCAAGCGTCTGACCAAGCGCATCAAGCTGGTCGAAGCCTTCCTGGAATCGGGCAACCGCCCGGAGTGGATGGTGATGACCGTGCTGCCGGTGCTGCCGCCGGATCTGCGCCCGCTGGTGCCGTTGGACGGTGGCCGCTTCGCGACCTCCGATCTGAACGACCTGTACCGCCGCGTCATCAACCGCAACAACCGTCTGCGTCGCCTGCTGGAGCTCAACGCTCCGGACATCATCGTGCGCAACGAAAAGCGCATGCTGCAGGAGTCGGTTGACGCCCTGTTGGACAACGGCCGTCGCGGCCGTGCCATCACCGGCACCAACAAGCGCCCGCTCAAGTCGCTGGCCGACATGATCAAGGGTAAGCAGGGTCGCTTCCGTCAGAACCTGCTGGGCAAGCGCGTCGATTACTCGGGTCGTTCGGTGATCACCGTCGGTCCGTACCTGAAGCTGCACCAGTGCGGCCTGCCGAAGAAGATGGCGCTTGAGCTGTTCAAGCCGTTCGTGTTCGCCAAGCTGCAGCGTCGTGGCCTGGCCACCACCATCAAGGCTGCCAAGAAGCTGGTTGAGCGCGAAGAAGGCGAAGTCTGGGACGTCCTGGAAGAAGTCATCCGCGAACATCCGGTGCTGCTGAACCGTGCGCCGACCCTGCACCGTCTGGGCATCCAGGCGTTCGAGCCGCTGTTGATTGAAGGCAAGGCCATCCAGCTGCACCCGCTGGTCTGTACCGCATTCAACGCCGACTTCGACGGTGACCAGATGGCCGTCCACGTGCCGCTCTCGCTGGAAGCCCAGCTGGAAGCGCGTGCGCTGATGATGTCCACCAACAACATCCTGTCGCCGGCCAACGGCGAGCCGATCATCGTGCCGTCGCAGGACGTGGTGTTGGGCCTGTACTACATGAGCCGCTCGCTGGTGAACAAGAAGGGCGAGGGCATGGTCTTCGCCAACACCAACGAAGTGAAGCGCGCCTACGACAATCGTCTGGTCGAGCTGCACGCACAGGTCAAGGTGCGTATCACCCACGTTGAGCGCGACGAAGAAGGCAACAAGGTCAGCACGACCTCGATCCAGGACACGACCATCGGCCGTGCACTGCTGAGCGAGATCATGCCTGAAGGCCTGCCGTTCGAGCTGTGCAACACCGAGATGACCAAGAAGAACATCTCGCGCCTGATCAACCAGAGCTACCGTCTGCTTGGCTTGAAGGACACCGTGGTGTTCGCCGACAAGCTGATGTACACCGGCTATGCCTACGCAACCCGTGCGGGCGTGTCGATCGGTATCGACGACATGCTGATCCCGGATGAGAAGAAGGGCATCCTGGGCGAGGCCGAAGCCGAAGTGCTGGAAATCCAGGAGCAGTACCAGAGTGGTCTGGTCACCGCCGGCGAGCGCTACAACAAGGTGGTCGACATCTGGTCGCGTACCAATGAACGCATCGCCAAGGCGATGATGGAAACCATTGGTACCGAGAAGGTCGAAGGCACCGACGGTAAGCTGGTTGACCAGAAGTCGATGAACTCGCTGTACATCATGGCCGACTCCGGTGCGCGTGGTAGCCAGGCGCAGATCCGTCAGCTGGCTGGTATGCGAGGCCTGATGGCGCGTCCGGATGGCTCGATCATCGAGACGCCGATTAAGGCGAACTTCCGTGAAGGCCTGAACGTGCAGGAGTACTTCAACTCCACCCACGGTGCCCGTAAGGGTCTGGCCGATACCGCGTTGAAGACGGCGAACTCGGGTTACCTGACCCGTCGTCTGGTCGACGTGGCGCAGGATGTGGTGATCACCGAGGTGGATTGCGGCACCAGCGAAGGCCTGACCATGATTCCGATCGTGGAAGGCGGCGACGTTGTGGAGCCGTTGAAGGACCGCGTGCTGGGTCGCGTCGTGGCCGAGGACGTGTTCCTGCCGGGCAACGACGAAGATCCGATCGTGACCCGCAACACGCTGCTCGACGAGCAGTGGGTGAACAAGCTGGAAGAAGCTGGCGTGCAGACCATCAAGGTCCGCTCGACCATCACCTGTGCCTCGTCCTTCGGCGTCTGCGGTCGCTGCTACGGCCGCGATCTGGCCCGTGGCCACATCGTCAACATCGGTGAAGCAGTGGGCGTCATCGCTGCACAGTCGATCGGTGAGCCGGGTACCCAGCTCACCATGCGTACGTTCCACATCGGTGGTGCGGCATCGCGTGCGGCTGCGGTGGACAACATCACCATCAAGACCACCGGTTCGGTGAAGTTCTCCAACCTGAAGCACGTCGAGCACGCCAACGGTTCGCTGGTGGCAGTGTCGCGTTCGGGTGAAGTCTCGGTCCTGGATCCGCATGGCCGCGAGCGTGAGCGCTACAAGCTGCCCTACGGCGCCACCATCAACGTCAAGGACGCAGCCGAAGTCAAGGCTGGCCAGACCGTGGCCAACTGGGATCCGCATAACCACCCGATCGTGTCGGAAGTGGCTGGTTTCGTGCGCTTCATCGACTTCATTGACGGCATCACCGTCATCGAGAAGACCGACGAACTGACCGGCCTGGCATCGCGTGAAATCACCGATCCGAAGCGTCGCGGTTCGCAGGCCAAGGATCTGCGTCCGCTGGTCCGCATCGTCGATGGCAAGGGCAATGACCTGACCATTCCGGGCACCGATCTGCCGGCACAGTACCTGCTGCCGCCGCGCTCGATCGTCAACCTGCAGGATGGTGCGCCGGTAGGCGTGGGCGACGTGGTTGCCAAGATCCCGCAGGAAGCCTCCAAGACCCGCGACATCACCGGTGGTCTGCCGCGCGTTGCTGACTTGTTCGAAGCCCGCAAGCCGAAGGATCCGGCGATCCTGGCCGAGCGTTCGGGTATCGTCAGCTTCGGCAAGGACACCAAGGGCAAGCAGCGCCTGATCATCAAGGACACGGACGGTTCGGAACACGAAGAGCTGATTCCGAAGTACCGCCAGATCATCGTGTTCGAAGGTGAGCATGTGACCCGCGGTGAAACCGTGGTGGACGGCGAGCCGAGCCCGCAGGACATCCTGCGCCTGAAGGGCATCGAAGAGCTGGCGCGCTACCTGGTCAAGGAAATCCAGGACGTGTACCGCCTGCAGGGCGTGAAGATCAACGACAAGCACATTGAAGTGATCTCGCGTCAGATGCTCCGCAAGGTGGAAATCACCGACCAGGGCAGCAGCAAGTTCCTCAACGGTGAACAGGCTGAACGCCAGCGCGTCATCGAAGAGAACGCCAAGCTGGTTGCACGCAATGAACTGCCGGCGCATTTCGATCCCGTGCTGCTGGGCATCACCAAGGCATCGCTGGCGACCGAATCGTTCATTTCGGCGGCTTCCTTCCAGGAAACCACCCGCGTGCTGACCGAAGCTGCCGTCCGCGGCACCTCGGACAACCTGCGTGGCCTGAAGGAAAACGTCATCGTCGGCCGTCTGATTCCAGCCGGTACCGGTTTGGCGTACCATGCGCAGCGCCGTCGCAACGCTTCGGGTCTGACCGACTCGGAGCTGCAGACCCTCTCGGGTACCGCAGCAGTGGCTACCGACGTTGCAGCCCCTGAAGCTGAACAGGCTTCCGGTGGCGAAGAGTAATAGTGATGGCGGCCGGCCCCGCAAAGGGCCGGCAGTTTGACCTGAACGGGGTGCACGGAGGCTCCCCTGTAACGGCTCTGGATCAGGGCTGGCCTGAAGGAAGTGCGTTTGACTGCACTTTTCGCGGGTTGCTACAATCGTCTGTCTCAGCAGGCCAAAAATTTGGCCTGCTTTACATTTTCCGCATCCTTGGCCGTTGTAAACGGCCCCAATCAGAAGAACCTACTGATGGCGACGATCAACCAGCTGGTACGCAAGCCGCGGCAAGCGACCACCTACAAGAGTGCCTCGCCGGCGCTCGACAAATGCCCGCAGCGCCGTGGCGTCTGCACCCGTGTTTACACCACCACCCCGAAGAAGCCGAACTCGGCCCTGCGTAAGGTTGCCAAAGTGCGCCTGACGAACCAGGAAGAGGTCATCAGCTACATCGGTGGTGAAGGCCACAACCTGCAGGAGCACTCCGTGGTCCTGATCCGTGGCGGTCGCGTCAAGGATCTGCCGGGTGTCCGTTACCACACCGTCCGTGGCTCGCTTGATGCCGCCGGCGTTGCCAAGCGTCGCCAGGCGCGTTCCAAGTACGGCGCCAAGCGTCCGAAGGCCTGAGGAATAAGACATGTCACGTAAAGGTAATACTCCCCAGCGTTCGGTCCTGCCTGATCCCAAGCACGGAAGCGAAACCATCGCTCGTTTCATCAACATGGTGATGCTGAGCGGCAAGAAGTCCGTTGCTGAAAAGATCGTCTATGGCGCCATGGACGTAATCAGCGAAAAGAACCCGAGCGCAGTTGAGCTGGTGCAGAAGGCACTGGACAACGTCGCTCCGGGCGTCGAAGTGAAGTCGCGCCGCGTCGGCGGTGCCACGTACCAGGTGCCGGTCGAAGTGCGCGCTTCGCGCAAGATGGCGCTGGCAATGCGTTGGCTGATCGACTCGGCTCGTAAGCGTGGTGAAAACACCATGCCGCGCAAGCTGGCTGCTGAATTGCTGGATGCCTCGGAAAACCGTGGCGGCGCCATCAAGAAGCGTGAAGAGACTCACCGTATGGCGGAAGCGAACAAGGCCTTCGCTCACTACCGCTGGTGATCCCGACGGGGCCTTGGAAACAGGGCCCCTGGCACCCATTGTTGGTGCCACAGTGGCGCTAGAAGCGCCGCGTCAATCCGAAGGCCGCCGCAAGGCGGCGTTCGGCCATCCGAATTCCAAGAAATTGAGAGGCTCCCCGTGGCCCGTACCACTCCCATCGAGCGTTACCGTAACTTCGGCATCATGGCTCACATCGATGCCGGCAAGACCACCACGTCCGAGCGCATCCTGTTCTACACCGGTAAGAGCCACAAGCTCGGTGAAGTGCATGACGGCGCCGCCACCATGGACTGGATGGAGCAGGAGCAGGAACGTGGCATCACGATCCAGTCCGCTGCGACCACCGCGTTCTGGAAGGGCATGGACAAGTCCCTGCCGGAGCACCGTTTCAACATCATCGACACCCCCGGACACGTTGACTTCACCATCGAAGTCGAGCGTTCGCTGCGCGTGCTCGACGGTGCCGTGTTCGTGCTGTGCGCCGTTGGTGGCGTGCAGCCGCAGTCGGAAACCGTGTGGCGCCAGGCCAACCGTTACCAGGTTCCGCGTATTGCGTTCGTCAACAAGATGGACCGCACCGGCGCGAACTTCATCAAGGTCCGTGACCAGCTGAAGGCCAAGCTCGGCGCCGTCGCCGTGCCGATGCAGCTGCCGATCGGTGCTGAGGAAGGCTTCAAGGGCGTGGTCGATCTGCTCAAGATGAAGGCCGTCCATTGGGATGACGCTTCGCAGGGCATGAAGTTCGAGTACGGCGAAATCCCGGCTGATCTGCAGGCACAGGCTGAAGAAGCCCGTACCTTCATGATCGAAGCTGCGGCTGAAGCCAACGAAGAGCTGATGGAAAAGTACCTGGGCGGCGAAGAGCTGAACGAGGCTGAGATCATCCAGGCGCTGCGTACCCGTACGCTGGCCGTGGAAATCGTGCCGATGTTCTGTGGCTCGGCGTTCAAGAACAAGGGCGTGCAGGCCATGCTCGACGGCGTGATCCAGCTGCTGCCGTCGCCGATCGACGTGCCTGACGTGAAGGGTACGGACGTCGACGATGACGCCATCGAAATGACCCGCAAGTCGGACGACAAGGCTCCGTTCTCGGCGCTGGCGTTCAAGATCATCACCGATCCGTTCGTTGGCGCGCTGACGTTCTTCCGTGTCTATTCCGGCACGCTGAACGGTGGCGACACCGTGCTGAACTCGGTGAAGAACAAGAAGGAGCGCATCGGCCGCATCCTGCAGATGCACTCCAACAACCGTGAAGAAATCAAGGAAGTGTTGGCTGGTGATATCGCGGCTGCCGTGGGCCTGAAGGACACGACCACCGGTGACACGCTGTGCTCGCTTGAAGCGCCGATCGTGCTTGAGCGCATGGTGTTCCCGGAGCCGGTGATCTCGATGGCTGTCGAGCCGAAGACCAAGTCGGACCAGGAAAAGATGGGTCTGGCACTGGGCCGTCTGGCGCAGGAAGATCCGTCGTTCCGCGTCAAGACCGACGAAGAATCCGGCCAGACGATCATCTCGGGCATGGGCGAGCTGCACCTGGACATCATCGTTGACCGCATGAAGCGCGAGTTCAACGTTGACGCCAACGTCGGCAAGCCGCAGGTGGCTTACCGCGAAACCATCCAGATGGCTGACGTCAAGTCGGATTACAAGCACGCCAAGCAGTCCGGTGGTAAGGGTCAGTACGGTCACGTCGTGATCGAGCTGTCGCCGATCACCGCTGAAGACCGCGCCGATCCGAAGCTGTCCGCTGCAATCAAGGATGACTTCCTGTTCATCAACGACATCACCGGCGGCGTGATCCCGAAGGAATTCATTCCTTCCGTGGAAAAGGGCCTGCGCGAAACCATCACCAGCGGTCCGCTGGCTGGCTTCCCGGTGGTTGACGTCAAGGTCAAGCTGGTGTTCGGCTCGTACCACGACGTTGACTCGTCGGAAATGGCGTTCAAGCTCGCCTCGTCGATGGCCTTCAAGCAGGGCTTCGCCAAGGCCAAGCCGGTGCTGCTGGAGCCGATCATGAAGGTCGAGATCGTGACTCCGGAGGAATACCAGGGTGACGTGATGGGCGACGTAAGCCGCCGTCGTGGCGTCCTGCAGGGTTCGGGCACCACGGGTGACGGTTCGGCCAGCATCATCAATGCGATGATCCCGCTGGGCGAAATGTTTGGTTACGCCACCGCGCTGCGTTCGCAGACCCAGGGTCGCGCAACCTTCACGATGGAGTTCGACCACTACGAGCCGGCGCCGAACAACATCGCCGAAACCGTCATCAAGAAGGCCTGAGTCATCTGACTCAGGTTCTCCAATCAAATTTCAGCTAATCAAGGAACTAAAATGTCCAAGGGTAAGTTCGAGCGTACCAAGCCGCACGTCAACGTCGGCACCATCGGCCACGTCGATCACGGCAAGACCACGCTGACCGCAGCACTGACCAAGATCGGCGCCGAGCGTTTCGGTGGCGAATTCAAGGATTACTCGTCCATCGACGCCGCCCCGGAAGAGAAGGCTCGTGGTATCACGATCTCGACCGCGCACGTTGAGTACGAATCCGAGTCGCGTCACTACGCCCACGTCGATTGCCCGGGCCATGCTGACTACGTCAAGAACATGATCACCGGTGCTGCCCAGATGGACGGCGCGATCCTGGTCTGTTCGGCTGCTGACGGCCCGATGCCGCAGACCCGCGAGCACATCCTGCTGTCGCGTCAGGTCGGCGTGCCGTACATCGTCGTGTTCCTGAACAAGGCCGACATGGTGGACGACGCTGAGCTGCTGGAACTGGTCGAAATGGAAGTCCGCGAGCTGCTGAGCAAGTACGACTTCCCGGGCGATGACACCCCGATCATCTCGGGTTCGGCTCGTATGGCGCTGGAAGGCGACCAGAGCGACATCGGCGTGCCGGCCATCCTGAAGCTGGTCGATGCACTGGATACCTGGATCCCGACGCCGGAGCGCGACGTGGACAAGCCCTTCCTGATGCCGGTGGAAGACGTGTTCTCGATCTCGGGCCGCGGCACCGTGGTGACCGGTCGTATCGAGCGCGGCGTGATCAAGGTCGGCGAAGAAATCGAAATCGTCGGTATCCGTCCGGTCCAGAAGACCACCGTCACCGGTGTGGAAATGTTCCGCAAGCTGCTCGACCAGGGTCAGGCAGGCGACAACGCCGGTCTGCTGCTGCGCGGCACCAAGCGTGACGACGTCGAGCGTGGCCAGGTTCTGGCCAAGCCGGGTTCGATCAAGCCGCACACCCAGTTTGAAGCTGAGGTGTACGTGCTGTCGAAGGACGAAGGCGGCCGTCACACGCCGTTCTTCAAGGGCTACCGTCCGCAGTTCTACTTCCGTACCACCGACATCACCGGCGCTTGCGAACTGCCGGAAGGTGTGGAAATGGTGATGCCGGGTGACAACGTGAAGATGGCCGTCACCCTGATCAACCCGGTGGCAATGGACGAAGGTCTGCGCTTCGCCATCCGTGAAGGCGGTCGTACCGTCGGCGCCGGTGTGGTTGCCAAGATCATCGCGTAATTACGCTGCGCTTCCTCTGGGAGCAAGGTGTTGAGAAAAGGGCGACCCTCGGGTCGCCCTTTTTTTGTCTGTTGAATCCAGTCGGTATGGCGAGAGCCAGCGTTCGTGCCCACGCCGGAATGACCGCTTTGGCGGTCGGAAATCGGCGCATTTATCGGGTGGCTGTGCGGAGTCGTCATCGGCACCGCTCCATCTTGCCGGATCTGGCTATTCACCGTTTTCGGTGGCGGAACGGACGCCGTGGTCTCATCTTGATCAATGGGGTGTCGTGCGCTGAACTGACGATGCGTGATTACATTTGGTCCTGGCGTGAGGGCGCCAGGCAAGCAAGGGAGCGGGGAATGATTCAATTGAAGGCGTTGCAGCGTTGCGCGTGCGCAATGTTGTTGATCGCGGCGGGAATGGGCTCGCTGCAGGCGGCGGTGCCGTCGCCTAGGTCGCATTTTGGTTTTGATATCGGCGATGACTACATGCTCGCCAATTACACGCAGACCGAAGCGTATTTCCGCAAGATTGCGGCCACGTCGGACCGCTTCCAGCTGGTTGAGCTGGGCAAGACATCCGAAGGACGCGCACAGCTGATGCTGATCGCATCCTCGCCGGCAAACCTTGCGCGGTTGGAGGAATATCGCAGCGTCTCCGAGCGCTTGGCGCGTGCGCGCGATGGTGATGCGGCGGCGCGTGCATTGGCTGCGCAGGGCAGGGCAGTGGTGTGGATTGATGGCGGCCTGCATGCCAATGAAACGGTTGGCGCGCATCAGCTGATCGAGACGGTGTGGCAGCTGGCCAGCCGCGATGATGCTGAAACCCGGCGCATTCTCGACGACACCATCGTGCTGTTGGTGCACGCCAATCCCGATGGCCAGGAGCTGTATTCGGATTGGTACATGCGCGAGCCGGTGCCGGCCAAGCGCGTGCTCGACAAGCCGCCGCGTCTTTACCAGAAGTACGCCGGGCACGATAACAATCGCGATTTCTACATGGCGGCGCTGCAGGAAACGCGCAATCTGAATCTGGCGATGTACACGCGCTGGTATCCGCAGATTGTCTACAACCATCACCAGACGTCGCCGAAGGGCACGGTGATCGTGATTCCGCCGTACCGCGATCCGTACAACTACAACATCGACGCGATGATTCCGGTGGGGCTGGAGGCGCTGGGTGCGGCGATGAACCTGCGCTACCTGCAGGAGAACAAGCCGGGCGCGGTGTCCAAGGGCGGCAGCGTGTATTCGACGTGGTGGAATGGCGGCCTGCGCACCATGCCGTACTTCCACAACATGCTGGGTGTGCTGACCGAGATCACCGGCAACCCGACGCCGATGCAGATTCCGTTCCTGCCAGAACGGCAGCTGCCCGACAGTAATCTTCCTTTGCCGGTGGCGGCGCAGGCCTGGCATTTCCGTCAGTCCATCGACTACAGCCTCACCGCCAACTGGGCGTTGCTGGACTACGCCTCACGCAACCGTGAGCAGTTGCTCTGGAACATCTATCGCATGGGCCGCAACTCCATCGAGCGCGGTAGCCGCGACAGTTGGACGGCGAGTCCGGCGGCGTTGAATAGTGCTGCAGAGCAGGTAAAAGCTGCATCAAAGGGCAAGTCCAGCGAGCTGACGCACGCGCAGGTGGCGACCCTGCTGCAGCGCCCAGATCAGCGTGATGCGCGCGGTTATGTCATCCCCGCAAATCAAGCGGATCTGCCGACCGCGGTGGCCTTCATCAACGCGCTGCAGTTTGCAGGCGTTGAAGTGCAGCGTGCTCGCGCGGATTTCGAAATAGCCGGTAAAACCTATCCGGCAGGTTCGTTCGTGGTACGTGCGGATCAGGCGTTCCGGCCACACGTGCGCGACATGTTCGAGCCGCAGGATCATCCGCAGGATTTCGAGTATCCGGGTGGTCCGCCGATTGCGCCGTACGACTCGGCAGGTTGGACGCTGGCCTTGCAGATGGGCGTTGCATTCGATCGCGTGCTGCAGGGTTTTGAGGGGCCGTTCGAGCCGTTGCCGGTGGGGGTGCTGACGACGCTGGAAGCCGTTTCGGTGCCCGAATCCAATGCGGGTTGGGTGCTGGATGCGCGGGTCAATAATGCCGTCATTGCGGTCAATCGACTATTGAAGGCGGGCGTCTCTGTGCAGCGATTGCCGGCGCAGGATGGTGCCTATTTCGTGCCGGCGGGAAATCGCGTGGCGTTGATGACCGCCTTGCATGAAACCGGTGTCGCAGCCGTTGCAGCAGGGAAGGGTGTGGCGGCGGATGCTGTGCCGGTGCGTGCGCCGCGCATTGCGTTGTGGGACCGCTACAGCGGCTCGATGGTGTCCGGTTGGACGCGTCTGGTGCTGGAGAATTTCGGCTTCGATTACGAAGTGGTGTATCCGCAGCAGATCCTCGCCGGCAATCTGCGTGAGCGTTTCGACGTGCTGCTGCTTCCCAGTGGCGCATTGCCGCTGCCGGAAACCCTGGCTATCGAGGGCAAGGCGGGGCGCACGCCGGCATCGCCAGCGGTCGCCAGCATCCCGAAGGAGTTCCACGGCCTGCTTGGTGAGCTTGAGGGCGAGGCGGCTACGCAGGTGCTGTGTGACTTCCTGCAGCAGGGCGGGCACGTCGTAGCGACCGGCTCGTCCAGTGGTCTGGCGGTCGCACTGGGGTTGCCGGTGTCCAGTCATCTGCGCAAAGCGGGTGCGGAAGGGCGTTCCGAGCCGCTGAGCCAGCGCGAGTACTACATTCCGGGCAGCGTGCTGCAGGTGGAGGTGGACAAGGGGCGCAGCCTGAATTGGGGGCTTCCTTCACAGCTGGATGTCTACTTCTCCGACGGCCGCTGGGATAATGCACCGGTATTCGATCTGCCTGCTGGCCGGGCGGATATCCGCCCGCTGCTGCACTTCGCGTCGGCCACGCCGCTGCGCAGTGGCTGGGCCTGGGGCCAGGAGCACCTGCAGGGCGGGGTGCTGGCGGCCGAGGCGGACATTGGTGCCGGACGGCTGACGTTCTTCGGTACGGACATCAGCTTCCGCGCGCAGACCCATGCTTCGTTCAAGCTGCTGTTCAACAGCCTGCTGCAGGCGGAAAAGGTCGAAGCGGCCGCGCAGGAGTAGGCCGAGGCAGGCGCGGCAAGCCTTTCAGGCTTGCCGCCAGCTGAAGCGTTGGTGACCCGCTCAGGGGCCGACTTGCATGCGCCAGAAAATGCTGACAGAATGCACGACCACTCGCGAAGGTCACGTTTATCGTGTGCTTCGCAGCCAGCGAAAGGAGGAGCAGGACGCGCCTCGTATTCGCCAGACAAGGACAGGTCGCATGGGGCACTCCGGTTGGATCGGGGTGTTTTTCGTGCGTTTGAAGATGTCTGGGGCGGGCCGGGAAACCGGGCCGCCTTGCTGTTTTGAAGGGATTCTCGTTGACGGGAGGTGCTTGCGCGCCGACCGTCGTTTTCATGGGGCTTGGCACACACAGGGGCCAAGCCTGTCGCTCTTTAGACCTATAGGAACACCGTCATGGCGGACCAAAAGATCCGGATTCGGTTGAAGGCGTTCGATCATCGTTTGATCGACCGTTCGGCCAGCGAGATCGTTGAAACGGCTAAGCGGACCGGCGCGCAAGTGCGTGGCCCGATCCCGTTGCCAACCAAGATCGAGCGTTACACCATTCTCGTTTCCCCGCACGTCGACAAGGACGCGCGTGACCAGTACGAGACCCGCACGCATAAGCGCGTGCTCGATATCGTCGACCCCAACGACAAGACCGTGGACGCGCTGATGAAGCTCGAACTGGCTGCCGGCGTCGACGTTCAGATCAAGCTGACTTAAGGACTACGACCATGACGAAGAAATATTCGTTGGGCTTCGTGGGCCGCAAGGCTGGCATGAGCCGCGTTTTCACTGAAGATGGCCGCTCCATCCCGGTGACCCTGATTGAAGCAACCCCGAACCGCATCGCGCAGATCAAGACCGTTGAAGTTGACGGCTACAGCGCAGTGCAGGTGACCGTCGGCGCCCGTCGCGCTGCGCTGGTCAACAAGCCGGAAGCCGGCCACTTCGCCAAGGCGAAGGTGGAAGCGGGCCGTGGCTTGTGGGAATTCCGCGTTGAAGACGCCCAGATCGGCGATTTCGCCGTTGGCGGCGAAATCAAGGCAGACATCTTTGAAGTCGGCCAGACGGTAGACGTCCAGGGCGTCACCAAGGGTAAGGGCTTCCAGGGCACCATCAAGCGCCACAACTTCCGTATGGGCGATGCAACCCACGGTAACTCGCTGTCGCATCGCGCGCCGGGTTCACTGGGCCAGCGCCAGACCCCGGGTCGCGTTTTCCCGGGTAAGAAGATGTCCGGCCACATGGGTGCTGTGCAGCAAAGCACGCAGAACCTGGAAGTGGTCAAAGTCGACGTCGAGCGTGGTCTGATTGCCATTCGCGGTGCCGTGCCTGGCGCAGCTGGTGGTGACGTGATCGTGCGTCCGGCTAGCAAGGCATAAGGAGAGATGACGATGGAACTCGTTATCACGGGTAGCAACAACAAGGTCTCGGTCTCCGAAGCCGTGTTCGGCCGCGATTTCAGCGAAGATCTGGTTCACCAGGTCGTCGTTGCCTATCGCAACGCCGCTCGCGCCGGCACCAAGGCACAGAAGACACGTTCTGAAGTGGCTGGTACCACCAAGAAGTCGAAGAAGCAGAAGGGTGGTGGCGCTCGTCACGGTGCCCTGACCGCTCCGATCTTCGTCGGCGGTGGTGTCACCTTCGCGGCCAAGCCGCGTAGCTTCGATCAGAAGGTCAACCGCAAGCAGTATCGCGCCGCCATGTGCGCCATCCTGTCCGAACTGAACCGCCAGGGTCGCCTGACCATCGTTGAGTCGTTTGATGTCGAAGCGACCAGCACCAAGGCGCTGATCGGCAAGCTGGCTGGCCTGGAAGTGGGCAAGCGTCCGCTGATCGTCACCGAAGAAGCTTCCGAGCACCTGTACCTGTCGGCCCGCAATCTGCCTTATGTGCAGGTGCGTGACGTGCAGGGCCTGGATCCGGTATCGCTGGTCGGTGCCGACACGGTCGTCATCACCGCTGATGCGGTCAAGAAGGTCGAGGAGTGGCTGGCATGAGCAGCAACGAAAAAATCTTCAGCGTGCTGCGCGCTCCGCGAGTCTCTGAAAAGACCGCGCGCCTGCAGGAAATCTCCAACCAATACGTCTTCGAAGTTTCGAACGAAGCCACCAAAGCCGATGTAAAGGCCGCGGTTGAGCAGCTGTTCGACGTCAAGGTCGAGTCGGTCAACGTGCTGAACGTCAAGGGCAAGAACAAGTCCTTCCGTAACCGCACCGGCCGTCGCGGCGATTGGCGCAAGGCGTATGTGCGTCTCGCCGATGGCCAGTCCATCGATGTAACGGCCAAGGCCTGAGGTACATCCCATGCCATTGATGAAATTCAAACCCACTTCCCCCGGCCGTCGTTCGGCCGTGCGCGTGGTCACCCCTGATCTGCACAAAGGCGCGCCGCATGCTGCGTTGCTGGAGCCGCAGAGCAAGTCCGGTGGTCGTAACCACCACGGTCGCATTACCACCCGTCACGTGGGTGGTGGTCACAAGCAGCACTACCGCTTGATCGACTTCAAGCGCAACAAGGAAGGTATTCCGGCGCGCGTGGAACGTATTGAATACGATCCGAACCGCACCGCTCATATCGCCCTGCTGTGCTACGTCGACGGCGAGCGCCGCTACATCATCGCCCCGAAGGGCCTGAAGGCGGGTGACCAGGTCATCTCCGGTGCGCACGCACCGATCAAGACCGGCAACACCCTCCCGCTGCGCAACATCCCGGTCGGTACCACCGTCCACGGGATCGAGCTGAAGCCGGGCAAGGGCGCTCAGATTGCTCGTGCTGCTGGTGCAGCCGTGCAGCTGGTTGCTCGTGAAGGTATCTACGCCACCCTGCGTCTGCGCTCGGGTGAAATGCGTAAGGTGCCGGTCGAATGCCGCGCCACCATTGGTGAAGTCGGCAACGACGAGCACAACCTCGAGAAGCTCGGCAAGGCCGGTGCCAAGCGCTGGCGCGGCGTCAAGCCGACCGTCCGCGGTGCGGCAATGAACCCGGTTGACCATCCGCACGGCGGTGGTGAGGCCAAGGCCGGCCAGGGTAATCCGCATCCGGTCACCCCGTGGGGTGTTCCGACCAAGGGTTACAAGACGCGCCATAACAAGCGCACTCAGCAGTTCATCGTCCGCGATCGTAGGGGCTAATCGACCATGGCACGTTCACTCAAGAAGGGCCCGTTCGTCGATCACCACCTCGTCAAGAAGGTGGAGGCCGCTGCGGGTAGTAAAAGGCCGGTTAAGACCTGGTCGCGTCGTTCGATGATCCTGCCAGAAATGGTTGGCGTCACCATTGCCGTGCACAACGGCAAGAACCACATTCCGGTTCTCGTCAACGAGAACATGGTCGGTCACAAGCTCGGCGAATTTGCCGTCACCCGGACCTTCAAGGGTCACGGTGGCGACAAGAAGTCGGGCAAGTAAGGAGAGATGACAATGGAAGCGAAAGCAATCCTGCGCTCCGCGCGCATCTCTGCGCAGAAAGCTCGCCTGGTCGCTGACCAGGTGCGCGGCCTGCCGGCCGAGCGTGCGGTCAACCTGTTGAAGTTTTCGGACAAGAAAGCTGCACTCCTGATCAAGAAGGTCGTGGAGTCGGCAATCGCAAACGCCGAAAACAATCAGGGCGCTGACGTCGACGAGCTGAAGGTCAAGACCATCATGGTTGATGAAGGTCCGACCCTGAAGCGTTTCATGGCGCGGGCGAAAGGCCGCGGTACCCGCATTCTCAAGCGCACCAGCCACATCACTGTGGTTGTGGCCGCCGGCAAGTAAGCGGAAAGGAAAACACCATGGGTCATAAAGTTCATCCGATTGGTATCCGCCTCGGTATTTCCAAGGATTGGAACTCCAAGTGGTACGCCAACAAGGCCGAGTTTGCTGGTTATCTGGCAGCCGACCTGAAAGTTCGCGAAATGCTGCGCAAGAAGCTTGCACAGGCCGGCATCAGCAAGATCCTGATCGAGCGTCCGGCTAAGACCGCACGCGTGACGATCCACACCGCCCGTCCGGGCGTGGTGATCGGCAAGCGTGGTGAGGACATCGAGAAGCTGCGTAAGGAAGTGAGCGAAATGATGGGCGTCCCGGCGCACATCAACGTCACTGAAGTGCGCAAGCCGGAGCTGGACGCACAGCTGGTTGCCGAGTCCATCGCGCAGCAGCTGGAGCGTCGCATCATGTTCCGCCGTGCAATGAAGCGCTCGGTCGGCAACGCGATGCGTCTGGGTGCCCTGGGCATCAAGGTCAACGTGGGTGGCCGCTTGAATGGTGCAGAAATTGCCCGTTCGGAGTGGTACCGCGAAGGCCGTGTGCCGTTGCACACCCTGCGCGCCGACATCGACTACGGTTTCGCTGAAGCCAGCACCACCTACGGCATCATCGGCATCAAGGTTTGGATCTACAAGGGCGAAGTCTTTGATTTCTCCCAGGTTGGCCAGGAAAAGCAGGACGACAGCCCGCGCAACGATCGTAACGATCGCGGCGACCGTGGCGACCGTCCGTCGCGTCCGGCTCGTGAAGCGAGGTAACGGCAATGTTGCAACCCAAGCGAACCAAATACCGCAAGATGTTCAAGGGTCGTAACGACGGCCTGAGCTGGAGCGCAAACGCTGTCAGCTTTGGTGAGTACGGCCTGAAGGCAACCGCTCACGGCCAGCTGACCGCGCGTCAGATCGAAGCGGCTCGCCGCTCGATCAGCCGCTACGTCAAGCGCGGCGGCAAGATGTGGATCCGCGTGTTCCCCGACAAGCCCATCACCAAGAAGCCCATCGAAGTTCGAATGGGTGCTGGTAAGGGCGGCGTGGAGTACTGGGTCGCACAGATCCAGCCGGGCCGCATGATTTATGAAGTCGAGGGCGTTACCGAGGAAGTGGCACGCGAGGCGTTCCGCCTGGCCGCTGCCAAGCTCTCGGTGACCACCACTTTCGTAACCCGGACGGTGCGCTGATGGACATCAAACAACTCCGCGAGAAGTCGGCTGACGATCTCAAGGCCCACTTGACCGACCTGCGTAAGGAGCAGTTCTCGCTCCGTATGCAGCAGGTCACCGGCCAGCTGCCGAAGACCCACGAAACCCGCCGGGTGCGCCGCGAGATTGCTCGCGTCAAGCACCTGATCGGCAGCACGAAGTAAGGATGGCTGCTATGAGCGAAAATACTGAAGTGAAAGCGCTGCGCACGGTCGAAGGCCGTGTCGTCAGCAACAAGATGGACAAGACGGTCACCGTGTTGGTGGAGCGCCAGGTCAAGCACCCGTTGTACGGTAAGTACATCAAGCGCTCGTCCAAGCTGCACGCACACGACGCCGACAACACCTGCAAGGAAGGTGATGTCGTGCGTGTGACTGAGATTGCTCCGATGTCCAAGACCAAGAACTGGCGCGTGGTGGAAGTCATCACGCGTGCGGCTGAATAAGGAGATCTGACTCATGATCCAGATGCAGAGCTACCTCGATGCAGCCGATAATTCCGGTGCGAAGGAACTGATGTGCATCAAGGTGCTGGGTGGTTCCAAGCGCCGTTATGCCCACATCGGCGACATCATCAAGGTCACCGTCAAGGATGCAATTCCGCGCGGCAAGGTCAAGAAGGGTGAAGTGTATGACGCCGTCGTGGTGCGTACCCGTAAGGGTGTGCGTCGCGCCGATGGCTCGCTGATCCGTTTCGACGGCAACGCCGCGGTCCTGCTCAACAACAAGCAAGAGCCGATCGGCACCCGCATCTTTGGGCCGGTGACCCGTGAACTTCGTTCTGAGAAGTTCATGAAGATCGTCTCGCTCGCTCCCGAAGTTCTGTGAGCGCCAGGAGATAATCATGGCTAACCGTATCAAGAAGGGCGACCAAGTAGTCGTCAACGCCGGCAAGGACAAGGGCAAGCAGGGCGAAATCGTCCGCGTCGACGGCGACCGTGTGGTCGTCGCCAACGTGAACATCGTCAAGCGCCACACCAAGCCGAACCCGCAGGCAGGTGTTGCCGGCGGCGTGGTCGAGCGCGAAGCTTCGATCCATATCTCCAACGTGGCAGTCCTGAACCCGGCAACGGGCAAGGGTGAGCGCGTTGGCTTCAAGGTGCTGGAGGATGGACGCAAACTGCGTGTGTTCCGCTCCAGCGGTGAGGCGCTTGACGCCTGAGGAATGAATTGATGAATTCCCGTCTCGAAAAGTTCTACAAGGACGAAGTGGTGCCGGCGCTGACCAAGCAGTTCGGCTACACCAATCCGATGCAAGTGCCGCGTCTGGTCAAGGTCACCTTGAACATGGGCGTTGGTGAAGCTGCGACCAACAAGAAGGTGCTTGAAAACGCCGTCGCCGACATGACCAAGATCACCGGCCAGAAGCCGGTGGTCACCAAGTCGCGCGTCTCGGTGGCTTCGTTCAAGATCCGTGATGGTTGGCCGATCGGCTGCAAGGTCACGCTGCGTCGTGACACCATGTTTGAGTTCCTGGATCGCCTGATCAACATCTCGCTGCCGCGCGTGCGTGACTTCCGCGGCGTGTCGGGTCGTTCGTTCGACGGTCGTGGCAACTTCAACATGGGTGTGAAGGAACAGATCATCTTCCCGGAAATCGATTTCGACGCCGTCGATGCGATTCGCGGTATGGATATCGCCATCACCACCACCGCCAAGACCGACGCGGAAGCGAAGGCGCTGCTCGCAGCGTTCAAGTTCCCGTTCCGCAACTGATACGTCGAGGAAACCGAAATGGCAAAGACCTCAATGGTCAACCGCGACATCAAGCGGAAGAAGCTGGCTGAAAAGTACGCTGACAAGCGTGCGGCTCTGAAGAAGATCGTGTCCTCCGTGGACGCGAGCTACGAAGAGAAGGCCGACGCCGTAATCAAGTTGTCCAAGCTGCCGCGCGATTCGTCGCCGTGCCGCCACCGCAACCGTTGCGAACTGTCGGGCCGTCCGCGTGGCGTTTACAGCAAGTTCGGCCTCGGCCGTAACAAGCTGCGCGAAGCCACTATGCGTGGTGACGTTCCGGGCCTGCGCAAGGCCAGCTGGTAATCCCAGCTCCCAGCCGGGTCGAAAGGCCCGGCCGGGACACCTGAAGGGCAACCTGAAGGTGAATTTCAAAGAGTCCGACGCAAGTCGGACTCTTTGTCGTATAATTCCGCTCCTTGCCTGCCTGAAACTGGGCGGTGGAGTAGGGGGCCTGGCCCATCCCAGGACAACACAAGATTTTCGCGAAAGCGGATATCGGTGCACTCAAAGGTATTTTCATGAGCATGACTGATCCCATCGCCGACCTGCTGGTACGCATCAAGAATGCGGCCGCGGTTGGTAAGCAGACGGTGAAAGCCCCGTCGTCCAAGATCAAGGTGGCAATCGCCGAGGTTCTGAAGGCGGAAGGCTACATTGCTGATCTGCGCGTTACCGAACTCGAAAACAACAAGGCCGAACTCGAAATCGTCCTGAAGTATTTCGAAGGCAAGCCGGTCATCGCGACCCTGAAGCGCTTCTCGCGTTCGGGCCTGCGTCAGTACCGTGGCAAGTCTGAACTGCCGAAGGTCCTCAACGGCCTGGGCATCGCCATCATTTCCACCTCCAAGGGCATCATGACCGATGCGCAGGCGCGCCAGTTGGGCGTCGGCGGCGAAGTCCTGTGCTTTGTGGCTTAAGGGAAGGAGTCCACTATGTCCCGTGTAGCCAAGAAGCCGATCAACTTGCCCAAGGGCGTTGAACTGACCATCCAGCCGGAATCCGTGAGCGTGAAGGGCCCGAAGGGCTCCCTGTCGCTGAACAAGGCCGCTGGCGTTGAAATCACTCTCGACAACGGCGTTGCCACGCTGAACCCGAAGGATATTTCCTTCGATGCGCTGACTGGCACCGTGCGTTCGATCCTGGCCAACATGGTGCAGGGCGTGTCCGAAGGCTTCGAGAAGAAGCTGGAGCTGGTGGGCGTGGGTTACCGCGCTGCCATGCAGGGCAAGGACCTGAACCTGTCGCTGGGCTTCTCGCATCCTGTTGTGTTCGTGGCGCCGGAAGGCATCACGCTGTCGACCCCGACGCAGACGGAAATCGTCGTGCAGGGTTCGGACAAGCAGGTCGTGGGTGAAGTCGCTGCCAAAATCCGCGGTTTCCGTCCGCCGGAGCCCTATAAGGGCAAGGGTGTGAAGTACGCCGGTGAAGTCATCATTCGCAAGGAAGCCAAGAAGGCCTAATTCTTAGGTTTTCAGCTTTCGAGGATAAAGAACATGAACAAGAATATTGCCCGTCTGCGTCGCGCCAAGTCGACCCGTTCGCACATCCGTACCCTGGGTGTCGCACGTTTGTCGGTCCTGCGTACCGGACAGCACCTGTATGCACAGGTCTTCACCGCCGACGGTTCCAAGGTGCTGGCTGCTGCCAACACCGGGCAGGCCGAAGTCATGGAAGGCCTGAAGAACGGCAAGAACTGCGACGCCGCCGCCAAGGTTGGCAAGCTGATCGCCGAGCGCGCCAAGGCTGCGGGCATCGAGAAGGTCGCTTTCGACCGCTCGGGCTACCGCTACCACGGTCGCATCAAGGCGCTGGCTGATGCCGCCCGTGAGGGTGGTCTGCAGTTCTAAGTAATTAAAGGGAAGGGGCCTTGCGCCCCTTCCTGCCTGCCGGCACGGGTGTGCCGGGCGGCCACGGTTCTTATGCAGCCGTCGCTGATTCAACGCGTCACTTCACAACCATAAGCGGCCCCGAGCCGTACATACCCAATCAATCAAGGAATCAACATGGCAGAAGAACGTCAGTCGCGAGGTCGCGATCGCGACCGTAACCGCGAAGAGAAAGTCGACGACGGCATGATCGAGAAGCTGGTCGCGGTCAACCGCGTCAGCAAGACCGTCAAGGGCGGTCGCCAGTTCACCTTCACCGCACTGACCGTGGTCGGCGATGGCGAAGGCAAGGTCGGTTTTGGTTATGGCAAGGCGCGCGAAGTGCCGGTCGCCATCCAGAAGTCGATGGAGCAGGCTCGCAAGAACCAGATCAGCGTTGACCTGAACAACGGCACGTTGTGGCACACCGTCAAGGACGGTCACGGCGCTGCTCGCGTGTTCATGCAGCCGGCTTCGGAAGGTACTGGCGTCATCGCCGGTGGTGCCATGCGCGCCGTGCTGGAAGCTGTTGGCGTGAAGAACGTGCTGGCCAAGGCTGTGGGTTCGCGTAACCCGATCAACCTGGTCCGTGCAACCCTGAAGGGTCTGGCTGGCGTGCAGTCGCCGGCTCGCATTGCTGCCAAGCGCGGCAAGAAGGTCGAGGATCTCAACCATGGCTGAGCAGATCAATACCGTTAAGGTGCGCCTGGTGCGCGGCCTGCGTGGCACCCAGTCGCGTCACCGCCTGTCGGTGCGTGCCCTGGGCCTGAGCAAAATCAACGATGTGCGTGAACTGAAGGACAGCCCGCAGGTTCGCGGCCTGATCAACAAGGTTCACTACCTCGTCAAGGTTGAGGAGTAATCGATCATGACCATGCGTCTTAATGAACTGAGCCCGGCACCGGGCGCACGTACCGAGCGCACCCGCGTCGGTCGTGGCATTGGCTCCGGCCTGGGCAAGACCTGCGGCCGCGGCCACAAGGGTTCGTTCGCTCGTAAGGGTGGCGGCAAGATCAAGGCTGGCTTCGAAGGCGGCCAGACCCCGATGCAGCGTCGTCTGCCGAAGATCGGCTTCTTCTCGCACAAGGCCAAGGACACTGCAGAAGTGCTGTCCTACCACCTTGATCGCCTGGAAGCTGGTGAGATCGACTTTGCAGCACTGCTTGCTGCCAAGCTGGTCCCGAGCACTGCCAAGAAGGCCAAGGTCGTCCTGAAGGGCGAGCTGAGCAAGGCGTTTACCCTGAAGGGTATTGCGGCAACTGCCGGCGCCAAGGCTGCGATCGAAGCTGCCGGCGGCAGCGTACAGGAGTAAGCGGAACATGGCGCAAGCTGGCATCGGTAACCTCGCGGGCGGGATGGGCAAGTTCACAGAACTTCGCCAGCGTCTTCTGTTCGTACTCGGGGCATTGCTCGTCTATCGCATCGGCTGTTATGTGCCGGTGCCGGGCGTCAATCCCGATGCCATGCTTGCGCTGATGCAGGCGCAGGGCGGCGGAATCGTGGACATGTTCAACATGTTCTCGGGCGGCGCCCTGCACCGTTTCAGCATCTTCGCGTTGAACGTGATGCCGTACATTTCGGCGTCCATCGTGATGCAGCTGGCAGTCCACATCTTCCCCACGCTTAAAGCGATGCAGAAGGAAGGTGAGTCGGGTCGTCGCAAGATCACTCAATATTCGCGCATTGGCGCGGTGCTCCTGGCAGTAGTGCAGGGCGGCAGTATCGCGCTCGCACTGCAGAACCAGGTGTCGCCGGGCGGCGCAGCCGTGGTCTATAACCCCGGCATGGCGTTCGTGTTCACCGCCGTGGTCGCTTTGACCGCTGGCACCATCTTCCTGATGTGGGTGGGTGAGCAGGTCACCGAGCGTGGCATCGGCAACGGTGTTTCGCTGATCATTTTCGCCGGCATTGTTGCTGGCCTGCCGTCGGCGGTGATTCACACCGTTGAGGCGTACCGTGACGGCAACATGAGCTTCATTTCGTTGCTGATCATCGTGCTGGTGGTGTTGGCTTTCACCTACTTCGTGGTGTTTGTCGAGCGCGGTCAGCGTCGTATCACGGTCAATTACGCCCGCCGTCAGGGTGGTCGTAATGCCTACATGAACCAGACCTCGTTCCTGCCGCTGAAGCTGAACATGGCGGGCGTGATCCCGGCCATCTTCGCCTCCAGCATCCTGGCTTTCCCGGCCACTCTGGCGATGTGGTCCGGCCAGGCCAGCTCGGCGACCTGGTTGCAGAAGGTTGCCAACGCGCTGGGTCCGGGCGAGCCGCTGCACATGATCGTGTTCGCTGCGTTGATCTCCGGTTTCGCGTTCTTCTACACCGCGCTGGTGTTCAACTCGCAGGAAACCGCTGACAACCTGAAGAAGTCGGGCGCGCTGATTCCGGGCATCCGTCCGGGCAAGGCCACCGCCGAGTACGTCGATGCTGTGTTGACCCGCCTGACTGCCGCCGGTTCGCTGTACCTGGTCATTGTCTGTCTGCTGCCGGAAATCATGCGCACCCAGCTCAATGCCTCGTTCTACTTCGGTGGTACCTCGCTGTTGATCGTGGTGGTGGTGGTGATGGACTTCATTGCGCAGATCCAGGCGCACCTGATGTCGCACCAGTACGAGAGCCTGCTCAAGAAGGCCAACCTGAAGGGCGGCAACCGCGGCGGTTTTGCACGCGGCTGATTCACCCGCTATACTTGGGCGCTTAATTGCGCGAATGACCGTCCCGGCACCCGGGACCGGTCTTCAAATCAGAAGGGCGGCCCCTGCAGCGGTTTCGGGTGGGGGTGTGATGTGGTTGTTCCGCGCGGGAGTAGCGCGGGCGGCTTGAAGGGCAACCTTCCTGCCAGGCACATCCGGCGCCGGAGCATGGGCACACTCCCCACGCCGGGTCCAAGGAACCTTGTGTTCCCCGGACTTCAAAGCAAACCGAGACCTTGTTAGTTCGCTAGTTCACATTTTTGATCCATCCTGCCGGATTGGCGCGCCTATAAGGTGCGTATTCGGCCATCACTCAGCTGGAGAACCGCGTCATGGCGCGTATTGCAGGCGTCAACCTGCCAGCCCAGAAGCACGTCTGGGTCGGGTTGCAAAGCATTTACGGCATCGGCCGTACCCGTTCGAAGAAGGTCTGCGAAGTCGCAGGCGTTGCTTCGACCACCAAGATCCGCGATTTGTCGGAGCCGGAAATCGAACGCCTGCGTTTGGAAGTCGGCAAGTACATCGTCGAAGGCGATCTGCGTCGTGAAATCGGCATCGCAATCAAGCGTCTGATGGACCTGGGTTGCTACCGCGGCCTGCGTCACCGTCGTGGCTTGCCGCTGCGTGGCCAGCGTACCCGTACCAACGCCCGCACCCGTAAGGGTCCGCGCAAGGCGATCAGGAAGTAAGGGACCTAAGAAATGGCTAAGCCCGCAGCAGCAAAAACCAAGAAGAAGATCAAGCGCGTCATCACTGATGGCGTTGCCCACGTCCACGCTTCGTTCAACAACACCATCGTGACCATCACCGACCGTCAGGGCAATGCATTGTCCTGGGCGACCTCCGGTGGCGCAGGTTTCCGTGGCTCGCGTAAGTCGACTCCGTTCGCCGCTCAGGTTGCCGCCGAAAAGGCTGGCAAGGCTGCGCTGGATTACGGACTGAAGTCGCTGGAAGTCCGCATCAAGGGTCCGGGTCCGGGCCGTGAGTCGGCCGTACGTTCGTTGAACAACGTCGGCTACAAGATCACCAACATCATCGACGTGACGCCAATCCCGCACAACGGGTGCCGTCCGCCGAAGAAGCGTCGCGTCTAAAGGAGCGATAAGAAATGGCTCGTTATATCGGTCCTACCTGTAAGCTCGCCCGTCGCGAAGGCGCCGACCTCTCCCTCAAGAGCCCGGCCCGTGCGCTGGACTCAAAGTGCAAGCTGGAGCAGAAGCCCGGCCAGCACGGAGCTACCGCCCGTAAGGGCAAGCTGTCCGACTACGCTACCCAGCTGCGTGAAAAGCAGAAGGTCAAGCGTATCTACGGTCTGCTGGAGCGTCAGTTCCGCAATTACTACAAGAAGGCCTCGACCAAGAAGGGCAACACCGGCGAGAACCTGCTGCAGTTGTTGGAAACCCGTCTGGACAACGTCGTCTACCGTATGGGCTTCGCAGTGACGCGTCCGGCTGCTCGTCAGCTGGTTTCGCACCGCGGTGTCACGGTCAATGGCAAGTCGGTGAACCTGGCTTCGTTCCAGGTCAAGGCTGGCGATGCGATCGCTCTGTCGGAAAAGGCTGCCAAGCAGCTGCGCGTCCAGGAAGCCCTGGTCGTTGCCGAGCAGCACGACCTCAGCCCGTCGTGGGTCGAAGTCGATTCGAAGAAGTTCAGTGGCGTCTTCAAGGCTGTGCCGGATCGTTCGGACCTGCCTGCGGATATCAACGAAGCGCTGATCGTCGAGTTGTATTCGAAGTAATTCACAATGGAGAACCTCCGGGTTGCACCGGAGGTTCGCAGGAGACCCCGCAACATGACGGTTACCGCAAACCAGGTTCTGCGTCCTCGCGGTCCGCAGATCGAACGCCTTACCGAGACCCGCGCCAAGGTCGTGATCGAACCGCTGGAGCGTGGTTACGGGCATACGTTGGGCAACGCCCTGCGTCGCGTGCTGCTGTCGTCCATCCCGGGCTTCGCCATTACCGAAGTCGAGATCGACGGCGTGCTTCACGAGTACACCACGCTTGAAGGCTTGCAGGAGGACGTGCTGGATGTCCTGCTCAACCTGAAAGACGTGGCTATTCGCATGCATACCGGCGACAGCGCCACGCTCTCCCTGACCAAGCAGGGCCCGGGCATCGTGACTGCTGCCGACATCAAGCTGGACCACAACGTCGAAGTGATCAACGGCGACCACGTGATCTGCCATCTGACCAAGGACGCATCGATCAACATGCGTCTGAAGATCGAGCGTGGCTTCGGCTACCAGCCGGCGGCCGCGCGTCGTCGTCCGGACGAAGAAACCCGTGCGATCGGTCGTCTGGTTCTGGATGCTTCGTTCTCGCCCGTCCGCCGCGTCGCCTATTCGGTGGAAGCGGCTCGCGTTGAACAGCGTACCGATCTGGACAAGCTGGTCATCGATATCGAAACCAACGGCACGATCGATGCCGAGGAAGCTGTCCGCACTGCGGCCGACATCCTCAGCGATCAGCTGTCGGTGTTCGGCGATTTCACCCACCGCGATCGCGGTGCGGCCAAGCCGGCCAACAATGGCGTGGATCCGGTGCTGCTGCGCCCGATCGACGACTTGGAGCTGACCGTGCGTTCGGCCAACTGCCTGAAGGCCGAGAGCATTTACTACATCGGTGATCTGATCCAGAAGACCGAAGTGGAACTGCTCAAGACCCCGAACCTCGGCAAGAAGTCGTTGACCGAGATCAAGGAAGTGCTGGCCCAGCGTGGCCTGTCGCTTGGCATGAAGCTGGAGAACTGGCCGCCGGCCGGTGTCGCCGCTCACGGCATGCTTGGTTAAGCAACACCTGTTCCCCCGCATGGGAAGCCATGCGGGGGAATGTTGTAAGCAGTACCCGCGTTGACGGCTGACAGGCCGCAGCGCAGGCCGTCCAGGAGGGGCGGCCAGGACCATCCGCAGTCCGTGCAACAACGCCAGGATGGCGACAGAGAAATCCAACGTCCTACCATTTACTTCAAGGAATTAGTCCCATGCGTCATCAGAAATCGGGCCGCAAGTTCAACCGTACCAGCGCCCACCGCGAAGCAATGTTCAAGAACATGGCTGCGTCGCTGTTCAAGCACGAGCTGATCAAGACCACCCTGCCGAAAGCCAAGGAACTGCGCCGCGTTGCCGAGCCGCTGATCACCCTGGCCAAGGTTGATTCGGTCGCCAACCGTCGTCTGGCGTTCGCCCGTCTGCGTGACAAGGAAGCCGTTGGCAACCTGTTCACCATCCTGGGCCCGCGCTACGCCACCCGTCCGGGCGGCTACCTGCGTCTGCTGAAGTGCGGCTTCCGCGCTGGCGATAACGCACCGATGGCCTACGTTGAGCTGGTTGACCGTCCGGCCGCCGTTGCAGAAGAAGTCGCTGAGTAATCGCGTCCTTCCATCCTTCAATGGATGAAGCAGAAGCCCGGCCTTGGCCGGGCTTTTTGCTTATGCAAAGTCGCCATTGCAACCGCTGCTGTCAGTCGCGAGGCGGGCTGGTACTCTTGCCGCACTATTGAATCGGATTGATGTGATGAATCCTTTGCGTTGGAGTTTTCGCGCCCAGTTTTTGGCCGGTTTTCTGGTCTGTGCGGGGCTGCTGGCCTTTGCGATCTACACGCAGATCCAGATGGGCCTGGTGCCGTGTCCGTTGTGTATCTATCAGCGCATTGCCTTTGCGGCGTTGGGTGTCGGCTTCCTGCTGGGGGCGTTGCATGGGCCGTCCAGTCGCGGCGGGCGCGCTGCCTATGGCGTGTTGACGTTGCTGCTGGCCGGTATTGGTGCCGGCGTCGCCGGGCGTCATGTCTATGTGCAGTTGTTGCCGAAGGACCTGGGTAGTAGCTGTGGCCCGCCGCTGAGTTTCCTCAGCGAAACGATGGGCCCGTTTGAAGTGTTCCGCACCGTGCTTACCGGCACCGGCGACTGCGGCAACATTGATTGGACCTTCCTCGGCTTGAGCATGCCGATGTGGAGCCTGGTGTGGTTCGTGGTGCTGGGCCTGGGCGGTTTGTATGCCGGGCTGCGCGCGCGCAAGTTGCGTCGGTTCTGAGTTCTCTTTTCCCTCTGTAAATAACGGTATCTGTATGAGCCTGTCTTCCCCCTTGTCTGCGGCCGCCACTGATTCCAGCTGGGCGCCCGGGAGTTGGCGTGGCAAGCAGGCGCTGCAGATGCCGACCTACCCGGATGCGCAGGCGCTGGAGACGGCGCTGGCTGAGTTGCGGCAGCTGCCGCCGCTGGTGACGTCGTGGGAGATCTTCGCGCTGAAGCAGCAGCTGGCCGAGGCGCAGGAGGGCAAGCGCTTCCTGCTGCAGGGCGGTGACTGTGCGGAGAATTTCGCCGATTGCGAATCCGGCATGATCTCCAACCGGCTCAAAGTGCTGCTGCAGATGAGTCTGGTGCTGGTACACGGCTTGCGCATGCCGGTGGTGCGTGTGGGTCGCTTCGCCGGCCAATATGCAAAGCCGCGCTCGGCCGATACCGAAACCCGTGGTGATGTGACGCTGCCGAGTTATCGCGGCGACGTGATCAACGCGCCGGAGTTCACTGAAGCAGCGCGTCTGCCGGACCCGCAGCGGATGATTGCCGCGCACTCGCGTTCGGCGCTGACCATGAATTTCGTGCGTGCGCTGATCGACGGCGGCTTCGCCGATCTTCATCATCCCGAATACTGGAACCTGAGCTGGATGCGCTATTCGCCGCTGGCCGAGGAGTACCAGGAAATGGTGGCCTCGATCGGTGACGCGGTGCGTTTCATGGAAACGCTGTCCGGCACACAGGTGCACAACCTCAATCGGGTGGATTTCTACACCTCGCATGAGGCGTTGCTGCTGCATTACGAGCAGGCGTTGACCCGGCAGGTGCCGCGCCAGCATGGCTGGTTCAACCTGAGTACGCATTACCCGTGGATCGGGATGCGCACGGCGGCGCTGGATGGCGCGCATGTGGAATACCTGCGCGGCGTACGCAATCCGATTGCGATCAAGGTGGGGCCGTCGGTGCAGCCAGATCAACTGCTGCGTTTGATGGACGTGCTGAACCCGGATGACGAGCCCGGGCGCCTGAGCTTCATCCATCGCATGGGTGCGAATCAGATTGCCGAGAAGTTGCCGCCACTGCTGGACGCAGTGAAGCGCGATGGCCGCCGCGTGCTGTGGGTATGCGATGCGATGCACGGCAATACCGAAAGCACCAGCAACGGCTACAAGACCCGTCGCTTCGACAACATCCGCAATGAAGTGGAGCTGTCGTTCGACCTGCATGCGGCGGCTGGGACGCGGCTGGGGGGCGTGCATCTGGAACTGACTGGCGAAGACGTTACCGAATGTACGGGTGGCGCGCGTGAGTTGACCGAGCGCGATCTGGAGCGTGCCTATCGCTCCAGCGTGGACCCGCGATTGAACTACGAGCAGTCGCTGGAAATTGCGATGGCGATCGTGCGCAAACAGGGCGGTAACGCAGCGGGTTAAGCGCGTACAGCTGTAGAGCGGAGCCATGTTCCGCTCGCTATTACTGAGAAAACCTCATGCCGAGCGTGGCTCGGCACGACACGGCAGGTGAAACGCTATGCGCGCTTGAGCCGGACTTAGTGCCGGCGGCGCTTGCCGATGTCCCGGGCCAGTACCCATACGACCAATACGTTCACCGCCAGTAGCAGCCATGCGGCCCAGCCGGGGTGTTTGACGATGGCGTAGATGTCCAGTGGCAGGTAGAGCGCTGCGGAGATGCAGCCCAGCCAGGAGGCCCACGCCTTGGCGCGCCACAGGCCCCAGGCTTCAAGCGTGCGCAGCAGGCCATAGGCGACCAGTACGGTGGCGCCAATGTGGACGGTGTCGGGGGTGATCAGGCCAAGCAGCGAGGAGAACGAGCCGTGCTCGGGGTCGCCGCCAATGCGCAGGATCAAGGTGTTGATGATGTTGCGAAGCGGGCCGGGCCCGGAGATCTCCAGGCCGGCCGCGGCGAGAAAGGCCAAGATGGCCTTTCCCGCTTCCAGCAGCGCGATGGCTGCCAGACCCGGATGCGCGTGCGGATCCGGGTTGTAGGGCGTATTGCCGGTCAACGCAATCAGCCGCCGCGCGATGCCTTCTTGCGGTCGCTTTCGGTCAGCGCCTTCTTGCGCAGGCGGATTTCCTTCGGGGTGACTTCAACCAGCTCGTCGTCCTCGATGAAGTCCAGCGCCTGCTCCAGCGAGTACTTGATGGCCGGGGTCAGCTTGATCGCGTCATCCTTGCCCGAAGCGCGCATGTTGGTCAGCGGCTTGGTCTTGATGGCGTTGACGGTCAGATCGTTGTCCTTGGAGTGGATACCGACCAGCTGGCCTTCGTACACGTTGTCGCCTTCGGCGGCGAACAGCTTGCCGCGCTCTTCCAACGGGCCCAGGGCATACGCCGGGGTGGCGCCCGGGGCGTTGGCAATCATCACGCCGTTCTGGCGCTTGGCGATGGCGCCCTGTTCCTTCGGGCCGTAATGGTCGAACACGTGGAACAGCAGGCCAGAACCCTGGGTCAGGGTCTTGAACTCGTTCTGGAAGCCGATCAGGCCGCGCGCCGGAATCGTGTAGTCAAGGCGCACGCGGCCCTTGCCGTCCGATTCCATGTTCTTGAGCAGGCCCTTGCGGATGCCCAGCTTTTCCATGACGCCGCCCTGGTGCTGCTCTTCGATGTCGACGACCAGCTGCTCGATCGGCTCCATCATCTGGCCGTCGATTTCCTTGATGATCACTTCCGGGCGCGACACGGCCAGCTCGTAGCCTTCACGACGCATGGTTTCGATCAGCACCGACAGGTGCAGCTCGCCACGGCCGGAGACCAGGAACTTGTCGGCGTCTTCAAGCTGCTCGACCTTCAGTGCCACGTTGTGCACGGTCTCGCGCTCCAGGCGCTCCTTCAGCTGGCGGCTGGTCAGGAACTTGCCGCCGGACAGGTCCTTGTTGCCTGCGAACGGCGAGTTGTTGACCTGGAAGGTCATGGAGATGGTCGGCTCGTCGACGGTCAGCGCCGGCAGCGCTTCAGGCGCATCCGGGTGGCAGATGGTGTCGGAGATGGTCAGCTCCTGGATACCGGAGATGGCGACGATGTCACCGGCTTCGGCTTCGTCAACTTCCACGCGCTCCAGGCCCATGAAGCCCAGCACCTGCAGCACCTTGCCGTTGCGCTTCTTGCCTTCGCGGTCGATGACGGTGACCTGCATGTTCTTGCGCAGCTTGCCGCGCTGAATGCGGCCGATGCCGATCACGCCGACGAAGTTGTTGTAGTCCAGCTGGCTGATGCGCATCTGGAACGGGCCTTCCGGGTCCACGTCCGGCACCGGCACGTACTTCATGATCGCTTCGAACAGCGGGGTCATGTCGCCCGAGCGCACGGTGTCTTCCAGGCCGGCATAACCGTTCAGGCCGGAGGCGTAGACGATGGGGAAGTCCAGCTGCTCATTGGTGGCGCCGAGCTTGTCGAACAGGTCGAACACCTGGTCGATCACCCATTCCGGACGCGCGCTCGGACGGTCGACCTTGTTGACCACGACGATCGGCTTGAAGCCCATCGCGAAGGCCTTCTGGGTGACGAAGCGGGTCTGCGGCATCGGGCCGTCCATCGCGTCGACCAGGATCAACACCGAGTCGACCATCGACAGCACGCGCTCCACTTCACCGCCGAAGTCGGCGTGTCCGGGGGTGTCGACGATGTTGATGCGGTTGCCATTCCACTTGATGGCCGTGTTCTTGGCCAGAATGGTGATGCCGCGTTCTTTTTCCTGATCGTTACTGTCCATCACGCGCTCAGCCAGAACGGTGCGCTCGGACAGCGTGTCGGAGTTCTTGAGCAGGCAGTCAACCAGGGTGGTCTTGCCGTGATCGACGTGGGCGACAATGGCGATGTTGCGAAGATTTTCGATAGACATGCGGAAGACGGCCAGCCGGCGCCGTGAATGGGGAAAAGAGTTCACGATTATACCGGTATCCGGCCAGAACGCGAAAAGCCCCCTGAGCGGCTGGCTGAGCGGGCATTCAGCCGCGGTCGGCAGAGGTGAGGGCCATGGGGCAGCGCCGCGCACGGGGGCAGGTGTATCCTATGCGGCTATCGCTAGATGTCTTCTCCCACAAGGATTCCCATGTCCCTGATTGCCACTTTCGACACCACCCGCGGCCTGATCAAGGTTGAGCTGTTCGCCGACAAGGCGCCGCTGACCGTGGCCAATTTCGTCAATTTGACCAAGCATGGTTTCTACGACGGACTGGCTTTCCATCGCGTGATTGCCGATTTCATGATCCAGGGCGGCTGCCCGGAAGGCTCCGGCCGCGGTGGCCCGGGCTACCGTTTTGAAGACGAGACCAAGAACGGCGTGCGCCACGAGCGCGGCGTGCTGTCCATGGCCAATGCCGGCCCGAACACCAACGGCAGCCAGTTCTTCATCACCCACATCAAGACCGATTGGCTGGATGGCAAGCACACCGTGTTTGGCAAGGTGCTGGAAGGCCTGGATGTGGTTGACCAGATCAAGCAGGGCGATGCGCTGAACAAGATCACCCTGGAAGGCGACACCGATGCCGTGCTGGCCGCCAAGGCCGACCGCGTCGCAGAGTGGAACAAGATTCTCGCCGCCTGAGTGTTCTCGACGGCCACCTGACCAGGTGGCCGTTTCTGATTCCGGCCCCGGTGCCGCTCCCGCGCGGTGGCAGGGCTTTATCCCCCCGACACGCTTCTTAGCAGAGGAAACCCCCCATGAAAGCACCCGTTCGTGTTGCCGTAACCGGCGCTGCCGGCAATATCGGTTATGCACTGCTGTTCCGCATCGCTTCTGGCGAAATGCTGGGCAAGGATCAGCCGGTCATCCTGCAGTTGCTCGAAATCGACAATGAAAAGGCTCAGGCCGCGCTGCAGGGCGTGGTCATGGAGCTGGAAGATTGTGCATTCCCGCTGCTGGCCGGCGTGGTGACCACCGCTGACCCGCTGGTGGCCTTCAAGGACGTCGACGTGGCCCTGCTGGTTGGCGCGCGTCCGCGCGGCCCGGGCATGGAGCGCAAGGACCTGCTGCTGGAAAACGCCAAGATCTTCACCGTGCAGGGCAAGGCGCTGAACGCCGTCGCCAAGCGTGACGTGAAGGTGCTGGTGGTCGGTAACCCGGCCAACACCAATGCCTACATCGCGATGAAGTCCGCGCCGGATCTGAACCCGAAGAACTTCACCGCCATGCTGCGCCTGGACCACAACCGTGCGCTGAGCCAGCTGGCTGCCAAGACCGGCAAGTCGGTGGACAGCTTCGAGAAGTTCACCGTGTGGGGCAATCACAGCCCGACCATGTACCCGGACTACCGTTTCGCCACCACCGGCGGCGCATCGGTGGGCGAGCTGATCAACGATCAGGAATGGAATGCCAACACCTTCATTCCGACCGTCGGCAAGCGCGGCGCAGCGATCATCGCCGCCCGTGGCCTGTCCTCGGCTGCCTCGGCTGCCAACGCCGCCATCGACCACATCCATGACTGGGTGCTGGGCAGCAACGGCAAGTGGGTGACGATGGGCGTGCCGTCTGACGGCTCCTACGGCATCCCGGAAGGCGTGGTGTTCGGCTTCCCGGTGACCACCGAGAACGGCCAGTACACGATCATCAAGGATCTGCCGATCGACGACTTCTCCAAGAAGTACATCGACATCACCTTGGGTGAGCTGGAAGAAGAGCGCGCTGGCGTTGCTGATCTGCTGTAACGGCAGCGGTGTGACGTGATGCAATGAACGGGGAGGCTTCGGCTTCCCCGTTTTTTGTTGTAGTGCCGAGCAATGCTCGGCAGAGGCTCTACTGGTTATGCCCCATGCCGAGCATTGCTCGGCACTACATTTTGTTTTTTTATGACTGACAAGATTGCTTTGCATTACATCGACGAGGCGTTGCTGGTGGTCGAAAAGCCAACCGGCTTGCTGTCTGTGCCTGGGCGTTTGCCTGAGCTGCAGGATTGCCTGATTTCGCGATTGCAGGCGGTGTATCCGGATGCGTTGACGGTGCATCGCTTGGATCAGGTGACGTCGGGATTGATGCTGTATGCGCGTGGCAAGCAGATGCAGATTGCGTTGTCTGGTCAGTTCGAGAAGCGCTTGGTCAGCAAGCGCTATGAGGCTGTGTTGGAAGGGCTGCTGGAAGGTGAGTCGGGTGAGGTGACGTTGCCGTTGATCGGTGATTGGCCGAACCGACCCAAGCAGAAAGTGGATGTGGAACTGGGCAAGCCGGCACTGACGCGCTGGCGGGTGCTGGCACGGGATTTTCCCGCGCAACGCACGCGGGTGGAACTGGAGCCGGTGACAGGGCGCACGCATCAGTTGCGGGTGCATATGGCCAGCCTGGGGCATCCGATTGTGGGGGATGCGCTGTATGACGCGGCGCCTGCGCAGCGGGTGCACTTGCATGCGTGCCGGTTGGCGTTTACGCATCCGGTGACGGGAGAGGCTGTGGGCTTCGTTTCGGAAAGTCCTTTCTGAGACAGGAGCTGCTCTCCCTCTCCCCAACCCCTCTCCCCAACCCCTCTCCCGCAAGGGGAGAGGGGCTTAGTGCACTGCGAGCTGAGGCCATCCTCGCCGCTGTAGCTTTAAAGCCCCTCTCCCCTGGCGGGGCGATGCGGGCCTGCTTGCGAACCACTGGTTCGCGGCCCGTTGAGCGCCCTTGCGTCAACGCAAGGGCTGGGGCGCGGAGTGGGGGGCAGGGGAGAGGGGGCTTGCTGCTTTGGTCTTAAGACCAAAGCAGCAAGGAGAACCCTGATGGCTGCGGACTATGCTCGGTTGTACAGGGCAGGTTCCGGAGGATGTCATGCAGTACGAGCAGATCTACCGCCGTTCCATCGAAGAACCCGAGGCATTCTGGGCAGAGGAAGCCAAGGCCATTTACTGGCACCGTGCGCCGGAACAGATCCTGGACTACTCCAATCCGCCGTTTCGGCGATGGTTCGTCGGAGGCGAAACCAACCTCTGCTACAACGCGGTTGACCGGCACCTTGCCGAACGTGCGGACCAGCTCGCACTCGTTGCGATTTCCACCGAAACCAACACCACGCGTGAGATCACCTATCGCCAGCTGCATCGCGAGGTAAACGCGTTCGCCGCCGTGCTCAAGCGGCTCGATGTCGGCCGTGGTGATCGTGTGGTGATCTACATGCCGAACATGGCCGAAGCGGTGTTCGCGATGTTGGCCTGCGCACGCATCGGTGCGGTGCACTCGGTGGTGTTTGGTGGCTTTGCGGCGCACAACCTCGCGCTGCGTATCGATGACGCGCAACCCAAGTTGTTGATCGCGGCCGATGCCGGCATGCGTGCAGGAAAAGTCATTCCGTACAAGGCAATGGTGGATGCCGCGTGCGCCGAGGCGCAGAGTCCGCCGCCGAAAGTGTTGATCGTTTCGCGCGGGCTGGATGCGGCCGAACCGAAGCTGGCCGGACGCGATGAAGACTACGCGGCGCTGCGGGCGCAGGTGGGTGATGTCGAGGTGCCGGTGGAATGGCTGGAGTCCAACGAGCCCAGCTATTTGTTGTACACCTCCGGCACCACCGGCAAGCCCAAGGGCGTGCAGCGTGACGTGGGGGGGTATGCGGTGGCGATGGCGCAGTCGATGCGTACCGTGTTTGATTGCGCGCCGGGCCAGGTGATGTTCTCCACCTCCGATGTTGGTTGGGCGGTGGGCCATTCGTACAACGTATATGGGCCGCTGATTGGCGGTTGTACTTCGCTGTTGTACGAAGGTTTGCCGATCAATCCGGATGCCGGCATCTGGTGGGCGCTGTGCGAGCAGTACGGCGTGCGCACGATGTTCTCTTCGCCCACCGCGATCCGCGTGCTGAAGAAGCACGATGTCGATTTCATCGACCGCCATGATCTGTCCGAGTTGAAATATCTGTTCCTCGCGGGTGAGCCGTTGGATCAACCCACTGCGCAGTGGATCAGCGGCGCGCTGCGCAAGCCGGTGATCGACAACTACTGGCAGACCGAAACCGGTTGGCCGGCGCTGACGCTGTTGCCGGGTCTGGACATGAAACCGGTGAAGTTCGGCTCGCCCGGCTTCCCCAATCTTGGCTACAAGATGAAGGTGATCGACGAGCAGAGTGGCGAAGAAGTGGCGCCGGGGCAGAAGGGCGTGTTGGTGATTCAGCCGCCGCTGCCGCCTGGCTGTATGAGCACGGTGTGGAACGACGACGAGCGTTTTCTCAAGAGCTACTTCAGCCATTTCAACGAACTGCTGTACAGCTCGCTGGACTGGGCCATCCGCGATGAGGATGGCTACACCTTCATCCTTGGCCGCACCGACGATGTGATCAATGTGGCCGGGCATCGGCTCGGCACGCGCGAGATCGAGGAAGCCATCTCCAGCCACCCGCGTGTGGCCGAGGCGGCGGTGATCGGCGTGCATGACGAGCTGAAGGGGCAGGTGCCGCTGGTGTTCGTCACCCTCAAGCAGGCGCCAGTCGACGATGAGGTGGCGGTGCTGGCCGCAGAAATGATGCAGCGCGTCACCGGTTCGCTGGGCGCGGTGGCGCGGCCGGCGCATGTCCATATCGTCAACGCGCTTCCCAAGACGCGTTCGGGTAAGCTGCTTCGGCGTTCGTTGCAGGCATTGGCGGAGCAGCGCGACCCGGGGGATCTGTCGACATTGGACGACCCGAGCGCACTGGATGAAATCCGCCGCGCGCTGGGGAAATAGCGCAGGCCACAAGCGCAGCGATCGCAAGGGGGCGGTACGTGTGGAGGTAAGCAGATCCGGGGCGGGGGTTCCGGATCCGTGGCGCACGCCGTGTTTTGCGATGCACACATGTGGGAGGGAAAATGGCATTGATCTATGCCAAGACGGCCGCTGGCCGTCGTGAAATGGAAGACCGCGCGCTGCGCCTGATACCGGCGCTGCGTTCGGCATTGTTGCTGGTGGACGGACGTCGCGATGAGCAGGAACTGCGGCAGATGGCGCAGGGGCTGCGCGCGCCGGATGACGTGCTGGCACAGCTGCTGTCGATGGCACTGATTGAAGCGGTCGGTGGCAGCGTCGAGCGCAAGCCGGACGTGCCGGTCACCGTGCAGCTGGGCGACGACCCGCTGCGCTACCAGCAGCTGCGTGACTGGATGGCCGAATCGGTGCGCAAACATCTGGGGCTGAAGGGCTATCTGATCCAGCTGAAGATCGAGCGCAGCCGCTCGGCGATCAGCCTGGAGCAGCTGTGGCCGGAAGTGGCTACCGCGCTAGGCAAGGCCAAAAGCCCGGCGTTCGCCAGCCGCTGGTTGGATGAAACACGCGCGTTGGTGCTGGCCTGATCAGGTGATGCCGCCGGGAGTTGGATTCGCCCGGTGGGCGGCCTGACGTCGCGGTTGAGCGCGGTCGCCTTGCTTCGAGGGCGACCGCGCTTTGTGTGCCTGCAGCCAGCATTCCGCCAGCAGATTCACACGCCGCACGGATGGCCGCCTTGGCGGCTCGCAGCGGCCAGCGTAAACACGAGCAGCGCACCTTCGCGGCTGTCGAGCCGTTGGATGTGCCGGTGATGCAACTGCAGAATGGGGTGCACGGATCAGCAAGCCGAGCCCGCCGCTGTCCGCACGTTGGCTGTCCAATGCGGGCGAGGTGATGAACAGGTTCGCGCGTCGCTTGGGTGCAGTGCTTGGGCCGTCGTCCCGCATGCTGATCTGCATGTTGTTGGCGCTATCCGCGCAAGGTGTAACGAAAAATTTCGCTCTGCGTCAGGAGGCGTTGATCTGGCAGGGCGCAGCATGGCCACATCCTCCCAAGGCTGGAGAGTGGCGATGTCCCTCACCCGTCGCACTGTGCTCAGCATCGGCTGCGTGACGGTCGCCGCCGGTCTGCTCGGCCTCACTGCCTGCAGCGGGGCAGCGCCCGCCACGCCGGTCCGCACGCGCGTGTTTGAAGTCATGCGCAGCGATGCGCAATGGCGTGAACAACTCAGCCCCGCGCAATATGCGGTGCTGCGCGGCCATTCCACCGAGCGCGCGTTCAGCAGCCCGCTCAACAGCGAGCATCGGCGCGGCACCTTTGTGTGCGCCGGCTGCGCGTTGCCGCTGTTCTCCTCGGCGACCAAATTCGACAGCGGTACCGGTTGGCCGAGCTTCTGGGCGCCGCTGCACGATGCGGTGGGCGAAGACCGCGACACCACCTTCGGCATGCAGCGGGTGGAAGCACATTGCCGACGCTGTGGCGGGCATCTGGGTCATGTCTTCAACGACGGCCCGCGTCCTACTGGACTGCGCTACTGCATGAATGGCGTCGCCATGAATTTCATTGCGGCCTGAGCGCCGCTGTAACCGACTTCCAACAAGGACTCACCATGTTCCTGCTCGTGCTGGCCTACCTGGGCGGCGTGCTCACCATTCTCAGTCCGTGCATCCTGCCGGTGCTGCCGTTCGTATTCGCACGCTCGGACCGGCCATTCCTGCGCAGCGGTTTGCCGTTGCTGATCGGCATGGCATTGATGTTTGCCGTGGTGGCCAGCCTGGCCGCGGTAGGCAGCCAATGGGTGGCGCAGGCCAATCAGATCGGCCGCTGGATTGCCTTGCTGGTGATGACCCTGTTTGCGCTGGCACTGCTGTGGCCGGCGCTCGCCAGCCGCCTGTTGTCGCCGTTGCAGCGCCTGGGCGGCCGCCTGAGTGCCGCTGCCGATGAAAGCCGGACAGGTGGTGTTGGCGCCTCGCTGTTGATCGGTATCGCCACCGGCTTGCTGTGGGCGCCGTGTGCCGGGCCGATTCTGGGCTTGATACTCACCGGCGCCGCGTTGCAGGGTGCCAATGCCGGCACCAGCGGTCTGCTGCTGGCGTATGCCTTGGGCGCGGCGACCTCGCTGGCGTTGGCGATCTGGATCGGTGGCCGTGTGTTCACCGCGTTGAAGCGCCACCTGGGGGCGGGCGAATGGATCCGTCGCGGCCTCGGCATTGCGGCATTGTTGGCCGTGGTGGCGATTGCGATGGGCTGGGATACCGGGGTGCTGACCCGGTTATCGACGGTGAGCACCGCGCGGCTTGAGCAGGGCTTGCTGGATACGCTGCCCGGTCAGGCGCCAGCAGCAGATGGCGCGATGATGATGGCGGCCAATGATGCGGCCCCGTCGACGTTGCCGGTCGAAGGTACGTTGCCTTCGTTGGGCGGTGCCACTGGCTGGCTCAACAGCCCGCCGCTGGACGCGCAGGCGCTGCGTGGAAAGGTGGTGCTGGTCGATTTCTGGACGTACTCCTGCATCAACTGTCTGCGCGCGCTGCCGCATGTGCGCGAGTGGGCCGAGCGCTATCGCGACCACGGCTTGGTGGTGATCGGTGTGCACGCGCCGGAATTCGCATTCGAGCGTGATGTGCGCAACGTGCAGCGCGCGGTTACTGATCTGAAGGTCACGTATCCGGTTGCCATCGACAACGACTTCGCGATCTGGCGCGGCTTCAATAACCGCTACTGGCCGGCGCATTACTTCATCGATGCGCAAGGGAAAATCCGCGCCCACCATTTTGGTGAAGGCAACTATGCGCAGTCCGAGCAGATCATCCGCCAGCTGCTGCGCGAAGCCGGCAATACGTTGCCCGGCGATGTTGCCCCGGCGATGGCCATGGAGACTGCGCGCAGCGGTGTTGAGCGAGAGGCGGACATGGACAACCTCAAGTCGCCGGAAACCTACCTCGGCCGTGCACGCGCGGAGAACTTCGCGTCACCGGATGGATTGTATGCAGGGCGTGCGGCGGACTATCGCCTGCCGACCACGTTGAAGCTCAATCATTGGGCGTTGCAAGGGCGTTGGATGGTAGGCGAAGAAGACGCGCAGCTGCAGCAGGCCGGTGGCCGCATCGCGTTTCGTTTTCACGCGCGTGATCTGCATCTGGTGCTTGCGCCACAGGATGCGGATAAACCGGTGCGCTTCAAAGTGCGGATTGATGGACAAGCGCCCGGCGCATCGGCGGGCGGTGATGTGTCGGCCGATGGCAGCGGCCAGGTGGATGGCAACCGTTTGTACCAATTGATCCGTCAGGACGGCGCAGTGAATGAGCGCAGCTTCGAGATCGAATTCCTCGATCCCGGCGTGCGTGCCTACGCCTTTACGTTTGGTTGAACCCGGAGGCAGACGATGACACTCGCCATGGACAAAGTGGTTGCCGGCAGCATCGCCGTGCTGGTCGCGGCATTGCTGGTGATCGGCGTGCTCAGTCTGGATCGCCCCGTGCATGCGGCGTCAGCGCCGCTCGTCATTCCTGCGCCCAGTGGCATTGCCGATCTGCAACAGCCCGGGACCAAGCGCGCGCAGGTGGTGTTCGCCGGCGGCTGTTTCTGGGGTGTGCAAGGCGTGTATCAACACATCAAGGGCGTGGACAGCGCAGTGGCCGGTTACATCGGCGGCAGTGCAGCCAATGCCAACTACGCGCGAGTGGGTAGCGGCAGTACCGGTCATGCAGAAGCGGTGCAGGTTACCTACGATCCCGCGCAGGTCAGCTACGGACAGTTGATGCAGGTGTTCTTCTCGGTGGTGCACGACCCCACGCAACTGAATCGACAAGGGCCGGATCGCGGAACGCAGTATCGGTCGGCGCTGTACGCCAACGCGGCCGATCAACGCGATGCTGCGCGTGCCTACATCGCGCAGCTGCAACGCAGTGGGGTGTTCAAGGCACCGTTGGTTACCCAGGTGGATGGCGGAGAAACGTTCTACCCGGCAGAGCGCTATCACCAGAACTACCTCGCGCTGCATCCTGAATCGTTGTACATCCGCGTCAACGACCTGCCCAAAGTCGACGCGTTGAAGCAGCAGTATCCGGCGTTGTATCGCGCCGCGCCGCGTTTGCTCAGCACGCTGTCGGTGCGTTGATCCATCGGCGTGATCTGCGCCCATGCATGTCGCTGAAACCAAACGGGCCGCCAGCATGTGCGCTGGCGACCCGTTGGTGACGCATCCATTTGTTGGATGGCTTACGCCAGACCTTCCGCCTTCAGCGCAGCCTGCACGGCCGCGTCGGCCTCCATGCGCTGTTCAAACGCATCCAGCGCGTCCATGCCAGTCAGGTCGATCTTCAGGCCGCGTGCCCAACGCAGGGTCACGTAGGTGTAGGCATCGGCGATGGATGGGCGCGGTGTGCCGCCGAGCCAATCGGTCTGTGCCAGACGATCATTGATACGCTGATACAGCGCCTTCAACTTTTCGCGCGCGTTCTGCTGGGTGCGGGCGATGACCGCATCGTCTTCCAGATACTTGGTGGAACCGAAGATCGGGTGGAAGGTCGGATGCACGTCGGCATTGACGAAGGACAGCCAGCGGTTCACTTCAGCGCGGGTGCGCGCGTCGCTGCCGCCGTCCAGGCCTGCGCCGGGTGCCTTGTCGCAGATGTAATGCAGGATGGCGGCGTTCTGGGTCAGCACCCAGCCATCGTCCTCAAGCACCGGCACCGCGCCGGCCGGGTTCATGGCCATGTATTCGGGCGACTTCATGGTCGCGTAGTCCACCACCTGCACTTCGAAGGGCAGGCCGGACCAGATCAATGCGATGTGGTCTGCCAGCGAACAGGCGCCGGGCTTGGTGTAGAGCTTCATCAGATACCTCGGGAGTGGAATGACCCCCGCATTATCACCACTTGCCCGTTGCAGGGTGTGGCGACACGTATCCCGGGTGCGTGGCTCAGGAAGCGCGCGGCTTCAGCGACTGCACTTTGAAGAAGGTGTGACCACCGATGGTCGCCACCTGGTAGGCATTGCGCCAGCTCGGGCTTGCGATGGACAGCGCGGCGAAGTGGCTGGCACCCGGCACGATCTCCTTGCGCTGCTCGACCGGCAGGGCCCAGTTGCGCTCGGCGGCGAACGCCACGTCGACGGCTTCTGCCCAGGCATCGTTGTTGCGCAGCTGAGTGCCCGGCGAGACCAGGGTCGGCGCGAACTGCTTGCGGGCAGTCACCACCTGGCACATCGAGTCACCCCAAAGGCCGCTGTCCAAGCGTCGCAGGGCAACTTCGGCAACTGCCTGCTGACCGCGCAGGGTCTGGTCGCGGGCTTCCAGGTAAACGGTGGTGCTCAAGCACAGTGAATCGGCGGCCGGCTGCGGCAACATCTGCGACAGCCAGAGAATCCAGGCCAGTTTCATAAATCTCCTTGCTCCGTGTGGGCCGCAGCTCGCCTGTTCCTGAAGCGTGGAACCGGTCGACTGCGACTTGGCGTTATGGGGAGGCGGCCGTGGCATCGGGGCCGCCCCGTGGTCGGCCCTCAATGAGATTGGGGGAGGGCCGGACCTTGCTCACCAGAACTGGGGGGTGAGCGGAAGAGGGCGCAAGGTAGGGGGCGAACACCAAACCCATCCTGAATGGGGCTTGTTGACATTCAGGTTTGTTGTACCCGGCGCGGGGCGAAGAGTGCGCGCCAGGAAGTGAGGAACAGGTGAGGGGAAAGTCAGCGGAAATGGCGTTGCGCAGCGTCGCTGAAATGGCGCAAACCGCTGCGATTACAACGGCACCGCTGCTCAATCCTGCCCTGCGTTTCGCGCAAGGGAGGAGGTGACGCATGCCGTTTTCGTGGGTGGCTGGTGCGGTGCTGTACCGCTTCCAGCGCGGCAGCGAAGGGGATACAGATCAGCTGCTTTCCCCGCCCTCCCTTTCGCAACACGAAGGGGAGGGCGGGTGCTTTCGCTTCCCCTTCAAATCAACACAACCTCAAAGCACCGCTGCCAAGCGGCTGCCTTGGTCAATCGCGCGCTTGGCATCCAACTCAGCGGCCACATCGGCGCCACCAATGATATGAACGGTGCGGCCAGCAGCCAGCAACGAATCGGCCAATTCGCGCTGCGGTTCCTGGCCGGCGCAGACCACCACGTTGCCGACGTCGAGCAACTGCTCCTGGCCATCAACGCGAATGCGCAGGCCGCTGTCGTCCACGCCCAGGTATTCCACGCCGCCGAGCATCGTCACCGCCTTGGCCTTGAGCGTGGCGCGATGAATCCAGCCGGTGGTCTTGCCCAGGCGAGCGCCCGGTTTGCCGGGGCTGCGCTGCAGCAACCAGACCTTGCGCGCGGGCGCTTCAGGTTGCGGTTTTACCAGCGCGCCACGTTTCTCGAAGCTCGGGTCCACGCCCCATTCGGCCATCCAGCGTGCCGGGTCCAATGCGGGCGAGGGGCCTTCGTGAACGAGGAATTCGCCGACATCAAAACCAATGCCGCCAGCGCCGATCACCGCCACCTTGTCAGCGGCCTTCACCCGGCCGAGCAGCACGTCCAGATAGTTCACCACCATCGGGTGGTCAGCACCGGGGAAGTCCACTTTGCGCGGCAGGATGCCGGTGGCGATCACCACGTCGTCATAGCCGGCGAGTGTGGCGCTATCGGCGCGGGTGTCCAGGCGCACGTCCACGCCGGTGTCGGCCAGCCGGTGACGGAAGTAGCGCAGCGTCTCGTGGAACTCTTCCTTGCCGGGAATGCGCTTGGCCACATTGAACTGGCCGCCGATCTCACTGGCCGCATCAAACAAGGTGACGTGGTGGCCGCGCTCGGCCGCGACCGTGGCGCAGGCCAAACCGGCCGGGCCAGCGCCGACCACGGCCACGCGCTTGGGCGCGGTGGTCGGGCGATAGACCAGTTCGGTTTCATGCGCGGCACGCGGGTTGACCAGGCAGGTCGCGCGCTTGTTGACGAAAATGTGGTCCAGGCAGGCCTGGTTGCAGGCAATGCAGGTGTTGATGGTTTCCGGCTTGCCGGCGCGGGCCTTGGCCGGCCATTGCGGATCGGCCAGCAGCGGACGTGCCAGTGACACCATGTCGGCGTGGCCATCGGCCAGCACGCGCTCGGCCACGTTGGGCATGTTGATGCGGTTCACCGCGATCACCGGCACATTCACGTGCGGCCGCAGTTTGGCGGTGACGCCGGTGAATGCCGCACGCGGCACCGACGTTGCGATGGTCGGCACGCGTGCTTCATGCCAGCCGATGCCGGAGTTGATCAGCGTGGCGCCGGCCGCTTCGATGGCCTTGGCCTGCAGCAGCACTTCTTCCCAGTTGCTGCCGTCGTCCACCAGGTCCAGCAGCGACAGCCGGTAGATGATGATGAAATCCGGTCCGCAGGCTTCGCGGATGCGGCGCACGATTTCCACCGCAAAGCGCATGCGCTTGGCTGCATCGCCGCCCCAGGCGTCAGTGCGCTTGTTGGTGCGCGGGGCGATGAACTCGTTGATCAGATAGCCTTCCGAGCCCATCACCTCGACGCCGTCATAGCCGGCATCGCGCGCCAGTTTGGCGGCGCGGGCGTAGTCACTGATATGCCGCTCCACGCCGCGTGCCGAGAGCGCACGCGGGGTGAACGGATTGATCGGCGCCTTCAACTTCGACGGTGCCACCTGCAAGGGGTGGTAGGCGTAACGGCCGGCGTGCAGCAACTGCATGCAGATCTTGGCGCCGTGGCTGTGCACCGCCGCAGTCACCTGCCGGTGCCGGCCCACTTCCCACGGCCAGGACAGCTTGCTGCCAAACGGCGCCAGCCAGCCGACGACGTTCGGTGAGAAGCCTCCGGTGACCAGCAAGGCGGCACCGCCTTCGGCGCGTTCGCCAAAGTAGGCGGCCAGTTTCGGGAAATCGCGGACATGGTCTTCCAGCCCGGTGTGCATCGATCCCATCAGGATGCGATTGCGCAGCTGGGTGAAGCCAAGGTCCAGGGGGGCGAACAGGTTTGGAAAGTGGCTGGCGGTGGCTGGCGTCATGTTGGATACGCTTGCGTACGGAATGGGCCCATTCTGAGGGGCAACGCGGGGATTTCTCAATCCTCAATGCGGCTGGCGCAATAAAGACTGTGTGTGACAGGCCGATTACAATTCGCGCCGCCGCCGACCGGTGGCCTGTTGTTGTCCGGGGCCGATATCAATGAATCCTGCTTTTTCGCCGGCGCATGGCCAGCGTTTGTTCCCCCGCCTGTGGATGCTGGTTGCGGGCGTTGTTGCCTTGGGGGCGGTTGCGCGCCTGGGCATGTGGCTGAGCTATGCCGGCGTTTCGCGCGGCAATGAGCTGCTGTGGCCTGCGCTGTTGCAAGGCGCCCGTTACGACCTGGTGGCTGGCGCGATCTGCGCGCTGTTGGTCGGGTTGCTGACAACACCGGTGTGGCTGGCGGGCCGTCGCGAGCAGGCTGTGCGCGGGGCGCAATGGTTGTTGGTGGCCCTGCTGTTGTTGTTCGCGCTGTTGTCAGTCTGCGAACACTTCTACTACGCGTTCTATAAGACGCGCTTCGATCCCATCGTGTTCGGCATGTTCGAGGACGACACCAGCGCGATTCTGGAAACGGTCTGGGACGACTACCCGGTCATTCCCGGCGTGTTGGCACTGGCGCTCGGCGGTGCGGCATTGGGTTGGGCGGTGCCGCGCATGGGGCGCTGGCTGGGCGCGCGCTGGCCGACCGGTTCGGCGCGCTGGGCACGGGTGTTGCTGCTGGTCGTGCAGTGCCTGCTGTTGTTGCTGTTGGCGCGCGGCACGGTGGGGACGTTCCCGTTGGTGCGTCGCGATGTGACGGTGTCGGCCGATCCGTTCGTCAATGCGCTGGTGCTCAACGCGCCATTGACGCTGTATCGCGCCGCGCGCATCCGTGCCAAGGAAACCGACATCAACGCCGATCCGCTGGTTGGCGTGCATCGCTTGGGCTTCGCAACGTTGCAGCAGGCGGCGACGGCCGCCGGGTTGCCCTCCGGCGAGCCTGAGCAGATCCACCGCGCGCTGTTCCCGGTTGCGCCGGGCCACGCCCGCCCGCTGGCCGAGTCGCCGCACGTGGTGGTTGGTCTGATGGAATCGTTTGGTCAGGACCTGCTGTATACCGATGGCCCGGGCAACGACGTGCTGGGCCGGTTGCGTGGTGAATTGGCGCACGGCTATCAGTTCGAGAACTTCATTTCCGGCCAGAACGGCACCCATCCCACGCTGGAATACCTGCTGCTCGGCACGCCGATCACGCCGCTGGCCAATGGCCGCAATGCGCGTTTGGCATTCGATACCTCGGCTGCGCTGCCGTTCAAGCGCGCCGGCTATCGCACTGCATTTCTGTATGGCGGCGGCAGTGACTGGCGCGAGTTGGGGACCGCGCTGCCGCAGCAGGGCTTTGACCAGGTGTATGACGCGCGCGATATCCGCAAGCGCTTCCCTGCTGCGCATGGCACCGATTGGGGCTTGTATGACGCCTATCTGTTCCACTTCGCACAGGAGTTGCTGACTCAGGCTGACGCACGCGGTGAACGGTTGTTCCTGGTGCTGCTGACCACCACCAACCACCCGCCGTTTGAGCTGGATACGCCGCGCCCGGACTTGCCGCTCGATCCAAATGCACTGGGGCCGCGCGCATTGGCCGACAAAACCGAGCTGCGCAAGATGCTGGCCACCTATCAATATCAGGCCGATGAGTTCGGCGGCTTCCTGCAGCAGTTGCGGCAAGGCCCGCTCGGCGAACGGACGCTGGTGGCGGCGGCCGGCGACCACAACCTGCGCTCGCACTATCACTACGACCTGCCTGCCGAGCAGGTGGACGTTGATCGGGTATTTGCCTATCTGCGCGTACCCAAGGCCTATGCGCCGCCTGGCGATGGCCCCGATGTCCGCGCCTTTGCCGGCCACGGCGACCTGATGCCGACGCTGGTGTCGCTGGCCTTGCCGGGCGAACGCTATTTCGCGACCGGCAGGAATCTGTGGGAGCGGTCGAGCGACGGCAGCCAGGCACTGGCGCAGTTCGAGCGCCTGTACACCGCAGAAGGAATGCTGTCCCCGTTGGTCGCGCCGAAGCTGCATGTCTGGCGGGATCCGCGCCACATTGCGGTGGAAGGGCAGGCGCCGGACGCTGCATCCGCGGCACAGGTACAGCGCGTGGCGGCCGGTGTGGCGTTGCGCGACTGGTACATCCGCGAACAGGTGCTACGGCTGCGGCGCTAGCAGTGCGCAGCGTTGCTCAGGTTGCCGGCGCCGCTGCAGCACCGGTGCGCCGGTCGAACAGCGGCAGGGTGATGCCGCATAGCGGTCCGATCAACAGCGCAAAGGCCAAGGTGCCAAGGCCGACATTGCCGCCCAGCCACCAGCCGATGGCCAGTGCGCTGGCTTCAATCAACGTGCGGACCTTCCATATGGCCCAGCCGCTACGCGCGTGCAGGCCGGTCATCAGGCCATCGCGCGGCCCCGGTCCGAAGTTCGCCCCAATGTAGAGGCCAGTGGCGACGGCCAGCAGCAACAGGCCGGCGATGAACACCAGAACCTGCCACAGCAGGCCACTTACCGGCGGCAGCACGGCCAGCCCCAACTGTGCGCTGGGGCCGATCAGCAGCACATTCAGCACCGTGCCGAGCCCGGGCCTCTGTCGCAGCGGCAGCCACATCAGCAGCACTGCCACGCCCACCACGTTGGTAACCAGCCCGAACGCCCAGCCGCTGCGCAGCGAAATGCCTTGGCTCAATACGTCCCACGGCGCAATGCCGATGCCGGCACGGATCATCAGCGACGAGGCGATGCCAAACAGGAACAAGCCCAGCAGCAATTGCAGCAGGCGGACGACAAACGCAGGTGTGAGCATGGCGGGCACAAGGGCAGGGCGGCGCGGCGAGCGCGCATCAAGGAAATGAGCGCAGCGCACGCGATCAACTCGCGCGCGCTGCGTTTGTTGCAATCAACCGGGGCGAAGCCTCAGCTCCAGCCTTCCAGCGCCAGTTTGCCGATGCTGCGGCCGGACTCCAGCTGCTGATGGGCCAGACGCAGATTGGCAGCGGTGATCGGTCCCAGCCGCTGGGTCAGCGTGGTCCGCAGCTCACAGGCGTCAATCAGGCTGGCGGCACGGGTCAGGATGCGGTGCTGCTCGATCATGTCCGCCGTGCGGAAGCGCGCCCGGGTGAACATGAATTCCCAGTGGATGCCAATGCACTTGGATTTGTAGGGGTCACCAATGCGCAGCTCGCCGGCCGGCTCTACGATCAAACCGACGTGGCCCTGCGGCGCGAGCAGTTCACCCAACTGTTGCCAGTACAGGTCGGTGTTGGCCAGATTGAGCGCGGCGTCCACCTGCTCGATACCCACCGCCTGCAGCTGCGGCGCCAGCGGTTGGCGATGGTCGATGACATGGTCCGCGCCCAGTTGCTTGCACCACGTCACGCTTTCATCGCGCGACGCCGTAGCAACTACGGTGAAGCCGGAATAGCGGCCCAACTGGATGGCGATGGAACCCACACCGCCCGCGCCGCCGATCACCAGCAGCACTTTGCCCAGGTTGCGCTTGCCGTCCAATTGATACGGCATGCGTTGGAACAGCAGCTCCCACGCGGTGAGCGTGGTCAGCGGCAGTGCGGCGGCCTCGGCGAAGTCCAGCGTGGTGGGCTTGCGCCCGACCAGACGTTCATCCACCAACTGTTGTTGGGCATTGCAGCCAGGGCGGGTGACGTCGCCGGCGTAATACACCTCATCACCGACTTCAAAGGCAGTCACTTCCGGGCCGATTGCCAGCACCGTGCCGGCCGCATCGAAACCCAGCACGCGCGGGGGATTTTCCTGGCCGGGTTTGGGGCCGCGCAGTTTGGTATCCACCGGATTGACCGAAATCGCCTGTACCTGGATAAGCAGATCCTGGCCTTGGGGGGCAGCGGGAGCCGATAACTCGACATCCAGCAGGGAATCGGGGTCGCTGATGGGGAGGTAATGGGTCAGGCCGATCGCTTTCATGCGGAAAAGTTCCGTTTGCGGGGGAGCAGAATCATCATACTCAGCAAACGGTTCAGCTGGCGGTAACAGCGGCGGCTTGGCTGAGTTTCCCCGGGGTTTTCGGACAAAACCGACCGCAATGCAGCAAATACGCCGGAAGGCTTGCCACAGCAGGCTCTTGCACCCTTTGATGAAGCTGTATACGGTTCGCCCAGCCGGACATGTAGAGGTCTGGTGGTTGCGCCATTTGTTATATGGTCGTTAACATCGTCTTCACGGGCCAGCGCATACTGTGCACCCCGATGGCGTGCGGAAACGGCCGTCTCTGAACGCGACGAAATCGCTGTGCTGGACCATGCCTCTACCGGTTTCATACCCCCGAAACAAGGAGCTGTATTTCATGAACAAGAAGATCCTTACCGCCGCACTGCTGGGTGGTCTGGCATTTGCCCAGGCCGCTTCGGCTCAGGAATTCGACGACCGCTGGTACCTGACCGGTTCGGCCGGCTTCAACTTCCAGGACGGCGATCGTGGCACCAACGATGCTCCGTTCGCCACGCTGGGTCTGGGCAAGTTCATCAGCCCGAACTGGTCGCTGGACGGTGAGCTGAACTATCAGAACCCGAACTTCGACGCCAACCAGGATCAGAACTGGTCGCAGTACGGCGTTTCGCTGGACCTGCGTCGCCACTTCATCCAGGAAGGCCGCGGCTGGAACCCCTACCTGCTGGCAGGCCTGGGTTACCAGAAGTCGGAAGAAGAGTTTCTGACCACCGCCGGTAACCTGGAAGACCGTAAGGACGGCAACCTGGCTGCCAAGGTCGGCGTTGGTCTGCAGACCACGTTCGAAAAGCGCGTTGCCGTTCGTGCCGAACTGGCCTACCGCGCTGATTTCGACGACCAGAGCGTCAACCCGACTCTCGACGGCTCCAAGAAGCAGGATTGGTTCGGCGACGTGCTGGCTTCGGTCGGTGTCGTGATCCCGCTCGGCCCGGCTCCGACCGCTGCTGCCGTGATCCCGGCTCCGGTTGCTCCGAGCTGCGCAGACCTGGATGACGACGGTGACGGCGTCAACAACTGCGACGACAAGTGCCCGAACTCGCAGCCTGGCCAGACCATTGGTCCGGACGGTTGCCCGGTGCCGGTCTCGATCGATCTGAAGGGCGTCAACTTCGACTTCGACAAGGCCACCCTGCGTTCGGACGCCGTGTCGATCCTGAGCGAAGCCACCGAGATCCTGAAGCGTTACCCGGATCTGCGCGTTGAAGTTGCCGGTCACACCGACTCGAAGGGTACCGACGCTTACAACCAGAAGCTGTCCGAGCGTCGCGCCAAGGCTGTGTACGACTACCTGACCACCAACGGTGTGTCGGCTGCTCGTCTGCAGGGCCCGATCGGCTACGGCGAGAGCCGTCCGATTGCTCCGAACACCAATGCTGATGGTTCGGACAACCCGGAAGGTCGTGCAAAGAACCGTCGCACCGAGCTGAACGTCCAGAACTAATCGGACGTTTCGGTTGCGATACAGCAAGGCCCGGCATCTGCCGGGCCTTGTTTTTTTGTGCCCGCGCGCATGGATCGCCGTTGGGCCGCACGTAACGGTTGAAAGCAGTGCGAGCGCTGCCTACACTCGCCGCGTTCTCCTGTCTTAATGGAAATTCAATGCTGCGTACTGTTCTGGCTGGTCTTGTCGTGCTGGCTGCCATGCCCGCCGCCCATGCAGCAGTGGATTGTTCGGCCAGTGCCGTTCCGGCTGCGCCGTTGCCGGCCACGGTGATCGCACCGGTTGCCTCGGAGCTGTATGTGCGCCCGGGTCAGCTGGGCCTGCCGTCGGGTGTGTTGAGCTCGGGGATCAGCGAGGAACAATCGCTGGACCGCGTGCTGATGCGTCTGCGCGTTGAGAGCTGCAACAACGTGGCCAACGCGATTCCTGCGCGTGGCGCGATCAATGCCAACGACCCGGCTGCGTACAAGCCGCAGACCGAGTTCGATAACACGCCGTGGCGCTTTGACATGAGCCAGAACGGCAAGCGCATGACCGCTGAAGAATTTGACGCCTGGATGAAGGCGCGCGGTGTGCGCGTGGTCAAGGCGCGTCCGGTTCCGGCCGAAGCGGCAGCACCGGCGGCGCAGCCTGCAGCCGAGGTCAAGTAAGGCGGCACAGTCGCTTCCGTACGAATGACGCAGCGCAAGCCCCCGTATCGTTCAAGCGCCCGCCCGGCCAAACCTGGCGGGCGTTTGCTTTCCCGTGCCAGCACAGGCGAGGTGCAGGTGCGCCACGGGCTGGCGCGGGTGTTGTCCAAGGCCGGTGTCTGCTCGCGCAGTGAAGCGGCGCGGCGGGTGCTGGATGGCCGCGTCAGCGTCGATGGGCGGGTGATTCGTGACCCGGAGTTCCCGATCCTGACCGGGCGGCACAAGGTGCTGCTGGATGGCCAGCCGTTGGCTGCGGCGGGGCGGCTGTATATCGCCTTGAACAAGCCGCGCGGGCTGGTGACCACGGTGCAGGACGAGCACGGGCGCGAAACGGTGTACCAGTGTTTCGACGGTGCCGGGCTGCCGTGGATGGCGCCGGTCGGGCGCTTGGACAAGGCCAGCGAAGGATTGCTGTTTTTCAGCAACGACCCGGAATGGGCGGCGCGCTTGACCGACCCGGCCACCGGGCCACTGAAGACTTACCGCGTGCAGGTCGACGCGGTGCCCGATGCGGCACAGCTTGCACGCATGCAGGAGGGGGTCGATGATGCGGGCGAACACCTTGCCGCGCATTCGGTGGAAGTCCTACGCCACGGTGAGCGGACGGCCTGGTTGGAAGTGGTGCTCGACGAGGGCCGCAATCGTCACATCCGCCGACTGTTGAATGTGCTTGGATTCGACGTGTTGCGTTTGATGCGGGTCGCCATCGGGCCGGTGCAGCTGGGTGAGCTGGGCAAGGGGCAGTGGCGCGAGCTCAGTGCGGCAGAGTTGGATGCCTTGGCGAGGCGATAAGTTGCTTGGCTGAATGCGGTAATTAATTCAATAAATTCAGTGCAATAGCTGGACTTGTTCGAGTGATTGTTTAGACTAGCCCTCTGTCTTAAACGGGAACGCAGCCATGCAAGCTCTTATTCGTGCGTCAGGCATCTCGCTGGTGATGCTGTCGGTGGTGGCCTTGGCCGGCTGCGCAACGTCGGGCAAGCACGCAAGCAAGGCGAGTGACAAGCCGATCACCGTGACCGTGGAAACGCCGGTTGCGGAGAAGGACGCGCTGGGTAATTACCGCTTCCTGATGCAGCAGGGCGAAAGCAAGATGAGCGCCGACCAGTTCGACGCATGGATGAAGGCCAACGGCATTCGTGTGGCCAAGGGCGCGCCGGTACCGGCTGCAGCACCGACGGCAAAAGCAGCGAAGAACTGATTGTTGGTAGAGCCGAGCTGCGCTTGGTAACGCCGTAGATGGGGGTAATCCCGGCCGCATCGTAATCGCGGATTGCTGGGATTGCGCTTCGCTCCATCCCAGCCTGCGCAGCAGGTTTCCGGCAGCCTCGCAGCAGATTTCCGGTGGTGCCGAGCGATGCTCGGCAGTGGCTTTACCGGTGAAGCCTCAGCCGAGCATGGCTCGGCGCTACGAAAAAAACAGGCGCCTTTAGGGCGCCTGTTTTGCTTTCTGCCGATGCGATGGATCAGCTCTTGATGACGCCCAGTTCCAGGCCGATGCGGGTGAAGGCATCGATGGCGCGATCCAGATGGGCGCGGCTGTGGGCGGCGCTGATCTGGGTGCGGATGCGGGCCTGGCCCTTCGGCACCACTGGGAAGAAGAAGCCGATGGCGTAGATGCCTTCTTCCAGCAGACGCTCGGCAAACTTCTGCGCCAGCGGTGCGTCGTACAGCATCACCGGGCTGATCGGGTGCACGCCGGGCTTCACGTCGAAACCGGCGGCGGTCATTTTTTCGCGGAAGTAGGCGGTGTTGTCGGCCAGCGTGCTGCGCAGGTCGTCGGCGGCGGCCAGCATCTCGAATGCCTTGATGCCGGCAGCGACCACGTGCGGCGGCAGCGAGTTGGAGAACAGGTACGGGCGCGAACGCTGACGCAACAGTTCGATGACCTCGGCGCTGGCGCAGGTGAAGCCGCCCAGCGCGCCGCCCATGGCCTTGCCCAGGGTGCCGGTGATGATGTCGATCTTCTCCAGCACGCCCTTCACTTCGGCCGAGCCGCGGCCGGTGGCGCCGAGGAAGCCGGTGGCGTGGCATTCGTCGATATGCACCAGCGCGTTGTATTTCCTGGCCAGCGCGGTGATTTCATCCAGCGGGGCGATGAAGCCGTCCATCGAGAACACGCCGTCGGTGGTGATCAGCTTGGTCTTGCAGCCGGCAGCGTCGGCGGCCTGCAGCTGGGCTTCCAGATCGGCCATGTCGCAGTTGGCGTAGCGGAAGCGCTTGGCCTTGCACAGGCGCACGCCATCGATGATCGAGGCGTGGTTGAGCGCGTCGGAAATGATCGCGTCGTTCTCGCCCAGCAGCGGCTCGAACAGGCCGCCGTTGGCGTCGAAGCAGGCCGCGTACAGGATGGTGTCGCCCTTGCCGAAGAAATCGGCGATCTGCTGCTCCAGCTGCTTGTGCAGGTCCTGGGTGCCGCAGATGAAGCGCACCGAGGCCATGCCGAAGCCGTGGCTGTCCAGCGCGTCCTTGGCGGCCTGGATCAGATCCGGGTGGTCGGCCAGGCCCAGGTAATTGTTGGCGCAGAAGTTCAGCACCGTGCGGCCGTCGTCCAGGGTGATTTCGGCCGACTGCGGGCTGGTGATGATGCGTTCGGACTTGAACAGGCCCTGCGCGCGGATGGCGTCCAGTTCATCGGCGTAGTGCCGGGTGAGCGGGGAGGTGTTCGCGTTTGCGGTCATGGCAGGGTCTTGCGGACAGAAAGGAATCCAGATTTTAGCCGTCCGCCGCGTTTGCCGCTGGCGTCATGCGCGATGGCTATAAGCGGCGCGCCCGAAGTCATTTCTCCGGCTGGGTGTGCGCCTGCAGCATCGACGCTCCACCTCACCTTCACAGGAGCCACCGATGACCGCCAAACGTCCCCCGTTCACCTTGCCGACCAGGAAGCTGTTGTCCCTCAGCCTGGCCGGGCTGGTGTGTGGGGCGTGGTCACCGGCGCAGGCCCAGCAACTCAGCGTCGAACAGCTGCAGCAGCGCCTGGAGCGTTTGGAACGGCTGGCCGGTGTCTCTGACGGTGCGCCGATTGAAGGTGCCGGCCTGGCTGATCTGGATCAGCGCCTGCGCATCCTCGAACGCCGCCTGGAGCTGCAGGAAGAAGAACGCGTGGCCAGCGCCAAGGCCGCGCCGAAGATCGCCATCGACCAGAAAGGCGCGTCGTTCAAATCCGGCGACGGCAATTACGAGTTGAAGCTGCGCGGCTTGCTGCAGGGCGATGCGCGGGTGTTCATCGGCGATAGCAGCCAGAACAATACCTTCCTGCTGCGCACCGCGCGGCCAACGTTGGAAGGCTCGCTCGGCAAGCTGGTGGCGTACCGCTTCACCCCGGAGTTTGCCGGTGACAGCGCCAGCATTGTCGACGCGTATGCCGACCTGCGCTTCGATCCTGCGTACACGCTGCGCGTGGGCAAGTTCACATCGCCGGTGGGATTGGAGCGCTTGCAGTCGTCCGCTGCGTTGGTGGATGTGGAGCGCGCGCTGGCCAGTGAATTGGCACCCAATCGCGATCTCGGCGTGCAGCTGCAGGGCGACGTGGCCAAGGGAAAATTCAGTTACGCGTTGGGCGTATTCAACGGCACCGTGGATGGCCGCGATGCGGTGACCAGCAATCCCGATGACGACTTCGAGTACGCCGGCCGCGTGTTCTTCGAGCCGTTCAAAGGCACGGAAAGCGTGTGGGCCGGATTGGGCTTTGGCCTCGGCGCCAGTGCCGGCGAAAAGCACGGCACGGGAAACAATTTCCTGCCGCGTTATCGCACACCCGCGCAGACCACGTTCTTCAGTTACCGCAGCGCGGTGAGCGCCGATGGCGACACATTGCGCTGGTCGCCGCAGGGCTGGTTCTACCGCAATGGCTTCGGCCTGCAGGCCGAGTACATCGTCTCGCAGCAGGAAGTCTCACGCGACGGGCAGCGCAAGCAACTGGAACACCGCGCGTGGCAGGCAACGGCCAGTTATGTGCTGACCGGCGAAGACGCCAGCTATCGCGGTGTAACACCGTCGCGTCCGTTCGGCATCAATGGTGGGCTGGGTGCATTTGAGCTGACCGCACGCTACGGCGAGTTGGATATCGACCGTGCTGCGTTCCCGCTTTATGCCGATCCGGCTACTTCGGCGTCGCGTGTCCGCTCGTGGACGGTGGGGGCGAACTGGTACCTGACCGCCAACCTCAAGCTGGCCACCAACTATCTGCAAAGCAGCTTCGATGCTGCCGCCGGCGGCGCAAAGCTGCCGGACGAAAAAGCCGTTTTCTCGCGCCTGCAAGTTTCCTTCTGACGGAGAGCCTTCATGAAACATTCCTTCCTTTCCCGTGCCGGTATTGCTGCGCTCGCTTTCCTGCTGACCGTGACCGCAGGCAGCGCGTTTGCGCGCGACATCCAGTTGCTCAACGTGTCCTACGATCCGACCCGCGAGTTGTATCGCGATTTCAACGCGGCCTTCGCCAAACATTGGAAGGAGACCAAGGGTGACAATGTCACCATCGAAACCTCGCACGGCGGTTCCGGCAAACAAGCGCGTGCGGTGATCGACGGCATCGAGGCCGACGTGGTGACGCTTGCACTCGCCTACGACGTGGATGCCATCGCCGAGAAGGCCAAGCTGCTGCCGGACAACTGGGAGGAACGCCTGCCGGACAACAGCGCGCCGTACACCTCGACCATCGTGTTCCTGGTGCGCAAGGGCAACCCCAAGGCGATTCGCGATTGGCCCGACCTGCTGCGCAGTGGCGTGTCGGTGGTGACGCCGAACCCGAAGACGTCCGGCGGTGCGCGTTGGAATTATCTGGCGGCATGGGCGTACGCCGATCACATCTTCAAGGGCGATCGCGACAAGGTGCTGAACTACATGCGCGCGCTGTTCCGCAACGTGCCGGTGCTCGATACCGGCGCACGCGGTGCAACCACCACCTTCGTGCAGCGTGGCATCGGTGACGTGCTGTTGGCCTGGGAGAACGAAGCGTTTCTGGCGCAGGAAGAACTGGGCCCGGACAAGTTCGAGATCGTGGTGCCGCGTCAGTCGATTGTGGCTGAGCCGTCGGTGGCGCTGGTGGACCGCAATGTCGACCGTCATGGCACCCGCGAGGTGGCGCAGGCCTATCTGCAATACCTGTACTCGCCGGAAGGCCAACGCATTGCCGCGCGTCATTACTACCGTCCGCGCAGTCCCGAGTACGCCGACCGTGCTGACGTAGCGCGCTTCCCGCAGCTGCAATTGGTCACCATCCGCCAGGCGTTTGGTTCCTGGCAGAAAGCACAGGCCGAGCACTTCGCAGACGGCGGCATCTTCGACCAGATCCAGGCGAGCAAGTAAGCGGTGAGTACAAACGCAAATGTAGTTTTGCCGCGTGCGCGGCGCCAACGCCGGGTTCTGCCCGGCTTTGGTCTTGGCATGGGCATCACCTTGTTCTGGCTGGGGCTGATCGTGTTGATCCCGCTGGCCGGGGTGTTCCTCAAGGCGGCCGGGCTGGGCATCGGCGGTATCTGGCAGATATGGACCGAGCCGCGCGTGCTCGCCGCCTTGCGCCTGAGCTTCGGCACCGCATTCGCGGCGGCCGCCTTCAACACGGTGATGGGCACCTGGGTGGCGTGGGTGTTCGTGCGCTACCGGTTTCCGGGCCGGCGTGTGTTCGACGCGATGATCGACCTGCCATTCGCCTTGCCGACCGCCGTGGCCGGCATTGCGTTGACCGCCTTGTACGGCGGACAGGGCTGGATAGGGTGGTGGCTGGAACCGTTGGGTTTGAAGATTGCCTACACGCCGCTGGGTATCGTCGTCGCGCTGGTGTTTGTGGGCTTGCCGTTCGTGGTGCGCATCGTGCAACCAGTGCTGGCCGAAGCCGAACGCGAGCTGGAAGAGGCGTCGGCAACGCTCGGCGCCAGCCGCTTGCAGACCATCGTGCGCGTGGTCGTGCCGACCTTGTGGCCGGCGATGTTGACCGGCTTTGCATTGGCCTTCGCGCGTGGTGTGGGCGAGTACGGTTCGGTGATTTTCATTGCCGGCAACTTGCCCAACGTCACCGAGATCGCGCCGCTGCTGATCACCATTCGTCTGGAAGAATTTGATTACGCCGGCGCCACCGCCATTGCCGGCGCCATGTTGCTGCTGTCCTTCGCGGTGCTGCTGCTGGTCAACAGCCTGCAGGCATGGCTGCAGCGCAGGGGGGCGCGATGAACGAGCGTGCGTTGGAGTTGCCGGTGCAGATGGAGCAGGGACGTGCGGTGCGTGCGCGGCAGCGGGTGACCAGCGAGCCGCGTTGGGTGCAGGTGTTGTTGATCCTTGGTGCGCTGGGGTTTCTGTTGTCGTTCCTGCTGCTGCCGTTGCTGCTGGTGTTTGTCGAAGCACTGCGCGGTGGCGTGCAGGCGTTCTGGGTGGCGATCAGCGAGCCGGATGCCTTGTCGGCGGTGAAGCTGACCGTGCTGGTCACCGCCATCGTGGTGCCGTTGAATTTGATCTTCGGCGTGGCGGCGGCATGGGTGGTGAGCAAGCATCAATTTCCCGGCAAGCGCTGGCTGGTGACCTTGATCGACCTGCCGTTCTCGGTGTCGCCGGTGGTTGCGGGCCTGGTGTTCATTCTGTTGTTCGGACGTGAAGGTTGGTTCTGGCCGTTCATCGAAGAGGGCGTGCGATTGCACCTGCCAGTGTTGGGCGAAACGCTGCTGCAGTTGCCGCGCATCGTGTTCGCCATTCCCGGCATTGTGTTGGCCACGGTGTTCGTCACGTTCCCGTTCATTGCGCGCGAGTTGATGCCGCTGATGGAGCAGCAAGGCAGTGACGAAGAACTGGCCGCGCTGACGCTGGGCGCCAATGCCTGGCAGATGTTCTGGAAGGTGACCTTGCCGAATATCCGCTGGGGCCTGCTGTACGGCGTGTTGTTGTGCAGCGCGCGTGCGATGGGCGAGTTCGGTGCGGTGTCGGTGGTGTCCGGTCACATCCGTGGGCGCACCAACACGCTGCCGCTGCACGTGGAAATTCTCTACAACGAATACGCCTACAGCGCGGCGTTTGCCTGCGCATCACTGTTGGCCATCACCGCGTTGCTGACGCTGGTGGTCAAGACATTCCTGGAGTGGCGCCACGGCCAATCGCTGGCCGCCGCGCATCGCCATTGAGGTGAAACGATGAACATCCGCATTCAACAACTGGGCAAGCGTTTCGGCGCGTTCGCCGCACTCGATGGCGTCAGCCTGGATATCCGCAGCGGCGAGTTGCTGGCCTTGCTGGGGCCATCCGGGTCGGGCAAAACCACCTTGCTGCGCGCCATCGCCGGGCTGGAACAACCCGAGCAGGGCCGCATTCTGTTTGATGGCGAAGACGCCACCGGCCTGAGCGTGCAGGCGCGGCGCGCGGGCTTCGTGTTCCAGCATTACGCCTTGTTCAAGCACCTGGACGTGCGCAGCAATATCGCCTTCGGTCTGGAAGTGCGGCGCGGTGCCGGGCGTTGGCCGAAGGCACGCATCGAGGCGCGGGTCGAAGAGCTGCTGTCGCTGGTGCAACTGGATGGGTTGGGCGGGCGCTATCCGACGCAACTTTCCGGCGGTCAACGTCAGCGGGTGGCGTTGGCGCGCGCATTGGCGATTGAGCCGCGCGTGCTGCTGCTCGACGAACCGTTCGGCGCGCTGGATGCGCAGGTGCGTCGCGATCTGCGTCGCTGGTTGCGAGAACTGCACGACCGCACCGGGCTGACCACCGTGTTCGTCACCCACGATCAGGAAGAAGCGCTGGAGCTGGCCGACCGCGTCGCCATTCTCAATCGCGGCCGCATCGAACAGATCGGCACGCCGGGCGAGGTCTACGACCAGCCGGCATCGCCGTTCGTCTATGGCTTTGTCGGTGAGGCCAACCGGCTCCCGGCGCGGCTGCACGATGAATCCCTGGAAGTGGCCGGCGCGCATTGGCCGCGCAACGGGGCGCTGCCGGAGGCCGAGGCGCTGGAGGTATTCGTGCGACCGGAAGATCTGGTGGTGGAGGCGAACGGCGATTGGCAGGCTACGGTCGCCACGGTGCAGCGCAGCGGGGCACGGCAGCGGCTGCGGGCCCGGGTGGACGGCCTGACGGCCGATGTGGAGGTGGAACTGCCGGCCGGTAGCCCGGCCTATGTCAGCGGTGAATCCATCCGGCTTGGTGCGCGCCGCTTCGGAATATTTGCCGCGACAGGAAGCTGAATACGAGAAGCGGGGCACGCGGATGTTGCATCGCAATATCATTGCGGTTAAAAATTCGTGAACCGGACGCTGCTCCGGTTCGCTTTCCCCCCACTTTCTGGAGATCCGCATGATGCACAACAAGCGTCTTGTCGCCGTTGCCTGCGCCGCCCTGTTGTCCGTTCCCTTTGCCGTCAGCGCCCAGGAGAGCGAGGAATCGAGCTCGCCGTTCAGTGCCACCTTCGGTGTGACCACCGACTACGTGTTCCGCGGTGTCTCGCAGACCGACAACGGCCCGGCGTTCCAGGCTGGCGCCACCTACAACGCACCGCTGGGCTTCTACGCCACCGTGTGGGGTTCCAACGTCGATTTCGGCGAGGGCGGCCCGAACTTCGAGGTCGACTACAACATCGGCTGGAGCAAGGACCTCACCGACAGCTGGAACATCGACCTGGGCGTGAACCGCTACACCTACACCAACGCTTCCTCGGGCTACGGTGACATCGATTACAACGAGTACCTGGCCAAGGTCACCTGGAGTGGCCCGGTCACCGTCAGCGGCCTGCTGGGCTACGCCAACGATTACAGCAACACCGGCGCCAAGCAGACCTACAGCGCACTGGAAGCCAGCTACGACATCGGCGACAGCGGTTTCTCGATCGGCGCAACCGCCGGTTACACCACCATCAAGGAAAAGGCCAACGAGTGGCCGCGTCGTGCGGATTACTACGATGGCGCGGTGACGGTGTCCAAGGGCTTCGGCCCGGCGACCGCCACGTTGGGTTACTACGACACCTTCGGCTCGGACGCTGATGTGCTGCGCCGCGAGTCGGACACCTACAAGCCGGGCGTGGTCTTCACCGTGTCGGTGGACGTGCCCTGATTCGGGTTTGATGCAACATGAAAAAGGCGCCGAAAGGCGCCTTTTTCATGTTTGGTAGGAGCGGCCTTGGCCGCGAGGCTGAGGATGCTGGCGGTCGCAGGCATGCAGGTTATTTCGTGGGTGCGTGTTTCGCGGCCAAGGCCGCTCCTACGCGGCTGCAGATGCACGAAAGGCGCCTTGCGGCGCCTTCTGTGCGTTACCTGTTGTCGATCCGTGCCGAGGCTGGGATTTCATCCCAGCCTGCGGCGAGCCGATCAGTTCCAGCTCAGCACGACCTTGCCGGCCTTGCCTTCTTCCATCAGGTCAAAGCCCTTCTGGAAGTCGTCGATCGGCAGCTGGTGGGTCATCACCTTGCCGAGCGGGAAGCCGGACAGCACCAGCTGGGTCATCTTGTACCAGGTCTCGTACATCTTGCGGCCGTAGATGCCCTGCACGGTCAGGCCCTTGAAGATGATCTTGTCCCAGTCGCAACCGGCGCCCTTGGGCATGATGCCGAGCATGGCGATCTTGCCGCCGTGGTACATGCAGTCGAGCATGTCGTTGAACGCGCGCGGGTTGCCGCTCATTTCCAGGCCCACGTCGAAGCCTTCCATGTGCAGCTCGGCCATCACGTCCTTGAGCGAGGTGTTGGCCACGTTGACCACGCGCGTGGCGCCCATGTCGGCGGCCAGCTTCAGGCGGAAATCATTGACGTCGGTGACCACCACGTTGCGCGCACCAATGTGCTTGCAGATGCCGGCGGCGATGATGCCGATCGGGCCGGCACCGGTGATCAGCACGTCCTCGCCGATCACGTCGAACTCCAGCGCGCAATGCGCGGCGTTGCCGTAGGGATCGAAGAACGCGGCCAGCTCGGACGGAATCTGGTCGGGGATCGGCCACAGGTTGCTGGCCGGCATCACCATGTATTCGGCAAACGCGCCGTTGACGTTGACGCCGATGCCGACCGTGTTGGGGCACAGGTGCGGACGGCCGCCACGGCAGTTGCGGCAATGGCCGCAGACGATGTGGCCTTCGGCCGACACGCGCTGGCCGATTTCATAGCCGGTCACGCCCGGGCCGATCTCGGCGATGCGGCCGACGAACTCGTGGCCGATGGTCAGGCCCGGCTTGATGGTGCGCTGGCTCCATTCGTCCCACAGGTAGATGTGCAGGTCGGTGCCGCAGATGGCGGTCTTTTCCAGCTTGATCAGCACTTGGTTGGGGCCGGGCGTCGGCACCGGCACCTCTTCCATCCAGATGCCCTTGGTCGCTTCGCGCTTCACCAGCGCCTTCATCGTCTGTGCCATTGCAGGAAAACCGGGGTGTGAAAAAGAGCGCCGATTATAGGCTTGCATCCGTAACGGCCCCGTACTGACCGATGGCAGGGGAAGTAGGCGGTTCCAATCGTTACAATCGGCCGTTCCAAACTTTCGGTATTGCCATATGCGCCTGAATTTTCTTGCGTTTTCCATCATTGCCGGCCTTGGCCTGGCCCAAACCGCGCAGGCTGCCGAAGGCATGTGGGTGCCGCAGCAGTTGCCGGAGATCGCTGGCCCGTTGAAGCAGGCCGGGCTGAAGCTGGATCCGCAGCAGCTGGCCAACCTCACCGGCGACCCGATGGGCGCGGTGGTTGCGCTGGGCGGCTGCACCGCCAGCTTCGTCTCGCCGCAGGGCCTGGTGGTGACCAATCACCATTGCGCCTACGGCTCGATCCAGCTGAACTCCACCGCTGAGAAGAACCTGATCAAGGACGGCTTCAACGCGCCGACCACCAAGGACGAGCTGAGCGCCGGCCCGAACGCCCGCATCTACGTGCTGGACGACATCACCGACGTCACCACCCAGGTCAAGGCCGCCATTGCTGGCGCCGGCAACGACCCGCTCAAGCGCACCCAGGCGCTGGAAGCCTTCGAGAAGCAGGCCATCGCCCAGTGCGAAACCGACGACGCCTACAGCTGCACCCTGTACAGCTTCTCCGGCGGCAACACCTATCGCCTGTTCAAGAACATGGAAATCAAGGACGTGCGCCTGGCTTATGCGCCCCCGGGCAGCGTCGGCAAGTTCGGCGGCGACGTCGATAACTGGATGTGGCCGCGTCACACCGGTGATTTCTCGTTCTACCGCGCCTACGTCGGCAAGGACGGCAAGCCGGCCGCATTCGCTGCCGACAACGTGCCATACCAGCCCAAGCATTGGCTGAAGCTGGCCAACCAGCCGCTGGGCGAAGGTGATTTCGTGATGGTGGCCGGTTACCCGGGCCGCACCGACCGCTACGCGCTGGTCAGCGAGTTCGAGAACACCGCGACCTGGACGTATCCGACCATCGCCAAGGCCTACAAGGACCAGATCGCACTGGTTGAAGCGGCCAGCAAGGACAGTCAGGACATCGCGGTGAAGTACGCCGCCAGCATGGCTGGCTGGAACAACACCAGCAAGAATTACGACGGCCAGTTGGACGGCTTCAAGCGCAACGGCGTGCTGGCGCACAAGCAGCGCGAAGAAACCGCCGTGCTGGAATGGCTGCGCACGCAAGGTGCTGCCGGCAAGCCGGCGCTGGACGCCCATGCGCAGCTGTTGGCACTGGGCCAGCAGGGCCGCGCCAACCAGGCGCGTGATCTGAACCTGGGCATGCTCAACCGCACCGGCACGCTGGGCACCGCCGTGCGCCTGTACCGCCTGGCCATCGAAAAGGCCAAGCCGGACGCACAGCGCGAAGAGGGTTACCAGGAACGCGATCTGCCGGCCATCGAAGGCGGCCTGAAGCAGATGGACCGCCGCTACGTGGCGGCCATGGATCGTCAGTTCCAGCAGTACTGGCTGCAGCAGTACGTGCAGTTGCCGGCCGGCCAGCACCTGTCTGCGTTCGACAAGTGGATCGGCGGTACCGACGCTGCGGCGGTCGAAGCCACCGTTGCGCGCCTGGACGGCTCCAAGCTGGGCAATCTGGACGAACGCCTGAAGTGGCTCAACGCCGACAAGGCGGCGTTCGAGGCCAGCACCGATCCGGCCATCCAGTACGCGGTGGCAGTGATGCCGGCGCTGCTGGAACTGGAACACCAGCGCAAGCTGCGCATGGGCGAGGAGCTGGTGGCACGTCCGCTGTTCCTGCAGGCCATTGCGGATTACAAGAAGACCCAAGGCGAGTTCGTTTACCCGGACGCCAACCTGTCGCTGCGCATCACCTTCGGCAACGTGAAGGGTTACACCGGCCTGGACGGCAAGGTACAGCCGGCCTTCACCGATCTGGAAGGCATCGTCGCCAAGGAAACCGGCGTGGATCCGTTCGATTCACCGAAGGCGCTGATCGATGCGGTCAAGGCCAAGCGTTACGGCGGCCTGGAAGATTCGCGTATCGGCAGCGTGCCGGTGAACTTCCTGTCGGACCTGGACATCACCGGCGGCAACTCCGGCTCGCCGGTGCTGGACGCGCACGGTCGTCTGGTCGGCCTGGCGTTTGACGGTATCTGGGAATCGGTCGCCAGCAACTGGGTGTTCGACCCGGTGATGACCCGCATGATCTCGGTGGACGAGCGTTACATGCGCTGGATCATGCAGGAAGTGGCGCCGGCGCCGCAGCTGTTGAAGGAACTGGACGCCGCCTCGAAGTAAGTTCGAGCCGAGTGGTTCAAACAAAAGCCCGGGCAGGAAACTGTCCGGGCTTTTTGTTTTGCTCCCTCCCTTTCGCGCAGCGGAGGGGTAAGTTCTTCGCGGGTTGATGCAGCGGTCGGCTCGCAACGATAGCGCCGAGCCACGCTCGGCAGAAGCTCTACCGGTGAAGCCTCTGCCGAGCATGGCTCGGCACTAGCAAACCAATCTTTGTCCGGCTCAGCGATACGGCCCCGGGCCGCGCCACAGCAGTTCGCCGTAGCGGTAGACGTACATCACGATGACGAACTGCCGCGCATCGCCGATGTTCTGCAGCTCCGGTGAGCCGGCCTGCAGCATGCGGCACTTGCTGGAACCGCGGCGCAGGGCGACTTCGGCCGGACAGACCATCAGGTAAGTGGTGCCCGGCAATGGGATCGAGAGTTCCTGCTTGTCCTCGTCCTGCTGGTTTCGATCTTTCTTGTTCTGCGCCATCCAGTCGCGCAGTTTTGTCTCGCTGAGCAGGTCGTAGATGATCTGGTAGCCGCCCACTTCCATGGCCGGTTCGCCTGCGCTTCTGTCGATGCGGCGGCCGCTGTCATTGCCTTGGCCGACCGAGCGCCCGGAATCCTTCGGCGCGGTGGTTCGGTCCAGCGAGCCGGGCGGGCGACCGGTCCAGGTCTGCGGGCGGCGCGGCACGGTTTCCGACGGACTGGCAGCCGCTGGCGGTGCCGCCTCGGCTTGTTGCTGCTCCTGCGTCGGCGTATGTTCCTGCTCCGGTTCGCTGGGCGGTTCGATATAGCGGGCTTCCGGCACCGGCTTGCGGTCTGGGCTACGACGTTGCGTGACCGGCTTGGGCTGTGCGCGGGCGGTCTTGTTGGGTTTGTCCTGCGGCGGTACTTCGCGCGTTTCTGCCGATGGCGGGGCCTCGCCGACGAAATCGACCTTGACCCGGCCACCACCGGAAGAACCCTCGGGCGAAGAAACCACCGGCGGATTGGAAAACATCAGGATCAGCAGCATCAACAGATGCACCAACGCACTGATCAGCGTCGCGAACCAGCGATCGCGGCGTTCGTTCCAGGGCTCGGGGGTAAGGGGCGTCGGAGAGGTGGAAGGGTTGCTCATACCGCGTCGAGGGCGTGGAGGTTGCAGGCCCACATGCGGACGTCACACCGTGTCACCGATAGGGAGCCGGTATGGTAACGCCTGTTCCGGGGACGCAGCTGTGTCATCGGTGGGGGGCAGGGGAATGGGGAGCGGGGAATGAAAGCCCACTCGCTGCGGATGTGTTCCATTCCTGTTCGTGCCCTTTCATTCCCTGTTCCCCATTCCCGGCTTCAGAAGCTTCGATGGGACGGGAAGCAGGGAATGAAAGTTCCCTGGACCCTGATTTATTCCCTCAACGCGCACACCCCCACATTCCCAGTTCCCCAATCCCGGTTCCCCGTAGGCAGTTGCCAGATCCGTATCGAAGGTAACCGTGGGCGGCGGCGGGGCACGGCCGGGCTATGATGCGCGTCCCGTCGCGGTCACCTGGCGGGCCCCACACAACCATGGAACTTGCTGCATGCGCATCCTGCTTGCCCGTCACGGCGAAACGCCGTGGAACGCCGAAGGCCGCTACCAGGGCCAGATCGACATTCCTCTTTCGCCCGTGGGCGAAGCCCAAGCCAAGGCCTTGGGTGAGCGGCTGGCAGACGTGCAGATCACCCGCGCCGTCGCCTCGCCGCTGAGCCGTGCACAGGCCACGGCCAAAGCCGCATTGGGCAGCGCCCGTGAAGCGATGCTGCTGACCGAGCCGGACCTGCAGGAAATCGCCCACGGTGAATGGGAAGGCCTGCTCGCCAGTGAGATCAACGACAAGGATCCGGCCCGTCTGCACGCTTGGCGCGAGGAACCCGACACCGTGCTGATGCCCGGCGGCGAATCGCTGCGCCAGGTGCTGGACCGCAGCTGGCGTGGTCTGATCAAGGCCGCTGAAGGTTTGGGCGAAGAAGACACCTTGCTGGTCGTCGCCCACGACGCGGTGAACCGCGTGATCCTGTGCAGGATCCTCGGCCTGCCGATCGCCAAGCTGTGGACCTTCCGCCAGGCGCCGACCACGCTCAACCTGCTTGAAGGCCCGGACGTGGAACACCTGGAAGTGGTGCGCCTGAACGACTGCGCCCATCACACCCCGTTCTTCGGCGAAGCCAAGCATCGCGCGCTGTAACAAGCACCGCGCGCTGTAACCGGATCCCGTAATCCGCTTTGGGTAGTGCCGAGCCATGCTCGGCTGAGGCGCTACCGATGAAGCCCTGCCGAGCATGGCTCGGCACCACGCTCCCGGCCTGACATGCCGGGAAGCTTGGCGGCCGGGCGCAGCCGCCGCTGTATCATGTGCGCCTTTCCCGCGCGCAACGCGCTGTTGGCCGTCTTGGCCGGCGCCTGATCCAGAGAGCACTCGCATGTCTTCCGCACGTCCCGCCACGCTTGAGCAGTGGCTCGCCCATATCGAACAACAGCACCCGCAGGCCATCGCGATGGGGCTGGACCGCGTGCGTGACGTCGTCGCACGCATGCAGCTGGGGCGGCCGGGCGAACACAGCATCGTGGTCGGCGGGACCAACGGCAAAGGCTCGACGGTCGCCTTCATCGAATCCATCGCGCGCGCTGCCGGCTGGAAGGTCGGTGCTTACACTTCGCCACATCTGCTGCGCTACAACGAGCGTGTGCGCATCAATGGCGCCGATGCCGATGACGCCACCCTGGTGGCCGGTTTCAACGCCGTGGAGGACGCGCGTGGCGACACGCCGCTGACCTATTTCGAATACGGCACGCTGTGCGCGTTGTGGGTGTTCCAGCAGGCAGGTCTCGACCTCGCGGTGCTGGAAGTCGGGCTGGGCGGCCGCCTGGATGCGGTGAACATCATTGATGCCGATGTCTCGGTCATCACCACCGTGGACATCGACCACGCCGATTGGCTGGGCAGTGACCGCGAGGCCATCGGCGAGGAGAAGGCCGGCATCATCCGTGGCTGGAAGCCGGTGATTCTGGGCGAGACCGATCCGCCGTCGAGCGTGCTGCGTCGCGCCTATGTGCTGGGCGCCAACGCGATCCGTGGCGGCAGCGATTTCTTCGCCGAAGCCATCGATGCAGAACAGTGGGCGTGGCGTGATGTGTCGTTCCGCATCGAGCTGCCGCAGCCCGCGCTGTGGGCGCCGATCCAGCGCACCAACGCCGCCGCCGCGATCGCCGCCTTGCGCGCGCTGGACAAGCCGGTGCCGGACACCGCGTGGGCGCAGGGCGTGGCCGATGCGCAGATCGCTGGTCGCCTGCAGTCGTTCCTGCGCGATGGCGTTGAAGTGCTGATCGATGTCGGCCATAACCCGCAGGCGGCCGGCGCATTGGCAGCGGCATTGAGCGCCAAGCCGGTCACCGGCCGCACCTTTGCGGTGTACGCCGCACTGGCCGACAAGGACGCCGCCGGCGTGGTGCAGGCACTGCAGCCGCAGGTGGATGTCTGGATGCTGGCCGGGCTGGAAGGCGCACGCGGCCAAACCGCGCAGCAGCTGCGTGACCGTCTGCAGGACAGCAGCGCGGCCACCGCCGAACTGGCCGACAGCGTTGCCGCCGCCCTGGATGCCGCGCTGGCACAGGCCGGTGACGGCGACCGGGTGCTGGTATTCGGCTCGTTCCACACCGTGGCCGAAGCGCTGCCGATGCTTCGTTCAGCTGACTGAGAACGCAGGCCGGACACCACCCCTATAATCGCCAAGGCATTCCGCCACGCCGCTCGTACGCCATCTGTGGATACTCCTCTGAAACAGCGACTGATTGGTGCCATCGTTCTGGTGGCGCTTGCCGTGATTTTCCTGCCGATGCTGGTTAAAGGCCCGGCGCCGGACAGTGGTACGCAGGACGTACCGTTGACCGCGCCCGCCGCCCCCGGCGATGGCCAGTTTGAAACCCGCGAACTGCCGCTGGTCGCGCCGTCGGCGTCTGCCGCAGGTGCGCTGGGCATGCCGAGCGCACAGCCGGATGCCCCAGCGACGACCCCGGCGCAATCAGGCAATGCCTTGCCGCCGACGGCTGCCGCCGGCAACTACGCGGTCAACTTTGGTGCCTATGCCAGCGAGGCGGATGCCGACGCGGTGATCGCGCACCTGAAGAAATCCAACCTGCCGGGCTTCCGCCAGGCCGACACCATCAACGGCGGTCCAGCCTGGCGCGTGCGCATTGGTCCGTATGCGGATCGTGCGCAGGCTGAACTGGTGCGTCTGGAAGCCGGCAAGGTGCGCAACGACGTGAACGCGCAGGTGGTGGTGCTCGACGCCAGCGTCGAAGCGCCCGCCGCCGTTGCCGCACTCCCGGCCGCAAGCACCGCCACGGCCGCGCCGACCACCGCGCCGGTGCGTACCGAAGCCTTGCCGTCGGAACCGGCCAAGCCGGTCGCCGCCGCGCCCAAGCCCGAAGCGCCGAAGCCCGCCCCGAAACCCGAAGCCGCCAAGCCGGTCGCCGCAACGCCTGCGCCGCCTGCGCCGCCTGCGGCCAAGCCGGAAGTCCGCACGCCGGCCGCGCCAGCCGCCAGCAACGTCGGCTTTGCCGTGCAGCTGGGTGCATTCGGCCAGGCGGCCGATGCCAACGCGCTGCGTGACCGCGCCCGCGCCGCGGGCTTCAGTGCCTTCGTCGAGCAGGTGCGTACCGACAACGGCACGCTCAACCGCGTCCGCGTTGGGCCGGTGGCCAACCGTGCCGAAGCCGAACAGCTCAAGGCCCAGGTGGCGGCCAAGGTCGGCATTGCCGGCATGGTTCGTCCGCATCCCTGATGCCGCCTGAAACCAACGTGCTGAACCGCACCGTGGCGGCCTGTCCGCAGCGAGTGCGCCGTGGTTGATCTGGTACTGCTGGCGATCATCGCCCTGTCGGCGGTGTTCGGCCTGATCCGTGGGTTGCTGGCCACCGTGCTGGGCGTCGCCTCCTGGCTGGTCGCCGGTTGGAGCGCGTTTCGTTTTGGCGAGCAGGCGGCGCTGATGTTGTCCGCCGGCATGCCACCGTCGCCCGGCGAATACATCGGCGGTTACCTGCTGGTGTTCATCGGCGCCTTGCTGGCGATGGCAATTGTCAGCTGGATGCTGCGAGGGGTCGTCAATTCGACCGTGCTGCTGAAAGGCCCTGACCGCCTGTTGGGGCTTTGTCTGGGCACGCTGCGCGGCGTATTGCTGGCGGTGCTGGCGGTATTGCTGATGGGCTTCACCTCGATGACTGAGGAGCCATCCTGGCGTGAATCGGCCGTGCTGCCGTGGCTGCAGCCGTCGGCCGACTGGCTGCGGGGCAAATTGCCGCAGGCACCGGAGTTGTCCGAGTTGCCGGGAAAGGCGCTGATGGACTTGGGTAAGTCGGTGCTCACAGGCGATAATGCCGAACCGAACGAAGCAGACGCGGGCAATAGATGGCCGCCGACGGTTGTGGATGCTGGATCACCCCATGATCCGCTGCCGCAACCGGATGCAGGCCCATCAGCGGACCCGACGAGGGCGTTGCCCTCCAACATCGATCCGGCGCAGGTGCGCCTGGGTCAACCCGATCCACACCGGGTCGAGGTACGCGGCCAGGCACGGCCACCTTCACGTTAACCGGGCGCCTGCGCCCAGCGGAGATCGCGCAACATGTGTGGCATCGTCGGAATCGTCGGCAACCAGAACGTCGCCGGGCAGCTTTATGACGGCCTGACCGTCCTCCAACATCGCGGCCAGGATGCAGCTGGCATCGCCACCGTCAACGGCACGCGCCTGCGCGTGGAAAAGGCCAGTGGCCTGGTACGGGATGTGTTTGATGAGCGCCGCATGGCGCTGTTGCAGGGCCGCATCGGCATCGCCCATGTGCGCTACCCCACTGCGGGCTCGGAAGGCACCGATGAGGCGCAGCCGTTCTACGTCAACTCGCCCTACGGCATCGCGATGGCGCACAACGGCAACCTGATCAACACCGAGGCGCTGCGTCGCCAGGTGTTCGAGGCAGACCGCCGCAACATCAATACCGATTCAGACAGCGAAGTGCTGTTGAACGTGTTCGCTTTTGAACTCGACGCGCAGGGCATGCTCACCCCGGAAGCGGCCATCCGCGCCGTGGCCGGCGTGCACCGCCGTTGCAAGGGCAGCTATGCGGTGGTCAGCGTGGTGCTGGGCCTGGGCCTGGTGGCTTTCCGTGATCCGCATGGCATCCGCCCGTTGGTGCTGGGCAAGCGCACGCATGTGGAAGGCGACGAGTACATCGTGGCGTCGGAGTCGGTGGCGCTGGACGTGCTCGGTTTCGAGCGTGTGCGTGATGTCGCCCCGGGCGAGGCGGTGGTCATCACCGAACGTGGCGAGCTGTTCACCGAAGTGTGCGCGTCCAACACGCAGCAGACGCCGTGCATCTTCGAGTACGTGTACTTCGCGCGCCCGGATTCGATGATCGACAACGTGTCGGTGCACAAGGCGCGCATGCGCATGGGCCAGAAGCTGGGCGAGAAGATCCTGCGCCTGCGTCCGGACCACGACATCGACACCATCATCCCGATCCCGGACACCTCGCGCGATGCCGCGCTGGAGATGTCCAACGTGCTCGGCGTGAAGTACCGCGAAGGCTTCGTCAAGAATCGCTACGTCGGCCGCACCTTCATCATGCCGGGGCAGGGCGAGCGCCAGAAATCGGTGCGCCGCAAGCTCAATCCGATCCATCTGGAGTTCCGCAACCGCGTGGTGCTGCTGGTCGATGACTCGATCGTGCGCGGCACCACCAGCCAGCAGATCGTGCAGATGGCGCGCGACGCCGGCGCCCGCAAGGTGTACCTGGCCAGCGCCGCACCGCCGGTGCGTTACCCCAACATCTACGGCATCGACATGCCGGCGCCGGAAGAACTGGTCGCGCACAACCGCAGCGTCGAGGAAATTGAAAAGCACCTCGGCTGCGATTGGCTGGTCTACCAGGATCTGGAAGACCTGGAAGTCGCCGTGCGTGATGGCAACCCGGAGTTGAAAGAGTTCGATTCGTCCTGCTTCAACGGCAAGTACGTCACCGGCATTGAAGACGGTTACTTCGAGCGCATCCTGCAACTGCGCTCGGATGAAGCCAAGAAGCTGCGCCGCGCTTGAGGCCCTGACGCCCCTCTCCCCTTGCGGGAGAGGGGTTGGGGAGAGGGGAAGGAACGAAACCGTGATGCGCAAGTGCCCATGACATTCCAACAAGCACACACGTCTGCCGATAAGCAGTTCCGGCATCACGAAGCAAACGACTTCTCCCTGCTCGACGCCGCCAGCCTCTGCATGGCTGCGTCCGATCCGCTTGAAAAAGTCGCACTGACCCAGCACTTCGCCGCGCGTTACCGTGCAGGCACTCTGAAGCTGCCGGAGCAGGCACCGGACCCCGAACCCATCCGCACGCCCGGCCGCCCCGCACAGCTGGTGTTGGTGCATCCGCGCGATCTGGTGCGGCGTGGTTTTGGTTCGCCGGAAGGGCGCGCGGCCTTCATCCACGCCATCGCCCATATCGAAATCAATGCCATCGACCTGGCCTGGGATGCGGTGTATCGCTTCCGTGGACTGCCGGGCAGCTTCTACGCCGATTGGGTGAGTTGCGCCGATGACGAATCGCGGCACTTCATGTTGCTGCGCGAACGGCTGCTGGCGCACGGTCACGACTATGCCGATTTCCCCGCGCACAACGGCTTGTGGGAAATGTGCGAGAAGACCGCACACGATGGCTTGGCCCGCATGGGTCTGGTGCCGCGTGTGCTGGAAGCGCGCGGCCTGGATGTCACCCCGGCGATGATCACCAAGCTGCGCTCCCTCGGCGATGCAACCACGGCCGACGTGCTGGAAGTGATCCTGCGCGAGGAAGTGGCGCATGTTGCCGCCGGCTCACGCTGGTACCGCTGGTACTGCGCGCGTGCAGGCGTCGAGCCGCGTGCGCGCTTCAAGGAACTGCTGCACGAGTACGCCCACGGCTACCTGCGCGGCCCATTCAACGTCGAAGCACGGCTGTTGGCCGGCTTCGACGATGACGAACTGGCGGATCTGGTCGAACAGGCCGACTGAGCGGCATCGCGCGACTGCGCACCTGAGATGCAATCCCTACCGGCCTCCGGCGACCTCATGCTCTTGTACCCGGGGTAAGCGCTGCGGGGCAGGCGAAATCGGGCAAGTCCACATTGCAGGCGGCGACAAACCCTTCCAGACAGGCAGGCTGAGTGCTGAACAGGCACTCCGACAGCGACCGGATCCGATTGACGCGCCCCGCACGGCATCCCACCATCGGCCCGACCACACAGGGAGTGTCCGCCATGCTGCGTTGCCTGGCCGTTGTGTTTGCGCTGTCGCCGTTGCTTGCCGTTGCCCATAACCCGAATGACGAACGCACGGTCGAACAGGCCAGCGAGCTGGTGCCGTTGTGCCGGCAGGAAGTCGAAGCGCGGTATGTGGCCAGGGACATTCCCACCTATCAATGGCGCGCGTCGTATCACGACCGTGCCAACACGCTGTATGTCGATGGCTTCATCCGTGCCGGCGGGGAGGACATCACCGTGGCCTGCCGCATCGCACGCGGCGCGCGTGAGCGTTACATCAGCGTGGACATCGCCGACCCACGGTTGTGATCGATGTCAGACATTTGTTCACCGCGCGCAGGTGCGTCGGTGGGCACAATCCACAGGGAAGCAACAAGGAGCGTTTCATGAAGCAGATGTATCTCGGGCTGGCATTGGTAATCGCATTGGCCGGCTGCAAACCACCGGCGACAGAAACGACGACCTCGTCCGGCGTCGACGAACCAACGACCGTGGTGCCGGCGGAAGATTTCCCGGCAACGCTGCAGGCCTCGGGCACCGAGCCGTTCTGGGGCGTGCGCGCGGAAGGCGGCAAGCTGTCGTACACCACGCCGGAAACCATGGACACGCCGCGCACCTTCGAGGGCGCGCGTGATGAAAAGGACGGCGCGCTGACCGTGCAGGGCGGCGAGGGTGATGCGGCGTTCAAGCTGACCATCAAGCGCGGTGAATGCTCCGATGGCATGTCCGATCTGCAGCATCCGTTCAGCGCCGAATTCGTACTCGGCAAGGACACCTTCAAGGGCTGCGCGCGTGATCCGGCAGTGCCGGTAGAAGCACCCTGATTGAAGCCTCCGCTCATCGGAATTCGATGGGCTTAGAAGTGCAGACGGAATTGAGTTCAGAAGCAATCGAGTGCAGAAACAACGACGAAGGCCGGGAGAAAATCCCTGCCTTCGTCATTCATGGGAGCAGCATCTCAGCCTCCTCCCTTTTGCCGCAGGCAAAGGGGAGGGCTGGGGAGGGGTAAGCCTTCAACGCATCACAGCCAACGCCACTTCAACCCAAAACGCTTAAAGCGCTTCCAGACGGAACCCATCAGCATCCACGCGCAGCACCGAGCCTTGCTCGTACCAGTCGCCCAGCACGATGCGGGTGCAGCGGTGTTCGCCGGCCTGCACGGTGTGGATGGCGGGGCGGTGGGTGTGGCCGTGAATCATGGTGTCCACGCCATAACGCTGGAACGTGGCAACCACTTCGTCCGGCGCCACATCGGTGACGGTCTCGAACTGGCCACGATTGTCCTGTTTCATTTCCGACTGATGTGCCTGGCTGGCGGCGCGTGCTTTCTGTGCGAAGGCGATGCGCGCTTCCAGCGGCTGTGACAGGAACTGAGCAATGAAGGCCGGGTCGCGGGTCTGCGCACGGAATGCCTGGTAGGCGACATCGTCGGTGCACAGCAGGTCGCCGTGCTGCAGCAGCACCGGCTTGCCGTACAACTCGATCACCGCCGGATCGGGCAGGATGCGCATGCCGGCACGCGCGGCGTAATCGTTGCCAACCAGGAAGTCGCGATTGCCGCGGATGAAGTACACCGGCACGCCGGCGTCGTGCACTTCATGCAGGGCAGTGGCGACCGCATCGGCGGCGCTGGAGGGAGTGTCGTCACCGATCCAGGCTTCAAACAAGTCGCCCAGGATGTACAGCGCCTCGGCCTGGTGCGCTTCATCGCGCAGGAAGCGGAGGAACAGCTCGGTGATGGCTGGACGGCTGGGGTCCAGATGCAGGTCGGAGATGAACAACGTGGTCATGCCACGCATTGTAGGGCCAGATCAGAACGGCAGTGGCCACAGCTGCAGCGAGGCGGCACCGAGCAGCACGCCGATGCCGGTGGCGGCGAGCACATCGCTGGGGTAATGCAGGCCCAACACCACCCGCGACAGCGCCACGCCGGCAGTGAACGGCACCAGCAGCGGCGCCAGCCACGGGTAATACGCCAGCGCCACCACGGTGAAGGACACCGCATGCAAGGTGTGGCCGGAAGGGAAGCTGTACTCGTCCAACGGTGCCACCCACGCGCGGATGCGCAGGTCGGCGGCGAATGGGCGCGGTCGGCGGGTCCAGCGCTTGAGCACCTTGTACAGCGTCAGTGCGACCACGCCGGTGGCCGCCATGTGCACCGATGCCTGCAGGCCATCGAGGCCGTCGGCGAGTACCAGCGCGCCCATCAACATGTACCAGAACACGCCGTCACCGAGTCGGCTCAGGATCGAGAACACCCGGCGGATGCCGCGACGACGGCCGTAGTGATTTGCGCGACGGCACCAGCGGGCCTCGCGGGCGGCGATACCTTCAGGCGGCAGCAATGGCATGGGGGCGTCTCCGGGTGGCCAGTTCGTCCAGCAATGCCTCAAATTCGATGACTACCTGTTCCGGGTGTAACCGCTGCATGGCCCGGCTGGCGTTGGCGCCGAGCGTGGCGCGCATCTCTTCGTCGCTGGCCAACTGCATGGCCGCGGCGATGAAGTTGTCATCGTTCTCCACGGCAACGCCGCTGTGGCCACTGCGCAGGTGCTCGCGCGCTGCGCCGTAGTTGAACGCCACCGTCGCCAAACCACTGGCCATGGATTCCAGCGTGACGTTGCCGAAGGTTTCGCTGCGGCTGGGGAACAGGAACAGATCACCGCTGGCGAAGTGGCGGGCAAGCGCGTCGCCGCGCTGCACGCCGCAGAAAATGAAGTCCGGGTTTTCGTACGCCAGCTTCTCGCGCTGTGGGCCATCGCCAATCCAGACGAAGCGGGCTTTCGGTCGTATCTGCTGGATGCGGCGAAAGGCTTTTACTGCCAGGCCAAGATTTTTTTCCGCCGCGATTCGGCCAACGTGCATCACCACCAAGCCGGCGCCTTCGATGCCCCATTCCGCGCGTAATGCCGCGTCGCGACGACACGGGTCGAACTGGCGCGCATCCACCGCACGCGCCAACTGACGCGCGCGGGCAAAACCGTTGTCCTGCAGAAACTGCCGCAGCTCGTTGGTCGGCACCAGCGTGGCATCGGCTTGGTTGTGGAAGCGGCGCATCCAGCCCAGCGCGGCGGCCTGTAACCAAGCGGCGCCATAGTCCGGCAGGTATTCGTCAAAGCGGGTATGCAGGCCCGAAGCCACCGGAATGCCAAGCCGCCGCGCGGTGCGCATCGCCGACCAGCCCAGCGGGCCTTCGGTGGCGATGTAGATGGCATCGGGGCGACGTTGCTGCCATTGGCGTGCGAGCCGTTGTGGGGCTGGCAAGCCGAAGCGCAGGCCCGGATAGCGAGGCAGGGCGGCGCCGCGGACCAGCATTTCATGCGCGGCGGCGGTGTCCTCGGCTTGGCGTGGCCGGACCAGATCCACCTCATGCCCGCGCCGACGCAATCCTTGTTCCAGGCTCTGGACGGTCAACGCAACGCCGTTGACCTCCGGCGGATAGGTCTCGGTGACGATGGCGTAGCGCATGGCAGCCTCCCGGTTTTCCGGCAGCATGCGGGCGCCCGATGGCGGCAATATGTCGGGGATATTCCGGTTGCATGACAGCTTGAAAAGGCGCGCTTCTTCAGCCTTCCCCTTGTCTTCTGGTCATCTGCGCGGCGCAAACACGCACTCCCTTTCGCGCAGCGAAGAGGAGTGTTTGGACGAGTGGCGTTTGGTGCCGTCACTTGCGCAAGCTGAAAGCCCGCGCGGCCTGCTGGCTCAGGCCACGAACGGGCGGAAGCTCAGGCCCAGGCCCGTCATGTTTTCGGCTTCGCCAACCAGATCGGCGCGCAGCAACGGGCGGGCATCGATGAAGTCCTTGGACAGCACCAGCGACAGCGTATTGCCATCGACGGACAGTTCCAGCGTCGGGATCGGATCCGACTCATGCGCGCGGTGCATCAGCACAGCCAATCGCAGCAACGCGGCGGTGCGTTTTGCCGGCAGTAGCAAGCGGTCCGGCAGCGCCTCGAAAGCACTCTTGGGAATGCCACGGCGATGCGTGCGGATCAACGCGGCCAGCATCTGCTGTTCCTGCCGCGAGAAGCCGGAGATATCCGAATGCTCAATCACGTAACTGCCGTGCGTGTGATAACCGCTGTGCGCGATCATCAATCCCAGCTCGTGCAGGCGTGCAGCCCAGCCGAGCATGCGGGCGTCGTCCGAATCCAGTTTCCAACTGTCCGCGACCTGCTCGAACAGGCGCTGCGCCGTGGCTTCAACACGTTGCGCCTGCGCTTCGTCGATGCTGTAACGCTTGGTCAGTGCAACGACCGATTCGTCGCGCGGATCGTTGTCGCTGGCGCGGCCCATGATGTCGTAGAGAATGCCCTCGCGCATCGCGGCCTTGCTGACCAACAATTTCTGCAGGCCCAGCGCCTGGAAGGCGGCTTCCAGCACCAGTACGCCACCGGCAATGATCGGCCGCCGCTCACTCGACAGTGTGGGCAGATTGATGTCGTCGATCTGTTTGGCGCGCAGCAGTTCTTCGCGCAGCTGCGGCAGCGCTTCGGCGGTGATCGCGCCCTTGCTCAGCTTCATCGCCGCGCAGATTTCGCTGATCGCCTTATGCGTGCCGGATGAGCCCAGCGCTTCCTGCCAGCCCAGCGCCTTGTACTTGTTGGCGAAAGGCTGGAACTCGGCGCCGATTTCGGTCAATGCATCTTTCCAGCGCTTCTTGCTCAACTTGCCGCCGGGGAAAAAGCGCCGCGTGCTGGCGATGCAACCGGCCTGCAGGCTTTCGCGTTCCAGCGTCTGCATGCCCTTGCCGATGATGAATTCGGTGGAGCCGCCGCCAATGTCGATCACCAGCCGGTGTTGGTCCGGTTTGGGCGGCTGCGCGTGGGCGACGCCGAGATAGATCAGGCGCGCTTCTTCGCGGCCGCTGACCACTTCAATGGCGTGGCCCAGCGCGGTTTCGGCTGGCATCAGGAACGACAGCGGTGAACGCAACTGGCGCACGGTATTGGTGGCCAGGGCGCGTACGCGATAGGGCGGAATAGTGCGGATACGCTGGCCGAAACGGGCCAGGCATTCGAGCGCGCGCTGGCGGGCTTCGGACGACAGGCCGCCTTTGCCATCCAGACCGTCGGCCATGCGTACGGTTTCGCGCAGGCGGTCGACCACCCGCAGCTGCCCGAGCAGGTAGCGCGCGATGACCATGTGGAAACTGTTGGAACCCAGGTCGATGGCGGCCAGCAGGTCGCCGTCCTGCAAGGGCGGGGGAGTCAGGGAGGACTGGGGCATGGCGGAATGGTAGCCGATGGTCGGGGGGCGGCGTCACCCCGTTTTCATGTGTGGATCGTTGCCGAGCCCCTAGGGCGCGGCAGGCCTTGCGCTGCAGCTGTCGCGTTTGTCACTGCAAGGCTGCTCGCTGATATGCGGAGGAGGAGCAGCAGGCGACCCCGCTCCATCCGACTGGATGGTAGAGGGGCCTGGCGCGGCTCAGTCCCGGTACTTACAAGCCTTCAAGCAGGGTTTGCTGGGCCGAATGCGGTGGTTGGCCGGCTGCCGGCTCGCATTGGCGGTAGCGGCCGTCGGCCTGCAGTTCCCAGGCGTTGAGGTTGTCGTCCAGGTAGTTCTGCAGCACGTCGCGGTAGATGCGGCGGGCCAGGTTGTTGTCCAGGATCGGGAAGCAGGTTTCCACGCGGCGCAGCAGGTTGCGTTCCAGCCAGTCGGCGCTGGCGCAGTACAGCTCCGGTGCGCCGTTGTTGCCGAACCAGTAAACGCGGCTGTGCTCCAGGAAGCGGCCGACGATGGAGCGCACGCGGATATTGTCCGACACGCCTTCCACGCCGGGACGCAGGGTGCAGGCACCGCGCACGATCAGGTCGATCTGCACGCCGGCCTGCGAGGCCGCATACAACGCACGGATCACCTGCGCCTCGTTGAGGGCATTCATCTTGGCGATGATGCGGCCCGGCTTGCCGGCCAGCGCCAGTTGCGTCTCGCGCTCGATGCGTTTGATCAGGCCCGGGTGCAGGGTGAAGGGCGACTGCAGCAGGCACTTGAGCTTCATCTTCGGCGCCAGCCCGGACAGCTGCTGGAACAACAGATGCACGTCGTTGCCGATGTCCGCATCGGCGGTGATCAGGCTCAGGTCGGTGTACGCGCGGGCAGTGCCGCTATGGTAATTGCCGGTGCCCAGGTGCACGTAACGGCGCAGCTTGCGGCCTTCGCGGCGCACGATCAGCAGCATCTTGGCGTGGGTCTTGAAGCCGACCACGCCGTACACCACCTGCACGCCGGCATCCTGCAGTCGGTCAGCCAGGCCGAGGTTGGCTTCTTCGTCGAAACGCGCGCGCAGCTCGACCACCACGGTCACGTCCTTGCCGTTGCGCGCGGCGAGGATCAGGGCTTCCACAATCCCGGAATCCTTGCCGGTGCGGTACAGCGTCTGCTTGATCGCCAGTACGTTCGGATCGACCGCCGCCTCGCGGATCAACTCCAACACCGTGCTGAACGAATCGAACGGATGGTGCATCAGGATGTCGTTGCGCGCGGCCATCTCGAAGATGCCTTCGGGCGTCTTGAGCACGCGCGGCACCATCGGTGGGTACTTCAGGTCTGCACGCTGCAGCAGGTCATACACCTGGATCACGCGGTTGAGATTGACCGGGCCATTGATGCGATACACCGCGTTTTCAGACAAGCCAAAGTTCTGCAGCAGCGTCTGCATGATCGGCTTGGGGCAGTCATGCGCGATTTCCAGGCGCACCGCCGGGCGATAGCCGCGGTCGACCAGTTCATCGCGCAACGCCAATGCCAGGTTCTCTACTTCTTCTTCGTCCACCACCAACTCGGAGTTGCGGGTGACGCGGAACTGATACGCGCCCTGGACTTCCATGCCCGGGAACAGCTCGTGGACAAAGGTCGACAGCACCGCCGACAGCAGCACGAAGTTCTGTGGGCCACCCAGTGATTCGGGCAATTGGATGATGCGCGGCAGCGAACGCGGTGCGCGCACCAGCGCCAGGTGGCCGGTACGGCCAAAGGCATCGGTGCCCTTGAGTACGACGACGATGTTCAGTGACTTGTTGAGGATCTTCGGAAACGGATGCGACGGGTCCAGACCGAGCGGCGACAGCACCGGCATGATCTCGTTGCGGAAGTACGCGCGCAGCCAACGGTGCTGGCGCGGCGTCCAGGACTTCTGCGCGAGGATGCCGACACCGGCCTCGGCCAGCGCAGGACGCAGTACTTCATTCCAGCAGCGGTACTGGTTGTCCACCAGTTCGGCAGCGCGGTCGTGGATGGCATTGAGGATGGCCTGCGGGCTCATGCCGTCCGGCGCCGGTGGCAGGCCGAACTCCTGTGCATGACGAACGGCCGCCGCGCGGATCTCGAAAAATTCATCCAGATTGGTGCAGGAAATGCACAGGAAACGCAGACGTTCCAGCAGTGGCACTTGTTCGTCCATCGCCTGCGCCAGCACGCGGAAGTTGAAGTCCAGCTGCGACAGCTCCCGGTTGATGTACAGCGCCGGGTCACGCAGCGGATCGGGAGCGATGACAACGGGTGCAGGGGCGGGAGGGTTCATGCCGGGAAGTCTTCCGTGGGTGCGTTCGTGGAGGTGGAGCTGCGTGGACGGACGTGTTCGGCATCGAAGTGGCAGGCAAACGTGCTGCCTTTGCCGACTTCGCTGCGGATGTCCAATCGCGCCTGATGCAAACCAAGAATGTGTTTGACGATGGACAGCCCCAAACCGGTGCCGCCGCTTTCGCGCGAGCGGCTGCTGGACACGCGGTAGAAGCGTTCGGTCAAGCGCGGCAGGTGGCCGGCCGGGATGCCGTAGCCGGTGTCGGTGACCGACAATGCCGCACCTTCGCCTTCACGGCTGAAAACAAGCGAAATGCGACCGCCGGCCGGCGTGTAACGTACCGCGTTGGTCAGCAGGTTGGAGAAGGCACTGTGTAGTTCCTTGTTGGAACCGGCCAGGTCCACGCCTGCTTTGTCTTCGACGGTGATGGTGTGGCGGCCCTGACTGTGCGCTTCGGCTTCGCGTCGCAGCGAGGCCAGCATCGAGGTCATCGGCACGGTTTCAAGTTCGGTGTGTTGCTGCGATTCCAGTCGCGACAGGGTGAGCAGGTCTTCGACCAACTGCGCCATGCGCTGCGACTGCTTGCGCATCTCGGTCAGCATCGGGCCGGTATCGGGGAAATCCTCCGGCTCCATCATGTCCAGGTAGCCGTGCACCACGGTCAACGGCGTGCGCAGTTCGTGCGAGACGTTGGCAACAAAATCGCGGCGTACCTGTTCCAGGTGCAGCAGCTTGGTGACATCACGCGCCACCAGCAGCCAGTGGTGATCCGAATACGGAATCAACCGCAGATGCAGGCGGATGCCCGGATCCACCGGCGAATTCGCATCGAGAATGGGTTCGGCATTGCGGCCGCCCGCCAGCCAATGTGCAAGCGGCAGCGGCTGCAAACGTTCGACCAGCGGTGCTTCCATATCGGTCGGATGCTGCAGGCCAAGCAAGCTGGTGGCCGCTTCGTTGAACCACTGCACACGCTGCGTGTTGCGATCCACCACCACCACCGCGTCGGGCAGTGCGGCGGCGGCGGCGCGATAACTGCGCAGCATCTCGATCAGGCGCCGCTTGCGTGTGCGCATTTCCTGCTGGTTGCGATACAGCAATCGGTCCAGTTCGTTCCACACGCCGGTGCCTTCGGAGGTCTCCCAACGTTGGCGAGCGGTGAGCCGCAACAACACTTTTCGCAACCGCCAGTAATGCCACGTCAGTACCGCCAAGGCCGCCGCTGCAACGGCCAGCGCCGGATGTCCGATCAGCAATCCCAATAGCCCGGCCAACAGCAACAGCACGGCCACAGTGGCCAGTGTCTTCAACCAGGCAGATCGAAATTTACGGGGCATTGCGCGCTCGGAATGGTGCAAGTGGAACTGGCAGGAGGAACCCGGGTTATAGCATCAAGCAGCAAAAGAAGCCGGCCGGTTCACGTGGACGCGGAGAACCGATAGCCGGCACCGCGCACGGTCTGCACCATGTCTTCGGCAGCAAACGGTTCCAGTGTTTTGCGCAGGCGACGGATGTGGACGTCGATGGTGCGTTCTTCCACATAGACGCTGCCGCCCCATACGTGGTCGAGCAACTGCGAACGCGTGTAGACGCGCTCGGGATGGGTCATGAAGAAATGCAGCAGGCGATATTCGGTCGGGCCGATCGGCACCGGCGCATCACCGGCAAACACGCGGTGCGCGGCGCCATCGATGCGGATGCTGCCGACTGCAACGCTGCCGTCTTCGTCGTCGTCGCGGGTACGTCGCATCACGGCACGGATGCGCGCCAGCAATTCGCGTGCCGAGAACGGCTTGACCACGTAATCATCGACGCCAGCTTCCAAACCACCGACGCGGTCGTTCTCTTCGCCACGGGCGGTGAGCATGATGATCGGCACATCGCGGGTCAGTGCCTCCTTGCGCCAGCGCCGGGCCAGCTCCAGCCCGCTGGTGCCGGGCAACATCCAGTCCAGCAGGATCATGTCCGGCACACGGTCGGCAATGGCGGTCTGTGCCTCCATTGCGTCGCCGGCATGCACCGGCTCGTACTCGCCCTTGCGCAGGGCGAAAGCGACCATGTCACGGATCGCGGGTTCGTCATCGACAATCAGGATGCGTTTCTGCACGTCGTGGCTACCGTTAAGCCCATCAAGCGGGGGATGCGCTCAGTAGACTACGGTTTGATGACGGGTTTGTGACATTGGCCGGCAGCAAACGTTGCCGGCCATGCAGGATCGGGTCAGTTGCGTGACATGTCCGGGTCACGCACGCCCAGCCGGCGCATTTCCAGCACGGTCGGCATGATCGATTCGATCCGGGCATCCACCCGTGCGCGACTCACGTAATCCAGCTCGGGACGCTTGAGCAGCGCCTGGAATTGGATCAAGGCCTGCTCCGGACGCCCGTTCAGATAGGCGGCTTCGGCATAGGCTTCGCTGGCGCGGGTGGCGTCGCCGGCCAACTCACTGGCGCGGCCGAAGCTGCTCTGCAGCACCGGATCGTCGCTGTTCCTGGTCAGCAACGGCCGCAGCATCGCCTGGGCGCGCTTACCGGCCGCTTCGCCGCCTTGTTCATTGAGGACGCCTGCGTAGGTCAGCGCCACCGGCCGGCTCTGGGGCAGGCGCTTGAGCAGGGCATCGAAGCGGCGATTGGCCTCGGCATGCCGACCGCTGCGGGATTCGGCCTCGCCCAGCGCCAGGTTGACCCAGAGGTTGTCGGGGTATTCGGTCTGCAGTTGCCGCAGGTCCTGCAGTGCCTGTGCGGTGGCCACACCGCCGTCGCGCAGGCGCGCAATCGCCACACCGTAGCGTTGCGGGTCCGTCAGGCCGTCCTTCTGGCTGCGCTTGAGGCTTTCGTACTCGCGCACCAGCTCCGACGGCGTGGGTGCGCTGAGCACGCGCAGTCGTTCGCGGGCCCAGTCGAACAACCCGGTCTCCCCGCGCGGCAAACCGGCGTCGGGGAGGTTCAGTTGCAGTCCGGCCGGCAACAGCGGGTTGCCTTGACTGCCAAGCGGATCACGGCTGGCGTCGGGCTCGGACGGATTGACGCGCTCCTGACGCACGCCGGTCGGGGTCTGCGTGGTCAGCAGCACCGTGTCTTTCTTCATCTGCTCGGCGCGTGCCTTGGCCTCGCTGATGCGGGTGATGTTGACCGGGTGGGTACGCAGGAAATCCGGCGTCGAGTAACCGCCTTGATTGCCGCGCATCGCGGCGGACATGCGCTCGAAGAAACCAGCCATCGCGTCCACGTCGTAACCGCTGCGGGCCAGCGTGCGGATGCCCAAACGGTCGGCCTCGGATTCGTTGGAGCGGGTGTAGTTGATCTGGCGCTGCTGCATCAGCCCCATGCCGGAGGTGATGGCCGCCATGGTGGCGTCGCTGGACGAATTGCCGCCGGCCTGCTGGGCGGCGATCACCGCGGCCAGCATGCCCAGCAGGATCGGAATCTGGTCGCGCTGGGCCCGTTCCACACCACGCAGCACATGCTGCTGGGTGACGTGGGCGATTTCGTGCGACAGCACCGCCGCCACTTCGTCCTCGCGCTCGGCGGTCAGCACCAGCCCGGCGTTCATGCCGATGTAGCCGCCCAGCGTGGCGAAGGCGTTGATCTGCCGGTCCTTCATCATGAAGAAGGTGTACTTCTGCTGCGGCTGGGCACTGTTGGAGCCCAGTCGCGTGCCCATGGTGTTGAGCCAGTCGTTCACCAGCGGGTCGTCGAGCAGGTAACCGTAGTTGCGCAACTCACGCAGCATCATGCCGCCGTACTCGGCCTGACGCGCCGGGGTCAGCAGTTCACCGGCCGACGAGCCGATGTCCGGCAGCTTGGTGTCATCGGCAAAGGACGGTGGGACGGCCAGGGCCAGGGTGACGGCGGTGGCGAGCAAAAGCGTGCGCAAGCGGTAGCTCCGGAAAAGGCTGGGCGGAGAATGACGGGGAACACAGTAGGCGATGTGAAGCACAGGTTAATCCGCAGTGTTCTGTTGATAGCGTCGAAAATCCGGTCGGCCGCTACCATATACAGACATTGTTTCCAGTCAGGAGTTTCCTTGTGAGCAACGAAACCAATGGCGCCAACGGCGCGCCGGAGATCACCATCTACTCCACCGCGGTTTGCCCGTACTGTGTGGCAGCCAAGAACTTCCTGAAAAGCAAGGGCCAGTCGTGGACCGAGGTGCGCATCGACCTGGATCCGGTCGCGCGCGAGAAGATGATGGCCAGCACCCGCCGCACCAGCGTGCCGCAGATCTTCGTCGGCGACGTTCACGTGGGCGGCTACGACGACATGATGGCGCTGCACCGCGAAGGCAAGCTGGAGCCGCTGTTTGCCGGGCAGGGCGCGTGAGCGCCGATAGCGAAAAGGACCGCCTGGCCGAGTTCACCGATTTCCGCCAGCGGATGAACCAGCGCATTCTGGCCGAGCCCAACCAGGTGGTCCGGCGCTTTTTCGCGCTGGACACCCAGACCTACCAGGCCGGCGCGCTGGACGTGAAGACCAAGGAACTGCTCGGCCTGGTCGCCTCGATGGTGCTGCGCTGTGACGACTGCATCAGCTACCACGTTGCCCAATGCAAGGACGCCGAGGTCAGCCGCGAGGAGTTCTTCGAGACCTTCTCGGTCGGCCTGGTGGTCGGCGGCTCGATCGTCATTCCGCACCTGCGGCGGGCGGTGGACTTCCTCGATCAGCTGGAAAGTGGCGCAGCCGAAGCCCCGGCCGGGCACGATCACGGCTGAACCCATACCTTGGTCCAGTTGGGAGGAGGGGGCTGGATCAGGCATAATTGCCAGTTGAAACCATTTCAATCGCGCCGGGTTCCGGGCAGCTGGCCGGGCGGGCGCTTTCTCTCCTCCCTGTTCGGAATACCAAGAAAATGACGCAGACAATCACCGTCATCCGTGGCGATGGCATCGGCCCGGAAATCATGGACGCAACCCTGTTCGTGCTCGACAAGCTCGGCACCGGGCTGCAGTACGAATTCGCTGATGCCGGCCTGGCCGCGCTGGAAAAGCACGGTGAGCTGATCCCGGCCACCACGCTGGAATCGATCACCAAGAACAAGGTCGCCCTGAAGAGCCCGCTGACCACGCCGGTCGGTGGCGGTTTCAGCTCGATCAACGTGGCCCTGCGTCGCCAGTTCGACCTGTACGCCAACGTGCGTCCGGCCATCTCGTTCCCGAACACCAAGTCGCGCTACGAGAACATCAACATGATCACGGTGCGCGAGAACACCGAAGGCGCCTACCTGGCTGAAGGCCAGGAAGTGTCGGCCGACGGCGAGACCGCGTTCTCCGGCACCCGCATCACCCGCAAGGGTTCCGAGCGCATCGTGCGTTACGCCTTCGAGCTGGCCCGCAGCACCGGCCGCAAGAAGGTCACCGCCGTGCACAAGGCCAACATCATCAAGTCGACCTCGGGCCTGTTCCTGAACGTTGCCCGTGAAGTCGCCGCCAAGTACCCGGAAATCGAATTCCAGGAAATGATCGTCGACAACGCCTGCATGCAGCTGGTGATGCGCCCGGAGCAGTTCGACATCCTGGTCACCACCAACCTGTTCGGCGACATCATTTCCGACCTGTGCGCCGGTCTGGTCGGCGGTCTGGGTCTGGCCCCGGGCGCCAACATCGGTGCCGAGGCGGCCATCTTTGAAGCCGTGCACGGCACCGCGCCGGACATCGCCGGTCAGGGCAAGGCCAATCCGGTCGCACTGATGCTGGCAGCGGCACAGATGCTGGATCACGTGGATCAGCCGCAGAACGCCGAGCGTCTGCGCAAGGCCATCGTCGCCACGATGGAAGCCAAGGATTCGCTGACCGGCGACCTCGGCGGCACCGGCACCACGATGGGCTTCGCCCAGGCCATCGCCAGCCGCGTCTGATCGCAGCGGCGGTAGTTGGTAGTGCAGAAACGGAGCGCGAAAGCGCTCCGTTTTTTTATTGTGGTTGGTTGCTGGCGCAATGCGAAAAGCACCCCTCCCTTGCGCAGCAGGGGAGGGGATGGGGAGGGCTTTTGCGTCCAGTACCCGCAAAAACAAAGGGCGCCCCAACGGGCGCCCTTCGCTTACAACCTGCGGCAACCTCAGTTGCGCGACTGCAACTTCGACAGCAGACGCAGGAACTCGATGTACAGCCACACCAGTGTGACCATCAGGCCGAATGCGCCGTACCACTCCATGTACTTCGGTGCGCCGGCTTCCACGCCGCTTTCGATGAAGTCGAAATCCAGCACCAGATTCAACGCCGCGATCACCACCACGAACAGGCTGAAGCCAATGCCGATCAGGCCCGAGTCGTGGATGAACGGGATGTTGATGTTGAAGAAGCCCAGCACGATGGTGGCCAGGTACACCAGCGCGATGCCGCCGGTCGCCGCAACCACGCCGAGCTTGAAGTTCTCGGTGGCCTTGATCAGTCCGCTGCGGTAGGCAAACAGCAGTGCGAACAGCGTGCCGAAGGTCAGGATCACCGCCTGGAACACGATGCCGTCGAAACGGGCTTCGTAGATCGCCGAGATCGAGCCGAGGAAGAAGCCTTCAGCCAGCGCATACAGCGGCGCGCTGACCGGTGCCCAGGTCTTCTTGAAGATCGTCACCAGCGACAGGATGAAGCCGACGATCATGCCGCCCCACAGATACAGGCGGCCGGCGGCGGCCAGTTCACCGGTGTCGGTGAGCGTGTTGTTCCAGGCGAAGGCGGCCGTCAACACGGCAAGCAACAGCAGGATGCTGGTCTTGCTGACGGTGCCGTTGATGGTCATCGCATCGGCGCCGCGTGAGACCACGCTGCCGCTGCCAAGGTCGAGGAAGGTTGATTCGGAAAGGGCTGGATTGCCGCTGCGCATGCCGTGCTCCATGGCTATTGGTGGGGGGACTGCGCAAAAGCATACCCGCATCCATTGAAGTGAAAATTATCGTTGACAGATTCGGTCGTAATCACAATAATGGCCGACTTCGCGGGGTGACCCGAGAGATTCACCGCCGGGGTATAGCGCAGTCTGGTAGCGCGCCTGCTTTGGGAGCAGGATGTCGGGGGTTCGAATCCCTCTACCCCGACCATCCGATGCACTCATGGGCGTTGGATTGCGACAATCCGGTTCTGAGCGCCCGTAGCTCAACTGGATAGAGCACCGGCCTTCTAAGCCGGCGGTTACAGGTTCGATTCCTGTCGGGCGCGCCAACTGGCGCAAGCGGTAGGCAAATTTAGGTTTTCAGTGGTGGCTGTAGCTCAGCTGGTTAGAGTTCCGGATTGTGATTCCGGCGGTCGGGGGTTCGAATCCCCTCAGCCACCCCACTGAACAAACGAAGCAACGGAGTCACATCCGGGGTTTCAAAAAAAAGAAGGGTGCGATAAGATTTGCACCCTGATTTTCAGGGCTGTTAGCTCAGTTGGTAGAGCAGTTGACTCTTAATCAATAGGTCCAAGGTTCGAATCCTTGACAGCCCACCAAATCGAAAAGCCATCAGAGCAATCTGGTGGCTTTTCCTTTTTATGTAAGCCCGGTGTTTTTGGGCTGGTGCGGAAATCACCTCGCGGTGTAGAATCCGCACCCAGAGTTTCAGGGCTGTTAGCTCAGTTGGTAGAGCAGTTGACTCTTAATCAATAGGTCCAAGGTTCGAATCCTTGACAGCCCACCAATTTGAAGCCATCGGAGCGATCCGGTGGCTTTTCTTTATCCGCCATTGGGTTGGCTTCCGCTTTGCGGATGTGCCTGCAACAATGGCGACCTGTACCGGCTTAGCGAAAGTGGCGGAATTGGTAGACGCCCTGGATTTAGGTTCCAGTGCCGCAAGGCGTGGGGGTTCGAGTCCCCCCTTTCGCACCATTGCCCGGTCTTGTCTGCCCACTCGGGGCGCTTCCGATTGTCATTGCACGCCCGCCACGGCTGGCGGTGACGGGCGATATCGGCCAAACTAAACGGCTGCGGCGCAGACCCGCTTCCTCACAACCGTTTCAACCATCACATCGTGCCGGGGCAGATGCCTCCGGTGGCAGGAGTCCACATGCAAGCTTCGATCGAATCCACCGGCAACCTGGAACGCCGCCTGAGCTTCTCGCTGCCGGAAGACCGTCTGCAGAGCCACATCAATGGCCGTCTGGGCGAAATCTCGCGTACCGCACGCATCAAGGGCTTCCGCCCGGGCAAAGTGCCGGCCAAGGTGATTGAACAGCGTTTCGGGCCGCAGGTGCGCGCCGAAGCAATGGACGGCCTGCTGCGCGAAACCTTCGATGCCGCCCTGCGCGAGCACGAGCTGCGCATCGCCGGTAATCCGCGTATCGACAAGGCTGGCGAAGGCGAATTCGACTTCGTGGCCACCGTTGAGCTGATCCCGGACTTTGGCGACGTCGACGTCACCAAGCTGACCGTGGTGCGCCACACCGCTGAAATCAGCGATGCCGACATCGATCAGATGATCGAAAACCTGCGTCAGCAGCGCCGCACCTGGAAGCCGGTCACTCGTGGCGCCCAGGAAGGCGACCTGGTCGGTCTGGAAACCTGGTCGCAGGCTGGCGACGAGCGTCTGCCGGCTGAAGGCACCGAGAAGGGCACCATCATCATCGGCCAGGGCATGATGTTCGAGCAGATCGAACAGGGCCTTGTCGGTATGGCCAAGGGCGAAGAAAAGACCCTGGACGTCGAGTTCCCGGCTGACTGGCGCGTGCCGGCCCTGGCCGGCAAGTCGGTCAAGGTCACGGTGGTGGTCACCGAGGTTTCCGAGCAGGAAATGCCGGAAGTCGACACCGCGTTCATCAAGAGCTTCGGCGTCAAGAATGGCGACGTGGAGCAGTTCCGCGCCGACATCCGTTCCAACCTGGAGCGCGAGCTCAAGGGTGCGCTGATGAATCGTCTGCGTCGCGAAGTTGGCGAGCAGCTGATCGCGGCCTACGCTTCGGTCGAACTGCCGCCGCGTCTGGTGGAGAACGAAGCCCGTTCGATGCTGGCTCAGCAGGTGGACGCCATCCGTCGCCAGGGCGGCAACCCGGGCCAGGTGCCGGCCGATGCCCACGAGGGCTTCAAGGATGCAGCTTCCAAGCGCGTGCTGGTCGGCCTGCTGGTCGGTGAAGTGGCCCGCAAGAACGAGCTGCGTCTGGATCCGAAGCGCCTGAACGAAACCATGCGTCTGATTGCTTCCACCTACGAAGAGCCGGATCAGGTCATTGAGATGTACCGCAATGATCCCCAGCTTATGGCTGGCCTGCAGAACCGTGTGATGGAAGAGCAGGTGATCGATTGGATCGCCGAGCGTGCCCAGCACACCGAGCAGCCGCTGTCGTTCCAGGAAGCCATCCGCCAGTAATCGGCGGGCGTTACGTCCCCGCGCTTCGGCGCGGGGTGTGTCCTCCCAAGAATAGGTGCCTCACGAAATGGACAACCGAACCAAAGCATTGAACATGGTTCCGATGGTGGTCGAGCAGACCAGCCGCGGCGAGCGCGCCTATGACATCTATTCGCGCCTGCTCAAGGAGCGCCTGATTTTCCTGGTCGGTCCCATCGACGACCACATGGCCAACCTGGTAGTGGCGCAGCTGTTGTTCCTTGAATCGGAAAACCCGGAAAAGGAAATCAACATCTACATCAACTCGCCGGGTGGCGTGGTCACCGCCGGCATGGCGATCTACGACACCATGCAGTACATCCGGCCGGACGTGAGTACCACCTGCATCGGCCAAGCCGCCTCGATGGGCGCGCTGCTGCTGGCGGCGGGTGCACCGGGCAAGCGTTATGCGCTGCCGAATTCGCGGGTGATGATCCATCAGCCGCTGGGCGGCTACCAGGGGCAGGCCACGGATATCGACATCCATGCCCGTGAAATCCTCACCCTGCGTTCGCGCCTGAACGAAGTGATGGCCAAGCACACCGGCCAGCCGCTGGAGACCATCGCCCGGGATACCGAGCGTGACAACTTCAAGAGCGCAGCCGAGGCAGTGGCGTACGGCCTGGTCGACCAGGTGCTCGAGCGCCGTCCGGAAGAGACGATTCAGCCGTCCTGACGGTGCAAGTAGCCGAAAATACGGCATTTTTTGCAGGGTCGGCACGGGACTGATGTCCCTCCGGCCCTGTGCTATTCTCGAATTCGAACCCCCTGATCAGAGGGGGAGCAACTGGGTAAGCGAAGCATGAGCGAAGACCGGCAAGGTCGTACCGGGGACAGCAGCGGCAAGATTCTGTACTGCTCGTTCTGCGGCAAGAGTCAGCATGAAGTACGCAAGCTGATCGCGGGCCCGAGCGTGTTCATCTGTGATGAATGCGTGGAGCTGTGCAACGACATCATCCGTGAGGAGCTTGAGGAAAAGGCGCAGTCGGCGCGCAGTTCGCTGCCCAAGCCGCGTGAGATCCTCGAGGCCCTGGACCAGTATGTGATTGGCCAGACCCGCGCCAAGCGCACGCTTGCCGTCGCGGTGTACAACCATTACAAGCGCATCGAGAGCCGTCAGAAGAGCGACGACGTCGAGCTGTCCAAGTCCAACATCCTGCTGGTTGGTCCGACCGGTTCGGGCAAGACGCTGCTGGCGGAAACGCTGGCGCGGCTGCTCAACGTGCCGTTCACCATGGCCGATGCCACCACGCTGACCGAAGCCGGTTACGTCGGTGAGGACGTGGAAAACATCATCCAGAAGCTGCTGCAGAAGTGCGACTACGACGTCGAGAAAGCACAGCAGGGCATCGTCTATATCGATGAAATCGACAAGATCTCGCGCAAGAGCGAGAACCCGTCGATCACCCGTGACGTGTCCGGCGAAGGCGTGCAGCAGGCACTGTTGAAGCTGATCGAAGGCACGGTGGCCAGCGTGCCGCCGCAGGGCGGTCGCAAGCACCCGCAGCAGGAGTTCCTGCAGGTCGACACCAAGAACATCCTGTTCATTTGTGGCGGCGCGTTTGCCGGCCTGGACAAGGTGATCCAGCAGCGTTCATCGGACAGCAGCAGCATTGGCTTTGGTGCCAAGGTGAAGAGCGCCGAGCGCAAGCAGGAAGTGGGCAAGGTGCTGGCCGAGGTCGAGCCGGAAGATCTGATCAAGTTCGGCCTGATTCCGGAGTTCGTCGGCCGCTTGCCGGTGGTGGCGACGCTGGAAGAGCTGGACGAGCCGGCGCTGATCCAGATTCTGACCGAGCCCAAGAACGCCATCACCAAGCAGTTCAAGAAGCTGTTCGAGATGGAGAACGTGGAGCTGGAGTTCCGTCCGGACGCGTTGTCGGCCATTGCCAAGAAGGCGCTCAAGCGCAAGACCGGCGCCCGTGGCCTGCGCACCATCGTTGAATCGGTGCTGCTGGACACGATGTACGAGCTGCCGTCACAGGAAAACGTGAGCAAGGTGGTCGTGGACGAGTCGGTCATCGAGAACAAATCCGAGCCGTACATCATCTACGAAACACCGCCGGCACCGGCCAAGGCCGCCTCCGGCGACTGAAGCTGCAGCAGCCGGCCGTGAATCAGGCTGTTGCCTGTTCACGTTCAGCTTCCAACGCCTCTTGCAACACCTCGCCGATGGCCCCATAACGGGGCCATCGGCTTTTTTATTTGGCCTTTCCTGATACTTGCGGAGCCCGCCCCCATGGCCCAGTCCCAACTCGAAGTTCTCGACCTGCCGGTCCTGCCACTGCGCGACGTGGTGGTGTTCCCGCACATGGTCATCCCCTTGTTCGTGGGACGTGACAAGTCCATGCAGGCGCTGGAACGCGCCATGGAAGCGGACAAGCGCATCCTGCTGGTCGCCCAGAAGTCCGCTGAAACCGATGATCCGGGCGCGGATGACCTGTACACGGTCGGCACGCTGGCGCAGGTATTGCAGTTGCTGAAGTTGCCTGATGGCACGATCAAGGTACTGGTCGAAGGCCTGTCGCGTGTGAGCGTGGACAAGGTCTATGAACAGGACGGCGCGCTGCAGGGCCATGGCATCGAAATCGAAGCGAACGAGTCGCGTGAATCACGCGAGATCGAGGCGATTGCCCGCTCGTTGATGTCGCTGTTCGAGCAGTACGTCAAAACCAATCGCAAGCTGCCGCCGGAGCTGCTGCAGACCCTGGCCGGCATCGAAGAGCCGGCGCGTCTGGCCGACACCATTTCCGCGCATATCGGCGTGCGTCTGGCCGACAAGCAGAAGCTGCTGGAAACTCTGTTGGTCGGCGACCGTCTGGAAATGCTGGTCGGCTTGGTCGATGGCGAAATCGATGTGCAGCAGCTGGAAAAGCGCATCCGCGGTCGCGTCAAATCGCAGATGGAAAAGAGCCAGCGCGAGTACTACCTCAACGAGCAGATGAAGGCCATCCAGAAAGAACTGGGTGACCTGGACGATGCGCCGGGTGAGTTGGATGAGCTGGCGCGCAAGATTGCCGAAGCTGGCATGCCCAAGGCGGTGGAAACCAAAGCCAAGGCCGAGCTCAACAAGCTCAAGCAGATGTCGCCGATGTCCGCTGAAGCGGCCGTGGTGCGCAACTATCTGGATTGGCTGCTGGGCGTGCCGTGGAAGAAGCGCACCAAGGTGCGCAAGGATCTGAAGGCTGCGCAGGACACGCTTGATGCCGACCATTACGGTCTGGACAAGGTCAAAGACCGCATTCTTGAATACTTGGCGGTGCAGTCGCGCGTGAAGCAGATGAAGGGGCCGATCCTGTGCCTGGTCGGGCCGCCGGGTGTGGGCAAGACCTCGCTGGGGCAGTCCATCGCCAAGGCGACCAACCGCAAGTTCGTGCGCATGTCGCTGGGCGGCGTGCGTGACGAGGCCGAAATCCGTGGCCATCGTCGTACTTACGTCGGCTCGATGCCGGGCCGCATCGTGCAGAACCTCAACAAGGTTGGCAGCAAGAACCCGCTGTTCGTGCTCGATGAAATCGACAAGATGTCGATGGACTTCCGTGGCGATCCGTCTTCGGCGCTGCTGGAGGTGCTCGATCCCGAGCAGAACAACGCATTCAACGATCACTACCTGGAAGTGGACCTGGACCTGAGCGAAGTGATGTTCGTTGCGACCTCGAACTCGCTGAACATTCCGGGCCCGCTGCTGGACCGCATGGAAGTGATTCGCATCCCGGGTTACACCGAGGATGAAAAGCTCAATATCGCCACGCGCTACCTCGCGCCCAAGCAGCTCAAGGCCAATGGCTTGAAGGTTGAAGAGCTGGTCATCGAGGAAGACGCCATCCGCGACATCGTGCGCTATTACACGCGCGAATCCGGCGTGCGTAACCTGGAGCGCGAAGTCGCCAAAATCTGCCGCAAGGTGGTCAAGGAACTTGCCCTGGCCGGCCCGCAGCCGGTGAAGAAGGCCGTCAAGAAGGGCGCCAAGAAACCCAAGGCCTTGGTGGTGGTGGATGCCAAGAATCTGGACAAGTACCTTGGCGTGCGTCGCTTCGACTTCGGCCGTGCCGAGGAAGAAAACGAGATCGGCTTGGTCACGGGCCTGGCCTGGACGGAAGTCGGCGGCGAGCTGCTGCAGGTGGAATCGACCTTGATTCCGGGCAAGGGCGCGGTGACGTTGACCGGCCAGCTCGGCAATGTGATGAAGGAATCGGCTACCGCTGCGTTGTCGGTGGTGCGCGCCCGCGCCGAAGCGCTGGGCATCGATGTCGACTTCCTGCAGAAGCACGACGTGCATCTGCATGTGCCCGACGGCGCCACGCCGAAGGACGGCCCGAGCGCAGGTATCGCAATGGTCACCTCGCTGGTGTCCACCTTGACCAAGGTGCCGGTGAAGGCAGAAGTGGCGATGACGGGCGAAATCACCCTGCGTGGCCGTGTCACGGCCATTGGCGGCTTGAAGGAGAAGCTGCTGGCCGCGCTGCGTGGCGGCATCCGCACCGTCATCATTCCGGATGAGAACCGCAAGGATCTGGCCGACATTCCGGTCAACGTCACCCGCGACTTGAAGATCGTGCCGGTGAAATGGATCGATGAAGTGTTGGACATCGCACTGGAGTCGCCGTTGGCGCCGAAGAAAGTCGGCAAGAGTGCGCAGCGTGTCACGGTGCGAGGCAAGGCCAAGGCAGCTCCCACAACGCGCGTCAAGCACTGAAGTGTGAACGCAAAACCCCCTGAAACCCGCGTCATTGCTGGCTTTTCAGCTTGCGCGGGTAGGGGGGCGCTGGTATAAAAGTGCGACTCACGTACCTACCGATTCTCGGGTGACGTGTTTGCATGCTCTTCTGGTCACTGTTGTCTTTGCGAAGACGTGCGGTGACCACCCAAACTATTCCGCGGATGTACCGCAAAGGGAGTTTTACAGAATGAACAAGACCGAATTGATTGACGGCGTTGCCGGCGCTGCTGACCTGTCCAAGGCTGAAGCTGGCCGTGCGGTTGACGCAGTCATCGCCGAGATCACCAAGGCCCTGAAGAAGGGTGAGACGGTGACTCTGGTTGGCTTCGGTACGTTCCAGGTTCGCGAGCGCGCTGAGCGCACCGGTCGCAATCCGAAGACCGGCGAAGAGATCAAGATCGCGGCTGCAAAAAATCCTGCGTTCAAGGCTGGTAAAGCCCTGAAGGACGCTGTAAACTAAGCGGCTCACCGGGGGTGCTTAGCTCAGTGGTAGAGCGTCTCCCTTACACGGAGAGGGTCGGGGGTTCGAAGCCCTCAGCACCCACCAAAAAGCATCACCAGTAAAAGCGTTAGAAGTGGAGCGGTAGTTCAGTTGGTTAGAATGCTGGCCTGTCACGCCGGAGGTCGCGGGTTCGAGTCCCGTCCGCTCCGCCACTTCATACACGCCCCTGAGTAATCGGGGGCGTTGTTTTCTCAAGCCCTCGGGTGAGAGAAAACAAACCAGGTTAAATGCGGAGCGGTAGTTCAGTTGGTTAGAATGCTGGCCTGTCACGCCGGAGGTCGCGGGTTCGAGTCCCGTCCGCTCCGCCATTTATCCAGTCATTCCTCGGAATGCGCATCATCGGTTTACCGGTGGTGGACGAGTCAAAACTCGGAGCGGTAGTTCAGTTGGTTAGAATGCTGGCCTGTCACGCCGGAGGTCGCGGGTTCGAGTCCCGTCCGCTCCGCCAGTTGTCTCAAAAGCCCTCGGCGTAAGCCGGGGGCTTTTTCTTTGGGCTGTACCTGGCGGTGGCCGTGTTGGGACTCGGACGGGAAGCGGGTTACACTGCGCGGCTCGCCAACAGGCCCTGATTTTTCCCATGCTGCAGAAACTTCGCGACAAGACCTCAGGCTGGATCGTTACGGTGATCGTGAGCCTGCTGATGATTCCGTTCCTGTTCGTGATCGACAACAGCTACCTCGGTGGTGTCGGTTCGCAGAACGTGGCCAAGGTTTCAGCACCGCCGTCGTGGTGGCGCTCGGCACCGTCCTGGTGGCCGGTATCTTTCCTGTGGAGCCATCACGAAGTAAGCGTTGATGAATTCCGCACGCGCTTTGAGCAGGCGCGCATGGATGCCCGTGAACAGCAGGGCGAAAACTTCGATCCGCGCGAGTTCGAGAGCACCGAGAACAAGCGTGTCGTGCTGGATCAGCTGATCGATGAGCAGGTGGTTCGCTTGGCTGCCGAAGAGGCGCACATCGTGATTGGTGATGCGGCCGTGCGCGAATACATCGCCGGTATTCCTGCATTCCAGCGCGACGGCAAGTTCGATCCGGACCAGTACAAGATGGCGCTGGCGCAGAGCATGCCGCCGCGTACGCCGGCGATGTTCGAGCAGCTGGTGCGTACCAGTCTGCAGCAGTCGATCATTCCTACCGCACTGGCACAGTCGGGTTTCGCTACCAAGGGCGAAGCCGAGCGTCTGTTGAAGCTGCTGGGTGAAACGCGTGATGTCGAATTTGCGCTGCTGCCGGTGGCCGAAGTAGATACCGCGCCGGTCAGCGATGCGGAGATCAAGCAGTGGTACGACGCGCACCCGAAGGATTTCCTGCAGCACGAATCGGTGTCCATTGAATACGTCGAACTCAACGCGGCGAACATGCCGGCTGTTGCGGCGGCCAACGAGGCCACGCTGCGCAGCCGTTATGAAGAAGAGAAGGCCCGCTTTGTCAGCGCTGATGAGCGTCTGGCTTCGCACATCCTGATCTCTGCCGGTAGCGATGAAGCTTCGCAGAAGGCCGCCGAAGCCAAGGCCGCCAAGCTGGCGGCGGATGCCAAGCTGCCGGGCGCGGATTTCGCCGCGCTGGCCAAGGCCAACTCCGATGACGGCGGTTCCAAGAACAGTGGCGGTGATCTGGGTTGGGTGCAGAAGGGCGTGATGGTCAAGCCGTTCGAAGATGCACTGTTCGCGATGAAGGCCGGTGAGATTGTTGGCCCGGTCAAGAGCGAATTCGGTTACCACGTGTTGCAGCTGCGCGAGATCAAGGGCGGCGAAGGCCGTTCGTTCGAGGAAGTACGTGACCAGCTGGCTGCCGAGCAGCTGCAGGCCGACACCGAGCGTGCGTTCAATGACTTGAGCGGCCGTCTGGTCGATCTGGTCTACAAGAACCCGACCGCGCTGGAGCCGGCGGCCAAGGAAGTGGGCTTGCCGGTGCAGACGCTGGGCCCGTTCACCGAGGCGACCGCCAATGGCATTGCCACCAATCCGGCGGTGCTGAAGGCTGCTTTCTCCGAGACGCTGGTGGAAGACGGCACGGTGAGTGATCCGATCGAGATCGCGCCGAACCACAGTGTGATGATCCGTGTTACCGCGCATACGCCGGAGCAGGCCACGCCGCTGGCGCAGGCGCGTGAGCAGGTGATTGCAGCGGTACGCGCCAATCGCACCAAGGAAGCCCAGCAGAAGGCGGCTGACGCGTTGCTGGCCAAGTTGAAGGAAGGTCAGACCCTGCAGGCGCTGGCGCCGGCAGAAAAGCTGCAGCTGCTGCCGGTCCCGGGCCTGCCGCGTGGTGCGCCGATGCCGTCGGCCGCTGCCAACCAAGCCGTGTTTGCCGCCGCACCGCCGGCTGCTGCCGATAAGCCCAGCTACGGCAAGGTCGCCATGGAAGACGGTCGTTACGCCGTGTTCGCCGTGACCAAGGTGACGCCGGGCAACATGGCGGAAGTGCCGGAGCCGCAGCAAGCCATGCTCAAGCAGCAGCTAAGCCAGATTGATGGCGCTGCCGCCGCCAAGGCGTATGTCGACGGCATGCGCAAGCACTTCAAGGTGCAGGTGCAGGAATCCCAGCTCTGATTCGTTGGAGTTGATGGAAACGAAAAGCCCGGCCATTGGCCGGGCTTTTTGTTGGGTGTTTGTTTTGTGTAGAGCGCTGCAGGATCGCTGTGGATGGGATTCCTGTGACACGAGGCCGCTGTGGGCGACGTGAGTCGCGAGGCGGTTGATCTTGTCTAAGCGTGTTGCAGGGTTTGAATGGGTTGCTCGCGCGACATGGCCGCATTCGTGGCTTCGCGTTCTCATTGCTCACGTGTAAAGCGTGTGGCGTTTGCGTGGTTCGCGCGTCGGAGCGGCCATCCGCTGCGAAGGTGATGCGTTCTGCAGCGGCGTGTACGTCGCGGCTGTCAGTCATGGCGAACCCGGCATGTCTTGCGGTTGGGTTCGTTCCTGCGAATGCACGGCGACTTGGCAGAGCATGAAACAGAAAGCCCGGCGCAAGGCCGGGCTTTCCAGTGTGCCTCCGAGACGCTGCTCGCTCAGCGGACGTCTTCAAACCTCAGCACCATGCCCGGGCGAAGTATCGCGCTGGCTTCGAGGTCGTTGAACGACAGCAGCGTCTTGACCGAAATACCGTAGCGACGGGCAATCGTCCAAGCCGATTCGCCGTTGCGGACGGTGTGGCGGCGTGCGCTGCTGGTTGATGCAACGCTGCGCACCCGTGCCGGGGCTGCTGCGGCTGGGCTTGACGCCGGAGTGCTTGCTGTTTCGGCCAGGGTAACCAGCGGTTCGAGCGCAGGCTCATTGCCGCTACCGATAAAGGTCGGCGCCAGCACGCGGCTGCCGGCGCGGGCACCGGTCAGTGCCGGGTTGAGCCGTGCGATGCGGGACGGATCCAGCGCGTTCTGCGCCGACCAGCTTGCCAATGAGGTATTGGCCGGCAATGTGTGACCCTTGAGAATCGGCACCGGGCGATTGAGCGAGGCCATGAGGTCCGGCTCTTTCTCGGCCTGTTCCAACACGCAGGCCAGCGCGTGCAGCTTTTCCACGTACGAGTAGGTGATCGGCGACAGGCCAGGCAGTTCGGCCGCACGGGCGTTTTGTGCGTTCATGCCGCCACGACGCAGAGCCTGCAGGATGCGGTACTCACCGGCGTTGTAGGCCATCACCGCCAACTGCCAGTCACCGGCGAACATGCCGTGCAGGGTCTTGAGGTAACGCACCGCGGCGCGGGTGGAGTCCACCGCCGACAAGCGGCCGTCATAGCCCTTTTCCATCGGCACGCGATGGTTGCGTGCGGTGGTGGCGATGAACTGCCACAGCCCGGCGGGGCCGCTGGGGTTGCGGGCGCCCGGACGATAGCCGCTTTCGACAAACGGAATCAGTGCGAATTCGGTGGGCAGGTTGGCGGCGCGCAGCTCGTCGACCACATAGCCAAACAGCGGCAGGGCATCGTCTTCAACATTGCCCAGACGGGCCGGGGCGTGTGCGAACTGCTTGCGCCAGCGCGGGCTGGTGGCTTCGGCATCGCATTGCGGCGCGGCCAGGCCTTCACGGAAATTGGCGAAGATCTCGCGGCCGTTGCGGGTGGTGGCTGGCGGCAGTTCGGCCGGATCAATCGGCAGCGCGCCGAGCGCGGCGATGTTCTGGGTCAGGCCGGCACTGGCGGGCAGCGACTGCGCACTGGAAGCGCTGCTGACGCCGAGCAACATGCCCAGCGCCAGGCAGAGATTGGCCCGCCTCACGCGCGGAAACCGTCTTTCCACCGCCGCAATTCGGCGAAGACTTCCACCTCGTCGGCGGGCGTGCGACCCAGTCGAGCGGTGATTGCGTCGCGGATGTGGGTATCCGCGGTACGCAGAAATGGATTGCATTGCAGTTCACTGGCCAATACGGCCGGAACAGTGGGTCGGGAATGGCTGCGCATGTCCTGAACTTCCTTCTGGCGGCGTTGCAATGCCGCGTTGGTGGGATCGACATGCCGCGCGAAGACGGCATTGGCCAGCGTGTATTCGTGCCCGCAGCAGACCTGTGTCTGGGGGGGCAGGGCGGCCAGTCGCTTGAGCGAGGCCAGCATCTGGGCGGGCGTACCTTCAAACATGCGTCCACAGCCCAGGCTGAACAGCATGTCGCCACAGAACACATGATCGTGGCCCAGATAGGCGATGTGGCTCCGGGTGTGGCCGGGAACCGCCATCACCGAGAAGTCGAAGCCGGAGGATTGTACCCGGTCGCCATCGGCCACCCGTTCACAATCCAAAGCGATGCGTTCATCCCGGGGCGCGAACACCCGTAGCCGTGGCCAGCGTTGGCGCAGTTCGGCCACGCCGCCAATGTGGTCGTCGTGGTGGTGGGTGAGCAGTACGGCGGCGGGCTGCATGCCTTGTGCAGCCGCTTCAAACACCGGGCCGGCTTGGCCGGGATCGACGAATACGGTGCGCTCATCGGGCGTTTGCAGCGCCCAGATGTAATTGTCCTGAAATGCAGGCAGGGCGGTCAGTCGCATAGAATTGGAAAATGCCTGCCGCCCCGTCCCCTCGTCAAGCGTCAGTCTCGCCATGGTTTGAGATGGTTGCTGCGCGGGCGATCCGGGATTGGGAGCATCAGCACCTGCTGGCCCGATTGCGCAGCGTGCCTGCACAACCGTGGTTGTGGTTGGCGCCAAGTGCCGCTTGGCTGCCCGAACAGGCCCCTCCGGGGCGCGGTATACGTCTGCATCAGATGGGGCAGGGAAGTGGTTGGCAGGGCGAAGTGCGCTGCGGGCTGGCCTTGCCGCTGCCGGCCGAGGCGGTCAATGCGATCGTCATTCAACATGCGGCTCCGGCCGATCTGGATGCACTGCTGGCCGAATGTGCGCGGGTGTTGATGCCGGGAGGACGGTTGTGGATGACCGTGCTCAACCGTTACAGCCCGTATCGGGCGCATTGGCAATGGCAGGGGGCGCAGCCGGCCTCGGTGGCGCGAACCCGCGTGCTGATGAAGCGGCAGGGATTGCGTTGCCAGTCCATCGGCTACCACGGGCCGCTGTGGAGCCAGACGGGTGCGGCGGCGGGAACGAGCTTGCCGGCATTGCGCGCGTTGTGCGTGCTGGAAGCAGAAAAGAGAACCGAGGCGTTCATCGGACCGATGAAAGCCAGCCAGGTGGGCTGGCGCCGGCCGATGGCGACCTGAATCAGCAACGGAACCACATGAAGTCAATTGAGATACATACCGACGGCGCCTGCCTCGGCAATCCGGGCCCGGGCGGCTGGGCAGCGCTGTTGCGTTACAAGGGACACGAGCGCGAGGTCACCGGCGGCGAAGAGCACACCACCAACAACCGCATGGAGTTGATGGCGGCCATTGCCGGGCTGGAAACGCTCAGCGAGCCGTGTGACATCGTGCTGTCCACCGACTCGCAGTACGTGCGCCAGGGCATCACCGAATGGATGCCGGGTTGGGTGCGACGCAACTGGAAGACCTCCGGTGGTGATCCGGTCAAAAATCGCGACCTGTGGGAGCGCCTGCATGCGGCGACCCAGCGGCATACGATCGATTGGCGCTGGGTGAAAGGCCACGCCGGCAATCCGGACAACGAACGGGTGGACGAATTGGCCCGTGATGCAGCAATCCGTGCGCGCCAAGGCGCCGCAAGCAACTGAGGTAATCCATGCGCCAGATCGTCCTTGATACCGAAACCACCGGTTTGGAGTGGAAGAAGGGCAACCGTGTGGTCGAAATCGGCTGCGTGGAGCTGCTCGAACGTCGTCCCAGTGGTAACAATTTTCACCGTTACCTCAAGCCGGACTGTGAGTTTGAATCCGGCGCCGCGGAAGTCACCGGGCTGAGCCTGGATTTCCTCGCCGACAAGCCGCGCTTTGAAGAAGTGGTCGACGAGTTCCTGGCCTATGTGGATGGCGCTGAGCTGATCATCCACAACGCCTCGTTCGATATGGGCTTTCTTGAAAACGAGATGTCGCTGTTGGGCCGGGGCCGCTTGGCCGAGCGGGTAACGGTGACCGATACCCTGGCGATGGCGCGTGAGCGTTTTCCGGGGCAGCGCAACTCGCTGGACGCGCTGTGCCGGCGTTTGGGCGTGGACAACTCGCATCGCCAGTTGCACGGCGGTTTGCTCGATGCGCAGATCCTGGCCGACGTCTATATCGCGCTGACGTCCGGGCAGGAAGAGATCGGCTTCGGTCAGCCCGAGTCGAGCTCGACCAATACCGCCGGTGCCGAACAGACGTTCGACGCGTTCGTGCTGCTGCCGCGCCCGCGCGTGGTGGTGACCGCCTCCGAGCAGGAAGCGCACGAAGCAAGATTGGCCCGGCTGCGCAAGAAGGGTGGCCATGCCTGGTGGGACGGCGAGCGTGCGCCGGAGCCGTCCGAGACGGCGTAAAAGGGGCTTGGTGGATTGCCTGGTGTAGGAGCGGCCTCGGCCGCGAAGCGCATGTGGTGGATGCAGCAGTCAATCAGCAACTGCGGTAATCCGGTTGCAGTTGCGGAAGTTGGAGCCGCCGTAAGCATTAAGGGCTTCGCGCCTCAAGGCGCTCCTACAGCCGCTGATTTGCCTCAGTGGCAGCGGACGAGGATGGCGGTGACGTTGTCCGAGCCGCCGCCATCGAGTGCGGCGGCCACCAGCGCATCCACGCATTCCTGCGCGCTGCAGTCGGCGTGGGCGAGCGCTTCGGAAAGATGGGTGTCGTCCACTTCTTCGGTCAGGCCGTCGCTGCACAGCAGCAGTTGCATGCCCGGGCGCAGCTCGCCGGTCATCGTGGCTACGTTGAGGTGCGCCGGGTCGGTGACGCCCAGTGCCTGGGTGACGACATTGCGGTGCGGATGCGCGCGCGCCTGCTCGGCGGTGAGGCTGCCTTGTGCGATCAGTTCCTGCACGTAGCTGTGGTCCTGGCTGAGCTGGGCCAGCTTGCCGTCGCGCCACAGGTAGGCGCGGCTGTCGCCCACCCACGCCACTTCAAAACGGTTGCCCTGGACACGCGCGGCGACCACGGTGGTGCCCATCGGCAGGCTGTCGTTGCGACGGCGCGAGGTGCGGATGATTTCTTCATCGGCGATGCGGATGGCCTGGACCAGCGCGGTGCCGTTGCGGATCTCGCGAACGATGGTTTCCCGCGCCAAGGCGCTGGCGACTTCGCCACAGGCGTGGCCGCCCATGCCGTCTGCAATCAGCCACAGGCTCAACTCACCGTCACCGTAGTAGGTGTCTTCGTTGAGTTGGCGACGCAGGCCGACGTGGCTGAGGTGTCCGAATTCGATCATGGATGCCCAGGTGGGCCAGGGTTCGGCGGGATGGCAACGCATCATCGCGTTCATGGAGGTGCACGGCAAGCACCGTTGCGGGTTGGTTGGCTGCCGGAAAGCCAGCGTGCAGCGATGTCTTGAGGCGCTGAGGTCAAAAAGCCCTTGTCGGCGTAGCCAATGCCCCTTATCATTCGCACCCCGGTTCGCCGGGACCATCTGGAGAGGTGGCAGAGCGGTTGAATGTACCTGACTCGAAATCAGGCAGGCGTTTATAGCGCCTCGGGGGTTCGAATCCCCCCCTCTCCGCCAGATTTAGAAAAAGCCGCCTTCGGGCGGCTTTTTTCTTGGGCGACGTTCGGTGTGCATCGGATGTCGGTTTGAATGATCGGAGCGGTTCGATGCGGATAGAAACTCCGACGGTCGGCGATATCCGGTGGGACGGTGAAGCTGCTCAAAGGGAGAAGAGCGCAGCGCTGAATCCATCCCGTGCCACGGGATACATGCAGGAAGCCACTTTCAGGCGACCTGCTGCACTTTGCTTCACTAATTCCCGCTGGCTTCAGCGCAGAAGTTCGCTGGCCTTGGCTTCAGCTTCTTCTGCATTGCCGACGATCAGCATCGGGTAGCCCCAGAAATTCTCGAAGAATCTGCTGAACTCCTCCGCCTTGCGTTGCTCATCGTCATTGGCGGCGACATGCACGTGGGCCTTGGTGAGTTTGACGATGGCCGGCTTGTTCGCCTTCATCCAGTTAGCGACCTTGCGCCGCTCGTCGATGTCGGGCTCACCCTGATCGAAGCCGCCACTGGCGATGTAGACGAAGGGCTGCTCACGGGCCAGCAGCGCGGACATGTCGGCAAGCACGGTTTCGGTGCTGTCGGCATTCTCTGGGGCATAGTCCAGCCGGACGAGAGGGAAGTGTGAGGAGTCGACGCGCATTGCTGGTTCCTTTGTAAATAATAAGAATCATTATCGTTTAAAGGGTGCCTGATACACCATTGCACTGGATCACCGGCTGCCTGCGATGCCGACGTTGGGTATGACGGAGGTGATGTCAGGGCAGAAGCTGATCGCAGCGACGGGCTAAACTGTGCGCCACGTTATCCAGGCGCTTTCCATGTCCGAAATCCTTGTTCCCGTTTCCTTTGGCGAGCTGCTCGACAAGATCTCGATCCTGCAGATCAAGTCCGAGCGCATGAGCGATGCGGCCAAGTTGACCAACGTGCGCAATGAGCTGTCGGCGCTGGATCGCACCTGGGCGGCGCATCCGGCCGCAACGCAGGACATCAGCGCGCTGCGCGATGACTTGAAAGCGGTCAATGAGCGGTTGTGGGATATCGAAGACGACATTCGCCTGAAAGAGAAGGCGCAGGCGTTCGACGATGCGTTCGTGCAGCTGGCGCGCAGCGTCTATATCCAGAACGATGAGCGCGCGCGCATCAAGAAGGCCATCAATCTGGCGCTGGGTTCCAGCTATGTGGAAGAAAAGTCGTATCAGGACTACCGCGCAAGCTGAGTCCGCTGCGCGGGCTGTGATGCAGAAAGGCCGCCCAATGGGCGGCCTCTACGTTGGAGCAGGGGATGCTCAGCGCGGATGGTCGGCGCGATAACGCTCGAATGCGGCGATGCCGTCGTCCACGGTGATCAGCGACATCACCTCGTCGAATTCGATCTTGGTGCCCCACTTCAATTGGCTGGCCGGCTTGTTGAGGTAACGGCGCGCAGCGTCGTCGTAGCGGTCCACACAGTAGCGGCGATCAGAGTACGGCCCGCTGCGTTCCGGGTTGCTGGCGGCATGCAGGCCCAGCACCTTGGTGCCGACGGCGTTGGCGATGTGCATCGGGCCGGAATCGGGCGTGACCAGCAATGAGGCGCGGGCCAGCAGTGCAGGCAATTGCTTGAGAGTGTCCTTGCCGACCAGGTCGAGCACCGGGTGCTGCATCGCCGCGATGATGGCGTCGCTAGTGCTGCGCTCCAGTTCGCTGCGACCGCCACACAACACCACGCGCCAGCCCTGCGCGGCGGCGTGATCGGCCAGTGCGGCGTAGCGGTCGGCGTACCAGTTGCGGCGTTGGTGGCTGGAGCAGGGCGAGATCATCAGCACCGGGCGACCGTCGTCGGGCCATTGTGCCGCGGCCCATTCGTGGGCTTCCGGCGGCGTTGCCAGGTTCCAGCGGACCTCAGTCTGCTTCATGCCCAGCGGCTCGCAGAAGCTGCCGATGGCATCCAGCACATGGATGCCGGGACGGTCCGGGATGCGCTCGTTGATGAAGAGCCCGTGCAAATCCTTCGAGCGCGTCTTGTCGTAGCCGATGCGGCGACGGGCCGGGATGAAGGCCGAAAGCAGGTTGGCGCGGAAGGCCACCTGCATCTGCAACAGTGCGTCGAACGGTGCCGACGGCAGTTCGCCGCGCAGTGCGCGCATGCCGGCCACACCGGTCTTCTTGTCGTAAACATGGAAGGTCACGCCGGGCAGGCCGTCGAGCAGTTTGTGGCCGGCCTTGTCGATCACCCAATGCAGCTCAAGTCCCGGCCGCGCGTGCTGCAGGGTGTGAACCAGCGGCACGACGTGGGTCACATCCCCCAGCGCGGAGAGGCGCAGGAGGCACAGCGGGGAGGACGATGCGGACATGTGTTGTTAGACTCGCTGGGAATGGTCGCATTCGACGCCAATGAAGCTCTGACGCCGTGCCGCGAAGGTCGTGGATACGGCGCCATTCTGTTCGACCGCCAGCGCTTGCGGCAAGCCGACCCGGGGCTGTTCTCGCCCGCGCAGTGGGATGGCAAGGCGCGTCCGGTGGGCGAGGGTGGCCGCGGCGGTGCTTGGTTTGTCGACGCGCCGTTCGGTCAAAGCGTGCTGCGGCATTACCTGCGCGGCGGCGTTGCGGCCAAGCTCAGTCGCGATCGCTACCTGTGGCGTGGCCCTGATCGGGCGCGGAGCTTTGCCGAGTTCCGCCTCATGCGCAAACTCATTGAATTCAAGTTGCCAGTGCCGCGCCCATTGGCTGCGTTCTACATGCGCGATGGCATGACCTACCGCGCCGCGATCCTGATGGAGCGCCTGGAGAACGTCCGTTCACTGGCCGACCGCGCGCTGGTGACCGGCCGTGGCGCACCGTGGGAAGAGACCGGCAGGCTGATCGCCCGTTTCCATCGCGCGGGGCTGGATCACGCTGATCTCAACGCACACAACATTCTGTTCGACGCCACCGGCCACGGTTGGTTGATCGACTTCGACCGCGGCGTGCTGCGCATTCCCGCCACCCGTTGGCGCGAGCGCAACCTCAAGCGGCTGCTGCGCTCGCTGCTGAAGCTGCGCGGCGAACGCAGTCGCGAGGATGTCGAGAAAGATTTCGCACGGCTGCGTCGCGCTTACGATCTGGCTTGGAACCGAGGCACCTGATGAACTGGGCGTTGCGTTTTCTGGGCGTCGGCAATGCCTCGGCGGTCGAACTGGGCTCGCCGATGTCGGTGATCGAACGCGATGGCCGGCCGTGGCTGACCATCGATTGCGGCGGCGAAGGCCTGACCGCGTATCGCGCGCACTATGGCGCGCTGCCTGATGCGGTGTTCGTCACGCATATCCACCTGGATCATGTCGCCGGTTTCGAGCGGCTGTTCGTTGATGCGTATTTCAACCGGCAGCGGCGCGGCAAGGTGCGGCTGTATGTGCCGGCGACCGTGGTGCCGCTGTTGCATCGTCGCGTGGCGGATTACCCGAATGTGTTGGCCGAAGGCGGCGCCAACTTCTGGGATGCGTTCCAGCTGATCGTCGTTGGCGAGGCGTTCTGGCATGAAGGCGTGCGGCTGGAAGTGTTTCCGGTGCGTCACCACTGGCCCGAGACCGCCTACGGGCTGCGTCTGCAGGGTGCGCTGGTGTGGAGCGGCGATACCCGGCCGATTCCGGAAATGCTGGCGCGCTATGCCAACGACAACGAATTGATCGCCCACGACTGCGGTCTGCACGGCAATCCATCGCATACCGGCGTGGATGATCTCGAACGCGAGTACGACGCAGCAATCCAGACGCGGATGATGCTCTACCACTACGCCAGCGCCGCCGATGGCCAAGCACTTCGCGCGCGCGGCCACCGAGTGGCGATGCCGGGTGAATGTGTGGCATTGGCCAATCCCACTGCTGCGCAGGTGGCGCTGGAAGATCTGCCATAAAGCGGCACCCGGTGGGTGCGGCGAGTGGCATTCACCGGCGCCTGCGCAGCACGAGGCGCCCATTGAAAATAGCGAATCAAAGCCCCTCTCCCGCAAGCGGGAGAGGGGCTGGGGTGAGGGTGAGTCGGGGCCGACGCAGATGGATACCTCGAATCATTCCGAAGCACGAAGCTCGCCGGGTTCGCGCAAACTTTCCGTCGTGCATGCCGCGCCTGCTCAAATCGCAGGCAAGCGGGTGAGATCACCGCGTCGACAGCGGCATCACGTATTCAACGGCTGAAAAGGCGGTGGCCCCGCCGGCTGACCTCGGCGCCCGCGTCGATCGATACCGTTGCTGCCTTCCGGCCCTGGCGGGATTTTCGACCTAGCGTCGCGAGGGGCCGACGGGGCCACCATAGAGACGGTTTGGCCGCGCAATGCGCGGCCATTCTCAATCTGGGGAGTCAGGGGCGATGGGTTCATCAGCCGCCGTGGATCACAGACCGGACACAAACGGGAGCAGATCCTGTCGTGTGTGGCGATTGTAGCGTATGCGCGCGCTGTAAGACCAGAAATGTGCGGCGATTGAACTGCGTGTAACCCGCCAACGGCTGCGGTAGGCCATTGGCGGCCCTCTTGGCTAGAATGCCGGCCCAACGGAGGACGACCTCCCCCAACACGGGAACGTATCCAGGACGGCCTGGCCCCCTCAAGGAGGCTTTTCATGGCTTGGATCTATCTGTTGGTTGCGGGTTTGCTGGAAATCGTCTGGGCATTGGCGATGAAGCAGTCCCACGGGTTCACCCGCCTGGTTCCCAGCATCATCACCATCGTTGGCATGATCGCCAGCTTCTGGTTGCTGGCCGTCGCCATGCGCACCTTGCCGCTGGGCACCGCGTACACCATCTGGACCGGCATCGGTGCGGTGGGCGCGTTCCTGATCGGCATCTTCTTCCTGGGCGAGCACGTCAGTGCGATGCGCATTGGCGCGGCGGTGCTGATCGTCAGCGGCCTGGTGTTGATGAAGGTGTCGAGCAGCTGAGTGCGGCGATGTTGCCGTTCACCGGCAGCATCAATCCCCTACATCCAAACCCGGGCCGTGTCCATTGGGCACGGTCCGGGTCGCCTTGAAACCCAATCGCGTTATCGCGACATCGAATACGGTCGCTGTGCCGCATCCGTCGCCCATTCCTGATTAGGTTCGGCCTGCATGGTGAAGTGCAGTTCGCCGCCGGCCTGGATTTCCTGATGGGTCACATAGGCTCGCTCCAAAGGCTTGCCGTTGAGCGTGACATTGCCGATATAGGTATGCGCGTCATCCAATCCGGTCGCCACGATGCTGAAGCGTTTGCCGTTGGGCAGATTCAACGTGGCGCGCGGCAGGAACGGGCGGCCGATGATGTATTGATTGCTGCCCGGCGTGACCGGGTAGAAACCCAGCGCGGTGAACACATACCAAGCCGACATCTGGCCAAGGTCGTCGTTGCCGGCCAGGCCATCAACGCGTGCGGCGTACTGCGTGTCCATGATCTGTTTCAGCCGCGCCTGCGTGCGCCACGGTTGGCCGGCATGCGCGTACAGATAGGCGACGTGGTGGCTGGGTTCATTGCCGTGTGCGTACCAGCCGATCAGGCCAGTGATGTCTTCCATGTGCGCGAAGATCGATGGATCCACCTTCGCCTCGAACACCGCATCCAACCGTGCCATCAACTTGTCGTCGCCGCCATGCGCCGCGGCGAGGCCGGCGACATCCTGCGGCACGTACCACGAGTACTGCCATGCATTGCCTTCGGTGTAATCGCTGCCGTAACCGCTGACGCTCGGATCGAACGGTTCGCGGAAACTGCCATCGCGTTTGCGTGCGCGCATGAAGCCGGTGGCCGGGTCGAACGCATGCTTCCAGTTGGCCGCGCGTTTGGTGAATTCGGCGGCGACATCGGTCTTGCCCATGTCCTGTGCCACCTGCGCGATGGTCCAGTCGTCGTAGGCATATTCCAGCGTTTTGCTGGCGGCTTCGCCTTCCTCGTCGATCGGCACATAGCCGAGTTCGCGGTACTGCGCGATGCCGTCGTAAGGCCCGTAATTGGCGCTGGCCACCATCGCCTGCAGTGCTTCGTTGGTGTCGTAGCCACGGATGCCCTTCATGTAGGCATCGGCAATGACCGGAACGGCGTGGTAGCCGATCATGCACCACGTTTCCAAACCGTGGAACGACCACACCGGCAGCACGCCGTGTGCGCTTTCGCGGCGCGACGCCAGCAGTGAATTGACGAAGTCATTGGTGCGTTGTGGCGGCTGCACCAACGTAGCTAACGGGTGCAACGCGCGGTACGTGTCCCACAGCGAGAAGGTGGAATAGTTGGTCCATCCTTTCGCTTGATGCACGGCGTTGTCCGGGCCGCGATAACGCCCATCGCTGTCCATGAACAAGGTTGGCCCCAACAGCGTGTGATACAGCGCGGTGTAGAAACTGCTGCGTTGTGCCTCGCTGCCCTGGGCATCCACTGCACCCAGCGCCTCGCTCCACTGCTGTTTTGCGGCGGCGCGCATGCCGTCGAAATCCCAGTCGGGCGCTTCCGCGTCCAGGTTGGCAATCGCGTTGTCTTCGCTCACCGGCGAAATGGCGACTTTCACCAGCAGCGGCTTGCCGGCAACCGGCACCACGTCGAACGCGGCAACGAGCTGTCGGCCTTCAATCTGCGCGCGCTGTTCCGGGTTCTTCTCGCCCGGCGGCGGGAAGCCCTTGTAAGTGATGTCCTGCTCGGTGTTGTGCAGTTGATGGCCGCTGAGCGGCTGCGAAAAGCGCATGGCGAAGTACAGCTGGCGACCGGGCGCCCAGCCACGCGTTTCGCGAAAGCCGGTGACCGTTCCATCCGGCCGCACCCGCACGCGTGACCACAGAATCTTGCCCGGGTAGTCATACATGCTGGTGCGCAGGTCCAGCACCACATGCGCGGGCTTGCCGGCAGGAAAGGTGTAGCGATGCATGCCGACGCGTGCACTCGCGGTGAGTTCGGCGCGCACGTCGTAGTCATCCAGCGTGACCGCGTAATAGCCGGGCCGGGCTTGCTCGGTGGCGTGGCTGAAGCGCGAGGTGTAACCGCTCAGCGGTTGATCCGGGTTGCCGCGTTCCAGCTTCAACTCGCCGGTGGTCGGCATCAACAGCAGATCGCCCAGGTCCGAATGACCGGTGCCGGAAAAGTGCGTATGCGAGAAGCCAACAATGGTGTTGTCGTCATGCCGATAACCCGCCGCCCAGCCATAGCCCTCCTTGCGTGACTGGATGCGGGTATCAGGCGACAGCTGGACCATGCCGTAAGGAACGGTGGCCCCCGGGTAGGTATGGCCTTCGCCACCGGTGCCGATGAAGGGGTTCACGGCGGAGTAGGCCGCCTCGTTGGCGGCGGGAGAGGCTGCCAACGCCGAAGAAGGCGCTGCGGTGGAGGTTCCTACGGTTGCTGCAAGTACCAACAGGGTCGCGCCAAGCTGCTTCATCCCGCACCTTTTGGATCGGTCTAATGCGGGGAAATTAGCATGGTGCTGAGCGCCCTGGTTGCTTTCATCATTTCCGCGGCGCGTCAGTAGATTTCTTCCGGGACAGGCACTTTGGTGATCAACTGGAACTCATCATTTTGCAACCGGTAAAAGAAAGCGTAGTTGCCGGTTGAGTTGTAATCGTCATCAACCTCTCCACCTTCTGCTATCAGCAAGTCGCTGTCGGGGACGAACTTGCGAACTCTGGGGCCTAATTCACCGCCGAGTCCACTTTTGATGACCTGGCCTGTTCGCTTGTTCACAAAAGTCGTGTAGCTGCACGACGTGCCACATCCCCAGCTTGCAGAGGTGTATTCGCCAGCGAAATCCACCGGATTCCGGGAAAGTGCATCAGAAATTCGAGTCCTGAAAGTGCGAGCTTCTTCGCTACTGGTGTCCAAGGTGGCAGTTGAGCCGGAATAAATATCAGCAACTGGGTAATCGGTGAATTTTGGGGTTCCACCCTCGCCGTTGCCACTGAAAAAACGCTCTCGGATCGCCTCATTTGCCGCCACCTGTTCGGGTGTGTTTTCGATCGGCTCGGCAAGGCCTGAAGTCTGGGCGGTTTCGGCTGTTATCGCGTTGGCGGAAGCCAGCGCTGAATCGGTCTCAGAGGAGACATTGGCAGGTGCCTGCGGGCGCTGAGCCTGCAGTGCTGCGGCCAATGCACCAGCTAGCGTGATTTGATCGAACTGATTAAATCCAGCTACATGAACCAGATGCCGATCCTCGTCATCGAGCTGTGAGGTGTAGCTGAGCACCAGCTTGCTTTGATTGCCTGCGCCGTTATTAACCAGCAAGTTGGCTTCGCAGCTGTATTTCTTGATGTTTTCTTCAAGAGATGTGGCATGCGGCAGTTCAATGTTCAGAACACTTGTGAGCGTTTGGACCGGGATTGAGTTCGGCCCCGTGGCGCCAAGACTTTCAGCGATGATCTCTCGTACCAGATTCAACGTATCCGTGTCGGAGCATTTGGGTATCTGAGGGCTGAGCATTGAGCAGCCCGCGGAGACGCCGATCGCAGCAGTAGCGGCGACACTAATCAATCGTTTCCCCATATCCATTCCCCTGCAGCTCCTAGATGGGGCCAATTATGCAGGACGCAGGTGAGCTTTCGCCGAAATGACAATTCAGTTTGGCATCGGGCATCGGGCCTCGTGCTTCGGTAACGGGCTTGTCTGGATCAGTGCCGACGTGAACTCATTGGCCATGCCTGTCTGGCCGAAGTGACATTGATGGGCGGATAGGTAGCACTGGATTTAGTTGCCGAACTTCCAGATATTTCAAATGCGGAAAATAGGCATTTATTAAAAGTGGAGCTCACCCATAAGTAGGACGTGGTGCATGTTCCAGATGCCTTCGATATCGCACTCGGCAAAGCGAGTTTGGCTGAAGAAGCTGCCAGCTACTGGGTATCTGGCGGAGAGAGACGGCAGATTCGGCGCTTCGCCCCTCACCCTTCGGGCGGCTGCGCCGTCCCACCGGCTACGCCGGCGGTCGAACCTGTTGGGGCTCTCGTCCCCCATGCTGTCCCCCGGACAAAAAGAAAAGGCCACCCGAAGGGCGGCCTTTTCTTTTTATCTGGCGGAGAGAGGGGGATTCGAACCCCCGAAGCGCGGTTTAGACGCTTACACACTTTCCAGGCGTGCTCCTTCAACCACTCGGACACCTCTCCGGATCCTGCCGCTGTAACACCTCAGCAGGGGCGCAGATTCTATAGGGCTTGGCGCGATGCCACAAGCACCCCCTGACTGGGTGCTGGCGGACGGGTGGGGCATGGCACAATGGGCGCTCGAATGAAGACGGTTGCCTGATGTCCTATCTCGTCCTTGCCCGCAAGTGGCGTCCGAAGCGTTTTGCCGAGCTGGTGGGCCAGGAACACGTGGTCCGTGCGCTGAGCAATGCGCTGGACAGTGGCCGCGTCCACCATGCCTTCCTGTTTACCGGCACCCGCGGTGTCGGCAAAACCACCATTGCCCGCATCTTTGCCAAGTCGCTGAACTGCGAGCAGGGCACCAGCGCCGACCCGTGTGGCCAGTGCCGGGCCTGCCTGGATATTGATGCCGGTCGCTATATCGACCTGCTGGAAATCGACGCCGCATCCAATACCGGTGTGGATGACGTGCGCGAGGTGATCGAGAACGCCCAGTACATGCCCTCGCGTGGCAAGTACAAGGTTTATCTGATCGACGAAGTGCACATGCTCTCCAAGGCGGCGTTCAATGCGCTGTTGAAGACACTGGAAGAGCCGCCGGAGCATGTGAAGTTCCTGCTGGCCACCACCGATCCGCAGAAATTGCCGGTCACGGTGCTCAGCCGCTGCCTGCAGTTCAACCTCAAGCGCTTGGATGAGGAGCAGATCCAGGGGCAGATGAAGCGGATCATGACCGCTGAGGAAATCGAGTTCGACGACAGCGCCATCGTGCAGCTGGCGCGCGCGGCCGATGGCTCGCTGCGCGACGGCTTGTCGCTGTTGGACCAGTCCATCGCCTATGCCGGCGGTGCGCTGCGTGATGATGTAGTGCGTGCGATGTTGGGCACGGTGGATCGCACGCAAGTGTCGGCCATGCTCGATGCGCTGGCCGATGGCGACGGCAGCCGCCTGTTGCAGGTGGTGGCCACGCTGGCCGAGTTCTCGCCGGATTGGAGTGGCGTGCTGGATGCATTGGCCGAAGGCCTGCATCGCATCCAGGTGCAGCAGTTGGTGCCGGGCGCCGTGGTGCCGGGTGAAGGCATTGACTCGGTCGCCTTCGCACAGCGGTTGCGCCCGGAAGTGGTGCAGCTCTGGTACCAGATGGCGCTGAGTGGCCGCCGCGATCTACACCTTGCGCCGAGCCCGCGTGCCGGCTTTGAAATGACCGTGCTGCGCATGCTGGCGTTCCGCCCATCGGGCGCGGTGCCTGCGGTGCCGGAAGGCTCGGGTCAGGGCGCTGGCGCCGGTGGTGTTGCGGCGGTTGCTTCCGGAGCGGGGGTTGCTGCCTCTGCTGCAGCCAGCCCGGCTGCGGTTGCCAAGTCTGCCGAAGTGGCTCCCAAGCCGGCCGTTGTTGCGCCGGTGCAGGCGCCGGTCGAAGTGGCTGCACCTGTGGCCGAGGTTGTGCAGAAAATGCCGGCCCCGATGCCGCAAGCCCCCGCACCTGTCGCCTCCGCTGAAAAGCCGCGCGCTGCTGCCGACGATCTGCCGCCTTGGGCGATAGAAGCCGCCGACGCCAGCGCACGCGATGAAGCCATGGCCATGGAAATGGCGGTGTCGGACATCGAGCCAGAATCTGCGCCCGAACCGACACCGACCAACGCCGCGCCGGTAGCGCCCGTCGCAACCGCTCCCGCAGTTGCGCCTGCCCGGCCGAGTGGCATCGCCATCGAACCGAACAAGCCGGTTGCAGGTCGCGCGCTGGAAAGCGCCGAGCAGTGGCTGGATCTGGTCGATGACAGCGGTTTGTCTGGCCCGTCGCGTGAGCTGGCGGCCAACTGTGCTTTCGTCAGTTATCAGCACGGCGTGCTGCGTCTGGGCTTGCTGCCGGGTTTTGAATACCTGCAGTCCGAGCGCGCGCTCACTGCGCTGGCGCAAGCCTTGTCACAGGCGCTGGGCAGTACGCCCAAAATCGTGATTGAAACCGGCAACGTCCAGGCCGAGACGTTGCACGAGCGCGCTGACCGTCAGCGCGGTGAACAACAAGTTGCGGCCGAAGCCGTCTTCATGGCCGACCCGCAGGTGCAGCAGCTGATCCAGCAGGGCGCCCGGGTTGTGGCCGATTCCATCCGTCCATTCAAAGAGTAAGCAACCATGCGCGGCAATATCGCCCAAATGATGCAGCAGGCCCAGAAAATGCAGGAAAACCTGCAGAAGGCCCAGGAAGAAATCGCCAAGTTGGAAGTCACCGGCAGCGCCGGTGGTGGCATGGTCACGGTGACCCTGAGCGGCACCAAGGAATGCCGCAAGGTGCGTATCGATCCGTCAGTGCTGTCCGACCAGGAAATGGTGGAAGACTTGATCGCCGCCGCGTTCAACGATGCCGCGAACAAGATCGACACCGAATCGCAGAGCCGCATGGGTTCGGCCACGGCCGGCATGAAGTTGCCGCCGGGCATGAAGCTGCCGTTCTGATGCTGCCGGCGCCGGCCTTGCCCGGTGTCTGCGTTACCCGCGACGCGAAGCCTTCGGGCTTCGCGCGCTTGTTTTGATGAAGAGCGTGCTGTGATGGATCTGTCGCGATGAGCGTGCCGCTGCTGGAACAACTGATCGAAGCGTTCCGTGTGTTGCCGGGCGTCGGCCAGAAGACGGCGCAGCGCATGGCTTACCATGTGCTGGAGCGCGCCCGCGATGGCGGCCAGCGTCTGTCCGAGGTGCTGGCCGAGGCCATCGAAAAGATCGGCCATTGCGCGCAATGCCGGGATTTCAGCGAAACCGAGGTGTGCCCGGTGTGCGCCAGCGCCAGCCGCGAGCGGCAGATGCTGTGCGTGATTGAATCACCTGCTGATCGCCTCGCCATTGAACATGCCACCAGCTATCGCGGTGTGTACTACGTGCTGCAGGGGCGGTTGTCGCCGCTGGACGGCATCGGCCCGCGCGAATTGGGCCTGGACAAGCTGGAAGCCCGTTTGGCCGAAGGCGAAGTCACCGAGTTGATCATCGCCACCAATTCCACCGTTGAAGGTGAAGCCACCGCGCATTACCTGGCGCAGCTGGCACGCCGCAACAACGTGCGTCCCAGCCGCTTGGCGCAGGGGCTGCCGCTCGGCGGCGAGCTGGAATATGTGGATCGCGGCACCTTGTCGCATGCATTCGGCAGCCGCAGCGAAATCAGCGAATAGTTGCGGCAGGGCGGTAAGCTGTAGGCCGTTTTCGCCAAGTGAGCCGTCGCATGACCGACACGATTTTCGGCAAGATCATCCGCCGCGAGATTCCCGCCAACATCGTCTACGAAGACGAGGACGTGCTGGGCTTCAAGGACATTGCCCCGCAGGCGCCGGTGCATGTGCTTTTCATCCCGAAGAATGAAGTGATCCCGACGCTGGATGATCTGCAGCCGTCGCAGGCGCATTTGATCGGCAAGCTGGCCTTGGCCGCAGCCGAGTACGCGCGGCAGCAGGGGCTGGCGCAGAACGGCTACCGCATCGTGATGAACTGCCGCGAAGATGCCGGGCAGACCGTGTTCCATATCCATCTGCATCTGTTGGCCGGCGCGCCGCTGGGGCATTTCGGCGCGGCGTGAGTGCGCTGGATGTGTGAGAGAGAACGCCGCCTTCGGGTGGCGTTTTTTTGTTTGTGGGAGCGGCGTTTTCGCAGGAGCGGCTTCAGCCGCGAAGCTGGCGCTGCGTCAGCGCCGGGTTTAGGGGATTATTCGGAAGCTGCAGGATTTCGCGGCTAAAGCCGCTCCTACGTGATGGCTTGGAGTGCTGCGGGGTTTGATTGCTGGAAACAAAAAACGCCGCCCATTGGGCGGCGTCTTCGTTATGCGTTGCGCCGGCTTACCACCAGCCGCCGCGCCAACCCCAGCCCCAACCCGGGCCGGGACCCCATGCCGGGCCCCACGGGCCGTAGGGATACGCCGGGACCACATCCACTTCGCGCTGCACCGGCCACAGGTACACCACGTCAGCGGCGATCTTGGGCAGCGGATAGTCGTACTCGCCGATCTTGGTGGTCTGGTAGCCGTCGATGCGACCGATGAAGGTCACGTCGCGGCCGGGCTCGAACACGGCCGGGTCGTAGAAGCCGGCGCGGCAGGCGATGAAGCGGCCATCGCTGGCGTCCGAAGCGGTGTTGCTCGGGCGGCCACTGCCGGTGAGCGGGCGGGCGATCATCTGGAAGCAGGTTTCACCCTGCGCCGGCATCGTTTCAATGATGCGGCCGCCCCAACGGACCGGCGTACCGGTCTGCTTCTGCGCAACCGAGTCACGCGGCGACACCGGGCTGAACTGCCCCTGCAGCGGTTTGGGGGCGGTGGCACAGGCAGCCAACGTCAAGGTGGCGGCAAGGGTAATGAGAATGCGGGTGTTCATGGTCGTGCTCCGGGTCTCGGGCGATGCCTGTGCAGGTCAGCCAATAATGAAACGGGGTCGAACGGGGCGCCAGCGTATCGCGCATCGGTGAAACGCTGGCTGAGTGTCAGCAGACCACTGCCTGGGTGGCGAAGTTCCACGCGCCGGGCCCAATCGTTGGCCGATTCGTGGGGTTCGCGGCCCAGGCCGAGGCGCGCATAGCGGCGATCCAGTCGATGCCAGGCGCGCAGCAGCGGGTCGCGCTGGCGCTCGCCGCGCGCCAGCAGCCAAGCCATCAGGCCCAGCGCCAGCACGGCGAAGCCGCCGAACAGCGCGATCAATTGTGATGGTGTCAGCCGCTCAATGCCGAACGGGCGCAGCAATTGCTGCTGGCGATTGGCATCGAAGGACAGGAACGCGGTGTTCCAGCCGCGGCGCATCCAGTCGCCAAACTGCTGGATGCTGTCCCAGCGGCCGGCCAGGTCCAGTCCGCCAGCGTTACCTTGGTCGAGCCGGTCTTCCAGCGTGTCGTAGATGCGCTCGGGGGCGACGGCGGCGGTGGGGTCCACGCGCACCCAGCCGCGTCCGGCCAGCCACACTTCGGCCCACGCATGTGCGTCCATCTTGCGCACCACCCAATAGTCGCCATAGCGGTTGCGCACGCCGCCGGCATAGCCGGTCACCACGCGCGCCGGGATATCAGCGGCGCGCATGAGCACCACGAATGCGGAGCTGAAGTGCTCGCAGAAGCCGGCTTTCTGGTCGAACAGGAATTCGTCCGCGCCGTGGCGGCCGGCCAGCGGCGTGGACAGCGTGTAGGCGAACTCGCGGTGAATCCATTCCAGGCTGCGCTGCACGATGGCCGCGTCGTCCTGGCCGGCGTCGGCGCGCCATTGTTTGGCCAGCGCCCGCGTGCGCGGGTTGAAGCCGTCGGGTAGTTGCAGGGTTTGTCGGCGCAGTCGTTCGGGTAATTCCGACTGGAAGCTGCGCGGTGGCGCTGATTGCATCCGCCAGCGGGTCAGGGCGGTCAGCGAGCGGTTGCTGCTGAGGCTGTAGTCGGCATCCAACTGGCTGTCGGCCGGGGCGGACAAGGGCAGGTCGAGCGCGACGAGCTGGCGGTTGTCGCTGGCCTCGTATTCGATCAGGTAATCCCAACGCACCTGGCCGGCCTCGAATGCGCTCGGTGCGATGCGTTGCTGGCGGTTGGAGCGGGTCCACGTGCGTCCATCGAAGCGAGTCAGCACCGGGCCGCGCCAGTAGCGTTGTTCGGGCGCCGGCACCGGGCCGAAGAACTGTGCGCGCAGGGCCGGGCTGTCGTCGGCCATCAGGTCGATCCAGGCGCCGGGTTCCATGCGGTCGGACAGCCCGGGGCGGCTGACCACGCGGTCCGGAATGCCCCACAACGGGCTGCCCAGGCGCGGCACCAGCCAGAACGCGGACAGTGCCAATGGCAGTGCAAGCAGCATCAGCTTGCCGACCGTTCGCAGTTGCGCGGCGGGCGGTAACGCGGCGACGCCGGCATCATCGTCAGCCAGCCGTTGCAGCGCCAACAGCGCGCAGATCACCGCCGTCGTGGCCAGCAACAAGGTGGTCGGGCCTTGGTCCAGCAGGAAGGCCGCGAACGGGGCGAACAAGGCGAAGCCGAGCAGGCTGCGCGCGTCACGCAAAGTGCGCAGTTCGCTGGATTTGATCGCCAACATCGCCGTCAGCAATGCGCAGCCGGTATCGCGGCCGGGGCTGGCGCCCATCTGCCAATAAATGGTGACCAGCATGGTGGCGATCAGCAGCAGACGCAGCAGCAATGGCACCGGGCGTCGCCAGGACAGCGCGGCGACGATCAGCGCAGTCGCGCCGAAGACGCCCGCCAAAACACCGGGCAATTGCAGCAGCAACGGCAGCAGCGACAGTGCGGTGGTCAGCAGCACCCAGCCACGCGCGTGGCTGCCGAGAGGAGGTGAGGGCAGCCTGCTCATGCGGATGGCAACAAGGCGAGTGCGCGCAGGCACTGGTGGCGATGGGCGTCGCCGACGGCGGGGCCGATGGCCGGATTGCCGGGCAGACGCAATTGATAGCGACGGCCCTCGCGCTCGGCGTCATCCACCCAGCGCGCAAGCCGGGCGATACGGCGTTCGTAGGGCAGGGCGTGCAGTTGCTGCCAGTCGAGCACCAGCTCCGAACCTACCGGGCGTTCGTATTCGCGCACCAGCAAGCCGTCGCGACGCGCGGAGTGTTTCCAGGCAATCGTGCGCAGCGCATCGCCCTTGCGGTAGGCGCGCAGCTGCTGCAGTTCGTCGCCCATTGGATGCACGCGCGTGCGTGTCGAAGTGGTGCCGGTATCGGGCAGCGGTGGCGCGTTGATTTCCGGTGCCGGGTAGACCAGCAACGGTGCGTCTGGCCAGAACCACGACCAGGCACGCACCAGCCCCAGCGGCTGCGTGGTGGCGATGCGGATGCGGGAGATATCCAACCAACCGCGCACCTGCGTGGGCAGCGCGAGGTCGGCCTCGATCTGGCTGTCGACGATGAGATTCACCGTGGCCCGCGCGTCTTCATGGCTGATCTGCAACGCGCGGTGCGGACGGGTGCCGGTGCGTGCAAGTGCCAGCCGCAGCTGGATCGGCGCGCCGGCAGGCACCGGTTCGGCCGAGAGCGCTTCAAGGCGAATGCCGGACAGCTGCAGGTGCGCGTACACCGCGCTGGCCAATGCGGTGGCCGCCAACGCCAGTGCCAGCAGCAGCGCCGGGTTGTTGTTGTAGTTCAGCGCACCGAGCAGCATCGTCGCCAGCAGCCCGGCCAGGAACAGGCCAAAGCCGGTTGGCAGCACATAGATGCGGTGGCGATCCAACTGGGCCGGCAATGCCTCCGGCTGACGCGGACGCGCCAGCCACTGCAAGGACTGCAACCGTTGCCGCAATCGGCCGATCACTCAATCAACCCGCACGCTGTGCAGGATGGCGCGTGCCAGCACCGGGCCGGATGACGACTCGGCCTCGGCCATCAGGCGGTGCCCGGCCACGGCAATGAACAAGGCCTGCACGTCCTCGGGAACGACATGCTTCCTGCCCAGTAACAGGGCATGCGCCTTGGACGCACGCACCAGCGCGATGCCGGCGCGTGGCGACAGGCCCACCTTCACTCCCGGGTGCTGGCGGCTGCGGGTGAGCAGCGCCTGCACGTAGTCGATCAGGGCATCGCTGGCATGGACCTGCTCGACCGCCTCACGCAGCGCCACGATGTCCCCGTCGGACAGACACGGCACGGCGCGGGCGATCAGTTCACGACGGCTGCTGCCGCTGAGCAGTGCGCGCTCGGCCTCGGCATTGGGATAGCCCAGGGTGAGGCGCAGCAGGAAGCGGTCCAGCTGCGAATCCGGCAGCGGGAACGTGCCGGACATATCCACCGGGTTCTGTGTGGCGATGACGAAGAAGGGGTCTGGCAGCGAATGGGTCACGCCGTCGAGCGTCACCTGCTGCTCGGCCATCGCTTCCAGCAGCGCGCTTTGCGTGCGCGGTGGCGCGCGGTTGATTTCATCGGCCAGCAGCACGTTGCAGAACACCGGCCCCGGATGGAACTGGAAGTTGCGGCTGTGCGCTTCATAGATCGAAATGCCCAGCACGTCGGCTGGCAGCAGATCCGAGGTGAACTGCACGCGCTGGAACTGCAGGCCAAGGCTGGATGCCATGGCGTGCGCCAGCGTGGTTTTGCCCAAACCGGGTAGATCTTCAATCAGCAGATGTCCACCGGACAGCAGCGCGACAAAGGCCAGCCGCACTTCCTGCGCCTTGCCCAGCAGCAGGGAGTTGACCTGCTCCTGTGCCCTCTGCAATGACAGCAACGTGACATCGGTTAGCATTCCGGCAGGCACCACGGTCATGGTTGTCTCGTTATTCAAAGTCAGGGGGAAGTGTAAGTGGCAATCCAGGGTGAGCAACGCGCATACCTTACGTTCCTTGTGCTGTGGGCGTTGGTGACGACGATCAAGGTGCTGGTGGCGTCACAGTTGCCGCTGTTTGTGGACGAATCTTTCTACTGGCAGGAAGGGCAGCATCTGGCTGCCGCTTACTCCGATCTCCCCGGTTTGACGGCGTGGTTGACGCGCCTGGGTGTGGAGATCGTCGGTGACAATCGCCTCGGTGTGCGCCTGCCGTTCCTGTTGATGGGCGCGCTGCTGCCGTGGTTGATTGCCCGCATCACGACCCGCTGGTTTGGTGGGCGTATTGGTTGGCAGGCAGGTGCGCTCACGCTGCTGATGCCGCTGTCGGCCACCCTGGGCATTCTTGCGGTGCCGGATGTGCCGATGGCGCTTGCCGCCGTGCTGTGTCTGGATGCCGGCGCGCGTTTGCTGCGCAATGTGGATGCCGGCGGTGCCCTGATTCTGGCGCTGGGTTTGGCGATTGGTGCGCTCAGCCATTACCGCTTCATCGGCGTGATCGGCATGGGCTTCATCGCCCTGATGTTGTTGCCCGAAGGCCGTCGCGTGCTGCGTGATCCGCGTGTGTGGATGGCGCTGGCGGCCGGCATTTTTGCCTGGTTGCCGCTGTTGGCCTGGAACCTGGACAACCAGGACGCAGGCCTGAAATTCCAGGTGATGGAGCGCCATCCGTGGATGTTCCATGGCGAAGGCCTGCGTTTTCTGTTGATCCAGCCGCTGATGGTCACGCCGGTGTTGTTCGTGGCGATGGCGGCGGTGGCGATCAGTGGCCTGCGCAAGGCGCAAGGTGGTTTCCATCATGTGCAGTGGCGCTATTTCGCCCTGGTTGGCGCGACCTCGATGTTGCTGATTTTCGTGCTGGGCTTCTTCACCGATGTGGAGCGCATTAGCTTCCATTGGCCGCTGCCGGGCTATCTGGCGCTGCTGATTGGCGTGCCGCTGATGCTCAATCGCTGGCCGCGTTTCTGGCGCCGTTGTGTCTGGGTGACTGCTGCTATCGGCTTGGTCTGTGCGATGAGCTACTACGTGGTGGTGTCGGTGCCGACGTTGCGTGAGCAGTTGGCTGGCAGCAAGTATTACCCGCGCAACTTCGCCGGCTGGCAGCCACTGGCCGAAGCGGTGCGCGAAGAACTGGCAGACATGCCGGGCGACACCACGGTGCTGGCGGACAGTTTCAAAGTGGGCGCGGAGCTGGGTTTCCGGCTCAACGATCCGTCGATCAAGGTGCTGCCGCACGCGCTCAATGATCGCCACGGCCGCACTGCGCAGCTGGCGCTGTGGGGCATGCTCAGCAAGGGCGAACGCGCCGGCCCGCAGTTGTTGGTGCTGGCGCCGAGCGACCCGCGTTATCGCGATCTGCTCGCGCGTTATCACCAGGTCTGCGAACTGGTCGGGCCACTGCCGCCGCCGCGTGTGGTGTCACTGGATCATGGTTTCCAGCGCTTCCTGTTGTTCCGCTTGCCCGCGCAGAAACAGTCCGGCCCATGTGTGACGCCAGCGATGGCCTGGGTCGATGTACCGGTGGCCGGTGCGGTCGTCGCCAACACGTTGGATGTGTCCGGTTGGGCGTTCAAGGACGGCGTCGGGCTGTCGCGCGTGGAGCTGCTGCTGGACGGGCGCAGCGTCGGCGATGCGACCTACGGCCGTGATTTCGACATCCGTGCCGCGTGGCCGGGCACCAACGACCCGCGTCATCCGCATGTGGGGTTTGATGGGCAGGTCGATGTCAGTGGCCTCGCGCCGGGCAAGCATTGGCTGGGCCTGCGCTTGCATGGCGCCGACGGCAGCGTCGAGCAGTGGGCCGAGCAACCGTTCGTGGTTGAGCGTTGAGCGTGCTTGCCACGCTCCGGTGATGTTCTGTGCGCGCCGTCTGTTTGAACGGCGCACGTTGGCAAGGTCGATTCAGGGCAACGGGTAGCCGGCTTTTCGCAGCAGCGCTGACAGTTGGATCAGTGGCAAGCCCACCAATGCGGTCGGGTCGCTGCTGTGGATCGCCTCGAACAGGCTGATCCCCAAGCCTTCACATTTGAAGCTGCCGGCGCAGTCCAGCGGCTGCTCGGCGTCCACATAGCGCGCGATTTCAGCGGTTTCCAGCGTGCGGAACTGCACCCGGGTGACATCGCAGGCCTGCAGGTGTTCGCTGCCGTTGCTCAGGCAGATGGCCGTGTGAAAACGGATTTCCTGGCCCGACATCGTCGCCAGCTGCGCGCAGGCGGCGGCGTGGGTGCCGGGTTTGCCGAGCGGGGCGCCGCCGACTTCAGCCACCTGGTCCGAGCCGATCACCCAGCTGCCGGGCGTCTGGCTGGCCACGGCCAGCGCTTTGGCCTTGGCCAGACGCTGTGCCAGCGCGGCTGGGGCTTCGCCAGAAAACGGGGTTTCATCGACCCGTGGCGCCACCGAACTGAACGGCAGCCGTAACCGGGACAGCAATTCGGCCCGATAACGGGAAGTAGAGGCGAGGATCAGGTCTGTCATGTGGGAAAATGCCGCGTCCGGGCGCAGCAGTCTGCTGCCGTCCGCTCCCCGAGACAACGTTGGCTGGCCTTTGGGTTTGACAGCGGCGGGGCTACTCCTTAACATTCTGCAGCTTATGTCCGCGAACGTGCCCGAATTGCTGGATGCTTGGCGGATGGTCGCAGCACGCAGGTGCTTCGACGGCCAGGTGCCTTTGTCCGAATTGACCCGCCTCCAAGGCCTTGTTGCCGATACCGAAGGGCAGTGCACTTATGCGCTGGAATTCGGTCGCGACGACATCCTGCAGGTGGCTTATGTCGAACTGACCATCGAAGCGGCATTGCCGCTGATCTGCCAACGCACCATGCAGCGCTTTCTGCTGCCGGTGTCGATGAAGCAGCGGTTGGGGTTGATCCGCGACGAGGACGAAGAATCGGCGCTCCCGCCCGATTACGAAGCGCTGCTGGTGCCCGAAGACGGCAATCTGCACCCGCTGGAAATGGTTGAGGACGAATTGGTGTTGGCCGTGCCGGTAGTGGCGCTGGCACCGGGAAGCGAGGCAGTCGAACGCGACTGGCCCGCGACCGAAGAAGAACAAAGCAAGGCCAATCCGTTTGCGGCATTGGCGGCGCTGAAGAAACAATAGCGGCCGGTTATCGTCGGCGGTCGCGGCGAAAGCGAGAGTAGTGCTGGACGCTGGCGTCCCGTGCAATTTAACGACGAAGAAAACGAACCGAGTTTGGAGCAATCCCATGGCTGTGCAGAAATCCCGTGTTACCCCGTCCCGCCGCGGCATGCGTCGTGCGCACGACGCTCTGAGCGCAAAGCAGCTGTCCACCGATCCGACCACCGGTGAAGTGCATCTGCGTCACCACATCACTGCTGACGGTTTCTACCGCGGCAAGAAGGTGATCACGACCAAGTCGTCCTCGACCGTCGAAGAAGATTGATTCGTGACGGCCGCCACGTTCGCGTGGCGGCCGCCTCACCGATTCTTCCGGGGCCGCCTTAAGGGCGGCTTCGCGCAACAGGAAACAGCATGAGCAAGCGGATCTACTCCAGGGTCGCGGGCACCGGTAGTTACTTGCCCGAGAAAGTGTTGACCAATGACGATCTGACCAAGATCGTTGACACGACCGATGAGTGGATTGAGTCGCGAACGGGCATCCGTGAGCGGCATGTCGCTGCCGAAGGCGAAACCACCAGCGACCTGGGCTACAACGCCGCGTTGCTTGCGCTGGAAGCGGCCGGCATCGATGCCTCGCAGCTGGACATGATCGTCGTGGGTACGACCACGCCGGATCTCATTTTTCCGTCCACCGCCTGCTTGATCCAGGCGCGCCTTGGCGCGACCGGCTCGTCGGCGTTTGACGTCAATGCGGCATGTTCGGGCTTCATCTATGCCCTGAGCGTGGCCGACAAATTCATCCGTTGCGGTGATGCCAAGCATGTCTTGGTGATCGGCGCGGAAACCCTGACCCGTATCGTTGACTGGACCGACCGCACCACCTGCGTGTTGTTCGGTGATGGCGCGGGCGCTGTCGTGCTCAAGGCCGACGAAGACATGGGCATCCTCAGCACCCACCTGCATGCCGATGGCAGCAAGAAGGAGCTGCTGTGGCATCCGGTCGGCGTATCCACCGGCTTGGACAGGCCCGGCAAGCTGACCATGAAGGGCAACGATGTGTTCAAGTACGCCGTCAAGGCGCTGGACTCGGTCGTTGATGAAACCCTGCAGGCCAATGGCTTGGACAAGTCCGACCTGGATTGGTTGATCCCGCACCAGGCCAACCTGCGCATCATCGAAGCCACGGCCAAGCGCCTGGACATGCCGATGGAGCAGGTGGTCGTGACGGTCGACAAGCACGGCAACACGTCGTCTGCGTCGGTGCCGCTGGCGCTGGATGCGGCGATCCGCTCCGGTCGCGTCGAGCGCGGCCAGTTGCTGCTGCTGGAAGCCTTCGGTGGCGGTTTCACCTGGGGCTCAGCGCTGCTGCGCTACTGATTCATTGTTATTGCCGGCCCGCAGATTGCGGGCGCTGGCGAGTACTTCACACGGGCAGCCAATGGCTGCCCGTTGTCGTTTGTGGGGCTTCATTGGAGATGACTTAAGCACGCTATCCGTTGATGCGGGCCTGGATAGCGTTCGTAGGCCGGGTGTAAATCTGGCTTCGTGGGCTGGGATGAAGCGAAGCGCAATCCCTGCATCACGGTCGGTCGGTAGATGGATTTGTCCGGATGCCCCGGAAGCTGGCGTTGCCCGGGAATAAGCAGGGAGTTGGATGGCGGATTGCTGGGATTGCGCTGCGCTTTATCCCAGCCTGCGTGCGTTATGGCCTACGACCTGCTTTATGTATGCGTGATGCTGGCCGCGAAGCGGGGAAGGTGCCCGACGCATGAATCCGGCGTCGCCGTAAGAGTGAACTCCACACGGGCCTGGCGGCTGGCCGCGCCCGGTAGCAGCAACGGTGATTGCGGCGGCACTTTGCCGGGGCCGGCTGCATACGCGGCAGTACAGACGGGCGGGCGCTTTCGCGCTTATCATGCCCCGCTTCGATTCGTGCAGCAGATGACCGCGTGACTGATTCCCGACTCGCTTTCGTATTCCCCGGCCAAGGTTCCCAGTCTCTGGGCATGTTGGCTGAACTGTCCGAGCTGCATCCGCAGGTCCGTGAGACCTTCGCCGAGGCGTCGGAAGGCGCTGGCGTGGATCTTTGGGCGCTGTCGCAGGGCGGCCCGGAAGAGCAGCTCAACCGCACCGAGTTCACCCAGCCGGCATTGCTGGCGGCGAGCATTGCGGTGTGGCGCCTGTGGAATGCACAGGGCGGCGCAAAGCCGGCGATGCTGGCAGGCCACAGTCTCGGTGAATACACCGCGCTGGTTGCGGCCGGTGCGCTGACCCTGCGCGACGGTGCCCATCTGGTGCGCCTGCGTGGTCAGTTGATGCAGGACGCGGCTCCGGCCGGTATCGGCGCGATGGCGGCGGTACTGGGTGCAGAGGATGCCGTGGTGCTGGACGTGTGCGCCGAGGCAGCAGGCAGCCAGGTGGTGGTGCCGGCCAATTTCAATTCGCCGGGCCAGATTGTCATTGGTGGCGACGCCGCGGCAGTGGATCGCGCGTTGGCGTTGCTGGCTGAAAAGGGCGTGCGCAAGGCGGTGAAGCTGGCCGTCAGCGTGCCGTCGCATACGCCGTTGATGCGCGAAGCCGCCAACCGCTTGGCTGAAGTCATGGCCGGCTTGGATTGGCGTGCGCCGCAGTTGCCGGTGGTGCAGAACGTGGATGCCAAGGTGCATGACGGCGTGGATGCCATCCGTCAGGCGCTGGTACAGCAGCTTTACCTGCCGGTGCAGTGGACCGGTTGCGTGCAGACGCTGGCAGGCAAGGGCGTCAGCCGCGTGGCCGAATGTGGCCCGGGCAAGGTGCTGACCGGCCTGATCAAGCGCATCGACAAAAATATTGAAGGGCGTTCGCTCGCCACCCCGGCTGATTTTGCCGGTGCGCTGGAAGCGTGGGCCAACTAATTCCACTGGGTGCGTTCTGCGCCCGGCCATGATTGAGGGCTGCCCCAGTGGCGGCCTCGCAGCACAAAAGGAAACCGCATGAGCAAGCCATTGCAGGGTGAAATCGCGCTTGTCACCGGCGCCAGCCGTGGCATCGGTGCCGCCATCGCCGACCAGCTGGCCGCGCAGGGCGCCACTGTCATCGGCACCGCGACCACCGAATCCGGCGCTGCCGCCATTGGCGCGCGTCTGGCTGAACTGGGTGGCCACGGCCGCGCATTGAACGTCACCGAGCCGGGCGCGGTGGACGCGTTGATTGACGCGGTGAGCAAGGAATTCGGCGCGATCAGCATTCTGGTCAACAATGCCGGCATCACCCGCGACAACCTATTGATGCGCATGAAGGACGAGGACTGGCAGGCCATCCTCGACACCAACCTGACCAGCGTTTACCGCACCTCCAAGGCGGTGATGCGCGGCATGATGAAGGCACGCAAGGGCCGCATCATCAACATCGCCTCGGTGATCGGTGTGACCGGCAACGCCGGGCAGGCCAATTACGCCGCCGCCAAGGCCGGCATCATTGCCTTCTCCAAGTCGCTGGCCAAGGAAATCGGCAGCCGTGGCGTGACCGTGAACGTGGTCGCTCCGGGCTTCATCGACACCGACATGACCAAGGATCTGCCCGAGGACGCCAAGGCGGCGATGCTCGGCCAGATCGCGCTGGGCCGCCTCGGCGAACCGGCTGACATCGCCCATGCGGTGAGCTTCCTGGCGGGCCCGGCGGCCAGCTACATCACCGGCGAAACCCTTCACGTGAACGGTGGCTTGTACATGCCGTAAGCGTGTGGTGCAGGGACTGCACCCAAGTGGTTGATCGCCGTGACTTTTTGCCAGAATGCATGGGCGCGGCGCTTTCCACTACACTATCCCACGGCCATCACGATGTGATGGCGTCTTTTGATCCACTACTCCATCTGGAGCGATATCCAATGAGCACCATCGAAGAACGCGTCAAGAAGATTGTTGTCGAGCAGCTTGGCGTCAAGGAAGAGGAAGTCACCACCAGCGCATCGTTCGTCGATGACCTGGGTGCCGACTCGCTGGACACCGTTGAGCTGGTGATGGCGCTGGAAGAAGAGTTCGAGTGCGAAATCCCGGACGAAGAGGCTGAGAAGATCGGCACCGTTCAGGCTGCCATCGACTACGTCAAGGCACACGTCAAGGCTTGATTCACGCCTGACAGGACGCGGCCGGCGTGAATCACCAGCCGCGTTGCAAATCCATGGGGCCGCATCTGCGGCCCTGTGCTTTTCACCGCTTCAACCCCCGTGAATGGGGCCAGGAGAATCCGCAATGAGTCGTCGCGTCGTCGTTACCGGCATGGGCATGGTGTCGCCGCTGGGCAATGATCTGGCCAGCAGCTGGGAAGGCATCATCAATGGCCGCTCGGGCATTGGCCCGCTGACGAGCGTTGCAGAGAATTATCTGGAACGTTTCACCACCAAAATTGCAGGTGAGGTCAAGGAGTTCGACATCACCGCCGACAATCCGTTGTTCGGCAAGTTCAGGGTCAGTGGCAAGGATGCCAAGAAGATGGACCCGTTCATTCATTACGGTCTGGGCGCGGCCTTCATGGCGCTGCACGACTCGGGCCTGGAAATCACCGCCGACAACGCTGAGCGCATTGGCGCCATCGTGGGCGCGGGCATCGGTGGCCTGCTGGGCATCGAGGAACAGACCATCGATTTCCACGAGGGCAAGAAGATTTCGCCCTTCTACGTGCCCAAGACCATCATCAACATGCTGCCGGGCCAGCTGAGCATCATCGCCGGCCTGAAGGGGCCGTCGTTCTCGGCGGTGTCGGCCTGTGCCACGTCCAACCATTCCATCGGTACGGCGATGCGCATGATCCAGTACGGCGATGCCGACGTGATGGTTGCCGGTGGCGCCGAGCGCGGCTCCTCGCCGACGGCGCTGGGCGGCTTCTGCGCGATGAAGGCCATGTCCACCCGCAACGACGCGCCTGAAAAGGCCTCGCGTCCGTGGGATAAGGACCGCGACGGCTTCGTGCTGGGCGACGGTGCCGGCATTTTGATTCTGGAAGAGTACGAGCACGCCAAGGCGCGCGGCGCGAAGATCTACTGCGAGCTGGCCGGCTTCGGCGCAAGCTCCGACGCATACCACATGACCGCACCGAGCGAGAACGGCGAAGGCGCCGCCCGCTGCATGGTCGCGGCAATGAAGGACGCAGGCGTGACGCCGGATCAGGTGGGCTACCTCAACGCGCACGGCACCTCGACGCCGCTGGGCGATCTGGGTGAGACCATGGCGATGAAGACCGCCTTCGGTGAGCATGCCTACAAGATGCTGGTCAGCTCGACCAAGTCGATGACCGGCCACCTGTTGGGGGCGGCTGGCGGCGTGGAAGCGATCTTCTCGGTAATGGCGCTGGAAACCGGCATCATCCCGCCGACGATCAACCTGGAAAACCCGAGCGAAGGCTGCGACCTGGATTACGTGCCGAACGTGGCGCGCAAGGCGCAGGTGGACGTGGTGATGTCGAACGGCTTCGGCTTCGGCGGCACCAACGGCACGCTGGTGTTCAAGCGGATCTAAAGGCTTTAAGCCCCTCTCCCGCAAGTGGGAGAGGGGTTGGGGTGAGGGCAGGCGTAGCGGCTTCGTCGAACAGCTCGGTTGGTGACAAAGGTTGTTCATCAAACCGGCGCGTGGCGACGCGTTCTTCAGCACGACGCCTCTGGTTGCACGGAGGCGCCCCTCATCCGCCCTTCGGGCACCTTCTCCCGCCGACGGGAGAAGGGAGCCACCAGCTTTCCCGACTCTTTCCCGGGCCAACGATGCACATCCTTCCCCTGCACGCCGACACCGATTTGCTGGCGCTGCATCGGCTCGCGCCGCATCGCTATTCCGTTCTCTTGGAATCCACTGCGGCCGGCAAGCAAGGCCAGTGGGACATGCTGTTGATCGCCGATGGCGCGCAGCTGCTGCTCAATGCAGACGGCACGTTGCAGCGCGAAGACGGCAGTGCAGTTGAAGGTGATTTCCTCTCGGCACTCGACCGCGACTGGCAGGCGCTGCGCCAAGCCCGCAATCCAATGGAAGCGGAAATTCCGTTCCGTGGTGGCTGGGCGCTGTTGCTCGATTACGAACTGGCCGGCCAGGTCGAACCCATTTTGAATCTGCCGCAGCGCACCGATGGCTTGCCCTCGGCGATCGCGTTGCGTTGCCCGGCGGCAGTGCTGCGCCAGCGCGATAGCGGACGCTGCATTGCCGTCGCCGAAGACGGCAGCGACGCGCTGCTCGCACAACTTCAGCAGGATCTGCGCGACGCCGCGCAGTTGCCCGCATTGCCACGCTGGCAGCCACCGGTTGCCATCGACGAAGACGACGGTCAGCGCTTCACGGATGGTGTGCAGCAGGTGATTGATTACCTGTGTGCCGGCGATGTGTTCCAGGTGAATCTGTCGCGCCGTTGGCAGGCGCAGTTCGACGCGCCGTTGGCGCCGGAAGCCTTGTATGCGCGCCTGCGCACCGCCAACCCGGCACCGTTCGCCGGCCTGTTCACGGCCGCCGGTCGCGCCGTGGTCAGCTCCTCGCCGGAGCGATTGGTGTCGGTGAGTGGCGACGTGGTGCAGACCCGGCCCATCGCTGGCACGCGCCCGCGCTTTGAAGGCGACGACGATGCCGCGCGCATCCAGGAGCTGGTCGGCCACCCGAAGGAGCGGGCCGAGCACGTCATGTTGATCGATCTGGAGCGCAACGATCTGGGCCGCATCGCGGCGCCCGGCAGCGTTGAAGTCGATGAGCTGATGATCGTGGAGAGTTACGCCCATGTGCATCACATCGTCAGCAACGTACGTGCGCGCCTGCGTCCGGACGTGACGCCGGGTGAAGTGATTGCCGCCACGTTCCCGGGTGGCACCATCACCGGTTGCCCGAAGGTGCGCTGCATGGAAATCATCGCCGAGTTGGAGCAGACCGCACGCGGTGCCTACACCGGCGCCTTTGGCTGGTTGAACCGCGATGGCGACATGGACCTGAACATCCTGATCCGTACCGCTGAAGTACAGGGCACGCAGGCGACCTTCCGTACCGGTGCCGGCATCGTGGTGGACTCCGATCCGGACAAGGAACTGGACGAAACCCGGGCCAAGGCGCGTGGTCTGTTGCGGGCGCTGGAGCCTCAACAATGAACGGCCTGCTTGGCCGGCACTGCGGCTGGCGCGGTATCCTGCGCACCGGTTTGATCTGAACGGGGTGACCATGGCGGGTGCCAAGCGTGGATGTCTGGTGGTGCTGGCGATCCTGGTGTTGCTGGTGGCATTGGCGGGCGCCGCTGCGGCCTTGCTGTGGCAACGGCAGGGCAGTTTTGCCGGCACGCCGGTTACGCCGAGTCAGGCCAGTGTCACCGTAGCCTCGGGTGATTCCTTCACCACCGTGCTCGGCAAACTGCGCGCCGCCGGCATTGATGAAGGTCAGGATCTGCAATGGCAATTGCTGGCGCGCCAACTGGATGCGGCCGGCAAGCTCAAAGTGGGTGAGTACGCGCTGGAGCCGGCGCCGACCCCGCGCGAGCTGCTGCGCAACATGCGCCAGGGCAAGGTGCTGCAGTACCGCGTGACCATCGTTGAAGGCTGGAACATCCGCCAGCTGCGCGCCGCGCTCAATCGCGCACAGCCGCTGCAGCACAAGACGGTCGATATGAGTGACGCCGAGCTGATGGCTGCGCTGGGCTTTGCCGAACAACACCCGGAAGGACGGTTCCTGCCGGAAACCTATATCTACCAGCGTGGCGACAACGATCTGGACGTGCTCAAGCGCGCCCATGCCGCGATGGAAAAAGAACTGGCCGCTGCCTGGGCATCGCGCGCGGATGATCTGCCGCTGAAATCACCGTACGAACTGTTGATTCTGGCCTCGATCATCGAGAAGGAAACCGGCCTGGCCAGCGAGCGTCCGCAGATTGCCGGGGTGTTCATGCGCCGCCTGAAAATGGGCATGCGCCTGCAGACCGATCCCACCGTGATCTACGGCATCGGCAGCGCTTACGACGGCAACATCCGCCGCAGTCATCTCACCACCGACACGCCGTACAACACGTACACGCGCGCCGGGCTGACGCCGACGCCGATCGCCATGCCCGGGCGCGATGCGCTGCAGGCCACCGCGCATCCGGCAGCAGGCAATGCGCTGTACTTCGTCGCGGTGGGCGATGGCAGTGGTGCACATGAATTTTCCGCCACGCTGGCCGAGCACAACGCCGCCGTCGCGCGTTACCTGCAGCGCCTGCGCGCGAAACGAAACGAGGCGGCACCAAAATGATCAGCGTGACCAATGAAACGCACGGGCTGTTGGCATGAGTGACGCCTTCGCTCCCTGGCAGCAACGCGCTTACGACCAGACCGTGACGGCACTGGATGCGGGCCGGCTCGGGCACGGCCTGCTGATGTGCGGGCCGGTCGGCATGGGCAAGCGTGCGGTGGCGTTGAAGCTGGCCGCGCATGTGCTCAATCACGGCGTGGACGCGGCGGGCCGCCAGCGCAACGCGCAGCTGATTGCCGCCGGCACCCATCCCGACCTGCAGCTGACGTCCTTCATTCCCAACAAGACCGGCGACAAGCTGCGCACCGAGATCGTGATCGAACAGGTGCGTGAGATTTCGCAGAAGCTGGCGCTCACCCCGCAATACGGCGTGGCGCAGGTGGTGATTGTCGATCCGGCCGACGCCATCAACCGCGCGGCCTGCAACGCCCTGCTCAAGACCTTGGAAGAGCCGTCACCCGGCCGCTACCTGTGGCTGCTCAGTGCCGATCCGGCGCGACTGCCGCAGACCATCCGCAGCCGTTGCCAGCGTCTGGAATTCCGCCTGCCGCCGCGCGACGAAGCGCTGACCTGGCTGCAGGCGCGCGGCTACACCGAAGGCGTGGCACGCGAGGCGCTGGACGCTACGCGCGGGCACCCGGCATTGGCCGGCAAGTGGCTGCAGGGCGACGGCATGGCGCTGCGTCGGCAAGTGGCCAGCGAGCTGGAACAACTGCTCGCCGGCAAGCTGGGCAGCGTCGAACTGGCGCAGCGCTGGACCGGCGACGAACATGCCGACCTGCGGCTGCGCCATGCCGCCGACCTGGCACTGAAGAAAGCTGCCGACGGCTTGACCGATCCGGTGCGATTGAACAAGCTGGCCGCCTGGTTTGACGCTGCCAATCGCACCCGCGACCTGCTGCGCACCACCGTGCGAGCCGACCTTGCCGTGGTGGAGTTGCTGCTGGCCTGGAACGCGGCCAATCCAGTGCAATCCAAGGGGACAATTCGATGAGTGCGATGAACGCCCGCCAAGGCATCCTGTCATTGGCGGTCAAGGACAAGGCGGCGCTGTTCAGCGCGTACATGCCGTTCGTGAAGAACGGCGGCGTGTTTGTGCCCACGCCCAAGCGCTACTTCCTCGGCGACGAGGTTTTCCTGCTGCTGACCTTGCCCGACTCCAGCGAGCGCCTGCCGGTGGCCGGCAAAGTGGTCTGGGTGACGCCGCTGGGCGCGCAGGGCAACCGCCAGGCCGGCATCGGCGTGCAGCTGGCCGACGGCGCCGATGGCGAGGCAGTCCGCAACAAAATCGAGACCTTGCTGGCCGGCACCACCGGCTCGGACAAGCCCACCCAGACGATGTGAAGATTTTCGTGAAAACCGTTGACGTGCTCGCTCAGGCCCCTATAATGAGCGGCTCGCAACACGGGCGGTTAGCTCAGCGGTAGAGCATTGCCTTCACACGGCAAGGGTCACAAGTTCGAACCTTGTACCGCCCACCATCGAAATTTGAGTGTTGCAGACAAAACCGGCGAAAGCCGGTTTTTTCGTAGCTGCACGGTAACTGCAAGTCGCAAGACTTGCCTTCTGGCCGTAGGGCTTCTGTTCTGGGCTTGGCATTTGCTTTTGCCTTGTAACCTCTGGTTCTTGCCCGAAGACCAGTTGAACCGCATCCAAGGGATTCTGACGACAGTTCTATTCTCGGGGTTGGTCGGCGGGTATGCTCGTCGGGTTATGGACAACAAGTCCTCCAGCGGTAGTAAATAAAAAGCCCTGCGGCATGCCGCAGGGCTTTCTTTTTGGGCGACATGAATTAGCCTGTAAGGGTCAGTCCCTAAATATTTCGGGGTAGAGAATCTTTTTTTGAGGAGGCCGTGATGGAACATAATTTTGATAGATTGAAAGCGCACATACTTCCACTCTCTCGGGCCGGAAACTTTGAAGTTGCTCGGCTTGAATGGGATCTTGTAGGTGTGGAGATAACTGAGGAGTTTGATAGTTGCCCATGTGGGCAGGAGATCAAAGAGCATTGCTACATAACGAATCGCGTTACAGGTGAGTCAACTTACGTGGGGAATGTGTGCATCAATCGCTTCATTGGTATCGATACCGGGACCCTGTTCGATGGATTGAAACGTATTGCTAAAGATCCTTATGCAAATGCAAATTACGATGTCATTGAGCATGGGAGGAGAATGAATTACATCTACGAAACGGAGTATGCATTTCTCCTTCAGACGCGGCTCAAGAGAAAACTGTCCGACAAGCAGCTTGAGTGGAAGCGCAAGATAAATCGTCGCATCACTCAACAGATTGTGGTGCAGCGGCGCACCAAGACCTAAAGGTTGGCCTGCTTTGCATTCGCTTGATGACGATATTTAATTGTGTATAGGGCTGTGTGGAGGGGTGTGTGCATCCATTTCATTCTGAAAGTGATCGCAATTACCATGCGTTCGTGGGTTTGTATGTTGGCTGTTGGGCTGGGTTTGAGTATGGCCTCTATCGATTGATTGGCGTAATGTCCATGTTCCTGGGTAAGCCTGTCCCTTCCAGGGCAATTCCTCTTAGTATCAAGATTAAGATAATTCGGGATGTGTTTTCGACTGAGGCCGGCCTTGCAGAAGACATGAGTGAAGCATTGGCCTTGTGCGATTTTGCAGAGGCGGAGGCTGAGTTCCGGCATGCTCTCATACATGGAGTTAATGCCGAGATCCACAAGCGAGATCCTTGGTACACCCTCATATGGCGTCCTGAAAAGTCAGGGGGAAAGCATGAGGCGAGTGACATCCTTCATATCACGGAGAAGGATCTTTACAACCACTACGAGAACGTGGGTTATGCCGGCTTGGCCGCCGTGGGAATAGTTAGTCGCTTGCTTAAGAAGATGGAAGACGGTCTCCAGTAGCTGAAAGCGCTCCTCCCTGTCTTGGCGGCGGCTTTTCTAAGAAAACAAGGGCCAGAGAAAACAAGAGTCAGAGTCAGGCTCTGCTCTGTCCACGAACGGGGGGCTGAGCAACCTGCTGCAGTTTCGCCAACAGATTTCCCTGTGGGACTTCGCTCGGGGCGAGGTCTTCTCACCACCTACCTGAATGCCGGCCTTGCGCCGGTTTTTTTGTTGCCGCTTCACTCCGCTTTCCGCGTCCGGCAGGCTATCTTTGCCGCGGGTCGCTGGCGACCCATTCATTTCGGGCGGCACCGGGGGCAAAAGTGCGCTGGGCCGTGGGGTCTTTTGGGAGAGTGAAGTGGTGAATGTAGGGAAGCGGCGTCTGGGTAGTGTGGTGCGAGGCGTCGGTCGGGTCCTGTTGGCGCTGTTGTGCCTGTGCATGGGGATCTGGGGCGGTTTTGCGTTGTGGTTCCAGTTTCCCGGCGGGCTGGCGGCCAAGGTGGCGGCGGTGCTGGTGTGGTGCGTGCCCAGCATCTGGGCGATCCGCGCGGGCTTTGGGCCGGTGCGGCGCTGGCATTCGCTGGCGGTGTTCGGTGTGTTGTTCGTGGTGATGCTGATCTGGTGGGCGACGATCACGCCGCAGCAGGATCGTGTGTGGGCTGACGATGTCGCCCAGCCGCTGCGTGCGCATATCGAAGGCGACCGGTTGGTGATCGACAACGTGCGCGACTTCCAGTGGCGCACCGAGGACGACTACGACGTGCGTTGGCAGCGGCGTGAATACGATCTTTCGCAGGTGCAGTCGGTGGACATGGTTCTGTCCTACTGGATGGGGCCGACCATCGCGCACACGCTGGTGTCGTTTGGCTTTGCCGACGGCCAGCAGTTGGTGTTCTCGCTGGAAATCCGCAAGGAAAAGACTGAGTCGTTCTCGGCGTTGGGCGGTTTTTTCCGCAAGTTCGAGGCGGTGCTGGTGGCGTCGGATGAGCGCGATATCGTGCGCGTGCGCAGCAATGTGCGTGGCGAAGACGTTTACCTGTACCGGTTGCAGGGATTGAGCCCGGACAAGATGCGCGCGCTGCTGCAGGTCTATGTGGACCGTGCGCAGCAACTGGAGCAGGAGCCGCGCTTCTACAACACGCTGACCAGCAACTGCACCACGGTGGTGTTCGAGTTGATGCGCAGCATCGTTCCCGGCTTGCCGATGGACTACCGCTTGCTGCTGTCGGGTTACCTTGCCGACTATGCCGAGGATATCGGTGGGCTGACACCGGGCGTGCCGTTCGCTCGGCTGCAGCAACTGGGCTATATCAATCCGCGTGCGCTGCGCGCCGGCGATGCTGCCGATTTCTCCCAACAAATACGCGAAGGCGTGCCCGGCATCGCCGTGAAAGGAAACGCTCCATGAGTTTCACCAACGCGCGGATGCGCCAGTTGTTGCCGCTGATCGCGGTCATGGCGTTGCTGTTGTCCAGCGGCTGCGCGATGGTGACGATGAAGCAGGTCACCCCCACCGACCACGTGATGCTCAAGCGTGGCGACATCCTCAACAGCGGCAAGTTGAGTGCGCTGTCGCAGGAGTCGTTGTCGGTGATTGGCTTGACGGCCTCGGCCTGCAGCAAGGATCTTCCCGCCTGCCGCAATACCGTAGCCACGGTAGATGGCCTGCAGAGCGAGCAGCGGCTTTCCACGTTGGCCGAATTGTGGATGGAAGAGGCACTGGCGCTTACGCCAAAGGCCAAGCTGGGCAAGGCGACTGAACTGCCGGCACCGGCGCTGGATGCCTGGCTGGAAACCGCACGCTATTCGTACGCTTACCTGTTTTTCAGCGGCCGCACGCCGGCGCAACGTGCGTTGGAAGACCGGCTGACGCAGGTGCGCGATTACTACAACTACGCAGCCGAGCAGACCGCGTCGGTGGTGTTCCAGCGCACCCGCGCATTGGCGATTGAAGGCCAGGATTTTTCGCTGCCGATGCAGGTGGACCGCTGGACGATCAGTACCAATTTCGACCAGTTGCCGCTGACCAGCATTCCCAAGGACTTGGTGTCGGCGTCGTCGGTGAGCTTTGCGGGGCTGCGCAGCTCGTACCGGCGCGATGGCTTTGGTGCCGAGCTGGTCGTGGTGATGGAGAAGGCTGCACTGACGGTGCCCGTCACCGGCGTTGATACGCCAGTGGAGCTGCCAGTGTTCAGCGAGATGCCGGCGATCAACGCCACGGCGCTGCTGCACTTCAAGGGCGACACGCTGGAGGAAGTGCTGGCCACGCGTGAAATCCGTCTGGAATCCTATTCGCCGGACAGCACCAACACGGTGATGTTGCGCGGACAGGAAGTGCCGCTGGCGGCGAACTTCACCGCCGCGTATGGCGTGTGGTTGGCGCAGTCGGGCTTTGCCAGTGAATCGTTGCGCACCTTGTTTGGCCGTGGCGAAGGCATTCGCGAGCCGCACATCTATTTGATGCAGCCCTACGACCCGAATCGCCGCATCATCTTCATGTTGCACGGCTTGGGCAGCAGCCCGGAAGCGTGGGTGAACCTGGCCAACGAAATCATGGGCGACCCGGAAATGCGCAGGCATTACCAGGTGTGGTCGGTGTATTACCCGACCAACGCGCCGATTGCCTTGAACCGTTACACGGTGAGCAATGCCTTCAACGGCACGTTGAAGCATTTCGATCCGAAGGGCACTGCGCCTGCAACGCACGACATGGTGTTCATCGGCCACAGCATGGGTGGCGTGATTGCGCGGCTGATGTTGAGCAATTCCGGTGAGGTGTTGTGGGATGACGCGTTGACCCGCTTCAAGCTGCATGGCGAGCGTTTGAAACGCGTGGAGACACGGCTCGGGCCGCTGCTGCATTTCACCCCGCAGCCGAATGTGGAGCGTGCGATTTTCATCGCTTCGCCGCACAAAGGCACCGATGCGGCGGGCAATCGACTGGGACGCATGATCGGCAAGTTGGTGCGTTTGCCACTGACCATTCTGGGCAAGTTCGGCGACGTGTTCCTGGCCTTGCAGAATCCGGATGAAGCGGGCAACAAGCCCAAGGAGCCGCGCATCACCACCAGCATCGACAACTTGAAAGCGAGTGATCCGTTCATCGAGAAATCCTCGACCTTGCCGCTGGCGCCGAGCCTGAAGTACCACTCGATCATTGCCAACCGCAAAGCCGACGTGCCAACCGCCGACTCCGATGATGGCTTGGTGCCGTACTGGAGCTCACATCTGGATGGCGCGTTGTCGGAGAAAGTCGTCATCTCCGGCCACAGCGTGCAGGAAACACCGGAAGCGGTGCTGGAAGTGCGCCGCATCCTGCGCGAAGACCTGCACGAAGTAGATGGCGTCGGAAGCGTGCATTGAATCGCGCCGTTGTAGTGCCGAGCATGGCTCGGCACGGCCGACGCATTACAGGAAGGCCACCTTGCGGTGGCCTTCGTTGTTTCAGATTGATGCTTCGATGCCCGGCATCGCCATGCGCGAGCGGGTGAGCACCATGCCGAGGTTGGCGGTGCGGCGGCACACGAACACCATCACGTAGTCCGGGTACAGCTTGCCGCGCATGAAGACGTGGATCAGGTTCTCGCTGTTGACGATGATTTCCTGAAAGTAATGCGCGCCTTCCTGCTCCTGCAGGCCGCGTGCGCGACGGAACATCTGCTCGATGCTGCGGATGTTTGGCCCTTGGTACAGATCGGCGGTAGCGGCGGCGACCAGATCCAGAACTTCGCGCGGATGCGAGTCCACGGTGCGGACCGACAACAGCATGCCGGAGCTGATGTCGACATAGCCGGCGGCGAGGCATTCGGGAATGGAAGCGACGGATTGCTGCAAGGTGCTGTCGAGTGACATGGAGGTTCCTGGGGGAGGGCAAAAAGAAAGCGCGCCCGCAGGGCGGGCACGGTGCAATGAAACGAGGGGGATCAGCCGGCGCGGATCAGCAGGTTTTCTTCCAGCGCATGCAGCAGGGCTTCCTGCTCCTGCGACTGGACAAAGCCGGGCTCGATGGTGCGCAAGCGGCGCAATGCTTCGTCGGCGTTCAAGCCTTCGCGGATCAACCACGCGGCGAGCACCATGCCGGTGCGGCCAAGCCCGGCCAGGCAATGCACGGCGACCACATCGCCGTCGCGCAGCATCACCTCGATCTTGGCCAGCAGCAGCTTGGCCCACAGCAACGGCGGTGCGCCGCGATCGGGAATACCCAGGTGATAGCTGCGCATGCCGTGGCGTGCGAGCAACTCGGCGGACGTGGCGGTTTCGGTCAGGTTGACCAGTACCGTTACGCCCATGCCGCGCAGCAGCGCCAGGTCGTGATCGGCGGCGAAGACGACGCCGGGCATCGGGCAACCGGCCAGCTTGCCGGGCTGCAGCCAATGGAAGCCGTTCGGGCCACGCCGTGATGGCGTTGCCGGCAACGCAACCTGCGATGCTGGCCGGCGCTGTGGCGTGATCGCCACTGCCGGTGCAGGCCGCGGTGTGGGAACGGGGGCGATAGGCGCGGGCGCTGCAACGTGCTCTGCCAGCTCTTCCGCTCGCGCATCGGGTGCCGGGACATGGCAACTGCCGGTGCGCAGAAACTGCGCCAATACCGGGTGCTGCAGATCGTTGGCGAAGAACGCATCAGCCGGCGCATCCACCTGTACATAGCCGCCGGCCAATAGAAGCGCCCGCGACGCGATGCGGCGTGCCTGCGCTTGGTGATGCAGGGTGACCAGGCACGCGTGGGTCTTGCCCAGGCGTTCGATCAAGCCAAGCACGGCGTCGGCATCGGCGGGTTCGAGTTCGCTGGTGGGTTCATCGATCAGCAGCAGCGGGCTGCCACTGAAGGCGGCGCGCACGATAGCCAGTTGCCGTGCCAGCCCGCGCGGCAGGTCGATTACCCGCTGCTGTAGGTGGGCCAGCAATGCCGCCGCGCCGAGCGCTTGCAGGCGCGTGCTGATTTCTTCGCGCAGTTCCTGCTGGGAGCTGCTCTGGCGTTGGCGCAGTGCCGCGCTCAGGTTTTCCAGCACGCTGAAACCCAGTTCGCGCGGTTGTTGGTGCACCAAAACCGGCGGCTGTGCGGCCGCGTGCAGCGGCTGTCCCTGGAAAAAAATGTGTCCCCAGCGCTCGCCATGCGCGTTGTGCTGGCCGGACAGTGCGTGCAGCAACGAGGATTTTCCGGTGCCGCCGGGGCCCATCAAAACGACGATGCCGGGGCCAGCAAGGGTGAAATCAATCGCCGTCAGGATCGTGCGACGACCGCGGCTCATGCCCCAGTTTTCGATCTTCAGCAGTGGAGAATCAGTGAGAAGCGTCGGTGCTGAAGAGAACGGCATGAGCGTGTTTCGGCGGCTGCGTGATGCGGTGCAGGGGCCTGAAGTCTTTTGATGCAAGCGGGGCTGACAATTTTATCCGGTATCGACGCCCGGCCGGACATTTGTTGTCCTGCACTGTTGTCGCGGTCACAACGTTCGACCGCTTGCGTGCTGCCATCGCGTGCAGGAGGTGCATCGGCCAGTGCAAACCGATGCATCCCGCGCAAGTGCAAGCAGCGTCAGGCCGCAATGCGGCGAGTGACCAGGCAGCCCAGCAACGCCAATAACAACGCGATGCAGAAGTTGACCAGATAGCCGGCCAGCACCGAGTGGTCGAGCAATGCCGCAAACAACGAACCTCCCACTGCCAGCGTCGCGGCCACGGCAATGGCTTCGCTCAGTTGCAACGCAGAGCTGTTCGCGCCTTGGCGTGCGGGCGGTGACAGCGACAAAGTGAGCACCGACAGACTCGGGTAGGTCAGGCCCATGCCGAGGCCGGTGATGGTCCAGCCGATCAACACAATCCAGAGCGGCGTTGCTGCCAGCACCACCAGAATGGTCAGCGCCACGCCGCTGGCAATCATGGCCGTGCCGATCTGCAGGATGCGCTGACGGCTGAGGCCCAGGCGCTGGTGGCCCTGAAATCCGGAGCCGGCGGCCCAGCCCAGCGCGCCCAGGCTCAGGATGACGCCTGCCATCAGCGGCGACAGCCCGCGTTCGCGCGACAACAGCAGCGGCAGGAAGGCTTCGCAGCCGAAGAACGCTGCACCGATCATGCCGCGCAGCGCGATCACGCTGGGCAGGCCGCGGCGCACGCGCAAGGTGCCGGCAGGCAGTAGCTTCCAGCTGCACAGAATGAGCAGCGCAATCGCTGGCAGCAGCAAGGCGAGGGCCTTGAGGTCGTGATATTGGCCGCCGACGTACAACAACAGTGCGCCGCTGGCCGCACCAACCGCCCATGGCACCGGCGAGGGCTCGGCGGCAGCGCTATTGGCCGTTTCGGCGGGCGTGGGATTGGTATTGGTGATGCGCCGCAATGCCGGACGCAGCACCAAGGCGGCGGGGACTGCCAGGATCGGAACACCAAGGAATACCCAGCGCCAACCGGCGTGTTGCACGATCAAGCCGCTCAGTGCGGGGCCAATCAGCGACGGCACCACCCAGCCCGCTGAGAATGCGGCGAACACCTTGGGCCGCAGCGCTTCGGGAAAGACCCGGGCGGCCATGACGTACAGCGCCACGATCAGCGCGCCTGCGCCCAGGCCCTGCAGCAGCCGGCCGATCACCAGCATCGGCATGTTGATGGCGAACCCGGCAACCAGCAGGCCGAGCAGGAAGCAGCCCAGTCCATTCCACAGCGGCGTGGCCGGACCATGGCGGTCGCTCCAGCGGCCGGACAGCGTCATGCCGATCACGCTGGTGGCCAAGGTTCCGCCAAAGGCCAGCGCGTACAGCTTCAGGCCATCGAGTTCGCGGGCGACGGTGGGCATTGCGGTGGCGACGGCCAGTGCCTCAAAGCCGAACAGCGCGATCAACGCGACCATGCCAAAGGTGGTGGCGCGGTACTGCGGGGACAGGATGGAGGTGGCGCTGGGGTCGATCTGGGCCGCCGTCGTGGGGGACGAAGCCGTGGGGTGGGACGACATGGAAATTCCAGTACAAGAAGGGTGCCGGTTGCAGCAGGTCCGGCGAGGCGAGGTAGCATGCAACCTCAACAAAGGTTGAGGTCAAGCGGATGGTTGCGCGTGAGTTAACCGTCGGCGAGGTGGCACAGCGTAGCGGCCACAGCGTATCGGCGTTGCATTTCTATGAGCGCAAAGGCTTGATCCACAGCCTGCGTACGCCCGGCAACCAACGCCGCTATCACCGCGACGTGCTGCGGCGGCTGGCGGCGATCCGCATCGCGCAGCGCGTGGGCATTCCACTGGAAGCCGTGGCGACGGCGTTTGCCACGCTGCCCGATACGCGCACGCCGACCCGCGCCGACTGGGCGCGGCTGTCGGCCTCGTGGCGGGATGACCTTGAACAGCGCATCACGCAGCTGCAGCAGCTGAAGGAGCAATTCACCGATTGCATCGGCTGCGGTTGCTTGTCGTTGCGGCGCTGCCGCCTGAGCAACCCGGAGGATACGTTGGGGCTGCGCGGTGACGGGCCGCAACGCTGGGGCAACACGGGCAGCAAGTAACGCGTTGACGTGGTCGGGTCGTCCGTCGATCAGAAGCCGCGTTCAAACCGCAGCGTGCCGGTGTCGCCGGCTGCTGCGACCTGCACGGCGAGGCGCAACGTGTCGTGATCGCTGATCCGCACGCTGCCGACGTGGTCGGTATATGCGCCGGTTTTCACCGTGCGCAACACGATCTGCTGTTGGCGGCCGGACAGATCGGTCGCCGTGGCAACCACCGTGCCATCAACCGGTTGCTCGTCGGTGCTGTCGCGCTGGCGCAGCGCGATCACCAATAGAGCGTGGTCCGCACTGCGCTGCACGCCATAACTGCGCGCCACACTTTCGTTCATCGCCAGCGTCGGCAGCAGGTTGTAGTACACCCGCAGCGCGCCGAAGTCGGCCTGGCTGGCATGGCCTTGCGACGGTGTGACCACGCGCGGCACCGATTCGCCGGAACAGGCGCTCAGGGACATCAGGACGACGGACAGCAACCACGGTGCGGCACGAAGCATGGTGATCTCCCGGTCAATCGTTGGCGGCGGACAGTTCCCTGCCACGGCGCGCGGCCGCGTCGATGGCTTTGGCAGTCAGCGCTTCAAAGCCGCCGGCCTGGAAAGTCTCAATCGCCGCCTGCGTCGTGCCACCGGGCGAGGTGACACGGCGGCGCAGCTCGGCCGGGGCTTCGCCGGATTCAGTAAGCATGCGCGCGGCACCGAGCACGGTATCCAGTACCAAGGTGCGGGCGGCGTCGGCCGGTAAACCTTGTTCCAGGGCGGCCGCTTCCATCGCCTCGGCCAGCAGGAAGACATAGGCCGGGCCGCTGCCGGAGACGGCGGTCACCGCGTCCATGCGGGCTTCGTCGGCAATCCACACCGTGCGCCCGGCGCTGGACAGCACCTGCTCGGCCTGCGCGCGCTGCGCAGTGGATACCCGGCCATTGGCGAACAAACCGGTGACGCCGGCACCGAGCAGCGCCGGGGTATTGGGCATGGCGCGGACGATGCTCTGCTCGCCGCCCAGCCAGCGTTCCAGCTGCGTGCCGGTGATGCCGGCGGCGATGGACACCACCACCGGCCGCTGCTGCGTGGCGACGACGGCCAGCGACGCGCAGACTTCACGCATCACCTGCGGCTTCACCGCCATCAACCACAACCCGGCGCGACCGACCGCACCGGCGGCATCGGCATGGGTCCGCACGCCGAAGTCCTGCGCCAGCGCCTCACGCAGTGCAGGCACCGGCTCGGCCACATGGATGCGCGAGGCGGGCATGCCGCGCCGGACCAGGCCGGCGATCAGGCTGCGGGCCATGTTGCCGCCGCCAATGAAGGCGATATCGGTATCGGGAAACGTGGCGGGAGCGGAGTCAGTCATGGAGGGAGTCTCGAAAACCTAAGGAGTAGGGCGCTGGCCAAACAAGGCGGTGCCGACACGCACCATGGTCGAACCGGCGGCAATGGCATCGGCGTAGTCGCTGCTCATGCCCATGGACAGCGTATCGACCTGCGGATGGCGCGTGGTCAGCCCGGTGAACAGTTCATGCATACGACGGAAGGCCGCCAAGCGCTTTTCCGCCTCGGGGAAGGGGGCCGGGATGGCCATCAAGCCGCGCAGCCGCAGCCGTTCCTGCCCGGCGATGGCCTCGGCCAAGGCCGCAACCTCGGTGGGTTGGCAGCCGTGTTTGCTGTCTTCGTCGTCAATGTTGACCTGGATCAACACGTTGAGCGGCGGCAGTTCGGCCGGGCGGTGCCGGGCCAGCGCGGTGACCAGTTTGTCGCGGTCCACCGTCTGCACCCAGTCGAACGTGCGCGCGGCAATGTCGGCCTTGTTGGACTGCAGGTGGCCGATGAGGTGCCATTCCAGGCCCAGCGCGGCCAGCGCCTGGACCTTGTCGGCCGCCTCCTGCACATAGTTTTCACCGAACGCGCGTTGTCCTTGTGCGGCCAGCGCGGCAACGGCCGAGGCCGGCTGCAGCTTGGAGACCGCCAACAGGCGCACCTCCCGGCCCGGTCCGGCAACGGCGGCAATCTGGTGTTTGAGCGTGGTCAGTGGCATCGTCTGCAACAGCGGAAACCTCGGTGGGGTCTGCGCACGACACGACCCGGGGGACGCCGGCCAGCGGGGGCTGGAGGCGACGGGAAACGCGCGCAGGTTCTTACGTGGGAGGGCTATACTGCCTCGTAGGGGAAACACCTTCCAGATACTCGCAACGCATGGGGACATAGCGGCGTATGGATATCGCTGAACTTTTGGCGTTCTCGGTCAAGAACAAGGCCTCGGACCTGCATCTTTCGGCCGGCTTGCCGCCGATGATCCGTGTGGACGGTGACGTCCGCCGCATCAACATCCCGGCACTGGACCACAAACAAGTGCACGCGCTTGTGTACGACATCATGTCGGACAAGCAGCGTCGCGATTACGAAGAATTCCTCGAGGTCGATTTCTCGTTTGAGATTCCCTCGCTGGCGCGCTTCCGTGTCAACGCCTTCAATCAGAACCGAGGCGCCGGTGCGGTATTCCGTACCATTCCCTCGGAAGTGTTGACGCTGGAAGACCTCGGCTGCCCGCCGATCTTCCGCCAGCTGATCGAACAGCCGCAGGGCCTGATCCTGGTGACCGGCCCGACTGGTTCGGGCAAGTCGACCACGCTGGCGGCGATGATCGACCACATCAACAAGAACGAATACGGCCACATCCTCACCGTCGAGGATCCGATCGAATTCGTGCACACCTCGCAGAAGTGCCTGATCAACCAGCGCGAAGTGCACCGCGACACGCACGGCTTCAACGAAGCGTTGCGCTCGGCACTGCGTGAAGATCCGGACATCATCCTGGTCGGCGAATTGCGTGACCTTGAAACCATCCGCCTGGCGCTGACCGCTGCAGAAACCGGCCACCTGGTGTTCGGCACGCTGCACACCAGCTCGGCGGCCAAGACCATCGACCGAATCATCGATGTGTTCCCGGCCGGTGAAAAGCCGATGGTGCGCTCGATGTTGTCCGAGTCGCTGCGCGCGGTGATCTCGCAGGCGCTGCTGAAAAAAGTGGGCGGCGGCCGTATCGCCTCGCACGAAATCATGGTGGCCACGCCGGCCATCCGCAACCTGATCCGCGAGGACAAGGTGGCGCAGATGTATTCGTCGATCCAGACCGGTCAGCAGGTGGGCATGCAGACCCTGGACCAGAATCTGCAGGATCTGGTCAAGCGCAGCCTGATCACGCGCAACCAGGCCAAGGAATACGCCAAGGACAAGAAGCAGTTCGAATAAGCAGGGAAGGGGAAGCAGCAGATCGGGAGCGGCAAGGCCGTTCCCGCGCCTGTTTTCCGGCTCGCTTTCAACGACGTCCTGTTGTTCGTTTTCCTATTACCGGTTCCGCGGGAGCATCCCATGAGCAGCATTGATTTCACCTCCTTCCTCAAGCTGATGGCGCACCAGAAGGCGTCGGACCTTTTCATCACCGCCGGCATGCCGCCGTCGATGAAGGTCAACGGCAAGATCTCGCCGATCACCCAGACGCCTTTGACGCCGCAACAGTCGCGCGACATGGTGCTGAACGTGATGACGCCGGCGCAGCGTGAGGAGTTTGAAAAAACCCACGAATGCAACTTCGCCATCGGCCTGTCCGGCGTTGGCCGCTTCCGCGTGAGCTGTTTCTACCAGCGCAACCAGGTGGGCATGGTGCTGCGTCGCATCGAGACGCGCATCCCGACCGTGGAAGAGTTGAGTCTGCCGCCGGTGATCAAGACGCTGGCCATGACCAAGCGCGGCATCATCCTGTTTGTCGGCGCCACCGGCACCGGTAAATCGACCTCGCTGGCGGCGATGATCGGCTATCGAAACCAGAACTCGACCGGCCACATCATCACCATCGAAGACCCGATCGAATTCGTGCACAAACACGAAGGCTGCATCATCACCCAGCGCGAAGTCGGCATCGACACCGACAGCTGGGAAGCGGCGCTGAAGAACACCCTGCGCCAGGCGCCGGACGTGATCATGATCGGCGAAATCCGCACCCGCGAAGGCATGGATCACGCCATCGCCTTCGCCGAAACCGGTCACCTGGTGCTGGCCACGCTGCATGCCAACAACGCCAACCAGGCGATGGACCGCATCATCAACTTCTTCCCCGAAGACCGTCGCGGGCAGTTGTTGATGGATCTGTCGTTGAACCTCAAGGGCGTGGTCGCGCAGCAGCTGGTGCCGGCCCCGGACGGCAAGAGCCGCCGCGCGGCGATGGAAATCATGCTGGGCACGCCGCTGATCCAGGACTACATCCGCGAAGGCGAAATCCACAAGCTCAAGGAAGTCATGAAGGACTCCGTGCAGCTGGGCATGAAGACCTTCGACCAGAGCCTGTTCGAGCTGTATCAGGCCGGCGAGATCAGCTACGACGACGCACTGCGTTACGCCGACTCGCAGAACGAAGTGCGCCTGCGGATCAAGCTCGCCCAGGGCGGCGACGCCAAGACCTTGTCGCAGGGATTGGATGGCGTGGAGATTGCCGAGGTTCGTTGACCGGGTTTTCAACCAACATTGATGAAAGGGGCAGTCGCATATGGAAGTGCAGAATCCTTATCTCCCGCCGGTAACTCCACCGGCGGTTACGGCCGCCCCCACTCGCGCTCCGGCTCCGGCCGAGCACGAGGTGGCGTATCCGGAGTTGTTTGCGCCTTCAACCGGCAAGCTGATCGTCATGAGCCTGACCACGTTCGGGCTGTACACGCTGTATTGGTTCTATCGCAACTGGCGGGCCATCGCCGAGCATGAGGGCGAGAGCCTCTGGCCCTTCTGGCGTGCCGTGTTCGCTCCCTTGTGGGCATTCAGTTGTTTTCCCCGACTTAACCGGTATGCATCAGGTCGGCGCCGGCAGCTGGCGTTTCCACCGCTGATGCTGGCGCTGATCTACTTCCTGATCAATTTCGCGGGCAACCTGTCGGTGTTTTTTCCCCGCACCGTTGGCCGCAACAGCTGGTTGATTTCGCTGCTGGTATTCCTGCCGCTGCTGCCGATGAACTCGCTGATGCGCAGCTACCGGCAGTCATTGCGCATGGGGACGACGTATCAGGATCGGCTGACGCTCTGGCACGTGCTGATCATCGTGTTTGGTGGCCTGCTGCTGTTGCTGATCCTGGCCGGCGTGTCACTGGGCGGCTGACGAGAGGCCAGCTCGGCCAATGCCGCGTTTACTTCATCCAGGCCGGCCCCAGTTTCACCAGCCGCGCATGCACCGGGCAACTCTCCCGATGCGCGCCGGGCAGGTAACCCAGGCTCATCAGGAACTCGCCGGTGATCTCGCCGCCGGTGAAGCGGAAGGTCTTCTTGAACAGCTTCACCCACTCCGGCTTGCTGAGTGGGTGCTGGGCATCCAGCCACGCCACGAAGCTGCCGTGTGAAGCACGCAATTGCTGAATTACCTGCGCGTTGTGAATGGCGGCCAGTACCTTGAGCCGGTTGCGGATGATGGCCGCATCGGCCATCAGGCGGGCGATGTCGGCGTCGTCATAGGCGGCGACCGCGTCCACATCGAAGCCGCTGTACGCGTTACGAAAACCTTCACGCTTGCGCAGGATGGTCTCCCAGCTGAGTCCCGCCTGGTTGATCTCCAGCAGCAGCCGCTCGAACAACTCGCGCTCATCACGCTGCGGGAAGCCGTACTCGTTGGCGTGGTAGTCGGCGTGCACCGGGTGGCCCGGGGCCATATCGCAATAGCTGGACATTGGAGTGCTTCGGCAGAAGGACAGGCGTGGATTATCGCCGTCCACGACCCGGCGGCGGGTAAACGTTAGAATGGGCGCATGTCTGCCCTGTCACTGCCTCTCGCCAATCATCTGCTGGTCGCCTTGCCGTCGCTGGCCGATTCCCTGTTTGCGCGCAGCGTCGCGCTGATCTGCCAACACGACGATGACGGCGCCATGGGCGTGGTCGTCAACCATGCGTCGGAATACACGCTGGGTGATGTGTTCGAGCAGATGGAAATCGACTGCGAAAGCGCCGATCTGCGCGCGGTGCCGGTGCTCAATGGCGGCCCGGTGCATACCGGTCGCGGCTTCGTGATCCACGATGACGCCAGCGCCTGGGATTCCAGTCTGGCCGTTGCCGAAGGCCTGTTCCTGACCACGTCGCGCGACATCCTTGAAGCGATGGCCCGTGGCGAAGGCCCGCGCAATGCGCTGGTCACGCTCGGTTGCGCCGGTTGGGGTGCGGGGCAACTGGAGCAGGAACTGGCCGAAGACAGCTGGTTGACCGTTCCAGCCGATGCCGCCTTGCTGTTCGCCACACCGCTGGATGATCGCTGGCAACTGGCCGCCACGCGCATTGGCGTGGATATGTCACGCCTGACCGGATACAGCGGTCATGCCTGAGCAGGCCTCGCTTTCCACCGACAGCACCGTACTCGGCTTCGACGTTGGCTCGCGCCGTATTGGCGTGGCCATCGGCAGTTCCTTCGGCGTAGGCGCGCGCGCACTTGCCGTCATCGACGTGCATGCCAACGGCCCGGATTGGGCTGCGCTGGATCGCCTGCATAAAGAATGGCGGCCGCAAGGCATGATCGTCGGCGATCCGCTCACGCTGGAAGGTGAGGACCAACCCAACCGCAAGCGCGCGCATGCCTTCGCCCGGCAGCTGCAGCAGCGCTACAAGGTGCCGGTGTTGCTGGTCGACGAGCGTTCCAGTTCGGTGGAAGCCGCGCGCCGTTTTGCCGTGGAGCGTGCCGAAGGTCGCAAGCGCCGCCGTGATGCCGCCAATCTCGATGCCGTGGCCGCTGCGGTCATCATCGAACGCTGGCTGTCCGCGCCGCACGACGCCACCCCTATTTCCTGACTCACGAAGATCCCGCCATGACTGCTTCGCAACTCGATGACCAAGGACGCCTGCGCCACCTGCTGACCCTGGAAGGGTTGCCCCGTGAGACGTTGCTGCAGCTGCTCGACCGCGCCGGTCAGATCCGCGACGCCGCCGTTGGCCGCATCAACAACAAGCGCGCGGTGCTGGCCGGTGCCGCCGTCTGTACGCTGTTTTTCGAGCCATCCACACGCACCCGCAGTTCGTTCCAGCTGGCCGCGCAGCGACTGGGCGCGGATGTGCTGAACTTCGACGCTTCCACCTCTTCCACCCGCAAGGGCGAGACCGCCTGCGACACGCTGCGCAATCTTGAGGCGATGGGCGTGCGCGGTTTTGTGGTGCGCCATCCCGACGATGGTGCAGTGGCCGGGCTGGCTGCCGCCGCCGGTGAAGGCACGGCGCTGATCAATGCCGGCGACGGTCGCAGCGCGCACCCGACTCAGGGCCTGCTCGACATGCTGACCTTGCGTCAGGCCAAGGGCGGCGATTTCTCCAAGTTGAAAGTGGTGATCGTCGGCGACGTGAAGCACTCGCGCGTGGCCCGCACCGATCTGTACGCGATGCGTACGCTGGGCGTTGGCGAAATCCGTGTATGCGGCCCGCAGTCGCTGCTGCCGGACGATGACATCGTTGACGGTTGCGTGGTTGGTCAGGATTTCGACGCCATGCTCGAAGGCGCCGACGCGCTGATGATGTTGCGTCTGCAACGCGAGCGCATGGAAGAAGGCCTGGTGCCGTCGCTGGAGCAATACCACGCGCAATACGGCCTCAACAGCGAGCGCCTGAAGCGCGCCGGCAAGGACGCAGCGGTGCTGCATCCGGGCCCGATCAACCGTGGCGTGGAAGTCACCGACGAAGTCGCTGACGGCCCGCAATCGTGGGTGCTGCGGCAGGTCGCCAACGGCGTCGCCGTGCGCATGGCGGTGCTGGAAACCCTGCTGGGTTGAGCATTTGCCTCCCTTTCGCGAAGCGAAGGGGAGGGCCGCTTTTCTCTTACCCGCGCGGCGCCATCGCAAGAATCGCCAGCTGCTGCTGGGCTTCTTCATTGCCGGCATCGGCCGCGGCTTTGACCTGTTCCAGGTTCGGGTGCTGCACGATCAGTATCGGGAACTCGCATTGCGGGCAGCTGTATTCGGTCTGCTCGTCGTGCAGTTCCATTTCCATCTGCCGCGAGTCGCCCTTCCAGTCACAGGCGGGGCAGGGATGGCTCTGGTCGCGCCAACCGGCTTGGTAATAGTCGTGGACGGTCGTGGTCATGGCGATGGCATGTAGCGCAGGGCAGCGGAGTGTATACGGCGCCACGCTGGTTTGCCGTGCAGGCTCAGCCTTCGCGGCCATCCTGACGCGGCAGCAAATAAATGCGGCCGATCCGCGCGACCCACGGCGAGAACGCCAGCAACCACGCGACCGCGCTCAGCGCCTGCCACGCGCCGGCATCCGGCATGATTTCGGCCACCACCCGCATCACCGCCACGATCTGGATGGCGATGAAGGCGAACCAAGCCACGGGCGGCATCTGCAACGGGCGGCCGGAGTGGCCTTGGGTCACGCGGGTGACCATTGCCACCAGCAGGCTGCCGAACAAGCCGACGAACAAGGCATGCGCCGGCCCACGGCCGAGGATCATCTGGTCGCCAAGCAGCTCGACCAGACTCTGCAGCACATACAGCGCCAAGCTCACCGGCAACCACGCCAGCCCAATGAACAGCACGCGCAGCAGACCGGGCATCACGCCGCGCGGCCACCAGCGCCACAGGGCAATGCAGCTGAGCAGCAACAACGGCAGATCGGCCAGCCACAGCCATGCCGTTTGCTGATCCAGTTCCAGCAGCAGGTGCAGGGCGATGAATACCCAGAACGCCGCCAGCCACCACAACGGCCGCCACGGCGTGTAGTTCGCCACCGCATTGCCGGCAAAGAACGGAAACATCCGGTGCGCCACGGTGATGTAGATCGGCAACAACAGGCCGAAGCCGCCCAGCTTGATGCCAAGCAGCGCCCAACTCGGGTCGGCTCCGGCAACAAAGGCGATGAAGGCGCAAAGGCCGGCGTAACCCAGCAGCAGTGCTGCCATGCAGGAGCGCGCGTGCCAAGTGCGGCCACGTTCGGCCACCAGCAGGCGCCCCAGCCGCCACAGACCAATGCTCCAGCCCAGCAGCGACAAGACCATGCCGAGCGGAATGCCGATGGGCAAACCGGCGGCACCGAGCAGCAGCATCAGTTGTCCGCCGATCAGACCGATACCAACCGGCAGGTACTGGCGGCGGGGAAGCTCAGGCAAGCCCATCCAGCGCGGAAACACGGTGAGCAGGAAGCCGAAGATGAAACTCGGCAGCACCAGGTACTGCATGACAAACGCATGCAGCCAGCCGGCGTAGACGGAGGTGTCGGGCATCGCCAGCATCGGCCAACGCGCACTCAGCAACCACAACGCCCACCACGCCATTGCCAGCAACAGGTTGCTGGCGCCAATGAAGAACATCAGTCGATGCGGCGCACGCGCCAGGTTGCTCAGCGCGACAGCAGGGCGGGGAGTGGGCGATTGCATGCGACGATGATGCGCGCACCGCGTGCAAGGCGCCTTGACATGTATCAGGCAGCCGCTGGGTTGTGGGATATCCGTAGGCTGGGATTTCCTCCCAGCCTACGGATTCCTCTACGTCAGGAGCTTGCCATCCGTAAAACTGGCCGGTGGCTCAGTGCAACAACACCAGCGTGGCCAGACCGAGGAAGGTGAAAAAACCCATCGAGTCGGTCACGGCGGTCAGGAAGATGCCGCTGGCCAGCGCCGGGTCGAAGCCCAGTCGTTTGAGCGTCAGTGGCACCAGCACACCCGCGGCCGCAGCCAGCAGCAGATTCAGGGTCAGCGCCACGCCGATCACCAGCGACAGGCCCGGCGTGTGGAACCACGCCAGCACGATCAAACCGAGTACGGTGCCCAGCAACAAGCCGTTGAGCAGGGCGACGCGCAGTTCTTTCCACAGCAGCGTACGCGCGTTGGAGGCGCCCACCTGGCCCAGCGCCAGGCCGCGAATCATCAGCGCCAGCACCTGGGTGCCGGCGTTGCCGCCGAGCCCCGCGACGATGGGCATCAACACGGCCAGCGCCACCAGTTTGTCGATGGTGCCCTCGAAATGGCCGACCACGCTGGAGGCCAGAAACGCGGTGCACAGGTTGACCGACAGCCACATCAGGCGGCGGCGCATCGCACGCCACACCGGGCTGAACAGATCTTCGTCTTCGTCCAGGCCGGCGGCGCCCAGCGCCTGGTGCTCGGCCTGGCCACGGATGATGTCGACCACGTCATCGATGGTGATGCGGCCGATCAGGATGTTGTTGTCATCCACTACCGGCGCGGACACCCAGTCATGGTCGGAGAACTGACGGGCGACTTCGTCGGCGCTTTCACCCACGTCGATGGCCGGCTGCTCGTCGTCGATCAAGCGGTTGATCGGCGTGGTGTCTTCGTGGGTAACCAGCGAGGCCAGCGACAGGCGACCCAGATATTGATGGCGCCGGCTGACCACGAACAGGTGATCGGTATGGTCTGGCAGCTCGCCGCGCAGGCGCAGGTAGCGCAGCACCACATCGACATTGACGTCGGCGCGCACGGTGACCACATCCGGGTTCATCAAACGGCCGGCGGTGTCCTCCGGGTACGACAACACCTGTTCAAGCCGCTCGCGGTTCTCGCGGTCCATCGACTTGAGCACTTCGTCGATGACGGTGTCAGGCAGATCCTCGACCAGATCGGCAAGGTCATCGATGTCCAAGTCTTCGACCGCGGCGATGATTTCGTCCGGGTCCATGTCTGCCAGCAGGCTCTCGCGCACGTCGTCACCGACATGCACCAGCACCTCGCCATCGTCCTCGGCATCCACCAGCCCCCACACCACCTCGCGCTTGCCCGGCGGTAGCGACTCAAGCAGGTTGCCGATCTCCGCCGGCGAGAGTGTATTGACCAGACGGCGGACCGGACCCAGCCGGCCGCTGTCGAGCGCGTCGGAAAGCAGACGCAGCTGTCGTGCCGTCTTGTCGTGGCGTACCGCTTCGGCCATGCACAGCTCCCGGGAGTCAAAAGGCCGCTATCCGGGAAAGGATGCAGCATCGGCGGTGTTCAGCCCGTCATTATCGCGTGCAAAACGTGGCAGTTGCACTGGCTTTGCGAAGTAAAAGCTCAGTCGGTGGCAGTGCCGGCGATCCAGCGTTCGATGCCGCGACGGTCGCGCGCGGCCAATAGTTGCGGTGCCTGCGCGCGCAAGGCGGCCAGGTCCACCTCGCGAATGGCGCGGCGCACTTCCAGCAAGGTTGCCGGGTGCAGGCTGAACTCGGTCAGCCCCAACGCCAGCAACAAGGGCACCATGCGCGCGTCACCGGCGATTTCTCCGCACACCGCCACCGGCGTGGAATACCGCTGCGCGGTTTCAATCACCTGCCACAACAACCGCAGTACCGCCGGATGCAGCGGTGAATACAACTCGGCGACTGCATCGTTGTTGCGGTCGGCCGCGAGCAGGTACTGCACCAGATCGTTGGTGCCGATGGACAGGAAATCGACCTGGTCGATGAAGGTTTCCAACGCGATCGCTGCCGCCGGCACTTCGATCATCGCCCCGATCGGGATGTTTTCGGCCACTTCATGGCCTTCGTTGCGCAGCAGTGCGGCCAGCCGCGACAAGCGACGCCTGACCGCCATGATCTCTTCGCGGCCGCTGACCATCGGCACCAGAATGCGCACCGGGCCGTAGCCGGAGGCACGCAGGATGGCGCGCAGCTGCGTGTCGGAAACTTTGGGGTGGGCCAGTGACAGGCGCACCCCACGCAGACCGAGCGCCGGGTTTTCTTCGCTGCCAATCACCAGACCGGTGCGATCGGCCTTGTCAGCGCCCAGATCCAGCGTGCGGATCGTCACCGGCAGGCCAATCATGCCCAGTACGGTGTCGCGATACGCGCGGAACTGTTCGTCTTCATTCGGCAGCTGGTTGCGCTGCAGGAACAGGAATTCGGTGCGGTACAGGCCGAGTCCGCGCGCGCCAAGTGCATGCGCCTTAGCCACGTCATCCTGTGATTCGGCGTTGGCCAGCAAGGTGATCTCGGCACCATCCACGGTGCGTGTCGGCTTGCTGCGCAGTCGGCCCAGCTCACGCTGCTCGCGGGCGAGTTCGCGCTGTCGCAGGCGGTGTTGGCGCAGATCGGCCGGGCCGGGCTCGATGACAATCTCGCCGCTGGCGCCGTCCAGGATCACCACGTCGCCGTCGTTGACCTTGTTCAGCACCGCACTGGCGCCGACCACCAGCGGCATGTGCAGGCTGCGGGCGAGGATGGCACTGTGCGACAGCACGCTGCCGGCACTGCTGACAATGCCAAGCACGCCCTGCGACTGCAGTTGTGCCAACTCCGAGGGCGCGACGTTCTCGCAGACCAGGATTTCCCCGGCCAAGCCTTTCACGCTGGTGGCGCGTTTGTGCAGGAACGACTGGATACGGCCGATGACATGGTCCAGGTCATCCAGTCGGCTTTTCAGATAGGCATCTTCCATGCCCTCAAACACCTGCGCCAAGCGATCGCGCTGGATGCGCAGGGCATAACTGGCGCTGTAGCGCTTGCTGCGGATCAGTTCGTCCAGTGCGCTCAACAGCTCTGGGTCGTCCAGCAACATGGCGTGCAGGTCGAGGAATTCACCGACCTCAGCGGGCAGGGCGCCCTGCAGGCGGGTGCGCAGTTCGCGCATTTCCGCGCGCGCTGCATCGGTCGCGCGATGCAGCCGAAGCAGCTCTTGCTCAACACCACTGGCGGCGACTTTCTTTTCGCCGGCCTCGTGGACAAGCGGCAGCCGCACGCGGGCGCGACCAAGCGCGGTTCCGCGGGATGCAGGCAGCCCCTGCAGCCGGGTCACGGCTGCAGACTCGTGGTGCGCTTGGCGGTTGCGCGCGCGCGTTGCGCCATCAATTGTCCTCGTCGAAACGGCGTTCAAACAGGGCGGTGACGGCTTCCAGCGCGGCCGCTTCGTCCTCGCCATCCACACGGACAGTAACCGGCGTGCCTTGCGCGGCTGCCAGCAGCATCACACCCATGATGCTCTTGGCATTGACCTCGCGGCCCTTGGCCACCAGCGTGGCATTGGCGCGGAAGGCAGACAGCACCTGCACCAGCTTTGCGGTGGCGCGGGCATGCAGGCCCAAGCGGTTGGAAACGGTAAGTTCTCGTTCAAGCATCGTCGATGATGACTCCATTGCGTGCGCCCGCCGCCGCAGTGGCGGGCAGTTGGTCCAATCCCTGTTCCGGATAATTCATTACCCGCAGCAGCATCGGCAGGCTCAATCCCGACACACGCCTGGCGGGCGTTCCCAGTCGTGCCAATTGGTTGGCAAGGTTGCTGGGGCTGGCGCCATACAGATCGGTCAGGACGAGTACGCCGTCCTCTCCTTCCACCCGGCGCATGGCCGCTGATGCCTCAGGCAACAGCGCGTCCATGTCGGCGTCGAACGGTACTTCAAAGGCCTCGGTCTTCAGAGGCAACTGGCGCAGGAGCGTGGTCGCCACTTCCAGCAGGGAAGTACCGACGCCGGGATGGGTCACAAGAAGAATGCCGCAGGTCATGCCCGAACGTTAACAGGTCAGCCCAAGTCCGCGATAGCGCTGAAATCGTGTCTTCTGTGTGCCATTCGGGCGCCGCTTGGATTTTGGGACGAATCTTGTTCCTGGCGGGCTCTATTCCTGTTCGCGGTGAAAGGTGGCCACGTCCTGCCAGCCTTTTTCACGCGCATGCCGGGCCAGCCGTTCGGCCAGATACACCGAGCGGTGTTTGCCGCCGGTACAGCCGAATGCCACGGTCACATAACTACGGGTTTCGCTGCCCAGCTTGGGCAACCAGGTATCGAGCAGGTCCTGCAGCTGGCTGACGTAGCGCACCACATCCGGCTGGGCGTCCAGATATTCACGCACTTCGCGGTCGCGGCCGGTCAGTGAGCGCAGCTCCGGGTCCCAATGGGGATTGGGCAGCACCCGTGCATCGAACACGAAATCCGCTTCGGCCGGCACGCCGCGCTTGTAGGCGAATGATTCAAACAACAGCGACAGGTTGCTTTCCTGGCTCAGCGCGAACTCGGTGATGACCCGCCGGCGCAGCTGATGCACGTTGAGCTTGGTGGTGTCGATGATGGCGTTGGCTTCGCGGCGCAGCGGCGCGGTGAGTTCGCGCTCGCGGGCGATGGCCTCCGGCAACGACAGGCCGAGATGGCTCAGCGGGTGACGGCGACGGGTGTCGGCGTAACGGGCGAGCAGGGTGTCGTCGTCGGCTTCAAAGAACAGCAGCCGCGCATCAATGCTGTAGTCCAGTGCGGTCTTGCGCCAACGCGCCAACTGGCTGAGGTCGCTGCGGCCGCGGACGTCGATGCCGATGGCCAGGCGCCTGGGGCTGTTTTCGGTGCGTTCGCCAATGACGCCTCGTACAAAATCCGGCAGCAGGTTCACCGGGATGTTGTCCGAGCAGTAGTAATCCAGATCCTCGAAGGTCTTCAGCGCGACCGATTTGCCTGAGCCGGACAAGCCGCTGACGATCACCAGCAGTGGGGAGGCTGGGGCGTTCATGGTGTGCGCTGTTCCAATAGATTGCTGTGGCGGGCGATGAACATCGCCGCCGGGTCGATGCCCTTGGTGCGAAGGATGTGCAGCCGCGTGGCGGCTTCGGTAAGCACGGCCAGATTGCGACCGGGCATCACCGGCAGGGTGATCAGCGGCACATCCAGGTCCAGCACGTGACGCTTGCCGGAATCGCCGGTGAGGCGCTCGTAACCGTAAGAACTGGGCTCGGTCATCGGCTTGGTCAGGTGGACGATGAGGCGAAGGTACTTGTTCTTCTTTACAGCTGTGTCACCAAACATCTGGCGCACGTTGAGCACGCCCAGCCCGCGCACTTCCAGCAGGTCCTGCAGCAGTTCCGGGCAGGTGCCGTCGAGGACGTCGGGGGCTATCTGGGTGAACTCCGGGGCATCGTCGGCGACCAGCCGGTGGCCGCGCGAGAGCAGCTCCAGCGCCAACTCGCTCTTGCCCGAGCCGGCTTCACCGGTGACCAGCACGCCGATGGAGTAGATCTCCATGAACACGCCATGCAGGGTGACGCGCGGCGCCAAGGTGCGGGCCAGGTGATAACTAAGGTGGTTGAGCAGTTCGTGGCCGCGCTTGGGCGATATCCACAACGGCGTCTGCGATTCGTCGGCCGCCGCGCGCAGGTCTTCCGGGCAGCCATGGCTTTTAGTGATGACCAGCGCCAGCGGCCGCGCCTGGATGATGCGCTCGATGACTTCCCAGCGCTGCCGCGAATCCAGCGAATCCAGCCAGGTCAGTTCTTCGGTGCCGAGAATCTGCACCTTGTTGGGGTAAATGGTGTTCAGGTAGCCGGCCAGCGACGGGCGGCGGGAGACGGTGTTGCCGGCCTCCAGCTCGCGCTGCGCGCCTTGGCGACCGGCGACCCAGCGCAGCTCAAGCTTCTCGCGCTGCTGGTCGAACAGTTCCTGTGCCGTGATGCTGGTATTCATCCGCGGGATGCCTGCTGCGGGTCGATGATGATGTGTTGAAGCGCTTCGGCGTCGGGCGCGTCGCGCAGTGCCTGGCGGATGTCGGGGTCGGAGAACATCTCCGCCAACTCGGACAGCAGCATCAGGTGTTGATGGGTGTAGTGCTCGGGCACGGCCATGGCGAAGACCAGGTCGACCGGCTCGTTGCCGCCAAAGTCCACCGGCGTATGCAGCCGCAGCAGGGCGCCGCGCGGCTGTTGCAGGGTTGCTGAGCGGCCATGCGGGATGGCGATGCCATGGCCGATGGCGGTGCTGCCCACGCGCTCACGTTCGCGCAGGCTGAGAAACAGGCTGTCAGCCCCCGCTTCACGACAGGCGAGCAGTCGCGAAGCGGCGAGCAGGGTGGTGTCACGGTCGGCGGCCGCAAGTACCTGGGTACTCACGGCCGCCATAAGGTCGGTCAACGGCATGGTTGCTGCAGGTAATGGCGGCTAGGCGTCATTGTCGCGCAGAGCGTGCGATGCGTGGGGAAGATGCTTTTCCTTGTGCTTGATGACCAGCCGGTCCAGCTTGTCGGCCAGGATGTCGATGGCTGCATACATGGTGGATGCGGCAGCGTCGGCATGGAGCGTGCGCCCGGGTAGATTCACCGTGGCAACAACGAGGAAGTCAGGCTTGCGAGTGGACAGCTGCACTCGTACTTCGCAGTGCTGGTCGACGTGTCGTCCTACCCGCTCCAGCTTTGTTTCCACGTACTCCTTCAGGGCGGGCGTTACTTCGATCTGCTGGCCATACGTCTCGATACGCATCGGATTCCTCCTGTGGTTCGGGGTTGCCTAATGAACCCGGTGCCAAGCCAGCGAGCGCTTCAGATGATGCGGACGCGTTCGTGGGAGGCACTGATGTTCATGGCCTCACGATACTTCGCCACGGTGCGTCGCGCCACCGGTATTCCACTGGTCTTGAGGAGCTCAGCCAGCTTGGCGTCAGAAAGCGGTTTGCGCGGGTTTTCTGCATCGATCAGGTTGCGGATCATTGATTGGATGGCGGTGCTGGAGGCTTCGCCGCCGCCTTCGGTGTCGATGCCCGAGGCAAAGAAAGCTCGCAATGGCAAGGTGCCACGAGGAGTGCGCACGTACTTGCGTGAAATGGCGCGCGAAATGGTGGATTCGTGAAGATCGAGTTCACCGGCGATTTCACGCAGCGTCAACGGACGCAGCGCCTGTTCGCCGAATTCCAGGAAGCCGGCCTGGTGTTTCAGCAGGCTGTTGACCACGCGCAGCAGCGTCTCGCCGCGCGCCTCCAGACTCTTGAGCAGCCAGCGGGCTTCCTGCAGATGACCGCGCAGGTAGTTGGCGTCGGAACTACCGCAGCTGCGGATCAACTGTTCGTAGCTGCGGTTGATGACTACCTTGGGCCCGGCATGACCGGCCAGCGCGCAGCGCCACATGCCGCGTTGACGCCAGATCACGCAATCGGGAACGACATAGGTATCGGTGGTCATGTCACCGAGTTGTTTGCCCGGGCGCGGATCGAGCGAGCGCAGCAACTGCACGGCTTCTTCGACGGCGGCGACGGGCTGCTTCAGTTCTTGGGCGATACCCGCAATGCCGGCGCGCGGCAGGCGCTCCAGCGGGCCTTGAACGATGTTGCGGGCCACGGCGATACCGGGTGTGCAGTTGGGCAGCATATCCAACTGCAGAGCCAAGCATTCGCCCAGCGAGCGTGCGCCGACACCGGCCGGATCGAAACATTGAATCTGCCGCAGCACGGCCAGAATTTCGTCATCGTCGGCAATCACTTCCGGGCGCAGGGTTTCGGCGATGCTGGAGAATGGTTCGCGGAGATAGCCGTCTTCGTCCAGTGCGTCGATCAGCGCCACGCCAATGGCGCGGTCGCGTTTGCCCAGATGAGTGAGATGGAGTTGCCAGAGCAGATGGTCGGCCAGCGTTTCCGGGTCGGCGGCTTGTTCGCGCTCGCCGTCCTCGCCATCGTCATCGAACGAGCCGCTGCGGCCGCTGCTCCAGTCTGCGTCGTCGGGTTCCCAATCGGCGCCATCGCTGTTGATGTCGCCCTGTGCGGGATCGACCGGACTGTCGTCGTTGTTGCTGGAGGCGGGCGGCGCTTCGTCATCGCCGCTGCCATCCTCGGTGCTGTCGGCCCATTCCAGCAGTGGATTGGTTTCCACCGCTTCGACCAGTTCAAGTTCCAGCTCGGTGCTGGACATCTGCAACAGCCGGATGGCCTGACGCAATTGCGGCGTCATCACCAGGCTTTGTCCCATCGATGTCTGCAGCCGAGCTTTCATGCCTGTTTCCGTGCGTGGAAGGGCCTGACGTCGTGCCGCGATCTCAGAGGGTAAAAGCGTCTCCGAGGTAGACGCGGCGAACGTCGGTGTTGGCCAGCAGCGCTTCCGGTGCCCCCTGCGCAAGGACGCTGCCTTCGGCGAGGATATACGCCCGGTCGCAGATTCCCAAGGTCTCGCGCACATTGTGGTCGGTGATCAACACACCAATGCCGCGTTGTTTCAGGTGGGTGACGATGCGCTGGATCTCGCCAACGGAAATGGGATCGACACCGGCGAACGGTTCGTCGAGCAGAATCAGGCGCGGCTTGGCGGCCAGTGCGCGGGCGATTTCGCAACGGCGGCGCTCGCCACCGGAGAGGCTTGCACCGAGCTGGTCGGCGACGTGGCTGATCTGCAGTTCGTCCAGCAACGAGGACAACTCGCGTTCGCGACCGGCCGAATCCAGATCGTCGCGCAGTTCCAGCACCAGCCGGATGTTGTCGGCGACGCTGAGCTTGCGGAACACCGACGGTTCCTGCGGCAGGTAACCCACGCCGAGCTTGGCGCGCGAGTACATCGGGTCGGCGGTGATGTCCTGGCCATCGAGCACGATGCTGCCGGCATCGGCGGCGACCAGACCGACAATCATGTAGAAGCAGGTGGTCTTGCCGGCGCCGTTGGGGCCGAGCAGACCGACCACTTCACCGGCATCCAGGGTGAGGCCGAAATCCTTGACGACTTCGCGGCTCTTGTAGCGTTTGCGCAGGCCTTGGGCGACGAGCATTACTTCTTGTCTCCTGCAGCAGCCGGTGCCTTGGCCTTGGGCTGGATGACCGTGCGCACGCGGGTGCCATCGCCACCGCTCTGCATGCTGCCGGTGCGGGTGTTGTAGACCATGCGCTGGCCGGCGTTGGTGCCGCGCTCGGATTCAACGTTGTAGTTGCCGGTCAGGATGATCACTTCGCTGTTGATGTTGTAGTCCATGTTGTCGGCACGGGCATTCATCCAGGTGTTGTCGTCCATCTGCTGCTTCAGGCGGGCCTGCTTGCCGGTGAGGACCACGCGCTCGGTCTCGCCGTTCTTGCGGATCACATCAGCGGTATCGGCATGAATTTCCATCGTGCCCTGGGTGATGATCACGTTGCCGCTGAACTGGCATTTGCCGTCATCGCTGAAGTTGCAGTCGTTGTTGTTGGAGTCGATGGTCATCGGCTGGTTGCGATCCGATGCCTTGGACCACGCCAGACCGGGTGCGAGCAGGGCGGCGAGCAGCGTGATCGACGCGAGCTTAGCGGGCAGCATTGGGTTCATAGCGGGTCTTGACCTGGGAAAGGAGTGAGTACTGTTTGGTTTTCAGATTGGTCTGGAAGCCAACGCCGGTCTGGGTGAGTCCGGGGCGGGTCACGGTGACGCGGCCGGCGGTGCGCGCGATGCTCTGTTCGTTCAGCACGTCCAGCGCATCGGTACGGAAAGTGGTTGGCGGGGTTTTGCCGTCTTTCGGGCTGTCGCCGGCGACATTGCCGCGCAGGCGCAGTTCTTCACCCTTGGGGCTGACCCAGCCGGTATCGGAACGCAGTTCCCAGTGCTGGCCGGCTGCGTCGGGCAGCAGGAACAGCGGCGAAACGATGCTGGACGTCTGGTCGGCGCGGCTGCGCTCCATCGACGGCGCGCGTAGCGTCATCGACTCCTTGCCTTCCTTGTCCAAGGTGGTGATCTCGAAGTCCTTCAGCACGAAATCGGTGCTGCCTTCTTCAATCGCCTGCGGTGCATTGCTGGCGCGATGGCGCCACGCCGACCAGCCGCTGGCCAGTGCCGCCAGCAGCAGTCCCAACCCGAGTACGGTGCGCCAGCTCATCGCGAATACCTCGCCAGCACGGCGTCTAGCTTGCCCTGCGCGGCCAGCAGTACGTCACACAGTTGCCGCGCTGCACCTCGGCCACCGTCGGCACGGGTCTGCCAGTGCACGCGTTCGGCGATCCACGGGTGGGCGTCGGCGGGTGCAACGGACAGACCGACCGCACACAGCGGCGCCAGATCCGGCAGGTCATCGCCCATGAATGCCACCTGTTCCAAACCAATGCCGTGTTGTTCGCACAGCACACGCACGCTGGCCAGTTTGTCGCCGACCGCGATCTGCGTGTCGATGCCAAGGTCCGCGCCGCGCTTCTGCGCCGACAGGCTGTTGCGGGCGGTGATCAGCACCGGATGAATGCCGTGCTGCTGTAGCAACTTCAGGCCCAGCCCGTCCTGTACGAAGTACGCCTTGCTCTCGTTGCCGGCGTGGTCGTAGAACAGACGCCCGTCGGTCAGCGTGCCGTCCACGTCAAAGCAGGCCAGCCGGATGTTGGCGGCAACGGCATGCAGCGGGGCGGGGAAGTGGTCGAGCGGTGAATAGGGCATCTGCGGGCAGTATCCGTTGCGGGCCGGGGAGGAGACGGGACAGTGATTGTGCGGGCTTTAGACCACTTTTGCCCGCAACAGGTCATGAATGTTCAGGGCGCCGACCGGGCGATGGTCGGCATCGACCACGATCAGGCCGTTGATCTGGTGTTTCTCCAGCAATCGCGCGGCTTCCACGGCCAATTGGTCGGCGCCGATGGTGCGCGGCTTGTGGGTCATCACCTCGGCGATGCCGGCGGTGCGCACGTCGATGTCGGTGTCCAGCGCGCGGCGCAGGTCGCCATCGGTGAACAGCCCGACTAGGCGGCCGTCGGCATCGACCACCGAGGTCATGCCCAGGCGCTTGCGGCTCATTTCCATCAGCGCCTGGCTTAGGCTGGCATCTTCACGCACGGCGGGCAGGTCGTCGCCGCCATGCATCACGTCGGTGATGTGCAGCAGCAGGCGCCGGCCCAGGCTGCCGGCCGGGTGCGAACGGGCGAAGTCGTCGGCGGTGAAACCGCGCGCGTCGAGCAGGGCCACGGCCAGCGCGTCGCCCATCGCCAGCGAGGCAGTGGTGCTGGAAGTGGGGGCCAGCGCCAGCGGGCAGGCTTCGTGATCGACGTTCACGTCCAGGTGCACGTCGGCGGCTTTGGCCAGGCTGGATTCCGGCTTGCCGGTCATCGAGATCAGCAGGTTGCCCTGGCGCTTGAACACCGGCAGCAGCATCAATACTTCGTCCGACTCGCCGGAGTAGGACAGTGCCAGCACCACGTCATCCTCGGTGATCATGCCCAGGTCGCCGTGGCCGGCTTCGCCCGGGTGCACGTAGAACGACGGAGTGCCGGTGGAGGCCAGCGTTGCGGCGATCTTGCGCGCGATATGGCCGGATTTGCCCATGCCGGTGGTGACCACGCGGCCGCGCGAAGCCAGCACCAAACGGCAGGCGGCGGCGAACTCGGTGCCGATGCGGTTGCCCACCCGGTCCAGCTCGGCGGACTCGATCTGGAACACGCGGTGACCGCTGGACACCAGGTCGGCATCACGGAGCGTATCCAGGGAAAGCGAAGAAGCAGCCATGCGGGCGCCACTCGGAATAGTAGAATGGGCGTTCATTTTATTAGGAAAGCGCTTTGGACGCCGAAACCATCCGAAATCTGATCGAAACCGGTCTGCCCGGTGCCCGTGCCGACGTGCAGGGTGAAGACGGTGTGCATTTCGAGGCGACGGTCGTTTGCGATGCGTTCGCCGGCAAGATGCCGCTGGCCCGCCACCGTATGGTCTATGCGACGCTGGGCGACCTGATGGGCGGCGCGATCCACGCGCTGGCGCTGAAAACCGTTACTCCGGGTGAAGCTGGCTGAGCCGGCGCACCGCAATCCCTCCCAATATCCGGCATTTTTCCATGGCAAAAATTGTAGTCACCGGCGGCAAAACGCTGAACGGTGAGGTGTATATCTCCGGCGCCAAGAATGCCGTCCTGCCGATCCTGTGCGCCACCTTGCTGGCCGATGCGCCGGTGGAAATCACCAACGTGCCGCACCTGCACGACGTGATCACCACCGTGAAGCTGCTCGGTGAGCTGGGCGCCAAGGTCACCATCGACCAGGGCACGCTGTCCCGTGGCAGCGCCATCGTGGTCGACCCGCGCAGCGTCAATCAGCACGTCGCGCCGTATGAACTGGTCAAGACCATGCGCGCCTCGATCCTGGTGCTGGGCCCGTTGCTGGCCAAGTACGGCAAGGCGGAAGTGTCGCTGCCCGGCGGTTGCGCGATCGGCTCGCGTCCGGTGGACCAGCACATCAAGGGCCTGCAGGCGCTGGGTGCGCATATCACCGTCGAAAACGGCTTCATCAAGGCACATGTCGACGGCCGCTTGAAGGGCGGTCATTTCACCTTTGACATGGTCAGCGTCACCGGCACCGAGAACGTGCTGATGGCGGCGGTGCTGGCCGAGGGCACCACTGTCCTGGACAACGCCGCGATGGAGCCGGAGGTGTCGGATCTGGCGCATTGCCTGATCGCACTGGGCGCCAAGATCGAAGGCATCGGCACCGCGCGTCTGGTGATCGAAGGCGTTGAGCGCCTGAACGGTGGTCGTCATGCGGTGTTGGCTGATCGCATTGAAACCGGCACTTTCCTGGTGGCGGCAGCGATGACCGGCGGCCGCGTCGTGGCACGCAACGCGCGCCCGGACACGATGGACGCGGTGCTGGCCAAGCTGGTCGAAGCCGGCGCGACGGTCGAAACCACCGAAGACACCATCACCGTGGACATGCAGGGCAAGCGGCCGAAGGCGGTCAACCTGACCACCGCGCCGTACCCGGCATTCCCCACCGACATGCAGGCGCAATTCATGGCGTTGAACTGTATGGCCGAGGGCGTGGGCGTGATCAACGAGACCATCTTTGAAAACCGCTTCATGCATGTGCAGGAGCTGCAGCGCCTGGGCGCGGATGTGCAGATCGAGGGCCGCACGGCGATCTGCCGTGGCAATGATCGTCTGAGCGGCGCCCCGGTAATGGCGACCGATCTGCGCGCATCGGCGTCGCTGATCCTGGCGGGGCTGGTAGCGGAAGGTGACACCGTCATCGACCGCATTTATCACCTTGACCGTGGCTACGAGAACATTGAAGAAAAGCTCAGTGCGCTCGGTGCCAGCATCCGGCGCGAAGCATGATCCTCAAGGGCCGTTTCACCCCGCGTCGCAGGGCGTTGCTGGTCCTGGTGCTGCTGGCAATGGGCTGGCTGGGCTGGGGCTGGTACAGCGGCGTGGCGATCACCCGTGGCGTGGAAAAGGAGCAGATGGACTGGAATGGCGATGGCCAGGTCAGTCGTGAGGAACTGTTCCAAGCGTTCTACGCGGTGAAGGTTGCCGACATCGAGGAAGGCAATCGCCAGTGCCGCAGTTTCATCTGGCGCAGCAGCGGCGAAGAGTTCCGCCGCGACTGCAAGACGGTGTTCAAGAAAGAGGCCGAGGCGAAGTAGTTCTTCGTTCTGAGCCAAACAAAAAGCCCGGCGATTGCCGGGCTTTTTGTTGATGCAGCTACCGCGATGTAGTGCCGAGCCATGCTCGGCAGAAGCGTCACCGGGCGAGCTCCAGCGCAGCATGGCTGCGCTCTACAGGTGATTTCTTAATTGAGCGACTTCAAGGTCAGATCCAGCGCGTCCTGGCCGTTTTCACGCTGCAGCAGCCGCGCCGGCACCGGCATGCCGGGCACGATCCAGGCAATCTGTTCCTTGTTGCCATCCACGCGCGAGACCTTGGTGGCTTCCTCGGTTTTTCCGGCAAAGGTAACGTTTTCCTTGCCGACCACACGGTAGGTCATCGGCTTGATGCGGCCGTCGTCGACCATGCGATAGGTCAGTGGCTTGCCCGCAGCAAGATCACGGGCGATGGCCAGGTTGAGCAGCAGCGCGTCCAGGTCGCCGTTGCGCAGGCGGATCGGACCGCTGCGGTCGGCCTTTACATCGCCGGTCCAGGTGGCCTGGTTGTTGGCCCAGTCGTAACGCGCGTCCACCTGCTTGCGCTTGATCAGCAGCACCGAGCGGTCGTGACTGCTGAGCGGGCGCAGGTTGCCCTGGTGCTCGTCGAACACGGTGCTCTGGCTCAGGTCGGCCATCGGGTTTTTGATCTGCATGCTGTAGCGCCAGCGGTCGGCGCCTTCATTGGCCAGCGTCATCACGCCATTGGCCTGCATGCCCATGTAACTGGCCTGGTAATTGGCGGTGAACGGTTGCAGCGCCAGCGCCGGCAGGCTGGCCAGCGCCAGTGCGGCGGTCGCGACAAGGCGAAGAGGGGAGAAGAAAGGCTTCATGGTCAGGCTCCTTGGTATTCCATCAGGCGCAGGTCGATTTCGTCCTCACCGTCCTTGCGTTGCAGGATGCGCACGGGGGTGGGCACGCCATTTGCGATCCACAGAATCATTTCGTCATTGCCGCCGTTGATCCGATGCACGCGCAGCGCGTCGTAACTCAGGTCGCCGACCTGCACGCTCTCGGTGGCATCGGCGGCGCGGTATTCGTACTGACGCACGCGGCCGACATCGACATAGCGGTAGGTCATGGTCTGGCCGGGGCGGGCGTCGCGCATCAGCGACAGATTGAGCAGCAACGCGCTCTGGTCGCCGCGTTGCAGGGGAATGGGTCGACGTCGTTCCTTCTTGAGGTCGCCCTGCCACTGCGCGGTGCCGGCTTGCCAGTCGTAGACGCCGGTGACCTTCTTGCCCATGAACAGGGCTTTTTTGACCGTGCTCTGGCTCAGCGGCGTGTAAACGCTGCCTTCGTTGTTGAAGACCGTGCTTTGTTCGATGTTCAAACCCAGCACGCTGGCAAAGCCATGCTTGCCGCGCACGGCCATGTCCACCCGCCATTGCGCGCCTTCGTTGTGAACGACGCGCATGGTGGCATCGCCGGCAAGCTTGCCTTTGTAGGAGGCTTCGTAGGTGGCGACGAAGGGCTCCAGTGCCGGCGGCGTCCACTCCATGGCCGGCAAGGCCACGGTTGCTGGAGCCGGTGCGGCTGCTTCCTGTGCATGAGAGCCCGCGGTGGTCAGCAGGGTGGTCAGCACCAGCAATTTGAAAGGCGCGTAAGTCATGCGTGAGGGCGACTGAAAGGAAGGGGGATGATGCCAGCACGCCGGTCAACGGCATATACAGGTCAGCCGGATAGCGTCCCGGCGGAATCTAGGCGCAGCGGGCTGAGCAGGGACTGACCATCCAGCAGGATCGTGCCGTCCTGTTCAGCTACGCGCCCGGAGACCAGCAGCTGCACGCTGGCCAGCAACAACGGGTGTTCGATACCCAGCACGCGCTCGGCCAGCGTTTCGGCGGTGTCGCTGGGGAGCACGGGGACGCGTGCCTGGGCGATTACCGCGCCGGCATCCAGCTCAGGCACGACGAAGTGCACGCTGGCGCCGTGTTCGGCATGGCCGGCTTCAATGGCGCGGGCATGCGTGTGCAGGCCCTTGTGCAGTGGCAACAGCGAGGGATGAATGTTGACCAGCCGGCCGCTGAAGCGTTGCACGAAGCCCGCGCCGAGGATGCGCATGTAGCCGGCGCAGATGATCCAGTCCGGCGCGCAGGCGGCCACCGCATCGCCCAGCGCCGAGTCAAAGGCGTCGCGGCTGTCGAAATCCTTGGGCGAACGTGCCCAGCGCAGGGCAGCGGGAACCTTGTCCAGCGCCGCGGCGGCAGGCTTGTCGGAGAACACGCCGACGATTTCGGCAGCGAGCTGGCCGGCGGTGATGCCATCCAGCAGGCACTGCAGATTGCTGCCGCGCCCCGAAGCCAGGACGGCGATGCGGGCGGGCGCGTTCATCGCGTGGCGATCCGGCGTGTCAGCGGCCACACCAACAGGCTGCCCAGCGTGGCCAGCAGCATGTCGGCATGCGCGTCCCACATATCACCCTGTTGGCCGTTGTAGGCCTCGGCCGCGTCGGGCGAGAGCAGCAGCGCGATGCCCCACTCAAACCATTCGTAGACCAGGCTGGAGCACATCACCACCATCACCGCCAAGGTGAAGGCGTGACCGATGCGCAGCGTTGGCCACGCATGCCGCGTCAGCTGGGTGAGTGCGGGGGTGAAGCAGACGCCGTACAGAAAGTGGATCAGCCGGTCGAAGTGATTGCGCTTCCAGCCAAACGCCGCATCCGGCGACCAGCCGACCGTGGCCTGCAACCAAGCGTCATACGGGACGTTGGAATACAGCCAGCGCGCAGCGATGCAATGGATGGCGATAAACCCGCAGATGGCAGCAAAGGCGCCATTGCCCAGCCGCCAGCGGCGATCCACCCACCACAGCGCGGCCAAACCAATCACGGTCAGTGAACTGTGCAGTGCCTGTTCAAGCGGCCACAGGGGGTTGATCCATGTGGCCGCGAACACGGCAAGCACGCCGATGAAGGCGGCCTTCTTTACGGTCGACATGGGGCTGGAGGTACTCAGCCGATGTGGACGCGTTCGTCACCTGCAGCCGGCACCACTTCGCCGATCTGCCAATGCGCCAGCTGCAGGGCATCCAGCGCGGTGTTGATGGTGGCGACCTGGTCGGCCGGCACCACCAGCACAAAGCCGATGCCGCAGTTGAAGGTGCGCCACATCTCGCTGTTGGCGACATTGCCTTCGCGCTGCAGCCACTGGAACACCAATGGCTGCGTCCAGCTGCTGGCGTCGATGGTCAGGCCCAGGCCTTCCGGCACGACGCGGATGATGTTTTCGGTCAGGCCGCCACCGGTGATGTGGGCCATGCCGTGCACGGCGGCACCGTGCGACTTGAGCAGCGACAGGATCGGCTTGACGTACAGGCGGGTCGGCGCCATCAGCGCGTCCACCAGCTTCACGCCGTCGTCCAGCACCAGATCGGCCGGGCTGCCGGCACGCTCATAGATGCGGCGCACCAGCGAGTAACCGTTGGAGTGCGGGCCGGAGGAGGCGATGCCGATCAGCACGTCGCCCTGCTGCACGGCCGAGCCGTCCTTCAGTTCGCTCTTTTCCACGCCGGCGACAGTGAAGCCGGCCAGGTCGTATTCGCCCGGGGCATACATGTCGGGCATTTCAGCGGTTTCACCGCCGATCAGCGCGCAACCGGCCTCGGTGCAGCCGTTGGCAATGCCGCCAACCACGGCCGCAGCGGTGTCGATGTCGAGCTTGCCGGTGGCGAAATAATCCAGGAAGAACAGCGGTTCGGCGCCCTGAACCAGCACGTCGTTGACGCACATGGCGACCAGATCGATGCCGATGGTGTCGTGGCGGCCCAGCTGTTGTGCGAGCTTCAGCTTGGTGCCGACGCCGTCGGTGCCGGACACCAGCACCGGCTCGCGGTACTTGTTGGAGAGGTCAAACAAAGCGCCGAAGCCACCCAGCCCGCCCATGACTTCAGGACGGAAGCTGCGCTTTACCAGCGGCTTGATACGCTCGACCAGTTCGTTGCCCGCGTCGATGTCGACACCGGCGTCACGGTAGGTCAGGGGAGAGTTCGCAGAGGTCGGGGAGCTGGTCACGGGCGGCTGCACTGGCGGGGTGAACGCGGCATTTTAACAGGCCACGTTGGCGCGAAGGCCCCATTCGGGCAACAATTCCCTCTGGAACCACCGAGCAATGGAATTTTCAATGCGTCGCAGCCTGGCCACAATCCTGTTTTTGGCGCTTTGCGTGCCCGTTTCTCTGGCACAGGCGCAGTCCGGCGTACGCACTGAAGGCGATGTCGCCAGCGCCAGTGGCACCTACGAGGCCGAAGTTCCTGTCAACAGCCAGAGCGATGCCGATCGCCCCGGGGCCTTGGCCCGCGCGCTGGGCACGGTGCTGGGCAAGCTGTCCGGCGACCGCGGCGCGGTGGGCCGGCCGGGCGTGGCGCAGGCGCTGCGCGGGGCCAAGGACATGGTGGCCGGCTACGACTACCGCCAGGACCAAAGCGTGGGCGCCAGTGGCGCACCGAGCTACCGGACCGTGCTGGTGGCGCGTTTCCGCCAGGACGACGTGGACGGCCTGGCCGCCGCGCTGGGCCTGCCGGTCTGGCCGCAGCCGCGTCCCAAGCCGGTCGTGTGGCTGGCCATCGACGATGGCAGCGGCCCGCGTCTGGTCAGCGTCCAGCAGTCCAACGCCGCTCGTCCGCTGCTGGATCGGGCCATCGAGCGCGGTTTCCGCCTGGGCCTGCCGTCCGGTGGCGCCGCAGAACAAGCGATGGCTGGTGCGATCTGGCGCCAGGACACCGCCGCCGTCGCCCGCGCCTCGGCCCGTTATTCGCCGCCGATGCAGCTGGTTGGCAAGCTGTATCGCGGCAAGGCCGGTGGCTGGCAGGCCGATTGGGTGTTTGTCGACAACGGCCGCGAACTCTCCAAGTGGACGACCCAGGACGGCGACGCACGCCGCGCGATGGCGGCCGGTGCCGATGGCGCTGCCGATGCACTGGTGCGCCGTTACGCCAAGGTGCCGGTCAGCGGCGCTGCGGGCACGTACCGCATCGTGGTCAGCGGCATCAACGGTGCTGACGACTACCTGCGTCTGGCCGCTACCCTACAGAGCAACCCGGTGGTGAAGTCGATGGTGCCGGTACAGGCCACGACGGATCGCCTGGAATTGGACGTGGAATTGATGACTGGCCTGCCGGGCTTCAATCGCATGCTGGGCTCGAGCAGCGCGCTGCAGCCAGTGGGCGCCATCGACGATGACGTCACCACCGAAGTAGTGGAAAGCAAGCGCGCCGAGTACCGCATCCGATGAGCACCGTCGCGCCGGAAACGGAAATCGCGCTGTTCCTGCGCCGCCTGAAGTGGGTGGTGCTGGTGGCATTCGGCATGTGGGTGACGTGGCTGTTGGCGCCGATCCTGACGCCGTTCGTGGTTGCATTGATGCTGGCGTGGCTGGGCGACCCGGTAGTGGATTGGCTGGAAGCCCGCGGCCGCTCGCGCAACACTGCTGTGGTGCTGGTGTTCTTGTTGATGTCGCTGCTGTTGACGTTGGCGTTGCTGATTCTGGTGCCGATGATCGAGCGCCAGATCACCACGCTGGTTGCGGCGCTGCCGCAGGCCCAGCAATGGTTGCTGGGTACGGCGATTCCGTGGATCGAGCAGAAGAGCGGCTTTGAATTGATGAGCTGGCTGGAGCCGGAACGACTGATCGACTGGGTGCGCAGCCATTGGCAGCAGGCTGGCGGCGTGGCGACCACGTTCTTCGGTTATGTGTCGCGCTCGGGCTTTGCGATGGTGGGTTGGGTGGTCAACCTGGCGCTGCTGCCGATCCTTGCTTACTACTTCCTGCGCGACTGGGACAAGTTGGTCGAGCGCGTTGCGGCGATGATTCCGCGTAACCACATCACCACCGTGTCGCGGCTGGCGCGCGAATCCAACGACGTGCTTGGTGCCTTCATCCGTGGCCAGATCGTAGTGATGATCGCGCTGGGCGTGGTCTACGCGGCGGGCTTGACGATGGTTGGCCTCAACCTTGGCTTGTTGATCGGCCTGATCGCCGGCTTGATCAGCTTCATTCCGTATCTGGGCGCGACCACCGGTGTGGTGTTGGCGGTGTTGGCGGCACTGGTGCAGTCGCAAGGCTTCGACTTGAAGCTGTTGGTGTTGGTCGGCGTGGTGTTCACTGTGGGACAGTTGCTGGAGAGCTACGTGCTCACGCCACGCATCGTCGGTGACAAGATCGGCCTGCACCCGGTGGCGGTGATTTTTGCGGTGATGGCGGGCGGCCAGTTGTTTGGTTTTCTGGGGATGTTGCTGGCGTTGCCGGCAGCTGCGGTGATCAACGTACTGCTGCGTTATGCGCACGAGCGTTACCGGCAGAGTGAGTTGTATGCGGGCCACGGGCCGACGATCGTGCTGGATGCGCGCAACCAGCCCCCCGCAGACATGGCGATTGTATTGAAGGACGTTGAACCGAAGTGAGTGTGCCGCAGTTGCCCTTGGCCTTGCGTTATCCGCCAGACCAACGATTTGAAACCTTTATCGGCGCGCCGGATGGCGCGCTGGCCCAGTTGCGCGCGCTCGCCGTCGGCAGCAGCCACGACTGGATCTTTCTTGCCGGTGCCGGCGGTACGGGCAAGACGCATTTGTCGCTGGCTACCTGCGCGGCGGCATTGCAGGCCGGTCGCCGGCCGGCGTACTTGCCGCTGCAAGCGGCCGGCTTACGTCTGAGCGAAGCGTTGGAAGCGCTGGAGGGCCATGACATGGTCGCGCTCGACGGGCTGGAATATGTGGCCGGGCGTCGCGAGCAGGAAGTCACCCTGTTTGAATTCCACAACCGCGCACGCGCCGCCGATGTGACCTTGCTCTACACCGCGCGCTGCACGCCCGACGCGCTCGGCCTGGTGCTGCCAGACCTGCGTTCGCGCTTGTCGCAATGCGGCCGGATCATGCTGGACCCGCTCGACGATGAAGGTCGTGGTGCAGTCCTGCGCGAACGCGCCGTGCGTCGCGGACTGGTGATGGACGAAGTCACGCTGGACTGGCTGCTGACCCGTACCGGTCGTGATCTGAGCGGGTTGGTTGCGCTGCTGGAGCGGCTGGACCGCGAATCACTTGCCGCTAAACGCCGTATCACCGTGCCGTTTCTCAAGCGCGTGCTGGAAAGCGGCGAGCTTGGTGGCTGAGCGCGCGAAGATCCGCGCGGTGTGTTGTCTCGGCCAAACGTAGGCTGGGATGCAATCCCCTCAGGGGTGCGCGTTCGTTATCGGCAATACCGGGATTGCGCGTTGCTTCATCCCAGCTTGCGGACTCAGCTGCCGATCCCACGCAACTGCGCATCCAACTGCTGCAACCGCTGCGGCGTGCCCACGTCGGTCCAGCGCCCGTTGTGATGCTGGCCACTGACCGCGTTGCGCGTCATCGCGGCACGTAGCAACGGCGCCAATTTGAAGCGCGGCGGCGTCTGTGTGCTGCCCTCGGCGTCGCCGATCACGGCTTTCCAGCCTTGCAGCAGCGCCGGGTGATAAACACCGATGCCGGAGAAGGTCAGGCGCGGCGCATCGCCGTCGTCCTGCAGCTGGCCATCGCGGCCAAGAATGAAATCACCGCGCGGGTGATGTTCCGGGTTGTCCACCATCACCAGATGCGCGTGGCCAACCGGCTCGGTGGGAAGCTGGGTGAAATCGAAATCACTCCAGATATCGCCATTGACCGCGATGAACGGCGCATCGCCCAGCAGCGACAACGCATTGAACATGCCACCGCCGGTTTCCAGCGGCACCGCACCTTCATGGATGAAGTGCAGGCGCAGGCCCCAGCGGCTACCGTCGCCCAACTGTTGCGGAAACTGGTCGGCCAACCAACTGGTGTTGATCACCACGTCATCGACACCGAGCGCAGCCAAACGCTGCAGGTGCCATTCAATCAACGGCTTGCCGGCGACCGGCAACAGCGGCTTGGGCGTGTGGTCGGTGAGCGGGCGCATGCGCTCGCCCAGGCCGGCAGCGAAGATCAACGCTTTCATGCGTCACCCTTTGCAGCCATCGCCGGTTTGATGCGCAGTTCAAGCAATTCCAGCAGCGGTGCCAGCTCCGGATAACGTGGCAGCACCTCATCCAGATAACGAATGAAACGCGGCGCATCAGCGAAGTAGTGGCCCTTGCCGTCGCGGTCACGCAGGCGCACGAAGATGCCGAGAATCTTGAGGTGGCGTTGCACGCCCATCCAGTCGGCGTCGCGCAGAAATTGTGGCCACGGACGCACCGGCAAGCCGGCCGCCAATGCTAGTGCGTGATAGCGCGCCAACCAGCGATCGACGCGTTCCAACGGCCAACTCAGAAATGCGTCCTTGAACAGACTCACCGGGTCGTAGGCAATCGGGCCACGCACCAGATCCTGGAAATCCAGCACCGCCGGGCCGCCTTCAACCGGCATCAGATTGCGCGGCATGAAGTCGCGATGCGTCAGCACCTGCGGCTGATTCAGTGCGTTGTCCATCAGTCGGCGATGTACCAGCTGCAGGCCTTCCAGTTCGCCACAATCCAACGTCAAACCAAGGTGATGCTGCAGGAACCATTCATCGAACAAGCCTGCATCACGCTGCAGCAGGGCTTCGCCAAATGCGCCCATGCCTTCCGGCACCGGAATCGACTGCAGTTGGATCAACTGCGCGAACGCCGCATCGAACCACGCATCGGCATTGTCGTCATTGATATGCCGGGCCAGCGTTGGGCCGCCGAGGTCTTCCAGCAGCAGGAAGCCATTGTCGGTATCGCGCGCCAGCACCTGCGGCACGCGCACGCCGTTGGGTTCGAGCAGATCGTGCATGCGCAGCCACGGCCGCACATCTTCCAGCCCGGGCGGGGAGTCCATCACGATGTGACTGCCACGCGTGCTGGTGCTGCGCCAGTAACTGCGGAAGCCAGCGTCTATCGACGCGCGGTCCAACTGGGCGGCGGCGTCGCCGAGTGCGGTGCAGGCCCACTGGCGGCGTTGTTCGGCGCGCAGCGGATCGGAAGCAGGATCATTCATGGACGGGTACGTCAAAGCCGCGCCGCAAAGCGCATGGAAAGAATGGAAAACGGTTCAGCGCTTGCCGCCGCTGACCAATCGCAACAAACCGAGAATGACAATCGCACCGATGATGGCGCCGATGAAGCCGGCCGGTTCACCTGCGGCATACCAGCCCATCTCGCGCCCGAACCAACCGGCAAACAGGGCGCCGACAATGCCGAGCACGATGGTCAGCAGGCAGCCCATGCGGTTGTTGCCGGGCATGAAGAACCGCCCCAGCAGGCCAACGAAGAAACCGATCAGGATGATGTACAGCCAGCTGTCGCTGCCAAACAGTCCGCTCATGTGTTCGTCCGCCATAAAGAAAGACGCAGCCTAGCAAGGCCAGGCTGCGTCCGTCATTAAAGGCTCAACGCCGTTGGATCGCGAACCGCTGCGGCATGCAGCGGTGCGCGCGCCGGGCGATCAGCAGCAGCCATGCCCACCGTGGCGGGTGCCACTGTCGGCAGCCACCGGCGAACCACTGGTTTCACCGCGCAAGCTGGCCGCGTGATGGTCGAACAGCACCTTGGACACGCAGGATGTGACGCGCTTGCCCATCGGAATGTGCAGGAACTCGTTCGGGCCGTGCGCGTTGGAGTGCGGGCCGAGCACGCCGGTGATCATGAACTGCGCACCCGGGAACTTTTCACCCAGCATGCCCATGAACGGGATCGAGCCGCCTTCGCCCATGTACATCGCCGGCTTGCCGAAGAACGCCTGGCTGGCGTCGTCGATGGATTTCTCCAGCCACGGCGCCATGGCCGGTGCATTCCAGCCGGTGGAGGCCTTTTCCAGATCCAGCGTGACCTGCGCGCCGTTCGGCGGATCACGCAGCAGCGCTTCCTTCAGCAACTCGCCGCAGGCCTTGCCATTGGCGGTCGGCGGCAGGCGCAGCGACAGCTTCACCGAGGTTTCCGGGCGCAGCACATTGCCGGCCGATTCCAGCGGCGGCATGCCACCGATGCCGGTCACCGACAACGCCGGACGCCAGGTGCGGTTGAGCACCAGCTCGGTCAGATCAGCGTTCATCGGCTGCAGGCCATCGACCAGCGGGAACTTGTCGAAGATGGCGGTATCAACCACTTCGGCAGCGCGTTTGGCTTGATCCAGGCGCTCGGCCGGGACTTCCACGTTCATGCCGTCGATCAAAATGCGGCCGGTATCCTGGTCTTCGATGCGCGACAGCAGCTGGCGCAGCAGGCGGAAGCTGGACGGCACCACGCCGGAGGCGTCACCGGAGTGCACGCCTTCATTGAGCACCTTGACGGTGAAGTTGCCGCCAGTCAGGCCGCGCAGCGAAGTGGTGCACCAGAGCTGGTCGTAGTTGGCGCAGCCCGAATCCAGGCACACCACCAGCGACGGCTGACCGATGCGGTCGGCCAGATGGTCGACATAGGCAGGTAGATCGTAGGAGCCGGATTCTTCGCAGGCTTCGATCAGGATCACGCAGCGCGCATGCGGCAGGCCCTGTTCCTGCAGTGCCAGGACGGCAGCCAGCGAGCCGAAGATCGCGTAGCCGTCATCGGCGCCACCGCGGCCGTAGAGCTTTTCGTCGCGCAGCACCGGAATCCACGGGCCGAGGTCATCGTCCCAGCCAGTCATTTCCGGCTGCTTGTCCAGGTGGCCATAGAGCAGCACGGTGTCGCTGCCGGTTTCCGGGCCGGTCGCCGGGATTTCCAGGAAAATCAGCGGCGTGCGGCCTTCCAAACGCACCACGTCAACCAGCAGGCCGGGGATCTTCTGCGCCTTGGCCCAGGTTTCCATCAGGCTGACGGCCTGATCCATGTAGCCGTTTGCAACCCAATTGGTGTCGAACATCGGCGACTTGTTGGGGATACGGATGTAATCGACCAGTTGCGGGACGATGTCGTTGTCCCACTTGTCGCTGAGAAATTGGCCGATCTTGGCGCTGTCCATCTGGATCTCCGGTAGCAATGTCAGGTGTAACCATTCTACGCCGCTCCCCCCGAAAACGACCCGTGTAGGAATTTCCCTACAGAGGGTAGGGGTGTTTGCTGGCTGTGTGAGCGACGCGTGACGGATAGTCTGGGTTCATGTGGCGCGGAACACTGGTTTGACCGGCGAGGAAGCTGGCTAACCACAGTCCAAGTCACAAGGAGCGTAGATGAAGCTTTTCACCGTGACGCTGAAGTCATTGGTTCTGGCGTTGGTGTTGACCGTTACGGCGTATGCCACGGACAAGGTCGATATCAACACCGCCTCCGCGGCGGAGCTGGATCGGGTGATGGTGAATGTCGGGCCATCGAAGGCGCAGGCAATCATCGCTCACCGACAGGCAAACGGGCCGTTCAAGAGTGTCGAGGAACTGGCACTGGTGAAAGGAATCGGATTGAACACGGTCGAACGGAATCGTGACCATATCGAAGTGAGGGCAGGATCAGCCCCCGCCAAGAGAGCCACCGGGACGGTGGCGCCCAAGCCGGTCGAAAGGCGTTGAGCGGAAGGAATCGAGATTGGTGAACCGCCAGGATGGCGGAGCACACAAGGAACCCAACCAGAGCAGGATGCTGGGGACTGGCAGGATGCCAACAAGGAAGTACGGTCACCCGCCAGCACATTGACGTGCTGGCGGGTGATTTTTGTCTCCCGCTGGAATGCGGAGACGCACAAAGGCCCGGGGGAACCCGGGCCTTTGTGCGTCTGCAGCTTGTGTTGGCGTTGACTCCGATCCCGACTTGGACCCAGACCCAGACCCAGACCCAGACCCAGACCCAGACCCAGACCCAGACCCAGACCCAGACCCAGACCCAGACCCAGACCCAGACCCAGATCCAGACCCAGACCCAGACCCAGACCCAGATCCAGATCCAGATCCAGACCCAGACCCAGACCCAGACCCAGACCCAGATCCAGATCCAGACCCAGACCCAGACCCAGACCCAGATCCAGACCCAGACCCAGATCCAGATCCAGATCCAGACCCGGATTCAGATACATATCCAGAAGTCGGCTCTGGAAGGCTCAGACCAGGCCGGTTGCGTAGTACACGCCGATGATCGCGAACACCGCCAGGGTCTTGATGATGGTGATGGCGAAGATGTCCTTGTAGGACTGGCGATGGGTGAGTCCGGTGACGGCCAGTACGGTGATCACGGCGCCGTTGTGCGGCAAGGTATCCATGCCGCCGGAAGCCATTGAGGCGACGCGATGCAGCACTTCCATCGGGATGCCGGCGGCGTTTGCGTTGACGATGAAGCTGTCGGCCATCGCGGCCAGTGCGATGCTCATGCCGCCGGACGCGGAGCCGGTGATGCCTGCCATCGCGGTGACCGAAACGGCTTCGTTGATCAGCGGATTCGGGATGGAGCCCAGCGCATTGGCGACGACCAGAAAGCCGGGCAGGGCGGCGATGACCGCGCCGAAACCGTATTCCGAAGCGGTGTTCATTGAGGCCAGCATGGCGCCGCCGATGGCCGATTTGGTGCCCTCCGCGAAGGCGCCGATCACCGGCTTCCATGCGAAGGCGATGACACTGAGAATGCCGATCAGCAGCGCGCCCTGTACGGCCCAGATGGCGGCGAGCTTGGAGACTTCCTGCACGACGGGCGCCGGGTTGCCGATGACCGCCGGTACGAATGACTGGGTTTCACCGTAGAAACCGGGAATCCAGCGGGTCAGCAGGAAGTTGGATACGCCGACCAGCAGCAACGGCAGGATCGCCACCAGCGGGTGCGCGAGCTTGTCGCCTTGAAAGAGCTCCGGCTCGTTGCGAAGTTCTTCGCCGATGCCGGCATAGCCTTCGCCCTTGGCGGCAGCCGCGCGGCGGCGCCATTCCAGGTAGCTCATGCCCAGTACCAGGATCACCACCGTGCCGATCACGCCCAGCCACGGGGCGGCCCAGCCGGTGGTGCCGAAGAACGAGGACGGAATGATGTTCTGGATCTGCGGCGTACCCGGCAGCGCATCCATGGTGAAGGTGAAGGCGCCCAACGCGATGGTGCCGGGGATCAAACGCTTGGGAATGTTGCTCTGGCGGAACAACTCGGCAGCGAATGGGTAGACCGCGAACACCACCACGAACAGCGACACGCCGCCGTAAGTGAGCAATGCGCAGACCAGCACGATGGATAACATCGCGCGCTTGGCACCGACCAGTTTGATGGTGGCGCTGACGATGGATTTCGAAAAACCCGAAATCTCGATCAGCTTGCCGAACACCGCGCCCAGCACGAACACCGGGAAGTAGAGCTTGAGGAAGCCGACCATCTTGTCCATGAACAGGCCGGTGAACATCGGCTGCACCAAGGTGGGATCGGTCAGCAGCACCGCGCCCAGCGCGGCTACCGGTGCGAACAGGATGACGCTGTAGCCGCGATAGGCCACGAACATCAGGAAGCACAGGGCCGCCAATACGATCAAGAACGACATTCACGGCTCCCAGCCAATACGTTGCCGGGGAGTATCGGGATGCCGAGGCAGGCGGCCCACTGTACGAAGGGACGATACGCGACCGACTAACGCCCCGTTAACGTGCGCTCCATGGCGGCATTCGTGTGCCGCTACGTCATACCCGGGAGGAGGGAGACCAATGAAGCGCAAGTATTTGAGTATCGCCATCGGTGGCATTCTGCTGGCACCGGCCGCATTCGTGCAGGCACAGGAGCAGCAGGCAGTGCCGGCCGGCACGCAGGCCACGCAGTTGGATGAAGTCACGGTCACCGCACGTCGTCGCAGCGAGTCCATCCAGGACGTGCCGGTGGCGGTGAGTGCCTTCGGTGAAGAGCAGATCAAGGATCTGCAGGCCTCGACCGTGGAAGGCCTGCAGGGCGCAGTGCCGAACATGAACATCGCGCAGGGCCGTGGCTCGGCCAACAGCGTCAACGTCTTCATCCGCGGCATCGGCCAGCCGGATGCACTGCAGACGTTCGATCCGGGCGTGGGCATGTATGTGGACGATGTGTATTACTCGCGCATCAACGGTGCGCTGTTCTCGCTGTTCGACATCCAGCAGCTGGAAGTGCTGCGCGGCCCGCAGGGCACGCTGTACGGCAAGAATTCCACCGGCGGCGCGATCAAGCTGACCACCAAGAATCCGTTCGATAACGAAGGTGGCGCAGTTGAAGTCACCGCCGGTGACTACGGCCGTCTGGAAGGTCGCTTCTATGTGTCGGGCAAGTTGACCGACACGTTGGCCGCCAGCATTGCCGGTGCCAAGATCACCAACGACGGTTACGTCAAAGATGCCGTCACCGGCAAGCATTACAACGATGACGACACCGAGGCGCTGCGTGCCAAGCTGGCGTTCAAACCGACGGACAACTTCAGCGCGGTGCTGTCGCTGGATACCACCAAGCAGGACGCGGGCCTGACGATGGGCCGGCCGATGGCGGACCTGCAGCAGCGCGAGTTGAACACCAATACGGTGGTTTCCATTCTTGAACCGGGCGGGAAGGGCGAGTGGAACCGTCGTGCGCGCACCTCGTTCGATGACGGCCAGGGCCAGTACCTGAAGCACTCCGGCGCTTCGCTGGCGATGGATTGGGACATCAACGAGCAGTTCACGCTGAAGAGCATCAGCTCGTACCGCAAGCTCAAGACCAAGTCGTACATCGACATCGATGCGTCCGAGTACGAACTGGGTGACGTGCTGGTGGCGCTGGATCAGAACCAGAAGAGCCAGGAATTCCAGCTGCATTACGACAACGGCAGCAATCTGCATCTGACCTTCGGCGCGTACTACATGAAGGAGCATGTGCCTTCGTACCAGGAAGCCTATGGTGATGACATTTACCTCATCGGCGGCAAGCCGGCAGGTTTCCTGCGCACCATCGCCGATGACCTGACCACCACCAGCAAGGCTGCATTCGCGCATGCGAACTGGGAATTCGCGCCCAGCTGGACCTTGGCTGCAGGCGTGCGCTGGACCAAGGACGAGAAGGACTACGAACGCACCACCAGCACGTTCTGGACGTCGGAAGGCTTGTTCCTCGGGTTCCTGCCGGCATCAGCACTCAACGGCACGGTGCCGTTCCCGCGCACATCTGCATCGTGGACGGCGGTGACGCCGTCGGTCAGCGTGCAGAAGGCCTTCAGCGACAATCTGATGGGGTATGTGTCAGCTAACCGTGGCTTCAAATCCGGTGGTTTCAACGGCCGCGCCAACTCCGCGTTTGACGTGGCCAATGCCAAGTTCGATCCGGAATACGTGTGGACCTACGAGCTGGGCCTGAAGGGCAGCTCGGCAGACCGCCGTTTCCGTGGCAGCGCGGCGGCGTTCTACAGCAACTACAGTGACTTCCAGGCGCGCGTGTCGCAGGACGTGGGCACCTTCCCGGTGTTGAATGCGGCCAAGCTCAACATCAAGGGCATCGAACTGGAAGGCAGTGCGCTGCTGGGCGAGGCGACCACGTTGAGCGCACAGCTGGGCTGGATGGATGCCAAGTACGACAGCTTCGAGGACTTCCGTCTGGACCCGAGCTACCCGGGCTTCGATCCGAACGTGAACCACAATCACGTTCCGTTCTCGCCGGATTGGACTGCACGCGTGGCCCTGCAGCATGTGTTCTCGCTGGGTGACAACGGTGGCCTGACCTTGGGTGGTGATGTTTCCTATCGCGGTGATACTTGGCTGTCGGTGGACAACCGCGAGGTGCTGAGTCAGGACGCTTATGCCTTGCTGGGTGCTTACGGCGTATGGGATTCGCCGCAGTTGTTCTGGCAGGTGCGCGCCGGTGTGCGCAACCTGACCGACAAGCAGTACAAAACCGAAGGTCAGGAATTTGCCAGCGTGGCCAATATCCAGACCGCGTACTACGGCTTGCCGCGCAACTGGTATGTGTCGGTGCGTTACAACTTCTGATGTGGGGATTGGGTGCTGGTAACAGCGCCTGATTCAGGGAAGTTGATGAAAGCCCTTCTCGCTTCAGGCGGGGAGGGCTTTCTTTGTTTACGAGCTGCCCTCACCCCAACCCCTCTCCCGCGTGCGGGAGAGGGGCTGGCAATGCATCGGCTCGCAGCGACCTGAGCCTCTCCCGCGTACGGGAGAGGGGCTGGCAATGCATCGGCTTGCAGCGATCTGAGCCCCTCCCGCGTGCGGGAGAGGGGTTGGCAATGCATCGGCTCGCAACGACCTGAGCCTCTCCCGCGTGCGGGAGAGGGGCTGGCAATGCATCGGCTCGCAACGACCTGAGCCTCTCCCGCGTGCGGGAGAGGGGCTGGCAATGCATCGGCTCGCAACGACCTGAGCCCCTCTCCCGCATGCGGGAGAGGGGTTGGGGTGAGGGCAGGCTGGCAATCTCGAACAACCCTTCATCGCACGGCACTTACTCCGTATCCTGAGGAACAGCCTCTGGGGAACGTAACTGCATGTTGAGTCTGGTGACCGTGGCGCTGGCCAGCTTGGCCTGGCTTGCCTTGATGTTCGGCGCGGCGCTCTACGGCGAACGCCGGCCGACGGCGTTTGCCCGGCATTGGCGGCATGTCTACGCGCTGTCGCTGGCCGTGCACTGCACGTCATGGACTTTCTATGGAACGGTCACCCAAGCCGCGCGCTACGGTTGGCCGATGCCGCCGACCTTTGTCGGTGCGATCCTGTTCTACGCATTGGCGATGGGCGTGATGGTGCGGTTGGTGCGGCTGGCGCGCGAAACCAATGCAACGTCGCTGGCCGATCTGATCGCCGCACGCCTGGGGCGCGATGCGTGGCTGGCCGCTACGGTGACGCTGGTCGCCGCCTTGGGTTTGATTCCGTACATCGCGCTGCAGCTCAAAGCGGTGGCGATGAGTTTCGGCATGATCACCTCGCGCGCGGTGGATGCCGGCCAAAGCGGCGCCCCATGGCATGACAGCGCTTTGTATGTGGCGCTGGCGATGGCGCTGTTTGCGATGTTGTTTGGTGCGCGCCGTGCCGATGTGTCCGAGCACAACCGTGGGTTGGTGCTGGCGATGGCGGTGGAGTCGGTGTTCAAGCTGTGCGCGATGTTGGCGCTGGGTGCGTTTGTCTGGTTTGGTTTGGATGGCCTGCCGGCTGCGCCGGCGCCGCCGGTGGATGCGCCCGCAGGTGGCTTCGTGCCGCTGGTGTTGCTGGGCGGGCTGGCGATGTTTCTGCTGCCGCATCAGTTCCACGTCGGTGTGGTGGAGTGTCGCGATCCCGCCGATGTGCGTACCGCGCGTTGGTTGTTTCCGTTGTACCTGGTGTTGATCGCGCTGCCGATCCTGCCACTGGCCCGTGCGGGTACCGCGCTGTTGGGCGCTGGCGTGCCGTCGGACATGTACACGCTGGCATTGCCATTTTCCGCCGGCCACGAAGGCATCGCGCTGTTCGCCTTTCTCGGTGGTTTGAGCGCCGCCACCGGCATGGTGGTGGTGAGCACGCTGACCTTGAGTTTGATGATCGGCAATCACTGGTTTGCCCCGGGCTTGCTGCGCGGTGCGTGGGCGCGCGCGGGCGGCGGCGATCACCGACGCGAACTGGTGTGGCTGCGGCGCGCGGGCATCTGCGTGATCATGCTGCTGGCGTGGGCGTACAGCCGCTTGATCGGCAGCAGCAATGTGCTGGCCGATGTCGGTGCGGTGTCGTTCTCTGCGTTGGGCACCTTGCTGCCGGTGTTGGCGTTTGCGATATGGCGGCCACAGACGCCGCCGCGTGCGGCAGTTGCAGGGGTGCTGGCCGGCTTTGTCACCTGGGCGTGGGTGTTGCTGCTGCCGTCGCTGCTGGAAAGTGGCGGGCGCATGCCGGATTGGGTGTTGAATGGCCCGTTCGGTTGGCAGTGGTTGGCGCCGCAGGGTTTGTTCGGCCTGACCGGCTGGACGCCGCTTGGTCGTGCAGTCGGCGCAAGTTTGTTTGTTGGCACGGCGGTGACGTTGCTGGCGATGGTGTGGCGCCGCGATACCCCGGATCGCACCAGTCGCAACCTCGATGCGGACACGTTGCGCGATGCCGGGCGTCGCTTCCTGACGCCGGAAAAAGTGCAGCACCTGTTGGCCGACGCGCCGCGTCACGGCGCGGTGCCGAGCGTGATCGAAGCACAGGTGGAGCGCGAACTTTCCGCTGTGCTGGGTGCGGCGTCTGCACGCTTGCTGCTGGATGCGGCGCGACGCGAAAGCAGTGAGTTGGCGACGGTGGCGGCTATCGTCAGTGAAGCGTCGCAGGACCTGCGTTTCAGTCAGCAGGTCCTGCAGGCGGCGTTGCAGAACATGAGTCAGGGCATCAGCGTGATTGATCGTGATCAGCGGCTGGTGGCATGGAATGGCCCGTACGCGCGCATGTTCGGTTTCCCGGATGCGTTGTTGCAGGTGGGGCGGCCGATCATGGACCTGACCCGCTGGGCGCTGCAGGCCATGCCACAACGTGGCGGTGACGAGCGCGCGGTGGATCGGCGCTTGGCGTTCATGCGTGCGGGTACGCCACACCTCACCGAGCGGGTTTTCCCGGATGGAAACATCGTCGAGATTCGTGGCAATCCAATGCCCGGCGGTGGCTTTGTGGCGACCTTCACCGATGTCACCGCGTTCCGTCGCAGCGAGCGTGCACTCAAGCGCAGCAACGAGACGCTGGAACAACGCGTCGGCGAACGGACCGCATTGCTGGAGTCGGCCAAGCGTGAGGCCGAACGGGCCAACGACGCCAAGAGTCGATTCCTTGCGGCGGTTGGCCATGACCTGCTGCAGCCCTTGCATGCCGCGCATCTGTTCACCGACACACTGGCGCAGCAGGTGGAATCCACGCCGCAGCAACAGGCCATCGCGCAGATACGCGGCGCCCTGGATTCGACCACGGATCTGTTGACCGGCTTGTTCGATATGTCGCGGTTGGAAGCAGGCGGGTTGGTGTCGCAGCCGCGCGACCTGCCGTTGGCCGAAGTGCTGGATCCGCTCGCTTCGGAATTCCGTGCCTTGGCCACGGCACGCGGTTTGGATTTCCACTACGTGCCGACCCGCGTGTGGGTGAACAGCGATCCGCAGCTGCTACGACGGGTGCTGCAGAACTTCCTCGCCAATGCGGTGCGCTATACCGCGCGCGGTGGCGTGTTGTTTGGTGTACGCCGTGATGGCGGCCGTGTGCGGATCGAAGTGCACGACACCGGCCCGGGAATTGCCAAGAGTGAGCAGCGGCGGATCTTCGAGGAATTCCGGCGCGGTGAGGACAGCAGCGGGCAGGGACTGGGTTTGGGGCTGGCGATCGCCGACCGTATCGCTGGGCTGCTGCATGCACCGCTGGCCCTGCGCAGCGACAAAGGCCGGGGTACGGTGTTTTCGGTGTCGGTCGTATCGGCGGCTGTGCCGGTAACGCTCACTGCGATCAACACACCCGCCGGTGTCGCTGGCGATGCGGTGACGGTGTTGGTGGTGGACAACGATCCTTCGGCGCTGACCGCATTGGCCGGACTGCTGCGAGGCTGGGGCTATGCGGTGGTCGAAGCATCCGGTGACGCCGAGGCCTTTGCGGCAATGGAACGACAGCCTGCAATGCTGTGGTTGTTTGATTACAACCTCGATGACGGCGACACCGGCACTGCCTTGCAACTGCGATTGGGCGAGCGCTTTGGCGCGCGACCGACCTTGATCCTGAGCGCCGATGACAGCCTGGCCACGCGCCGCGAAGTGCTGGAGCAGGGGCTGACCTTGCTGCAGAAGCCGGTGCGTCCGTTGGCGTTGAAGTCGATTCTGGATCGCTTGCTGGCCGCGCGATCGGTGGCACAGACGCAGTAGTAGCGGTGCAAGTCACTGCGCGCAGAGACGCTCGGCTGAACGCATGACGGTTGTGTTGTGCCTGCCGGTGTTGCGGGCGGAGGTTTCCAGACGGGGCGCCGGAGTGCATCCCAACTACGCTTTGCGTTTGCTGCGGCCCTTTGGCTGCGATTTGCCGCAGTACGCTTCGTGCAGCGCATGCATCACGCCCAGTGCGGGGCTCTCGGTCAGTGCGTAGAAGATGGTCTGGCCTTCACGGCGAGTGCTGACCAATACCGCTTCGCGCAGCACTGCAAGGTGCTGGGACAGTGCAGACATCGACAAGCCTGCGCGTGCCTGCAGTTCGCCGACCGAGGCTTCGCCCTCCACCAGTTGGCACAGCACGCGAAGACGCGCAGGATGGGCGAGCGATTTCAGCAGCTGAGCCGCCTGTTCGGCGTGCACCTGCATCTGCTCAACGTCGATGTCGCTCGCATTCATGCGCAGGTGCCGACCGGGGGCTTGTGATTCGATGACGGTCAATATAATTTAGAAAAATCTAAATTACAAAACGCGAGGGCTTTCATGAGCCAGATTCCGCATCCCGCGCCGCATGTCGAAGCATTCTTCGACAAGGACACCGGCACCTTCACCTACGTTGTGTATGACCAGGTGGACGGCTCGGCGGCGATCATCGACCCGGTGCTGGATTACGAAGCGGCCGGTGCGCGCATCGCCACGACTTCGGCCGATGCGGTGTTGACCTTCGTGCGCGAGCGGCGGCTGAAGGTGGAGTGGATTCTGGAAACCCACGCGCATGCCGATCACCTCAGCGCAGCGGGTTATCTGGCCGACACATTGCACGCACCGGTCGCGATCGGGCGCGGCATCATCCAGGTGCAACAACGCTTCAAGACGCTGTTCGGGTTGGGCGATGAATTCATTGCCGATGGCCGTCAGTTCGACCACCTGTTTGTGGATGGCGAGCAGTTCAGCATCGGCACCTTGCAGGCGCGGGTGATCGCCACGCCGGGGCATACCGACGACAGCCTGACCTATGTGATCGGCGATGCCGCGTTTATCGGCGACACCGTGTTTGCGACCGACACCGGCACCGCGCGCTGTGACTTCCCCGGTGGCGATGCGCAATGCTTGTTCGCCTCGATCCAGAAGATTCTTGCGCTGCCCGAAACCACGCGTATCTTCCTGTGCCATGACTATCCGGGCGGCAAGCGCGAGCCCCAGCCGCAGACCAGCATTGCTGCGCAGAAGCTGGACAACGTGCATTTGAAGGACGGCACCGACGAAGCTGCTTTCATGCAGATGCGGCTGCAACGCGATGCAACCCTGCCGGTGCCACGGCTGATCCTGCCGGCGTTGCAGGTCAACATTCGCGGCGGCCGTTTGCCGGAGGCAGATGCCAATGGCATCCGTTATTTCCGCTTGCCGCTGGATCAAATGGGGCGCGGGCAATGAACAGCTGGTTGAGTGCGTTGGCTGGTGGCGTGCTGATCGGGCTCGGCGCGACGCTGTTGTTGTGGTTGACCGGTCGCATTGCCGGCATCAGCGGCATCGTTGGCGGCGTGGTGATGCCGCAGCGGGGTGAAGTCGTGTGGCGCGTGGCGTTTCTATTGGGCCTGATCGGTGCGGGTGCCGCGTGGCTGTGCTGGGTGCCGGGCGCGTATGCGCCGCGACAGGGATTTCCGCCGCTGTTGCTGGTGATCGCAGGCTTGTTGGTTGGCTTCGGCACGCGCATGGGTAATGGCTGCACCAGCGGCCACGGCGTGTGCGGTTTGGGCCGCTTGTCACCGCGTTCATTGGCGGCGGTGCTGACCTTCATGGCGACCGCCATCGTGACCACTTTTGTGGTGAGGCACCTCGCATGAACAACACGCGCATCACCTTGGCGGCATTGGCTGCCGGCGCTTTGTTCGGGCTGGGATTGGCGGTGTCGGGGATGACCGATCCGCTGCGCATCCTCGGCTTCCTGGACGTCTTTGGCGACTTCGACCCGGCGTTGCTGTTTGTGTTGGGTGGCGCGGTGTTGACCACGATGTTGCTGTTCCGCTTCGTGTTGCGGCGGCCGTCGCCAGTGTTTGCCGAGCGCTTTCAGATGTCGGACCTGCGCAGCATCGATCGACCCTTGCTGCTGGGCGCGGCCTTGTTCGGCATCGGCTGGGGATTGGCGGGCTACTGCCCCGGCCCGGCGTTGGTCGGATTGGGTGTGCTGTCGCCTGAAACGCTGTGGTTTGTGCCGGCGATGATCGGCGGCATGCTGCTGCACCGGTTGTTGCGCGGGCGTTGAGTGACAACGCGAGGCAGCAGGTCTTTTGACCGGGAAGCTGCTTCTATAGCGCGCAGCCATGCTGCGCTGGGGCTTTATTGGTGCGACCAGTGCCGAGCATGGCTCGGCACTGCTGTTCGCATTGCCCGGCTATCGGTGGATGACCGGGCGTGCGCTTACTTGGTGTTGAACTTGACGATGGTGCTGATCGCCGTTTCGTTGGGGATGGTCTTGGTGTCGGCCCAATCGCCGCCGCCCACGCCGAAATCCAGACGCTTCACCGTGGCCTTGCCGGTCAGCACCGGTTGCGCGCCCGGTGCCCAGGTGAAGGTGAAGCTGACCGGCTTGCTGACGCCGTGCAGTTCCAGCGTGCCGTCGGCCGCGAACTGGTTATTGCCCAGCGCACGGAAACCGTTGGCGGTGTAACGCGCCTGTGCGAAGGAGGCGACGTTGAAGAAGTCCGCGCCTTGCAGGGTGGAGTCACGGTCGCTGTTGCCGCTCTTGGCGCTGGCCAGCGGAATGGTGACGTCGAGCTTGGCGGCGGCCGGGTCAGCCGGGTCAAAGCTCAGCTGCGTCTTGAAGTCAGGGAAGGTGCCGGTGAACACTTCGCCGTCGTACTTGGTGGCAAACACCAGGATCGAGCCGGCGCCCGGCGCCTGCACATAATCAGCGGCCAGCACCGGCGCGGTAGCCAGCATGCCGGCGAGGGCGGCGGCCACGGCGGCCGGGGAGGTGAGTTTGATGTTCATGCCGATTCCTTCTGTGGGGTAGTGAGCCAGCCTTGCGGCAGCATGCGCACAAGCGTGGCATCGCGTTGGTGAATGTGGTGATAGAACGCAGCGCCAGCATGTGCCAGCACCATCAGGATCAAGGCCCAGAAGCCCCATTCGTGGATGGCGTGGGTCACCTGGCTGATCGAATCGCTGGGCGCGACCAGCTTGGGCATGTCGAACAGGCCAAACAGCTTGAACGGGCGCAGGCCGCTGGCCGAGTCGTACAGCCAGCCGGACAGCGGCATGGCGAACATCATCACGTACAGCAGCCAATGCGTGGCCGAGGCGACGCGCTGTTGCCAACTGGGCGTGCCCGGAATCGTGTCCGGCGCACCGGCGTACACGCGCCACAGCAAACGGGTCACCACCAGCACCAGCACGGTGATGCCGATGGATTTGTGCATGGTGTAGATCCAGAAATACTTCGGCGTCTTGGGGAACTCGCCCATGGTCAGGCCAACAATGCCCAGTGCCAGGATCAGCAGGGCGATCAGCCAATGCAGGGACTTGCTGACGCCGCCCCAGCGCTCACGGGTGTTTTTCAGGCTCATGGGTGATTTCCTTCTTGAAGTTTCAGGGCGGCATCGGCCGCGTCCTGCAGTGTGGGGTCGGGCGGTGTGGAAGGAATGTCGGAAGGCGCGGCCGGGGCCTCGGCGTTGTTGTCGCGCACCGCTTCGGCTTCGATGCGCAGCTCAACCCGGTCGCCGATGACCGACTTCCAGGCGTCGATGCCGAAGTCGGCGCGGCTCAACATGGCGGTGGCGGAGAATCCCGCGGTGCGCCGGAATGGCGGCAGCGGGTGGCGCTTGAGTGCATTGAGGGTGACCTCCAGCACCACCTCGCGGGTAACGCCGCGCAAGCTCAGCTGGCCAAATACACGCGCATGCTCGGCGTCGATCGCTTCGACCCGTTCGGACACAAAGCGCGCCTGCGGGAAGCGTTCGGCATCGAGCAGATTGCGCGCCAGCGTGGCCTGGTTCCATTTGGCGTCGCCCAGATCCAGCCGGCTGATCGGCACGGTCACGTCCAACTGTGCGCTGGTCCAATCGTCCGGGTCGAACTGCAGCACCCCTTCGCTGCCGGACACCGTGCCCAATGCCTGCGAGAAGCCGGCATGTTCGATGGCAAACAGCACCCGCGTATGGACCGGGTCCAGCCGATAGCGGTCTGGGGCGGCGCTGGTGGCCAGCGGCAGCAGGGCACAGCTCAACAGCAGGAGGAGTCGTAGCAAGGTTCCGGACCGGGGTTGGAATGCAAGGGATTCTAGGCGGATGCGGCGCCGGGTTTGTGGCCGGATTGCGCAACGGTTTGTTACATGGCTGTTGGCAGCAGTGGCCTTCGCGCTTTGCCCCGTGTTCCGGTGGGCGCTAAAGTCGGCCCCTGCGAGGGGTTTGCCACGTATTTCGCGCCAACCCGGGAAGTGAAACGGCAGCGCAAGGAGCGCCGGACGTTGATGAAATGGATTGTGCAGTTTGCCCGTCTGGCGGTGGTGTCGCTGCTGGCCGCGTGGCCGAGCTGGAGCATGGCCTCGGACCTGACTGAAACGCCCCGGCTGCGTCGTCTGGGTGTGGCCGAAGGCTTGCCGTCACGAATGGTGCTGTCGTTGGCGCAGGATCGGCAAGGTTATGTCTGGGCAGCCACCGACGATGGTCTGGCCCGTTATGACGGCAAGGAGCTGCGGGTCTGGCGCAACGATCCGCAGCGGCCGGGCTCGCTGCCGGGCAACGCGCTGGAAATCATGGCCATTGATGCCCAGGACCGCATTTGGGTGGGTGCCAATGGCGCCGGTCTGGCGATGCTGGATGCCGACCGGCAGCAGTTCCGTCGTTTCGCCCGGCTGGAGGCAACCTGCCCGCAGCAGGTCTGGGCACTGGCCAGCAGTGGCGCCGACCTGCTGGTCGGCACCAGCGGCACCGGCATCTGCCGGCTGCACGCCGATGGCAGCGTCAGCCACTACCAGCACCAAGCCGATGATCCGCGCAGCCTGCCGGACGACACCATTTATTCCTTGCTGGCGGGCAACGGCGGCAAGGTGGTCTGGGTGGGAACAGCGTCCGGGCTGGCGCGTTGGGATGCGGCCGATGACCGCTTCACCCGCATCACCTCGCCGCTGCTGCAGGGCAAGGATGTGATCCGCCTCAGCGGCGACCGCGCCGGTGGCATCTGGGCCGGCACCGAGGATGGCCTGTTCCGGGTCATGGACGACGGTTCGGTGCAGCCGGCGCCGTGGCCCGAGGCCGCACAGACGCGCGCGGCGATGGTGCTGCATGACCGCGATGGCGGTTATTGGATGGGGACTTCCAGCGGTATGTATCGCGGCGATGCCAAGACGCTGCGGCTGCTGGACGGTGACCTGGGTAGCAGCTTCCTTACCGCGCGCAGTGGCGTGCTGGATCTGCTGCAGGATCACGAGGGCGGCGTGTGGATGGCGATGCTGACCCAGGGACTGGCCTATCTGCGGCCGGACTGGACCCGCTTTTCCACGCATTACCAGTTGGACGGGCAGTCGCTGGAAAGCCTGTATCTGCTCAACGCCGCCGTGGACGGCGATGGCTTCCTGATTGCCGGCGGCCACGGCGTGCATCGGCTTGATCGCGACGGCCATCTGTCGTTGCTGCTCAGCGACAAGCAATTGGGCAAGGGCAGTAATTGGTCGGTGCTGCGCGGGAGCGATGGCGTGGTGTGGGTTGGGCGTGCCGGCAGTGTCGGGCTGTACCGGCCGGCCGATGGGCACTTCACGCGGGTGGATCTGGGCGTGGGCGATGACCCGCAGCGCCGCGCCGACCTGATGCGCCTGGCGGCCGATGGCAGCGTGTGGTTGTCGATCATCAATCACGGCCTGCAGCATCGCGCGGCTGACGGCAAGCTGCTGGCCGATTACCCGGCCGGTGTTGCACCGGGCCTGCCGGAAAGCCTGGTCGAGCAACTGCGCGTGGATGCGGCAGGCCGGGTCTGGATAACCGGCGGTAGCGGTGTGCGGCGTTTCGAGAACGGCCGCTTTGTGTCGGTGCCGGGGTTTGCTGGCGGCATGGTGTACGACATCGCCTTTGCCGCCGATGGCAGCGTGTGGCTCGGCCGCGAAGGCCTGCTGGAGTTCTACCGGCCGCAGGGCAACGGCTATGCGCTGCAACGCAGCCTCGGTGCCGCGGAAGGCGTACCGTCGGTGTCGATGGGCGGGCTGGTGTTGGGCTGTTCGGGCCAGTTGTGGGCGACCACGCCGCGCGGTCTGGTGTGGTGGCAGCCGCAGGGCGAGCGGCTGCAGGTGCTCGATGAAGGTGACGGGCTGCCGGATGTGGAGTTCACCAGTCGTCCGCCCGCACACGCTGGCTGTGGCAACGCGCTGGCGGTATCCGCAACCGGGTTGGTGGGATTCAACCCGGATGCGGCGGCTGCGACGACTGCGATATCGCAACTGGTGATCGACGAGGTGCATGTGCGGCGCGATGACGCGGTGCAGGAGCAGAGCCTGGTCGGTGATGTGATTCATCTTGGTCCGGATGATCGCGACCTGCGCATCACCGCGCGGCTGCTGTCGTATGCCGAACCCAAGCGGCATCGCTTCCGTTTCCGCATTGATGGCTATGACCAGAATTGGGTCGAGCTGGGCAGCGAGGGCGAGCGCATTCTGTCGCGGCTGCCGTCGGGCAGCCATCTTCTGGAAATTCAGGGCGCTGTGGCCGAAGGCGCGTGGACGCCGTCGCAATCGCTGGTAATCGAAGTCGCGCCGCCGTGGTGGCGCAGTGGCTGGGCCATCGTTGCGTATGTGTTGTTGGCGTTGTTGTTGACGACCGCGGTGGTGCGAGCCTATCGCCGCCGCGTGCAGCGCCGCAGCGAGTGGGAACTGGCCATCCACAAACACGAACTGGCCGAGCAGGCATCCTTGGCCAAGACCCGCTTCCTGGCCACGCTCGGCCATGAAGTGCGCACGCCGATGACCGGTGTGCTGGGCATGAGCGAGCTGCTGCTGGATACCGAGCTGGATGCACGTCAGCAGCGGTATGCCGGCGCCATTCAACAGGCCGGCACGCACCTGCTGCGGCTGGTCAACGACGCGCTGGATCTGGCGCGCATCGAGTCCGGCAAACTTGAGCTGGAGAACCAACCGTTCGACCTGGGCCGCGTACTGGAAGACGTGATCTCGCTGATGGCGCCGATGGCCGAACGCCGGGGTCTGATGTTCGAGCGTAGCGAGCCGTTCGCAACGCCGGTGCGCGTGCGCGGCGATGCGATGCGGCTGCGGCAGATTCTGATGAACCTGCTCGGCAACGCCATCAAATTCACCGAGCAGGGCAAGGTCGGCTTGTCGGTGACATTGCGGCCTGACCACAGCGGCATCCAGTTGGTGGTCAGCGATACCGGCCCGGGCATCAACGAAGAACAGCAGGAGCGTTTGTTCCATCGCTTTGAGCAGGCCGAAGGCCCGCGCACCGCATCGCGTTACGGCGGCAGCGGGTTGGGTTTGGCGATCTGCCAGGAGCTGGCCATTGCGATGGGCGGCGGCATCACCCTGGAAAGCCGGTTGGGTGCCGGCGCGCGCTTCTTCGTTGAGCTGCCGCTGCCGTGGGAAACCATGGCCGAGCAGGACGCGACCAACGAGGGCGCCGAGCCGGCCATTGGTCACGCCTTGAATGTGTTGCTGGTGGAGGATGACGTGACCGTGGCGCAGGTCATCAGTGGCTTGCTGAGTGCGCGGGGCCACAACGTGGTGCATGCCCCGCACGGGTTGGCAGCGCTGACCGAAGTGGCGACGCATGCCTTCGATGTCGGCCTGCTGGACCTGGATCTGCCAGCGCTCGACGGCTTGGCCCTGGCCCGGCAACTGCGCAGCTCCGGCCATGCATTTGCGCTGATTGCGGTGACTGCGCGTTCTGATGGCGAAGCCGAGCGGCTGGCGCTGGAAGCGGGCATGGACGGTTTTCTGCGTAAACCGTTGACGGGTGTGATGTTGATGAGCGCCATTGCCCACATACTTGCGCGCAACCGCACTGCCCAGGCCCGGGCGGACGCCGGTTCCAGTGCAGACGGGAGTGATGCTTGATCAAGGGGTTTGTCGGCAGCGTATTGGCCTGCCTGCTGCTGTTCGCACCGGGCGCGCGTGCCGAAGTGCCGGCGACGCCGCAACCGCGTCAGCTCACGGTGGCCGACGGTTTGCCGTCGAGCAACATCAATGCCTTTGCCGAGGACCAGACCGGCTACCTGTGGCTGGGCAGCCGCGACGGCCTGGCCCGCTACGACGGCCGCAATTACCGCATCTGGCGGGCTGAGGACGGGTTGCGCGACAACCAGGTGTGGAGCCTGCATGTGGATGCGGCCAACCGCCTGTGGATCGGTACCCAGAGCGCCGGGCTGGTGATGTTCAGCGCCGACCGCCGCAGCTTCCGCTTCTACGACAAACAGCGCTTCCCGCAGATCAACAGCAACACGGTCTGGGCAATCACCTCCACGCCCGATGGCAGCGTGTGGTTTGGGACCTCGACGGCCGGCTTGTACCGGTTGGATGCCGATGGCGACATCCATCGCTTCATGCCGGTGCAGGGCGATCCCACGAGCCTGCCCGCCGCCGCCGTGACCTACCTGGTGACGATGGCCGACGGCAGTTTGTGGGTGGGCACAAAGGGCGGTCTGGCGCGCTGGACCGGCACCGGTTTCGAGCGCATTGCCGAAGGCGTGCTGCCCTCAGATCGCATCAACGGGCTGAAGGTGGATCGCCAGGAGCGGCTGTGGGTTGCGACCAACGCCGGCTTGGTGGTGCGCCAACCGGATGGCCGTTTCGAGCGTCCATCGTGGCAGGGTACTGACGCGCAGAACGTGTTCAACATGCTGGCGTTCTCCGCCGACGGCAGCTATTGGCTGGACACGCTGGATGGCCTGGGCCGCATCCGCCACGGGGCGGTGCGCAACGTGCCGCTGTACAGCATGCAGGAGCGCGGGCTGGTCAAGCCGAATTGGACCAGCGCCCATGAAGACCGCGAAGGCGGGCTGTGGTTTGCCAGCACCAATGCCGGCTTGTGGCATCTGCCGCCGAGCTGGCGCCAATTCTCGGTGTTGTCGCGGCACCAGGACGATCCCAACTCGTTGCGCAATCCGTATCCGATGGCGCTGGCGGCATCGGCGTCCGGTGGCATCTGGGTGGTGGGCACGCGCGGTGCGCTGGATTGGTTTGATCCGGCCACCGGCGAAGTGCGGCATCACCTTGAACGAGTGAACGGCAACAACTGGCCGCAATCCTTGGCCGAAGATCCGCGGGGCCAGGTGTGGGTCGGCAGTCTGGACGAGCTGGTGCGTTACAACCCGCAGGACAACAGTGTGCGCCGCTGGCGACGCGACGATTCCCGCGATGCGGCGATGTTGGGCGATGCCGACATCATCCGCAGTTGTGATGGCGGCCGCATCTGGGTCTATTCGGAAGACGGTGGCATGCAGCAGCGCGATGCCGACGGGCATGTGCTGCTGCAGGTGCTGCAAGGGCAGGCCGGGTTGCCGGCCGCGCCGGTGGAAGACATGCAGTGTGGTCCGCACGACAACCTGTGGCTGGCCACCGGTTCCGGGTTGTTGGCGTGGCAACCTAAACTGGCGCGCTTTTTACCGGTGCCGGGCGCCCCGACCGGGCGCGTGTCCACCTTCAGCGTTACCGACAGCGGCGTGGCCTGGATCGGCACGCTGGGGCGGATGGAAAGCTATCTGTGGGACGGGCAACGCATGGCCTTGCTGGACAGCGTGGGCGCCAATCGCGGCTTCCCGATGCTGGTGCCCAGTGGCGTGGTGGTGGATGCGGAGGGTGTGGTCTGGGCGATCAGTCCGCGTGGCCTGATCCGCATCGATCCGGCCAGTCGTTCAGTGCGCCTGTATGGCGTGCACGATGGTTTGCCCGGCCAGGAGTTCCGCCGCCGCACGCTGGTGCAGGCGCGCAGCGGCCAGTTGGCGGGCGGTACGCCGGACGGCGTGGTGTTGTTCGAGCCGGCCCTGGTCAAGCCGTCCACACGGCAGCCGCCACTGGTGATCGAGCGGGTCAGCGTGCGCCGTGGTGACCGTGAGCAGGACCTCACCCATGAAGCGGCATTGGTGATTCTGGAAGGTGACCGCGACCTGCGCATCGTCGCGCGACTGCTGTCCTTTGCCGACTCGGCGACCAACACCTATCGCTTCCGTCTGGCCGGTTACGACACCGACTGGGTGGAAGTGGGCGCGGCCGGCGAACGTGTGTTTTCGCGATTGGCGGCCGGGCGTTATCAACTGGAAGTGCAGGCGGCGACGTCGGACAACGTCTGGTCGCGCGGCAAGATTCTCAGCTTCCGCGTACAGCCGCCGTGGTGGCGCAGCGCAGGCGGCCTGGTGGTGTTCATCGTGCTGGGTGCGGCTTTGGTGCTGTGGGGCGCTTGGGTGTATCGGCGTCGCCTGCGTCGCCGCAGTGAATGGCAGCTGGCGCGTCACAAACAGGAGCTGGCCGAACAGGCGTCGCTGGCCAAAACCCGTTTCCTGGCGACGCTGGGCCACGAAGTGCGTACGCCGATGACCGGCGTGCTCGGCATGAGCGAGTTGTTGCTGGCATCGGATCTGGACGAGCGCCAGCGTGGCTACACGCAGGCCATTCGTCGCGCGGGTGAACACCTGTTGCGGTTGGTCAACGACGCATTGGATCTGGCGCGCATCGAAGCGGGGCGCCTGGAGCTGCAGGTGCAGCCATTCGACCTGCAACAACTGCTGGACGATGTGCGCGATCTGATGGAGCCGCTGGCGCAGCGCCGTGGTCTGGAATTCAATCTGGACAACACCGCGCCGCTGCGCACACGCGTCAATGGCGACGTGCTGCGGCTGCGGCAGATTCTGCTCAACCTGGTCGGCAACGCCGTCAAGTTCACCAGCGATGGCGCAGTGGGGTTGCATGTATTCGTCGATGACGGCGGCACCGGCATTGGCTTTGATGTCTGCGACACCGGCCCGGGCATCAGCATCGAGCAGCGCAAGCGCTTGTTCCGCCGCTTTGAACAGGCCGACGGCGCACGCACCGCCGCGCGTTATGGCGGCAGCGGTCTGGGTCTGGCCATCTGTCACGAACTTGCGGTGGCGATGGGCGGCGACATCGATGTGGACAGCACGCCGGGCAAGGGCAGCTGCTTCAACGTCAAGCTGCCGCTGGCGTGGGAGTTGGCGCCCGAGGCGAGTACCGACGGCAGCGGCCCCGGCTCATGGAGCGCGCTGTCGCCGCAGCAGGTATTGCTGGTGGAGGACGACGCCACCATCGCTGCGGTGATCCGTGGCCTGCTCGAAGTGCACGGCCACTCCGTGGTGCATGCCGCGCACGGTCTGGCGGCGTTGGCCGAGGTATCGAACACCCGCTTCGACGTCGCCTTGTTGGATCTCGATCTGCCGGGGATCGACGGCTTTGGCCTGGCAGTGCAGCTGCGCACGATGGGCTACGACATGCCGTTGATCGCAGTGACCGCACGCTCGGACAGCGACGCCGAACCACAGGCCCGCCAAGCGGGTTTCGATGACTTCCTGCGCAAGCCGGTGACCGCGCAGATGCTGTTGGAGGCCATCGCCGGTGTGCTGGATGCGCAGCGCAGGCGCGAGCAGGGGCTGGCGCCGCGCAGTTGAGGTTTCAGCCCGGGAGCGCCATGCAGGCCCGGGCCACGCGGTTCCGCAGCGCGCTTACTCGGCCACTTCTTCCACGGCGCGCGGATGCGGGCGGCTGTCGGGCAACTGCCAGAACACCAACGTCGAGCTCAACGTAATCGCGCCGACGCAGACGAAGGTGGCATGCAATGCGGCCGTCGCGCCGTGGCCCGTCAGATGCGTGCCGAACGTCGCCAGCAGACTGCCGGCCGCGGCGGCGCCAAAGCCGGTGGCCAGCATCATCACCATCGACAACAGGCTGTTGCCGCTGCTGGCCTGCTCCATGTCCAGGTCGCGCAAGGTCACGGTATTCATCACGGTGAACTGCATCGAGTTCACCGCGCCGAAGATCGCCAGCTGCACCACGTGCAGCCACAGCGGTTGCTGCACGTTGATCAGCGCGAAGCTGGCCATCGCCAGGCCAACCAGGACGGTGTTGATCATCAGAATGCGGCGGTAGCCAAAGCGCTGCACCAGCGATACCGCCGCGCGCTTGGCGGCCATGCCGGCCAAGGCGACGGGAATCATCATCATGCCGGCGCGCATCGGGCTCATGCCCATGCCCACCTGCAGCAGCAAGGGAATCAACAACGGCATCGCGCCGCTGCCGATGCGCGAGAACAGGTTGCCGAGAATGCCGATGCGGAAGCTGGCAATGTGGAACAGCGTCAGCGAGAACAAGGGCTCGCGGCTGTTGGCCGCGTGCAACCAATAGCCGACCAGTGCGGCAATGCCGATCACCGCCAGCAGCATCACCAAGGCCTGTGCCGAACCGATGACCGACACACCATCAAGCGCCAGGGACAACGCCACCATGCCGAACGCCAACATCAGGTAGCCGGCCAGGTCGAAGCGGTGTTTCCGCTGCGCGTAGTGATCGGGCATGATCCGCACCGCGGCGATCAAACCCATCAAGCCAATCGGCAGGTTGATCAGGAAGATCCAGTGCCACGACGCCACTTCCACCAGCCAGCCGCCCAGCGTCGGGCCGAGCAGTGGGCCGATCAACGCGGGGATGGCGATGAAGCTCATCGCTGCCAGAAACTGATCGCGCGGCACGGTGCGCATCACCGCCAGTCGCCCGACCGGCAACAGCATCGCGCCACCAATGCCCTGCAGTACGCGCGACGCCACCAGCCATTGCAGCGTCGGTGACAAGGCGCAGGCCAGCGAGCCAAGCGTGAATAAAACGATTGCCGCGAAGAAGGTGCGGCGTGTGCCGAAGCGATCGGCGATCCAGCCGGAGGCGGGAATGAAGGTCGCCACCGCCAGCGCGTAACTGAACACCACCGACTGCATCTGCAACGGACTTTCGCCGAGGCTGCGCGCCATCGCCGGCAAGGCGGTGTTGACGATGGTCGAATCCAGCATCTGCATGAAAATGGCCAACGACACCAGCCAGAGCAGCGGCTTGTGGGTAGTGCTGGCAGGCAGCGGGCTGGAAACGGAGCTGGGCATCAGGGCGGTCGCGTGTGGGCAGACCGCCATTGTCCGCCTGCGCGTGTGCAGGCGCTGCGTAGATCAGTCGCCGCCGCTGACTTCGTACTGCGAGCGCGCAGGATTGTCCGGGTCCGCGCGCAGCCACACGGTGTGGTTCAACTCACCGACGACCACCGACCAGGCTTCGCCGTCGTCGCTCATGTCGCAGGTGCGCACGGTCATTGGATTGAGTTCCAGCATTGGCTGGCAATCGTGTTCGATCAGCGGCCGCAACGCGTTGAGCAACGCAGCGATGGGTGCGTCCACGAGGTAGCGCTGGCGGATATGCATTTCGCCCATGGCTTCGTCGTAACGGAGCACCGGCAGTCCTTCCAGCGTGGCCGCGCCGGGTTTGAACGTGGCCTGGGCTTCGTAGGTCAGATAGGTTTCGCCATCGTTGAAGACGTCGATGTCACAGGTCTTCAATGCGAGCCGCTCGATACGCGGCTGCCAGCGCGGCGACAAGTCGTGCAGTTTGACGATGCTCAGCTGGTCGCAGCGGCGGGGGAAATCTTCCGTCCCGGCATTGAACATCACCAGGCGCTGGATGTTTTGATTCGCTGCCAGCGTCGGGAAATCATTGCGCTGCAATTTCAGCGGCTTGGTCGCCGCGTCGTTGGCGTATGCAGGTGCCACGCCGCTCAACACAATCGAAATGGCGGCCAGCAATACGGCGCGAAGTGATCGCATGTTTCGGTCCTTGAACGCGGCACTGCCGGGCGAGGACAGGTCACTCGCCCGGCAGCGTGGGCTCAGCGGCGGCTGAGGCGGTGCACTGCGTCCACCAGCACGGAGACATGGTCTGGGTTCATATCCGGCGACATGCCGTGGCCCAGGTTGAAGATGTGGCCTTCGCGCGAACCGTTGTTGCCGGCCGCGTAGCTTTCCAGCACCTTGCCGACTTCGCGGGTGATGGCGTCGGGCGAGCCGTACAGCGTGGTCGGGTCCAGGTTGCCCTGCAGCGCGACCTTGCCGCCAGCGGCACGCGCGGCGTCTTCCAGCGAGATGGTCCAATCCACGCCAACGCCTTCGGCGCCACTGGCGGCCAGCTCGGACACATATTGGCCGGTGCCCTTGCCGAACAGGATCAACGGCGTGCGCTCAGCGCCTTCGCCACGCTTCAGCTCGGCGGCGATGCGGTTGAGGTAACGCAGCGAGAATTCGCGGTACATCGCCGGGCCGAGCACGCCGCCCCAGGTGTCGAACACCTGCAGCGCCTGCGCACCGGCCGCGCGCTGCGCCGACAGGTAGGCGATGACCGCATCGGTCACCACGCTCAGCAACTTGTGCAGCGCCTTGGGCTCGTTCAGCGCCATGGCCTTGGTGCGGGCGAAATCCTTGCTGCCGCCGCCTTCGATCATGTAGCAGGCCAGCGTCCACGGGCTGCCGGAAAAACCGATCAGCGGCACCTTGCCGTCCAGCTCGCGACGGATCAGGCGCACCGCGTCCATCACGTAGCCCAGCTCGGTTTCCATGTCCGGCACGGCGAGCTTGTCGACGGCGGCAACGTCACGGATCGGGTGCTTGAACTTGGGGCCTTCGCCATCGACGAAGTACAGGCCCAGGCCCATCGCGTCGGGCACGGTGAGGATGTCCGAGAACAGGATGGCGGCATCCAGATCAAAGCGCTCCAGCGGCTGCAGGGTCACTTCGCAGGCAACTTCCGGGTGCTTGGCCATGCCCAGAAAGCTGCCGGCGCGGGCGCGGGTGGCGCGGTATTCCGGCAGATAGCGGCCGGCCTGGCGCATCAGCCAGACGGGGGTGCAGTCCACGGGCTCGCGGCGTAGGGCGCGCAGGAAGCGGTCGTTGCGAAGTGGGCTGGTCACGAAGAAACTCCTGGACAGGGAACGGCACCGGCCGCGACGTGCGGCTAGGGGAGGGGCCGATCAGGGTTGTTGCAGGCCGCTGGTGAACATCACCTGGAAGCCGCGTTTGATCTGTGCGTCACGGCCTTTCTCGAAGGCCTGCTGGGCTTCTTCCTGCTGCAGGAACAGCTCCCGGCGCAATTGCACGCGGCCGCCGATCTGGCCACTTTCACGTTGCAGCTCCCAGCCGCCGAGCAGATCCGGCACCAGAGTGAGCTGTACATAGCGGGGGGCTTCGTTGCCGCTGGGCGGCTGTTGCAGTAGGACGCGCATGGTGGCGATTGTAGCCGTTGCGCGGGTTTTGGGCTGGTCTGAGACCGCTGGAAGAAGTCAGCGACGTCCTTCTCCCTGCGGGAGATGGTGCCCAAAGGGCGGATGAGGGTGCGGCTAAATCCATGCCGCTGGACACGGAAGGGTGTCGCCCGGCCCCTCACCCCAACCCTCTCCCGCCGGGAGAGGGGCTTGTGAAGCCTGCTTGCTGCGTTACCGCTCAGCCTTCCCGCAATACAGCCAATACCGCCGCCTCATCCACATCCGGCACCACTTCAGCCTTGCCGATGCCGCGCCACAGCACCAGGCGCAGGCGGCCGGCGATGTTCTTCTTGTCCAGGCGCATGTGTGCCAGCAGGGCTTCCGGTTCCAGCCCGGCCGGGATGGTCACCGGCAGGCCGTAGGCCAGCAGCAACTCGCGCAGCGTGTCGGTGTCGGCCGCCGTGGCCATGCCCAAGGCGGCCGACAAACGCGCTGCCAGCACCATGCCCACGGCCACGGCTTCACCGTGATTGAGGTTGTCGTTGCCCGGTGCGCCGTAGCCCTGCGCGGTCTCGATGGCGTGGCCGAAGGTGTGGCCCAGGTTGAGCAGGGCGCGTTCGCCTTTCTCCAGCGGATCGCGTTCGACGATCTCGGCCTTGTGCTCGCAGCTGCGGGCGATGGCCTGTGCCAGGGCGCCGTCGTCGCCGGCCAGCAAGGTCTCGCGCTCGGCCTGCAGCCATTGGAAGAACAACGGGTCGCGGATGGCGCCGTACTTGATCACTTCGGCCAGCCCGGCACGCAGTTCGCGCACGGGAAGGGTGCGCAATGCGCTGGTGTCGGCAATTACCGCACGCGGCGGATGGAAGGCGCCGACCAGATTTTTGCCCTGCGCGATATCCACTGCCGTCTTGCCGCCGACCGAGGAATCCACCATCGCCAACAACGTGGTCGGCAGTTGTACGCAGTCCACGCCGCGCATCCAGCAGGCGGCGGCAAAACCGGCCAGGTCGCCGACCACGCCGCCGCCCAGGGCCAGCACGCAGGCATCGCGGGTGGCGCCCAGTGCAGCCAGCGCGTTGATGGCGCCGCCGAAGTTGTCCAGCGTTTTGGAGGCCTCGCCGGCGGGGATGATGTATTCGCCGATCTTCAGCTCGGGGCGCGCGGCCTGCAGCGCCTGGCGCACGCGTGCCAGATACAACGGCGCGACGGTGTCATCGCTGGCCAGCAGAACGTGGCGGCCGCGGATGGCGCCGGTCAGCAGTCCGGCCTCGGACAACAGGCCCGGGCCGATGTGGATTTGATAGGGGAGTTCGCCGCCAACGGCGACAGTGCGGGGGGAAGCGGTCATGCGGGAAGGTCCGGAATCTGCCATTGCGCGGCAAGCCGCACCACCAGTTGCGCGGTGGCTTCGGCGGGGGAATAAAGGTCGGTGTCGATGGTCAGGTCAGCCACCGAGCGGTACAGCGGATCGCGCAGCGCGGCCATGGCATGCAGCACGTCTTCGCGATCCGCGCGCTGCAGCAGCGGGCGGGTCTTGTCGCGGTGCAGGCGCTCCAGCTGAGAGTGCACGCTGACCCGCAGGTAGACCACGAAGCCACGCTCGCCCAGACGTTGCCGGTTGTCGGCATCCAGCACCGTGCCGCCACCGGTCGAGATCAACTGCCCGTGCCGTGCCAGCAGTTGGGCCAATACGCGCTTCTCATGCACGCGGAAGCCGGCTTCGCCGACGTTCTCGAAAATGCTGGAGATGCTGGAACCGACGTCATCAACGATTGCTTGGTCGGCATCGACAAATGCCAGCCCAAAGCGCTCGGCCAGGCGACGGCCGATGCAGGTTTTACCGGCGCCCATGGGGCCGACGAGGATGAGATTGGGGGCGGGATTCATCGTCAGGTGATGCTAGCACTCGTGTCAGTGCCTTAACACGGTAGCAGCCAAGCTCCCAAGCTCCACGAAATGGTTCGTGGTGCAACCAAGGAGTCAGACATGTCAGTGGCGAAAATCATTGAAGTCAGCGCGTCGTCCAAAACCAGTGTCGAGGATGCGGTGCGTACCGGGTTGAAGAAAGTGGCCGGGACCGTCAAAGGCATCCAGGGTGCCTGGGTCAACGAAACCAAGGTGGTGACCGACGGTGACGGCAACATCACCGAATGGCGGGTCAACCTGCGGATCACGTTCCTGGTCCAGTAACGGCGGCGTGCTGTGGGTGCGGCAAGGGCCGCGCCTGCAGCAACCTCTCGCGGCTAAAGCGGTCGCCGTTGTGCATCCAGCGCGATGGTGCGGTCGGCAATGTCCGGCAGCGTGCGTAGCGCCTGCCGGCTGATGCGTTCGTAGAACTGCACGAAGCGTTCGACCTGCGGCCGGCTCATGCTGGTACGGCCGGGCGAGGCCTGCTGCAGCGCCTGTTCCTGCTGCCAGCGCCACTGCGGCACCACGGCGAAGCTGGGGGGCTGCAGGAACCACAAACGGTCGAAACGTTGCCAGAGCGCTGGATAATCATCGGCCAGTGCCTGATTGCACCAGCGCCGCCAGGTGCCATCGGCATCGGCTTCGCGTTCCAGTGCATTCAGCGGCGCTTCCAGCGCAGCGTCGGATTCGGCCGGCGTGCCCAGGAACCAGCCTTCAAACACCAGCAGGTCCAGCGGCTGTTGGATCTGGCTCCATTGCAGCTCGGGCACGCGCTCGTCGGCGAGCTTGTCAAAACGTGGCAGCGGGAATGCGTGGCCGGCCTTGGCCGCATCCAGCGTGGACAATGCCAGCGGCAGGTCGTGCGTGCCCGGCGGGCCGCGTGTGGCCAGCAGTGGATGGATGCGGTCGGCCAGACGCTGGCGCTGCGCGCGGGTGAGGTAGGTGTCGTCAATGGATAACGCCGCGGCACACAATCCGCGTGAGCGCGCCAGCTCGACCACCTGCGCGGCCAGCGTGGATTTGCCGCTGCCCTGCACGCCACTGATCGCCAACACCGGCGTGGATGCACTGCTTGCCAGCGCATCGTCCAACGCCTGCGTGACCAGCGTCTGCGAAAAACGGCGGGGGGAAAAACGGTGCGGAACGGGGGACATGGCGCCACAATAGCCCAATCCCATGCTGTCCGAACTGGAACCATGACCGATCTTTACGCAGAAGCGCTTTCGACATTCGCCTCATTGTTTGAAGAGGCCAAGGCAGGTAACGAAATCGACGCCACGGCGATGACCGTGGCCACCGTTGACCTTGACGGTCGGCCGTCGGCACGCACCGTGCTGCTCAAGGCATTCGACGAGCGCGGTTTTGTCTTCTACACGCATCTGGACAGCCGCAAAGGCCGTGAGCTGCACGCCAATCGCCAGGTGGCGTTGTTGTTCCTGTGGCGCAGCCTGCGTGAAGCCGGTATCCAGGTGCGGGTGGAAGGTGAGGCGCAGTTGGTATCGGCGGCTGAAGCCGATGCGTACTTCGCCTCGCGTCCGCGCATGAGCCAGATCGGCGCGTGGGCATCGGCGCAGTCGCAGCCGTTGGCTTCGCGCGAGGAATTCGAGCAGCGATTGGCCAGTTTTGAAGCACGTTTTGAAGGTCGCGATGTACCGCGACCGGAAGGCTGGAGCGGCGTGCGTGTGGTGCCCAAGCGTATCGAGTTCTGGTACGGCGCCAACTTCCGTCTGCATGAGCGCTGGAGCTACGAAGCCGATGCCGCAGGCAGCTGGAGCAAGCAGCTGTTGTATCCATGAGTCGCCACGGCTGCGTGCGGTGGTTGGGCGGCGAGATGCGTTGATGAAACTGCATCCGGTCTATCGCATCACCGTGTTCGTGCCGCCGGCGCATCTGCAGGCGTTGAAGGCCGGCATTCTGGCCGTCGATGATCTGGCGGCCGGTGGCTATTCGCATGGCATGTGGGAGTCGGCGCCGGGGCATGAACAGTTCCGCGTACAGGCAGGCACCGTGAGTGCTTGCGGTGATGCCGGGGAGCTGGTGCGCGAGCCCAGCGTGCGCCTGGAGTTTTGTATTCCGCGCGATGCGGTGCGTTTGCAGCGCGTGCTTGAACTCGGCATCGCTGCGCATCATCCCTGGAACAGCCCGGCGGTGTTCGTCGATAGCACGGAGTTTGCCGCAACATGATTGGACCGCGTCGCATTGTCTGCTTGACCGAAGAGCCCACCGAAACGCTGTACGCCTTGGGTGAGCAGGACCGCATCGTCGGCATCAGCGGCTTCACCGTGCGGCCGCCACAGGCGCGACGAGAAAAGCCCAAGGTCAGCGCGTTCACCAGTGCCAAGGTGGATGAAATTCTGAAGTTGAAGCCGGACCTTGCGATTGGCTTTTCCGATATCCAGGCCGACATTGCCGCCGAGCTGATTCGCAACGGCGTGGAAGTGTGGATCGCCAACCATCGCAGCGTGGCCGGCATCCTCGATTACATCCGCCGGCTTGGCGGGTTGGTCGGCGTGGCCGAACGTGCCAATGCCTATGCCGATGAACTGCAGCGCGGGCTGGACGCCATTGCCGCGCAGGCCGCGATGCTGCCGCAGCGGCCGCGTGTGTATGTCGAAGAATGGGACGAGCCCATCATCACCGGCATCCAGTGGGGCGCGGAGTTGGTGACGATTGCCGGCGGCGATGACGTGTTCCCGGAACTGTCATGTGAGCCGCTGGCCAAGGCGCGGATTCTCGCTAACGGTGATCCGGTGATTGCGCGCAACCCGGACATCATCATCGGTTCGTGGTGTGGCAAGAAATTCCGTCCCGAGCGCGTGGCGGAACGCCCCGGCTGGGAGGCGATCAATGCCGTGCGCGACGGTGAGCTGCACGAGATCAAATCGCCGCTGATCCTCCAGCCCGGCCCGGCGGCATTGACCGATGGCGTGCAGGCGATGGCGGCGATCATCCAGGCGTGGAGTCGGAAGCGGCAGTAACTGCGAACAGTGCTGTAGGAGCGGCCTAGGCCGCTCCTACAGGGATTTGCCGGGCACCACGCCGGTGTAGCGCGCGCGCGGGCGGATCAAGGTGCCGAGTGCCTGTTGCTCAAGTGCATGCGCCAGCCAGCCGACCAGGCGGGCGGTGGCGAACATCACCAATGCATGGCTTGCCGGTAGGTCGTACACGTAGCAGATCGCTGCGAGCAGACCATCGATGTTTGGATGCTGGCCGCTGTTTTCGAGCGTGGCGGCAATCACCGTTTCGACCTGCTGCATTCGCGCGTTGTCGTCGGACAGTTCGCGCAGCAGGCGCAGCACTTCGGCACCGCGCGGGTCGCCGTCGGGGTAGAGCAGGTGATTGAAGCCGGGCAGCTCGTCGCCGCGTCGCCAGCGTTCAGCGATGAAGCTGGCAGGTGCGCCGCTGGCTTGTGCATCGAGCAGCAGCGCATGCGCACGCGCGGTGGCGCCGCCGTGGCGTGGGCCCGACAACGCGGCCAGGCCGGCGCTCACCGTCGCGTGCAGATGCGCGCCGGTGGAGGCGACCACGCGTGCGGCAAATGCCGATGCGTTCAGTTCGTGATCGGCGCACAACACCAAGGCCGAGCGCACCACCTCGGAAAAACCGGCATTGCCCGGCCGCCATGCGTCAGCGAGCAGGCGATGCACTGGGCGCGCATCGGGTTGGATGCCGACCAGCAAGGCAGCGTTCTGTCGCAGCAACATCGCCGCTACTTCACGGCGGACCGGCGCGGCGGCGTTGAGCGATTGCCGCTGCTCCAACGCCAGCAATGGGATGCAGGCCATGGTGCGTTCCAGCGGGGGCAGCACGGTATCCAGCGCCAGCGTCGCTACGCGTTGCGGCCACGGTGAAGGAGCGGACGTTGCGAACGGGTCCTGCTCCTCGCCCTCCCACAGCAATCGCGCGATGTCTTCGAGCGTTGCGCCGGCCTGCGCTGCAGCCACCGCCGAGCGGCCGCGGTAGTAGGGCGCGTCGGGGCGGATCAGTGAGATGCGGGTTTCCAGCACCGGCAGGCCGCGATCCAAGCTCTGCGCCGCGCCACGCGCTGCACCGCGCCCGGCCTGTTTGCGGTGTGCCAGCCGTTCAACTTCGGCGCGCAGATACACGCGGCTGCGCGAATCCGCGCCCGGCCGCGAACTGAGCTGGCCACGGCTGACATAGGCGTACAGCGTGGCGGGGCTGATGCCGAGCAGGGCACAGGCATCGCTGGCGGGGATCAGCTCTGGATCGGGGCGGTCAGACATGGTGGCTCAATAGGTTGATTGGTTGAATCAAGATTGATCAATGCGTTGGATGGTGCCAGATTGTCGGCCATCGCGGAATGGCACCACCGCCGCCGCCAAGACAGGAGCCACCATGAGTCTCTCTTCCGCAGGCGCCGCCTTCCGCGCCGCACTGGCTGCCGAATCGCCGCTGCAGGTGATCGGTGCGATCAACGCCAACCACGCCCTGCTGGCCAAACGTGCCGGCTACCGCGCCATTTACCTGTCCGGTGGCGGCGTCGCCGCGGGCTCGCTGGGTCTGCCGGACCTGGGCATCAACACGCTGGAAGATGTGCTGATCGACGTGCGTCGCATCTCCGACGTCTGCGACCTGCCGCTGATGGTGGACATCGACACCGGCTTCGGCCCGAGTGCGTTCAACATCGCCCGCACGGTGAAGTCGCTGATCAAGGCCGGTGCCGGCGCCTGCCACATTGAAGACCAGGTCGGCGCCAAGCGCTGCGGCCACCGCCCGGGCAAGGAAATCGTGACCCAGTCGGAGATGGTCGATCGCGTGAAAGCGGCGGCCGATGCCAAGACCGATCCGGACTTCTTCCTGATCGCGCGCACCGACGCTATCCAGATGGAAGGCGTGGACGCCGCCATCGAACGCGCCATCGCCTGTGTGGAAGCCGGCGCCGACGGCATCTTTGCCGAAGCCGCCTACGACCTGGAAACCTACAAGCGTTTCGCCGACGCGGTGAAGGTTCCGCTGCTGGCCAATATCACCGAATTCGGCGCGACGCCGCTGTTCAGTCGCGACGAGCTGGCTGCGTCCGGCGTGGCGATCCAGTTGTTCCCGCTGTCGGCGTTCCGTGCGGCCAACAAGGCGGCCGAGAACGTTTACGAAGCCATTCGTCGTGACGGCCACCAGCGTAATGTGGTGGACAGCATGCAGACCCGCGAGGAGCTGTATGACCGCATTGGTTATCACGAATTCGAGCGCAGCCTGGACAAGACGTTTGCTGCGAAGAAGTAAGCATTGCTCCCTTCTCCCGTTGGGAGAAGGTGGCGCGTAGCGCCGGATGAGGGTGGTGCTGCTTGTACTGCTGAATGCATCAGTACGTCCGACCCTCACCCCAACCCCTCTCCCGGTGGGAGAGGGGCTTCCATATCCCGCAACTGATCGAGGTTCACACCATGTCTGAATCCACTGCCGCACCGGCGTTCAAGCCGAAGAAATCTGTCGCCCTGTCCGGCACCGCCGCAGGCAACACCGCGCTGTGTACGGTCGGCCGTAGCGGCAACGATCTGCACTACCGCGGTTACGACATCCTGGATCTGGCCAACACCAGCGAGTTCGAGGAAATCGCGCATCTGCTGGTGCACGGCAAGCTGCCCAACAAGGCTGAGCTGCGCGCCTACAAGGCCAAGCTGAAGGCGCTGCGTGGCATTCCGGCATCGGTCAAGGCGGCGTTGGAAGAACTGCCGCCGTCGGCGCACCCGATGGACGTGATGCGCACCGGTGTTTCCGTGTTGGGCTGCGTGTCGCCGGAGAAGGACGACCACAATCACCCGGGCGCGCGCGACATCGCCGACAAGCTGATGGCTTGCCTCGGCTCGATGCTGCTGTACTGGTACCACTGGAGCCACAACGGCCGCGTCATCGACGTGGAAACCGACGATGACTCCATCGGCGGCCACTTCCTGCACCTGCTGCACGGCGAGCAGCCGCGCGAGTCGTGGGTCAAGGCCATGCACACCAGCCTGATCCTGTACGCAGAACACGAATTCAACGCCTCGACCTTTGCCTGCCGCGTCATCGCCGGCACCGGCAGCGACATGTACAGCGCCATCGCCGGCGGTATCGGTGCATTGCGCGGCCCCAAGCATGGCGGCGCCAATGAAGTCGCCTTCGAGGTGCAGAAGCGTTACGAAACGCCGGACGAAGCCGAGGCGGACATCAAGGCGCGCGTGGAGCGCAAGGAAGTGGTGATCGGTTTTGGTCACCCGGTCTACACCGTGTCCGATCCGCGCAACCAGGTGATCAAGGACGTCTCGCGCGCGCTGTCGGCCGAGCAGGAAAACATGAAGATGTACGACATCGCCGAGCGTCTTGAAACGGTGATGTGGGACATCAAGAAAATGTTCCCGAACCTGGATTGGTTCAGCGCCGTCAGCTACCACATGATGGGCGTGCCGACCGCGATGTTCACGCCGTTGTTCGTGATTGCCCGCACAGCTGGTTGGAGCGCGCACATCATCGAGCAGCGCATCGACGGCAAGATCATCCGCCCGAGCGCCAACTACACCGGCCCGGAAGATCAGGCGTTTGTGCCGATCGACAAGCGCGCTTAAAACCTCAAAGCCATCTTCGCCACAAGCGAGATAAAGCCCCTCTCCCGCCTGCGGGAGAGGGGTTGGAGTGAGGGGAAGCTTCCAGCACGTGGAGCAAGCTTCAAGCCCGTAGAAAGAAGCGAAGCCAAAGCCAAAGCCAAAGCTCCCCCCATCCGCCCTTCGGGCACCTTCCCCCGCAGGCGGGCGAAGGGGAGTTGCCAGATTCCATGTGTTGTTGTGGGTTTGCTGCAGTCTCAGCAATACGCTCGCAAGCCACGGCAACACCAGCAAGCCCAGACCCTTACAGGCCAGCCATGAACACCGATTACCGCAAGCATCTTCCCGGCAGCACTCTGGACTACTTCGACGCGCGCGCCGCCGTCGATGCCATCCAGCCCGGTGCCTACGCCACGCTGCCGTACACCTCGCGCGTGCTGGCTGAAAACCTGGTGCGCCGTTGCTCGCCGTCCACGCTCACCGATTCGCTCACGCAGTTGATCGAGCGCAAGCGTGACCTCGATTTCCCGTGGTTCCCGGCGCGTGTGGTCTGCCACGACATCCTTGGCCAGACCGCGCTGGTCGATCTGGCCGGTCTGCGTGATGCCATTGCCGAAAAGGGCGGCGACCCGGCCAAGGTCAACCCGGTGGTGCCGGTGCAGTTGATCGTCGACCACTCGCTGGCCGTGGAATGCGGTGGCTTCGATCCGGATGCGTTCACCAAGAACCGCGCCATCGAAGACCGCCGCAACGAAGACCGTTTCCACTTCATCGACTGGACCAAACTGGCCTTCGAGAACGTGGATGTGATCCCGCCGGGCAACGGGATCATGCATCAGATCAACCTGGAGAAAATGTCGCCGGTGATCTATGTGCAGGACGGCGTCGCGTTCCCGGATACCTGCGTCGGCACCGACAGCCACACCCCGCACGTCGATGCGCTCGGCGTCATCGCCATTGGCGTTGGCGGGTTGGAAGCCGAGAACGTGATGCTGGGCCGCGCGTCGTGGATGCGCCTGCCCGACATCATCGGCGTCAAGCTCACCGGCAAGCCGCAGCCCAACATCACCGCCACCGACGTGGTGCTGGCGCTGACAGAATTCCTGCGCAAGGAACGTGTGGTTGGTGCCTGGCTGGAGTTCTTCGGTGAAGGCGCGTCGGCGCTGACCATCGGTGACCGCGCCACGATTTCCAATATGTGCCCGGAGTACGGCGCAACCGCAGCGATGTTCTACATCGACGAGCAGACCATTGATTACCTGCGCCTGACCGGCCGCGAGGAATCGCAGCTGGCGCTGGTCGAAAACTACGCGCGCAGCACCGGGTTGTGGGCCGATGCATTGGCCACGGCGCAGTACGAGCGTGTGTTGGAATTTGATCTGTCCAGCGTGGTCCGCAACATGGCCGGCCCCAGCAATCCGCACAAGCGCTTGCCGGTGTCGGATCTGGTGGAGCGGGGCATTGCTGACGAAGCCAAGCTCGCATCGGGCAAGGCCGAAGAAGCCAAGGGCTTGATGCCCGATGGCGCGGTGATCATTGCCGCGATCACCAGCTGCACCAATACCTCCAACCCGCGCAACGTCATTGCTGCCGGCTTGCTGGCACGCAACGCCAACGCACGCGGCCTGCTGCGCAAACCGTGGGTGAAATCATCGCTGGCGCCCGGCTCCAAAGCGGTGCAGTTGTATCTGGAAGAAGCGGGCCTGCTGCCGGAGCTGGAGAAGCTGGGCTTCGGCATCGTTGCGTTTGCCTGCACCACCTGCAACGGCATGAGCGGCGCGTTGGATCCGGCGATCCAGCAGGAGATCATCGACCGCGATCTGTATTCGACCGCCGTGTTGTCGGGCAACCGCAATTTCGACGGCCGCATCCATCCGTATGCCAAGCAGGCGTTCCTGGCTTCGCCGCCGTTGGTGATTGCCTACGCCATCGCAGGCACCATGCGTTTTGATATCGAAAAAGACGTGCTGGGCGTCGATGCCGATGGCAACGACGTGCGCCTGAAGGACATCTGGCCAAGCGACGCCGAGATTGATGCAGTGGTGAAGGCATCGGTGAAGCCGGAGCAGTTCCGCAGCGTTTACAACCCGATGTTCAAGGTGCGCGTGGAGCATGGCGAAAAAGTCAGCCCGCTGTACAACTGGCGCCCGCAGAGCACCTATATCCGCCGTCCGCCGTATTGGGAGGGTGCATTGGCGGGTGAGCGCACGCTCAAGGGCATGCGTCCACTGGCGGTGTTGCCGGACAACATCACCACCGACCACCTGTCGCCGTCCAACGCGATTCTGCTGTCCAGCGCCGCGGGTGAATACCTGGCGAAAATGGGCCTGCCGGAAGAAGACTTCAACTCCTATGCAACGCATCGCGGCGACCACCTCACCGCGCAGCGCGCCACGTTTGCCAACCCGAAGTTGTTCAACGAGATGGTGCGCAACGACGACGGCAGCGTGAAGCAGGGTTCGCTGGCGCGCGTCGAGCCGGAAGGCAAGGTCATGCGCATGTGGGAAGCGATTGAAACCTACATGGAGCGCAAGCAGCCGCTGATCATCATTGCCGGCGCCGACTACGGCCAGGGCAGCTCGCGTGACTGGGCCGCCAAGGGCGTGCGTCTGGCGGGTGTGGAAGCGATTGCCGCCGAAGGTTTCGAGCGCATCCACCGCACCAACCTGATCGGCATGGGCGTGCTGCCGCTGGAATTCAAACCGGGCACCGACCGCAACACCCTGCAGCTCGACGGCACGGAAACCTATGACGTGCAGGGCTTGCGCACCCCGCGCGCGGAGCTGTCGCTGGTGATCAACCGCCGCAACGGTGAGGTGCTGAAGGTGCCGGTGACCTGCCGTCTGGATTCGGATGAAGAAGTTGCGATCTACGAGGCCGGTGGTGTGTTGCAGCGGTTCGCGCAGGACTTTTTGGAAGGCTCGGTGGGCTGAGGGGGAAAGCTACCCTCTCCCCCGACCCCTCTCCCGTAAAGGGAGAGGGGAGTGGTGATCCAACTGCATCACGAGATTTATGAGACTGCATGAGCTCTAGCCCTTCTCCCCTCGCGGGAGAGGGGTTGGGGAGAGGGGGCAAAGGAGGCCCTGATCATGCAGCAACTCAAATTCGCAAAGCAGCTGCGCAGCAACATGACCGATGCCGAGCACCTGCTTTGGCGCCACCTTCGGGCACGCCGATTGTTGGGGCAGAAGTTTCGTCGCCAACAACCCATTGGGCCGTATGTAGTGGACTTCGTGCATTTCGGCGTCCGGTTGATTGTTGAAGCGGATGGCGGGCAGCACAACGAGAGCGTGCATGACTTCAAACGTGACGCGTGGTTGGAGAGTCAGGGATTCAAGATCCTGCGGTTCTGGAATAACGAAATTCTGGGGAATGGTGATGCGGTGCTTGAAGTGATTCTTGCGACGGTCAGCGCCCTCTCCCCCAACCCCTCTCCCGTGAAGGGAGAGGGGAGCAAGAGCAGATCATGACGTCGGCAGCGATGCCGGCACTCACGCAGACCAAAGCCCCTCTCCCCCACGCGGGAGAGGGGTTGGGGAGAGGGGGTAGCTCTTAGCGCCCATCTCCAAAACCAACAACCCAAGGGAATCCACCCATGTCCCACATCCCCCAGATCAAAATTCCGGCAACCTACCTGCGCGGCGGTACGTCCAAAGGCGTGTTCTTCCGCCTGGAAGATCTGCCGGCCAGCGCACAACAACCCGGCGTCGCACGTGATCGCCTGCTGCAGCGCGTGATCGGCTCACCCGATCCCTACGCCAAGCACACAGATGGCATGGGCGGTGCCACGTCCAGCACCAGCAAGTGCGTGATCATCTCGCCGAGCAGCAAGCCCGATCACGACGTGGACTATCTCTACGGGCAGGTGTCGATCGACACCGATTTCGTCGACTGGTCCGGCAACTGCGGCAACCTTTCCACTGGCGCAGGTGCGTTCGCCCTGCATGCCGGTTATGTGGATGCGTCGCGCGTGCCGGAGAACGGCATCTGCGTGGTGCGCATCTGGCAGGCCAACATCAACAAAACCATCATTGCGCATGTACCGGTCAGCAATGGTCAGGTGCAGGAGACCGGTGATTTCGAGCTGGATGGCGTGACGTTTCCGGCGGCGGAAATCGTGCTGGAGTTCATCGACCCCGCCGATGACGGCGAAGGCGAGGGCGGCGGTGCGATGTTCCCCACCGGCAATCTGGTGGACGATCTTGAAGTGCCCGGCGTTGGCACGTTGAAGGCGACCATGATCACGGCCGGCATTCCCACGGTGTTCGTCAACGCCGCCGACATCGGCTACACCGGTTGCGAGCTGCAACCGGCAATCAATGAAGACAAGGCGGCATTGACGACGCTGGAGGCCATCCGCGTTGCCGGTGCGTTGCGGATGGGCTTGATCAAGGCGCCGGAAGAAGCACTCAAGCGCCAGCACACGCCTAAAGTGGCCTTTGTCGCGCCACCACAGGACTATGTGTCCAGCGCCAACAAGCAGATCCACGCCGCCGATATCGACCTCAACGCGCGCGCCATGTCGATGGGCAAGCTGCACCACGCGATGATGGGCACCGCCTCGGTCGCCATCGCTACGGCAGCCGCAGTGCCGGGCACGCTGGTCAACCTCGCTGCTGGCGGCGGTCGGCGCGATGCGGTGCGTTTCGGTCATCCGTCCGGCACCTTGGGCGTTGGTGCTGCGGTCGCACTGGTTGATGGACAGTGGACGGTCACCAAGGCGGTGATGAGCCGCAGTGCCCGCATTCTGATGGAAGGCTGGGTGCGCGTGCCGGGCGACGCGTTCTGAGCAAGTGGCCTGTAGTGCCGAGCCATGCTCGGCAGAAGCTTTACGGGTAGCGCCTCAGCGGAGCATGGCTCCGCTCTACAACCGCGGCATTATCTCGGCTGCAAGGTGAGCTTGTGTTTGGCTGCGCCCGGCAGGAACGGTGTGGGTTTGCCTTGCACCCAATCGTCATGGCCTGCGCCCCAGAACGGTGACAAGGGATGACCGCTCTGGCCACCGGGCATGTGCACGATGCCGTCGGCTTCGTGGCCGGGTGATACCACCATGCGTTCGGATGCGCCGAATGATGGCCCTTGCACGCGCGGCATATTGTTGTCGCCGGGCAAGGGCTCGCGCGGCATGCACAGCCAACGTTTGAACAGCACCGGCAAGGCGCGCGAAACCGGATGGCAGATGGCGGCGGTGTTGCGCTCGCCCCAGCTGCGTTGGCTCAAGTCCGGTCCTTGCTCGGCGAGATCACGTTCCAGTTGCAAGGCACTGTCCGCCAGCAAGGCATCCCAGCTATCGAACTGCGGTGGCAGCAGATGGGCGGGGCGTTCGTTCAACAGCGGCCAGACCACACCTTCCAACTGCGGCAGATTGGGGGCGACAAACGGCTCGCCGAGCGCCTGCTTGGCCGGTTCCAGCAGTGCAGTCTGCAGCGTATCCAACGTGATGCCACGGAAGCCGCGTGCCATGCGGTAGCTCACCGAATCGACACTGGCGTGGCCCTGCCATTCGCGGCTGACAGCTTCCAGACGCTTCAATGCGGGATCGTCGCTGTGCTCCAGTGTCTGTCGCATCAGCTTCCACCAGCGCTCCATCAACAGGGCGCGGTCATCGAGCTGGATCGCCAGCAGGTCGCGTTCGGTGAAGCGTTCGCGCGCGAACAGACCATCGCGAATCTGCTTGGCACGCGCGCCGAAGTCATAGCCGCCATCGCCGGCAACGGAGAGGGCTTCGCCATCGAGCACGCGGGTGTTGGCGGTCCACAGGCGGTGGTCGGTTGGGTCGATCAACGCGGGCGCGTGATCGGTGCGCAGCGTCCACGGCTGGCAGGGCGCGCTGGCGCCTTCAACGGGAGCAGCGTCTGGTGCATTGGCGATGCCACCCACATTGCAGTTGCCGCTGCGATCCGGGCGAGCGCCGATCAGCCGCCAGGCAATGCGCCCTTTGCGGTCACCCACCAGCAGGTTCTGCGCGGGAATGCCGGAGCGATCGGCAACGGCCAACGCTGCGTCGAGATCGGCCGCTTTGGCCATGTCGGCGAACTCCAGCTTCACCGCGCCTTGCAGCTGGCCCACCCAACGCAACGCCAGCAGGCTGCCATCTGCGTTTTCTTCGGTCACCGGGCCCCAGTTGCTATCGCGCACAACAAGGGTTTCCGGCGATTGGCCGGCCACGGCGATGGTTTCGTTGTGGCTGCGCAGCGGCGTACCGGCCGGCAGCCACGCGTAGTCAGCGGTATCGATGTAGCTGTTGGTGAAGGCCCAGGCCACGCGCGTATTACTGCCGACAATCACCGCCGGCAAGCCGGGCAGGGTGAAGCCCGTTACATCGACCTTGCCTTCCGGTGCGGTGGGCTCGGTGTAGCGCAACCGCGCGCGGAACCAGATGTTCGGCGCACGCAGTCCCAGATGCATGTCGTCGGCGATGATCGCCCGACCATCGGCGGTGAGTGCGCCAGCCACCGCAAAGTTGTTGCTGCCTGCAAAGTATTCGGCCGCCACCGGCGGCCCACCGATGCCTCTCTCCCGCCCAGCGGGAGAGAGGGGGACCATCTGCAGAGCAGATGGTGGAGTGAGGGCAAACGAGGCCCCAACAGTAGGCGGCCCACCGATGCCTCTCTCCCGCTCAGCGGGAGAGAGGGGGACCACTTGCGAAGCAGGTGGTGGAGTGAGGGCAGCGGACTTGTCGACCGCTTCTGCGTCTTTCAGCAATGCACGCAGATCCAGCGTGGCCGCATCCGGCAAAACAGCATTCCCCCTGGGCTGCCCAAACAACGGCGCATCCCACTCGCTGCCGTCATGCGCCAGCAACGCATACAAAGCGGGTGGAACCACGTCGCGAATACGCGCCAGTGCAAGTTCGCGGGTGTTGCTCGGGTCTTGAAGATCGGCATACATCGCCAGCCCGGTCAGCACCGAGTCCTCCAGCTCCCACGGGCGCGGTTGCTGACGCAGCAGCAAGTAGGGCCACGGGCGTACCGGCAAAGCGGCCAGCCCGGCGTTGACGCCGTCGCGATAGGCCTGCACGGTGGCGCGCTTGCTGCCCAATGCGGCGTCCAGGTTTTCGACAGTACGCGCGCGCAGCCGGTGCAGGCGCATCCTGCGGTCCAGTGGCAGGGCATCGGGGCCGAACAACTCGGACAACTCGCCTGCGGCCGAGCGCCGCATCAGGTCCATTTCAAAGAAGCGTTCCTGCGCGTGGACATACCCGAGCGCGCGCGCCATGTCGGCTTCGTTGGCGGCCTCGACGCTGAGCACGCCATTGGCGTCGCGGTCGATGCTGACCGGCGCAGACAAGCCCGGCAGAACCAGTTCCCCATCCAACTGGGCCAGACTGCCCCGTAGCAGCATCCAGACCACAAGCAGCGACAACAACAGCAGTCCCAGCACGACTCCCAGCACACGCAGCAGCCAACGCAGCACAGGCCTACCCCCGGTAGCGGTCAGTGCGGCCGATTGTAGACAGGTTGTGAAGATGGCGTGTGGCAGCCGGTGCGGTGCGTTGGAAGGGCCGCTTGGGTGAAGCTGGTATCGCAAGTGAAAGTGATTCCGATTAGATCATTGCTGTGCCAGATGGGGCACCCTATGCCCATTCGAACCATCAGGAGCACCCCCATGCAGGGCAAACCCGAAGTCATTGAATGCCTGAAAGAGCTGCTGCGCGGCGAGTTGGCTGCGCGTGACCAGTACTTCATCCATTCCCGACGTTATGAAGATCAGGGCCTGCTGGCGCTGTACGAGCGCATTGGCCACGAGATGGAAGAGGAGACCGAGCACGCCGATGCGCTGCTGCGTCGCATCCTGTTCCTGGGTGGCAATCCGGACATGCGTCCGCACGGCTTCGAGCCGGGTGTGACGGTGATGGAAATGCTGGAGAAGGATCTGCAGGTGGAATACCAGGTGCGTGCCAATCTGGCCGCCGGTGTGAAGCTGTGCGAGACGCACGGCGATTACGTCAGCCGCGACATCCTGATCGCGCAGTTGCGTGACACCGAAGAAGACCATGCTTGGTGGCTGGAGCAGCAGCTGAGCTTGATCAAGCGGATCGGTTTGGAGCTGTATCAAGTCAGCAAGATGGATGCCAAAGGCACCCCGGCGCATTGACCTGGCAGGCTTGAGCGAAGAAGGGCGGCGAAAGCCGCCCTTCTTTGTTGGAGACGTTTTTGTTTCCAGGGATCGGAGCTGCTTTCACTGCTGATCACGCAGAGCGGCCCTCCAGAGCGGCCCTCACCCCTCAGGTAGAGCGGCCCTCACCCCAACCCCTCTCCCGTTTACGGGAGAGGGGCTAACGCACTACGAGCCGACGCACTCTGAGCCCCTCTCCCGCACGCGGGAGAGGGGTTGGGGGTGAGGGCAGGCTTTGGGCTTCAGGCGGTTCTCAGCCGTGCTTCAACCTGTACACCGCCGTCGACAACGCGCTAACGCCCTGCGCGCGGAAGTCCGGTTGCTGGTCGAGGATGTCGCGTCGTTCCAATAACGCGGCCTGCCACGGTGCAGTGAACAGTTGCTCGACGTCGGCCTGATCCACCGAGAACGGTGGGCCCTGCTTTTCATCCTGCGGGTATTCCAGGGTGATCAATACGCCCTGGCAGCCGCTTGGCAGCCGTGCGTACAGGGTGTCGCGGTACTGCTGGCGCAACGGTGGTGGCAACGCGATCAACGCGGCGCGGTCGTAGACGCCGGCAATGTCGGCCAGCAGGGTTTCGTCCAGTGCAAACGCATCGCCGCAGATGATTTCGATGGGGCCGGCGCTGTAATGCTCACCGAACGCACTGCGATGGCGTTGCGGGATGAGGCCGGCTTCGGCGAAGAACTGCTCCGCCGCCAGCGATGACAATTCCACCCCCAGCACGCGGTGGCCCTGTGCGGCCAGCCAGTGCATGTCCAGCGTCTTGCCGCAGAGCGGAACCAGCACGCGGCTACCGGCCGGTAGTTCCAGCGAGGGCCAGTGCTTCTGCAGCAGCGGCATCACCTCGCTGCGATGGAAGCCGATCTGTCCGTCCTGCCAGCGTTGAAGCCAGAAATCGGGGTGCATGGGGAATCTCCGTTGTCTCGTAGGCTGGGATGAAATCCCAGCGGGGGGATCGACGATGCAGCGCTGGGATTTCATCCCAGCCTACGAAAAATAGAAGGCCGGGCATTTGCCCGGCCTTCCGTATCCTGCGGTCTTACTGAACTTCCAGGCCTTCGACTTTCTGCCACCCGCGCGGCAACAAATGCCCGCGTGTTGCCCTGGTTCCCAGATACGTCTCCAGATCCTTGAACGACAGGTTCATCGTGCGTTGACCGCTGCGCACCAGCAAGGTGTTGCCCGGGCTTACCGCCACCACCGCCACCACGCGCTCGGTGGAGAGCTTGGCCTTGGGGATCTCGATGATCTTGTTGCCCTTGCCCTTGTCCAGCTCGGGCAGGTCGCTGGCCGGAATCGCCAGCATGTTGCCGGCGCTGGTGACGGCGACGATGCGGTCGGTTTCCACATTGGCAACCGTGGACGGCGACAACACCGCCGAACCGGTGGACAGGTTGAGCATGGCCTTGCCGGCCTTGTTGCGGCCCACCAGGTTCTCGAAGCGGGTGACGAAGCCGTAGCCGTGCGACGAGGCCAGCACGAAGCGGGTGTTGTTGTCGCCGCTGGCGATGGTGACGAAGGACGTGCCCGATGCCGGCGAGAAGCGGCCGGTCAGCGGTTCGCCGTTGCCGCGCGCCGAGGGCAGCGTGTGCACCGGCGTGGAGTAGGCGCGGCCGTCACTGTCGAGGAAGGCGACCTGTTGCGTGCTGCGGGTACGCGTGGCCGCAAGCAGGCGGTCGCCGTCGCGGTAGGAGAGGGTGGAACCGTCCACGTCGTGGCCCTTGGCGGCACGCACCCAACCCTTCTCCGACAACACCACGGTCATCGGTTCGCTGGCGACCAGTTCGGTTTCGTCGATGGCCTGTGCGGCGCCACGCTGCACCAGCGGCGAGCGGCGCTCGTCGCCGAACTTCTTGGCGTCGGCCTGCAGCTCGTCCCTGACCAGCTTCTTCAACTTGGCGGTGCTCTGCAGGATAGACAGAATCTTGTCGCGCTCCTTGGCCAGCTCATCCTGCTCGCCACGGATCTTCATTTCTTCCAGGCGCGCCAGCTGTTTCAGCTTGGTGTCGAGGATGTAATCGGCCTGGTCTTCGCTCAGCTCGAAGCGTGCGATCAACGCACCCTTGGCATCGTCCTCGGTGCGGATGATGCGGATCACTTCATCCAGGTTGAGGAACGCCACCAGCAAGCCTTCCAACAGGTGCAGGCGGCGCTCGACCTTCTGCAGGCGATGGTTGAGGCGACGGGTAACGGTGTCCTGACGGAAGCGCAGCCATTCGCTGAGCAGCATCTTCAGGTTCTTGACCTGCGGACGCCCGTCCAGGCCGATGACGTTGAGGTTGACGCGGAAGCTGCGCTCCAGGTCGGTGATGGCAAACAGGTGGCCCATCAACTGGTCGGCATCGACGCGGTTGGAGCGCGGCATCAACACCACGCGCACCGGGTTGGCGTGATCGGATTCGTCGCGGATGTCTTCCAGCCACGGCAGCTTCTTGGCGCGCATCTGTGCGGCGATCTGCTCGATCACCTTGGATGGCGAGACCTGGTGCGGCAGCGCGGTGACCACGATGTTGCTGCCTTCCTTGATGAAGGTAGCGCGGGCACGGATGCTGCCGTAGCCGGTTTCGTAGATGTTCCGCAGGTCCGCTGCCGGGGTGATGATCTCGGCGCTGGTCGGGTAGTCCGGGCCCTTCACGTGCTCGCACAATTCGGCGATGGTGGCGTCCGGGTCGTCGATCAGGTGCAGCAGCGCGCTGACGATTTCATTGAGGTTGTGCGGCGGAACGTCGGTGGCCATGCCCACGGCGATGCCGGTGGTGCCGTTGAGCAGCAGGTGCGGCAGGCGCGCCGGCATCCAGCTGGGTTCTTCCAGGGTGCCGTCGAAGTTGGGCGTCCAGTCCACGGTGCCCTGGCCCAGCTCGCCCAGCAGCACTTCGGCGATCGGGGTGAGCTTGGATTCGGTGTAACGCATGGCCGCGAACGACTTGGGGTCGTCGCTGGAGCCGAAGTTGCCCTGGCCCTCGATCAGCGGATAGCGGTACGAGAACGGCTGCGCCATCAGCACCAGCGCTTCATAGCAGGCGCTGTCGCCGTGCGGGTGGTACTTACCGATCACGTCACCGACGGTGCGTGCGGATTTCTTGGGCTTGGCCGAGGCGCTGAGCCCCAGTTCGCTCATCGAATAGATGATGCGGCGCTGCACCGGCTTGAGCCCGTCGCCGATGAACGGCAGGGCGCGGTCCAGCACCACATACATGGAATAGTCGAGATAGGCGCGTTCAGCGTACTCGCGCAGCGGCTGCTGTTCGAAGCCGTGGAAGGCTGGGCGTGCGAGGTCGGTCATTGCGGGTGGTGCTACCTGTAAACGTGAAGCCGCGGCGTGGCTGCCGGCTTCCAGCCTGCCGATTATCCGGATGGCGGCGGGGATGCCAAGCCGGATGCGACCTGCGGGGAGTGGCGGGGCGTGATTCTGTTCAAATGTGTAACACTGAATTCAGTTCTTGTTGGAAATATTCCATGGAGAATATTTCCAGTTGGAAATAATATAGCGCCCCATGAACGATCCCCTTCCCATGCCGCCGAGCTTTGGTCTGTTGCTCCGGCAGGTCCGCGATGGCCTTGTCCGGCAACTGGACATTGCCATGCGCGAGGAAGACCTCGGCATCGGCTTCACCCATTACCTCGGCCTCAAGGCCCTGTCCTGCAAGGCGCCCTGCACGGCGGCGGAGCTGGGCAATGCCATCGACCAGGTGCCCAGCGCGGTGACCCGCCTGCTGGACCGGCTGGAAGAGCTGGGCTGCGTGCGCCGCGAACCCCACATCCAGGACCGCCGCGCCCTGCAGATCGTCTTGACCGATGAAGGCCGCGCGCTGTGGCTGCGCCTCAAGTCGCGCGGTGACCAGGTGATTGATCTGGCCATGCACGACCTGGACCGCGCCGAGCGCGATCAGTTGTTCTCCCTGCTCACCCGCGTACGCGACTCACTCTCACCCCCATGAAAACTTCCCCCATTCGTTTGTCCCGCCCGCTGTTGGTGGGTGCTTTGGCGTTGGCGCTCGCCGCCTGCGCCAGCAGCCGTGGGCTGCAACCGCAAGGACGCCTGCTCGATGCCGACAGCCTGCACGCTGGCCAGACATTGGCTGGCAGCGGACTCAGTGCCTCCGGTTTTCCTGCTGCCGACTGGTGGCGCGCGCTGGGCGATGCCCAGCTTGATGCGCTGGTCGAGGAAGGCCTGCGCAACAGCCCGTCGCTGGACATCGCCGATGCGCGCCTGCGGCAAGCGCGAGCGCAGGTGGCCGGTGCACAGGCCGACCGCCTGCCCAGCCTGTCGGTGTCGCCGGGTTACACCGGCATGCGCCTGCCCGAATCCATGCTCGGTGACGAGGCCGGCGGTCACTATGCCGGCAGCGTGCAGGCCGTGTTGAACTTCAGCTACGGCGTGGACCTGTGGGGCGGCAAACGCGCTACGTGGGAAGCCGCTGTGGACAGCAACCATGCCGCCACGGTGGATGCGCAGGCGGCACGTCTGGACCTGTCCACCGGCATCGTCCAGGCCTATCTGGAATTGGCCCACGCGTGGGAACTGCAGCACGTTGCCAATGACGAACTGGCGCGTGCCGACAAAACCCTGTCGCTGACCCGCCAGCGCCGCAGCGCCGGCATCGACAGCGAGTTGCAGGTGCGTCAGGCCGAAGCGCGTCTGCCGGTTGCCAAGCAACAACAACTGGCCGCGCAGCAGCAGATGGATGCCGCCCGCAACGCGCTGGCCGCGCTGCTTGGGCAGGGCCCGGATCGCGGTTTGCAGATCGCCCAACCGCAGCCGCTGAATCCGCTGGCGCTGCAGTTGCCGGGCGTGTTGCCCAGCGAGCTGTTGGGCCGTCGCCCGGACATCGTTGCCGCGCGTTGGCGAGTGGAAGCGGCCGGCCGTCAGATTGATGCGGCCAAGGCGCGCTTCTATCCCAGCCTCAACCTCACCGCATTGGGCGGCGTGGTGTCCAAGGACATCGGCAGCCTGCTCGAAAGCGGCTCCACCTTCGGCATCCTCGCCCCGGCACTGAGCCTGCCGATCTTCGACGGCGGCCGCCTACGTGCTGGACTTGCCACACGCGATGCCGATTACGACCTGGCTGTTTCCAGCTACAACCGCGCCGTGGTCGATGCCCTGCGCGACGTGGCCGACCAGGTCAACGCGGTGCGCTCGCTGACCACGCAGGTGGAAACCCAGCAGCAGGCGATGTCCATCGCGCAGGCCGCATACGAGCTGGCGCAGCAGCGTTACCGCGCCGGCATCGGCAATTACCTGGACGTGCTCAGCACCCAGGACCTGCTGCTGCAGGCCCAGCAGCGGTTGAGCAATCTGCAGTCGCAGCGGCTGCTGTCCAGCGTGCGCTTGAGCGCAGCCCTTGGCGGCGGCTTCCAGCCTGCCGACAACGCGCTGCCGGTCGCCGTTGAATCTGATACCACGCATTCCTGAGAACTCCTGATGAGCCAGACTTCCTCCCCCGAAGCGGCAACCGCCGCCCCCAGCCGTCGCGGCAAATTGCTGCGCGGTTTGTTCCTGATCGTGGTGATCCTGCTTGCCGCGTTTGTCGCGTGGTATTACCTCATCGGCCGTTGGGCCGAAGAGACCGATGACGCCTATGTGGTCGGCAACCAGGTGCAGATCACGCCGCTGATCGCCGGCACCGTGGTGGCCATCGCCGCTGATGACGGCATGAAGGTCGAGCAGGGTCAGCTGCTGGTGCAGCTGGATCCATCCGACACCGAAGTGGCGATGCAGCAGGCGCAGGCCAACCTGGCCCGCACCGTGCGCCAGGTGCGCGGCATGTACCGCAGCGTTGAAGGCGCGCAGGCCGACCTCAATGCGCGTCAGGTCGCCCTCAAGCGGAGCCGCGATGACTTCATGCGGCGTAAGGATCTGGCCGCCACCGGCGCCATCTCCAACGAAGAACTCGCCCATGCGCGTGACGAGCTGGCCGCTGCCGAAGCCTCGGTTGCCGGTTCGCGCGAAACCGTGGAGCGCAGCCGCGCGCTGGTCGATGACACCGTCATCGCCACCCAGCCGGACGTGCAGGCCGCTGCCGCGCAGCTGCGTCAGGCGTACTTGAACCATGCCCGCGCCGGCATCGTCGCGCCGGTCACCGGTTATGTGGCGCGTCGTTCGGTGCAGGTGGGCCAGCGCGTGCAACCCGGCGCTGCATTGATGGCGGTGGTGCCGACCGAACAGATGTGGGTGGAAGCCAACTTCAAGGAAACCCAGCTGCGGCACATGCGCCTGGGCCAGGCAGTGGAGCTGCGCTCGGACCTGTACGGCGGCGATGTGACCTACACCGGCCAGATCACCAGCCTCGGTCTCGGCACCGGTTCGGCGTTCTCGCTGCTGCCGGCGCAGAACGCCAGCGGCAACTGGATCAAGATCGTGCAGCGCGTGCCGGTGCGCATCGCCATCGACGCCAAGCAACTTGCCGAACACCCGCTGCGCATTGGTCTGTCGATGAAGGCCGACGTGAACCTGCATGACCAGAAGGGCACGGTGCTGCCGGTCGATGCGGCCAAGGGCACGGTGTACGGCACCGAGGTGTACGCCCGCCAATTGCAGGACGCTGACGCGCTGATCCACACCATCATCCAGGGCAACCTGCCATCGTCGGCACGCGCCAGCTGAGGTCACCATGTCCGCTCAAGCTCCCACCGCACCCGCCGCTCCTGCGGTTGGTGCTGGGCCGGCCAATGTAGCCCTGTGCACGGCCGGCCTGGCGCTGGCCTCGTTCATGCAGGTGCTCGACACCACCATCGCCAACGTGTCGCTGCCGACCATCGCCGGCAACCTCGGCGCCAGCTCACAGCAGGCGACGTGGGTCATCACCTCGTTCGCGGTCAGCACCGCCATCGCACTGCCGCTGACCGGTTGGCTGAGCCGTCGCTTCGGCGAGGTCAAATTGTTCATCTGGGCGACGATTGCCTTCTCCATCGCCTCGCTGCTGTGCGGTATCGCGCAGAGCATGGGCATGTTGGTGGTATCGCGCGCGCTGCAGGGGTTTGTCGCCGGCCCGATGTACCCGATCACCCAATCACTGCTGGTGTCGATCTACCCGCGAGAGAAACGCGGGCAGGCGTTGGCGCTGTTGGCGATGATCACCGTGGTCGCGCCCATCGCCGGGCCGATCCTCGGTGGCTGGATCACCGATAACTACAGCTGGGAATGGATCTTCCTGATCAACGTACCGCTGGGCGTGATTGCCGCGGTCATCGTTGGTGGCCAGCTGCGGCACCGCGTGGAGCAGGTCGAAAAACCCAAGATGGATTACGTCGGCCTGGTCACCCTGGTGATCGGCGTCGGCTGCCTGCAGTTGCTGCTGGATCTGGGCAACGAAGAGGACTGGTTCGCTTCAACCAAGATCGTGGTGCTGACCTGCGTTTCGGTGGTGTCGCTGGCGGTGTTCTTGATTTGGGAGCTGACCGACAAAGATCCCATCGTCGACCTGCGTCTGCTGCGCCATCGCAACTTCCGCGCGGGCACGCTGGCGATGATTGTCGGTTACGCCGCGTTCTTCTCGGTGGCGTTGATGATTCCGCAGTGGTTGCAGCGTGACATGGGCTACACCGCCATCTGGGCGGGCCTGGCCACCGCACCGCTGGGATTCCTGCCGATCCTGTTGGCACCGATGCTGGGCAAGTTCGGGCATAAGTTCGATATGCGCATGTTGGCGACGATTGCGTTCTTCGTGTTGTCGATGACCAGCTTCCTGCGTTCGGGGTTCAACCTGCAGGTGGACTTTGCGCATGTGGCTGGTGTGCAGTTGTTGATGGGCATGGGCTTGGCCTTGTTCTTCATGCCGGTGCTGCAGATTCTGCTGTCCGATCTGGAAGGCCGCGAAGTGGCGGCCGGTTCGGGGTTGGCGACCTTCCTGCGCACCCTGGGCGGCAGCTTCGCCGCATCGTTGACCACCTGGTTGTGGGCACGGCGCACCCAGGAACATCACGCCGGCCTGACCGAGCACATTTCGCTTTACGACCCGGGCATGCGCGAGCAGGTCACGGCGATGGGGCAGGGCGACCTGCAACACGGCGCGGCGGTGCTCGACAACATGATCGTCCACCAGGCATCGCAGATGGGCTTCAACGACATCTTCCTGCTGCTGGGTTGGGTGTTCCTCGCAGTCATCATCTTCGTGTGGATGGCCAAGCCACCGTTCGGTGCTGGCGGTGGCGCGGCGGCTGCGGGCGGGCATTGAGTGCCGCGGACCTGCGCTGCATTGGTAGAGCGGGGCCATGCTCCGCTGAGGTGTTACCGGTGAAGCCTCTGCCGAGCATGGCTCGGCAGAGGGCGCGGCACTACAGCCGCAATCTTCAAATCGCAGGCATGAAAAAACCCGCTTTCGCGGGTTTTTTCATTCTTGAGTCATGGTGCCCAGGAGAGGACTGGCGCTCTACCGGTCACTCCTTCTTATGTCATTGATTTATATGGTGGCATCTTGGAGTTTGGTTCCCAGATGTCACACGCCATAGTCACATATCGACATGGGCTTAGCTATGGGTGGTTCACCTTCTATTGCGAGGTTTTTTGGTTCGTGGTGGCTTGTTCAGTCCTAAGTGACAGAAGACCCGACGAACCTGGGTGGCGGTCCATAGCGAGCCTCGTCTGGTTGGCCAACCTTCGGCGTTGAGCCATTCGGCGTACTGCGTATCGGTCATCCCCTGTTGCTGTCTGGAGGCGTCCAAGAGCATTTCGGCGGTACGCATGGCATAGGCATGGGCAAGCGCTCGTCGCTTTGTGTTGGCGCAAGCAGTGTCTTCGTTTCGGACCGTCTTAAGGTTCGGATTGCCTCCGGGCCTTGCCATTCTGCTTCCTCTAATTGCGAAATGTAATATTGCAATACAAATACTTCACGAGAGCGTAAAAACGCAATGCTCCGCGAGGAACGCAATGGAAGACTGGGAATACGAAGCAAGACAAACCGAATTGCAGAAGGGGCTAGCAAGCCACTTCCTTCAGGACGATTACAACGCCTTCATCACCCTGACCTTCGAGTCGGAAGGGGCGGTCAGCTATGGCCACGCCGAGAAGACTTTCGGTCGCTTCATGCATGCGCTCCGGTGCAGCCTGTTCAAGGAAAGATGCACGTACAGGATGCCCTTGGTTCCAGTCATTGAAAGTTATCCGGGGAGGCCGTTGTGCAGCGGCTCCCCGCATGACCCAATCGAACGGACTCATATCCATTGTTGCATCAAGCTACCCGGAAATCCTCTGGACCATAAGGAATTGGTCCGGAAGATGTGGCTTGGTGCGGGCGGAGTATGCGGTGACCCACATGTCCACGACCGAGATGGTGACAAGTGGTTCATTGGTATTGCAACGCCTGTCGCAATGAGGAGGTACGTCAACTACTCATTGAAGCAGTGCTGTTTCGACCATCAGCCTGTGCTCTGGAACTTTGCGCGCAAGATTCGGACTGCTTGATTAGCCGCTAGACGGCTTCCCTGCGGAGCGCCAGAGTCAAGGTTGTACATCGCTGAAGTCGTTGGAGCTGGGGATTGGCTGCCCCAGCCCTTGACTACACTATTGTCAAAACAATCACCCAAAGCGCGATGAACCGCGTTAGTGCTATGCCTTGACCAGTGAGTTCAACTTCACGACCGGGTATGCCCTGTGTGCTCCACCACCTTCATAGCTTGAGAACAGCACCTCATCTCCAGCTTGCAGAGGTTCCGGCCCGTAGCAACTATCGATATGGAAGAAGACATCATCACCATCGGTGCGAATGAACCCGTACTTGCCGTAGTCGATTCGCTTGACCACACCAGTCCTACGAGGAGAAGAGTTGTAGTAGAGGTCGCCACAACTCTTCACCAACTGGTCAGCAGTCGGCCGAGCCTGAGGTTCCTTTTGCATGCACCTGAGTGCCAACGCCAGTACTTCTTTGGATAAAGGGGAGAACTGGGGATTCTTGGACAAGAATGCCGGTACTGAAGGAGTATCCGCGGCTAAAATACTCTTTACGGCACGAAGACCCGTTCCGTAAGGAGGGGCACCAGTCAGTAAGTGGAACATCATCGCGCCAATCGACCAGATATCGGCCGGATGCCCAACCAGCTCCGGAGAGTCAATGGCTTCTGGCGCCATGTAAGGAAGTGCTCCAACCGCAGTTTGAGACATCGACAAACTCGTGTCTCCGCCTGCTACCGCCTCGTCTATTTCCTCCTGAGCCAGCTTTGCGATACCGAAATCAGTTACCTTCACTGCGGCAAGACTGTAGTCACCAACCACCATGACATTGGATGGCTTCAAATCACGATGAATGACGCCTGCGTGATGAGCTGCAGCTACACCCTTAGCGAGATGGTGAAAAACGCGAGCAGCCAGATAAGGGTCTAAAAACTGCGTCCTTCTCAGAAGAGCCTTGGACAAATCTTCGCCATCCACCAGCTCCTCAATTAAAAAACGGTCATCTCCATCACGAACGTAGTCCAAAGTCTTAGCGACACTAGGGTGATTCACCCTAGCCGCCACGATGGCACTTCGACGGAACCTCTTCGTTGAAGAACGATTCTTTGGAGTCTTAAGCGCCACGGCTCGCTCCATCAGACTATCGTACGCTTCATAGACGTACTGCATACCTCCTTCGTCAATATAGCGCACGACCTTGTAGCGGCCGCCAATCAGCTGCCCAACCACCAACGTTCCGCTCACAGGACTACCTCCGGAGAGGAAAGGTCAAAGGTAATGTATCGGCGACGACTCCCCATCATTGGCCCACCCAAAGCAATGACGCAGGAGCCAGGAAGGACCTGCCCCACGAAGGGGACCTTATTATTGATGTGCACGTCCCCCTGTAAAGCCTGTACTACAAAATCCAGACCATCGTAGTGAATCGTGATGCCCCCCATGTTTGGAAGGCTTGCCACGACCGTGCCGTTCCCAGCATTTAGATAAGAGGGTGCCTGTTCGTAGACAAGAAGCCCCTGATGACGGTTTACCAAAAGATGGCGAGAGAGGAGATGCACCACGACCTCCATACTGGGTCGGTCTGCAGGGTTCTGCGAAAGACACTGACAGAGAATAGCTCTCACATCAGGCGCAAGGCCCGCAAAGATGCTGTCAAGAACGCCAGTCGGAGGCGAGGCAGGAGGAGCTGCCATCAACTCTTCCGGCAAACCTCGCGCTGCCAAAAACACCGCAGTTGCACCGAATGCGTAAACATCAACCGCTGACGTAAATTCGACCACATCGCAATACAGCTCGGGAGCAGCGAACCCCCTAGTACCCACGAAGCCCATGGTAGATGCCTCGCTCCCTTCATTCCGCGCCAAGCCGAAATCGAAGATTTTCACGACCCCTTCATCGTCCAACTTCATGTTGTTCGGCTTGATATCCCGATGAATGATGTCCTCAGCGTGGATGTCCCTTATTCCTGCGGCAATCTGCCACAACTGCCTAGTCAGCTGATGAGAATCGGTAGCGGCTGTGGCTTCGTTCATAAGGTCATCGCCACCTATGAACTCCTGCACAATTGCGACAGCGCCATTCTCGAGTTGTAGCAGGTCATAAACCTGCACAACATGCTTAGACCGGAGTTTCAGCAAAGCACGGACTTCGTCGAGCATTCTTCGTTGCTCCACCCCGCTCTGCACAATCTTCACCGCAACGGGACGACTCAGTATTTCATCCTGACACGGATACACATCCCCCATTCCTCCCTTGAGAACGCCCCCCAAGACCGTGTAGCGCTCCCCGAATGCCATGTCAGCCTTCCTTGTCTGAGAACTGGATTTGTACTTGAGGTACCTTGTTTTCTTCCTTGCTCTTTGTTGTTGTCTTTACCGCTGCCTTTGTCTTCGGCTTCTTTTTTCGTTTCACTCCGGTGGAGGGAGGGGCGCTCGGTGCATCAGCGTCCGCCTGACTAACCGGAGGTCCGGGAGGGACCTCGGAGTCACGGTTAGTTAGGACCTCCGCATATTCGGGCTCGTGCCTCGAACTTGGCCCGCCCCCAAAATCCAGAATGCGCACTTCGCCGAACGCATCCCAAACTTCGAGACAAGAACTGCTCATCGGTGTTTCATCTGCGAGGGCGTCGTTACCGAAGGGAATAGCAATCGCCGTAGCGTTATCAGGGCCACCACACCACCGGGAAAGCTCGACAAGCCTGCGCACACAAGTTCCATAGTCCCCGGCATTACGAACAATTAGCTCAAGGATGCCGGTCGCGCTTTCCATGAAATGCACGCCATCCGTAGTCAACAACGCCATGCCCTGCTGCCCTGGCGTGACGGCACTGACGGACACTTCTAAGGAGCTACCTATCCCTATGTACTGAAGCAGCTTTGAATGCTCTGCCACCCCCCTCTGCTTTCCTAATTGGCCTGCAATAGTGTCGTCTTTCGAGAGCTGCACCAACGCAGACTCCATAGCGTAGATACGGCTATCCCCTACGCTTGCCCAGTACCCACCACCACCTTCCAGCAGCAGAAGAACTGAAAGTGTTGTACCGCCATTGGACAAGTACCGCCGGTACACCGACTCATTCGCTGCAATGAGCGCGCTTTCAAGCCATCGCTCTGATGGAACCCCCGCCCGTGCTTGACTGAGCAGGCTCGTCAGGAGCGAAGCCAGCCCAGTCGAGGCACATACATGCCCGTCCTGCATGCCTCCAATACCATCAGCAACTGCTGCAACAACGAAAACTCGACCCTCAGTATCACGGCCGCGAGCAATCGCAGCGCGGTCTTCGTTCTGCTTCCGAACCAAACCGGTTTCGCTAGCGATTGCTGCAGAAAAGGGGAGAACACGCCGCGCACCAGTCGTTGGGGACCTGCGGAGAAACCATTCCTCCAATTGCTGTCGTGCCATAGGTGCTCTATCGGTCATGAATGCGTCTTCTGTGCGCGTAGATTTGATGATAGAGGATACGCCACGGCCTCGCGCCTTGGTGCAGAGAGTGCTTTCAATACGTATAGCTATTGGGATGCCTTCTATGGCGTTCCAAAAGTAATTTCAAAATGCTATTCTCATAATCTCTAAAAAGTTGTGAGACATGCGGATGGCGCTGGTCGGCTACGGGAGAGTGTCATCGCAGGGGCAGTCGCTTGATGTACAGCTTGAGAAGCTGGCGAAGGCTGGATGCACCAAGGTGTACCGGGAAAAGCGCTCAGGCCGACAGGCGGACAACCGCCCGGAGCTTCAAGCGGCCCTTGAGTACGTCCGGGAGGGGGATGTACTGGTCGTGAGCCGCCTCGACCGCATCGCAAGGAGTGTCATTGATTTGGCGAAGATTGCTGACTTGCTGAAGCGGAAGGGTGTCAGCTTGCATGTGTTGGACCAAGGGTTAGACACAACGACCTCAGAAGGGAAGTTGATGTTCAACCTCCTGGGGGCGTTCGCTGAGTTTGAGGCGGACATTCGTGCTGAACGGCAAGCTGATGGCATCGCGCTGGCAAAGCTGAAGGGCGTCAAGTTCGGCCGCAAGAAGGCGCTGACAGGGGCTCAGGAGGAGCGCATACGCAAGATGCGGGCCGAGGAGGACTTCAGCATCGAGCAGTTGGCCGAGCGATTCGGAATCAGTCGCAGTAGCGTGTATCGGGCACTACAGCACAGTGTTAAGGCTTGAGTACCTCCAAGAAGGCTTCGCGTTTCTTCGGAGGGAGCGCCCTGAACCGGATTAGTAGTGTTCGCTCATGAATGCTGCCGACCCTCACTTCGGCCAAATCTCCATCTTGGGGTTTGGTGTTGATGGAGGCATCGACTCCACAAATAAGCTCGTCGAGCGAGCGCTTCAGTGCATTCCGTAGCTCAGGCAGAACACGGAAGCTTGGGGTCTCCCGCCCGTTCTCCCATGCCGAAACTGATGCTTTTGTCACTCCCAAAGCAAAGCCTAGCTGTTCTTGTGTCATGCCAGTCGCAGTTCGCGCCTCACGCAATCTGTCTCCAAAGCTTTTCATGTTGATGGCCCGCGAAATCTGGACCTTCAAAATATGGAGGTTCCGCACTCATGTCGTTCGGCTTAGATTGACTCTGCTTGTTATGAAATCCCATACTTTGGGGGTGCGGAAAATATAGACTGGCTCGAATGCTAGCTGGTGACTTGTATGTTCGCACGGGAACTGACGTAGGTGTTTGCCCGGATAGCCTTGCCCAGCGGGGTTCTGAAGGCAACCTGTGGTTCTTAGGGTGCAAGTGAGTTATTCAACTGCCCCTGCTATGCGTAGCAAAGGGTTGCCAGATAGAAGCGGGGGCATGGGTGAGTTAGGGCGAGTTTGTGGTGATGAGTCATGTCAGCATTTCAGGCCAAGTCCTATCTAGGCCCCCAGCCCCAAACCTCGGACACAAGGCGCAGTCCATCTATCTACTGTCGTACTCGAACTACCCCAAAACAAGGACGAAATAATGTTGAGTCGTACTGCCTATGCATGTCTGGTTGCATCATTCATTGGATTGCTCCCTGGTTGTAAGTCGGAAAGCTCAGGTGCAAGCATCGATAAAATGGGGTTGTCTGACTACACATCGGAAGGCGAGGCATCGTCATACAAGACGTCCAGCGATGGTGGAGTTTCGGCTATCACATCAGAGAGCTTCTTCGTGGAGCGAAAGGAAATAATTCCCTTTGGAGACGGCCCTGAAATCTTCTTTGTACTAGATAGGAACACGATTCAGGCTTGCTCCCCGTCAGTCGGTTGCGGTGCGCCACTAGCGCTAAATCACACTAAGGATATGCCTGCGGTTTGTCGAGGAACAAACATAAATGATGCGCTGGCTAACGAACAGCCGTGGTATCTCGTTTGCTCTTCCATTGCGCCTGCTCCTGTTGAAGAAAGTACTGATGGAAAGTACAAGTCTAGGGAGACTATTGCAGCTTCAGTGCCGTGGCTTTTAGTAGAGGATTTCAGTCGAGGGCGGCTATTCAGGGCGCGCTTCAAGGTGCGGGCTAGTGGCGTCGAGCAGCCCCAACGGAAGGTGGTGGATGTCTCATCGAAATGTGAGTTGATAGAGCGGGGGGAGGCAGAAGCAAGGCAGCAATGTCAATCCGGAAACTTCAATGCATGTCGCGAAATTTCCGGGTGGATTGCCAATAAGGTCATGGAGGGCTGCTCTTCGGTTGCCTCTTCGCCGACAGGGCAAGTTCGAGAGGGGAATGAGGGCGCAGCTTCAAACGATGCGCAATCACAGTCATCTTCTTCAATTGATACGTCAACTCATGAAGGGCAGGTGGCTGAAGAAGCTACGATTGACATCACATCGCGCAATATGAATCCGCCCAAGTACCCGCCAGCTGCGTTTAGGGCGGGAGTTCAGGGCGTGGTTGGCCTCGTTGTTGACGTCGATGCTAATGGGGGTGTCGTAAATGTGACTGTTGAGAGGTCGAGTCGGAACAGGGATTTGGACCGTGCAGCAATAGAGGCCGCAAGAAGGTGGGGATTCAACGCTGCGAAATCCTCGAGCGGGAAGTCCGTGGCGGGTAGAATTCGAGTGCCTGTCACGTTCTCGCTTGATAGAAATGAATCCGCCGAAGGGGATTCCCCACAGGATGAATCAACCTCCTCTGCGGCCTTCGGGAGCATTCGTGATGCGATAGCTGAACTATGGGCACATTCTGACTACGCCAATTTGCGCGAGGTGGATTTTTCTCGCATAGATGCCGCCAGAGGTGTAGCCGAACTGGATGCCAGCACGCAGATGTTCCTACCGCCTGGGTCTACCGACACGCTCGTCATGTACACCGAGAACAATGCGGGCACGCCATTCCTGACCGTGGAGCGCTTCGATGGTAGGCATTGGCGGGATGTCAGTGCAGCGACGCTGCCCGGATACATTAATAGGAATGGAAGCAACTACTTCCTCGATGGGAGTGGGGGCGCTATTAAGGTCCGAAGCCTTCCAGCAAAGAAGGCTTGGCGCTACAACAATGGAAGGTTTGTCCAGGAGGGCTAGGGTTTTGGCGCAACAAGTTTGGTGTTGCGAGGAGTCGCTTTTCTAGGTACTCCATTGCGCGGCCTAGGCAAGGGCTGGGTGAGCGTGGGGCTCGCCCAGCCCTTTTCGTCTATAACTCCCTTTAAGTGGCTCCAGTCGATATCGAAGTCGAGCAGGGGGTGTAGCTTCTCAGCTAGAAGGGTTGGCTTGAAGGCGCGGCCGTACCTTTCTCGATAGATTCGGTTCGAGATTGCTTTGTCATCTGCAGTACTGTGGCCTGTGTATGCACAGGCGTAGTGGTCCATCGTGGCATCGGCTTTGAAGCGATTGATGACGGTGTGGCGGAGGCAGTATAGGACGACTCCATTTTTCTTCAGTCCTGCATTCTTCAGCAGCTTGCCGTTAAACCAATCGCCGATTTCCCTGCTTATCTTCTGGTTGTGACGGAATGCTTCAGGGAATAGCTGTTCCCCGGACTTGAACCGCTGGATGAAGCTCAAGAAGCCCAGTTGGATGACTTGGGTGTGGAGGGGGATTGAGCGAAGGCTGGAGGCTGTCTTGAACTGCTTCTGCGTGTCTTGCTCATCGTCATCTGCAATCCCTTCTTCCCCTTCATCATCCGGCATAAGGCGGAGATACCAGGTCCCGTTCTCGTCCTGTGTAACATCTTGGTACTGCAGTTGACTGATTTCGGCTGGCCGAGCACCGGTGAATAGCAGAAGGATGCTTCCCCATACGTACAGCGGAAACTTAGCCTTTCTGAAGGTTTCAATTCCGGCTCCGGCGTAGAGTATCTTCAGTTCGTCATTGGAGAAGACGTGCCGTGGCTTCTTGGCTTTGGAGGCCTTCACTGTAGTGAAAAGCGCAGCGCCGTAACGGCCATGCCAGAACCCCTTCTGCTGCAGATAGGAGAAGAAGAGGGAGATGGCGCTTCCCTTGTCCTTCAGAGTTTTGGGCGAGAGTTTGGCGTCGGACTTGCTTAGTGCAATCTTCGCTGGGGATAGTCCTGTCCTCTTGTGAGTGACGTACCAGTCAGCGGGCAGGGTTCGCATCAACTTTTCGTAACTGGCGAAATCTTTTGCTTGTAGCTCGGTAGTGAGCTTGTCGCCGACAAGGACGATGAACTGCTGGACATAAGAGTCATAGTTGCTAACGGTCGCTTTTTTCCAAATGCCGCCGTTCTCAATGCGGTTCTCCTTGACCCATGTTTCCTTAGCCTCGCTGAGGGCAATAGGCTCGCAGTCTGTGGCAGCGGATGATGAGGTGGTCGCCGGTGTTGCCTTGATAGTTGTTTGGCGTGCATAAGCACTGGCAACCTTGAGTTCGCTCAGGTTGCGGGTTATGGGTGAGGCGAGAACAATTTCATAATAGCGGTTACGTCCAACGCTACTTTGCAGACCCGGTTGGTCTGAGTGAACTTTTTCGACGAGAAGCGAGTTCTTGTCAGCGGCCAATGCGGCCCGGATGCCATCTCGGGTTAGACGGGCGTGGTCATCGGTGAAGTCGGCAAGCGCCTCAATGATTTGAGGTCGAAACGCACCCTCATCGTCGTAGCTCTGTCCCCAGACTTCCACGGATTGATTGCTCACAGCGATGTAGAACGTTGCGCCAACGCGCTCCAAGGCGGCTAGAGCGTCCTTGAGTTGCTGCACCTCAACCGTGCCAGCCATCTCTCCCAGGGTTATTAGCGTATCGCCAGCAGCTTGCGCAGGCGCGGTGTCGCCATTCATCCCAGCATGCCTCTTGATTGCGTTCAGGAGGTCGTTGTAGCGAATGGCTGAGCGGGAGACAAGGACGCTCTGCGCAACGTCCAGTGCGGCCAGCCAGTGCCTCGCAACAAGGTGGCGGGCGGTCCCGGGATGGGAGGTTCGCAGCGAGGTGCGCAATTCGATGGGACTGCCGGGAGGCATTTGTTGCTGGCAGGCGAGGGGGATGGGCCAGCGGAAGTAGTAGATGCCGTTGCGGCGGTAGAGGTAGCTGCGGGCGGTCATGTGTGTGCTGACCGGCACAGCGACTCGTCGCTCTCTGGGACCCGCTGTACCCAGTGGAGGCTTTAGAAAGCGAAAAACCCCGCAGGAGCGGGGTTTTCGCGGCCTAAGCCATTGAGTCGTGGTGCCCAGGAGAGGACTCGAACCTCCACGGAGTTGCCCCCGCTAGCACCTGAAGCTAGTGCGTCTACCAATTCCGCCACCTGGGCGACTCAGGGGGCGAATTCTGTGTGAGAACGCAGAATGTGTCAACAGGTTTTCAGCGACAAATGTGTTTGTCCGGGGCAGTAGCTTCAATGCGGCGGCGCCACCGCACCCAGATGCAGCAGCAGACTGCGCATCGCCGGGGACAGGGATTTCCATTGCGCAAAGCACAGGCAGAGATGGCGCCGCGCCCAGTCGTCGCGCAACGCCACCACCTGGTAGCCATGCGCGCGCCGGAAGCGCCGCGCCTGCGCCTGCGGCACCACCGCAATCCCGACGCCGTGACCCACCATCGCGCACAGGCCCTCAAAAGTTTTCATGTGGACGCGCGCTGCCAATGCACGACCGGCATCCTGTGCCTGCAGGTTGATGTGCTCCTGCAGGGCGTTGCCGTCGGCCAGTGCGATGAAGGCTTCGCCGAGTACGTCTGCAAACGCAACGGAGGTGTGGCGCGCCAGGCGGTGCTTCGGCGGGGCGATCAGAACCAGGTGATCCCTCGCCACCGGTTGCAGGTGCAGACCATCGGCTGCCACCGCATCGCTGACGATGCCGGCTTCGGCCAGGCCGGCGCTCACCGCGCGGACGATCTCGATGCTGGTGCGTTCCTTCAACTCCACCCGCAGCTTTGGCCGCTCGGCCAGCCACGGCGCAAGCCGCGGCGGCAGGAAGTCGGTCAGCGCGGCGGTATTGGCATACAGGTGCAGCGTGCCGCGCGCGCCTTGAGCGAAATCCTGCAACTCATCACGCAGGCGCGAACGCTGTTGCAGGATCAATCGCGCGTGGTGGGCGAGGGCATCGCCGGCTTCGGTCGGCGTCACGCCGCGCGGGTGACGTTGCAGCAGTTCCACGCCGGCATCGGTTTCGATGGCGCGCAGCCGCTCACTTGCCGAAGCCAATGCGAGATTGGCGCGCGCAGCGCCTGCGGTGATGCTGCCGGCGTCCACCACACACAGGAACAGACGCAGGTCGGCCAGATCCAGTCGCATGGGCATTCTCCTGTCCAGCCTTCGGATGGGCCGAAGGGTAGCGCGGAATATCCGCATTGTGGCCAGGCCCGGGCGCCGCTCCAATGCGGACATGTCCGATTCCCTTGTTTTGACGCTACTGCTGGCTGTCACCTTCACCCTCGCTGGCACGGTGAAGGGCGTGACCGGCATGGGCCTGCCCACGGTCGCCATGGCCCTGCTGGGTACGTTGATGTCGCCGAGCATTGCGGCGGCGCTGTTGGTGATCCCGTCGTTGGTGACCAATGTCTGGCAGCTGTTGCGCGGGCCGCATCTGCACACGGTGGTGCAACGGCTGTGGCCGATGATGCTGGCAATCATGGTCAGCACCCTGGCGGGAGCGGCATTGCTGACAAAAGTGGATGCGCGGTGGTCGGGCTTCGCACTGGGCGGCGTGTTGGTGGCTTACGTGCTGCACGGCTTGCTGGCTCCGGCGTTGCAGGTGCCGGGCTGGGTGGAGAGGCGGTTTTCGCCAGCCGTTGGCGTGGTCACCGGCATCGTCACCGGCGCCACCGGCGTGTCGGTGATACCGGTCGTGCCGTGGCTGCAATCGCTGGACATGGAGCGCGAGGTGCTGGTGCAGGCATTCGGCTTGTCGTTCACCGTTTCCACGTTCGCACTGGCCATGGGTTTGTGGATGCAGGGCGCGTTCGCGTTGAGCACGCTGGGCTTGTCGACGCTGTCGGTGTTGCCCGCACTGGCCGGCATGTGGCTGGGGCAGAAGATCCGCGCGCGGATCAGTCCGCGCCGCTTCCGCCAATGCCTGCTGATGTTCCTGTTGCTGCTGGGGCTGCAGCTGTTGCTGCGACCGGTTCTGTCTTCGTGGGGCTGACGGAGGGACGTTGTCTGCACACGTAGGCTGGGATGAAATCCCGGCAACCCCATGCACCAGCCAGTGCTGGGGTTTCATCCCAGCCTGCGGTGCCGCTCAAATCGCAGGCATGAAAAAACCCGCTTTCGCGGGTTGTTTCATTCTTGAGTCATGGTGCCCAGAAGAGGACTCGAACCTCCACGAAGTTGCCCCCGCTAGCACCTGAAGCTAGTGCGTCTACCAATTCCGCCATCTGGGCGACTCAGGAGCGGAATTATGCAGGGCGGCTTCTGCTCCGTCAACACTTTTGTGCATTTTTTCTACGTTAAGAGGAGCGGGGTTGGGCGAGTGGCTGCGAAGAATAGGAATTGTGAGCGCACGATGTGGACCGCAGGGGCCTCAGGCTCGAAAGTGCATGCGCGACCATCATCGCCAATGAAGGCGATGGCTTCTACAATCGCACTACCTGCTGCCGGGACCCGGCACGCAGGCGTTGAGAGCAGGCATTGCTGGTACTTCCGGTTGCTTTCTCGCCACTGTGGACAACGCAGGGGTCCACACTTGAAGGATTGATGCGAGATGGCGTTTGAATCAGCAATAGGTCTCGTTCCAAGCGAGCATGAGCACAGTTCTGTCAAGGGACAAGAACGAAGGGCAGGCAGGCAGGGCCAGCTGACCACGGTGGAGTTGTTCTGTGGTATCGGCGGGTTCCGTCGCGCAGCGGACGCTGTTGGGCTCAGGACCCTTTGGGCGAATGACTCTGGTGCCATGGCATGCAGTGTCTACCGCGCCAACCATGGTGCTGACGGACTGCATGAAGGGGACATCAACGATGTCATGGATTCAATCCCATCGCATGACATTTTGACTGGAGGATTTCCTTGTCAGCCATTCAGCTCGGCTGGGAAAAAAGCAGGCATTCGTGACCCTAGAGGGACGCTTTTTCAGGTAATTGTGAATGTTGTTCGCAATAGGCGTCCTAGGCATTTCGTTCTGGAGAACGTCAAGCGCCTGTTGTCGATGGAGCAGGGCATTCATTTTGAGACCGTACTCTCTGCGCTGTCGTCGCTGAACTATTTCATAGAGTGGCGAGTGCTGAACGCGAAGGATTTCGGTTTGGCGCAGAATCGCGAACGGGTGTTGATCGTCGGTACGCGATTGGATGAGCCTGCAGACAGGACTCTGCCCTCTAAGGCGATTCGTCTAGCGACTTCTCCTGAGTTGCCACTAGGGGTGAGGGAAATGTTAGGAAACTATTCCGCTTGGCCATCGTTCCGTAGTCATAAGGCTCGATTTCCGATGTGGGGTGTCGCTCTGAGTGGGAAGTATTTGTCCGTTGATCCTCTAGCATTTGCTGCTGCTGGGCCAAAGTGCTGTTTGTTGGATGTGCTTGAGCAAAATGTTCCTGACGAATTTGATTACACACAATCGACGCTTGACCGACTCCACATGAACGAGATGGTCGAGCGATTTGTGAATGGAGTTGAGATCATCAGCAATCAAGGTGGCGGGGCAAGGATGGGCTATACGATTTTTGGTATTAAGGGGCTCGCTCCAACTTTGACGGCATCAACTAGTCGTCATTACGAGCGCTACCAAATAGGAGAGCGCTATCGGCGTTTGATGCCGAAGGAGTACGCGCGTTTGCAAGGCTTTCCGGATGATCATTGTTCTGCGGCCAAACCCTACGACCAGTACGGGCTCTATGGAAATGCGGTTCCTCCACCGATGATTGAGTGGGTCTTTCGGCAGCTGATCCATCCGCAGGAATGCATGATTATCGAAGAGCTGAAACAGAAGGAGCTGTTCGGTGTCTGATGAAAAAGCTTTGCATCGCAGTGTCGTGCGCGAAAATCTTGATATCACCATTGCCAGGCTCAACGCAGCATTGAGGGGCGAGGGGCTTGATGTGATTGAGCCGGTCATCAAGCGCATGGCGCGAGGAGGGCGACTTCCTCATTGGTATGAAGAGTTGAAGGAGAAGCACACCATTGTGAATCTGGATGGTAAAACCATCGGTTCAATTCTGGAGATGCTATTTGTGGCGGTCTTGGAAACAGGGGTCTTGGCAACTAGTGGTATCGAATTCCGGATTAATCCGGCGCGAGGTGTCGATCTGCCTGACCTTGATCTTGGTATCAAGTCTCCTTCCAAGAATTATTGTACGAGTGAGCCATTCTTCTCAGCCTACGAACGCTTGTATGGAAGCGAGTACGACTGTTTGGTTTTGCTTACTGATTATCAGGAGGCGAAGAAGCGAAAGGGAGACTTTCGCTTGCAGGTTGAGCGCTGGAGGTACATGAGGGGCACGGAGATTGCGGACTTTGAGCTTTGTCGAATCGCGAAAATGCATCGCGATTGGCTGCTGAAAGAAAGTACTTCAACTGCCATGCGTGTTTTCCGGTTTCTCGCCTATGTCAATCAGGGCGACTGGAGGGCGCGCTGGTTGCTGAAGCTGACAGAGCAGATGAAGGAATCGCAGGAAAAGTTTGATATGAACAAGTTGCGTATTGAAAAAGACTACGCCAAGCAGAACAAGAGCAGGCTGAGTGCGAGTAGAGAGCTGATTCCAGAGGCCGATCTCGAGGCGCTTCAGAAGATCTTTGTGGCTTCGCCAAGATACTTGGGCGTTATCAATCAGCTTGAAAACTGGGTTGGCGAGTTCTTGCGGGACGCTTCGCGGGCTCCCAATGAAAATGAGGAAGCGCGGTTAGTAAACGGTCCCTTGGAGGGCAAGATGGGGCTCAGCTTCGCACTGCAGTGGCGATACAATTTCGGTCGAATCTTTGGGGCGTCTGTTGACGTCAAAGAGTAGGTTCTCCGAGCCGGTCCGTAGCTACAGGAAGCTTGATGCCATCTTGTGTGCGGTGTCGCGGAGGTGCACTTCCACCTTTAAGTGAAGGGTAAAAAAAAGAAACCCCTGAAAAATCAGGGGTTTCTTTTAATTCAGATGGTGCCCAGAAGAGGACTCGAACCTCCACGGAGTTGCCCCCGCTAGCACCTGAAGCTAGTGCGTCTACCAATTCCGCCACCTGGGCACTTCAGGCCGGCGAGTTTGGCGAGTGCGCGTGTATTTGTCAACGGCTTTTCACATTGGCGCTGCGTGCTGGCGTGCGCACTGCGTACACGGTTCAGCAGGTACCATGGCGGTCGATGAACAACAAAAAGACCACTGGGGCCGGAAAGGCCCGCAAGTCCGCCGCCGGCGCCAAGCCGGACAAGGCCCCGGGCAAAGCCCGCAAATCCGCAAAACTGCCGCCGTGGATGCCGGAGAGCCTGTCGGCTCCCGCCAAGCCCGGCCGTGGCAAACCCAAAGATCACTCCGCTTCCGCGCCGCAGAGTTTCGTGCGCGGCCGGCGCAAGCCGGGCCCGGCTGTCGCTATCGATGATCCCTACGCGTCCCGCGAGGCAGAACGTTACGCGCAGCCGATTGCCAGCCGCGAGGCCATCCTGCAGCTGCTGGAACGCTGCGAAGGTCCGCAGAACGCTGAAGAGATCGGCCGCCAGCTCGGCCTGACCGAGCCGGATCGCGCCGACGCACTGTCCAAGCGCCTGGGCGCGATGGTGCGCGATGGCCAACTGGTGCAGAACCGCCGTGGCGGCTTCGCGCCGGTGCTGGCGCTGAGCCTGATCCCCGGCGTGGTGATCGCCAACCCGGAAGGCTTCGGCTTCCTGCGCCCGGACGAGGGCGGCGACGATCTGTTCCTGTCGCCGTATGAAATGCGCAAGGTGATGCACGGCGACCGCGCGTTGGCCAACGTCACCGGCATTGACCGCCGCGGCCGCCGCGAAGGCGCCATCGCCCGTGTGCTGGAGCGCGGCGTCAACCGCCTGATCGGCCACTTCAGTGTGGAGTTCGGCATCAATTACGTGGTGCCGGATGACAAGCGCATCCAGCGCAACATCCAGATCCCGGGCGACCTCACCGGTGGCGCCAAGGACCGGCAGTTGGTGGTGTGCGAACTGACCCATGCGCCGGATTCACGCCGCCCGCCGATCGGCAAGATCATCGCCGTGCTCGGCGACAAGCTGACTCCGTCGCTGGTGGTGGAAACCGCCATTCACGGCCATGAACTGCCGTATGAGTTCCCGCCGGAAGTGCTGGACGAAGCCACCGCCATTCCGATGACGGTCGAAGCGTCGATGATCGGCAAGCGCGTGGACCTGCGTTCGATGCCGCTGGTGACCATCGACGGTGAAGACGCCAAGGATTTCGACGACGCGGTGTATTGCGAAGCGAACCACGATGGCTTCCGCCTGGTGGTCGCCATCGCCGACGTGTCCAACTATGTGCGTCCCGGTACGCCGCTGGATGACGAAGCGCAGAAGCGTGCCACGTCGGTGTATTTCCCCGGATTCGTGGTGCCGATGCTGCCGGAGACGCTGTCCAATGGCATCTGCTCGCTGCGGCCGAAGGAAGACCGCATGTGCTTCGTCTGCGACATGCAGGTGGGGCGCGATGGCCAAGTGAGCGGCTCCAGGTTCTACGAAGCGGTGATGAACTCGCATGCGCGCCTGACCTACACGCAGGTGTGGAATGCGGTGGGCGAAGACGACGCGGATGCCAAGGCTTTCATCGGCCCGCTGCTGCCGCAGATCCAGAGCCTGCACCAGCTGTACCGCATTCTGGCCAAGGCACGCGACCGCCGTGGCGCCATCGAGTTTGAAACCTCGGAAGTGCGCTTCGTGCTCGATAACCGGGGTGAAGTCACCCAGGCCGGCATGATGGTGCGCAACGACGCGCACAAGCTGATCGAAGAATGCATGATCGCGGCCAACGTTGAAGCCGCGCGTTACCTGCTGTCCACGCACGTCCCGGCACCGTTCCGCGTGCATGAGCGGCCGCCGGAGTCCAAGTTCGCGGACCTGCTGGAGTTCCTCAAGGAGTTCAAGCTGAGCCTGCCGGCATGGAACAAGGTGCAGCCGGCCGATTACACCAAGCTGCTGAAGAAGGTGCGCGAACGTCCGGATGCGGCCTTGCTGGAATCGGTGTTGCTGCGCAGCCAGTCGTTGGCGGTGTATTCGCCGGACAACAACGGCCACTTCGGCCTGGCGCTGGAGGCGTACGCGCACTTCACCTCGCCGATCCGCCGTTATCCCGACTTGCTGGTGCACCGTGCCATCAAGTACGCGCTGACCGGCGGACCGCGCGAAAAATACACCTATACCCCGCGCGAGATTGCGGCGTTGTCGCTGCAGTGCTCCGAGCGTGCGCGCCGTGCCGATGAGGCCGAGCGCGAGGTGGATGAGCGGTTCCGCGCGGCGTGGATGGAAAAACACGTGGGCGGCCAGTTTGATGGCGTGATCAGCGGCGTGACCAGCTTCGGCCTGTTCGTGGAACTGGACGAATCCAAGGTCAACGGCCTGGTCCACGTAACCCAGTTGCCGCACGATTACTACCAGTTCGACCCGATCCGCAAAACGCTCAACGGCGACCGCCGTGGCAGCGAGTTCCGGCTGGGCGACCGGGTGCGCGTGCTGGTGCTCAAGGCCAGCATGGAAGAGCGCAAGATCGACTTCCGCCTGGTCCAGAAGGACGGCGAGGCCAGCGAGGTGGCACCGCTGCCCGAGCGCGGCAAGCCGGCCAAGCGCGTCAAGAAGAAGTACTGAACGCCGGGACCGAAGGGTTCTCAGGCACGCGTGAAAGGGAGTGAGGAGTGAGCCGGGGCGAGCGCCCTGCGCCGCTCCTCCTTCCGCTTCAGCAGGGGCCGCTGGCCCGGTTTTCCGGGCGGTTGCGCTTGCGCCTGCTCGCTGCTGATTCCGTTTCGCCGACGTGTCGGTAGTACCATTGCCCCCCAAATTTCCCCCCATGTGACGCCCATGAGCAAGCAGAACCAGTGGATCGTCGGCGTCAATGCCGTGGCTTCTTCGATTGAGAAGGACCCGGAAAACGTTCGCGAAGTCCTGATCGAGGCCGGTGCCAAAAACCCGCGCCTGGTCGAAATTGAAGAAGAAGCCCTGCGCAAGGGCATCGACGTGCGCAAGGTCAACGCCCAGGCACTGGGCGGCGTGGCCGGCCAGGTACGCCACCAGGGCGTGGTCGCGCGTTATGCCGCGCCCAAGCTGTGGGACGAGAACGAACTGCAGGGCCTGATCGAAGCCGCCGAAGGCAAGGCGCTGGTGCTGGTGCTGGACGAAGTGCAGGATCCGCACAATCTCGGCGCCTGCCTGCGCAGTGCCGCCGCCGCTGGCGTTACCGCCGTGGTGATTCCCAAGGACAAGAGCGCGCCGGTCAATGCGACCGTGCGCAAGGTCAGCGCCGGTGCGGCTGACCGCATTCCGGTGGTGGCGGTGACCAATCTGGTCCGCTGCATCAAGGACATGCAGAAGCTGGGCGTGTGGGTGTACGGCCTGGCTGGTGAATCGGACACGGCCATTCACAAGCTCGACCTGCGCGGCAACGTGGCGCTGGTGATGGGCGGCGAAGCCGACGGCATGCGCCGCCTGACCCGCGAAACCTGCGACCAGCTGGTGCGCATCCCGATGCCGGGTGATATCGAAAGCCTCAACGTTTCCGTCGCCACCGGCGTGGCCCTGTTCGAAGCCGTCCGCCAACGTCTGTAAATTCAAATTTGGATTGCTGTATTACTAAGAAGCCCCGCATTTGCGGGGCTTCTTGTTGGCCAAAAAACTAAGTCCTGTCAATTCTCCGTGGCTGTTTTCGGAAATTCAGTGATGGAGAAATTCTTGGTATTACTCGTACTAGAGAAATACGTATCCGATAATGCCGTCCAGTGCTTTGTTGGGTACGTTTTCACATGCTGAGCTAAGGGTGTCAAAATGATCTGCGCGAGATGGTGTGTAGCCGCGCATGCAGCGATAAAGCGGAACGGTTCCGGGGATCTGCGTATCTGCAACATATCCCAGGATGGGCATCCAAGTGGACAGGTTCTTGCCTTCGCAATTGGGGTCGGGAGAAGTGAAGAAGTCGTTCTTTCCAGCTATGAAACAGTTGTAAAGCGCGTGTCCACCACTGAATGAAGTGTATGAGATAAACCCTAAACTTCCTTGGTGTCTCCATCCTAAATCTTGCCAATTCCTAGGCATTTCGCGGCCAGACCAATGGTTGGCTTCCTTGGAATTGTAGTAGCGGTGGAGTTCAACAAGTTGAACTCCCACGGGAAGTGCTAATGTGCTGGCATCAACTCTTTGGGATACTTGAGGTGGGTCCGGAATTTGTACAAGACTTTGAGCTTGAGCGAATGTTGCAGCAGTCAAAGTGGCCGTCAGCGCCAAAGCTTGAGTGATCTTCTTCATTGAATAACAATCCTTGTGATGAAGGCGCACTTTTTGTGCGCTCCCTGAACCTATCACTATTGTGGATGGTAGTGCTATCAGACGAATCTCCTAAATCTTGATTGATATATAAAATAAAAAGAGTATGGGCTGGTGCGCATCCCGATGCCGGGTGATATTGAAAGCCTCAACGTTTCCGTCGCCACCGGCGTGGCTCTGTTCGAAGCCGTCCGCCAACGTCTCTAAAGGAATCTGCATGCTCCACGCGCCGCACCGTCTGTTGCTTCCACTGACTGCGGCGCTGCTGGGGCTGTGCGCCTTTGCGGCCTCCGCGAAGGATGCCCCGCGCGTGCATGCGCGTGATCTGGGCGTCGCACCGGGCATCTTCGCCCCCGGCAAATACAACGCCATTACCGACGTTACCGGCGTGCGCGTCGGTCAGGTAACCCTGGTCGAAGGCGACACGGTGCGCACCGGCGTCACCGCGATCCTGCCGCATGCCGGCAATGTCTATCGCTCGCGCGTACCGGCGGCGGTGCATGTGGGCAATGGCTTCGGCAAGTTTGTCGGCAGCACCCAGGTCAACGAACTGGGCGAACTGGAAACCCCGATCCTGCTGACCTGCACGTTGTGCGTGTGGAAGGCCGCCGATGCGATGGCCGAGTGGATGCTGGCCAAGCCGGACATGCAGCAGGTGCGTTCGCTGAATGTCGTGGTCGGCGAGACCAACGACGGCGGGCTCAATGACATCCGCGCCCGGCCAGTCACGGCCGATGCCGTGCGCCGCGCTTTGGAAACCGCGCAAAGCGGACCGGTGCAGGAAGGCAGCGTTGGCGCGGGCACCGGCACGGTGGCGTTTGGTTGGAAGGGTGGTATCGGTACTTCATCACGCAAGCTGCCCGACAGCCTCGGTGGCTGGACCGTAGGCGTGTTGGTGCAGGCCAACTTCGGCGGCGTGCTGCAGGTGGAAGGTGCACCGGTCGGCCGCGAACTGGATCGTTATGCGTTCCAGAATGCGGTCGCGCAGCAGGACAACCGACGTGGGTTGGCGGATGACCGCGGTGATGGCTCGGTCATCATCGTCATCGCCACGGATGCTCCGTTGTCAGACCGAAACCTGAAACGATTGGCGTCGCGCGGAATGATGGGCTTGGGCCGCACCGGCAGTTCCGCATCCAACGGCAGCGGCGATTACGTGCTGGCGTTTTCCACGGCGGAGTCAGTGCGGCGAGCCTTCGATGCGCCGCAACTGCAGACCACCGAGTTGGCCAACGAATCAATGAGCGCGGTGTTCCAGGCCAGCGTGGATGCGGTGGAGGAATCCGTCTACAACGCCTTGTTCATGGCAACCACGGTGAGTGGCAACGGCCAGACGGTAGAAGCGATTCCGCTGGAGCGTGTGCGGGAGATATTGAAGGCGCATGGGGTTGAGGCGTTGAAGCGGTAGGGCGCGGGGTGCCGCAGTGCCCGATGTAGTCCCTTCTCCCGCGTGCGGGAGAAGGTGGTGCGAAGCACCGGATGAGGGGAGCTTTGGACGTTGCTTGCTTTGAAACAACCCTCACCCCAACCCCTCTCCCGTAAACGGGAGAGGGGCTTTGAACGCGCGGGGTCCGATTTTCCGCGGGGTGTGGCAATGCTCGCTCGCTCCCTTCTCCCGCGTGCGGGAGAAGGTGGTGCGAAGCACCGGATGAGGGGAGCTTTTGACGTTGCTTGCTTTGCAACAACCCTCTCCCCAACCCCTCTCCCGTAAACGGGAGATGGGCTTTGAACGCGCGGGGTCCGATTTTCCGCGGGGTGTGGCTATGCTCGCTCGCTCCCTTCTCCCGCACGCGGGAGAAGGTGGTGCGAAGCACCGGATGAGGGGAGCTTTTGACGTTGCTTGCTTTGAAACAACCCTCTCCCCAACCCTTCTCCCGCAAGGGGAGAGGGGCTCAAGTCGCCCCACCACCCAACGCCTTGTACAGGGTCACATCATTCACCAGTTGGCTGCGCTTGACCTGCGCCAACGACAACTCCGCGTTGCGGCGCGTCTGCTCCGCTTCCAGCCAGGTGCGCAGATCGGTCGCGCCGGCGCGGTAACGCACTTCGTACAGACGCGCGATCTCCACCGCCTCCTCATACGACGCCAGCGCCGCTGCAACCTGCTCGGTCAATCGCGTGCGTGCCGACAGTGCGTTGTCCACTTCCGACAGCGCGGTGTACAACGTTTTGCGGAAATCATTGGCGGCGATCTGATACGAGAGATCAGCTGAGTCGATATCCAGCTGCATCTGCCGGAATTTCAAAAACGGCAGGCTCAATCCGGCGCCCAGCGTCGCTACCGGATTACTCAACACATCGCCCAATGATGGACTGGAGCTACCGACACTGCCGCTCAAACTCAGGCTCGGGTAGTAGCTGGTGGCGGTGACCTTGATGCTGGCCAGCGACTGCCGCAGGCGCAGTTCGGCCGCACGCAAGTCGGGGCGGCGGGCCAGCAGTTCGGCCGGCAGACCTTCGGCGATTTCCGGGCTGTGGGCGACGTCGAGATTCTGCGGTTCGTCGGCCTGCGGCCACGGTTGACCGTCGAGCAGCACGGTCAGTGCATTGCGGGTTTCCACGCGTTGCTGTTGCAGCTGCGCTTGTGACGCGCGCTGGCTCTCGATGTTCTGCCGGGCCTGGCGCACTTCCAGTCGCGATACCGCGCCGGCATCGAACTGGGTCTGCACCAGCGAAGCCGTGCGTTCCAGGCGTTCCAGGTTGGCCTGGCCGGTGGCAATGGCCTGGTTGAGATACCCGAGCTGCCAATACAACTCGGTGCTCTGGCCGATCAGGCTCAGCGTGGTGCTCTGCAGATCCTGCGCGGTGGCCTGTGCTTCCCAGCGGGCGATATCGCGTTGGCCGCGAAGCTTGCCCCACAAGTCCAGCTCCCAACCGAGCGACACGTTGGCGCTGTGGTTGCGTGACCAGTCGTCGCTGCTGTCGATGCTGCGGCTGCCGTTGGCGCTTGCCGAGCCCGTGGCTTGCGGCCACAGATCCAGCCCGGCCAAACCGGCCTGTGCGCGTGCACGCTCCAGCTTCAGCCCGGCCGAGGCCATGTCGGTGTTGCTGTCGAGCACGCGCTCGATCAGTTGATCCAGACGCGGGTCGGCGAAGCCCTGCCACCACGTATCCGCGCGAACGTCGGCCGGCGGCGCGGTGAGGTTGCGCTCGATGTCCTGCACCGGGGCATTGGCGGCGGCATCGCCACGACCGTACTGCGCAGCGACCGGCAGGTGTGCGGCCGGATCGGCGCTGGGCGTGGTGGCGCAACCGACCAATAGCGCGGTCAGTGCGGCGGGCAGCAGCAGGGGGCGATAGGTCTGTTTTGGGGAACGGATCATGGTCTTCTTCATTCGCGGGCCAATGCCTCCACGGGGTCGAGCTGTGCGGCATTGCGGGCCGGCAGGAAACCAAACGCCACACCGATCAAGGTCGAGCAGGCGAAGGCGGCGATGATCGAGCTGGTGGAGAACAACAAGGTGAAGCTGGCGCCAAAGGTTTTGAATGCCCAGCCAATCGACAGCGCCAGCACGATGCCGAGGATGCCGCCGAGCAGGCACACCAGCACCGCTTCGATCAGGAACTGCTGGCGGATATCACTCTGCCGCGCACCCACGGCCATGCGCACGCCGATTTCGCGGGTACGCTCGGTCACCGACACGAGCATGATGTTCATCACGCCGATGCCGCCGACCACCAAGGCGATGGCAGCAATCGCACCGATCAGCAGGGTCATCGTCTTGGTGGTGGACTCGATGGTCTCGCGGATTTCAGCGGTGTTGGAGAGGAAGAAATCCTCGGTGCCGTGGCGCAGTGTCAGCAACTTGGTGATGGCCGATTGCGCCGCGTCCATCGGCGTGTCGTCGGCCACGCGCACGGTGATGCCGCTGATGTAACTCTGCCCGAGCATGCGCGACATCACCGTGGTGTAGGGCGCCCACACGGCCAGATTGGTGCTGCCACCAAAGCCCATCGATTGACGCTTGGCCACGCCGATCACCCGCGCCGGCACGTTGCCCAGCAATACCACCTGACCGATCGGGTCATCACTGCCGAATAGCTGCGTGCGCGTGTTTTCGTCGATCAACACCACCTGCGCCAGCCCCTTCACTTCGCTTTCGTCGAAGTAGCGGCCCGACACCAGCGTCATGCCCTTGACCCGGAAATACTGCGAGCCGATGCCACTGACCTGCGCCGAGGCCGCCTTGTTGCCGACGCGTGCGGTGACCGAACTGGACACGCTGGGCGTGGCGCTGTCGATGTAGCTCTGCGCAGCAAGCGCATCGGCGTCGCTGGCCTTGAGCGTCTGCACGCGGCCCGAGCGCATGTCACCGAAGCCACGGCCGGGGTAGACGTCGATGGTGTTGGTGCCGAGCGCGGAGATGTTCTGCAGAATCTGCTGCTGCGAGCCATTGCCCATCGCCACCACCGACACTACCGAGGCGATGCCGATGATGATGCCGAGCATGGTCAGGAAGGTGCGCAGGCGGTGCGCGTTCATCGCCAGCAGTGCCATGCGGAACGCTTCGAGGAAACGATCACGCGCCGCCTGGAAGGCGCTGCCGCCGGTCTTTACCGGAGCAGCGCGCTGCTGCTTCTGCAGTGGCGGCACTTTGTCGTTATGGCGGTCGTCGATGATCACGCCATCGCGGATCTCGATGATGCGCTGCGCGTGTTCGGCGACATGCATGTCGTGGGTGACGATGATGATGGTGTGGCCTTCGGCATGCAGCTCGCCGAGGATCTTCATCACTTCCTCGCCCGATGCACTGTCCAGCGCACCGGTGGGTTCGTCGGCCAGGATCACCTCGCCACCGTTCATCAGCGCACGCGCGATCGACACGCGCTGTTGCTGGCCGCCGGACAACTGCCCGGGCTTGTGGCCCATGCGGTCGGACAAGCCCAAACGCGCCAGCAAGGCTTCGGCGCGGGTACGGCGCGCATCGGACGGCGTGCCGGCGTAGATCGCCGGTACTTCCACATTGCCGCGCGCGTCCAGATCACCCAGCAGGTGATAGCGCTGGAAGATGAAGCCGAAGTGCTCGCGGCGCAGCTCGGCCAGTTCGTCGGGCTGCATGTTGCCTGTCTCGCGGCCGGCTACTGTGTAGGAGCCGACGGTCGGCCGGTCCAGACAGCCGAGGATGTTCATCAGCGTGGACTTGCCCGAGCCGGACTGGCCGACGATCGCCACCATTTCACCGGCGTGGATGTCGAGATTGACGTCCTTCAGCACGGCGATGGTTTCTTCGCCGGCCGGGAACTCACGACGCAGTTCGCGCAGTTGCAGCAGCGGTTGGCTCATCGACGCGGCCCGCCCATCATCGGACTCATCGGGTTGCGCTGGCTGCTGCGTGCGCTGGCCTTGTCGGCGGCGCTTACTTCGCCCACGACCACCAACTCGCCTTCGTTCAGGCCTTCAAGCACTTCGACGTTGGAACCGTTGTTCAGGCCGACCTTGATCCGGCGCGGCTCCGGCTGCCCGTCCTTGTTGACCACGCGCACCATGTAGCTGTTGCTCTTGGCCAACGCGGCGGCATCGGGTTGACGACGTTGCTGGCGCTGACCTTCCTGCTTGCTGCGTGCGGCACGCGGCTCGCCGTTGGCGTTGCCTGCACCGGCGCGCGGGCCGCCGCCTTCGGGAACTTTGGGGCCGAGCGCGACGGTGGGGATCAGCAGCGCATCCGTTGCCTGCGCCAACAGCACCGACACCTGCGCGGTCATGTCGATGCGCAGCGTGCCGTCCGGGTTTTCCACGTCAAACAGCGCGTTGTAGTACACCGCCGTGCTGGAGCTGGACGACGACGAACTGCTGGAGCTGGTGCTGTCGGTACTGATCGACGCTGGCGCCGGGTTCACCGTGCGCAATTTGGCTTCGTACTTGTGGTCGGGATTGCCGAGGATGGTGAAGTACACCGGCATGCCCGGCTTGACCTTGACCACATCGGCCTCGGAGATCTCCGCATTGACCGTGACCAGGTCCAGCCGCGCCAGCTTGACGATGGTCGGCGCCGATTGGTTGGCGTTCACGGTGCGGCCTTCTTCGGCGACCACGGCAACCACGGTGCCGTCGATGGGCGCGGTGATGCGGGTGTAGCCAAGGTTGGCCTGGGCGGTGCCCAGTTCGGTTTCGCGCTGGCGGATCTGTGCATCCAGGGCGCGGATCTGCGCGCGGGTGCTGGCCAGGTTGGCCTCGGCCGATTCGTATTCCGAACGCGAGGTGGCTTCGGCGGCCAGCATGTCTTTCTGGCGGATGAAAGCCAGCTCCGATTCCTTCAGCGAGGCGGTCTGCACCGCACGCTGGGCACGGATGTTCTCCAGCGCGGCCTGCGCGTTCTTCAGGCTGTTTTCCTGGGTAACCGAATCAATCTCGGCGATCAGATCGCCTTGTTTGACCACGTCCCCCAGTTGCACCGTCAACAGTTTGATCTGGCCGGACGCCTGCGCGCCGACGCTGACCAGCTTGTAGGCATCGATCACGCCGGTGGCATCGACGGTCTGTTCCAGGTTGCCGCGCGTGACCGGCGAGGTGGCCATCGAAGGCGCAGCGGGTTTGCGCATGGCCCAGGCCGCGCCCCCGGCCAGCAGGACGACGATGGCGGTGGCAAGCAGCAGGCGATTGCGTCGGGAGGAGGGCAGCAGCTTCACGATGGTGGGGCACTCATGGCGGGCCGCGGACCGCGGCGTCGATGCCAGTGTGGCCAGCCGGTGATGGCGGCTCAATGCTCGCCGTGTGTCGTTTTGTGTCGGGTATGCGCTCGCGTGTATCCGCATGTATCGGGCATGCGCGCCGATACACAGCGATACATGCGCGATCACACGGATTCATCCGCTAGCATGGATCATTGCACCATGACGGACGTACAAACCATGCACCGCTTGTTGGTGGTAGACGACGACAGCGACATCCGCAGCCTGCTGGCCGAACAGTTGGGGCGGGCCGGCTATGCCGTGAGCACCGCGGGTGATGGCAGTCAGATGCGGCAGGTGTTGGCGCGCGAGCATATCGACCTGATCGTGCTCGACCTCAACCTGCCGCGCGAAGACGGGCTGTCGCTGTGCCGCGAAATCCGCGCGCGCTCCAGCACGCCGGTCATCATGCTGACCGCGCGCAGCGAGCCGATTGATCGCGTGCTCGGGCTGGAAATGGGCGCCGACGATTACCTGGCCAAACCGTTCGAGCCGCGGGAGTTGTTGGCACGCATCCGCAACGTGCTGCGCCGGACCGAAGCCTTGCCGGCCAACATGGAACCGCTGGCAATGCGCCGCGCGGCATTCTCCAGCTGGGTGTTCGATCTGGAACACCGTCATCTGATTGATCCGGCTGGGCGCGTGGTGATGCTGTCGGGCGCCGAATTTCGATTGCTGCGGGTGTTCGTCGCGCATGCCAACAAAGTGTTGTCGCGCGAGCAGTTGGTGGCGTTGAGCACCGGCCGCAATTATGAAGCGCAGGACCGCGCCATCGATCTGCAGGTCAGCCGCCTGCGGCAGAAGCTGGGCGATGGCGGCGGCAGCGATGGCTTGATCAAGACGGTGCGCAACGAAGGCTATGTGTTCGCCAGTGCGGTGACGTTGGAATGAAGCGGTTGCGCCAGTTTCTGTCGTCGATGGCAGGCCGGCTGTTCGTCATCCTGCTGGTCGGCATGATGGTGGCGGCGATCGGCGCGACCTTGCTGGCCGAATCGCGCCGGCAGCAGGAATTCGAGCGGCAGAATCTGGCGCGGATCGCCGACCGCCTGCAGGGCTTCGTCAATTTGATCGACGGCAATCCGGAGCTGCGCACGCGCTTGTTGGCCGTCGGCAGCCCCAGCGTGCGTGAAGTGAAGGGCGAGTTCCGCATCGGCGACAACGACGAAGCGTTGATGGAAGTGCTGGCCGCACGCGGCGGCGTGGTCGCCAATGCGCGGGTGCGCGCGAGCAGCTTCCGCGCGTGCCTGCCGCCGTTGCCCGAGTTTTTGCCGCCATCTGACAAAGGCCCGCGCACGCGGCATGCGCACGGGCGCGAACGCGAACGCAATCCGTCGTTCACGCCACCGCGTTGTCGCGTGGTGGAACTGAACTTGAGCGACGGCACGCCGTTGCGGCTGGCGCTGGAATACCCGGCGGTAGTGCGGCGCACGGCGTCGGCGTTCGATCCGTGGTTCCTGTCGCTGTTGGTACTGGCGATCGGCGTGCTGGCCTATGTGGTGGCACGCATCGCCAGCTCGCCATTGCAGCGGCTGGCCACGCACGCCACGCAGTTGGGCCAGGACCTGCAACGCGAGCCGCTGCCGGTCACCGGCCCGCTGGAAGTGCAGCGGGCGGCGCAGGCGTTCAACGCCATGCAGCAGCGCCTGCAACGGCACCTCGGCGAACGCACGCAGATGCTGGCGGCCATCACCCACGATCTGCAGACGCCGCTGACGCGGTTGCGGTTGCGCTTGGAGAACGTCGCCGACGAACCGTTGCGCGAGCGCCTGGTCGGTGATCTGGCAGCGATGCAGGCGTTGATCCGCGAAGGATTGGAACTGGCCCGCAGCGCTGAAAGCGCCGAACAGCGCGCCGCGCTGGATCTGGATTCATTGCTGGAAAGCGTGGTCGAAGACGCTGCCGAGTCCGGCCACGATGCGGTGCTGGAGCAGGGCTGCGGTGCGGTGATGATGTTGCGACCGCTGGCGATGCGCCGCTTGTTCTCCAACCTGGTCGACAACGCAGTGAAGTACGGCCACCGCGTGCAGGTCAGCGCCAGTCATCACGGCGACGCAGTGGAAGTGCGGGTGCGCGATACCGGGCCGGGGCTCGCGGCGGACGAGCTGGAAGCGGTGTTCACGCCGTTCCTGCGGCTGGAGACCTCGCGCTCCCGCGAAACCGGTGGCGCAGGGCTGGGCCTGACCATCGCCCGCGCCTTGGCGGAGAAGGACGGCGCCACGCTGGTGCTGCGCAACCATCCCGACGGTGGGCTGGAAGCGGTGGTGCGTTGGGAGAGCCCGCAATGGGCGCCCGGCCAGCGTGATCGGAGCGCCTGAAACCCGCCGAACCTTTGCTAGTATCGGGCCAACTCAGGGGGCTCTGAACGATGGCAACGACTGCGATTCCGGCGGTGCGAACCGGTGTGGCTTTGGGGGGCGGTGCGGGCTTGGCGAAGGTGGCGTGGGGCATGGCCTTGTGCGGCCTGATTTCAGCACCCGCAACGGCGCAAACGCCGATGTCACAGACCGTAATTTCCGCAATGACGTTGTCGCCCGGCCTGCTCGGCGCGGTGTGCGGACTGTTGCTGATTGGCGTGGTGCTATGCGCTTGCCAGTTGCACCGTCAGCGCGGCCAGCTGCGCAGCTTGCAGCAGCAGGTACAGCAAGCCGGACACAGTGCCGCGCAGTTGCAGGCGGTCGAGCAGGAAAAGACTGCGCTGGAACAGCGCCTGCGCGAACAGGCCGAGACGTTCGCGCAGTTGGCGCATGAAGACGATCTCAGCGGCCTGCCCAATCGACGTGCATTCGACGATGCGCTGGTGCGCGAGATGGCCTCGGCGCGGCGTGAAGGCCGCCAGCTGAGTCTGGCGGTGATGAGCATCGATCACCTGAAGCAGATCAACAACACCTGGTCGCGCGCGGCTGGCGATCTGGTGTTGTGCGAAGTGGGCGAGCTGCTGCGCAGCAGCCTGCGTGCGTCGGACATGGCCGCGCGGCTGGGCAACAAGGAATTCGCGGTGTTGCTGACCAATACCTCGCTGGCCGAGGCCGAGCGTGTCTGTCAGCGGCTGCAGCGTTTGTTCGGCCAGTACGGCGAATGGGGCGGCCGCAGCGAAGGCGACATCGCGGTGACGTTCAGCGCGGGGGTGGTGCAGCTGGGCGGCGATCAGGCGCCGGTGCTGTTCTATCAGCGGGCAAAGCAGGCACTGGCGCAGGCCAAGCAGGACGGGCGCGCCCGCACCTGCGTGGCGTAAGCCTTATGCCAGCGGTGAGGTTGGCCAGGCGTTGACGATTTTGCAGAACAGGCGCGCGGTCTGCTCGGTGTCGTACACCGCGCTGTGCGCCTCGCTGGCATCCCACGGGAAACCGGCCGCCTGCACCGCGCGTGCCAGCACCGTCTGGCCGTAAGCCACACCGGCCAGCGTGACCGTATCGAACACGCTGAAAGGATGGAACGGATTGCGCTTGTGGCCGCTGCGGTTCACCGTGGCATTGACGAAATTCAGGTCGAAATGCGCGTTGTGGCCCACCAGAATCGCGCGCTGGCAGTTGTACTTCTTCATCGCCGCGCGCACCGGCGCGAACACATGTTCCAGCGCCTCGCGCTCGGGCTTGGCCAGGCGGAACGGATGGTCGAGCACGATGCCGGTCACTTCCAGCGACTTGGGGTCGATTTCGGTGCCGTCGGCGGGAATGACGTGCGCGCTGGCGGTCTGGCCGGGATACAGCAGGCCGTTCTCGTCCATCTCAACCGGCACCGCCGCGATCTCCAGCAGCGCGTGGCGGGTGCAGTCAAAGCCACCGGTTTCCACGTCCACCACCACCGGCAAAAAGCCGCGAAAACGTTGCGCCATGGGCGTGAAAGAGGGGCGCGGGACGGGCGCTTCAGCGGGTTCGTTCATCGCAATAGGGTAGCAGAGCGACGTTGAAGGGCTGTGTTCCGGGGCAAGGCCGGACGGCCGGTTGTTGCCGCCCTGGGCGGTATCGCTGGCGTTACTTGCTTCCCAGCAGACAGCCGCGCACCTGCAATTGCTGCAGCATCGCCGCGCCCTTGGCGATGAACGCCGGGTCGGCCGCAACCCCGGCTTCCACCGCCAAGGCCTGCAGTTGCTGGCTTCCGCTGAGCTCGGGCTCCTGCTCCAGCCGTTCCAGCAACCGATACAGCAGCGGCGACAGTTCGGAGAAGGCGATGCTGCCGTCTGCCTGGCGGCGCGCCAGCAAGAGGGTCGGTTGCGCTGGCATCTGCAGCGGCTGATGTTCCGGGCCGATCCGGTGCACCGGCCATTGATAGGCCAGCGCTCGGCACCACGGTGATACCACCGGCCTGCCGTCGAGCAGATCGCCATTCGGGTCGTGCGCTGGCAGCGGCGCGTCGTTGACCTGCAGGGCCAGCTCAATCCACTCGTAATGGGCCAGTTCCAACAACCAGGGCGCATCGGCGTCGGCCGGCGCGGCGTCAAGGAAGTGGATGAACTCCTGGCCGATCTCAGTGAACAAGGGCGTATGCGCGCGGTGGTCGCGGCAGAACGCGCGCACCTGTGTCAGCCAGCGCGCCGGCCCGAGCGTGCGTTTGATCACCGGGAAATTGGCGGCCAACAGGCTTTGCAGATTGTTGAAGTACAACTCGCGGTAGACCTGCATCCGCGCGTCGGGAATGTGGCCGGGCGCGGCATTGTGCTGCGGGTCGCGCAGGTGCGCGGCGAAACGTGTCTGCAGCTGCAGCAGGGACTCAGCCATGTGCGGCAACCAACGCTGCATTCGCCGATTGCTGCAGCCTGCGGATGTGTGCCACTTCGTCCAATAGCTCGGCCAGCGGCGGGAAGTTGAAGTCACGTTCCAACAAGGTAGGGCGCACGCCATGCAGCACGTGGGCTGCAGAGAGCAGCGACCAGACATCGTCCTTGACCGGCATGCCATGCGTGTCGATTTTCAGATCATCGGCTTCGTCGTGATGACCGGCGATGTGATAACTGGAGATGCGCCTGGAAGGCAGTTTTTCCAGAAATTCGCGTGCGTCGTAGCGGTGATTGATGGCGTTGACGTAGACGTTGTTGACGTCCAGCAACAGGTCGCAATCGGCTTCGTCCAACACCGCGTTGATGAAGCTGGCTTCGTCCATGTCGGCCGCGGGCAGCGCGTAGTACGAGGCGTTTTCGACTGCGATGCGACGACCGAGGATGTCCTGCGTCTGGCGGATGCGCGCGGCCACGTAATGCACGGTTTCTTCGGTGAAGGGCAGGGGCAGCAGTTCGTACAGATGACCGTCGTCGCTGCACCAGCTCAGGTGCTCGCTGTATAGCGCGACGCGGTGCTGGTCGAGGAACTGGCGCGTGCGCTGCAGGAAATCCACGTCCAGCGGCGAGGGGCCGCCCAACGACAGCGACAGGCCGTGGCAGGTGAGCGGGTGGCGCGCCGACAGTTCGCTCAGGGCGTCGCCCAGCTTGCCTCCGACGCCGACCCAGTTGTCCGGCGCGCATTCGAGGAAATCGAATGCGCCGTCCGGTGCGGAGTGCAATGCATCCAGCAACGAGCGGCGTAGACCAAGGCCCGCGCTCGCCGGTGCAGGCAAGCGCGGGCGGTCGTCGGTCGGGTTAGTGGTTACCGCCACACTTGCCCTCACCACACTTGCCTTCGGCGTGGGACTTGGCCGCGCCGGCTGCGGTATCGGCTGCCTTGGCGTCGTCGGTCTTGGCCGGTTCGTGCTTGTGGTCGCTGCCGCATTTGCCTTCGCCACACTTGCCCTCGGCCTTCTGCTTGGCGTCGGCATTGGTGGTTTGAGTGGCGTCGGTCGCGGCCTGCGTTTCAGCGGTGGGCGGGGTCTGTGCGCTGGCGCCCAGCGCATAGCCCTGGGCGAGGTCGGTCATTGCGAAGGCCGGTGCGGCCATACCGCCGATCAGCGCGGCGCCAATGGCCAGGGAAACGGGTTTGCGAATGCGGATGGTCATGGTGTCTAGCTCCGGAACAGAAAGGGGCCGGGGGGAGGCGCGAGCTTAGCAAGTGGTGCTGTCGGAAGTCGTGGTTTTGGATGACCGTGGTGACGGGAGTGAGTAACCGCAACCCTCTCTGCGCGGGCGCCAGGGAGGGAGCAGAGGCCTGCCTGCGCGGAGGGGTGAGCGTTGTTCTTCGTCCCCTCCCTTGCGCCTGGCGCAGGGGAGGGGTGGGGAGGGGTAGCTTTTCAGCCTGCAGCATTCCCTGAAAAGGAAACAGGCCCGTTCGGGCCTGTTTCTTTACCATCTCCCGGCAACCCGGAAGGCACTGTCGCGATACCGCGTATCAGGTGTGATCGAGCGTGCTGGTTTCGTCGCGCTTCTCGCGCGGCGGCAGCGGTTCTTCGCCCTTGACCAGGAACCAGACGTTCTCGGCGATGTTGGTGGCGTGGTCGCCAATGCGCTCCAGGTTCTTGGCCATGAACAGCAGGTGCGTGCATGGGGTGATGTTGCGCGGGTCTTCCATCATGTAGGTAAGCAGCTCGCGGAACAGCGCGGTGTATTGCGCGTCCAGACGGGCGTCGTCTTCGCGCAGTTTGAGGGCGGCATCAACATCGTTGTTGCGGTACGCCTCCATCGCGGCGCGCACCTGGATGGCGGCCAGCCGGCCCAGTGCCCGCAGGCCCTGGATCTGCGGCAACGGCGGCACCGACACCAATGCGATGGAACGCTTGGCGACATTGGCGGCGTAGTCACCAATGCGTTCGATGTCGGCGGGGATGCGCAGGCCTGCGAGAATCTCGCGCAGGTCGCGGGCCATCGGCCCACGCAGCGCCAGGCGCATCACGTCGTGGCTGATCTGCTGCTCAAGTTGGTCGATGGCGTCGTCGTTGGCGACGATGCGCTGGGCGGCCTTCTCGTCGCGGCGTTCGATCACATCCAGCGCCGCTTCCAGCTGGGCGACGGACATCTCGCCCATGCGCAGGATTTCGGCCACCAGACGCTGCTGCTCGTCGTCGTAGCTCTTGACGATGTGGTCGTTGGGGAGATTGTTCATGTTGAGCGCCGGCAATGGAGGATGGGGAACAACGCAGCGTGAGGGCGGGGCAATGAGGACGGGTGGTATGACAGGTGGCGGGACGTTTTTTTTCCCGATTCCCTGTTCCCGCATTCCCTGCGCTTAACCGAAACGACCGGTGATGTAATCCTCGGTCTGCTGCTTGGATGGGTTGGAGAAGATCACTTCGGTGCGGTCGTGTTCGATCAGGTCGCCCAGGTACATGAAGGCGGTGTAGTCGGACACGCGCGCGGCCTGCTGCATGTTGTGGGTGACGATGGCGATGGTGTAATCGTTCTTCAGTTCTTCGACCAGCTGCTCGATGCGGCTGGTGGAGATCGGATCCAGCGCCGACGTCGGCTCGTCCAGCAGCAGCACGTCCGGGCGCAATGCCACGGCGCGGGCGATGCACAGGCGTTGCTGCTGGCCACCGGAAAGACCCAGCGCGCTCTGATTGAGCTTGTCCTTCACTTCATCCCACAGCGCGCCCTGGCGCAGCGCCTGTTCCACACGCACGATCATCTCGGCCTTGGACAGTTTTTCGTGGTGACGGATGCCATATGCCACGTTCTCGAAGATGGTCATCGGGAACGGCACCGGCTTCTGGAACACCATGCCCACCTTGGAGCGCAGGCGGTTCATCGGATACTTCGGCGAGAGAATGTTCTCGCCATCCAGCAGCACTTCACCGCGCGCTTCCAGCTTCGGGTACAGCGCGTAGATGCGGTTGAAGATGCGCAGCAGGGTGGACTTGCCGCAGCCGGAGGGGCCGATCAACGCGGTCACGCGCTTTTCGGGGATATCCAGGTTGATGCTCTTGAGCGCATGGAACTTGTCGTAGTAGAAGTCCAGTCCGCGTGCCGCAAGTTTGACCGGGGCCGGCGCCTGCAAGCCTTGTTGCGAGGCGGGCACGCTGATGCGCTGCATCGGCACGGCATTGGTGAGGTCGTTCATGGGATGGTCCATGGGATCAGTCGTTTGAGATTCGGTTGCGCAGCAGCAGGCCGCGCGCGGAGAGGCTTACCAGCAGTACGAACACGGTCAGCACGAGTGCGCCGGCCCAAGCCAGTACCTGCCACGATTCGTAGGGGCTGCCGGCGTATTGGTTCATCACCACCGGCACCGAGGCCATCGGCTGCATCACGTTGCTGTTCCAGTACTGGTTGCCGAAGGCGGTGAACAGCAGCGGCGCGGTTTCGCCGGAGATGCGGGCCAGGGCGAGCAGGATGCCGGTGACGATGCCGGCCATCGCACTGCGGTACAGCACCTGCATGATCACTTTCCACTGCGGCACGCCGAGTGCCAACGCCGCTTCGCGCATCTGCACCGGCACCAGTCGCAGCATTTCGTCGGTGGTGCGGATCACTACCGGCAGCACGATGAAAGCCAGTGACAGGGCACCGGCGAATGCCGAGAACTGACCGCCGGTCTGCATCACATACAGCGTGTAGACGAACAGACCCAGCACGATCGACGGCGCCGAGAGCAGGATGTCGTTGACGAAGCGCACCACCGTGCCGGCCTTGCGGGCATTGCCGTACTCGGCCAGCCAGGTGCCGGCAGCCACGCCCAGCGGTGTGCCAATGGCGATGGCCAGTGCGCACATCACCGCACTGCCGAAGAAGGCGTTGAGCAAACCGCCTTCCTGCATCGGCGGCGGCGTCATTTTGGTGAACAGGTTGATGTTGATGCCGGGCAGACCCTTGGACAGCAGCGTCCACAGAATCCAACCGAGGAAGACCAGGCCGAACAAGGCGGTTGCGCAGCCCATGAACAGGGCAACGGCATTGACGATGCGGCGGCGCAGGTACAGCGCGTCGGAAGACTTCATCGAGACGGCGGTGGACATCAGTTGCCCTCCTTGCGGGACAGACGCATCAGCATCAGGCGGGCGATGGCCAGCACGACGAAGGTGACGATGAACAACACGAAGCCGAGCAGCAGCAGTGCCGAACGATAGGTTTCAGTGGCTTCGCCGAAGTCGTTGGCGATCAGCGCGGCGATGGTGGTGCCCGGCTCCAGCAGTGACGGCGTCAAACGAACGCTGTTGCCGATCACGAAGGCCACTGCCATCGTTTCGCCGAGTGCACGGCCCAGGCCCAGGAACACGCCACCGATCACTGCCGAGCGCGTGTACGGCAGCACGATGTCCCAGCTCACTTCCCATTTGGTGGAGCCCAGCGCATAGGCCGATTCCTTCAAGCGGGTTGGCACGGTGAGGAACACCTCACGCATCACCGAAGAAATAAACGGGATGACCATGATGGCCAGCACAAAGCCGGCGGTGAGCATGCCGATGCCCAGCGGCGGGCCCTGGAACAACACGCCGATCACCGGCAGCGTGCCCAGGTGATCGTTGAGAAACGGGGTGACGTATTCGGTCATCACCGGCACCAGCACGAACAGGCCCCACATGCCGTAGATGATCGAGGGAATACCTGCCAGCAATTCGATGGCGGTGCCGACCGGGCCACGCAACCAGCGCGGCGCAACTTCGGTGAGGAAGAAGGCGATGCCGAAGCTGACCGGTACACCGATCACCATCGCGATGAGTGCGGTAACGATGGTGCCGTAGATGGGCGCGAGCGCACCAAATTTGTTCTCGACCGGATTCCAGTCAGAGGAATAGAAAAAGCTCAGTCCCTGCTCCTGCAGGGCATGGCGGCCACCCCAGAGCATGGAGAACGCAGCACTGGCCAGCGCGACCAGCACAAAGATCACGGTGGCGATCAGGAACCAGCGGAACAGCCGGTCGTTGCGGGCGTCGCGCAGATCACGCGAAGTGGGCGAAGAAGCTAGGGACGGTGCAATGGCATTCATGGCAGCGGCAGGGGCCCAGGAGGATGCGGTGAAATATCAGTCCCTCGTTGGAGGGGTAGCCGTTGTTCGCGCTTTTGTTCGTCATCCCCGCCTGCGCGGGGATGACGCAATGACAAAGGCGGATGCGCCAGCGGCGCACCCGCGTCATAGCGTTACTTGAATTCAGCAGCCCAGTACGCCTCGATCTGCGTGACCAACTCGGCCGGCAGCGGCACGTAGTGCAGTTCGTTGGCCTGCGTCTGGCCGTTCTCGAATGCCCACTTGAAGAAGGCGCGGGTGTCGGCGCTGCGCTTGGCGTCCTTCGGCTGCTTGTGCATCAGCATGAAGTTGGTGGCGGTGATCGGCCACGCGTTGGCACCCGGAGCGTTGGTGATGACGAGGTTGAAGTCCTTGGCGTTGGCCCAGTCGGCGCTGGCAGCTGCGGCGGCGAAGGTTTCGGCGGTCGGCTGCACCCAGCTGCCGGCGGCGTTCTGCATCGAGGCGTACGGCATGCTGTTCTGCAGGGCGTAGGCCAGTTCGACGTAACCAATCGAACCCTTGATCTGTTGCACGTACGAAGCAACGCCTTCATTGCCCTTGCCGCCGACGCCGTCCGGCCACTGCACCGAGGTGCCTTCGCCGACCTTGTCCTTCCACTCGCCGCTCACCTTGGACAGGTAGTTGGAGAAGTTGAAGGTGGTGCCCGAGCCGTCGGAGCGGTGCACCAGGGTGATCTTGGTATCGGGCAGTGCCACGCCCGGATTGGCATCGGTGATGGCCTTGTCGTTCCAGGTCTTGATCTTGCCCAGGAAGATGTCAGCCAGCAGAGTGCCGCTCAGGCGCAACTGGCCCGGCTGCAGGCCTTCCAGGTTCACCACCGGCACCACGCCGCCGATGGCCGACGGGAACTGACCCAGGCCAGCCTGCGCCAACTCTTCGGTGGAAAGCGGCTTGTCCGAGGAACCAAAGTCCACGGTGCCAGCCTTGATCTGGGCGATGCCGCCGCCCGAACCGATGGACTGGTAGTTGATCTTGGCGCCGGTGGCAGCGTTGTAGTCGGCCGACCACTTGGACACCAGCGGGAAGATGAAGGAAGCGCCGGCGCCGGAGATTTCAGCGGTCAGCTTGTCACCGGCGGCGGGCGCGCCGGCAGCGGCATTTTCCGGATTGGTTGCAGCCTGGTTGCCAGTGCCGCCGCAGGCCGACAGGCCCAGGGCAATGGCCAGGGAAAGGGCGGCAAGACCGGTCGTGTGCAACTTCATGGGTCACTCCATAGCGGGGAAAATGCCGGCAGGGCCAGCGGATGAGGCTATGAAATGATGTTTTTGTTACAGCTTGATTACATCGTCAAAAAAATCTGAAAAAGCTCACAGAATCAATGGCCATCGGGTAGGCGGTTGGCGGGCCTGAAGGCCGGAATGTCGCCCGCAGGTCGGGACTTTCCCGGGAATGCCTGTAGTGCCCGAGCCATGCTCGGCAACGGGCCTCCCCGGTAAAGCTTCAGCCGAGCATGGCTCGGCTCCACGGGGTTTCAGGAATTGTTGGTTTCGCGGTTTACGCAGCTCCCAAAAAAACAAAAAAGGCGCGGATCACGTGATCCGCGCCTGAGACGACGAGGGAGAGGGCCTCGGCGTTTCTACACTCAGTACGACAGGTTCTGCTGCCAGTAGGTTTCGATCTGGCGGACCAACGGATCGGGCAGCGGCACGTAGTCCAGCTGACGGGCCTGCGCGTCACCGTTGGCGTAGATCCAGCGGAAGTATTCGAGTGTCGACTTGGCACCTTCGGCGGTCTTGGGCTGCTTGCGCATCAGGATGAAGTTGGTGGCGGTGATCGGCCAGGCCTGTTCACCCGGGGCATTGGTCATCACCAGGTAGAAATCACGTGCGTTGGCCCAATCGGCGCTGGCAGCGGCGGCCGAGAAGCTCTCGTCACGCGGCTGGATGAAGTTGCCGGCGGCATTCTTCATGCGCGAGAACGTCAGGCGGTTCTGCAGTGCGTAGGAAAACTCGACGTAACCGATCGAGCCCTTGATCTGCTTGACGTATGCGGCCACGCCTTCGTTGCCCTTGCCGCCAATGCCGACCGGCCACTGGACGCTGGTGCCTTCGCCGACGCTGGTCTTCCAGTCGTTGTTGACCTTGGACAGGAAGTTGACGAAGTTGAAGGTGGTGCCCGAACCGTCGGAGCGGTGCACGACGGTGATCTTGGTGTCCGGCAGCGCCAGGCCAGCATTGAGCGCGACGATGGCCGGGTCATTCCACTTGGTGATCTTGCCCAGGAAGATGTTGGCCAGGGTCGGGCCGTCCAGCTTCATCGCACCGGCTTCGACGCCAGCCACATTGAGCACCGGCACCACGCCGCCGATCACCGATGGGAACTGCACCAGACCGGAGGCAGCGAGTTCTTCGGGGCGCAGCGGCGCGTCGGAGGAACCGAAGTCCACGGTGTTGGCCTTGATCTGGGCGATACCGCCACCCGAACCGATGGACTGGTAGTTCACCCGCTTGCCGGTGGCGGTGTTGTAGTCGGCCGACCACTTGGACATGACCGGGTAGATGAACGAAGCGCCGGCGCCGGTGACGTCGGAGGCGTTGGCAGCGAACACGGACGACGCGGCGAGGATGGCAACGGCGGCGCGCGACTTGATGGCGTGGATCACGAAAGGCTCCTGAGAGTAGAGGTGCGGTGGTTCCGCCCGGCGCCTATTCCATAACCATTTGGTGACAGTGCAGCGTCTGTCATATGACGTTGCGGTGACAGTGGAAAAGATGTCACACACCCCATGCAAAGTTGCCGGCTAACCCCCGTTTCCTGCAGCGCTGTCACCTCGTTTTCGCCTTCGGGATTTCACACCCTCGCTTGCCGCTTTTCCCTCTCACTTGCGCCTGCGGCGTAGGGGAGGACCGGGGAGGGGGGCTCTTCGTTCTTCGTGCAGACCAACAGGCCTCACGTCTGATGACGCGTGCACGCAGGAGCGGCCTTGGCCGCGAAGCTGGCGCAGGTTCCCATCACCGTGCCTCCGCCATCCGGTGGTTCCACCTTCGCCGACGCATCCAGTGCCCAGCTGTCGGATGTTCGACATGTCACTGGCTTCGCGGCCAAGGCCGCTCCTACGTGCGGGGCCGCAAATGGATAGGCCGCAAACAACGAAAGCCCCTTGCGGGGCGTTCGTGTCACATCGGTGATTCTGGCAATGGCTTACCAGAAGAACTGCAGGCGCGCTTCCAGGATGTTCGGCTTGTCGCTGACAAAACCACCTGCGCTGGAGCTGTACTTCTTGCTGTCCACCATCACGTAGTTCATCGACGCCTTGAAGTTGGAGCGCCAGTACCAGTTGGCGCCCACGGTCCAGATGTCCATCTTGCCGCCGAGCACGCCGTCCACCAGCGGAGCGCCGCCGACCACGGCCGGGGCACGCAGGCCGCCGTCGTTCAAGTCGATGTGGTCATAACGTGCCGCCAGCTGCCACATGCCACGGCCCGGCTCGTCCGGCAGGCCCAGGCTCGGGGTGCCACCCTTGTAGCCCCAGGTCTCGCCGGTGACGTTCCACACGCCGCTGACGTAGAAGCCGTCGCTGCTGTAGTTGTCGTGGTCGTAACGCTTGGCCTTGGAGCTGTAGTACTCGCCCTGGGCCTTGAACGGGCCGCGCACGTACATGGCTTCGGCGCCGATGGTGCTGAGGCGATCGGTGTCCTTCAGGTCGCCACTGTCGACCAGGCGCACCGTGGCCAGGTCGGCGTTCGGGCGTGCACGCAGGCGCAGCAGGTCAGCGTCGGTGTCGTAGTTGACGTAGCTCAGGCCCAGATGCAGGACGTTGCCCTTTTCATTGATCGGGGCAAACGTGCCGCGCACGCCGTAGCCGCTGCCGTGGGCCAGATCGCGGGTCAGCTCGCGGCCGAACGCCGAGGCGTTGACCGACCAGTTGCTGTCGCCGATGCCGTAGCCCACGCCGAGGCGACGGGCCACCGCGTAGGTGTTGGTGACCGTGGCCTTGGAGATGAAGTCGTTGTTCTTGGTGCTGGACAGTTCTTCCAGGCTGTTGGGCTGCTTGTACTGGCCGGCCTGGAGGTAGTGATTGCTGTTGCCGCCCAGCTTGTACTTGGCGTTGGTGTCGAGGAATTTGTCGGCCTTGGCGTCATAGCCGACCACCCATTCCACGTTGCCCGGGCCCTTGCCCTTGAGCACCAGCTCGGCGCGGCGCAGCTCGAACTCGCTGTCCTTGCCGTTCTTGCCAACGCCGTTGAGGTCGGCCTTGTCGTTGTCGAACCAATTGCCGTCAGCCTGCACCAGGCCTTCAAAGGTGATTTCGGAGCCGCCGATGACGTCGATGGCGACTTCAGCGTGGGCGGCCGGGACAAACAGCGCCGCCGCAACGGCTGCAGTAAGAAGTTGGCGATGCAGTTTCATGGGTGGATAGCCTTGCAGGCGGGTTGAGGATGCTGCGAAGGCTAGGGCGTAAAGATTGCGTAAATGTGACAGTTCGGCGACCAACTTTTGCGGCGCACAGTTAGTGTCAGCGCATTGGACACGTGGGCTGTTACCGGCAGGTGTCGCGCAGATGGCAGTCGGCGGCGCCCGGGCGTCGGTCGTTTTGCCGGTGGGTGAGGCGGATCGCAGAAGGGAACGGGCAGCTGCGCCGGTGAAGACGCCGCGCCGACAACGGGCGCGGTTACCGCATCAAGCGGCGGTCTTGTCCTTGAAATGGCACAGATCGCGGATCACGCACTGCGGGCAATCCGGCTTGCGTGCCTTGCACACGTAGCGGCCATGCAGGATCAGCCAATGGTGCGCGTCGAGCAGAAATTCCTCGGGAATGACTTTGACGAGGCCATCCTCCACCGCACGCACATCCTTACCCGGCGCCAATCCGGTGCGGTTGCCGACGCGGAAGATATGCGTGTCCACCGCCATTGTCGGTTGGCCGAAGGCGGTGTTGAGCACTACGTTGGCGGTCTTGCGGCCAACGCCGGGCAGGGCTTCCAGCGCGGCGCGGTCGGCGGGCACTTCGCCGCCGTACTTGTCCACCAGGATCGCGCAGGCGGCGATCACGTTCTTGGCCTTGGCGTTGAACAGACCGATGGTGGCGATGTAACGCTTCAGTCCTTCCTCGCCCAGATCAAGAATGGCCTGCGCGGTGTTGGCCACCGGGAACAACTTGCGTGTGGCTTTGTTGACGCCCACGTCGGTGGCCTGCGCGGACAAGGCGACCGCGACCAGCAACTCGAACGGTGAGCTGTATTCCAGCTCGGTCTTCGGGTGCGGGTTGAGCTCGCGCAGACGCGTGAACATCTCGCGTACTTCTTCGCGACTCATGCGCTTGCTGCTGCGCGGCACTGCGGGCTTTGTTGCAGCGGCAGCGGTCTTCTTCGAGACAGGCTTTTTCGCAATAGCCTTTTTAGCCGCAGCCTTTTTTGTCGCGGCTTTCTTGATTGCGGCAGCACTCATGACGACGGCTTCTCTGCGGCGCGCGCCTTGGCGCGAGCAAGAATGGCGGCCGCCGCCGAGGGCAGGGCGGGTTTGCTGTCAGCAGCAGGCGGCGGTGCGCGACGTGCTTCGCGTTCGGCGGCACGTCGCGCCAGCCGCGCATCGCGGGCGCGGTGACGTTCGCGTGCGGCCCACGCAGTGCGCAGCTGTTGCTGTGCATCGAGCAACTGCTGCGACTGTGCTGGCGACAACGTGGTGTCGCCGGGCTGCGCGGCATAGTCCATCAACCCGGCGCGCACGGCGGCGTCCAGGTCGTCATCAACAATGAACTGCAACAACTGTTGCGGTGTAGCGGGGACGGCGGACATCGGTCGTGACTCAGCGGTTCTTGAATTCCGGCTTGCGGCGTTCCAGGAAGGCGCTGGTGCCTTCGCGCATGTCGTCGGTGGAGAAGGCCAGGCCGAACTGTGCGCTTTCGTATTCCAGACCTTCTTCGATGCCGCACTCGCCGCCGACGTTGATCGCATCCAGGATGCCGCGCAATGCCAGCGGCGCGGCGTTGGCCAGCTGCGTGGCGACCTTCAGGGTTTCCGCTTCCAGCTCAGCGGCCGGCACCACGCGGTTGACCAAACCCAGTTGTTGCGCACGGGCTGCGTCAATCGGTGCGCCCAACAGACACAGTTCCAGCGCGGCGGCACGACCGGCCAGACGCAGCAGGCGCTGGGTGCCACCAAAGCCCGGCAGCAAGCCCAGATTGATTTCCGGCTGGCCAACCTTTGCGCTGTCGGCGGCGATGCGCAGATGGCAGGCCATGGCCAGTTCCATGCCACCGCCCAGCGCAAAACCGTTGACCATGGCGATCACCGGCTTGTTCAGGCGCTCGATCCGGCGCATCAGGCGCTGGCCGATCAGCGAAAAGTCACGCCCCTGAACCGGGCTCAATCCGTTCATCTCGGCGATATCGGCCCCGGCCACGAAGGCCTTGGGACCGGCTCCGGTCAGCACCACCACCCGCACCTCGTCGGCCTGGGCGGCGTCGGCAAAGGCCGCATCCAGTGACTCCAAAGTGTGTCGATTCAAGGCGTTGAGCTTTTCCGGACGCTGCACCGTAAGAGTACGAATACCGTCGCGGGTGCTGATTGAAACCGGTGCTTCGGACATGCAGTGGAACTCCTGGAAAAGTTAAAAAAAAGTGATGCTGGAACTATTGCGCGGCAATGTCTGTCTGAGCTTGCGTCGTCAGTGGCGGACAGCCTTTGTGACGGCTATCCTAACCCGTCGCCTCATGCGGCATGGTTGCCCCTGAGACACCCTTCCTGGAGAACTGTTTGATGAAGTTGCGTTCTATCGCGGTCGCCGTGGCCGCTCTGGCCCTGACCGGCACCGCATTCGCCCAGGACGTCTCGTCCGAGAAGGGCAAGCTGAGCTATTACTTTGGTTACGACTACGGCAACAACCTTGCCGAACTCACCGGTCGTGGCGAGCAGCTGGACATCGCTTCGGTGGTGAAGGGCCTGCAGGACGCCTACGCCAAGAAGCAGCCGGCCATCACCGCCGACCAGCTGAAGCCGGCCGTCGAAGCGTTCCAGCGCCGTGAGCAGGGCCGTGCCCAGGCTGCCAAGGCGGAGTACGACAAGGCCGCCGGTGAAAACAAAACCCGTAGCGACCAGTTCCTGGCCGCCAACAAGGCCAAGGCTGGCGTGCAGAGCCTGGCCGATGGCGTGCAGTACCGCGTGATCGAAGCCGGTAACGGCGCCAAGCCGACCCAGGCCAGCACCGTTGCGCTGGAAGTTGCCGGCCCGTTCCCGTACGGCCAGCGTCCGGCCGAAGCGCGTCCGGCCCAGTCGATTCCGTCGATCAAGCTGAGCGAAGTCGAGATGGCTGCCATGCGCGAAACGCTGCTGCAGATGCCGGCCGGCGCCAAGTGGGAAGTCACCCTGCCGCCGGAAAAGGCCTACGGTGCCGACCCGCGTACCCCGTTCCCGCCGAACGTGGCGGTGCAGTTCGAGATCAAGCTGGTCAGCGTCAAGTAATTCACGCCAATCAGTTGAGTTGAAGAAAAACGCCGGTGCATGCACCGGCGTTTTTTTATGCGCCGATTCCGGCGTGCGAGTTTGGTGGTGCGCAGCGGCGGGCTAACGGCTGTGGCGATGGTTTCGCGGCACCTTCTGGCAATGCGGTATCGGCTTGGTAGTGAGCGCGATCGGCACACACGGGAATTGGCTCAAAAACTGCGGTGTGTGCAAGGTGTTTACTGATGGCTGGGTATACTCCGCGCCATCTGCTGGAGGACACCATGGAATACAGGAAGTCGGTGCGTATGCGGTGGGCGGCGGTCGCGTTTGCGGCGCTGGCCTTGATTGCAGGATGCAAACGGAATGAAACCGGACAGTTGCCCGGCGCCAGTGGCGAGGCGATTGTTGCCAAGCAGGAAGAGGTCAAGGGTTTTGCGCTGTTGCGCGCCTGGCCGGACCAGCAGCGCGGTGACGGACTGGCGTTGGCGGTGGAGTTCTCGCGGCCGCTGGTTGGCACGCAGGATTTCGACAAGCTGCTGCGCTTCGAGGAAAAGGTTGGCACCGAGGAAAGCAGCTGGTCGCTGTCCAACGACGGCAAGATCCTGCGCTATCCGTATGTGGAAGCGGCCAAGGAATACACGCTGATCATTTCACCGGACCTGCTTGCCGCTGACGGCAACCGGCTCGGTACCGAAGTGCGGCAGAAGGTGTTCACCGGTGAACTGGATCCTGCGGTGGGCTTTGCCTCGCAGGGCAGCGTGCTGCCGTCCAAGGAAAGCCGCGGCCTGCCGGTGGTGTCGGTGAATGTGCCGGAAGTGGACGTCGAATTTCTGCGCGTGCGCGAAAAAGACCTGCCCACGTTCTTCAGCCAATACCAGCGCGGCGGTCGTCGCGGCAGCTGGGAACTGGACAGTGAATACAGCGAGCGCACGCCGCTGTCCAAGATGGCCGAACCGGTTTACGTGAACCGCTTTGTGCTGGGTGGCAAGCAGAACGAACGGGTGCTGACCTATCTGCCGATCCAGGACGTGAAGGAGCTGCAGCAGCCCGGCCTGTACTTCGCGGTGATGAAGCGCACCGGCAGTTTTGACAGTGAGTTCGATACCGCATTCTTCACCGTCAGTGACATCGGCCTGCACACGCGTGCCTACAAGGACACGCTGTTCGTGCACACCGCTTCGCTGGCCAATGGCACAGCCGCGAAGAAGGTGGAACTGAAGGTCATCGACGCCAAGGGCGAGGTGGTGCTGCGCGGCCAGACCGATGGCAACGGCAATGCGCTGCTGAACTACACGCTGGATGCCGCGCATGTATTGGTCGCCTCCAGTGGCAGCGACACCACGATGCTGCCGTTCAACCAGCCGGCGCTGGACTTGAGTGAGTTCGCCGTGGCCGGGCGCCAGAACGCCAACTTTGATGTGTTTGCCTGGTCTGGCCGCGACTTGTACCGACCGGGCGAAACCGTGCGCGTGTCGGCGCTGTTGCGCGACAACGACGGCAAGATGCTGGCCGGGCCGGCGACCGGCGGCCAGCCGGTGTTCCTGCGGCTCAAGCAGCCGGACGGCAAGACCTTCCGCGAAACGCGGTTGCAGCCGGGCGAGCAGGGCTATTTCTCATTCGAGCAGACCATTCCGGCCGAAGCGCCCACCGGCCGTTGGCAGGTGGAGTTCCGTACCGACCCGGGCAGCAAGGAGGCCGTGCAGGGCATGACCCTGCGTATCGAGGAATTCTTGCCCGAGCGCATGAAGCTGGATCTGGACAGCGCGCAGAAGACGATCAAGCCGGGCGAGCCGCTGAAGCTGCAAGCCGATGCTGCGTACCTGTACGGCGCGCCGGCTGACGGCAACCGGTTCACCGCGCGTCTGGCGGTGGCGGTTGAACAGCATCCGGTGGAGTCGATGCAGGGCTGGTTCTTCGGCGACCCGACGGTGCAGTTGCCGCGCGAAGCCAATGACGTGATCGACACCACGTTGCCGGCCGACGGCAAGCTGCGTCAGGACGTGCCGTTGCCGGCTGACGCAGGCAAGGGCACCACGGTGTCGGCGTTGCTGTCCGGCAGCGTCTATGAAACCGGCGGGCGAACCGTCACCCGCACGCTCAAGCGTGTGGTGTGGCCGGCACCGGCCTTGGTGGCGGTGCGTCCGTTGTTCAGCGATGCCGATGGCGCCGATGCCAACGCCAATGCGCGTTTCGAGCTGATGCGCGTGGATGCCGCAGGCAACCCGCAGCCGGCCAAGGGCTTGAAGGTCACGTTGGTGCGTGAGCTGCGTGATTACCACTGGACCTACACCGACAACAGCTGGGACTACGACTTCACCCGTCGTTTCGAGAACAAGGAAACCCGCACGCTCGATGCGGGCACCACCTCGACCAAGTTCGATTTCCCGGTCGAGTGGGGCGAGTACCGCGTGGACGTGTTCGACCCGGGCACCGGCCTGACCACGCGTTATCCGTTCCGCGCCGGTTGGAGTTGGGACGACGACAACCGTGGCCTGGACGCACGCCCTGACAAGGTCAAGGTGGCGCTGGACAAGACCGCTTATCGCGCCGGTGACACGCTCAAGGTGACGGTAACGCCGCCGCATGCCGGCCGTGGTCTGTTGATGGTCGAAAGCGACCGCATGCTCTATGTGCAGGACATCGACGCCAAGCCGGGCAGCACCTTTGAAATCCCGGTCACCGCCGATTGGGAGCGGCATGACGTGTATGTCACCGCGCTGGTGTTCCGTGGCGGCAGTGCACCCAGCAAGATCACCCCGGCCCGCGCCGTGGGCGTGGTGCATGTGCCGATGGATCGCAGTGATCGCCGCATCGCGGTCGGCCTGATCGCGCCGAAGCAGATGCGCCCGGAACAGCCGATGGCGGTGACGGTGAGCGCGCCGGAACTGGCTGGCAAGAAAGCGCATGTCACCGTGTCCGCGGTGGATGTGGGCATTCTCAATATCACCCGATTCGCGGTGCCGGATGCACCGGCGCACTTCTTCGCGCAACGGCGTTTGGGTGTGGATGCGTATGACATCTACGGCCGGGTGATCGAGAGCTTCGAGGGCAACAGCGGCAAGCTGAAGTTCGGCGGCGACATGGCGCTGGCGGCATTGCCGCAGGCCAAGCGCCCGACCGCGCGGGTGCAGACGGTTGATCTGTTCTCCGGCCCGGTGGTGCTGGATGCCAAGGGCAATGCGCGCGTCACCCTGCAGGTGCCCGATTTCAACGGCACGCTGCGGGTGTCGGCGATGGTGTACACCGATGCGCGTTACGGCAATCGCGATGTTGAAACGCTGGTGCGCGCGCCGATCCTGGCCGAGGCCAGCATGCCGCGGGTGATGGCGCCGGGTGATCGCAGCACGGTCACGTTGGATGTGCAGAACTTCACCGGCAAGCCGGGTGAGTTCGCGGTGCGGGTGGAGGGCGAAGGCCCGCTGGGCATTGGCGAATCCTCGCGCACGGTGACGCTGGCGGCCGACGCCAAGCGCACGTTGAGCTTCCCGTTGAATGCGCAGGAAGGCTACACGGTGGCCAAGGTGCGGGTGCGGGTGGACGGCAACGGCTTCAAGGTGGACCGCCGTTACGACTTGCCGGTGCGTGCGGCGTGGCCGCAGGTGCTGCGTTCGCAGACGCGCACGCTGGACCCGTTGGCGCCGGTCACGCTGGACAGCAACTTCGCCAGCGGCTTGATGGCCGGTTCGGTCAATGCACGCATGCTGGTCAGTGCCTTGCCGCCGATTCCGTTCGCCTCGGCCTTGCAGGGTGCGTTGAACTACCCGTATGGCTGCGCCGAGCAGACCACCAGCAAGGGCTATGCCGCGTTGATGCTCGACCAAGCGACGTCGACCATGCTCGGTGCCGACGGGCTGGATGCCAAGGCACGCAACGAGCGCATGGAAGGCGCGTTCGGGCGGCTGGCCTCGATGCAGGTGGCCAACGGCAACTTCTCGATGTGGGGCAATGACGACTACATCAATCCGGCGCTGACGCCGTACATCGCCGAGTTCCTGCTCGATGCCAAGGACGCTGGTTTCGCGGTGCCGGACAACGTGCTGCAGAAGGCCTTGAACCGCATCAGCGAAGACCTGCTCAGCGGCGGCAACCAGTTCTATGGGCAGGATCGCCGTGATTCGATGAAGTTCGCCAATCAGGCGTACTCCGGCTATGTGTTGGCGCGGGTCAACCGTGCACCGCTGGGCACGCTGCGCACCTTGTGGGACAACGAGCGCAGCAAGGCGGTGACGGGGCTGTCGCTGGTGCATCTGGGTGTGGCGTTGTCGCTGCAGGGCGACAGCAAGCGTGGCCAGGCCGCGATTGCGGCGGGTTTCGCCAAGTCCATCTCGGATCGCCCGGCCTACTTTGGTGATTACGGCAGCCCGCTGCGTGACGGTGCGTTGATGATCGCGCTGCTGCACGAACGCGGTCTTGCCAAGCCGGAGTACGACGCTCGCGTGATCGACTTGGGCCGCACACTGGACATCCGTCGCAACGGAGGCTGGTTGTGGCTGAGTACGCAGGAGCAGGTTGCGCTGGCGCGCTTGGGCAAGGCGTTGATGGCCAACCAGAAGAAGCTGGTGTCCGGCGAACTGGTGGTGGGCGATAAGACCGAGAGCATCGACGCACGCAAGGCATTCGCGCGTGTGTTCGACATGGCGCAGTTGGCGCAGGGCGTGCGGTTCTCGCCGCAGGGCGAGGCACCGATGTTCGCCAGCCTGGAAGTGGCGGGCATTCCGCGTCAGGCGCCGGCACCGGACAACACCCACATCGGCATCGAACGCAGCTGGTACGGCACCGACGGCAAGCCGTGGACGCCGCGTCTGCTGAAGGAAGGTGAAGCCCTGATCGTGCGGCTGAGCATCACCGCGGATGTGTCGATGCCCGACGCGCTGATCACCGATCTGTTGCCGGCAGGCCTGGAGATCGAGAACTTCAATCTGGGCGACGCCAAGCAGTGGGCTGATGTCGTGGTCGACGGCGTGGACATCAGCGACCGCTCACGCGCGGCGGATGTGAAGCACGAAGAGTTCCGCGATGACCGCTATGTCGCCGCGCTGAACCTGTCGCGTGGCAGCAAGGCGCATGTGTTCTATCTGGTGCGCGCGGTCACGCCGGGCACCTACATGGTGCCGCCGCCGCTGGCCGAGGACATGTACCGTCCCGACCTGCGTGGCGTGGGCCGTTCCAGCCCGACCACGATCACGGTGGTGCAGCCGTAAGCGGAAGTGCTCCCTCCCTTTGCCGCCGGCAAAGGGAGGGTTGCGGAGGAAGCAGGCATTCAACATGCCGGCACACCGCCAGCTTCGCGACCAAGCTCGCTCCTACAACAACTGCAGACACCGATTGAAGAGCAAGCACGAGTGAATCCGCGCGCCCATTGGCTGAAAAATGTTGGCACTCGCCTGCGCGCTGTTCCCAAGCTCCGCCTTCTGCGTTGGGGCGTCGCCGCCGCCCTGGCGTTGCTGCTGATCCTCGACATCGCATTCCCGCCGCCGCTGCCAAAGTCACGCGACACCAGCACCCTGGTGGTCGCCAGCGACGGCACGCCGCTGCGCGCGTTTGCCGATGCCGAAGGTGTGTGGCGCTATCCGGCCGATGCCAAAACCGTGTCGCCGTTGTATCTGCAGGCGCTGCTCACCTATGAGGACCGCTGGTTCTGGCGGCACCCGGGCATCAATCCGTGGGCCTTGCTGCGCGCTGGCAAGCAGTGGCTGTTCGAGCGGCGCATTGTTTCGGGTGGCTCCACGCTCACCATGCAGGTGGCGCGCATTCTGGATCCGCATACCCGCACGCCGTGGGGAAAGGTGAAGCAGCTGCTGCGTGCGCTGCAGTTGGAAGTGCATCTGAGCAAGGGCGAGATTCTGGATCTGTATCTGGAACGCGCACCGTATGGCGGCACCATCGAAGGTGTGGAAGCAGCCAGTTGGGCGTACCTGGGTAAATCCGCGGCGTACCTGTCGCAGGCCGAGGCAGCGTTGCTGACGGTGCTGCCGCAGTCGCCGAGTCGTTTGCGCCCGGACCGTCACCCCGAAGCGGCGCAGCGTGCGCGCGACAAGGTGTTGGCGCGCATGGCTGCGCTGGGCGAGTGGTCGGCCGATGAAGTGGCCGACGCGCGCATCGAGCCGGTGGTGGCGCGTTCGTTGAAGCAGCCATTGCATGCGGCATTGTTGGCGCAGCGTCTGCGCAGCCAGCAACCGAAGGCCGCACATATCCAGACCACGCTCGACAGCGGCTTGCAGCGCACGTTGGAAGAACGGGTGTCCTCGTATTTCTCGCAGCTGCCCGAGCGCACCTCGGCCGCGTTGCTGGTGATGGACAACGCCACGCTGGAAGCGCGCGCCTATGTCGGTTCGGTGGCGTTCGCCGACAAGGCGCGGCTGGGCCATGTCGATATGGTGCAGGCCTGGCGTTCGCCCGGCTCCACGCTCAAGCCGTTTCTGTATGGCATGGCGCTGGACGATGGGCTGATCCATTCCGAAAGCCTGCTGATGGATGCGCCGCAGAGTTTTGGTGGCTATCGGCCGGGCAACTTTGATGCGGCGTTCAACGGGCCGGTTGGCGCGGCCAGTGCGCTGCGCCTGTCGTTGAACGTGCCGGTGGTGGATCTGCTGGACCGCGTTGGCCCTGCGCGCTTCACCGCACGCCTGGCCAATGGCGGCGTCAACCTGAAATTCCCGCACGGTGCGAAGCCGAACCTGGCAGTGATCCTCGGCGGCACCGGCGCACAGTTGGAAGGGCTGGTGGGCGCGTTCGCTGCGTTCAACCGTGGCGGCATTGCCGGCCGTGTGCGTTACACGCCGCAGGATCCACGCATCGAACGACGCATGATGTCCGACGGCGCGGCGTGGATCGTGCGCGACATCCTGCAATCCAATCCACGCCCGGGTTATGGCGTGGGCACGTTCGATACCGGCAGCCGCCCGCAGGTGGCGTGGAAGACCGGCACCAGCTACGGCTATCGCGATGCGTGGGCGATTGGCAGCACGCGCAACTACACCGTCGGCGTGTGGGTCGGTCGGCCGGACGGCACGCCGTTGCCGGGCCAGTACGGCGCGGTGACGGCCTTGCCGTTGATGTTCGAGGTGATCGACAGCCTGCCGCGACAGGGCAACGACAACGCCGCGCAGGCGGTCCCCGCCAGTGTCAGCGAAGTCGATATCTGTTGGCCGTTGGGCATCGCTGCCGAACAGACACCGCCGGCCATGTGCCAGCGACGCTTCCCGGCGATGGTGCTGGATGGCGTGATACCGCCCACCTTCCCGGAGCGCGAGGCGCGGTTGTGGCAGGCGGGCAGGGTGCGCTTCCAGGTGGATGCAAAAAGCGGACAGCGGATTTCGGCCGGTTGCGAAGGCTATGAACAACGTGAGGATCGCGAGATCGCACGCTGGCCGGCGCTGGCGTCGCCGTGGCTTTCGCCAGCGCAGCGGCAGGCGCAGCAACTGCCCGCGTTGGCACCGGGCTGCCCGGAGGATGGGCGGCAATCCGATGGCGTGCTGCACATCCAGGGGCTCAACGACAAAGCGACGTTGGCACGCGCGCCCGGTGCAACCCACGGGCCGCGCCTGCAGGTTCGCGCGCTCGGCAGTGAGTCATCCATCGAGTGGTTGCTGGATGGCCGCTGGATTGCGCAGACGCGCGGCAGCCGGATGTTCACGCGTGACTTCGATGAGCCCGGCGAACACACCCTCACCGCGTTGGCCGAAGACGGCGCGTGGACGCGCGTGCGTTTCCGGGTGGTGAAGTAGCGGGGAGTTCAGCGCGGCCGGCGGCACGCGCTTGATCGCGCGGAGCCACGCGCTGCTGGGGCTTTATCGGTGAGACGTCTGCCGAGCATGGCTCGGCACTACGGGGTGACTTGCGAATGTGCGGCGCTTGGGCCAGGACGTTTAGATGACGTTGTTGTCTTCGCGCAGCATGCCGAGGAATTCATCGAGCAGGCGTGGGTCGATCAAACGACCGCGCTGCTTGTCGAGAATTTCCAGCGTGGCCTCGGTCGACATCGGCGCGCGATAGGGACGCAACGAGGTCATCGCGTCGTAACCATCGACGATGGTGAGGATGCGCGACTCCATTGGGATCTCTTCGCCTTGCAGCCCATGCGGATAACCGCTGCCGTCCCAGGCTTCGTGGTGATGGCGGATCAGCGTGGCAACCTGCTGCGCATCGTCGCGGCCGGTGGCTTTGAACAGGGCCGCGCCACGTTCCGGATGGGTGCGCATGATCGAGCGTTTGTCCTCATCCAATTTGCCCGGATACAGCAGCACATCATCGCGGATGCCGATCTTGCCGACGTCGTGAAAGCGTGCCGCCAGCACCAGGTGCGCCAAACGATCTTCCGGCAAGCCGCAGTGCTGGCCCATCGCATGGGCCAATTGCGAAACGCGGTTGCAGTGATGGTCGGTGTAGCTGTCGCGCTGGTCGAGCGCGGCGGCGAGCACCGTGATGGCGCAGGAGTTGTCCTCGGGAGGAATGGACAACCCCACGGGCATGGAAATAGGTGACATGTGCGGCACGGCCTTGGAGAGGCTCGTCGATGATAAGCGAGGGCGCGCATTCTCGGTGCGGCCTCGCTCTTACGCAAATTTCACGCCTTCTTTCGTTCAGCAAGCCTAGGGCTTCAGGGTTGTCAGCAAGGCGCGCGCGGCGTTGAAGCGGTCCGCGCTTTCCGGCAACGGATGTTCGATGCGCAGTTTTTCCGGGCCATCCATCTGGTAGAGCTTGGGCTGCTTCTGGATCAGCTGGATCACCGCCATCGGGTCGATGTTGGGCTTGCTCGCAAACACGATGCGGCCGCCGTTTTCGCCCAGCTCCAACTTGCGGATGCCCAGTTCATTGGCCTGCAGCTTGAGTTCGGCGATGGCGAACAGATGTTTCACCGGATCCGGCAACAGGCCGAAACGGTCGATCATCTCCACCTGCAGCTCGCGCAATGCACTGCTGTCGCGCGCGCTGGAAATGCGCTTGTACAGGGTTAGACGCGTGTGTACGTCGGGCAGGTAGTCGTTCGGGATCAACGCCGGCACATGCAGCTCGACTTCGGCGCCGCGTGCTTCTTCGCCTGCATCCAGATCCGGCAACCTGCCGGCCTTGATCGAACGTACCGCGCGTTCCAGCAGCTCGGTGTACAGGCTGAAACCGACCTCGGCCATCTGCCCGCTCTGGTCCTCGCCCAGCAATTCGCCGGCACCACGGATCTCCAGATCGTGCGTGGCCAGGGTGAAACCCGCGCCCAGCTCGTCCATCGAGGCGATGGCTTCCAGCCGTTTCTCGGCATCGGGCGTCATCGAACGCTTGTCCGGCACCACCAGGTACGCATACGCGCGGTGATGCGAGCGACCGACGCGGCCGCGCAACTGGTGCAACTGGGCCAGACCAAAGCGGTCGGCGCGGTTGATGATGATGGTGTTGGCGTTGGGAATGTCGATGCCCGATTCGATGATGGTGCTGGCCAGCAGCACGTTGAAGCGCTGCTTCTGGAAATCCAGCATCACCTTTTCCAACTCGCGCTCGGGCATCTGGCCGTGGGCCATGCCGATGCGCGCCTCGGGCACCAGCTCGGACAGCTCACGCTGCATCCGGCCCATGCTTTCCACGTCGTTGTGCAGGAAGTACAGCTGGCCACCGCGCGACAACTCGCGCTGGAAGGCTTCGCGCAGCTGCGCGTTGTCCCAGGCGGTGATGAAGGTTTTGACTGCCAGGCGATTCGGCGGCGGCGTGGCGATGATCGACAGGTCGCGCAAGCCGGCCATCGCCATGTTGAGCGTGCGCGGAATCGGCGTGGCGGTGAGCGTGAGCAGATGCACATTCGCGCGCATCGCCTTCAGCGCTTCCTTCTGGCGTACACCAAACCGCTGTTCTTCATCGACGATGACCAGGCCCAGATCGCGGAACTTCACATCGGGTTGCAACAAACGGTGCGTACCGATGATCACGTCGATCGTGCCTTCGGCCACCTTCTCCAACTCGGCCTTGATTTCCTTGGTGCTCTTGAAGCGCGACAGCACTTCCACGCGCAGCGGGTAATCGGCAAAGCGGTCGCGGAAGTTGCGGTAATGCTGTTCGGCCAGCAGCGTGGTCGGCACCAGCACCGCCACCTGCTTACCACCGCTGGCAGCGGCAAACGCCGCGCGCAGAGCGACTTCAGTCTTGCCGAAGCCCACGTCGCCGCAGACCACGCGGTCCATCGGTTGGCTGGACTGCAGGTCGCGCAGGGTTGCATCGATGGCGGCCTGCTGGTCGGCGGTTTCCTCGAATGGGAAGCCGGCCGCAAACGGCTCGTACATGGCACGGTCGATATCCAGCGCCAGCCCGGCGCGAGCGCGGCGGCGCGCCTGGATTTCCAGCAGCTCGGCCGCTACGTCGCGGACCTTTTCGGCGGCCTTGCGCTTGGCTTTGGTCCACTGCTCGCCACCGAGCGAATGCAGCGGCGCGGTTTCCGGCGAGGCACCGGAATAGCGGCTGATCAGGTGCAGCTGCGCGACCGGCACATACAGGCGGTCGCCCTTGGCGTATTCGATATCGAGGAATTCGCCCGGCATGCCGCCGACGTCCATCGCGATCAGGCCACGGTAACGACCGACACCGTGATCTTCATGGACGATGGGCGCGCCTTCGGTCAGCTCGCCCAGGTCACGGATGATGGCTTCCGGCTCACGCCCGGCCCGCCGCGTGCGCCGCGCATGGCCGGCACGCTCGGGGAACAATTGACGCTCGGTAAGCACCGCCATCGGCGGGTCGATGATGGCAAAGCCATCGTCGAGCGGCGCAACGGTGATGGCGAACCGGGGAAGCTCAGCGTCCTTGGACAGCTTCTCGCTTTTTGAAAGCCCCTCTCCCGCGCGCGGGAGAGGGGTTGGGGAGAGGGCGCTCTTGCCTGCGCTCTTGCCTGAGCCCGCACCCCCATCCGACCCTTCGGGCCACCTTCCCCCGAGAGGGGAAGGGAGAAAAGCATTGAAGCTAGCCACCACCGGCGGCCGCAGGTCGGCAGCCTGCAGCACTTCCAGCAGCGCCTCGCGACGGCCCGGCGAATCGGCGGCAATCAGCACCCGACCCGGGTAATGCTCAAGGAACGACTTCAGCGCCTGACCGGCAGGGGCATCCTTGGCGGCGACGGGGAGCGGCGGCAGTGGCTGGTCGCCCAGCGGCTGTGCCTCGTCGATGCGCGGATGATCGGCCGGCCACACTTCCACGCGCGGCTGTTTGTTGAACTGCTCACGCAGCGTGTCCGGCGATTGGTAGATCTCATCGGGCGGCAGCAACGGCCGTTCGATGTCGTGACGGCGTTGTTCGTAGCGGCTGCCGGTCTGCTGCCAGAACGCATCGGACGCTTCGGCGACACCGGTGCCGACGACGGTCAGGAAGCCCTCGGGCAGGTAGTCGAACAGCGTGGCGGTGCGGTCAAAGAACAGCGGCAGCAGATACTCGATGCCCGACGGCAGCACGCCGGCTTTCAGGTCCTGATAAAGCGGACTGCGGCGCGTATCCACATCAAAGCGTTCGCGCAGCGTGGTCAGTACCTTGGCCAGGCTGGCCTCGTCCATCGGCACTTCGCGGCCGGGCAGCATTTTCACTGCGGCCACTTTGTCCAACGAGCGTTGCGACTCGGGGTCGAACGCGCGGATGGTATCGATGTCCTCGTCCAGCAGCTCGATGCGCAGCGGTGCGGCCGCGCCCATCGGGTAGACATCGAGCAGGCCGCCGCGCACGGCGAAATCACCCGGATCCAGCACCTGCGCCACATTGCGGTAACCGGCGCTTTCCAGACGCCGCTTCTCGGCATCCATGTCCAGCCGCTGGCCGACCTTCAAATCAAAGCTGCCACCGACGATGTAACTCAGTGGCGCCAACCGCTGCAGCAACGTCTGCACCGGCACCACCACGATCCCGCGCGTCAGCGTGGGCAGGCGGTGCAGGGCGGCCAGACGCTGCGAAATGATGTCCGGGTGCGGGCTGAACTGGTCGTAGGGCAGCGTTTCCCAATCGGGGAACGGCACCACCGGCAGCGCGTTGGCGTCGGTGCCCAGCAGCGTCTGCAGATCGGCAACGGTCTGGTGCGCGCTCTGGTTGTCGCGCGTGACCAGCAACAACGGCCTACCGTGCGCTTGCGCGGCCTGCGCCACATGCCACGCAAGGGCCGTCGTGGAAGCCGGGGCGCGCCACCAGGCGCGAAGCTGGCCCGAACGGGGCAGCGGCGGAGAGGAGGATGAGATGGCAGACATGAGCCGCCGATTTTAACAGATGCGGCTTGAGCGGCCGGTCAGCGGCAGGAGCGCGCGGGGCGGCCGTGCCCAAGCTTCAGCGCCCAAGGCTCAACTTTCGCTCTGGGCTTGGCTGCTGGCCCGGCCATGTGCAAAAACTGATTTTGCCGTTGCCGTTGCCGTTGCCTTTGCCGTTGCAGTGCTCCTCTCCCCTTGCGGGAGAGGATGCCGAAGGCAGGAGAGGGGAGAACGGCGTAGTCGTGCTCCAGCTTTGCCCCTTACTCAGAACCTCACTGGCTGCTCAGCAGTCCGATTTTGCTGTTGCCCTTGCAGTGCTCCTCTCGCCTCGCGGGGTGAGCGCAGGTGGCTTGCGATCCATTGGATCGCACCTGCGTGAACGCTTCGCGCGCTGCGCGAAGCCGGGGCGCGGAGCGGGATGCCGAAGGCAGGAGAGGGGAAAGCGGCGAAACCGTGCTCCAGCTTCGCCCGCCACACACTCCTGCCTTGGATCAGCGCGTTCTCAGGTGGCCAGTTCCAGCACCATTCGCACCAGGCCCGGGGTGCCGCTGGGATGTGGAACCTGCTTGAAGCCCAGCGAAGCGGCCAGTTGCAGCATCGGCTCGTTCTGCTCGGCGATGTCGCCGTACAGACGGTCTAGATATTTGCCGCGTGCCCACTTCACCAGCTTGCGCATCAACTGCCGGCCCAGGCCCTGGCCGGCCAGAAAACGGCTGACCAGAATGGCGTACTCGGCGTCGCGGGTGCCGGGGATGATGGAGGCGCGTGCGACCGCGCCGACCACGGCTTCACCCGGTGGCAGCGGCTCGGCGGCCACCAGGGCGATCTCGGTCTTGGGATTGGGGTGGGTGAGCCGCTGTGCGGTCTCATCCGACAGTGCTTCCACCGACTGCAGGAACTTGTCACGCACTTCTTCCGGCCCGAACAGCGCAAACGCGCCTTGCAGCGGGGGGCCGTCTTCTGGCCGGATGGGGCGGATAAGCAGCTCCCTACCGCTGGGTGCTTTGAAATGTTCATGCCAGGGCGGCATGCGATTACGGGTAGCCATGACTACGGTTCCTCCAAAGTCCCCGGATTCTGTCATCCGCACGCCCAAATACTGTGAACGTTCTTCAACGCAGTGTCATGGCCGCTTGCGGCGGACATCACTCAGGCATTTTCAGCCATTCAAGGCGGGTGGAAGCGCCTGCCTCGCCCAGATGTTTCTTAAGGACGGGGAGCGCCGGCGACAGAATTTTGTCGAATTGCCAGGGGGTGTTGACCAATAACATGCCGCTGCCGTTCAGGCGCAGGGGCGAGTCGTCCGGGCGGACCAGCAGTTCAGCTACCAGCACGGATTTGGCCGGCAGGTGAGTGGCCTTGCGGAAGAACTGCTGCAGGCTGCGGCGCTGCTTGATCGGGTACCACACCGCGCACTGGGCCTGCGGCATGCGGGTGAGGATTTCACGCAGGGTGGCGATGATCTGCGGGTATTCGGCGTCCTGCACCTCGTAGGGCGGGTCGATCAGCACCAGGGCGCGGCCGATCTTGTCGGCGCCGGATTTGGGCGGGAGCAGGGCGCGGATGCTGTCGTAGCCGTTGCCGGCAAACACCTGCACGCGGCGGTCGTGCGCGAACAGTTCCTTGAGTGCGGCGGCTTCGTCTTTCTGCAGCTCGCAGGCGGCCATGCGGTCCTGCTCGCGCAGGGCACGGGCGGCCAGCAGCGGCGAGCCGGGGTAGGACACCAGCGCGCCAACCGGGTTGTCGGCCTGCACGGCGCGCAGGTAGCTCTCGACCACTTCAGGCAGCGCCGGGGTGGTCATCAGCTGCAGGATGCCCAGGTCGGCCTCGGCGGTCTTGCGGCTTTCTTCGGCCGCAAGCAGGTAGCGTCCGCGCCCGGCATGGGTATCCAGGACGAAGAAGGGGGATTCTTTGCGCTTGAGCGCGTCGATCATGGCCAGCATGACAACGTGCTTGAGCACGTCGGCGTGGTTACCGGCGTGGAAGGCGTGGCGATAGTTCATCGGCGAAGTGTACGGGGGTGCCCGGGCGGCGGCTATGCTGGCGGCATGTCAGACCAGCCAGCCCGGGTACTCGTCGTCGAAGACGAGGCCGCCATTGCCGATACCCTTCTCTATGCCCTGCGCAGCGAAGGCTATGCCGCCAGCCACTGTGCGCTGGGCCGCGAAGCCCTGGAACGCCTGCGTGGCGAGGGCGCCGACGTGGTCGTGCTGGATGTCGGCCTGCCCGATCTGGGCGGGTTTGAGGTGTGCCGGCAGCTGCGCACGTTCAGCCAGGTGCCGGTGATCTTCCTGACCGCCCGCAACGACGAGTTCGACCGGGTGCTGGGGCTGGAGCTGGGCGCCGACGACTATGTGACCAAGCCGTTCTCGCCACGCGAAATGGTGGCCCGGGTGCGCGCCCGGCTGCGTCGCGGGGCCGCCACGGCGTCTTCGGCAGCTTCGCCGGGCACGGCAGCGGGTTGGCGCCAATGCGGCCGCTTCGCCATCGACGAGGAAGGTCGGCGCATCCGTTACCAGGACGCGCTGCTGGATATCACCCGCTACGAATACGCACTGCTGGCGGCGCTGCTGCAGCGGCCGGGGGCGATCCTGAGCCGGGCGCAGCTGATGGAGCGCGGCTGGGACCACACCAGCGACAGCACCGACCGCACCATCGACACCCACGTCAAAACCCTGCGGGCCAAGCTGCGCGCGGCCGGCGCGCAGGACGATCCCATCCGTACCCATCGCGGCGTGGGTTACGCGCTGGAGCTGTAATGCGGCTGGGGCTCAAAATTTTTCTGGGGTTCTTCCTGATCGTCGGCATCGCTGCGTTCTTCGTGATGCGCGTGTTCGTCAACGAGGTGAAGCCTGGTGTGCGCCAGGCGATGGAATCCACCTTGGTGGATGCAGCCAACGTGCTGGCGGTGATCGCCGCACCGGACTTGAAGGCCGGGCACATCGCTGACGGCAGCTTCGCTGCGCAGATGGCTACCGCGCAGCGGCGTGATCCCAAGGCGATGGTCTGGCGCTTTCCCAAGCGCAGCGTGGAGTACCGGGTAACGGTCACCGACGCCAAGGGCATCGTGATCTACGACTCGCGCGGGCAGGACGTGGGCCGCGACAACTCGCGCTGGAACGATGTGTACAAGACGCTGCGTGGCGAATACGGCGCGCGTTCCAGCCCGGAAACGCCCGGCGATGAAACCTCCACGGTGATGCACGTCGCCGCACCGATCTACGACCCGGCCGACGGCCGCACCCTGATCGGCGTGCTGACCTTGTCGCAGCCCAACGACACCATCGATCCGTTCATCGCCGCCAGCCAGCGCGCCATCATGGCGCGCGGAGCATGGTTGATCGGCTTGTCGGCGTTGATTGGCTTGCTGATGACGTGGTGGCTGTCGCGCGGCATCGGCAGCCTGAGCCGCTATGCCAAGGCGGTGAGCGCCGGTGAGCCAGTGCCGCCGCCACGTCGCCGTCGCGATGAAATCGGCGATCTCGGCCAAGCGCTGGAAATCATGCGCCGCAAGCTGGAAGGCAAGGCCTACGTCGAGCAATACGTGCAGTCGCTGACGCACGAAATGAAAAGCCCGCTGGCGGCCATTCGCGGTGCCGCCGAGCTGCTGCAGGAGCCGCTGCCCGAGGCCGAGCGGCAACGCTTTGCCGGCAATATCGCGCAGCAGGAGCGGCGCCTGACCGAAACCATCGACCAGCTGTTGCGGCTGGCCGAAGTGGAACAGCACGGTTGGCTGCAGAAACGTGGCGAGGTGGACCTGGTCGCGCTGTGCCGCGCGTTGGTTGACGACGCCAGCCCGAGCCTGCAGGCCGCACGCCTGCAACTGGAATGCGCGATGCCCGAACGCGCGCTGCTGCAAGGTGATGCCTTCCTGTTGCGACAGGCGCTGTCCAACCTATTGGACAACGCCATCGCGTTTTCGCCGGAAGGTGGCCGCATCGTGTTGAGCGTGCAGCAGGGCGATGACGGCTGGACGGTGAGCCTGCGCGACGCAGGTCCCGGCGTGCCGGATTACGCGCAGGAACGTGTGTTCGAGCGTTTCTATTCGCTGGCGCGGCCGCGCGGCGGCCAGCGCAGCAGTGGCCTGGGTTTGCCATTTGTAGCCGAAGTCGCGCGCCTGCACGGCGGCCGCGCGCAACTGCGCAATCATCCCGACGGCGGCGCCGAAGCCAGTCTGGTACTGCCGCTGGCCTGACTTCACATTCGCTTCAAATTCGCCACAAACCCTGCTCACCCGGCGGGAAGAAGCTGTGCCTCGGTTACCACACGAGGACGGGACATGACTTCCCTGAAATTGCTGTTGCGCTTCGCCATCGTCGGCGGATTGGCGCTGTTGTTGTTGATTCCCTTGCTGCTGATCCGCAGCACCATCAATGAGCGTGAGCGCTATCGCGACCAGGCGATCGAGCGCGTGGCGCAGAGCCGGGCCGGCGAGCAGACGCTGATCGGCCCGGTGCGTGTGCTGCCGTGGAAACAGACGCGCGAGGTGGAGGTAGACGTTGAAGGCAGCAGTCAGCGCAAGACGGAGCTGCGTACCGAACACGGTTACGACCTGCAGATGCCGGCGCGGTTGAACGTACAGGGCAAGATGCGTCCCGACGAACGCCGCATCGGCCTGTTCAAAGTGCCGGTTTACAGCTGGCAGGCCAAGTTGCAGGCGGAGTTCGCTCCGACCAATTACGCCGCGGTGGCGGGTCGCACCTATGGTCGCCCGTATCTGGCGCTGGGCATCGCCGACGTGCGCGGCCTGGTCGGCACGCCGAACCTGCGGGTGGATGGCCGCGCGATACCGTTGGAGTCCGGCTCCGGCGTGTTGGAAGAAACCTCAAAGGGTTTGCATGCGCCGCTGTCGGAACTGCTGGATATCAGCCAGGGCGTACTGCGCGAAGGCAACAAGGTCGAACTGGAGTTCGTGCTGGATGGCACCCGCTCGCTGTCGGTGGTGCCGGTTGGCGATGACACCCGCGTGGCGCTGGATTCGCCGTGGCCGCATCCCTTGTTCGGCGGCAGCTTCCTGCCCAACGAACGCAGCATCGATGACAGCGGCTTCAAGGCGCAGTGGGCCGTTTCCTCGCTGGCATCTGCAGCGCAGGCGCAGTTGCTGAAGAGCATTCGTGGTGCAGGCGGCAGTGTGGAGTCGTTGAACGTCGCGCTGGTGGACCCGGTCGACGTCTACACCCAGGCCGACCGCGCCACCAAGTACGGCATCCTGTTCGTGCTGCTCACCTTTGTCGGCTTCGCATTGTTCGAGCTGATCAAGCAGCTGCGGATTCACCCGCTGCAGTACCTGCTGGTGGGCTTGGCGTTGGCGATCTTCTTCCTGCTGCTGGTGAGTCTGTCCGAGCAGATTCCGTTCTGGCAGGCGTACCTGATATCCGCAGCGGCGTGTATCGGTTTGCAGGGCTTCTACTTGAGCGGCGTGCTGCGCAGTTGGAAATACGGGCTCGGCTTCTCGACCATGCTGACCCTGTTGTATGGCGTGCTGTACATGCTGTTGGACTCGGAAAACAACGCATTGTTGATGGGTTCGCTGCTGCTGTTCGGCGTGTTGACCGTGATCATGTGGATCACCCGCAAGGTGGACTGGTACGAGTTGAGCAACCGCTCCGCTGCCAAGCCGACCACGCCCCCGGTATTGCCGTAATCGACGCGGGGTGGCTTCGGTCACCCCGTTTTCGGGAGCACTCAGGATATGAACCGAGTATCGATCCACCGCCGCGCGCAGCGGCTGCTGCCGGCCGCCATCGAAACCAACGGCCTGCTGCATTTCGGCACCTCGCCGGGACAGTTGGAAGAAGTACTGCTGGGCAGCATGTTCGACTGCACAGCGCAGGGGCTGATGGTGTTGCGGCTGGCAGGGCAGACGGCCGTTGCGATCCAGCGGCAGGGATTGGCGTTTTTTGAGCAGGCGCATGTGGCGCGTGCGGGATTGCAGCAACAGGTGCCTGCGCATTACGGCGTGTGGCGGCGGCTTGCGTTGGATGGAGAGGACTTTGCCGAAGTAGTTGTTTCGAGCGATGCGATGACGGCGTGGCGAGGATCGGGATTTATTGCTGCCTCGGTGGACAAGCGCGCGTGGTTGGCGGTGCTGCCGGTGGAGCGGTTGGTGGTGTATGGGTGGTTGAATTGAATGGGCGGATATCCCCCTCTCCCCAACCCCCGCTCCGCGCCCCGGCCCTTGCGCCAGCGCGAGGGCGTTCAGCGAGCCGCGAACCTGTGGTTCGCAAGCGTCTCGCTTCACCCCGCAGGGGGAGAGGGGCAGCTGCAGCTGCAAGCATTGCTTCAAGTCGCAATGCACCGAGCCCCTCTCCCCTTGCGGGAGAGGGGTTGGGGAGAGGGGCTCTAAAAAGCTGCAGTTGCCAGCGAGGCTTGAACTCGCAGTGGGCGAAGCCCCTCTCCCCTCGCGGGAGAGGGGTTGGGGAGAGGGGGAAAGGGGGACGCAATGCACCCCAAAACACAAACCAATTCCCGCCAACCATGACCATTGGCCGGCTCCAACGCAGCCAGCCGCTGGCTAGACTCGACACTTTGTCGTGATTCGGCCTGGGGCCTGGGGAAGTCAAGTGATCAAGCGTGGTTTGCTGGCGTTGTGCATGGGATTGGCAGTGGGGGCTCCGGCGTATGCCGCCGAGCAGGTGGACCTGGACATGGTGGGCAAGATCCGCCAGGAAGCTTTCCACCGTTCGCAGGTGATGGACACCTTCAGCCATCTCACCGAAAACATCGGCCCGCGCCTGACCAATTCCCCGGCAATGACCGAGGCCAACCGCTGGAGCCGTGAGCGCTTCAACGCGTGGGGCCTGACCAATGTGCACGACGAGGCATTCGCCGATTTCGGCCGTGGCTGGGAGTTCTCTTCGTCCAGCGTTGAAATGCTGTCCGAACGCGTGCAGCCGCTGCATGCGTTGCCCAAGGCGTGGACGCCGGGCACCAATGGCCCGGTCGAAGGCGAGCTGATCCAGGTTGAGATCAAGAAGCTGGCCGACATGGAGCAGTACAAGGGCAAACTGCGCGGCAAGATCCTGCTGCTGGGCGACGCGCGCGACTACAAGCGCGGCACCGAAGCCGACTCGCATCGTCACGACGCCACCTCGTTGGAAGGCTTGCAGGAATTCACCATTCCCAAGACAGCCGCTGAAGATCGCGCAAAGCGGGTCAAGGAATACAACGAGCGCCAGGAGCTGGTACGCGCGACCAACGAGTTCTTCATCGCCGAGGGCGCCCTGGCTGCGATCAGCATCAGTGGCTGGGACAACGGCATCATCCGCGTGGCCGGTGGTGGCTCGCGCAAGGCCGGTGAGTCGGTCGGCATTCCCGAGCTGGCGATGATTGCCGAACACTTCAATCCGCTGGTGCGCGCGCTGAAGGACAAGCAGACCGTGCGTCTGCGCGTGAACGTGGAGGCACGTTTCACCGACGACACCAACCAGCCCGGCCACAACACGCTGGCCGAGATCCGCGGCAGCAGCAAGGCCGATGAAATCGTGATGCTGGGCGCGCATATGGACTCCTGGCACACCGGCACCGGCGCGGCAGACAACGCCGCCGGCGTGGCGGTGATGATGGAAGCCATGCGCATCCTCAAGGCCGTGGGTGCCAAGCCCAAGCGCACCATCCGCGTGGCGTTGTGGAGCGGCGAAGAGCAGGGTCTGATCGGTTCGCAGGACTATGTTGCCAAGCACTTCGCGCGTTACCCGGAGCCGACCGACGCTGCACAGAAGGCACTGCCGGCATCGCTGCGTGACCCGACCGGCGCGCTGCAGAAGCTGCGTGACTACGACAAGTTCCAGGTGTACTTCAACATGGACAACGGCTCGGGCCGCTTCCGTGGCATCTACGCGCAGGAAAACATGGCGGCGATGCCGATCTTCGAGGCGTGGTTGAAGCCGTTCAACGATGTGGGCGCGACGACGGTGGCCACGCGCAACACTGGCAGCACCGACCACATCAGCTACGACCGCGTGGGCCTGCCGGGCTTCCAGTTCATCCAGGACCGTCTGGATTACTTCAGCAACGTGCACCACAGCCATCTGGATACGTGGGATCACGCCGAGGCGGAGGATTTGAAGCAGGCCGCGGCGATTGTTGCTTCGTTCGTTTACAACGCGTCGATGCGCGAGGGGAATTTCCCACGCAAGCCGTTGCTGGAGAAGTGAGTCCGGCAGTTGGCTCGTAGTGTTGATTTGGAAGGGCCGCATCGCGGCCCTTCTGCTTTTTGGGGGAGAGAAAGCAACGCGCGACGCCTCCCTTCTCCCACGTGCGGGAGAAGGTGCCCGAAGGGCGGACGAGGGCGCTTTGGCTTTGGTTGTTGCTTTGCTTCTTGATGGAAGGCCAAGGCCGAAGCCGAAGCCGAAGCTGCCCTCACCCCAACCCCTCTCCCGTACAGACGGGAGAGGGGCTGACAGCTGCAGTTCGCAGGCTCTTGTTGGTTTTTCAGTCCGCGGAGAGGGGCTGACAGCTGCAGTTCGCAGGCTCTTGTTGGTTTATCAGCCCGCGGAGAGGGGCTGAAGCGGCTGCAGGGCGCCGAAGGAGGGGAAGGGGTAAAATGCCGCGATTCCCACTTCTGCGCCTGTCATGACCGTTCGCACTCGTTTTGCCCCCAGTCCCACCGGCTACCTGCACATTGGTGGCGCCCGCACCGCGCTGTATTGCTGGCTGGAGGCCCGTCACCGTGGCGGCGAGTTCGTGCTGCGCATCGAAGATACCGACCGTGAACGCAGCACCCAGGCCGCCATCGACGCGATTCTGGAGGCGATGGACTGGCTCGGCCTGAGCTATGACGAAGGCCCGATCTACCAGACCGCCCGCGTCGCCCGTTACCAGGAAGTGGCCGAGCAGCTGATCGCCGACGGCAAGGCGTACTACGCCTACGAAACCAAGGAAGAGCTCGACGCCATGCGCGAAGCCGCCATGGCCAAGCAGGAAAAGCCGCGCTACAACGGCGCCGCACGTGAGCTGAACCTGCCGTACAAGGACGACCCGAACCGCGTCATCCGCTTCAAGAACCCGCTCGACGGCACGGTGCTGTTCGACGACCTGATCAAGGGCAACATCGAGATCGCCAACAGCGAGCTGGATGACATGGTCATCTTCCGCCCGGACGGCTTCCCCACCTACAACTTCGCGGTGGTGGTCGACGATTGGGACATGAAGATCAATGAGGTCATCCGCGGTGATGACCACATCAACAACACCCCGCGCCAGATCAATCTGTACGAAGCCATCGGCGCCCCGGTGCCGAAGTTCGGCCACATGCCGATGATCCTGGACGAGCAGGGCGCCAAGTTGTCCAAGCGCACCGGCGCGGCTGACGTCATGCAGTACAAGGACGCCGGCTACCTGCCCGAAGCGCTGCTGAGCTATCTGGCCCGTCTGGGCTGGTCGCACGGTGACCAGGAAATCTTCACCCGCGAGGAGTTGATCAGTCTGTTCGACGTGACCAACTGCAACTCCAAGGCGGCGCGGTTGGACATGGCCAAGCTGGGCTGGGTCAACCAGCACTTCCTGAAGACCGAAACGCCGGAATCCATCGCCCCGCAGCTGGTTTACCAGCTGGAAAAGCTGGGCCTGGACGTGGCCGCTGGCCCGGCGCCGGCCGACGTGGTCATCGCGCTGCGTGAGCGCGTGCAGACCCTGAAGGAAATGGCCGAGAAGGCGGTGGTCTGGTACACGCCGCTGAACGATTACGACGAAGCCGCCGTGACCAAGCACTTCAAGCCGGGCGCAGACGCGCCGCTGGCCAAGGCCCGCGAGCTGCTGGCTGCCTTGCCGGAATGGAGTGCGGAGAGCGTGTCGGCCGCGTTGCATGACACTGCCGCACAGCTGGAAATGGGCATGGGCAAGGTTGCGCAGCCGCTGCGTGTGGCCATCACCGGCACCCAGGTCAGCCCTGACATTTCCCATACCGTGTATCTGGCGGGGCGCGACGAGGCCTTGAAACGCATCGACGCCGCACTCATCAAGATCCCAACCGCCTGACCCCGAGGTAGACATGACCGATGCACACTCCTGTACCGCCCCGCACCACCACGTCGAAGACGCGGCCGGCTTTGTCGCGGTGGTCGAACGGGTGTGCCGCGAGCGCGGGCTGCGGCTGACGCCGATCCGCGCCAACGTGCTGCGCCTCATCGCCGAGGCGGGCAAGCCGGTCAAAGCCTACGAACTGCTGGAATGGGTGCGTGAAGGCAAGGGCGTCGGTGCCGACGCCCCGCCCACCGTGTATCGCGCGCTGGATTTTTTGATGGCCAATGGTTTCGTGCACAAGTTGGCGTCGGTCAATTCGTTTGTTGCCTGCCATCACCCCAGCAGCAATCAGCACTCGGTGCCGTTCCTGATCTGCGATCGCTGCCACAGTGCGGTGGAGTTGGAAGACCGCGACATCGTCCGCCAGCTGGAAGCCCGCGCCAAGGAACTCGGCTTCAAGCCGCAGGCGCAGACACTGGAAGTGCATGGTTTGTGTGCGAACTGCGCCGGTTGAGATGTCACGATTGAATCCAAAAAAGCCGCGCATTGCGCGGCTTTTTTGTGGGCGAAACGGCACCGAATTGGGCAGTGCCTCACAGCAGACCGAAACGAAACCCGTAGCCCGGGTAAGCAACGCACCCGGGGCTGTCAGCGAACAACGGTGCATCGACGCATGTGCCGGAAACTGGCAGATTGCGAGCGTCCCGGGTGTGCGGTGCTTGCCCGGGCCACGTTTCCGCATCACTTACTTTTGGGTCGTCGGCTCCGTGCGGTAAACCACGTCACCATCCTTGATCGTCTGCAGCACTTTGATGGTGTGCAGCTGCGGATGGGCAATGGTCAGCGGGTTGTCCGACAGCACCACCAGATCGGCGCGCTTGCCCACTTCAATCGAGCCCTTGCTGGCTTGTTCCGAATATTGTTCCGCCGCCCACAAGGTGATCGACTTCAATGCCTGCTCCGGCGTTACCCGCTGATCCGGGCCGAGCACATGACCGCTGCGCGTGGTGCGGTTGACGGTGGCGTCGAGCACGCGCATCGCGTCGGGGAAAACAACGGGTGCATCGTGGTGCGAGGTGAACTTCATGCCCGCATCCAGCACCCAGCGTGTCGGTGAAATGTTCTCGGCGCGCTCCGGGCCCAGTACCGATTCACGGTGCCAGTCGCCCCAGTAATAGGTGTGCATCGGGAACAGCGACGGGAAGATGCCGAGCCGTTTGATCTCGCCCACTTGGTCTTTGCGTAGCGTCTGACCGTGGATCAACACCGGCATCAAATGCTTGTCCGGATGCGCGGCTTCGGCTGCGGCGACCGCATGGATGAGCTGATCGATGGCCGCGTCACCATTTGCATGCGCCAGCACTTGCCAACCGTTGGCCCATGCGCGGTCGATCAACGTATTGACCTGCGCGTCGGGGAACGCCGGGTAGCCGGCGTAGTCGGGTTTCTCTCCCTCCGGAACTTTGTAATAGGGCTTGCTCAACCACGCGGTTTTGCCTTGCGGTGAGCCGTCCAAACTGATCTTCACCCCGCCGATGCGGAAGTGGTCGACGTAGTTCAGGCCGTAATACGGGCCCTGCATCGCCGGGTCTTTCAATGCCACCTCGATGTCCGGGTAGGCGACCACATCAATCTTCAATTTGCCGGCCTTGCCCGCCATTGGGAGCATCGCCAGCGTCCCTGCATCGGTCTTGCCGTCCTGTGCGGTGGTGTAGCCGAACTTCATGTACAGCGCTTGCCCGGCTTCGAGCATCGCCATCGCCTGTTCAAGTGTCATCACCGGCATCAACTTGGCCAGCGCGAGGTTGTGCGCGCTTTCTTCCAGCACACCATCGGGAATGTGAGTGCCGGGTTCGCGGCGGATCACGCCACCGTCGGGATTGGGCGTGTCGGCGGTGATGCCGGCCATCTCCAGCGCCTTGCTGTTATAGCTGCCGAGGTGCCCGGATTGATGCATCAAGATGATCGGAATATCGGTGGCGATGGCGTCCAGTTCGGTGCGGGTGGGGTGCCGTTTCTCCGCCAGCTGCGAGTCGTCGTAGCCGAAGCCGATCAGTACCTGGTAACCCTCGGGCGTGGAAGGGTGTGCGCGGAACTCGCGCATGATCCGCTGCAACGCCGGAATCGAGTTGCCTTCGCCATCGGGCGCCGGCAACAGGTTGGCCGACAAGGCTTGCAGGCCAACACCGGAGACATGGCCGTGCGCATCGATGAAGCCCGGCGTCAGCGTGTGACCCTGCAGATTGATCTGCTGCGCAGCGGGGCTGAACGCACGCGCGGCCTTGCGGCTGCCGACAAACGCGATGGTGCCGTCACGCACCACTACCGCTTCTGCGTGTAGCTGGTTGTCGTCCATGGTGATGATGGGGCCGCCGCTGTAAAGCGTGTCGGAGCGCGCGGCGGCATGGAGGCCGGGGGCAGCCAGCATTGCGAATGCTGAAAAGACAAGATTCAATCGCATCACGGTTTTTCCGCCTCAAAGACTGTGCACAGCCTAGCGCACTGACAGGAAAATTCGCGTAGGAGCGGCCTCGGCCGCGAAGCCGGCCCTGCATTCGTCGCGTGAAAACAGCGATCACATCCGGTCAGATGACGGGGGTTACGACGGCGGAAACGCCCGCGAGTTTCGCGGCCAGGGCCGCGCCTACGGCTTTGCGGGCAGCGGCTCCGCCGCCGTATCCACGTTGACCACCACCGACATGCCCGGGCGCAAGCGTGCGGCCAGCGGCTGGTCGGCGTCGATGCTGATGCGGATCGGCAGACGCTGCACCACCTTGGTGAAGTTGCCGCTGGCGTTGTCCGGCTTCAATACCGAAAACTCCGAACCGGTTGCCGGGGCGATCTGCTCGATATGGCCGTGCAGCGTCTTGCCCTGGAACGCATCGACGCTGAAAGTCGCGGGCTGGCCGATGGCCATGTTCCAGGTCTGGCCTTCCTTGAAGTTGGCCACCACCCACAAGGTGTCCGGCACCAGAAACAGTAACTGACTGCCGGCGGTCACGTACTGACCCTGGCGCACGCTGGCTTCGGATACCTGGCCGTCGCGCGGTGCCTTGATGACGGTATTGTCCAGGTCGATCTGCGCCAGCTTCAATGCGGCTTCGGCACTGGCGACCTTGGCTTCCAGACCGCGCCGCGACACTTGCGTGGCGGTGAGGTTTTCTTCGGCGATGCGGATGGACGCCTGCGACTGCGCCACGCTGGCGTTGGAGGACTGCACGCTGGCGCGCAGTTTGTCGCGGTCGCTGTTGGACACCAGCTGCTGCGCGGCCAATTGTTCATAGCGGCGCAGTTCGGTTTGACTCTGCTGTTGCTGTGCGCGGCCGGCGGAAAGATTGGCCTGTGCCGAGGCAATCTGCGCGCGGTTCTGCGCCTGGCTCTGGTCGGAATTGGCCAGCTGCGCCTGCGCGTCTGCCAGCGATGCTTCGGCCTGCTGTACGTGTTGCAGGTAGATGCGCTCGTCAATGTGCAGCAGTGGCTGGCCTTGTTTGACGAAGTCGAAATCCTTGACCAGCACCTGCGTGACATAGCCGTTGACCTGCGGCGCGAGCACGGTGACCTGGCCGCGCACGTACGCATTGTCGGTATGCAGGGTGCTGCTGTTGAACGGCCACAACTGCCACGCGCGCAGGATCAGCACCACACCGATCAGCGCGATCACGATCATCACCACCACGCTGGTGCGGCTGGGGCGGTTGTACTTGGATACCGATTCCGGCTCGGCAGGTGTGGCTGGGTTGGTCTTGTCGCTCATCGGGAGCCCCGGTTTGAAGAGGGGGCGGCCTGCTCGGGCCGCAGGAATTTTCGGACGCGCGGGTCACGCAGCGTGACCACCAGCAGCAGCCAACTCAGGAAGCCGATGGCGATCCAACCGCTGAGCGCGAACACATCGTTGAAGGCGCGCACATTGGCTTCGCGTTTCGCCGCAGCGGCCAACGCGGCGGTGCCCTGCGCCTTGAGCTGCACCGGATCGGTAATCAGCCGGGCATAAGCCTGCTGCTGTTGTTGCAGGCGTTGCGCGACCAGTGGATCGGCAGCGCTGGTGTGGCTGATCAACTCGCTCGAATACACATGCTCGCGGTGCAGTTGGTAGCTGCCCAGCAAGGCTGAGCCGGCCAGCCCGGCAAAATTCTGCGTCAACGACAGGATCACCACGAACGACACAATGTGGTCCAAGCCACGCGCCAACGCCCGCTGCATGCCCATCAGCATCAGCGGCCCCATGAACATGCCGCTGCCGGTGGCTGCCAGGAACTGGCTCAACGCGAAGTCCATCGGTCGGTCCAGGCTGGTGCGGTGCTGGTCGAGGAACGCGGCACTGCCGAGCAGAATGATCGATGCCGCCAATTGCGGCAGCAGTGCTTTTGGGCCGAACGTCAGCGCGCTGATCGCGATGCCGGCCACCACACCGCACAGGATCACGGCGTACAGCGGCGCCATCTGGTCCGGGCCCATGCCCAGCGTACGCATCATGTTGACCATGCCGTAGTTCTGTTCGCTGGTCAGGAAGCGGATCAAGAACGCACCGATGATGAAGCGCAGCATCGTCGAGCCCATCAACCAACGCACCTGCAGCAGCGGATTGCGGCGTTGTTGTTCAATACACAAACCCGTGGTCAGCAGCACCAGCGCACCGGCCAGCAGCCAGCCCAGCCACGGTGTGTCGAACCACCAGCGCAGCAAGCCTTGATTGAGCACGATCACCAGCATCGCCAAGGCCGGGGCGAGCAGGGCGAAGGTGAGGAAATCGGTGCGCTCGAATACTTTGATCTGGATGCCTGGCGGCAGCTTCAACACCACCACGGCGGCGAACGAGCACAAGGCCAGCCCAGCCTCGAACAGGTACAGGTTCTGCCACTCGCCGTAGTTGAGCAGGCTGGGCGAAAGCAGCCAGGCCAGTGGCGTGGCCAGCATCGACAGGCTCATGCCGATCATCAACATCTGCCCCACATATTTGCGTGGCATTGCCTGCAGCATGTACAGCACGCTCAAGGTACTGCAGGCCGCGCCCGCAAAACCGCTGCCAGCACGCACCAGCACAGTGGTGGCGAGGCTGCCGACAAACAGATGCAGCACCGCCAACACCGCGTACACGCCCAGGCCGATCTCAGCGAACAACAGCAAACCGTATTCCTGGCGGAACTTGAACACCAACAGGTTGGCGCTGACGTTGACCATCATGTACGCGGCCACCAGCCAGCTGGCCTCGGTGGCCTGCAAGCCCATCTGCCCGGTGATCCACGGCAGGTTGGCAGTGATCAGCGCATTGCCCAGGCCGCCGGTGATCGCCACCAGCAGCGCCACCGCCGCATAGGCAGCGCGCCGCCCGGGCGGATGCCACGGCATCGACGCGCCACCGGGCAGGGTCGGCTTTTCGTGGTCTTCCCACTGAGGAATGGGCCGTAGCGGCTTCATGGCACTGCCCGCGCGCGTTGCGGTGACAAGCCCGGGCGCAGCAGTTCCAATGCACGCGTGGCGAGCACCGAACGTTCCTCGCGGGTGCGCCCACGCAGGGCTGCGCCGAGCATGCTGGAAATCAGCGTCACGTCACTGAGCTGCAGATCCGCGCGGCATAGGCCGGCTGCTTTTGCGCGCAGCAGGGCGGGTTCGATCAACTGCAACACGCGCTGGCGGGCGTCGCGCACCGGTGGACTGTCCTGATCCACTGCGCGCCAGTAATCGGCCATGGCAGGAGAGTGGACGATGCGTGCGGCCATCGCATCAATCACCTCGAAAAACGCATCCTCGCGATTGCCAAGTTCAAGCAGATGCGATTGCAGTTGCGCGACGGTGCGCTCCAGCAGGGCACCGATCAGCGACGCCCGATCCGGGAAGTTGCGATACAGCGTGGCGCGGCCAACCGCGGCGCGTTCCACCACCAGATCCAAGGGCGCCGTGATGCCGTGTTCGCCGAACACGGCATCGGCAGCGTCCAGTAGCTGAGCACGGCGCAAGGCGGCATCAGGGCGTATGGAAGTCATGGCGGTTATTGTCCGGACAAAAATGTCCGGTTTCAATGTTTGCCTTGTTTTCGCTCAGATACCGCCCTGTACGGTTCAGCTGGAGACTGCGACTACACGCTGCACCGGCGCTTCGCGGATCGGCAGGTTGACCAGCGCCGCAATCGCCGCCAGCACCATATCGCCGTACCACATCCAGCTGTAGTCACCGCCGTATTCCAGCGCGACGCCGCCCAGCCATGCGCCGAAGAAGCCGCCGATCTGGTGCGACAACAAGGTCAGGCCAAACAGCGTTCCCATATGCCGCGGGCCGAACAGCTTGCCGACCAGGCCGGCGGTCGGCGGCACCGTCGCCAGCCAAGTGAAGCCCAACGCGGCGGCAAACAGATAGAAGGTGGTCGGGGTGGGCGGCGACGCCAGATACAGCGCAATCAACACTGCGCGGCTCAGGTACATCCAGAACAGCAACCACTTCATGCGGAAACGTTCGCCCAAGGCGCCGATGATCAGACTGCCGGCGATATTGAACAGCCCGATCAGCGCGATGGAGATCGACGACACCGTTGGCGACAGGCCGCACATGGCGATCTCGCTGGGCAGGTGCGTCACCAGGAATGCGATATGCACGCCACAAGTGAAGAAACCCAGGTGCAGGCACCAATAGCTGCGGTCACGCAGCGCTTTGCGCAGTTGCAGGCCGAGGCTTTCGCCATCCGCACCCGCTTCGGCGCGGGGCGCGCGTTTGCGCAGCGGCCAAGCCAGCGGCAGCGACAGCAGCACGATGACCGCCAACGCATACAGCGTGCGGACCCAGCCGAACGCGGTCAGCAACACCTGCACCAGCGGCGCAAACAGGAACTGCCCCAACGAACCGCCGGCATTGATGATGCCGGCCGCCATCGAGCGTTTGTGCGCCGGAATCCGCCAACTGCTGGCGCCAATCAATACCGAAAAACTGCCCGCACCGGCACCGGCTGCCATCAGCAAGCCAAAGCTCAAATTCAGTCCCCAGGTGCTGGGCACCAGCGTAGCGACGACCAAGCCAACCGCCAGCAACACGCCGCCGCCGAACAGTACCGGCAGCGGCCCACGCTGGTCCGCCAGCGCGCCGAACAGCGGCTGCACCGCGCCCCAGACAAACTGGCCGATCGCCAGCGAGAAACTGATCTGGGCGATGCTCAAACCGGTGGCGGTGTTGATCGGGTCAATCAACAAACCACTGGTCTGGCGCACGCCCATCGTCACCATCAAGATGGCGGACGCAGCCAGCAGCAGGCCCCACGGTGTTCGTGTCAGCGGTGTCGGGCTCATGTGCGCGCCTCCGCTTCCAGCGCGTTGTTCAGCGCTTCGAGTTGCTGGTTCAAACCGGCAACCGGCTTGCTGCCGAAGACCGCTTCAATCTCATCCTGCGCCTGCTGCCACAACGGCAGCGCTTTCTGCAGGCGTCGCTTGCCGGCGGCGGTGATACGTACTTCGCGCTGGCGCGGATCGTCGCCGGTTTGTGATTGCAGTAATCCGCTCTCGATCAGTGGCTTGATATTGCGGGTCAGCGTCGTGCGGTCCATGCCCAAGGCATCGGCCAACGCGCCCAACGGCCGAGGTTCACGCGCTCGACGCAGGATGGAATACGCATTGAGGCTGAGATCGGCAGCAGCCAGATGATGGTCGTAAACCTGCGACACCCGGCGGGCGGCACGGCGCAACTGGAAGCAGGTGCAAGGGCTGGGAGCGTCCATCGTGGGATCCGGATTCGATGGCTCGCAGTGTAGGTGCATATGCACCTATGTGGGATGCCGTGGATGGAACGCTGGCACGCCATGGGAATGCAGAAGAATGAAAGCCCCGAAAAACAAAAGCCCCTCTCCCGCAAGCGGGAGAGGGGTTGGGGTGAGGGCAGATCGAGGTAGCTAAGCTTGATTGGAGGAGGCCCGCTGAAGCGGAAAGCTCGCCTCATCCGCCCTGCGGGCACCTTCTCCCGCACGCGGGAGAAGGGACCAACTGCGCTTCTGCGCTTGCATGCATGAAGTGCCAGATCAGGCAGGATGCATGCCGAAGTTCTAAGCCCCTCTCCCCTTGCGGGGGTTGCATGCATGAAGTGCCAGATCAGGCAGGATGCATGCCGAAATTCTAAGCCCCTCTCCCCTTGCGGGAGAGGGGTTGGGGAGAGGGGGAGGCCCTTCCGCTCAGCGCATCAGAACCAGGCGCGAATCCCAAACGCCACGCCACGGCCCGGCAGCGGCGAGTAGTCACGCAGCAGCGAGGTGTGCGGGCGGGCTTCGCGATTGGTCAGGTTGCCGCCGTCCAGGAATACTTCGTAGCTGTTGCTGCCACTGCGGTCCCAGCGGTAGGCCATATGCGCGTCCACCAGCGTGTAACCGCCGCTCGGCTCCTCGTTCTGCGCGACATCTTTCTGGCTGCTGTAACGCACCGCACCCACCGAGGCGCGCCAGCCGTCACGCGACCAACGCAGATCCGCGCCGATGCGTGCCGGCGAGATGCGCGGCAGGTAGCCGCTGTTGGCCAGATCCACGGTGTAGTTGTGGTTGTGGTCGCCATGCGGCACGGCGATGTTGGCCGAACGGCTGCCGCTGCCATCGAGCTCAGCCTTCACGTAGTCGCCAAACACGCGCAGATCCCAATCGCCGGCATTGCCTTCAAACATGTGCACGGTCGCTTCGGCTTCAGCACCCTTGAACGTGGCGTCCTGCTGCGTCCACAGACGTACCGGCAGCGACTCGGTCACGCCGGTGTCGGCCAGGTAAATGAAGTCCTTGAACTTGGTCTGGTAGATGGCGGCGGAGAAATCCAGGCGGTCGCTGTGGGCATGGATACCCAGCTCCGCGCGCTGGCCGCGTTCGGTCTTCAGCTTGGAATCGCCGATCTCCAGCGAGCGCGTGGCGATATGTGCACCGGCGGCATACAACTCTTCGTTGGTCGGCGCGCGCTCGGAGCTGTCGATGCCAAAGCGCAGGTCCACCGCATCGTTGAGCGTCCAGATGCCGGCTGCCGACAGGTTGGTCGCATCAAATTTCCGGCGCTGATAATCGCCGGTCGGGTCCAGCTTGATCTGCTCGTGACGTGCGCCAAGTTCCAGCTTGAACGGGCCGAACTTCTTTTCCTGCAGCACAAACAAACCAGCGCTGCGGGTGCCGGTGTCCGGCACGAACGCTTCCTCGCCCTTGGCACCGAAATCGCCGTTGCTCACCTGCAGGCCGAACGCGCCATCCCAGCCGCCAATCTGCTGCTGCACCGCTTCCAATCGCGTTTCGATACCGCGATTGGTGAAGCGCGTGGACGGCGTGCCGCCTTCCAGCTCGGTGTGTTCGTAATCGGTATAGCCGGCACGCAGGTTGATGTTCTTCAGGAACGACACCGGGTTGTAGATGCCAGCCTTCATGTCGAAGCGGTTCTGCACCATGTCGATGCGGACATCGTGCTCCTCACCTTCTTCCTCATCGCCGTGATCGTGGTCATGGTCATGGTCATGGTCATGGCCGTGATCATCGTCAGCGTGCACATGCGCGCCATTGGGAATGCCGTAATTGGTGCGGTAGGTGCCGGCAGACACGCCGAAGTAACCACCTTCGCCCAACCAGGTCGCGCCCAGGCCGCCCGCACGCGTGCGCACCGAGCTGTTGTCCAAGCGTCCACGGCGCGGCTCATCGCTGTCGCTCGGGTCATGGGCGTGCGCATCGTGATCTTCCAGGCCATCAATCACTGCATAGCCGGAAATGCGGTAGTCGTCGCCATTGCGCACCAGACCATCGACATGCAGCACCCAGTTCCCGTTGACGCCGTCCAGTCGGAACATGCCGCTGCGCTCGTCGTTGACCGAGTTGCCGCGCAGCTCGGCGCGGCCGCTGAGTGGGCGGTCCGGAATTTCGCTGGCGATGCGGCCATCCACCACATTCACCGCGCCGCCAATCGCGCCGCTGCCGAACAGCAACGTCGCCGGGCCTTTCAACACTTCAATCTGGTCAGCCAGAAACGGCTCGATGCTGGTGGCGTGGTCGGCGCTGACCGTGGAAGCGTCCATGTTGCCGACGCCATTGGACAGCACCTGCACGCGCGGGCCTTCCTGGCCACGGATGATCGGGCGGCCAACGCCCGGGCCGAAGAACGTGCTCTGCACACCGGGCAGCTTGGCGACGGTGTCACCCAGCGTGCCGGACTTCTGTTCATCCAGGCGCTCGCCGGCCAGTACGTCCACCGGTCGCGCCAATGATTCGGCTGGGCCCTGCAGCGGCGATGCGGTGACCTTGACCGTCGACAGCTCGGTCAAGTGATGGCTCTGGCCGGTCGCGTCGTCGTTGTCGGCAGCCAGTGCCACGCCGGGCAGGGCGGTGCTCAGCGCGACGAAAAGGAGATGGCGGTTGAAGCGGCGGGGTAGTGCATGCATTGACGTGTGTCCTTGGTTGTTACTGTGTATCACTTGGGGGGCGTGCTGAACCGGAAGCGACGTGGGGGAGGTGGCGGTTGGTTCGGCTCGGGTCGGTGATTATGTTATATTATTCCATAACGATTCGCCGACCCTGCTGGAAGTCATGCCTCTGTCGACCTCGCTACGCCAGTTCCTCGACCGCTTCGGAGCCACGGGCTCCTTGTTATGTGCAGTGCATTGCGCGGTACTTCCGGCGCTGCTCGCCGTGGCCCCGTCGCTAGGCTTGTCGTTCTGGTTGAGCGACAGCGTTGAGGCGACCGTGGTGATCTTCGTGACGCTGTTGGGTCTGGCCAGCCTGATCTGGGGCTATTACCGGCACCGCGCGCTGCTGGCGCTGGCATTGCTGGTGCCGGGTCTGGGGTTGTTGTGGGCCGGGCTGCTGCATGCCGAGCTGCACCATTCGCAGGTGCCGCACGCCATCGTGATGACCGTGGGCGGCGTGCTGGTCGGGCTCGCGCATGTACTGAATCTGCGCTTGAATCATCGCCACGTGCACGACGCAAGCTGCGCACATTGAGGGCGCATGCTAGGCTGTACCACTTCATGCGCGGGGGCGCTCATCGCGGCCTCGCCAAACCCGTGTCAGCACGGGGCAATCTGATTTCAAACTAAGGAGTTGACGACATGGGTAAGGGTGACCGTAAGACCGCCAAGGGCAAGCGTTTCAACGCCAGCTACGGCAATTCGCGTTCGCATACGGTGAGCAAGGTGGCCGTGGGCGCAGCTGCGCCGGTCGCCAAGAAGACTGTCGCCAAGGCGCCGGCCAAGAAGGCTGTGGCGAAGAAGGCAGTTGCCAAGGCCGGTTGATTCCAGCCAGGCGAGGTACGAAAAAAGCGGCGCTTGCGCCGCTTTTTTTGTGGCTGACGTTTGCGTCGGGCAGTGTTGCCCGGCATCAACGCCACAGATGACTCAGGTGACGGGCGGTGCTTCGGCGCTGAACACCTGCGCGATCACTGCAGACAGATCATCTTCGGTGAACGGTTTGGTGATGTAGGCCTTGGCGCCTTGGCGCATGCCCCACAAACGGTCGGTGTCCTGATCCTTGGTGGTCACCAGAATCACCGGAATGTGCTGCGTGGTGGCCTCGCGCCGGAGCGTGCGCGTGGCTTGGAAACCGTTGAGGTTCGGCATCACCACGTCCATCAGAATCAGGTCCGGCAACACCGACTTGGCGGCCTCCACCCCGGAGGCGCCATCGGTAGCGGTAAAGGTTTCATGCCCCAACTTCTCAACGATGCGCAGGATACCCATCAGCTGTGAGGGTGAGTCGTCGACGATCAGGATGCGTGCCATGTGGTTCCCCAAGATCCTGCTTTCCCCAAGATGCCGGCGAGTGTAGTGCCGGCCCGCCCTGAACGTGAAGCGCTGTGCGTCACGTCCATGGCGCGGCGTGACGGGCGTCAATCAACTCTTACGACAGTGCGGCCGAAGGATTTGCCGCTGAGCATGGTGTCAAAAACCCCCGGCAGTTCGTCCAGACCGACTTCGCGGGTGCAGATGGTGTCCAGGTGGCGCGGCTTCCACTCGTTGCCGAGCAGCTGCCAGACCTGATCGCGCACGTCGCGGGCGGTGCCCGCCGACGCCACGCCCAGCAGCGACACGCCGCGGATGATGAAGGGCATGACCGTCATGTCCAGCTCGGCGGTGGCGGCCAGGCCGGCGGAGGCAACGTTGCCGTAAGGCGTGGTCTGCGCCAGCAGGCTGACCAGCATGGGGCCGCCAACGTTGTCCAAGCCGCCGCCGAAGCGGGCCGATTCCATCGGCCGGGTGGTGCCCAGCGCATCGCGGCCCAGCACCTGGCGGGCGCCGATGGTGGTCAGGTAATCCGCCGCCTCGGCCTTGCCGCTGATGGCATGCACTTCAAAGCCAGCGCGGCTGAAGATGTCCACCGCCAAGGAACCGACGCCGCCAGTGGCGCCGGTCACTGCCAGCGGGCCATGTGCGGGCGACTGGCGGTTCTCTTTCATGCGGAACAAGGCCAGCGCAGCGGTGAAGCCAGCCGTGCCCAGAATCATGGCCTCGCGCAGAGACAGGCCGGCGGGCAGGGGAATCACCCACTTGGATTCGAGCCGGACGTATTGGCTGTAGCCGCCGTCGCGGGTTTCGCTCAGGCCGCAGCCGGTGGTCAGCACCGCATCGCCCTCCCGGAAGGCCGGATCAGTGGAGGCAACCACTTCGCCGGCCACGTCGATGCCGCCAATCAGCGGGAAACGGCGCAGGATCTTGCCCTTGCCGGTGCCGGCCAGCGCGTCCTTGTAGTTCACCGAGGACCAATGGGCGCGGATCACCACCTCGCCGGGGCTGAGCTGATCCAGCGTTGCCTGCTCCAGACCGCTGCGGTAGCCAGCGTCGTCACTGTGGATGCGGAAAGCGGAAAAATCGGGGGGAAGGGACATGCGACTGCCTGCTTTGGAACGGATGTCCAACGATAGCGGTTGGGAAACGGCAGGTCTGCCCTTATTCCTAGTGAAGGCAGCTCCATTTGGGGTTTGCCAGCTGACGACAGGCCCGGCGCGCACCGGGCCGGCTTTTCGCGGATAAGCTGGTGGCTTAACCGATCGGCGGGAAACGCCTCCGATTGCCGAAGCGCTGAACCAGTTCACAGACTCCCTTGTTAGAATCGGGATTCGATTGATGGCCGGGCAGGACGGGGAGCGACCCGCACACCGGCCCTTACAGATGGAGCATGCATGGCCTGGAATACACCCGGCGGCAATAGTGGGGACGACAATCGTGCGCCCCGCAAGCCACGTGGCGGCAATGGAGGCGGTTGGGGCGGTGGCTGGGGCGGTGGTTTGCCCGGGCCGTTGCGCGACCTGTTTGATGGCGGCATTTGGCGCTGGGTGCTGGTTGCACTGGCTCTGCTGCTGTTGTTCTCCAGCTTCCAGCTGATCGGCGAACAGCAACGCGGCGTGGTGCTGCGTTTTGGCGAGTACTCGCGGATTCTGCAACCGGGCCCGAACTTCAAGCTGCCGTGGCCGCTGGAATCGGTGGTCAAGGTCAATGCCACCCAGATCAAAACCTTCAGCAGCAACGTGCCGGTGCTGACGCGCGACGAGAACATCGTCAACGTCGCGCTGAACGTGCAGTACCGCGTCGATGATCCGCGCCTGTATCTGTTCGGCACGGTCGATGGCGATCAGATGCTGGAGCAGTCCGCGCAGAGTGCGGTGCGTGAGCAGGTGGGCCGTGCCGACCTGAACACCGTGCTCAACAATCGCGGCCCGCTGGCCGTGGTGGCAGAGCAGCGCCTGCAGGCCTCCTTGAAGGACTACAACACCGGCCTGAGCGTCACCGGGCTGACCCTGCCTGACGCGCGTCCGCCGGAAGAAGTGAAGCCGGCCTTCGACGAGGTCAACGGTGCCCAGCAGGTCAAGGAACGTTTGATCAACGAAGCCCAGGCCTATGCCGCCAAGGTTGTGCCGGAAGCGCGTGGTCAAGCCTCGCGTGCCCGTACCACCGCCGAAGGTTACAAGCAGGCCATTGTTGCCCGCTCCGAGGGTGATGCACGTCGCTTCAGCCTGTTGCAGGCCGAGTACAAGAACGCGCCGGAAGTCACCCGCAAGCGCCTGTGGCTGGAAACCGTGCAGCAGGTGTTGTCGGAAAACCGCAAGGTCATTGGTGGCGATGGTCGCCAGTTGATCTATGTGCCGATGCCGGCCGACGCGAAGTCCACGGGCAATGCCCCGCAGCTGACCCCGGACATGGTGGTGCCGGCCTTGCCGGCAACGACCGACAGCATTCGCAACCCGGACCGTACGGTCTCACGCTCGGCAAATCGTGAGGAGGCAGGCCGATGAAAAATTCCCTTGGAATCGGCCTGCTGGTCGTGGTGCTGCTGGGCCTGTTGGGTTCGGTCTACGTGGTGCGTGAAGACCAGACGGCGATGGTGTTGAACCTGGGCAAGGTGGTGCGCGCGGACATCAAGCCGGGCCTGCACTTCAAGGTGCCGCTGGTGGAAACGGTGCGTGTATTCGACCGTCGCCTGCAGGTGCTCGACACCGCCCCGGCGCGTTACTTCACTGCCGAGCAGAAGGACGTCAGCGTTGACTTCTTTGCCATCGGTTACATCTCCGATGTGCGGGCGTATTACCGCGCGACCGGTGGTGACAGCAAGGTGGCCAATGCCCGCCTTGCGCCGATCATCACCGACTCGCTGCGTAACCAGATCAACTCGCGCACCTTGCAGGCGCTGGTATCCGGTGACCGCAGCGAGCTGATCGCCGGGCAGCTGAAGAGCATCAACGAGGCCATCAAGACGTTGGGCATGCAGATCGTCGACCTGCGCATCAAGCAGATTGACCTGCCGACCGACAGCCAGGTGATCACCGACGTTTACGAGCGCATGCGCGCCCAGCGTAAGCAGGAGGCCGCCAAGTTGCGCGCCGAAGGCGAAGAGCAGTCGTTGACCATCCGTGCCCAGGCCGATCGCGAAAGCACGGTCATCGTGGCCGAGGCTGAGCGTGACGCCCAGCAACTGCGCGGTGAAGGCGATGCGCAGGCAGCGGCGATCTACGGCAAGGCCGGTTCGGCCGACCCGGCGTTCTATTCGTTCTACCGCAGTCTTGAGGCCTATCGCGGCTCGATGACCGACGGCAACGGCGTGATCGTACTCGACAAGAACGACCCGTTCCTGCAGTACATGAAGAGCGATCGCTGATCGGCTGATCGCCGCTTTTAGCCCCTCTCCCGCGTGCGGGAGAGGGGTTGGGGTGAGGGTAGGCTTCTAGAGCCTTTAAGAGATCCCCCATCCGCCCTACGGGCACCTTCCCCCGCAAGCGGGAGAAGGGATAGTCAAAAGCCAAAGCCAAAGCCAAGGCTCAAAGCCAAAGCCAAGGCTCAAAGCCAAAGCCAAGGCTCAAAGCCAAAGCCAAGGCTCAAGGCCAAGGCTCAAAGCCTGGGCCTAAGTCCCCCGGCTCCAAGCCCACCATCCTATGAAAGACCTCCTCTCCGCACTCTGCCTCGTGGCCGTTCTCGAAGGCCTGTTCCTGTTCGCCACGCCATTGGCCTGGAAGCGGATGGCCTCGCAGATGCTTGAACTCCCAACATCCTCGCTGCGAAAAATGGGCGCTCTGGTACTGCTGGCCGGGCTGGTCGCGCTGTGGTGGTCACGCCACTGAACGCGGGACGACCGGTGCCAGTGAGCTGAACCCCAAGGGGTGGTAGCCGTCAGGCAAAACCCGGATAATCCACAAAAGCCGGTCGGGCTAGCTCCTTACAGAGCGTCCCGTTCGGCTTTTTCCGTGTATGGCCCTGGCGTTTGCCGGATGCTCCCCGATGGAGCGTCCTGGATGGCAAACCAAGGGCAGCGCACGGCCCCGTCCGCGGCCCCGATGGTCGCAGCAAAAATTCAGGAGTTACCCGTCATGGGTCAATCAGTTGTTGTTCTCGGCGCCCAGTGGGGCGATGAAGGCAAGGGCAAGATCGTCGATCTGCTGACCGAAGAAATTGGTGCAGTGGTCCGTTTCCAGGGTGGCCACAATGCGGGCCATACGCTGGTCATCAACGGCAAGAAGACCGTCCTGCACCTGATTCCGTCCGGCATTCTGCGCGATGACGCGCTGTGCCTGATCGGCAATGGCGTGGTGATTTCTCCGGCCGCGCTGTGCAAGGAAATCGAAGAGCTGGAAACGGCCGGCGTTGAAGTGCGTTCGCGCTTGAAGATCTCCCCGGCTGCGCCGCTGATCATGCCGTACCACATTGCTCTGGATCAGGCCCGTGAGAAGGCTGCTGGCGGCAAGGCCATCGGCACCACCGGCCGCGGTATCGGCCCGGCGTATGAAGACAAGGTGGCGCGTCGCGGCATTCGCGTGGCCGACCTGCATTACCCGGAGCAGCTGGCTGAGAAGCTCAAGGCCGCGCTGGATTACCACAACTTCGTGCTGACCAAGTACCTGGGCGTGGAAGCGGTGGATTTCGACACCGTCTACAAGGAAGCGCTGGCTTTCGGCGAATACGTCGAGCCGATGAAGTCCGACGTTGCGGGCATCTGCCACGACCTGCGCAAGCAGGGCAGGCGCGTGCTGTTTGAAGGCGCACAGGGTGCACTGCTGGACATCGACCACGGCACCTATCCGTACGTCACCAGCTCCAACACCACGGTCGGCGGTGCGCTGGCCGGTGCCGGTGTGGGCGCCGATGCCATCGATTACGTGCTGGGCATTGCCAAGGCCTACGCAACCCGCGTTGGCGGCGGCCCGTTCCCGACCGAACTGGACGACGAAGTCGGCCAGGGCATCCGTGACCGTGGCGCCGAGTACGGCGCGTCGACCGGCCGCCCGCGTCGCTGCGGCTGGATGGACATTGTCGCGCTCAAGCGCGCAGTGGCCATCAACGGCATCTCCGGCCTGTGCATCACCAAGCTGGACGTGCTGGATGGCATGGAAAAGCTGAAGATCTGCATCGCCTACGAATACCGTGGCAAGCGTACCGAATACGCGCCGCTGGACGCGCAGGGTTGGGAAGAATGCACGCCCGTGTACCTGGAGTTCCCGGGCTGGACCGAGAACACCCACGGCGTCACCGAGTGGGACAAGCTGCCGCCGGCTGCACGTGCGTACCTGCGCGCGCTGGAAGAACTGGCCGGTTGCCCGATCTCGATCGTGTCGACCGGTCCAGACCGCGATCACACCATGGTCCTGCAGGATCCGTGGGGCTGATCGTAGCCACCGCTACATCGCATGATTGAAAAAGCCCCGCTTCGGCGGGGCTTTTTTGTGCTGATTCGTAGCGTGCGTGGAGCCGGGCAGCGTTCTTCCAAACGCAGCAGCGCATGATTCGGGCTGGTTGAGCGAAGTACTGACAATGCTGGCCGCTGACTTGTCAGCATCTGACCAGAGTCCTTGTAGTCAGCAATTGTCGCTGCCGCAGGATGTGGGCCCGGATAAATGTCATTGCCATTGGTACTGAACATCGGCGCAGGTTCGCTGTGCTGAATTCGGCGGAATATCCCGATGAAACTGTTTCAAATGTTTCATGTGAGACGTTTTCGGCAATCCGCCAGAAACCGACTTTGCCGAATTCGGCCATTGGTTGAGTCGAAACGTTCAAGACGGCGTTCCCGCTGTACCCGGAATATCTGTCACGCAGTTGTCTTGTGCCGAAACGAGCAACGGCAGGCGCGGTGATTTCGCCAAGGGGGGCGCAGATCGCAGCGATCAGGGGCGGGCTGGCATTTCTTAACTTCCGGGGTAGCTATGAACGGCATCAGCAAGACGCGGTGGGCAGCACAGCAGGGTGGGCGGCGGTCGGTGCGGTTGGCAGGATTGGCGATGGCCTTGGGGCTGGCCATGCAGGCGCAGGCGCAGTCCATCACCGGTGGCTTGTATGGCACGACCAGTGAGAGCGGCGTGGTGGTGGAAGTCAGTCGCGACGCCAGCGGTTTTGCCAAGGTCATTAACGTCAATCGCAATGGCCAGTACAGCCTCGATCAACTGGCGCCGGGTGTTTACCAGGTCAAGGTGATGCGCGATGGCCAAGTGCTGAGCACCCGCAGTGTGAACGTCGTGGCGAATGCGGCGTCGGCGGTGCCGACAGCGGCGCAGGCCACCGAGTTGGGCACGGTGACGGTGACTGCCAGCAACTTGAACACAGTGATCAATCCGATCGATGTCAGCACGCCGGAGTTGTCCAGCATCTACACCGCGGATCTGTTGGCCGATCTGCCCGTCAGCCAGACCAGCATTTATGCGCTGGCACGGCTGGATTCGTCCACGGTGATGGGCAGAAGCTTCGCGCAGATCGGCGGCGCCAGCGAAACCGAAAACCGCTACTACTTCAACGAATTCGACACGTCCTACGACGTCACCGGCGCCGGCGCCATCGTGTTCCCGCAAGTGGCCGTGGCCAGTACCCAGTTGATCACCGGCAGCGGTGGTTTGGGCTGGACCAGCACCACCGGCGGTATTTCTTCGGCCACGCTCAAACAGGGCAGCAACGAAGTGCATGGCGGTTACAGCCTGTACTACACGCCACCGACCTCCAGCGCGCTGCGTCCGCGTGGCCAGGACCGCTACAACGTCATGGGTTCGCCCAGCCTGTACCAATCGGACAACAGTAATGGTCATACGGCCCAGCACTATGTGTGGGGCTCGGGCCCGATCGTGCGCGACCGTTTGTTCGCCTATGTGTTGTACGGCCGCGACCCCGGTACGGAAACGCGCAGCTACACCGCCAACACGCGTACGGATACGCGTCGCAACAGCAAGGAAGGGTTGATCAACCTGACCTGGAACATCACCGACGATCAGTCGCTGAACGTCGCCGCTTACCGCAACGAGTACGCCACCGATTATCACCTCGCGCTCGCGCAGAGTGACAGCGTCGCCTATGACCCATCGCAGTCGAGCTATGGCGAGTCGAGCTGGAGTGACCTGCAGACCAAGCAGAAGCTGGTGATCGGCAACTACAACTGGCGCATCAACGACAACCTGCGTCTGCGCCTGATGGGCGGCACCATGCGTTACGACTACAAACAGTCGACCGAATTGTCCGGTGTGCCGTACATCGGCGAGTACGACTATGCGACCGGCGTTGAGCGCACGATCAGCCCGGGCGAGGCCTGGGCACCGCTGAATTACTACTTCGACAAGAAGGGCTTCAAGGGTGATGTCACCTGGAACATCGGCGACCACGAAGTGGTGCTGGGTGGCGAGTTCTATCGCAACAATTACTACTACCAGCCTGAGACCAACCCGGCCGGTTATTACTACTACTACCTGAACTACCCGTACCAGATCGGCAGCTTCACGCCGCCGGGCGATGTGGTCTACAAGTACGAGTACGCCATCGGTGGCGAGTTCGAGAGCAAGCAGAAGGGCATTTACCTGTACGACAACTGGCAGGTGTCGCCCAACGTGCGGGTGATGTTTGGCGGACGCTGGGATCAGATGGAAAACCTGACCTCCACCGGCACGCAGTTCCTGGATATGGACTTGTTCTCGCCGCGTCTGGGTGTTTCCTGGGACGTGCGCGGTGACAGCTCGTTGAAGATCGGTGCCAATGTCGGCCGTTACACGCTGCCGATGCCTTCGACACTGAGTTACCTGATCGCCTCGGCGCAGACCTACAAACTCAGCTACCACACCTACACCGGCCGCAACCCGGACGGCAGCCCGACCGGTCTGAATACCGTTGCCGACTATGTGTATTACGACGGCACGTTGCCGGAGATGTCGGCGGTGGTCAGCCGCAACATGAAGAACACCTACCAGAACGAATACCAGGTGTATCTGCAGCAGCAGTTGTCACCGACCTGGTCGTTCCTCGGGCAGGCGGCGTTCCACGATCTCAAACGCATCGTTGACCAGACCTGTGACCTGGACGGGCGCATCAGTGATTACGTGCGCGACAACGGCCATGCCGGTTATGGCGGGTTGACCGGCGGTGGTGGCTGTATCGAGTTCAATCCTGGCAGCAACATCGTGCTGCGGGATTACCTGGATGGCGATGACGTGCTGCAGGACATCGTGATTCCCAACAGCTACCTCGGCATGCCAAAGGCCAAGCGCCGTTACCTGAAACTGGGCGCGCAGCTGTCGCACCAGCGCAGCGCGGAGGAGCCGTATTACCTCAACCTCAGCTACACCTGGTCGCACCGCTACGGCAATCACGATGGCTACACCAATCTGACCCGCTCCAATGATCCAAAGCCGGGCACCAGCGGCAATTACCAGTTCCTGCAGAACACGTTTGGCAGCAACGGCAACCTCAGCGGTGACCAGCGACACAGCCTGGTCGCCAACGGGGTTTACTACTTCGGCAGCGGGCTGCGCGTTGGCTCGGTGCTGAACGTGGCAGCGGGGATTCCGCAGAGCTGCATGGGCGTCTATCCGGACAACAGCCCCGAGTTCGATCTGCTGGTGCAGGCCGGCGCGGTGACCCATTACTGCAACGGCGTGCTGTCGCCGCAGGGCAGCGGCGGCAAGACCGACAGCACCTGGCGCTGGGACGTCAGCGTGGGCTACGACTTCAACTTCGGCCGCGTCCGGGCCCAGCAGTTGAGCCTGGATCTGTCGGTCACCAACGTCAGCAACAACGACGCGGTGACCCAGCGCGACATGGTCTCGGCGACCGGCCTGGACGCGAGCGGCAAGGTGGTGCCGCTGCCGTCGTTCCGCTCGGTGACGGCGCTGCAGGCGCCGCGCAGCACCAATCTGTATCTGCGTTACAGCTTCTGATCCGGGCGGCGGGTGCGGGACCCTTGTGTCCCGCACCCACTTCTGTGGCATCGTGGCGCCCCCGGCATTGTCCGGACGTCCTTCCCGTCCCCCGTCCGCTTGCCCAGTTGTCTGTGATGCGAATCGACCCCGCCGAAATCGAAGCCCTGTTCAATGCCATTCCCAGCGTGCTGTTCTTCGCCAAGGACACGCAGGGGCGCTATACGCACGTCAACCTGACGATGATGCACCGGCTGGGAGTGAAGTCGCGTGGCGAGGTCATCGGCAAGCGTGCCGACGAGGTGTATCCGGCCGGCATGAGCGAGGCGTATGTCGAGCAGGACGCGCGGGTGTTGGCGGGCGAAGTGGTCGAGAACGTCATGGAGCTGCAGTTGCTGGCCAATCAGCAGCCGGGTTGGTGCCTGACCTGCAAGCGGCCGATTGTCGAGAACGGGGTCGTGGTCGGTTTGATCGGTATTTCGCGTGACCTGGGCCAGCGCGGTGGGCTGGAATCACAGTACGAGCCGCTGCGCTTGGCGTTGGATTATCTCAACACGCATTACGCCGAAAACGTGCGCATGCAGACCTTGCTGGATATCACCGGGTTCTCGCTGTCCAAGCTGGAGCGCTCGTTCCGCAAGGTGTTCCAGATGACGCCGCAGCAGGTGCTCACGCGTCTGCGCATCCAGATCGCGCTGCACCTGCTGCACGGTGACGAAAGCGTGGCCAGCATCGGCCAGGCCTGTGGTTTCAGTGACCAGAGCGCGTTCACCCGCAAATTCAAGGCGGAAGTCGGCATGGCGCCGCGCCAGTACCGGGCGATGATCGCCGCAAGAGCCGCGCAGGGCTGATTCGCGCCGGGTTGTCGCAACCGTTGCGACCGGGCTCGGCTATCCTGCGCTTCCCCGCAGGCAGGAACCTCCATGGCAAAGATTCGCAGTAGCGCGTACGTCTGCACGGAATGTGGTGCCGAGTACAACAAGTGGCAGGGCCAATGCACGGAGTGCGGCGCCTGGAACGTGCTCAGCGAAATCGTGCTGGAAAGTGCTGCCGCCACGAAGTCGCCGGCGTCGCGCCGCAGCGGCTGGGCCGGCAAGGTGGATGCGCCCAAGATCACCGCGCTGAAGGATGTGCAGCAGACCGAACACCTGCGCGTGTCGACCGGCATCGGTGAGTTCGACCGTGTGTTGGGTGGCGGCTTGGTCGAAGGTGCGGTGGTGCTGGTCGGCGGCGATCCGGGCATCGGCAAGTCGACCTTGCTGCTGCAGGCCGTGGCAAAAATGGCCAGTACGCTGCCGGTGTTGTACGTGACCGGCGAAGAGTCGCTGGCACAGGTCGCCGGTCGCGCGGTGCGTCTGGATCTGCCGTTGGAAGGCCTCAATGGTTTGGCCGAAACCGGCGTCGAAAACATTCTGCAGCACGCTGCCACGGCGAAGCCGAAATTGATCGTGGCCGATTCGGTGCAGACGCTGTGGACCGAATCCGTCACTGCTGCGCCAGGTTCGGTGAGCCAGGTGCGCGAGAGTGCCGCGCGTTTGGTGCGTTTCGCCAAGGAGACCGGCACCGCCGTGTTTCTGGTGGGCCACGTCACCAAGGAAGGCGGCATTGCCGGCCCGCGTGTGTTGGAGCACATGGTCGATGCGGTGCTGTATTTCGAGGGCGAGAGCGGCAGCCGCTTCCGCGTGCTGCGCGCGTTCAAGAACCGCTTCGGTGCGGTGAATGAACTGGGCGTGTTCGCGATGGGCGACAAGGGGTTGAAGGAAGTGCCCAACCCGTCGGCGATCTTCCTGTCCGGCGGCAGCACACGTCAGCCCGGCAGCTGTGTGATGGTCACCCGAGAAGGCACGCGCCCGCTGCTGGTGGAAGTGCAGGCGCTGGTCGATTCATCGCCACTGTCCAATCCGCGCCGTGTCGCGGTGGGGTTGGAACAGAATCGCCTGGCCATGCTGCTGGCCGTGCTCCACCGTCATGGCGGTGTGGTGGTCGGCGACCAGGACGTGTTCGTCAATGTGGTCGGCGGCATTCGCGTGCAGGAAACCGCGGTCGATCTGCCGGTGCTGCTGGCGGTGTTGTCGTCGCTGCAGGACCGGCCATTGGCGGAGAAAACCATCGCCTTCGGTGAAGTCGGTTTGTCCGGCGAAATCCGCCCGGTGCCCAATGGCGAAGACCGCCTGCGCGAAGCGGCGACGCACGGCTTCAAGCGCGCGATTGTGCCCAAGGCCAATGCGCCCAAGAACGGCTCGGTGAAGGGCATGGAAGTGATCGCGGTGGAGCGCTTGTCCGAGGCGCTGGAAGCTGCGGCGGAGTAGGGGGCATGGCTCGTAGTGCCGAGCCATGCTCGGCAGCGGCTTTCCCGGTAATGCCCGTTGCCGAGCATGGCTCGGCACTGCGGATTCAGCCGCGGCCCAGCACCAGCTCAATCACAAAGCGGCTGCCGAAGAAGGCAAACAGCAACAGTGCCATCGCGCTCAAGGTCCAATGCACCGCCTTGCTGCCGCGCCAGCCGTAGCGGCGGCGGCCGATCAGCAAGGTGCCGAACACAATCCACGACAGCACGCTGAGCACCGTCTTGTGCACCAGCTTCTGTGCCAGCAGGTCATCGACGAACAGCACACCGGTCACCAGCGTCAGTGTCAGCAGGCTGAAGCCGACGGTGATGGTTCGGAACAGCAGGGTTTCCAGATCGGCCAGCGGCGGCAGCGCACGCAGCCACGGGCGGAAATCGCGGCGGCGCAAGGCGCGTTCCTGCAGCCACAGCATGATCGCCAGCAGCGCGGCGATGCTCAGCGTGGCGTAGGCCAGCAATGCCAGCCAAGCATGCGCGGCCAGGCGCCAGCCCAGCAGTTTGCTCGGTTCGTGGCCGTAGCCGTGATAGGCCAGCAGCAGGATGGCGGACATCGGGAACACCACCACGCCCAGCGCCGCCATACGGCCACGCGCGCCTACCAGCGCGGTCAACACGCTCATGCCCAGCCCGACCAGCGACATGGCCGCGAAGAAGTGCATGTCCGGGCCGCCTGTAGTTCGCACCGCCACCACCAGGTGGTAACCGCCATGCAACACCGCAGCAGTCACGGCCGGTGCCAGCCAGCTGCGCGACGGCGCAGAGCGGTCGGCGGCCAGGCCGCGAACGAGCAGGGCCGCGGCCGATAGATACAGGATCGTGGCGATGAGAACGATTGTCATCGCGTCAGTTTCGCACACGGGCCCGCTGCTGGCGATGCGAACCGGCGGGCAGCATGGCCGCCCGTTATACTTGCCGTCTCTGTTTCCACGATTTCTGCAGGTCCCATCGCATGTTTGAGTCACTGACCCAGCGCCTTTCCGGCACCATCGAGCGCCTGCGTGGGCGCGGCCGCCTGACCGAGGAAAACATCCGCGAGGCCACCCGCGAAGTCCGCATCGCCCTGCTTGAGGCCGATGTGGCCTTGCCGGTGGTGCAGGCGCTGGTGGAGAAGATCAAGGTCCGCGCGGTCGGCCAGGAAGTGCTCAAGTCGCTGACCCCGGGTCAGGCGCTGATCAAGATCGTGCGCGACGAGCTGACCGCCGTGATGGGCTCGCAGGCCACCGACCTGAACCTCAATGTGCCGGCCCCGGCCATCATTTTGATGGCAGGCCTGCAAGGTGCTGGTAAGACGACCACGGTCGGCAAGCTGGCCAAGCACCTGAAGGAAAAGCGCAAGAAAAAAGTGATGGTGGTCTCGGCCGACGTCTATCGCCCCGCCGCCATCGAGCAGCTGAAGACGCTGGCCGATCAGGTTGGCGTGCTGTTCTTCCCGTCGACCGCCGAGCAGAAGCCGGTGGACATCGTCCGCGCCGCCATTGATGACGCGCGCAAGTCCTTCGTCGACGTGCTGCTGGTCGATACCGCCGGCCGCTTGGCGATCGACGAAGCGATGATGGCCGAGATCAAGGCCCTGCACACGGCGGTCAATCCGGCCGAAACGTTGTTCGTGGTCGATGCGATGACCGGCCAGGACGCAGCCAACACCGCCAAGGCGTTCGGCGAAGCACTGCCGCTGACCGGCGTGGTACTGACCAAGACCGACGGTGACGCCCGTGGCGGCGCCGCGCTGAGCGTGCGTTACATCACCGGCAAGCCGATCAAGTTCACCGGTACCGGCGAGAAGGTCGACGGGCTGGATATCTTCCACCCCGAGCGCGTGGCCAGCCGCATCCTCGACATGGGCGACGTGCTGTCGCTGGTGGAGCAGGTTGAGCAGCAGGTCGACAAGGACAAGGCGCAGAAGCTGGCCGAGAAGGTCGCCAAGGGCAAGAAGTTCGACTTGAACGACATGCGCGACCAGCTGGAACAGATGCAGAACATGGGCGGCATCGGCGGCCTGATGGACAAGCTGCCGGGCATGGGCCAGATCCCCGAGCACCTCAAGCAGCAGGCATCGCAGAGCAAGGAAGTGCCGCGCATGATCGCCATCATCGGCTCGATGACCAAGAAGGAGCGCCGCAATCCGGGCCTGCTCAACGGCTCGCGTCGTGCCCGCATTGCACGTGGCTCCGGCACCCAGCCGGCAGACGTCAACAAGCTGATGAAGCAGTACATGCAGATGGAAAAGATGATGAGCAAGCTCGCCGGCGGTGGCATGAAGGGCATGATGCGCAACATGAAGGGCATGCTCGGCGCCATGGGTGGCAAGGGCGGCTTGCCGTTCCGTTGATCCAGGCCATTGAACTCAAACAAAGGGATGGGAAATGCGCATGAAGAAGGGAATTTTCTTGGCGGCGGTCGTGCTGGCACTCAGCGCATGCGGTGAAGATCGCTCGCTGTCGCAGAAGGCAGGCAGCGCGATCAGCGGCACGGCCACCGACTTTGTTGCAGGCTTGGGCGAGGGCGTGGACAAGCGCATGTCGCTGAAGCTGGACGTGGATGCGTCGGTCACCAATAACGGCATGACCGTGACGCTCGGCAAGAGCCGTGGCATGGGCTCCAAGGATGCGTCGGTTTACGTGGTGACCACCAAGCCATACAAGGGCGTCTTCATGGCGCGCGCGCTGGATGAAGCGGGTACCGAAATCGGGCGCTCGCGGGTGGATGTGGATTTCACTGCCGATGACGCCCAGTATGTGAACTTCACTTTCAACGAAGAGATGGACAGTCAGCTGGTGCGCTCCTACGCCCTCTCGCTTCGCTGAGCAGGGCAGGCCCCGGCGGCAACTTCACCGCCATGCACAACGCTGTCATTTCCTCCCGGGCCAACGCGTTCTGCGAGCGCTTTGGCGTTGAACTCCCGATCCTGCTGGCGCCGATGGCCGGCGCCTGCCCGGTGCCGCTGTCGGCGGCGCTTGCCAACGTTGGCAGTATGGGCGCGATGGGCGCAGTGCTGTCCACCCCGGAGCAGATCGGCCAGTGGATGGGTGCTTTCAGAACGCAGTCGCAGGGCCCCGCACAGGTCAATCTGTGGGTGCCGGATCCGGCGCCCGTGCGCGATGTTGCTGCTGAAGCGGCGACCCGCGATTTTCTTGGTAAATGGGGCCCACAGGTGCCGGCCGCTGCCGGTGATGCAGGCCCGGCCGATTTCGATGCCCAGTTTGAAGCACTGATTCAGGCGCGGCCTGCGGTGGCATCGACCATCATGGGCGTGCTTTCTGCTGCGCAGGTGCAGCGATTGAGAGCGGCGAATATCGCCTGGTTTGCGTGCGTCACTACGTTGGACGAAGCCTTGCAGGCACAAGCCGCCGGTGCGGATGCGGTGATCGCGCAGGGCATGGAGGCGGGCGGTCATCGCGGTGCGTTTGATGCGGCCAAGGCCGAATTGCAGATGAGCGGATTGTTCGCGCTGTTGCCGCGTCTGGCCGATCACCTGCAGGTGCCGGTGATCGCAGCCGGTGGCATTGCCGATGGTCGTGGTGTCGCCGCGGCGCTGTTGCTGGGTGCCAGCGCCGTGCAGGTTGGCACCGCATTTCTCGCTGCTGATGAATCCGATATTCCGCAGGCGTGGCGCTTGGCATTGGCCGAGTCCGAGCCGGAAGGTACACGCGTTACCCGCACTTTCAGTGGGCGTTTGGGCCGCGCGTTGAATACGGCGTATGTGCGTGCGGCCGAAGCCGCCGAAGCGCCGTTGCCGCAGCCGTATCCGGTGCAGCGCGGGCTTACCGCCGGGATGCGTCGCGAAGCGAATGCCGCCGATCAACTTGATGCGATGCAGGCATGGGCGGGGCAGTCGGCATGGTTGGCGCGTCGCGCACCTGCCGCCGACATCATTCGGACAATGTGGGCCCAGGCACAGGTGCTGCTGTGAGCCATCTGTTCTGCAACGGACAATTCGCTGATGCCAATGTATTGGGTGCGGCGTTGGTCAATTACGGCCACTTCACCTCGTTGCAGGTGCGCAAGGGCGCGGTGCAGGGATGGGTGTTGCATCAGCAGCGTCTGCAGCAGGCCACGCACGAGCTGTTTGATGCCGGGCTGGATGTCGCGCAGCTCACTGTGTGGCTGAAGGATGCGTTGGCGCAGTGCGATGCGTGCGATGCCTCGGTGCGGATCACCGTGTTTTCGCGTGCGTTCGATTTCCGCCAGCCACTGCGCGTCGTGCCGGTGGATGTGTTGATCGGCATTGCTGCGCCAGCCGCGATCTCGACGACCGCCCGCACGGTTGCGCCGCTGCGCTATCAGCGCGAACTGGCGCATATCAAACATGCAGGCACGTTCCCGTTGTTCCATCACCGTCGCCAGGCCATGCGCGAGGGATTTGATGATGTGGTGTTCGTCGACGGTGCGGGCAACGTGAGTGAGGGCAGTACCTGGAATCTGGCGTTCTGGGATGGTGCGCAAGTGGTGTGGCCGCAGGCAGCGGCCCTGCGCGGTGTCACGGAGCAATTGCTGATTGCCGGACTGGATCGGCTGGGGCAAGCGCAGGTGCGGCGCGAACTGGGACTGGCGACGCTGGCAGGTTTTTCCGGGGCGGTTGCCTGTAATGCCAGCGGCATGTGGCCGTTGTCGCGGGTGGGTGATGTGCCGTTTGTGCAATCGGAACAGCTGTTGCAGCAGTTGCAGCGGGCGCTGGATGAGGCGCCTTGGGTGGTGCTTTAGGGGGAGGGCCTCTCAGCCGACGCCGAAAGCGCCAGCAAGCCTCAAACCCGAAGATTCAGCCGTGCCAAGCCATCAGCCTGTTCAGCTTGGGCCATAAGGGCGGGGTTGGAATGGGCGGTAGGCGCCGCTATAATCGTCGGCTTACCGCGCCATCCTGGCGACTGGGCAATAAGGAAAAAACACCATGGTCAAGATTCGACTGACCCGCGGCGGCGCCAAGAAGCGTCCGTTCTACCACATCATCGTGACCGACGTCCGTAGCGCCCGTGACGGCCGCAACATCGAGCGCGTCGGCTACTACAACCCGGTCGCCCAGGGTGCAGAACAGCGCATCGTGCTGGACATCGCCGCTGTCGACAAGTGGGTCGCCAATGGCGCCCAGCTGACCGACAAGGTTCGCAACCTGTACAAGGAAGCGACCAAGGCCCAGGCCGTCGCGGCCTGATCCTGACGGGCCGCGCGAAAGCGCGGCCCGATGGTTTCCGACATGAAGAAAGATTCCGAGCGCCGGATCCTGCTTGGCAGGGTTGCCGGCGCTTTTGGTGTGCGCGGCGAACTCAAGCTCGAGTCCTGGACCGAGCCGCGTTCTGCCATTTTCAAATATCAGCCTTGGATTCTGCGCACTCCCGCAGGGCAGGAATCCGAGCTTTCCGGTGTGCGTGGCCGTGATTCGGGCAAGCATCTGGTGGCCACGTTCCCGAACGTGACCGACCGTGATGTGGTCGAGTCGATGCGCGACACCGAGATCTACATCGCCCGCAGCGCCTTGCCGCCGCCGAGCCCGGATGAATATTACTGGGTCGATCTGGAAGGCCTGGATGTGCAGACCGTCGAAGGCGTCAAGCTGGGGATTGCCTCGCATTTGTTCAGCACCGGCTCCAACGATGTGTTGGTGGTGCGCGGTGATCGTGAGCGCATGGTGCCGTTCGTGATGGGCGACTTCGTCAAGTCGGTCGATTTCGACGCCAACCTGATCGTGGTTGACTGGGATCCGGAGTTTTAAGCCCGGTGCGCGTCGACGTCATCAGCCTGTTTCCGGAATTCCTCGCTCAGTCCGCTGGACTGGGCGTGGTTGGGCGTGCGCAGGAGCGCGGCCTGCTGGAATTGCATGGCTGGAACCCGCGCGACTTCGCCGAGGGTAATTACCGGCGGGTGGATGACCGTCCGTTCGGTGGTGGCCCCGGCATGGTGATGCTGATCGAGCCGCTGCGTGCCGCCTTGGCGGCGGCGCGCGCTGCTGATCCGCAACCGGCGCCGCTGATCTATCTCAGCCCGCAGGGCCGGCCGCTGACCCAGGCCAAGGTGCGCGAGCTGGCGGCAATGCCGCGGATGATCCTGCTGTGCGGCCGCTATGAAGGTGTGGACGAGCGTTTCCTGGCGTCTGAAGTGGATGAAGAGATTTCCCTCGGTGATTACGTGCTGTCCGGCGGTGAGCTGGGTGCGGCGGTGATCATCGATGCGGTTACCCGCTTGCAAGAGGGTGCCCTGAACGATGCTGAATCGGCGGTTCAGGACAGCTTTGAGGGCGACGGCCTACTGGATTGCCCCCATTACAGTCAGCCCTCCAGTCATGTGCTGGGCGATGTGCCAGACGTGCTGCGCTCGGGCAATCACGCTGCCATTGCGCGCTGGCGCCGGCAGCAATCGCTGCTGCGCACCGCGCTGCGCCGGCCTGACCTGCTGGACGAGGCGGCGCTGGGCAAGGCCGACCGCAAGCTGCTGGCTGAAGCCCGCGAGGCGCTGGCCGCCGATTCAGCTCCTACTGGCGCCAAGGGCGAACAATAGGCTAGAATTGCGAGTTCCCGTCGGTCCTTTGTGGCTGGCGTTGGAAACAAAACAATAAACGTGCAGCGCAATTCGGTGACTGCATGAGATTCCGCTGTCGAATGACACGCCCACCCGAACAATCGGTGTAATCCAATGAGCAAGCTGAACAAGTCCATCGTCGCGGAGTTTGAATCCGCCCAGGTCACCCGCGAACTGCCGAAGTTCAGCCAGGGCGACATCGTCGTGGTGAATGTGAAGGTGAAGGAAGGCGCACGTGAGCGTCTGCAGGCCTATGAAGGCGTCGTGATCGGCACCAAGAATGCCGGCCTGAACTCCGCTTTCACCGTGCGCAAGATCTCGCACGGCTACGGCGTCGAGCGCGTTTTCCAGACCCACAGCGCCGTGATCGACTCGGTTGAAGTGAAGCGCCGCGGTAAGGTTCGCGCCGGTAAGCTGTACTACCTGCGTGGCCTGGAAGGCAAGGCTGCTCGCATCAAGGAAGATCTGGCCGCTGCTCAGCAGGCCAAGGTTGCTCGTCTGGCCGCCAAGGCCGCTGCAGCTGCTGCTGCCGCCGAGTAATCCCGCTGACAGGCGCTTGCGCCTGTTTGCAAAGAACGGCCGCCTTCGGGCGGCCGTTTTGCGTTTGGGGGATTGGGGTGGGCGAGGGTGGAGGCGGGAGCTTTAGAAGCGCAGAAGCGCAGAAGCGTAGAAGCGTAGAAGCGTAGAAGCCCCCTCATCCGCCCTCCGGGCACCTTCTCCCGCAGGCGGGAGAAGGGACAGCCAGGTTTTCTGCTGGCTTAGCCTTGGTTGCGAAGAGCGCAAGCCGGAGCACAAGCAAAACATCGGCACACAGCAATGCCAGCCGTCCCTTCTCCCGCCTGCGGGAGAAGGTGCCCGGAGGGCGGATGAGGGGGTTTTTGATTCCCGCCCTTTCGCCGCACTCAGCGGAAATGCGCTTCGATCTGTTCCAGCGTCTTGCCCTTGGTTTCGGGCATCCAGAAGGCGGCGACCAGGAAGAACACGAAGGTGCAGCCGGCCCAGAACAGGAACATGCTGGCGTAGCCGTAATGCCCCACCGTCGGCAGGAACACCGCGGCGATGGTGGTGGAGACGAACTGGTTGATCAGCAGCGCGATGCTCATGCCGTTGGAGCGGATGCGGTTGGGCATCAGCTCGGACAGGGCCAGCCAAACGCAGACGCCCGGGCCGACGGCAAAAAAGGCGACGAACACCAGAATGCAGGCCGCCACCATCCAGCCGTGCGTCGGTGTGGGAACCGGGCCGATCCAGGCCTGCTCGATCTTCAGGGGCGCGTTTGCGGCCACGCTCGGGTCGGGGAAGGGATTCAAATGCAGTTGGCGGAAGAAGCTGCCGATGACGCTGTCGGCGCGCACGGTGGCGTCGCGTTGAATGTTTACCTGATGATCGCTGGCGTTGTCGCTGCGCAGGGAGCGCACGTCGCTGAAACCGCCGTATGAATAGGACAACGTCAGCTGCAGCGGTTGCTGGTCGTGCATGCGTGCACCGGCCAGTTGCTGCCATTGCGCGGCGTCCAGATCCAGCTGCAGGCGGTCATCGAGCACGGCGTGTTGCAGCAGTGGCTGCACGTCTGCGCGGCCTTGTTCGGCCTTGAAGAACAGCATCGCCGAGGCGAGCAGGGCCAGGCAGATGCCGCCGCTGCCGAGCATCAACAGGAATTTGCGGCCCTTGCGATCGACCAGCAACAAGGCGGCGACGGTCATCAATGCGTTGAGCAGTTTGATGGCGACATCGGCACTGTTGGCGGCCGAGCCGGGCAGGCCGGCTTGATTGAGGATGTTGACCGCGTAGGCCAGGATCGAATTGATGCCGGTGGCCTGGGTGCAGGCCAGGATCACGCAGGCGAGCAGGAACGGCACCATGTAGCGACGGCTGAACAAGCGGTCGCGTTTGCCGTCGGCCGTTGCGGTGTCCGGTGCCTGGATCTGCTGCAGCGTGCTTTCCACCTGTGTGGCCGGCAGCGTGCGTTGCAGGCTCTGTCGTGCGGCGTCGATGCGGCCGCGCTGCACCAGCCAGCGCGGCGACTCGGACAGCCCCAATACGCCGATGCAGAACACCACGCCCGGCAGCAGACAGCTCCAGAAAATGGTGCGCCATGCGTGGTCTTTGACGGCGAACAATTCCTGCGCCTGTTGCACCAATGGCAGGTTGCGCAGGGTGTCGGCGGCGGCATCGACGACATGCGCGTGATAGAGGCCGATCAGTGCGGCCAACACCAGACCAATGGTCAGCAGCAGCTGGAACATCGCTGCGCCACGACCACGGCGTTCCGGCGCCAGCACTTCGGCCAGATACAACGGCACCACCACGCCGATCAAACCGCCGCTGATACCTTGCAGCAGCCGGCCGAGCAACAGCGGCGTGTAGCCCGACGCCAATGCCATCACCGGGATGCTGGCGGTGAACAGCACGCCGGCCAGCAGCATCGCGCCGCGTCGGCCGATCAGGTCGGCGATCAAGCCAGCAAACAGCGAGGACAGCACGCTGCCCAACAGCACCGCTGCGACCACGAAGCCGAGTTGCTGGCTGCTCAACTGCCAGGCGTGGCTGGCGGTGGCTTCGAGATAGGGCAGGGCGCCGGCGATGATGCCGATGTCGATGCCGTACAGCAGGCCGCCGAGGCCGGCGATGAAAAGCAGATAGCGGACCGGCCAGCGGGGCGTGGTATCGGCGACGGGCGTGGCGAAGGCGGAGTCGGTCATCGGCGCGTTCCTGGGGCAGGGTTTTGTAGTGCCGAGCCATGCTCGGCGGCATTTCGTTCCGGGCTCTGCGTAGCCGGATCACGCTGCGCATCTGCGCGGTATGCCGAGCAGGGCTCGGCACTACAGGGAATCAGTGCAGATCGACCGAATGGCCGTTGATCCACACCTGCTGCAGCTGCAGATCCGGGTTCAATACCACCATGTCCGCGCGCAGGCCCGGGGCGATGCGACCGCGATCTTCCAGACCCAGGTAATCGGCTTGGATGGTGGAAACTCGTTGCGATGCGTCGGCCAGCTCCAGACCGACATCGACCAGATTGCGCAGCGCTTGATCCATGGTCAGTGCGCTGCCGGCGAGCGAGCCGCTGGCAAGGCGCACGCAGCCCAGGCATTTGTGCACGCGCTGTTCGCCCAGTGCGTATTCGCCGTCGGGCATGCCGGTGGCGGCGGTGGCGTCGGTGACGGCATACAGGCGCGGAATGGCGCGCACGGCCATGCGGATCACGCCCGGATGCACGTGCTGCAGGTCGGGAATGAGTTCGGCGTACTGCGCATGTGCCAATGCGGCGGCAGCGATGCCGGGCGTGCGGTGATCAACGCCGGTCATGCCGTTGAACAGATGGGTGAAGCCGGTGGCGCCCGCCTGCAAGGCGGCCACGCCGTCTTCGTAGGTGCCAGCGCTATGGCCGACCTGCACGCGGATGCCCATCGCCGCGAGGGCGGGAATCAACGCGGCGTGCTGGCCGATTTCCGGGGCGATGGTCAGCACCTTGATCGGCGCCAGCGCGTGCAGGTGCTGCACGGACTCCAGTGTGGCCTCCAATGTGCGCGGCGGTTGCGCGCCGAGCCGCTGCGGGCTGATGAATGGGCCTTCCAGATGCACGCCGATGATCTGCGCGGCGTTCGTATCCGGCGTGGCGATCACCTGAGCCAAACCACGCAATGCGTTCTCGATTTCCTCGAACGCGGCGGTCATGGTGGTGCCGAGCAGGGTGGTGGTGCCGTGGCGGGCGTGGGTGCGGGCGATGGTGCGGGCGACATCGCCGCCCTGCATCAGATCGACACCGGCGCCGCCGTGGACATGCAGGTCGATGAAGCCCGGCAGGATCACCGGCAGTTGTGCGGCATCGCCGGCGTGATCTTCGACTTCAAGCGACAGGATCTGCTGCTGGTCGAAGTGAACGTGGCCGCGACGCCACCCCAGCGGGGTGAGGATGCGGCCGAGCAGGGAGCGGGTATTGGTCATGGCGGTGGTGGCTCGGCGATGATCACCTCGATCCCCTGCTGCTGCAGGCCCTCGCGGGTGGCATCGTCGATGCCGGGGTCGGTGATGATGGCTTGGATCTGGTCCAGACGGGCGATGCGGTGCAGGCTGACCCGGCCAAACTTGGAGGCATCGGTCAGCACCACAATGCGCCGCGCGCGCTCGACCATGCGGTGGTTGAGGCGGGCTTCGCTCTCGTCGTGGGTGGTGAGGCCGAACTGCAGGTCCAGTCCATCCACGCCCAGAAACAAGGTGTCGAAGCTATAGGAGGTGAGGCTGGATTCGGCCTGGTTGCCTTGCAGCGACAGCGACTGCTTGCGCAGCAGGCCACCGGTGAGCAGCACGTTCACGCCCGGTGCGTTGGCCAGCTCCCAGGCGATGTTCAGGCCGTTGGTCATCACCGTGACGTCGCGGTGCCCGTGCAGATGCCGGGCCAGCGTCATGGTGGTGGAGCCGGAGTCGATGATGATGTTGTCACCGGCATGCACCTGCAGCGCGGCGCGCCTGCCAATGGATTCTTTCAGCGACAGGTTCAGCGCATCCTTTTCGTGGATGTCCTGCTCCAGCGGCGGCATCCGCACCAGCGTCGCGCCGCCGTGGGTGCGGGTGGCCAGGCCTTGGATTTCGATCTGACCCAGGTCGGTGCGGATGGTCACCGCCGACACGTCGAACCGGTCAACCAGCTCCGATACCTGCACCGTGCCCTGTTCGATCAGGAGCTGCAGAATCTGCTGGCGCCGGGAGCGTGTATTGCGCATGAGCATCTCTTCCTTGTGGAGTGAAAGCGGAAGATTAACCGTTCGCAAGAATCGAAGCGTGGGAGCTTTCGGTTTTCTTGCGAGCGCCAGCCAAGTTGGCGCTGCAGGCGCGGGCGTACTCGCCCAGGCAGAGGCCGATGTGATGTTGGACCAAGGCGGCCGGTGTGTTGGCCAACTGTCCGGCACGCACCGCGCGGAATTGCTCGGGCAGGTATTGGCTGAGCAGCACCAGCGACGGTGCGTGTTGCTCAAGGTTGGCGAACAGGGTCTGCACGGCTTGCAGCAGCGCCGGTTCGCCCCAGTAGTAGCGGCAGCGGTCGCTGAAGGCATAGGCGCGCAACAGGCGCAGGCTGGCTTCGTCGCCGTGGTAATGCGCCTGCCAGTACTTCGGCTGCGTGGTCATCACCTGTTCCAGCACCTGCGGCAGCTGCGAGCACTGCGCGGCCGGCAACAGTTCGGCTTCGATGGCGGCCAAGGCAAACAGCGCTTCGCGGTAGGCAAACGTCGCCGCCGGGCCGACCTTGAGAATGGCGAAGTGATCGCGCACCAATGCATGCAGGCCGGATTCGCGCTGGTAATCGGTGGAGTGCGCTTCAAACACGATGCGCGGCTGCTGCTCCAGGAAATCGGCCAGCGTGGCAGCGGCGGCGGCATCGTAGTCGTGCACGCTGCTGTGGTCGAAATCCACGCCGGGTTGCACCACCATCGCAATCACGCGTTGCCACGCATCGCGCAGTTCCGGTGTGTCGAATGCCTGCTGATGGATGGCCAGCGTCTGCGCGGCGGCGGCCGGCGTGGTGACGGCCAGACCGCCTTCGAGCGAGGCTTCGCCACCGGGGATGGGGACTTCGGTGCCGATCACATACAGCGGCAGCGGCAGGTTGTTCGCCGCAGCAGTGCGCTCGGCGATGACCGCCAGTTCGGCCGAGCGTGCGGCGACGATGGCGTCGGGCAGCGGCGTCGGGTCGTCGGCGCAGGACATGCTGCAGTCCAGGTGAATCTTGTTGAAGCCGGCCGCGACGTAGGCTTCGATCAGCACGCGCGCGTTGGCCATTGCCTCGGCGGCCGGCTGTTTCTGCCAGGCATTGGGGCCGAGGTGGTCGCCGCCAAGGAACAGCTGTTCGTGCGGGAAGCCTTCTTCGTCGGCCAGTGCCTGCACATAGTCGCGGTACTGCGGCGGGGTCATGCCGGTGTAGCCGCCGAACTGATCCACCTGGTTGGACGTGGCCTCAATCAGCAGCACCGTGCCGTAGCGCGTGGCCACCTGCATGGCGGCGCGCAGCACCTGCTCATTGCTGCAGCAGACGCTGTACAGGCCGACATTCTGGCCCTGGCGGTGGGCGGTGAGCAGGGATTGCAGCGAGGACATGACGAACTCCCGGGGGTCAGGAAAAAGCAGGTTGGCAGGCGAGCAGGGCGGCACCGCGTGCGCCACCGGCGTCGCCGAAACGCGGCGGCACGATGGGCGGTACTTCCACGCCTGCAAAAAGATGGGCGGCGATGGCTGCTGGCAGTTGCTGGTACAGCGGCGCGTATTGCGACAGGCCACCACCGAGCACGATCACATGCGGGTCCAATGCCAGGATCAACTCGGCGAAGCTGTGGCCGAGCAGGTCGCGGTGGATGTCCAGCGCCTGTTGCGCGCGCGCATCGCCGGCTTCGGCCAGGGCAATGACATCGCTGGCATTGTTGGCGCTGCCGCCGAGGTGGCGTTCGATCATGGCCACGCCGCTGCCGGACACATAACGCTCCACGCAGCCGCGCAGGCCGCAGCCGCAATCCAGCAGTGGCAAGCCGTGACGCTGCAGCAGATTGGCCGGCACGCTCCAGTGGCCCCATTCGCCGGCCAAGCCGTTGAAGCCGCTGATCAGCCGGCCCTGCACGCAGTAACCGCCACCGGCGCCGGTGCCGAGGATGGCGCCGAACATGCTGGCGTAACCATCGGCCGCGCCGCCGTGTGCTTCAGACAAGGCAAAGCATTGCAGGTCGTTGCCGAAGCGCAGTGGGCGCTGCAGACGCGCCTGCAGATCCTGCGCGACACATTGGCCGGTGAGCGCGGGCACATTGGCACTGAGCTGGCGGCCAGTGCGGCGGTCGCGCACGCCGGGCAGGGCGATGCCGATGGACGCGGCGGCATTGCCCAGTTCGGCATCGGCACTTTCCACCAAGGTCATCACCGCCTGCAGAAACGCGTCGTAGCTGTCCTGCGGCGTTGCGATGCGCTTGCGCCACGTCACCTGCATGGCGGCATCGCAGGCCACCAGTTCGATCTTGGTGCCGCCGATGTCGATGCCGTAACAGGCGTGTGGCGTGGGCTCAGTCATGGTGGATGGTCACGCCTTTGACAACGCGGTTGACGGTGCCGTCGGGGAACGGGTTGTCCGGGGTCAGGCCCATCGAGGCCGAACGCTGCAGCGCATACAGCTGCGCGAACGGCAGCCACACCGGCGCAAGCCAGCTGTCGGCGATGGCCGGCACCGGCAGCGTGTAGTCGTCATCGGCACCGATGTCCGATTGCGGACCAATCGACAACACCTTGCCGGCGACACCATCACCGCGCAGTTCTTCCAGCAGATCCTGTTCGTAGCGACGCGCGAGCGGCTGTGCGCTGCGGAACACGATGACCAGGGTCTGGCTGTTGAGTGTGGACTTGGGCCCGTGACGGAACCCCAGCGGGGTGTTGGCAATGGCCAATACGCGGCCGGCGGTGAGTTCCAGCACCTTCAACGCGGCTTCGCGCGCCAGCGCTTCGTGCGGGCCACTGCCCAGGTAGATCACGCGGCTGAAGGGTTCGCGTGCCAATGCCGCCACGGCCGAATCCCATTGCTGGATGCCGTTGCGTGCCAGCGCGGCAACCTGTTGCAGGCGGGCGATGCGCTCGCTCCACGGTGCACGGTCGAACACACTCAGCGCGGCCAGCAGCATGCAGGTGAGGCTGCTGGTCATGGCGAAGGCGCGGTCACAGCTGGCTGCCGGCATCAGCAGGGTGCAGGTGTCGTCGCGGCCGGCGCCACGTCGCGCAAGCTCACCATCGGCATTGCAGGTGATGTCGAGGAAGCGGGCGTCGTCCACATCGGCGCGCACGCGCTCCACCGCCGCCACACTTTCAGGGCTGGAACCGCTGCGGCCAAACGACACCAGCAGGGTCGGGCGGTCGCGCTGCAGGTACAGCGCCGGATGCGTGAGCAGGCTGGTGGTGTGCACCACGCGCACCTCGGCCGGCCACTGCGCATTGATGGTGTCAGCCACCATTTCGGCGATGAAGCCCGAGCTGCCGGCACCGGTGAACAACACGCGCTGGCGCGGGTCGTTCAGGCGCTCACCAAGGAAGGCCTGCAAGCGCGTGCAGTCATCGGCGAGGGTGCTGGCCAGGGTTTCCCACAGCGTTGGCTGCTGGGCGATTTCGGTAGCGGTGTCGGTGCCGCCCAGCTGCTGCCAGGTGGTCAGGTCGGAAAGCAGGGTGAGATCCATTCTTGATTCCTGTTGTGCGGGGGAACCTTGTTCGTTTTCTTTCGGAATGTCAAATACCGAAAGTAAAAGAAAAGAAACCAATGCAGCTCACTTTCGCAGTGAGTGCGTCATCACGAACGAAAGGTTGCGCGTAAAACCCCTTTCGTTACAGGTGAATAGCCACTTTTCGGGCCAATGGAAAGTGGTGCTCTGCAGCATCTTTCGATTGCAAGAAATTCAACTTACTTTTTGCTTTCATTTTGTTGACATCTTTCGATTTACTCCCCAGAGTCGGCCACAACTGAAATCGCAACGTCCGATGAACGGGCCAGGGGACAAGGTGCATAACCACAATCGTCGTTCGCCGCTGCTGCTGGCCCTGCTATCCGCGCTGTTGCTGCCGGCCTTGTCTGCGAATGCGGAACCGGTAGGCAATCTGCGTTCGGTGGCGGCCAGCGAGGGTCGTGACGGAGTACGCGGTTGGGAACTGCTCACCGATGCCGGCACCACGCTGCGCATCGACGTGCTGGCCAACGACATCGTGCATGTGCAGGCCGGTCGCAAGGGCAAGCTCACCGGCCCCGGCAACAAGGCCGCGCCGATCGTGCTGCCGCAGCCCACGCAGCCGGTGCAGGCGCAGTTGGAAGAAGACACCAACGAAATCCGCGTACGCACGCCGTCGCTGGTGCTGCATGTGCAGCGGCAGCCGCTGCAGCTGCGCCTGGAGCGTTTGGACGGCGAGCGCAGCGTGCCGATGTGGCAGGAACTGCAGCCGCTGGATATGGCCGCCGAACAAAGCGTGCAGGTGCTGTCCTCGCAGGCCGATGAAGCGTTCTACGGCGGCGGACAGCAGAACGGCAAGTTCCAGTTCAAGGGCCGTGAGTTGGAAGTTTCCTATTCCGGCGGCTGGGAAGAGGGCGACCGACCGAGCCCGGCGCCGATGCTGCTCAGTTCGCGCGGCTGGGGCATGTTGCGCAACACCTGGAGCGACGGCAGCTACGACCTGCGTCAGTCCGACCAAGCCACCTTGCTGCATCGCGAAGACCGCTTTGATGCCTATTACTTTGTGGGCGCCGATCTGCAGCATTTGCTGGAGCGCTACACGCAGCTGACCGGCCGGCCGAACATGGTCGCGCGCTGGGCGCTGTCCTACGGCGATGCCGATTGCTACAACGACGGCGACAACAGCAAGAAGCCCGGCACTGTGCCGGAAGGCTGGAGCGACGGCCCGACCGGCACCACGCCGGATGTGGTCAATAGCGTGGCCGCCAAGTACCGCGAAAACGATATGCCCGGCGGTTGGATTCTGCCCAACGATGGCTATGGCTGCGGCTACAAGCAGCTGCCGGAAACCGCGCAGGGTCTGGCCAAATATGGCTTCAAGACCGGCCTGTGGACCGAAAACGGCGTCGACAAAATTGCCTGGGAAGTGGGCAAGGCCGGCAGCCGCGTGCAGAAGCTGGACGTGGCCTGGACCGGGCAGGGCTATCAGTTCGCCATGGACGCGAATCAACAGGCGTTCAACGGCATCTTGAACAACTCCGACTCGCGCCCGTTCCTGTGGACGGTGATGGGCTGGGCCGGCATCCAGCGCTACGCGGTGGCGTGGACCGGCGACCAGAGCAGCAGTTGGGATTACATCCGTTGGCATGTGCCGACGCTGGTGGGTTCGGGGCTGTCGGGCATGGCGTATGCCAGTGGCGACGTGGACGCGATCTTCGGCGGCAGCGCGGAAACCTTCACCCGCGATCTGCAGTGGAAAACCTTTACGCCGGTGCTGATGGGCATGTCCGGCTGGTCGTCGAATGCACGCAAGCATCCGTGGGCGTTCGACGAACCGTATCGCTCGATCAACCGCGATTACCTCAAGCTGAAAATGCGCCTGACGCCGTACATGTATGGCTTGGTGCATGACGCCGCGCAGAGCGGCGCGCCGCCGGTGCGCGGGCTGATGTGGGACTACCCGCAGGATCCGCACGCACAGGACGAAACCTACAAGTACCAATTCCTGCTCGGCCGCGACCTGCTGGTCGCGCCGGTCTACCGCAGCCAGGCAGCGAGCCGTGGCTGGCGCCGTGACATCCACCTGCCGGCCGGCGGCTGGTTCGACTATTGGGATGGCCGCCATGTGCAGGCGGGCAGCGCAGGCAAGCAACTGGATCGCGAAGTGGAACTGGCGACGTTGCCGGTGTTCGTGCGCGCCGGTGCGATCCTGCCGATGTATACGGAGATGCTGTTCGACGGCGAAAAGCCGCTGGATGAAGTGACTTTTGATCTGTACCCGCAGGGCGAGTCCAGCTACACCTTGTACGAAGACGACGGCAGCACGCGCCGTTATCAGAAGGGTGAATCCAGCACGCAGCAGATCCGCGTGCAGGCGCCGGCGCAGGGCAGTGGCCCGGTGCAAGTGCGGATTGATCCGGTGCAGGGCCAGTACCAGGGGCAACTGTCGCAGCGCCGTTACGGCCTGCGGGTGTTGAGCCGGCAGGCGCCGCACGCGGTGCAGGTAAGTGGGCGTGCCCTGACGCAACTGGCCGACGCTGCTGCCTTGCAGGGCGCGGCGGAAGGCTGGTACTTCGATGCGAAGGAGCGTCAGGGCACGCTGCACGTACGCACCGCCACGCAGGACATCCGCCAGCCGCTGCAACTGCAGCTGGATTTCCCGGTGGCCGCCGCGCTGGCCGATGACGTTTTCCCGGCTGCACCGGAGCTTGGCCGCGCATTGCCGGCGGACAGCCTGTTGCTGGTCAGCCGCCCGGCAGAAGAGCCCGGCCATCCGCTGGAAAATGCACTCGACGATGATCCGGCGACGTGGTTCCGCAGCGTGCGCAATCAAGCCATCCGCACCGGCGCGCACGAATGGGTGGTCGGCTTCGGCGAGCGCAAGTTGATCGATGGCATCGAACTGGCGCCGCGCAATGACAAGCACTGGAAGCACGGCCAGGTACGCGACTACGAAATCTACATGGGCGACAGCAACGGCGAGTGGGGCCAGCCCATCGCGCACGGTCGCCTGCAGTTGAAGGAAGGCTTGCAGCGCATCGACTTCGCCGCGCACGCCGGCCGCCTGCTGCGCTTCCGCGTGCTCAGCGTGCAGAACCCGGATGGCGATGGCGAAGCTGCGAACGATCCGATGGTGACGGCCGCGCAGGGCAACACGGCACGTGCCGTGGATGCATTGCAGCCGCGTGATGTCGGCCCGATTGCGCTGTCCACCTTCCACATTCTTGAGCAGCAAGCGGCCGAGCGGCCGGCGCAGCAGCAGTTCCTCTCCCAACTGCCGCTGCCGGCCGCGCTGGCCGCATCGGTTCACGCCGATCGCGCGTTCCGTGCCGATGTGCCAATGCGCATGAACGGCCTGCAGTTCCGGCGCGGACTCGGTGTGGGTGCAGAGAGCCGCATTGATCTGCGCATCAAGGGCCAATGGAAACTGCTGCGTGCCGACCTCGGTATCGACGACCAATGCCGTGACGCTGGTGGCATGCAGTTCCAGGTGTGGGGCGACGATCGTCTGCTGTACGACAGCGGCTTGGTGAAGGCGCCCGGCGTGGTCAAGCCGGAACTGGACATCCGTGGCCTTAGCCATTTGAGCCTGCGCACATTGGGTGCACAGGGCAAACAACCGTCCCAGGTTTGTGGCAACTGGGCCAACGCCGTGCTGATCGGCGAGGAGGGCGACAGCGCCGAACTCGTCGCCCCATGACCGCCACCTCGTAACACCGCTGCTCCGTGACAACACACCGACTGCGCTCTCAGGGAGCGCGGGCCGGGATCGCTTTGCCCCGCCAATTGCTTCCTTTTGCGTGACCTTGCCAGGAGAGAACCCATGTTGCCCGCCCGCCGCACACCCCATCGCTACACGTTCGCCCCGCTGTCGCTGGCTGTTGCCAGCGCCCTGTTCGCCATCGCCGCGCCTGCGTTTGCGCAGGACAATGCAGAGAAGAGCAAAGACAAGGCCACCGAGCTGGCCCGTGTCGAAGTCACCGGTTCCAACATCCGCCGCAGCGATGTGGAGACCGCCTCGCCGGTGCAGATCATCAGCAAGCAGGACATCGAGAACATGGGCGCGCGCACGCTGCTGCAGGTGCTCGACAACCTGCCGGCTGCGCGTCCAGGTCAGGTGGATTCCAAGTCGTTGTTCACCGGCTCCGACGGCGCATCGCAGGCCAACCTGCGTGGCCTCGGTGCACAGGGCACGCTGGTGCTGTTGAACGGCCGTCGCCTGTCGTATTACGGCGCCCCAGCCGGCTTCCAGACCCAGTTCGTCAACATCGATGCCATCCCCGCCGCTGTCATCGAACGCATGGAAGTGCTGACCGATGGCGCGTCGGCGGTGTACGGCACCGATGCGGTGGCCGGCGTCATCAACGTCATCACCAAGAGCAGCTACCAGGGGCTGGAAGTCAGCGGCACCTGGGACACCGCCTCGCGCTTTGATTCCTTTGGCGAGAAGCAGGCCAGCGTGACCGGCGGCTTCGGCGACATGGCCGAGGACGGCTACAACGTCTACGGCAGCGTCAACTTGTACGAGCGCAACGGTATCCCCAACAGCGAGTGGTACCTGAAGCATCCGAATCAGTTCTACGTCAACAATCCGGACTACATCAAGAATCTGCGGCTGGACACTGGCAGCGCACCGGGCGTGTTCAATCCCGGCTATTACTACGCCATCGATCCGGCCACCGGAGCGCGCGTGGATGAAGCAGCACCGGGCTGCAACAACGTGCTGCAGGTAGCGACCGGTACGCGCTGCATCTGGCAGGACTGGATGACCAGCCAGATCAATGGCGGCGCTGATTCCAAGCGCGTGACGGCTTACGTCAATGGCCACTTCCAGGTGAATGATGCGATCGAGGCGTTTGCCGAAGTCACCTATACCGACATCGACCTGCACGCCAACGGCGGTACGCCGCGCGCCTACGGCACCACTACCGGCAACCCGCAGAGCTGGTTCTCGCGCAACACCGGCAACACGGTCAATCAATTCCTGACTCCGTGGCTTGGCCCGAACAACGAGTACAACCACGCCAGCCCCGAATTGAAGGCGCTGATGGGTGGCGTGGTCGGCTTGGGTTACCTGCTGCAGGATGTGGGCGGCGGCCACTTCGGCCAGCGCAATACCGACAAGAGCTATCGCGCGGTGACTGGCCTGCGCGGCAGTGCCGGGGACTGGAACTGGGAGACCGCGTTCGCCACCGCCGGCTCGCACTCGGTCACCTACCAGACCACCAACGTCAACCTGAAGGGCTTCGAGAAAGCCTTCGGTCCGTACACCATCGATCCCGGCACTGGCCGCGTCATCATTTCCGATCACCCGGCCTACAAGTTCGGCGAGATCAGCGAAGCCAATGCGGCACTGATCCGCGAAGCCTTCCCGACCTTCGACATCGAGTCGTGGACGCGCCTGCATACCCTGGACGGCAAGATCGAAGGCCCGCTGTTCAATATGCCTGCCGGTGAAGTGCGTGCGGCGTTTGGCTTCAACGCCACCCGCGAGACCTTCTACACGCCGGGCAATCCGGATGCGGCAAACGGCCTGATCACCCAGCAGGGTGGCTCGTGGTTCGACGGCAAGCGCAACACCTACGCGGTCTTTGCCGAAGCCGTGGCACCGCTCACCGAGAAGCTGGAAATGGACCTGGCGCTGCGCCTGGACAAGTATCCGGGCTTCAGCGCCAACGCTGCACCGAAGATCGGCCTGAAGTACCAGGCACTGCCGCAGCTGATGGTGCGTGGTACCTACTCGGAAGGCTTCCGCGCACCGAGCCTGGCTGAAGCCGGCAGCGGCGGCGTGTATGCGCAGATTGGTGGCTATCGCGATGAAATTCGCTGTGCCGAAACCAATGCGATTGCCGGCCTGCTGCAGCAGTCCAATCGCGGCGTCGACCAGGATCTGGGCAACAGCCTGTGGAACAGCGATTGCAGCCGCAACGTGGCGCGCATGACCCAGCCCAACCAGGACCTGAAGCCGGAGAAGGCGAAGATCGCGACCTTCGGTGTCGTGCTGGAACCGACCGACTGGCTGTCGCTGTCGGCTGACTATTGGTTCGTGTACCGCCGCGATGAAATCGTCGCGCCGGATTACAGCAAGGAAGAAGACATCGACTCGATGACCCGCTTCCCGATCACCGAAACCGACCTGTCCAACCTGGCGGCGTTGGCGGCGATGTGCAGCGATCCGGCCAGCGGCGTGGCCTGTCCCGGCACCTTGCCCGGCTACAGCACCGGCAACGTGGCCAGTGTGATCGGCCAGTACAGCAACCGTGGCCGCACCCTGATCGACGGCTTCGACGTGGATCTGCGCAGCCGTTTCGATATCGGTAAATGGGGCCGCCTGAACATCGGCGTGGCCGCGACCATTGCCAACCGCAGCATGTACAACTCCGACGACGGTGACGGTTGGTACTACGGCAACGTGGTGGGCTACTACAACAACCCGAAGGTGCGGGCCACGTTCAACACCAATTGGACCTACGGCAACTGGGATACCGGCTTCTACGTCAACTATGTCGGTGGCACCAAGTGGGCCTACGACCGCATCGACGCGCAGGACAACAATGCGCAGACCTGCACCGGCAGCTACCTCGACCTGGCTCCCGGCCATTGCGGTGGCGCACCGGCGTGGTGGACGGCCAACCTCAGCGTGAACTGGCGTCCGATCGAGAAGTTGAGCGTCGGCGTGACGGTGAAGAACCTGTTCAACCGCCTGCCGTTCTACGACCCGAATGACTGGATGAACTTCGCCGGCTATGCCAACAACTTCGGTCGCATCTACAGCGTGACCGCAACCTACAAGTTCTGATGCTGTCGGGCCACCGCCGCCTCCTTTCATGCATTGCATGAGGGGAGGGACGGTGGCACCGTTTGTGTGGTTTCGATACGCGTGCCATCAACGGCGCGATTTCATGAAAGAGGATATGCAATGAAACGCAGGGAATTCATCATGGCCAGTGCGGCCCTGGCCGCAACCAGCTTGTTGCCGGAAACCCCGGCCTGGGCGCGCGGCCGCACCATGCGGTTGGGCGTGATCGGCACCGGCATGCGCGGTCAGGTGCTGCTGAAGGAACTGGTACGCCGCGACGACGTGGAAGTGGTCGCGCTGTGCGATATCGAACCGATCATGCTCGGTCGCGCGATGGACATGGTGGCCAAGGCCGGCAAGCCGGCGCCGCGCGCGTATGGCCAGGACCGTGATGAAAATGCGTGGAAGCGCATGCTCGAACAGCGCGGGCTGGATGGCGTGATCATCGCCACGCCGTGGGAATGGCACGCACCGATGGCCATCGCCGCGATGCAGGCCAAGGTCGCCGTCGGTTGCGAAGTGGTGGCCGGCATCACCCTGCAGGACCACTGGGACGTGCTCAACACGCAGCTCGCCACCGGCACGCCGTACATGCTGCTGGAGAACGTGTGCTATCGCCGCGACGTGATGGCGACCCTGCAGATGGTGCGCGAAGGTTTGTTCGGCGAACTGGTGCACCTGCAAGGTGGCTACCAGCACGACCTGCGCGGGGTGAAGTTCAATTCCGGTGATCCGACCCAGCCCTACGACAGCGGCGTCGAGTTCGGTGACAAGGGTTGGTCGGAAGCGCGCTGGCGCACCGAGCATTCGGTCAACCGCAACGGCGAGCTGTATCCCAGTCACGGCATCGGCCCGTGCGCGATGTACACCGGCATCAACCGCGGCAATCGCTTCACCCACATCAATGCGTTCGCCAGCAAGGCGCGCGGCCTGCACGAGTACACCGTCGCCAAGAGTGGCGGCACCACGCACCCGAGCACCCAGGTCAAGTTCAAGCTGGGTGACATCGTCACCACCACGCTGGCCTGTGCCAACGGCGAGACCATCCTGCTGCAGCACGACACCTCGCTGCCGCGCCCGTACTCGATGGGCTTCCGCGTGCAGGGCACCAAGGGCCTGTGGATGGACGTCAACCACGGCATCCACATTGAAGGCCGCAGCCCGCCGCACCAGTGGGAAGAGTTCAAGACCTACCAGGATCAGTACGAGCATCCGCTGTGGAAGACCAATGCGGCGACCGCGGCCAGCGCTGGCCACGGCGGCATGGACTGGTTCGTCATCCACGCCTTTGTCGAAGCATTGAAAGCCAAGGCGCCGATGCCCATCGACATCTACGATGCAGTGGCCTGGAGCGCGATCACGCCGTTGTCGGAGCAGTCCATCGCCAACAGCTTCCAGACCCTGGAATTCCCGGATTTCACCAAGGGCCTGTGGCAGCAGCGCAAGCCGATTTTTGCGTTCGACGGTCGTTACTGATCAGAAGCAAGCGTAGTGCCGAGCCATGCTCGGCAGAGGCTTCACCGGTAGTGCCG